>JAQWNG010000002.1 GCA_029246385.1 Halioglobus sp.
CGATAAAACTTATCCGGTCGCGCTTGCGGAGTTAGGCGACGGCGACAACAACCACTTTTTGTGTCTCAAAACTGCCGATCCGGTCATCGCGGTCAGCTTCCCTGCGGGACACTTGGTTGATCCGAATAGCGACTTGAACCCTGCAACACATATTATGATCGGAAAAAGCCAGTGACGTCAGCCACGCATTGGTCGAATATGCAATGCCTCTAGGCGTTGTCTTCATAGGCTTTGTCGGTACTCCCACAACAATATATTTACTCGACCTATCTATTTAGCGAATGACGACTATATAATAGTAACCTAAACAGAGTTTAAATGTAGAATAATTAAAAACGTGGGCAAGTCCTCAGCAATTTATCCGCTGTACATAAATCTATTAATCGCGACTTTAAAATTTTTACTTACGGACAATATTTATGCTCAAGAGCCTTATCAAATCCAAATCCCACTGGGATAATCTTGCTTCTCCGGAAAGTAAAAAGGATTTCAATAACAAGTCTTGGGGTGGCGTCGCTCAAGTCGCTCAAAATCACAACTACCTTATCACTGGTGACCAGAACTACTACTGGATTGATTATTTAAAGGATCGGTATTTCGATCAGGGCAATGCGGGTCATACACTCTCTATTGGTTGTGGGGAGGGTTATATTGAACGCCTTTTCAAGGAGCGAGGTTTTTCATTCGATTCGGTTACGGGTATTGACCTTAGTAAGAAATGCACTGAAGCCGCTCAAAAAAGGGCAGAAGAAATTCAACTGGCACCGCATATTGAATATATTACAGCGGATCTGAATAATTTTGTTTTGCCGGAAAGAAAGTTTGATTTTATATTCTTCTTTCACTCCCTCCACCATGTAGAAGCGCTGGAAAAACTTCTTGAAAATTGTGCTCAGGCTCTAGCACCAGATGGGATTCTTATGGTGAATGAATTTGTAGGGCCAACGAGATTTCAGTGGACAAAAGAGCAGCTACGCGAAGCAAATAAACTATTTAAATTTCTACCAGCAGAGCTACGCCTAGACCTAAATGCCAACAAAGAGAAGATGGAAATAAAAACTTTTACCGTTGAAGAGATGATTAGCATCGACGAGTCGGAAGCAGTTAGATCTGCAGAGATAGAAGTAGTGCTAAAAGCCTTTTTTAATATCGTTGAAGAAAAAAATTGGGGCGGAACCTTAACTAACCTGATTTTCGACAATACGGCTGGAAACTTTGATTCGAAAAATGAGTACCATAACTCTATCGCAAATTTGCTCGTTCATCATGAAAATATTTTGATAGAAAAAGGATTGTTTCCCAGCGATTTTAAATTCTTTATCGGCAAACCAAAATAACTTAGCTAAATGCCCTAGGAGGCAGGCGCAGTCTTGATACGATCTAATGTGTTCAGTTTTTCATGATGCAGCGACGTTGGGCGCCCCGGGGCGTGGAAACCGTACACCGTCCAAAGGCGGCATTTGAGGCCCAATATTTTAAAGCCAACTATTGCCGCTGAACCTTCCTAGGGTTCGCAATAAAAAACTGAATTACGGCTTCTCCAACAGTAAACCATACCGATGGATCCTCTGGAAAAATCAGGCTGTCCGGGTTGTCAGGGTAAACATGATTATTGGTATGGCGTAAATGCTCGAGCACCGTACCATCGGTATCGGTATAGCGTGTCCATAAAAAGCTGCTGTCTTGGCCGCCGTCCACGATTTCAAAAATCACGTCTTCGGCAGCGGTATTTATTCGGCCTGATTCATCCACTACGATATCCCCTGTTGCAGAAAAGTCATAGGCGGAGAAGTTCTGTGTCACCATTTTGTAGTCATATAACACGCCCACCAGTGTATCAGTTATTGACCACTGCCCTTCGGCACTGTAGTAGGGGATCAATATATCTTCTGTCCCGCTAATCAAAAAAATGGGAACTTTTCTAACCGGCCCTGACCGGTCAATAAAGCAATCTCCGCCTGGTGCCGAGATGGGTGCGGCGCTGGCGATAATGTCTGAATGCTCGCAGATGAAATTCCAAGTCATCCAGCCGCCCTGCGAGAAACCTGTGAAATGGATTCTGTCGAGATCCACGGCGAAAGCGTCCATGGCCTGTTGCATGAAGTCAAAAACGATAGCGTAATGGATCGACCCGTCCCAACTGGGAGGCTGACTGAGTTCGCCTGGTTGCACGACAATATAACCGCCGCTATCAACGGCGGCTCTGGCCAGATTAGATCTACCTTCTTGTTCATCGGCGTTGCTAAGCCAACCATGCACATCGAAAATGAGCCCGCAGGCATTGTCGATACACTCCTGTGTTACCAATGTCTTGAACTCAACACCATCGCACTGATATATGTGCCGATCAGATGCCGACACATCGTTTATACAACGACTCGTATGAATATCGCGACTAGTAGAATCAGAGTCGTTATTGCAGGCCGTGCCGGCCAGCGTGAACAACGCTATCAACATTAAATGACGCAAACGGGGAGTTTTTAATGGCGCAAATACAATAAATTTTCTTGGCATTCCAATTCCCTTCTAGCAGACCTGATGAGACGCTAAGCGGTTAGTACAAAAATAATCCTAAGTCATACTAGTCAAAAAAGTCTGCACGCGCCTATGACTGCACGCCCGCTCAAGCCGTTCTCGCCTATCAGATCGATACAGCATCTAAGGCGCAAGCAAGGTTGCTACCACTAACACAGGCAAAATCATGACTTCCGCAGTCTTTCACAGTATAGCGTATATCGTGAGCCTGTCATGACCCCTATGGTGCGCGTACAAGATGCGTGGGTTTATTCCTGTGGTTGACCACCGCGGGCAGTGTCCCAACGCCAACGGCACCGCTGCTGTCGGTGGCTGGAGCCCTCTACGATAGCCCGGACTGCCCACTTCACATGCACTATTTGTGAAATGCCTACTATTTCGGTGTAGTATCAGGCTATAACGATAACAGACAGAGTCTTAACGATGCCCAAATTAAGAGCAGAAAACTTACTCGAAAACGGTGAAGGTATAAGCCGCCGCGAGTTTGTTGCGCGCAACATGCGCTACCTTTCAGCAGTATTAGCGAGCCCGCTACTGACAGCTTGCAGTGACTCTGGTAGCAATGACCCTGATAACTATACCCCTGACGGTATAAGAGCGTCCAACTTGACCAACCTTGGCCCCCTGAGAGAGGCAGATGCAAACGGTTGCCGGCTACCTGCAGGCTTCGCCAGTCGCGTGGTCGCTCGCTCCTCACAGCCTGTGTTGGCTGGCAGCCAGTTTAAGTGGCATGGATCTCCCGACGGCGGCGCCTGTTTCGAGGATGGGGATGGTTGGATCTACGTCTCCAATTCGGAGCAAATTGCAAACGGCGGCGCTTCTTCTTTGCGCTTTAATCGAGACGGTGAGATTATTGATGCCTATCCCATTTTGGAAAATACTAATCAAAACTGCTCGGGGGGAGCGATGCCCTACGGTACGTGGCTGTCTTGTGAGGAGTGGTTCCATCTCGGCCGTGTGTTCGAGTGTGACCCCACTGGCAGAAAGCCCGCTATTGAACGATCCGCCTTGGGCATCTTCAACCACGAGGGAGCCGCATACCACGAGGGCAGCCACACCCTTTATCTCACAGAAGATATGCCGGACGGTGGTCTGTATCGCTTTACGCCTTCACAGAGGCGTGCAGACGGTTACGCCGACCTCTCTGCGGGTACACTGGAAATAGCGCAGGTGACCACAGAGAACGAACCGGGCGCGGTAAGCTGGCACCAAATTGATGACCCCGCAGGTATCGAGATAGATACACGCCTGCAGGTGCCGGCTCGGACAGCATTCAACGGCGGAGAGGGCATTGTCTGCGTAGGAGATCTGGTGAGTTTCGCCACCAAAGGCGACAATCGAGTCTGGAGCTACAACGTAGCCGACCAGTCTATCCGAGTCATCTACGATAAAGACACCAGCGACAACCCTATCCTCGCAGGCGTGGATAACATTACTGCAGATTTCGCCGGTACTTACTTGGTGGCAGAGGACGGCGACGACATGCAGATAGTCATCTTGACCGCAGAGGGTGAAGTGTTCCCACTACTGCAACTAATGGGACAGGACACTTCGGAGATTACCGGGCCCGCGTTCAGCCCTGACGGCTCGCGCCTGTATTTCAGCTCACAGCTCGGCCCCACCGGTCACCCCGCAGATGGCATCACCTACGAGGTGACCGGCCCCTTTTTCACGACAACAGGCTGACGCCAAACTTTAGTCCTGCCTATACCCGAAAGCGAAAGACTCCGCCGCTGGCAACAACACACGGCTGTCTCGCCAATTTCTCTAGTTCAGTCGGTCGCATCAGCGCGGAAATCTACCCTCGACAGGCCGTTTATTTGCCCTATACTTGACCAACGCATGATACAGATTATAGTTAGTTTGCGTCTCAAAAAAAGATACAAAAGAAATTGTGGTTCGACCTGATCCGACGGTATTGGCAAGTTTACAACGACAGTATCGGTTTTTAGGGCCTAGCTTCCAAGTAGCTCCCTAATGGCTGCCGTATTTGTCGCAAGGTGAAATTGCAAATTCATCATGCACACAGTTGAAGTAGACCTACTCACATTGCAAAACTATCATTCAGCACTTTGATGGACACCTTGAATCTCCGCTTTTAAGACTGGAGACGACACAAAAACTTCTATGCGGGAGAGTTTCGAAATTAAATTTGATGCCCCAAAAAGCGGTTACTCTTCATGGCCGACAGCGTTCTTGCTTGGTTATATTGGCCGGTTCTCTTTCTGTGGATTGTTAGTTGCAGGCCTATTGTTCGCAGCGTCTTTGACCCCTTCACTGCTACCTCGCCCATTTGCCGTTCAAGGCGCATTAAGCGGCGTTGTCCTCGCGGTTGGATATGGCATTGGCGTATTTTTAGAATGGCTATGGCATTTCATGGAAGTTCCAGCACTACCGGCCAGAGGCTCTCGGGTTATTAAACTGATTTCAGCATCTGCAATGCTCATCTCGCTACTATTCGTTCTGTCTCACGTTGTGATGTGGCAAAACTCAATTCACCATATTATGTCGATGGACACAGTCGATGATACTTATTCGTTATTCGTTGTACTGGTTGCCTTTCCAGTCGGATTCCTGACGATCGAGTTCTTCCGCTTGCTTGGCCAAGCCATTACGCTGTTATCACGTCAACTTAAAAAATTTATTCCTGTAAAAATGTCTGCGCTGATTGGATTTTTTTCTTTTTCTTATTTACTTTTTGTTGTAGCGAATGGGACATTGGGTCCTTGGGTATTGCACAAAATAGACAGATTGCAATATCAACTCGATCAAATTGTAGAAGATGGCATCACACCCCCCGATGACCCTCTGATGACCGGTAGCCCCTCATCTTTGATATCTTGGTATGAGGCCGGGCGGCAGGGTCGACGGTTTATTGTTTCAGGACCCTCACGCCAAGATATTCAAAGTTTTTCGGGAGTAGATGCGAAACATCCAATTCGAGTTTATGCCGGACTTCGGGCAGGGAAAACCGAACGCGACAGAGCCGAAATTGCATTGCAGGAACTCAAGCGTACGGGCGCATTTGAGAGATCCGTTCTCGTAGTCGCAATTCCGACTGGAACAGGGATGATTGACCGCGCTGCAGTCGATTCACTCGAATACCTGCATAATGGTGACACTGCGATCGTCGGCGTCCAATATTCCTATCTCTCAAGTTACGTGTCCATATTTGCTGAACCGCAATACTCGCAAAATACCGCGCGCGCATTGTTCGATGCCGTTTATGACCATTGGAGAGAACTTCCCAAGGACACCCGCCCGAAACTATATTTATTTGGCTTGAGTTTAGGCTCATCAGGTTCCGAAGCATCGATGGATCTGCACGTTATACTTTATGACTTGATAGATGGTGCGGTCTGGAGTGGTCCACCTTTCACCAACCGGATTTGGCAAGATGTCACCGAAAACCGCAACGATGGCAGTCCCGAATGGCTACCGCGTTACCGCGACGGTTCGATGATCAGGTTCACGGCTCAGAAGAACAACCTTAAAAAATCTTATAATCCATGGGGACCCGTCAGAATTGTTTATATCCAATACGCTAGCGACCCCATCACCTTTTTCTCAACGAGCATGTTTTACAAGCGTCCAGACTGGATGAAGCGCCCACGTGGGCCAGACGTTTCGCCTTATCTACGTTGGTATCCTATTGTTACCGGTCTCCAGGTCGCTTTTGACATGATTTCTTCTGGCTCAACTCCCATGGGGTATGGGCATATATACTCACCATCCAGTTATATTGATGCTTGGGTTGAAGTTACTCAACCGGCAGGATGGAGCGAGAAAAGTCTCGAAAAATTGAAAGAACATATAAGATATTAATAAAACAGGTCGGGGACAGGTTGCTGGAGCATATCGAGGCATACCGTGAGCGAAGGGGTTGACCCGTTGATCTCGGTTTTTCCTGCAAAGCCTGTGTTGACGGTACAATAAGAGAAAATGCAACGTTTTTTGATGCGCATGTCGTCCGTCCCGAAAAATATTCCCAACCTGGCTATGGCTCTCATTTTAATTCCACGCTAACCTATTATTCGATAAACTAAAAAAGGCATATACCTATGATTAATCACGTAATGATTGGTTCGAGTGAGATTGAAAGATCGAGGGCATTCTATACAGCGGTGCTTGGTGTACTTGGCGCTGGCGAACCTCTCGTTCATGTCAACGCAACTGGGCAAACGCGACTGTTCTTTATGCACGCCGGCTCGACACTCTGCATCACTCAGCCAATAGATGGGGGCGCGCCATCAGTTGCCAATGGTTCTACGATTGGATTTACCTGCGATTCACCGGCACAAATTCAGGAGTTCCACGATGTCGCGATTGCAAATGGTGGGACCAGCATAGAAGAGCCACCCGGAGCGCGAGAAAGCGACATGGGCGATGTGTACTTATGCTATTTCCTCGATCCGGACGGGCACAAAATTTGTGGCTTCCATTTACCTAGTTAGACGCATATCTCACACCCCTTTGCGATAGAGGTGAATCGCGCCTATCGCGGCCCTGGTTTCATTTATTGGGCTCTTTCTGTAGGAGAGAAATTTGGGCAATGTCGGGGATATTGCCTATTTTGACCTCTAGCGTAAAGTTTGCAGCTTCACCACGACGTGTGGCACTTCGGATAAGGTAGACCTGAATTGTGTAGTCTCCGTTGACGGGTAGTGATCCTTCGAACTGGTTGCCTTCGGTCGCACCGATAAACATTGCATAATTTTCTCCCGCCGCTTTATCCGGCTCAAAGATGTTGAAATAGGCCCCCAAGTTGTCGGAGTCTAGGGCAACCGTCATGGACTGCCCTCCTTCGCCACTCACCACATAATTAACAGACTCATACCCTATTAGGCTGCCGTCAATCGATGCCTCAGTGACTCCGCCGGAAAACTGAACGCGCTCACTGCGTGCTACCTGTGGAAACACTGATTGTGACGCAAATATTGCAACCAAGATGCCGCTAATAATTGCTTTATTCATAAGAAAAATCCGTCTTTAAGACCGGTAAACGCCGCCGAGCACGGCAGCGAACTTGGCAGACCACTGCTGCCAATGATCCGGGTATTCTACTTTAGCAAGACATGAAGAATGTGACATTACCCCTTACTCTTTTTTTCAATCTGATGTTTGCCGATGAGGTGAAGCCTCTAAACACGCCTTTTGAGCTCACTCAGTGACAAAATGATTCATTTGGTTCGCCCTTTGTTGATTTCTATTCAGAGGAAACAGTCATTAAGAATGCCTCAATAGCGTTTATGCAGAGGTTAACGGTACTTTGGCTGTAGTCTTAAGTTACCTATCCACCTCTATTCTATAGTGACCAAACAGCAGATAAATATGAGGGCACTACTATCTGCAAACTCCCACCTTAAACGAGTCGAGGAACGACCACTTTTGGCGATCAATAAACTACTGGATATGTAAGTACGCTATTAAAATTTTTCGGCGCAATCTAGTGATATGATCAATCTACTCGCGTTAAGCGCCACATCTGAGGGAGATCTCATGGTTAAGCACATAGTTTTTTGGCAATTTAAGGACAGGGCGGCAGGGCAGACGAAGCAGGACAACATGAATCGGGTTAAACGGCAGCTAGAAGCCTTGAGGGTGCTGCCCGGGGTAATAACCGCAGAAGTCGGTTTTGACATACTCAACGTCGATGCATCCTGTGATGCGGTGCTTTATTCTACGTTTGAAAATCAGGCGGCATTAGACTCATATCAGCAGCATCCTGATCATGTTGCCATCAAAAAGTTCCTCGGCGAAGTAACCAAAGAGCGCCATGTTGTCGATTACGTCCTTTGAGCGGCAGACCAACTCAAACGGCGCACAGTGCGCACTTCAGGCTGCTCAACTCAGTTGCCTACTGGGAGGGATAGAGGGGAGTATGCTACATGATAGGCACGCTATCATCGGAGGCTCTCAGGCTCACCAATCATAGCAATTTTGGGAGTACTGCGAAGAAAGTCTATTCGAGTTTGCCATATCTCAGAAATAACCGATTAAACACTTTCAGTATGACCAAGCTTATTCCGGCACCGATGATGCCTAGAATCACAGTGATTCCAAGTGGCTTCATGGCTACCGCCAATCGTTTGCGCCAACGCCGAAACATGGGCACTCGATCCATTTTTTCTGTAATACGTGCATTTTGACTAAAGGCAACGCCCGTAATCACGAAACCACCCAAGATCAACCAGGCAGAAATAGGGATGGGGGGCAGGAAGTAAATTAACGTAACCATGAACGCGATTGGAATGAGCATCGGTAATAAAATAATGACGTAAGGAAGTGCCTTCCCCATATAAAATACTTTCATAAACTGGCGTGAACCGATCTGCAAAGCCCGCAAAATTTTGTCGCGTCTTCTAGTATCTTTTGCCATTGCATCCATCGAAGAAAAGCCCCAGTCCGCCACTCGATTTAACGCTTCAGCCCCCAGTTTGTCTCCACTTAACGCAAAACCGTAGTACATCAGAGCACTTGCTTCGGTATCAGTGAACGCATCCAAATCTGTGCGGATTTTGCTCAGGGCGTCAATCCACAGCGCATCATGAGGAAAGATATCAGTACGCGCTCGATCTCCCAACGTAAAAACGATGTAACTATCAGCCTTTTGGGTATGTAACTCGTCCATCAGCTCGTTACGTATGCGATCCATCATAATATCGTTGGCTCGCATTGCTACGGTATGAATCTGTTCTTCCGGTTGCGCCTGCCATTTCAGCTTATCTGATGCGTCGCTGCTAATAAAACTGCTGCAACCGTCCTCATACAGCGATACCAACCCCTGGTTGTCAAAGACGCCGCCATCAACAAGCCTCACCGCTATCGCCTGGCCCGCTTCGTCTGCATACAGCCCGTTGAGGGTATAAGGCTCCAACAACCCCGGCACACAGCATGATGCGACTACTGCATCTCCAAGGGTGATCGCCTCCAGGCTGTGACGCTGTGTCGGCGTCAAACTATTATCTTTAAACGACAGTCTCTCCAAAATAGGCATGGCGGAGGAACCACTGGTCACCGAAGAAATCCGGGATTCTCCAACAAACTCCCCTGTAAACTGGAACAGGTGGCCTGTATTTAACGCAGTGGCATTAAGCACTAACTTCGGAACTGAAAAAGCATGCGCTCCCGCAGCGTGCTCGGCATCTACCTCAACAGAATCGAAGATCGGCCTAATAGGTAGGTCATGCAGACATATCGTCTGTGCACCGACAATTGGATTGAAAAACAAGGTGTTGAAAAGGTCTGCCATGCGCATTGTCGAGCTATAATTTTCGCTCAACATGCGTGCGTTTTTACCGCCGTCGGCAAAGGTCATTAGGCGTAAATTATGCTGTATTGCCTTAACAAATTCTCCCTCTAACTCTCGCATCAATAGTCGATATCCGTCTGCCGTCGGCTCAAGTTGATCCGTTCGATGTCCCTCCAACAACTGCTTTACTTTCAAATAATAAAACGCCCCGATAATGGAGCCACCCGACACCGTTGAAATTACTGATATAAAACGCAGCAGGTCCTGTTCAGCCAACTGAGCCAAGACACCCACATGGAAAAGCGCGGCTCTGAAACCACCACCGGACAACGCAAGCCCCAGTTTTCCGCCTTTGGCCGACTCCATAGAAAATTCAATTTGATTCGTTCCATTCATAGTACAAGTAGTCCAATGCGATGTGGGAAGCTCTGGTGGTACAATGCAGGCAGCGGCGATTAGCCGACGATGATACTTCGGAAACTGCCCTAGACCAGATATCATGTATCACAATCAGTTCGGGTACATAAACACTAGAAACAAAAAAGTTCGGATCCAATCGCTTCAGGCAACTACCCTACTCCATTCACAAAGTGCACTATATCTGCACTCGCCATTAAACACACCCATGCCGTCGCCCCGCGACGATAAGGCAAGCCGCCTGAATATTCACAGAACTCAACACAAATATCGAAGTCTGCGGCCGCTGCTGTGAATGAATTAATTAACAGGTTGGCGACATCGGGATTCCTATCTGAAAAATCCGACCGGTTGCACTTAAGCTTTGATGCTCATTGATGCGATCATTGAGCCAATCGTCCGCACGTGCTCGCGTAACCATTGCTGTGCCGGATCGGTCGTGTGCTGCGGACGCCAGAACATATCGACGTTTGAAGAGCAGCGTTCCGTTACTGCCGACGGTAGTTTGATAATGTCGTAGGGTAGTTCGATGTTGAATCGATCAATGGTCGCCAAAACCTGCTTTACCGCGCCTACCAGAATCAAATCGCTGTGCAGTAGTATTTCGTTGAGCCCCTGTAAATCGGAAATCGTAACGGGGCAGTGGCGTAATAGCTGATGATCAGCAAGCAAATCGTCAATAACCGTCGTCGTCTCTCCTTTGACATAGTGCCTGATATGGTTGAAGTTGTTCGCGAGTTCTTTCAGTGAAATCTTCTTCTTATACATTGGGTGGCCCTTTCTAACTATGCCGCAAATTTCATCACGAAAGAGAAACTCCCTAGACATTCTTATAGGGTTATTGGAGGCCGTGCCAATCGCCAAGTCAATATTGCCCTCGAGGAAAGGCCGATGCTGAAAGTTGGCGGAAAGTAAGAGGCTGTGCACGCTACAGCCCGGAGCTTCCTTGAGAATTGATAGTACTAGTGGCGGTATAAATGTATTGGCCAGATGGGTATCGACGCCCACTGTGAAAGCTCTTTTGTTAGTCTTTGGGTCGAAAAGATCCTGCCTGAGAATATCCTGTTCAATGATGGTCAGTATCTTACTGAGTGGGTCGATCAAACTTTCTGCATAGGGTGTGGGGTCCATGCCGCGGGAGCTGCGAACCATTAGTGGGTCATTGAGTTGCTCGCGCAGGCGCTTCAGCGCGTGGCTCACAGTGGGTTGACTAAGACTTAAGCGATCTGCCGCCTTTGAGACGCTGCGGTCTTTCAAAAGAGCATCAAGCACTTTGAGCAAGTTAAAATCGAGCTTTGCTAGGACCACATTGATTCTCGTGATTGGCGATCCGGATTCGGAAGTGAACGCGCCTGACTAACCAAATCTACTATGTATATATAAAATAATATATATCTACGTAATTCATTATACAAATACTATTTTGTTAGGTACTTTTAACGCGGAATCTATCATTTCTATTGCTCTATGGCGAAATCCCGATAATAAAGCGAGGTATGAAGATGAAGGCATGGCCGAACAATCCTTTTTTGCAGGGCTATTACGAACCGTTAACTGCTGAATGCACGGCGCCGGATCTTATTATCGAGGGTGACATGCCGAGAGATTTAAATGGCACCTTCTATCGGAATGGCCCTAACGCGCAATTCCCACCTGAGAACGAATACCATTTTTTCACGGGCGACGGCATGATTCACGCGTTTAAATTTGATAATGGCAAGGTGAGTCATTTAAATCGCTGGGCCAAAACAGCCCGTTTTAAAATTGAAAAAGAGCTAGGCGGCTCCTTTTTTAGTGGCATGAATCCTCTAGAAACCGATCCAAAATTATTAGATTTTGTTTTCTCAGACAAAGAGGGTGTTGCTAATACGTCTGTTATTTATCATGGCGGCCGCTTGTTGTTACTGGAAGAGGGGCACCTCCCCTTTGAAATGGATCCAGAAACCCTTGAATCTCATGGCGCTTGGAACTACTACGGCAAACTCAACACCGTAATGACCGCCCACCCAAAAGTTGACCCAGTTACCGGTGAGTTGATCGCTTTTTGCTATATGGCTAGCGGGCCTTTTTCTGACGATATGGGTTATTACAAAATTGATAAAGATGGCTTTTTAACGGAGTACCATACCTTCAAAGTTCCTTATTCATCCATGGTCCATGATTTTGTGGTCACAGAAAATTATGTGGTGTTTCCTGTTTTACCTATCGCCGGCAGCTTAGATCGGGCTATGGTCGGTGGTCCCCCGTTTGCGTGGGAGCCAGAAAAAGGTGCATACCTTGGTGTTATGCCAAGAAACGGTACGCCGGGAGATATCCAGTGGATAGAAATGGACCCCTGCTTCGTTTTTCATTTTGCTAATGGCTTTGAAAAAGAAGGTAAAATTTTCATCGATGCCTGCCAGTTTAAGTCTCCTCCATTATTTCCAATGGCTGACGGTAAGCCGACGCCGGCTAATATTCATCCTCGCATGAATCGCTGGGAAATCACTATGGAAGGCGACAAACCTGTGTCTATAGCTACGCATTATACCATTGATAAATCGGTCAGTAGCGAATTCCCGGTAATCGATCCGCGCTATGCTATGCGCGAATACAGTCATACGTGGTTTACTTCTACAGATCGAACCCTTCCCGCAAAAATTCCCGATAGTGACTACGTTTACAATCGGCTCGTTCACTTTAATGTTCAAACTCAGGAAGTGGATAGTTATGCTTTTTTAGACGGCTATGTTTCTGAACCAATGTTTGTAGCGAAAGAAGGGGGAGCAGAAGGTGAGGGTTATTTAATTAGCTGTGTATACAACGAAGGTACCAATACGAGCGACCTTTGCGTGTTTAATGCGCTAAACATTGAAGTTGGCCCCCTAGCTAAAGCCAAAGTGTCACATCGAGTGCCTGTTTGTTTCCACGGAACCTGGAGGCCTGCCGCGACATACCAGCCTGCTGGCTTATAATGGAATGACTATGTGCGCGCCCAAGCCGTTTGATAAATACAACTAATATAGTCAATCTAGTATAACTACAGGCGAAGCAGCATCATGTTTTCTAGCCGCAGGTATTCCAACCCAAGATCAATTTTAATCACCGGCGCATCCAGCGGTATCGGCAGGGCACTAGCGCTGCATTATGCCGCACCCGGGATCACCTTGTTTATTACTGGTCGCGATCAGCGGCGTCTCGAGGATGTTGCTGAGCAGTGCCGCTCTGTTGGAGCCTTTGCATCGACCTGGGTCGGTGATGTCACGGATGAATCCGGAATGAAGGGCTGGATCACGGCCTGTAATGACAAACAGCTCCTTAATCTTGTCATTGCCAACGCGGGTGTAGCTCTGGGTGCAACGGAGGTTCGTGAGTTACATCGCGCCGCTGCAGACTCCTTCAATATTAACGTCAATGGCGTATTTAATACTGTGCACCCTGCGCTGGAAGTAATGTCGGCACGTCGAGCCTATCCTTTACGAAACGCTCAAGTCGCCGTCATGAGTTCTGTAATGGGATACGCAGGCATGGCCAGATCGCCGGCATATTCATCTTCCAAGGCTGCCATTAAACACTACGGTCAAGCACTGCGCGGCGCCTTTCGCGGTATGGGTATCGGCGTTTCAGTGATATGCCCGGGCTACGTATCCAGTGCTTTGACTGCCGGTCAGACCTCCAACATGCCGTTCCTGATTGGCGCCGATAAGGCCGCTGACATTATCGCCAACGGACTGGCCCAGAACAAAGCGCGCATTACTTTCCCGTGGCAAATGGTCCTGCTCACAAGACTCGCCATCAATCTCCCCGGGTTTCTAGTGGATAGGTTAAACCAACCTTGGGGTGTGCCTAAGCTTGAAGACGAAAAACGGTAGTGCACAACAACCCTCATAGGGCGTTTCCCACGGGAGAAAAGAGCAAATGAAAGCTGATAATTACTGCACAGATCGAAGATACCGAGGTCAATTTGGATAAAATAAAGCACGGTAGTGCGCGTTATAAGGGCCCCTCCTACCAGGATTTGTTGAATTGGGAGACCCGCCCTGTGCCGCCTGCGCTGCGAGCCACTACCGATACTTACTTGGGTTCTGAGCCACTGTCGACAGATTGTTATCTGACGCGCGAACAGCATGAGCGTGAAAAGGAAAATCTGTGGCCGTGTGTATGGCAGTCACTGTGCCGTGAAACTGAAATCAGCGAGCCAGGGGCTTTCTTTGTACACGACATTGGAGCAACGTCTGTCCTGGTAGTGCGCACTAAAGATAATGCGATTAAGGCTTTTCCCAACGCCTGCCTCCATAGGGGCCGTCAGTTAAAATCTGGAGGCGACTCTGGGCTTGGCAACAGTGTCGACATCACCTGTCCATTTCACGGATTTCGATGGAATCTGGAGGGTCATTTTGAGGGGGCACCTTGCCAATGGGATTTCGCTCACCTCGATGAAAAAAATTTTGATTTGCCCGCCTTACGACTAGACACTTGGGGTGGCTGGGTATTTGTTAACATCGACGGCAAAGCCCCGCCATTACGCGAATACCTGGGTGTGGTGGTTGATCACTTCCAGCGTTGGGCGCCGGAGAAAACCTACAAGTCCCTGCATATCAAGAAGGTGATCCGTTGCAACTGGAAGCTAGCGCATGAAGCGTTCATTGAGTCGTATCACACCGTGGCGACTCATCCGCAGTTGTTACCTTATACAGGGGATTCTAATTCACAGTACGACTGCTTCAGCAACATTGTCAGTCGCACAATCACGCCGATGGGAGTGGTGAGCCCCCACGCATCGGGCACTACCGAGGAGCAGTCCGTGCACCAGTGGCTGACGGTTTATGGTATGGCAGCGGGGGGTGAATTGTCTGAATTACCTGCGGGGATGTCCGCACGTGAATACCTTGGAGAAATGAACATTCAGCGCTTCTCGGAGATGTACCAGCAGGATCTGTCACCGTTTGCGACCCATAGTGAAGTACTGGACGCGATCCTCTACTCCGTGTTCCCAAATTTCGCACCCTGGGCTGGCTATCGTCCTAATGTCACCTACCGCTTTCTGCCTTATAACGATAGCCATGAAATGTGCACGATGGAAATCATGTTGATGATGCGCTTCCCAGAATCTGAAGCACGACCTCCTGATGCCAGTGTCCAGTTTGTTCCGGCAGACCAAACCCTCGCAGAAACTCCTGGCATCGAAGCGGGACTGGCGGCTGTTTTTGATCAGGATTTTAGTAACCTACCTATGGTCCATAAAGGTTTACATTCGCTTCAGTCAGGACAAATTGAACTGGCCAATTATCAGGAGGTGCGCATTAGGCACTTCCATCAGGTACTCGATAAATACCTCAACGCAGGCGAAGGAGAAGAACGATGAGCTCACCTATTACACTGGAAATTGAAAACAAGGTTGCCGTCATCACGCTCAATCGACCAGAGGTTTTAAACGCGATAAACGAAGCTATGTTACCTCCATGGTTGGATGCGCTGGAGCAGTGTCAAAGTAATAGTGATGTTGCAGTAATCGTACTCACAGGGGCAGGAGATGCTTTTTGTCGAGGTGGTGACACCACCAAGTTGGGCTCGCATACGATGCCAACGCCGGTGGAGATTAAAGAACAGTTCTGGAATCGCCTGCACTGCATCCCCAAAAAACTTGCTGAGATTGACAAGCCTGTGATTGCAGCAGTCAATGGTCTAGCCTCTGGCGCCGGTGTGGATGTCAGTCTTCAATGCGATATACGCTTCGCGGCGCGCAGTGCAGATTTTCGTGTGAGTTACACTGCCTTTGGTTTGGTGCCCGGTAACGGTGGCACTTACTTTTTGCCTAGAATAGTCGGTGAAGCCAAGGCCTTAGAGTTATTCTGGACAGCGGAGCCGATTACAGCAGAGGAAGCATTACGCATTGGCATGGTCAACCAAGTTTTTGATGATGAGGAATTCATGCAGCGGACTTTGGACTATGCACATAACATTGCAGGGCGCGCGCCGCTGGCGATGAAACTTGTGAAACGTGCCGTTAAGCAAAGTTTAGCTATGGAACTCAATACCCACTTGGACATGGTGTCATCGCATATGTTGATTACTCGGCCCAGTGAGGATCATGCGGAGGCGATTAGGGCCTATGAACAAGATCGCGAACCGATATTTAAGGGCAAATAGACTGTACGCAAACTTGTGCTGGCTTCATCTACTAATAAAAGGTCCTTATTTATGTCCCAACAATATATTTGCGATCGTATCGAGCTGCAAGATCTTATGCTCAACTATACTGCCGGTGTCGATGAACGAGATCGGTCGCGATATGTTGCTTGCTTTGCTGACGATGTCGAAGCGGTTAACTTCGGCACAAGAATTTACCGTAACCGCGATACGTTTGTGGATTATGTGTGGAGCGCACTGGAAAAATACTCCTCCAGCCAGCATTTGCTTGGCCCACAGTTCGCCACCATTGATGGTGACTGTGCCACCACGCGCTCGGACGTCCAGGCGCTGCATTTCTTCACCAGCGGTGAGGGTCGATTCACTCTCTGGGGCACTTACCATACCAATATGCGTCGCTTTGAGGGGCGCTGGCTGATCAGCCGCCATGAGCTTAGGGTTTGCGGGACCGCTACTGTTTAGTATCACAGTGTCGTCCGCTAGTTACTGCTAAAAAACTCAGTAAATTATTAATATGTTCAATAAGGAGAGTCAAAAAGATGTCACCGCAAGAGCAAGCGTCTGATCGTCCGCGTGACTTAGCTGATTGGCCCACGCAGTCACTGCGTGGGCACAAGCTTGACGGACACCGCTACACATCTAAAGAGTTCGCAGAGCAAGAGTGGGAGTATATGTGGACCCGTATCTGGCTGTTGCTAGGGCGTGAGGATGAAATGCCCAACCCGGGTGACTGGCAACAGGAAGAAGTTGGCCGCGAGTCCATTCTGATGGTGCGGCAGAAGGATGGCGGGATTAAGGCTTTCTATAATGTCTGCCAACACCGAGGTCAACGGCTGGTCACCGAAAAAAAGGGACATATCGCCCGTTTTATCTGCCCTTATCACAGTTGGGCTTGGAACCCTGACGGGTCGTTGGATTTTGTGCAGGATGCGGATGATTTCCCTGATGGCAATCCCTGTGGAAAATTGGTTTTAGAGGAAATACCCAGTGAAACTTTCGCTGGTTTTGTCTGGGTCAATATGAACCCCGACTGTGTCAGCTTGCGGGAATTTCTAGGCCCGGTGTGGGATGAATGGGAAGCCTATGGCATAGAAAAGTGGAAACGCTACGTTGCCAAAACAACGATGGTTCCGGTGAACTGGAAGGTCGTGCTGGATAATTTTAATGAGTCTTACCACGTCAACACGGTACATCGGCCCAAGGGTGATGATGTAGAAAAACTGCGTATTCACTCCGGAGTTGACACCCGCTACAAGACCACGCGATTTGATATGGCCAATGAGGGCCACGGACGAATGATCATGTTGGGAGGTTATGCCGGCCCCGCGATAGACAAGGAGGGTGCCATCGGAGAACCTCTAGCAAGCATCCTCACGGAATGGGAACTGGACCCGGCTGACTTTTCTTCACGTGGTGAGGCGACACGGGAAGCCTTACAGGCTGCACGGCGTAAACTAGGGCCAGACAAGGGCTACGATTACTTCGAGAATCTCAACGATAGTCAACTGACTGATGCCTACCATTACACCCTGTTTCCCAATTTTGCAGTGTCCCTGTGGGTGGACGGCTTTCATTTTCTGCGCGCTAGGCCCCACCCCACTGATCCAGAGCAGTGCCTGTTTGATAACTGGTGGTATGCACCAGACCCAGAAGGGGTTAGCAGCCCCGTGCGGACGACCGCTGGCTTGGTGGAACGTGGCGCGGCGGTGGACCATGAAGAGTTCGAGGCAGGTACGCAAACTATGGGACTGACTATCGACCAGGACATGTCAATCTTTCCTGGACAGCAATTGAGCATGCGTTCCCGCGGATACCGAGGCTCGTATCTGGGAGGTCAGGAGACACGAGTATCGCGCTTGCATGAGTTGATTGACGATTACATTGAAGGGAAGCGATCCTAATGTGCGTTACACCCTAGAGCAGGCGACAAAAGCCTACACACCAATCAGTGGTAAAGTTTAATCAGAGGATTGTAAAGTTATGGATTTAGGCATCAGGGGTCGCAGGGCTTTGGTAAATGGTGGCAGCGCTGGACTGGGAAAGGGCAGTGCCAAAGCGTTAGCCGCTGAAGGGGTGGAACTTTACATTACCGCGCGCGGCAAAGAACGTTTGGAAGCCACCGCGGAGGAAATCCGGCGCGACACCGGCGCGACAGTAGTTTCGATTGCCGCCAATCATGCCACCGTCGAGGGGCGAGAAAAAATTCTGTCAGTCTGTCCCGCGCCGGACATTCTAGTGGGTACCTGTTCGCCAGCGCCTTTCACTAAAGATTTTCGAGAGGTTACTGTCGCTCAGTGGGAGGAACATTTATCGATTGGCCTTATCAGTCCCATAGAGTTTATTCGCGCCACTGTCGATGGCATGTGTGAACGCGGTTTTGGGCGTATCGTTAATATCTCCACCGGCGCCTCCAAGTTCCCCAACGAATTGCGAACACTGTCCGGACCACCCCGTGCGGCCCTGTCCAACTATACCGTCGCAATATCCAAGTCCGTTGCCAAACACAATGTAACCATTAACAATCTACTGCCGGGCATGCACCACACCGCCACTGCGGAACAACGTTTCGGGGAACTGGCCAAAGAACGTGGCATCACTTACACCGAAATGGTACAAGAATGGATCGACGAATGGCGTATACCCGCGGATCGCTTCGGCAATATTGATGAGTTTGGCGCAATGTGTGCTGCATTCTGCAGCACACATGCGGGCTACATCACAGGACAGAGCCTAGTAATTGATGGTGGCCTGAGCACTAGCACGTTTTGATTGCTGGTCACGAAAGGAATGCATCACAAACACTAAAAATAGGACTTGTACATCCACCACTCCAAGCTACCTTACCGATGATGCTACTGCTGCGATGTATTCGACAACTGCCTGACCAAATCAAAATACGAAACAACTCTAAATAAAATTTTTTATCATCTTTTTGGGCTTTTAAATCGGGATTGAGCCCTACTAAATCCGCGAAACCTTGTGGAAAAACTCTTACCGATAAACCGATGACCACCGCGGGCTTACCCGCTAGCTGACGGTTCCCCTTTTTTCACTAAATCGCGATTAATAATCTTGGCTAAGCGTCATTGGACGCACTTTTGATCGAAGCGAGGTGGCGAAAGAGTGCCGCCTTATAAAACTATGGTGAAGTTCAACGCATCAGACGACCTAACTGCTGCCTGAGAGCATAAGAACGCCGGCAAGTCGATTATGATACCCCTATTTGCTGCCAAACCCACCCCAACCATAAATACTGGTCGACAAGAACGATTCGAAACGCACGACGCAATCTGAGCTAAAATATATAGTCATACTGGGTGTTATCTTCGTAATCGTCCTTCAATAATCGAGCTTTATAGGCGGCTTCTAAAACTTTCCACTCAGGCTTAACGTCCTGGTGGAAAGAGTATTTAAACGTTAGGTTTAATTCTTCACACAGACCTGCAATCTCAGCGATCCTGCCGTCAATATCCGCTATAACTTTACCATCAAGCTTGATGAGCATATTCATTCTGAGTAACTCGCTCTGCTGCGACTTATTGAAAATATTATTGTCTATATATGATCGCCATCGACTTAAAAAATAACCTCGGTCGACCGAACTTTCAGATAGTGTTCTGGTTCCATTTTCATAGTGTACGAGTTCCACTTTCGGCGTATAAACGCATTTAAATCCCCTGAGAGCTACCTTAAAACACAAGTCTATATCTTGACATTCCTCTGCGTAAACTTCGCTAAAGCCACCTACCTCATCAAAGAGAGCGTGAGGCATCAGCAAGCACGCTCCGGTCACAGCAGGCATTACCTTTAGTTTACAGGCATCAAAGGTATCTTTCCTGAACGCACTATAAGGGTGCCATCCAACGTACTGATAAGGTTCCTTAGTGAATATTTCAACTCCCGCATGTTGTATTGTTTGATTCTCAAATAATAACTTGGGCCCCACGATACCTACCCAAGTTAGGTCAAATGGTTTTAGCATAAGTATCAGCCAATCACTCTGAAGCACCTTTGTATCGTTATTAAGAAACAAGACATGCTCACCGACGGCAAAAGCAGCTAGGCTATTATTATTTTTTGAAAAGTGATAAGCACCTAAGAAATACACCTTTATATCATTTTTAGGATCGACCCTTAACTCATCGTAAAAATCTAATACCTTCCGATCAGTGCTTCCCGTATCACCAATCAACACTTCAATATTGTAGCCTTGGGAATGCTCAATAATTGAATATATGCATTCGCTGATTAACTCAAACTTATCTTTTGTCAAAATACAAATTGACACTTTTCCTTCTTCATAACTCGAGGTACTAGGTACTCGATTCACGTATTTACTAAAATTGCAGATAAGATTTTCACTAAACGCGTCTGTATTTATTTTCCAACTGAATTTCTGAATAAAGGCATAAGCCTCTAATCCCTTTAGCCGTAAACTTTTCTTATCCTGAACCTCAATATCATGCACCAGAGCCTCCATATCGATAAACACGGTTTCCGAAGTTTCAGAATGTGCGCAATGATCGAGCGCATAGCCCGGCTTAGCAAAACTCTGAGCTTCGACCAAAGGTAAATTAAAGCCCTCCCACTTTGAGAAGCTTACCAGCAAATCCGATATCAGATAAGCCTTAATCAGTTCTTGACGGCTCGCATTCAAGATAACTCTTATTGATTGAGCCTCTAGTTTTTTCTTATCCGACGCCTCTCCTCTCCCAACAACCAGGTACTCATATCTCTCGTGCCCCAATTGCTTTGCTAGTGCAATAAATGAGTCTAGCCCTTTATAGTTCGCCTCGCCGACCCCTAGCCTCGCAACACATAGTATTATTATTTTCTTGGTTTCCAAGTTAAGGTCTTTAACAAGATTTATTGCATCAATTTCTGTATTTTTTAACTGATAATCCTTCACCAAATGGTCAGCGCCATTATAAATTATTGAGGCGTCACACCAATGAATATCTTCGACAATAAATTTACTTATCGCTATTACCTGATTCGCCACCGGGTAAACGCTAGCGAATTTGTAATCCTTAATCGACTGACGAATAGCCATCTCATCACGGGGAAAATATTCAGGAGTAGGATCTCCATGTTCGTAAGCGATAGTATAGATATCACCTCTAATTGATGGCAGGAGCTCAAAAAACGGGGTTGTGTGAACAATAGCGACATCATAACATTGACGATTGATGTGATTGATCGTCTCACTAGGTCCGTCGATCTGATAGATGTTAAAATCCTTGCTAGAAAAGTATTTATCATTCTCTAATGTGTATACATCAACCTTAAAACCTAGCCTAGAAAGCCCTTGAGCCTGCTCACTTACGACCAAATCAACTCCGTATCCTTTTTGCATTCGTGCGCACAAGATTGCAATGCGCATAAAACCAGCGGCATTAGCGTCAGGTAGATCCGTATAACGCTCGGTCAGATTTGCGTTCAGGAATGGGTCGCCATTAACCAAAATACTCTCATGACGCTGAAGCACATAGTCTACCTCTCCCCGAAAACGCGCTCTCTCCGCGGCTGTTTGGTCTTCCCCACGACTCACGGACTCATAATGAAAAGCTTCACAATGTGGAGTGAAGATGACCTGATGTCCTGCTTCAATCATTCTTAATGACAGGTCGATATCATTGAAGTTAACGGGTAAATCCGACTCATTAAACATGCCTATATCTAGAAACACCGATTTTTTTACTAACATACAGGCACCAGTAACAGCAGAATAGTTGCTAGTAGAAGCCAATCGGTTGTCATAGCCAGTTTGTCCGTGCGGGACGCCTTTCATATAGTGCGCGGCAAACTCGTTGACGCCTAAAATGACTCCAGCATGCTGGATACTGTAATCTGGATAGATCAGTTTTGCTCCAACACAACCAACTTTTGGCTGCAATGCAAGTCCAAGCATTGATTCGATCCATCTGTCCGAATTTATCTCTATATCGTTATTAAGAAAGAAAATATATTCGCCTTTGGCGTATTGCTGCACCGCAACATTATTAATTTTTGAATAATTAAAGGGGATGTTCAGCTCATAAAAAGATAACTTCGTGAACACCTTTTCAAGTGCAGACATACGTTGGTGGGTTTTTGGATCGCTGCTATTGTTGCTAATTCCTATCACCTCAAAATTCTCATAATCAGTATTTCTATAGATCGACTGAATACAATTCTCTAATAGCTCAGGCTCATCCTTAAAGGGAATGATAATGGAAACGAGCGGTCTTCTACTTAACAAAAAATTTATATTGTATATGCCTGGCAGCAGACTCATAGAAACACTTGCATCGCCTATACTGTTATTAACAAATTCTTCAACTGCTAGAGCTCTGTCTGCGTATGCCTTCCGTTTTGAAGTGAAGGACTCCGGTGAAATCTCCTCCTCAATGTGGCAGAGTACTTTTTCAATATGCATAATGCCTTTACTGGACATTCCATCTTCATCTGACAGGCTCAAAATCATATCAAAAGCATTCGAAATGTTAATATCTCGAAGCGCCTCGACTTTAAAGAACACGGTTTTTCCTACGTAGTCATATGACAGAAAATACAGTAAAGAAAATGCTGGCTTATAATGCGGATTACGATAGTTATGGTCCCCAAAGTGTTCATCATGATCAAAATAAATTGCCTTTACCGGTTCGCCGGAAAAGGTTGTATTTAGCGCGGCATTAATTTCATATAAGGCATCTTTGGTCAATCTCATATCGGCCGAAAACAACATAAGATAATCAATACTTTGCGTTGACAAATAATTTTTGCAAGACTGAAACGTACCCGAGAGGATATGAATTCGCTTGTCACGTCGGGAGAGTTCAACCTTCGATCTAACCGTATCATCAGAAATGATGTATAGAGCCCAATCTTGATAGAGCTGGGCTTGTAAATTATCGGCTAGCTCGCTAATGACCCCAGAGAAATCATCATTAACAAGTAGTGCAAACACCGAATTTCTGTCAAGCCCGCTAATGGCCTCACTAACGTCTTTTTCTGAAAACGCCTCAGTATACTGATACTGTAGCGACATGTTCCTATTGTCGCAGCCGCCTTCAATTCCATCAGAGGCATCTCGCGTCGCGGCTAAAATTTTACGGAACGTGGATGTGGGTCCATTCTTCTGCAACCGTAATAGACCCAAGCGTAATAACTGCGGTTTTTCTTTAATCTGCCGCAGCACGGTCAAGGCCTTTCCTAGCGAATAGCGTTTTCGCTTGTTCATGGATCCACTCACAGTGGGCTTATTTTTAAGTATTTTCTTATATAAAAATTTTTCTTTTATCACAGAAGATGAGGAGAAAAATTTCAATGAAAACTGCACATGTCTTTTTAAAAAGTCTCTCATTTTTCTTAGAGGCTGTATAATTTTTTGTGACTTGCTATTCTGAATCTGCGAGAGCTCAAACTGCACTGTGTTGAGAAGGTCATTTTTTTTTCGGACAGAATCACTCAAAATGGCAACCTGACCTAACAACTCTTCTCGTTCTTGAGGCATAGCGCTGACAATGCGAGTTTTTTCTTTAAGAGAGTCATCTTTTCTCTGAACAGAATTATTCAAAATGGCAAGTTGACCTAACAACTCTTCTCGTTCTTGACGCATAGCGCTGATAATGCGACTTTTTTCTTGAAGAGAGTCGTCTTTTCTATGAACAGAATTATTCAAAATGGATGCTTGTTCCAAAAGCCCTTCTTGCATTTGAATGTAGGCCAATTCCGGCTCGATAGAATTCAATTTATCGCTAAATTGAACGATGCGCGCAGAGAGGCCTCTGCTAAGCAAATAATGTTTATCGTCCGCTAGACCTTTCATGAACTCGGCAAGGTCTGATAAATGCTTCGGAAGGGTAACCACCTCATCAGCCGTGTACCTATTCCTCCTTAGGCTCGGCTCAATGAACTGCTCTGAGAATTCGTTTATTTTTTTATCTGGATCTTCTAGCTCTAATGACAAGGCTGCAGCCAGCCGCCTAAGTTGAGACACGGGATTGTCAATGATTCGATCATAATCAAGGACCACTGTGTTGTCTAAATCACAAGACGATATTGCCTTGGTCATATGAACCAGCCAAAGATAGTAGCCCTTTTGTATATTGAAGCCATCTCTTGCTTCTAGAGACTTTGCCACGTTCCAAGGATCTCTATACGCGATCACATAGCTCACCTTAACATTGAGCTTTTGGAATACTTGTAACCAGAACGGCATTAATACACACAATCGAGGATCTTTAAATCCGAACAAATTGGTGCCACTCATTTTTTGGACTAAAATGGACGCTGCCCTGTTAATAAAAGAATCTATGCTCACAGATGAAAACGATGAATCATTTACCGACCGAACGGAGTCCCAGCTGCTCCCAAAATGACAAAAAATTTCTTCATTCAACTCATGTACGTCTAAATCCTCCCAAAAACCTTTATCATTATTCCCTTCAAAGGGAGGCATTAAATTTTCGCCTAAATCAACACCTAGGGCCTGCAAACCCTTAGTCACCAGACTTGTTCCACTGCGATGCATTCCTAGAACAACAACAATCCTCTTTATTGTAAAATCACTCATATCAATTAACGTCCAATAAATCATCGCCATCAACAAAGCATGACGCCATGGGTCCCGCCGCAAGAAAGCTAACCATCCCGGTAGTTTTCGCATGTCCATCATGAATGACTCTAAACATGTAGAAATCTAAGACTCGATGTAAGTATGTATCGTCAGCATCTGCTTTACCGGTCACGCCGGCATTTAAGTAATAGCTTCCTGCATTCAGATTAGCGACAAACCTAAATTCAACTCTAACGACTGTATTTTTTTGCAAAAAACCAATGCGTTCCTCTATTTTCACACCGGTTGTAAAGCCGCCGAGCTCAACACCCGAAACGGTTTTAATCATCATGCCAAACGCCACATTGATCGCAGTTTTATCAAACCTCACTGAATAACAATAGCGATATGTATTACCAGAGATGAGACAGTTCACTTTTTCTCCCTGGAGGCTAAGTATTTCGGGGGCATTGATCACAGCGCCATTTGATTCATAAGGCAGCGTACTTTGTGAGACTAGCTGCGAATCAAAGTAATGCGCAGGCCCTACACTGACTGAGTCACCTACCACTATGTCCGGAGTCTTTGGCGCATCAACTCTTGTTTTCGCTCGCAATAACTGCTCACGAATCTGTCCTCTTTTTCCATCCGTTGAATATAAAAGTTTCTGATACTGACCCACGACCTCTTTCGGATAGCCCTCTAATATTTTTTGAGCCGAATCTAACAATATCGCTCGATCGCAGAGCTCAATAATACTCGCACCTGAATGTGAGACGAATAAAATCGTTGCTCCCGTCGCTTTTATATCTTCAATGCGTGAAAAACATTTTCGCTGAAACAGCTCATCTCCAACTGACAATGCCTCGTCAATAATGAGAATCTGCGGATCGACATTTATTGCAACGGCAAACGCGAGACGGACCATCATTCCACTTGAATACGCCCTTACCGGCTGATCAAGAAAATCACCGATGTCAGCAAAGCTAGCGATGGCATCGAATCGTTCGTCCACTTCTTGCGTGGTCAACCCAAGGATTGAAGCATTCATATAGACATTTTGCCTACCCGTAAACTCAGGGTCAAAGCCTGAACCTAACTCCAATAACGCAGCCACACGGCCATCCGTTCGAATATTCCCTGAAGTCGGTATTAATGTTCCACAAATTATTTGTAATAAGGTGGATTTACCTGATCCATTTTTACCAATAATACCGACCGTCTCGCCTCTTTTGACTTGGAAATCAACTGAATCTAGAGCCCAAAACTGTTTCGCATAGTGAGAGACGGGGCGTCGAAAAGCACGCTGTATTCGAGGTATCAACATCTGCTTTAATCTGTCCGAAGGGTTTTCGTACATTTCAAAACACTTACTTACTTTTTGCACATCTATGACTACTTCATCAAAGGACATCAGCAAAACCTCTGCGGGTTTTAGAGAACCACAAAAAACTTAAAATGGAGGTTATAAGCGTTGCTATACCATATAAGGCCAAGCCAATAAAATCTGGCCATTTACCAAAAATGAGCACTCCCCGTGCTTGCTCTACAATAAAACTTAAAGGGTTAAGTAGTATGTAAGGCTGATAAGCCTCAGGTATTGCGCTTAATGGGTAAAAAATAGGACACAAAAACATCAATAGCGTTGCAAGAACCCCCGTCATTTGACCTATGTCCCGCAAATAGACACCTAACGATGCAAGTAGCCAAGATACTGAAAAGCCTAAAAATAACAAGGGTAGAAACACTACGGGCAAAGCCAACCAGGTCAAAGGTATTGAGCCTTTAGTAACTAACACTGCTAAAAGTAAAATTAAGAGGCTAACGAGAAAATGAAATAGTGCAGTGAATACACAAACAACGGGAAGTATTTCTAATGGGAATACTATTTTCTTGACAAAGTTAGGCTTATTCAAAATGACACCTGGGGAACTTGTTAAGCATTCCGCTAAAAAGCCATGAAAGGTTAGCCCCGCAAAAAGCAACACAGAGAAATTTTGCCCTTCATCTACACCCCAACGCGCTTTGAATACCATACCAAATACAAAAGTATAAACACCCAGCATCACTACAGGTATAATAAACGACCATAGCAGGCCGAGCACTGAACCCTTGTACCTACCAACCACCTCACGCTTAGTCAACTGAAAGATAAGATCTGCATTATCAAACGGCAACCTTAAAAAGCTCTTAATCATTGTCATTTTTCCACTATGTCCTCGAGCAACGCACCCTACCTCGCACTATAAAGCAATATTTTCGAATTCTTTCGCCTAGCAACATCGTAAGCGGCTCCTCGCGTTGTATCGGACAGTCAATTTAATCAGCTGCCTCAAAGGTAGTATACTGAAGTATGACAGATAGATGTTGAAGCGGTGTTTCTGTGTCGCGCACCGACCCACAGGACGCGCCATAAGCAAGGCGACATACCCTGAGCTAACGCGGGATCTCGCGGAGCATATTGCGCATGGCATACCCATCCGCCTGCACTCACTGGCTAGCTATGTGATCTGCGCCGCCGAGACGCGCAAGAAATCACCAGCAAGGACGGCACTGAAAAATCAGGCACGTCTCCCTCCAAGCGACAGTTCAGGAATGCACTGCTGCGCGTTGTTCGACAACTGAGTCCCGTGGGCATCAATGATAGGCGATCCACGGTCCAATATTTTAGCAGGCCTAGCTACTCCTATCCATAAGCACACCCGCCCGCGATAGACGTTTTTATCTGCGCTGTACCTACGGAATCGTAGGTTGGAGCACCTATAAATACGCGTCCGGAAGTTACCGATGTCAGAGTGCTCCTATTTTGCGGTAAAATTTCACAGCGGAACGAGACGGTCAGGCCTTAGACTGCTGATAGTCCTCACGGACGTGGGCGACCAGCAGAAGGTCCGCTCTTATTGGCTGCAGCCAAACAGTAGGCATAGATTAGGCTCATGATACAGAAGACATATAGGCCGGATATAGACGGACTCAGAGCAGTTGCTGTACTTGCAGTGCTCTTTAATCATGCTGGCTTTCAACTCGTATCCGGGGGATTTGTCGGGGTCGACATATTCTTTGTGATATCCGGATATCTGATTACAAAGATTCTTTATTCTGAAGTCACAGCGAATAGCTTCAGTGTTATGTCTTTTTACCAAAGACGGATCCGACGAATTTTACCTGCATTCTACTTGGTATCAATTGTAACACTGACAGCGGGCGCCGTTTTACTGCTGCCGGTGGAATTCGAGGAACTCGTCAGTAGTTTTATTGCCTCGTCTTTCTTTTTTGCGAATGTGTTTTTTATGGAGGTTACGAGAAGTTATTTTTCAGCCGAAGCCCACGAAATGCCATTTCTGCACATGTGGTCCCTATCCGTTGAAGAGCAATTTTATTTTGTCTGGCCACTACTGCTTCTCATACTAACTAAGCACCTGCCGCTTAAGGCATTGCTTGCAGTTGTCGCTTCCCTGATAGTTATTTCCTTTGGGGTCGCAGAAATTTGGCTGCCAACTTCGCCTAAAATCGCCTATTACAGTATTGTATCCAGAGCAGGCGAGTTACTGCTTGGTGCCATCCTAGCCATATTTCTAAGTAGCAGCACCACAACCATCACACCAATACGTGCTCATGCTGCTTCAATAGCAGGCCTGCTATTAATCTGTGGCAGCATTTTTTTTATTGATGAGACAACGCAGTTCCCAGGGTTGCACGCACTTTGGCCCTGTCTTGGAGCGCTACTTCTTATTTGGGCAGGTGTCTATCCAAACTCCATAGGAGCCAAATTACTGTCTATTCGCCCAATGGTATTTGTCGGTTTAATTTCGTATTCGTTGTACCTCTGGCATTGGCCAATGTTGGCTTTTACTCGCTATCTGCGCTACGAAATTTCAACATCAATGGGTCTTATTTTTATTGTGCTATCAATCGGTCTTGCATATCTTAGCTGGAAATATGTGGAGCAGCCATTCAGGCGAAAAAATCCCTCGAGGGGCTTAACGCTGATCAAACGTATTTTCTTTCTAATCAGTTTCACTGTGGTATCGACTGCACTCGCTAGTCACTTCGACCTGATATCGATGCAACCATTCGATGATAAGGGGCATAGCAACGCTCAGCGAGCAGTAATATTTCCATCCTTACGAGACGGCTGGTGCCATATAGACTCTGAGGATGGTTTTAATAAACCTTTTGAGCAACGCTACCTCAACTGCCAATACGGCTCCGTTTCTCATAAACCTACGGCTCTGTTATGGGGCGACTCACACGCTGCGAGCTATGCGCCTTTCCTAGATTATTTAGGTAAAGAATTAGATTTTAGTATCATTGAAATGAGTACTTCCGCATGTGCTCCTAGCCTTGCGCCTATTCCCGGCTACAAGTGGAATTTTCAGGGCCCTATATGTAATGGCTTTCGTGAGGAAATCATAAGAGGTATTAACGCCGAAGAGTATGATGCCATCTTTATCGCTGCTCGCTGGGAGGGTTATGCTGATGTACTCGAAGACAATATCAAGCAATCGATTGTCTTTGCCGCGCAACACAGCAAAGGTGTTTTTGTGTTCTCCCAAGTACCTCGCTTTGAGGTCAACATAGGCAACTGTTACATCCGAGGAGAAGCATTGCCGCTGAGCAACGGATGCAATGAAACCCATGACTATGAGGTGAGCCCAGAGGTCTCCCAAGTGAATAAGCGTCTCAAGGCGATCGTCGACAACATTCCTAACGCCCAGATTATAGATGTCAGTGAGCTGATCTGCGTTGATAACAGCTGCAACCCCTTTATTGACAACATGCCGGCTTACTTTGATGATAACCACCTCAACGTCAATGGTTCAAGAGCATTAGCAAACCTGTATTTTTTGTCCCCTTCCGGAAAAGCGGTTGCCAAGCATCTGCAGAACTCTGTCTTGCTCGACCATTAGGCATAATCCGAGGATCCACTATAGCCAATCTACACTGCTAAACAGTGGCTTACGGAGTGAAACGGTTGGTCAGCGGTGAATCACCTGTCTTGAACCAATACCAAGGAGCACGAGTGCTTTTTTTCGCATTACAAGGGATGGTATTGTATCCTTCATCAAACCTAGGGTTTATATTTTCTCTTGATTCGGCCCACCTGCAAGAGAAACGAGTAGTGATTGACTTGCCTCGGAAGTGATGTGGTGGGATTCTGTTTTTGACAGATAAATTTAACGCAGATTGGCAGGTAGCCATCAATGAAGAAGCAGCTGGCAGCATTCCTTAGAGTCACTTGCTTCGTGGTGTCGCCGTTTCTGTGGCTGGCCGGCATGTTGCGTTCGGTTATAGGTCTACATCTTTCTAGTCGGAGGCGGCTAGCAGTTTTTTCGCAGCGGTTCTAGTTACAGGTTTCTGGTGTTATTAAGCAATAAAACGACACCTTTTAAAAAGTAGCCAGAAGCAAACTTGGTGCAGGGTTCACAGTTAGCGTAATAATAACAGCAGACGGGGACGGGAAGCGTGGATGGAAATTGAGAAGTACCATGAGATGGCGAGGATACAAGAGCACCACTGGTGGTTCAGGGGGCGGCGCACGCATTTCAGAAAAATTCTTAAGGGTCTAAAGCTGGCCAGTAATCCTTCCATTCTCGAAATAGGATGCGGCACTGGAGCAAATTTGTCTCTGCTTAGAGAGTTCGGCACAGTATGGGCAGCTGAAATGGACGATTTTTCCCGAAACTATGTGCGAGAGCATTCAAACATAGCCGTAGAGTATGGAGAGCTACCGGATGCAATTCCGTTTGCAGATAAGACTTTCGACCTGATTTGTATGTTCGACGTTCTTGAGCATGTCGAGCGCGATTCAGATGCATTACAGGCATTGCGTCCTCGTCTCCGTAAAAATGGTCGGATACTGTTAACGGTGCCTGCTACCAAGTGGCTGTTTGGTGATCATGACAGGATGTTTCATCACTTTCGTCGCTATTCCAAGACAGAACTCGAAGAAGCAATCCACAGCTCCGGTTTGCGTCTGTCCAAAATAAGTTATTTCAATACCTTTTTGTTTCCCTTGGCGGTGCTCGTTAGATTGATAGATTTTGTGAAATTCAAAGGTAACTCTATCGGCATGTCTACACCGCCGCGTTTTATTAATAATATTTTGTACAACATTTTTGTTGCTGAAAGACCCATTATCAAAAAAAGCCTGTTCCCATTCGGTCTTTCGCTTATTGCAGTTGCCACTGCAGCAGATCAATGAAACTATGGGATTACATTTTTATTCGAGACGGCTACAGCATTTGTTCAACAACAGTACTGGTAATGGTTGCATTCCATTGACTTTATTTCATTGCAGGGGCACCACTGATCGCGAACAGTGGTGCATTCTTAACCGGCTTGTGTGTTTTATACTTTGACAACCCTGCCTGAAGTTTTGATGTCAAAAATGGGATAAAAGCGGTGGAAGTTATGCTTGTTGTCAGCGGGGTTACACTGTCACCGATCATCGTTATCTCTGAATGGGTAACGAAGGTGGCAATGCAGTCCTATTTAGAAATTGATATGATTGCTGTGGGCATGCCATTGGTTATTTTTGGTTTGCATAAGCTATGGATATTTAATCAATGATAAAATTGGAGAAAATCGAGTTATCCGTTGTCATCCCTGTCTATCACTCAGCCGCAATTTTCCCCACCCTGTATGAACGACTGGTCACCACGTTAGAGGGTTTTTCGGACTCCTTTGAGATTATTGCCGTTGTCGATGGCTGCACAGACAATTCAGCGGATGTCATCGCTAACGTCAATAAGAGCGACGCAAGAGTAAAGCTGATAGAGTTTTCACGTAATTTTGGCAACCAAATGGCAATAACCGCTGGTCTACAGTATGCCAAGGGAGACACGGTCATCGTTATTGATGACGACCTTGAAGACCCGCCCGAAGTCATCCCCGGTCTTGTCAAGAAGTCTCAGGAAGGTTTTGACGTTGTGTATGCTGTGAGAAAGAAACGGCACATATCGTGGCTGCAGCATAGAATTTTTAAGGCCTACTATACAATTTTCAGTAAATTGTCGAACTATCACGTTCCGGAGGACGTCGGAGATTTCTGTTTGATGCGCAGGCCCGTTGTCGATGCGCTTAACGCAATGCCGGAAAGCCACCGCTATGTCCGCGGGCTACGCTCCTGGGCGGGATTCAGGCAGACAGGTTTCGAGTTCGACAGGCAAGCGCGTCATTCGGGGCGATCAGGCTTTAGTCTTGCTGGCTATTCAAGATTTGCATTTGACGCGATATTTTCTTTTTCTCATACGCCACTTTTTGTGAGCACCTATCTCGGTTTTGCTATTGCGTTGATTAGCTTCCTGCTGGGAATTGGGTTTGTGGTGGCTAAACTGCTTGGCCTTTTGCCTGATGTTCCAGGTTGGGCCTCGCTGGTAGTAATTGTATTGTTTAGTAGTGGCATTCAACTGCTCTCAATCGGGGTCTTAGGCCAGTATATTGGCCGTATATACGATGAAGTAAAAAAACGCCCGCCCTACATCGTCAAGCGGTCACTGGGACTGGAAATGGGTACATCTGCTGCAGAAAATTTGAACTCAAAAAACAGCGAGTCGGCTTGATTCTGAAGCGAGAGAATGCAACGTGCGAATTTTTATTACAGGTGTTTCGTCGGGTATCGGGAACGCATTGGTCAAGTGCCTTATTATTCGAGGACATGAAGTCTGGGGCATTGCCCGCCGCTTGGACGCATTGGAAAAGCTGGCCAAAGAGGTAGATAGCCCGGCCTTTAACTTTGATTGCTGTGACATAACTGATGCAGTAGCCAATGAGAGATTACGCACCAAAATGGTTAGTCAGAAATACGTTCCAGATGTGGTTATCCTCAATGCTGCGGTTGATATAGAAGATGCCTATCCCGGACTCGATTTTGACCATGCAACACAGATGATGCGGACCAACGTGGATGGTGCAAATTTTTGGGTGACAGCCTTCATAGAAACGTTTTTTCAGCGTGACGCTGGGCAGTTCATTGCAGTTTCATCAATTTTTGCCCACTGGCCTGACCCTGCTAGCGTCTCATACTCATCGTCAAAAGCGGCGTTATCTATGCTATTTCGTGGGCTACGTATTCGCTATAGAAAAACCAATTTGCAGTTCAAGCTCCTCTATTTGGGTCCTGTAGATACGCCTATTAACCCGCGTTTTGAAGGCAAGGAATCAAGTGGCTCGTTAATTCTCGCCTCCGCCCCAAATACAGCAGATTACATTGCAAATCTTATAGCCTCCAAGCGCAGTAGTTCCTACTATCCGCTTTATATTTATGGCATATTTTTGTTTTTGCGCTGGCTACCCGATAACTGGTTTGAGCTTATTACCAGTCGTTTCAAAAGGTAACCGGGGCACCAAAGCAGCGAGAGAAATTATCGCGCTTCGGCACCAATGGATGACCACCGGTCGAGAAAAATTTTAGTCACGTCTCCTTCATCGCAGTCACATTCTCAAGACATAGGCAGCACTGTCTTTTGCGCAGTCAGTCCATCGACCACGTTATCGATTACAGTAAACTTTTTGAAACTACGGGGTACTGGGAACTTGATCCATGCACCCATTTACTGCGTACTGTAACAGTAAATCCTATCAATATTAAATATTTAGAGGTGAATGGCGTGCTGTTTGGACGTGCAGTTTCTTTTCAATGATAATCATGAGGAACCGCCGAATCAGCTTCGCGACTCGACGATGAGTGCTGAGAAGAAAATCAGAAAACTCGGCGTCATTGGGGACGTGCACGCGGAGCATCGTCGGTTGTCGTCGGCGATCAAGTATCTGCAATCTTTGGACGTAGATGCTATCGTGTGCACCGGTGATATCGTCGATGGTCTAGGTTGTCCTAATGAGAGCATTAGACTGCTTGATAACGAAGCAATACACACTGTACGAGGAAATCATGATCGATGGATACTCGAAGGCAAAGCTCGACATGTTGAACATGCGCATCTTGCTAGTGATCTATCGAAAGACGCATTAAGATACTTAGAGTCGCTCCCTCGCCAAGTGACACTGGAGACAATTGCAGGAAGATTACTGCTATGCCACGGCGTCGCGCATGACGACTTGCGGAAGGTTTGGCCGGGAACAGCAAGCACGCCGGTGGAACGTAGCTACCTATTGGACAGCATCATTCTCGAAAATACCTATAAATATATTATTAACGGGCATATGCATTTCCGCACCTTAATCCATTTTGAGAATTTAACGCTGATCAACGCAGGCACCCTGAAAGGCGAATACTGGCCAGGGTTCTCGGCAATCGATTTCGATACCCAACAGATCTCAGCATTTGAATTCAACGACAACCAGATAAAGCCCCTAAGGGAGCGTGATCTAGCCGATGAAACCCACAAAATTTGGGTAAACACCCAGTCGTTTTGTGGCAAGTGGGATCCGGTGATGTTGTTTTAGCGTCCGCACTCGATGAACCAACGCGTGCGGCTAGAGTGCATGACGTGGTGGCGGTGAGAAGGAAAAGGTCAAAGCGATATTCACACTAAACGTTATCACTACCCACGAGGCTGGCCCGCTGTGCGTTGGGGCTTATTCCGAGGGCCGAGGCGTGGTGGCTTTGAAGGCGGGAAGATTTATTGATTGCACTGGTTACTCGCAATAGCTGGTTTATTTATCTTATACTTGTTTCTCTGCTTTCGACCGGATGAAACAAGTGCACGCATCATCGTCCTTCCGCCAGTGTAGATTCACCGGAAAAACCGATACTGTATTGCTAAAACCTTTGCAGAGAGTCGTATGAAGTGGCTGTGGCTGACGTTACAGGGTTTGCTGGCGCTCTGTTTACTGTTTTTATTGTTAGCTGGCGGCGGGCTCCTCTATAGCCTCCACTATATCGAGACGCCGCCTGTGGAAGACCCTGCAAGACCACTCACGTCTTGGCTAAGCGCTACAAAGGATCGTTCGACAGTTGCAGCACCTTGGGAAGTCGCCGCTCGGCAGCACCAATATGGCCCACTGGATATCGCACAGTTCATTAGCCCTCCCCTGCGCTTTGGGCCATGGACACGTTGGTGGTGGCCGGGCAATCTAGTAACCACTGACGAATTACAACGTGAGATGCATCTATTTGCTGAGGTTGGAATCGCGGGCGTTGAAATTCAGCCCTTTGCCATTTCAGTTTCAGCGGCGGACAAAGATTCCGCACGCTGGCAACAAGCTGGTTGGGATTCGCCTGCGTTTTATCAGCACCTTGCCTCGGTAATGTTAGAGGCACGCACGCTAGGAATGGGTGTAGATCTGAATAACGGCTCCGGCTGGCCCACGGGAGGGCCACAGGTAGCGCTGGAGGATGGACTCAGACAGCTGCTGCACAGCGAGCGGATAGTGCACGGGCCTTCTCAGGTCACGTTCGAATTGTCCGCACCGGCGATGCCAGTAGCAACCTTTGGCGCTGGTGCGCTCGGTATGCTGGGCGACATACCAATGCAGACGTTTGTCCCCGATGCGCGCGAATTGGTCGCGGTGGTTGCAGGCCGTATCATCAATAATGAACGCAGCTGGCGACCTTGGAATTTCATCGATCAAGTGACTTTGGCACCCGACTCGGTGCGCGTCATCACTCACTTCGTCAGCGAGAATCGATTGGTGTGGGACGTGCCTCCGGGTGAGTGGGCCATAACCACATTATGGCAATTACCCGGAGGGGAACTAATCGCCGGCGGCTACGCGCATCCAAAGCCAGGCTATGTTGTCGATCACCTCGACGCTCGTCGAATGCGTGCAAATCAGGACTATCTGTTCAGGGAAGCTTCCGGGCTAAGTCCGTATTTTGGCAACCCGTTGCGCGCGTTTTTCAACGATAGTCTCGAATTCCGTCAGGAGCGTCATTGGGCCCGAGGGCAGTTAGAGGAATTCGAGAACCGTGTTGGCTACGACCCGCGCCCCTGGTTAGCCGCACTGCCAGAACCGGGAAAGGATCAGATGTTATTCCATGCCGTCAATATGCGCACTGCACCAGAGTATGATCTTGGCGATCAGGGCACGCGCTTTCTCGAGGATTGGGACGAGGTCATCTCAGACCTGTTTCGCGAACGCTACTTTCAGACGCTCAAAGACTGGGGTGCACAGCGTGGCCTCGCCCATCGGCTGCAAGCTTATGGAGGCCCCAGTGACATTATTCGCGCTGCAGGCGAATCCGATATTCCGGAGACCGAACAACTGTATGCGGGCGGTTCAGAAATGTTTATGAAAGCGGTCTCATCGGGGGCACATATCGCAGATAAACCGCTGGTGTCGGCGGAGTCGTTTATTTTCTTGGGCCGTGCGTTTATGACCACCCCAGTCAAAATAAAGGCACTAGCGGATAAAGCGTTTGCCGCCGGCGTTAACCAGTTGGTCTATCACGGCACGGCTTATCGCATAGAGGATTCAGCTGAGCGCGGCTACCCAGTGCTGGATGGCTGGTACCCGTGGCAGCTAGGACTACTGTCCACGGACTACAGTGAAAACTGGGCCTACTGGGAACACGCAGAACAGATTAATCGCTACATTGCCCGGTGCCAGTATTTGTTGCGCAAGGGAGAACCTGAAACGGATGTGTTGGTACTTTATCCCGGGCTCGGTTTTCCTCAGGGCTATAGCAACCCCGCAGAGCCCTTCGATCAGGGTCGTTTCGAAGGCGAGGAAGCACTGGTAACAGACACCGCCGATCCCGCGCTCGGACGCGGCACCAAGCGCATGCGATCTATATGGCGCGAAACCCGGAGCCTGGAGCAGCAGGGGTTAAGCTGGGAGTGGGTAAACGAGCACGCGCTTAATACCGCTACTTTTGCTAATGGCGAGATACGCGCGGGTAAACTGCATGCCCACGGCCTCATGCTGCACGATGTCAATGCTGTAGCGCCTGGCGTTGCAGAGCATATCGCAATATTGTCGCAAGCAGGCCTGCCGGTGCGTGTAAGCGGTGTTGCACCACATCGACAGCGAGGCCTCCTTGACAGGGAGCAAGGAGATGCGCGCGTCCAGCAGGTTTTCAATGGCCTTTCCGCCAAGACAGATTTTATTCCCGGCACCACAAGGTTTCAGCATGCTCAGGTAAAATCAGTGCGCCGTCGCCTGACCGATGGTGGCCTCATCCAATTCTTTAGCAACCCAACCGCGCAAGCCGCAACTCTGACGCTGCAGTTCAGCGCTCAGTACAGTCAGGCTGTGTGGCTAGATGCGTGGCACGCAAAAGTAATCCCAGTAACGACAGACAAAAACGATAACGCGTCGATTGAATTACCCGCTTATGGTTCCATTTTCCTTTGGCTACACCCTACAAAATCGATGGATGTTACACTGGACAGCTTAGAGGTTGCACAGACAACCCAACTGCAGGATTGGGCACTGTCGGTTGCAGGTGTAGATTTCCAAAGTGCAGGCGCTCTGCCGGGTGATTGGCTACTCATTCCTGAACTGCAGAGCAGCGGGGGCCCGGGCATCTATTCTACAACCTTCACCGCGCCACTGGATGTCGAAGCAAGGCAACAACAAGGCCATCACTTCGAGCTAGAACTAAACCACCTGTTTGGAGCGGCAACGGTGATCCTCAATGGCACACGAGTGGGCGCCGCCTTGGTGCCGCCTTACACAGTCAATCTTACGGCAGCGCTGAAACCCGGAGATAACCGGCTTGAAGTCAAACTCACGCCCCCACGAAAAAATCGGTTAGTAACCGCAATCAAAAACAACGAGGCTGGCTGGAATGCCCCAGACATAGTCGGCACCAGTGCTAGAGTCTCAGCCGGACTGATGGGACCGGCGCAGATCATAGAAAGCGTGCCACAAAAACACTGATATGCAAGTACGATTCATTTTTCAGTGCGCTTTTATTTAGACTGCGCTACCGCCAATTCCGGCTTGAGCTGAGTCGTAATTTACTTTAACTGCTTGCTCTATCGTTTTCTCCAGGCAAAGCCATGACTCCAAAACTCCGATCTTATTACGAAAGCGGAGGGTAACCGTTGTAATTATGTACCTTTTAGTCCACAATTAAAATTCAGTCAAATCGAGTCAGCACATGGCTAGGCCCCCCGAATTCGATCGCACTAAAGCGTTGGAAGCTGCTATGAAGCTATTCTGGATTCGCGGTTTTACGGCCACCTCATTGCCCGATCTGCTAGAGGCAATGGGTATAGCGCGCTCCAGTTTCTACGCCAGCTTCCGTACCAAGCGAGATTTGTTCACAGAATGCTTAGAACTGTTCGGTGATCGGACGCTCGCGATGATTAACGAAGACAATAGATCACTGCATCCACGCGACCTACCCCACGCGTTTTTTGAATCTACTATACTGAATGTTTCTAAGCACAGAGCAGGGCGCGGCTGCATGATGGTGAACACCATACTGGAACTAGCCAATGCAGATCCAGCGCTAAATGAGCTGGCGACACAAAAACTCTACGCGGTTGAGCAAGCCTTTGCTGGTGCCTTTTCGCTGGCCCAGAAAAGCGGTGACATGGATACAACATACACTTCGAAACAACTGGCGAGCCTGGTAATGACAATTAACCTGGGACTGCGAGTACAAAGCCGTCAAAATAAATCCCGAGAAGAACTCCAATCTATTATCGAACGTAGCTTGTTCGCACTCGGACTCGCTGCATGAATCCTAATGCGAACATAAGGAGGCATTACCATGTTGTCTGAAACTCTGCCTTATAAGAAAAAATTTACCTCAGTAAAAAATAAGAACATCGCCTATGTCGACGAAGGCAGCGGCGATCCTATTGTGCTGCTGCACGGCAATCCAACTTCTTCTTTTTTATGGCGCAACGTGATTCCGGAGCTTGTGGGGTCTGGCCGAGTCATTGTCCCTGACCTGATCGGCCAAGGCGATTCAGAAAAGCTACCCGCGAGCGAAGGCGCTGAGCGTTATAGCCTCGAGATCGCATACAGTTATATCAACGGCCTTCTGGAAAGTATTGGCGCCAACGAGAATGTTACACTGGTCATTCATGACTGGGGCAGCAGCATTGGTTTTCTTTGGGCAATGCGTCATGCAGCCGCCGTCAAAGGTGTTGCTTACATGGAGGGTATCGTCAAGCCTGTGAGCTGGGTTGATTGGCCTGAAAGCGCCGTGGGAATTTTTAAAGGGTTTCGCTCTGATAAAGGCGAGGATCTTATCCTCAATCGCAATATGTTTATCGAAGGCGTATTGCCATCATCCGTAATCCGTTCATTAAGCAATGCAGAGATGGATGCGTACCGTGCACCACACCTCGGGACAGACGATAGGCAACCATTACTGAACTGGCCACGGCAGATTCCCATCGAAGGTGAGCCTGAGGACATCGTCGCACTGGTAAACGAATACGGCGCATTCATGGCTGCGAGCGACGTCCCTAAGTTGTTCATCAATGCTGATCCCGGTTCCATCCTTGTTGGGCCACAACGCGAATTTTGCCGCAGCTGGCCCAACCAAAAAGAAGTGACCGTGAAAGGCCTGCATTTCATACAAGAAGACTCACCCGTTGAAATTGGTCAAGCAGTGGCCAATTGGCTAAAGACTCTTTAATTTACCAAGTCCCACAAATCAATTAAAAGGATCACGACAATGTCAGACAACGCTGTATATATCATTGCCAATCTTGTAATTCATGAAAAGGAAGACTACCTAAAGTATGAGAAAGGATTCTTTCCGCTGTTGAAAAAACACGGTGGCACCTTCATCACCTATGACGACAGCATCAAACATCTGGAGGGCACCGAGCCAAGACCCGGTCGTATCATAATATTCCAATTCCCTTCAGAAGCCGCTGCCGATACTTGGTATAACGACCCCGAGTATCAAGCGCTATCCGAACACCGCAGGGCCGGAACAGAACTGAAATCTCTGACGATGGTGCACGGGCTTCCACCTAGAAAGTAAATGTAGCAACAGCTTGCACTCTGCGCCCACACGTTGTGGGCGAATTTCTGACGCGAAAAAGGTAGTGCTTACGCTTCACTACAGCAGGTTTTGTCGAATCACATACAATCTTTACGCTGTAATCCCTTGGGCGATTGTATTTCTTCAGAAATAAACTCGATTGGCATATTAGCTGCCACAGAATTATCTCTTGAAAAAATAAGGCTAGCGATAGTACGCAGAGGACGTTAGAGTAACCGCTGGAATAATTTGAGGGCTTTCGGATGAATCATTTAGTGCGTCAGACCCTGCATACGTGTTCAATGGCCAGAACCGTGAAGCGTGATTTTCACCTAATAAGTCAGGCATAGGGCGTGAATATTGGTATCGACGCGACGTGCTGGTGGAACAACCGTGGGTTCGGCCGATTTACCCGAGAACTGCTAACGGCATTATTTGAGCTAGACACAAATCACCACTACACGCTGTTTACCGACCAACCGATTCCCGTCGTCTCACGTTTTAACAACGTGTCAATTATTCATGTTAATGCATCGCGGCCCACCACTGAAGCAGCCGTTGCCGACAGCAACAGATCACCCTTCGATATGCTGAGACTGTATCGGGCCGTAGCGCGAGAACGGCTCGATCTCATGTACTTTCCTGCAGTGTACTCGTGGTTTCCTGCACCCTTAAGACTACCCACCGTCGTTACACTCCATGATGCTATTGCTGAGCACTACCCCAAGCTTATTTTTGCCTCTTGGCGGAGCCGGTTTTTCTGGGCAGTGAAAGTCAAACTGGCAATATGGAATAGCGATCGCATACTCACTGTATCCGCAGCGGCTAAACAGGAAATCGTGGACTACATTGGTGCGCGTGCTGATATAATTGATGTCGCGAGTGAAGCACCCAATCCATTATTTCGCAAAACTACCGACCACGCCTTTATTGCCGCCGCCCGCGCGCGGGCAGGCCTTCCAGAAAAGGCACCCACTATCGTTTATGTTGGAGGACTGGCGCCGCATAAGAATTTGCACGGCCTTTTAGACGGATTTGAACGCGCTAATTCGCACGGCCATGCACAGAATGTTCATATGGCTCTCGTTGGCGACTTTGAGGGAGCCGGTTTCTTATCCAACTATAGCAGTCTGTGGAAACGTGTAGAGGCGAACGAAGAATTGCGTGATCGAGTCCACTTTACTGGATACATCTCAGACGAGGACCTCGTCGCTCTCTACAGCTCTGCTACCGCTGTCGCAATGCCATCGTATTCGGAGGGTTTCGGGCTGCCTGCAATCGAAGCAATGTCATGTGCGACGCCGGTGTTATCGAGCAACCTCGGATCCTTACCCGAAGTGGTGGGCGACGCAGGGCTATATTTTGATCCCTTCGATGTTGATGCCATTGCGCAATCGATTATTGAAATAGTCGAGAATACCGACTTGCGGGAAACTCTTTCCGCTAATGCCTTAGCCAGGGCACCGCAATTTACCTGGAGGCGGTCAGCAGAACTTGCGCTCGCACATCTTGAAAGACTTTGCGAGAGTTAAGTACTGCGTTTTTAGAGTTACCGGCTTCTGCTGCTGACCCACTGTACATCATTTAACGCGCGTAATAGCCCGCATGGCTCCTTGGTGCCTGTAGCGCAGAAAAATAATTAGCGCCAGTATAAAAGTAAATGCCTCTGCAGTAGGTAGCGCGGCCACAAAGCGATGATCGGAGACCAGATAATAAAACATTAGTAAGAAGCCAGCAAACAAGAACAAAGGCCACACGTAGCTAACCAATTCTGTGGTCAATACCACGATTTCTGTGCTGTTCTTTTCATCGAAAAATAGAGACATAAGTGACTCGCTCGTCGTCATAAAGAGAGCAATAAAGCCCACGCTAGACACTGCAATTACACAACATGCGGGTTTCACAAACCCGCGTATACGATCATCTCTAGCTGCCCCAAAGTTTTGCGAGATCATCACTTGAATGGTGTCGGAGATTGCAAAAAACACGATAAAACTAAGCACCAAAAGATAGTTCACCACGGTAATGGCTGCCACGCCGTTTACCCCGGCTCGGTCAATTAGCATCCAGTTTAAGATAAAGGCGATCACCGCCCCAGAGACTGTATTGATAAGCTCTGAAACGCCGTTATAAGCTGCATAGAACACTTCTCGCCAGTTATCCTGCCGCGAGCTGAGTCGTAGTCTCCGAGCAGGCCTGAAAAAATAGATGAGCATTATCAACGCGGGCAAACCCATTGAAAGACAGGTCGCAAAAGCTGCGCCCGCCAACCCCAAGCAAAATGCCGCGATAAAGAGATAATCCAATGCAATAATGCAGGCGCTTTGTCTACCGTATCGCGAAAGCTTGAACTTCAGAGGCACAGATGCATTCACCGATTAACATGACGCTTATAACTCCTTCCTAGGAGGCTTGAACTGAACTTGCATTAAAACTAGGCGCATCGCGGGCGATGCCGCTTGAAGTCTTCGCCCAGCTAAACAGCGTGTTACTTAACCATCTTTTGTCTATACTTGACGCTCATAAAAAATCAAAGCCTTACAATTTTATCTGTAACGAGGTGGCTTAATGCAGTTCACTGATCAGCATAATGAAATTCGCCGAACTGTGCGTCAATTTGTAGAGAAAGAGGTCAACCCCTACGTCAACGAGTGGGAAGAAGCGGGTATCTTCCCTGCCCATGCCCTCTTCAAAAAGGCAGGAGACTTGGGGCTACTGGGCATTCACAAACCGAATGAATACGGGGGCCTAGGTTTAGATTATAGCTACGCCATGGTTGCCCATGAAGAGTGGGGCTCCGCCAGCCATGGTTCAGTGCCAATGGCCGTGTCGGTGCAAACTGATATGGCAACGCCAGCACTGGCTCGCTTTGGATCTAATGCTCTGAGACAACAGTTTCTAGCCCCTGCTATCGCCGGCGACATGGTAGCGTCTATTGGCGTGAGTGAACCCCACGCCGGCTCGGACGTGGCAGCCATTAAGACTACGGCAAGAAAACGCGGTGACGACTACGTCATCAACGGTACTAAAATGTGGATCACGAACTCCACTCAGGCAGACTATATTTGCTTATTGGCAAATACATCCGATGACCACAAGCACCAGAATAAGTCCTTAATTGTGGTGCCTACTGACACCCCCGGATTCTCCACATCAAAAAGGCTAAACAAGCTCGGTATGCGCGCCTCGGATACCGCGCAGCTTTTTTTCGACGAAGTAGTAGTGCCCCAGCGTTACCTAATCGGCGAAGAGGGTAAAGGCTTCACCTACCAAATGGTGCAATTTCAGGAAGAGCGGCTGGCAGCAACTGCTATTTGCATCAAAGGCCTAGAGAACTGTATCTACGATACTGTTGAATATACCAGCCAACGTCAAGCGTTTGGGAAGTCCCTGCTGGATAACCAGATTATCAATATGAAACTGGCAGATATGCAAATGGAAGTGGAGGCACTACGCGCCCTCACCTATCGCACGTGTGAAATGTATATCAACGGCGAAGATCCTACTCTGCTTGCATCCTACTGCAAGCTCAAAGCCGGCAAACTCAGCAATAGCATCCCTACAGAGTGCCTACAATTCTGGGGTGGCATGGGGTATATGTGGGACAACCCAGTTGGCCGCGCCATGCGCGATATGCGACTGACCTCCATCGGCGGTGGTGCCGATGAGGTTATGCTCGGAATTATTGGTAAACGCATGGGACTGATGGCGAGATAGCGTATCAACAGGGTATAAGCGTGCAGCGGTGGATTACACGTCCTCGGCCGACCGGACCACAGGGCTGGCATCCTATCTAATGCGCGGTCAGGTTATGCGGGACGGATTCGAATTGCCGCGGACACCGTTATCGCTTAAAAAATCTGAAGTGGTGCATGGCAAGTAGCGTTATGACGTTATCTGGTGATATCAATTCATGGCGTCGTTGCAACTGCATCTGCGGCCTGCATATGCAGGGTCATTTCTTGCAGTAGGTTTGGCAACACGTCATCTGGGATGTTGTGTCCCATTGAATCGTACACCACGAACTCTGAGCCTGAGATCAACTGCGCAGTGTGAGCCCCGTGCGCTGGCGGCAGTAATGTGTCCTTTGCGCCGTGGACGACTAGAGTAGGCGCGGTAATCGTTACCACCGCTTCAGAACGGTCCCCCGCTTTGAAAACTGCCATCATCTGGCGGCCCATCGACTGAGGATAAAAACCTCTAGCTACCATTGCCTCCGTGCGTTCGGCAGCAGCCCCGTCACCCGTACTAACACCCAAAAGCGAGTCTGAGGCCTCAGCACTGGGCGGTGGCAGTTGAGGCGCTCCCGTCGTGGACATAATGGAAATCAGACTTCGGGTTCTGTGTGGGTACTGCGCAGCGATCACCTGCGCAATCATTCCCCCCATTGATGCACCGACAATATGAGCATTGTTAATTTCTAGGACATCCATCACGGCAACAGTATCCGCAGCCATATCGTTCAAGGTATACGGCGCATCCACGTCAAACCCCAGCTGGCGTTTCAGTAATTGCCACCATACGGTAGGCTGCCCCCAGTCATCAAACTTCGTACTACCTCCCGTGTCGCGATTGTCGAGCAAAACTACACGGTAGCCGCTGGCCTGAAGCCCCTGCACCACAGCATCGCCCCAAACGACATGCGAAGCGCCTAAGCCCATAATCATCACTATAGCTGGCTGCTCTGAATCTCCTAAGCTCAGGTATGACATCGAAATTTCGTTAGCTGGCGTAACCCGAAGGGGCTGCTTATCCAGATACTCACGACTAAATTGCGCCCACGCTGAAACCGAAATGAACAGCAGAACAAATAATGATAACCGCACCATAAGCACGCACTCCAAGGCGATAAACAGCTAGACCGAGCCTCACTATTTACTACGAAAACATGATAAAAAATCTGTCAACGTACGCGACGCATCTAACTATTGATTTTACACCACTCAAATACTCCGCAAGTATAACCTAAAGACATTGGGGACTGCAGAGAACAAACGTTTCCAAGCATACTAATGCACCCACCCTATTAGTCTTTAGATAGGTGCCCTAAGAAAGAGTCTGAGACGCCACCGAATCCAAGCTAGAACAATCAGGCGCAAACCTTTATGCTGCGATACGAATTGACAATTAGTGGATGCATTATGCGATATAGGCGGCTGGGAAACTCAGGACTTAAGCTGTCTGAGTTATCGTTTGGTTCCTGGGTCACTTTCAATAAGCAGGTGGACACGCGTCTTGCGGAGAGAATGTTTGGTCTTTGTTTTGATGCAGGTATTAACTTTTTTGACAATGCCGAGGGCTATGAAGCGGGAGAATCTGAGAAAGTCATGGGCAAGGCACTAAAAGCACTTGCTCGACCCCGAGATAGCTACTGTGTTTCCTCCAAGGTCTTTTTTGGCGCGACGGCTAATCCAAGGCCAACACAGTCTGGACTCAGCAGAAAACACGTTACTGAGGCCTGCCATCAGGCTATGCAGCGACTCGAAGTTGATTATCTCGATCTGTATTTCTGTCATCGAGCAGATCCCGATACCCCGATAGGAGAAACGGTCTGGGCCATGCACAATCTAGTGGCGCAGGGAAAAGTGTTGTATTGGGGTACGTCCGAGTGGGCGGCAAATGACATTGTGGCAGCCTATGAGTTCGCAGAGAAAAACCACCTAACCCCGCCCACGATGGAGCAACCACAATACAATCTTCTTGATAGGGAGCGCTTTGAGGAAGAGTATGCGCCACTTTTTGCCCACCACGGCATGGGGTCCACGACCTGGTCACCACTGGCGTCGGGTGCACTTACCGGAAAATATCTGAAGGGCATTCCGGCTGGCTCAAGAGCATCCCTAACAGGCTATGAGTGGCTTAAAAAACACATGGTGGAATCCGATCGAGGCCAAGAACGAATGAAGACCGTCGCCAAACTGGTTCCGATAGCCGAAGAACTGGGCATCAGTTTGTCTAGGTTAGCAATCGCTTGGTGCCTATTGAACCAGAATGTATCCACCGCGATATTGGGAGCCTCCAGCATTGAGCAGCTTAGAGACAACCTGACAGCCGCTGACGTGGTGCCGTTGCTGACGGAAGAGGTCCAAGTTAAAATTGCGGCCGTCATGTGATAACACCCACTTCTATGCAGTTCTATTCAATAAAAAAAATCATTTAGGTAGCGGATTATGCGTTACATACTGAGTATGTTGGCGATAGCAGTTTTAGCGGTCGGCATCAGTTTGTACTGGATAAGTCGTCCGACGCTAGTGTCTGCCGCACCACCGCCACCAATATCAGCCACCACTCTGGATCAACTGCCTAAAGAACGTAAAGGGCAGGTACTCATTTATGGTGCCTATGGATTCACCGGGACAGGCATCTCCGAGCTGGCGTCAGAGTACGGAATTTCACCAGTCTTAGCGGGGCGAAATGAGTCCAAGCTCAAGCCGCTGGCAGATTCCTTAGGCTACGACTACGTTGTGCTGCCGCTGGAGAACAATCACAACAACCTGGTCAAGGTACTCAAACACTTCGAAATCGTGCTACACATTGCTGGGCCTTACACGTATACCGCCAAATCCATGCTGGACGCAGTCGTAGAGGCCGGTACGCACTACGTCGACCTAACGGGCGAAAATCATGTCATTCAGGCTGAACTAGATCGCGACGAAGAATTCAGACGTGCCAACATCATGGTTATGCCTGCGGTGGGCTACGATGTAGTTCCAACTGATTGCCTAAACGTGTACGTGGCTGACAAGATTAGTCAGCCCACGCAATTGACGGTTATCATAAATGGTAGCTATACAGCGGCAGACGGAGCTCAGACGAGCAGAGGCACGCTGAAATCCGGGCTGGAGATGCTAGGTAGACCTCTGCTAAAAAGAGAAAATGGAAAAATGGTAGCGATGGCTACGCCCGAGCTTATCCATCGTAACGAGAACGGACGCGAACAAACGCTGCTGCAAATTCCTTGGGCAGATATGATAACCAGTTATATTAGTACCGGCATTCCTAACATTGAAGTGTTTCAAGTCCAAGACGGACAACTGCCAAAATGGCTGCTGCGGGTGGCGCAAGCCGATGCCGGACGTCGTGTGCTTGGATGGATGATCGACAATTTTGCTCCAGAAGGTCCGTCGCCTGACGCACAGGAGAATCGGCAAACACGAATTGTATCTACCGTCAGCAATGCGATCGGTGAGACTGCGTCTGCAGCTCTAATTACGCCGGAAGCCTATGTATTAACTTTTCACAGCACTTTGATCATCGCTCAGCGCGTAATCGACGGCCAATGGGAACCCGGCTTCCAGACTGTCGGCGCGGTCTACGGTCCAGATCTAGTGCTAGAGGTGCCAGGGGTCAGCCGAACCGATTTATAAATTATGTATTCACATAGTCGAGCGTGAGAATAACCAATTTATTGTCGCTGCAGTTAGCCGCGCCCTGAACATAGCCCGGAAAGGTTATCGGTGTCGCACCTACTAAGATTCAGTATCTACTTAGCGCTCTAACTAGTGTAACCTTCAATTCGAATGAAGACCTGGCGGTGTTTGTGACGCAGTCCGGCTTAACATATTGTAAATTGATCTAGGCAGTCCGCTTGAAAACACCGCAAACCGAATCAGGCACTCGCGCTTTACGAGACTCTATTTCGGCTTCGATCACTCCTATGGCTTGGTGCTTAGCGGGCCTCTATGGATTACTCGCCGTCATCCACCCGTATACGCTTTCAGGTGACCGTAGCATACTCATCGCCTTTGTTGCCGCTGTTTCGTCAGTGCTGTCAGCTGCCGTTGCGCTAAAGTGGAAAAGAAATCCCCGACTAGATCAGGCTCACCTAACTAATTTCCTATTGGGGTGCATTGCGCTGATCAATACAGTGCTGCACTTCGCCCTATTTCAAGAAGCTGTTAACACAACAAACTTTGTCATTTTAATTCTCGGCTTAGGTCTCGTCATGCTGTCGAGAATATCGTTCTATGCCATAGTCGTCACCGCCCTCATTTCATGGACCATAATCGTAACCACCTTCAATGTTCCTGAGGCTTCAGAGTGGGGCTGGTTTCTTTTCTTTACCGCATTCGTGGGCACTGTCCTCGAAGAGCAGCGAATTCATGCGACCCGCGCTTCTGGTGTGCGCGAAGCGCTCCTACTTACGTTAGAGGGCGAGGCTCGCAAAGCGGAGCACTCAGAGAGCCTTAGTGTTCTGGCGGGAGGCGTAGCGCACGACTTCAACAACCTTTTGATGGTCATACTCGGCAATATCGAGGTACTACAAGAATCGAAGACCACTTCCAGTGACGCACAAAGGCGACTCAAATCCATGAGCGAGGCTGGCAGTCGCGCGAGAGACTTGGCACAACAAATGCTCGCCTATGCGGGGAGAGCCCACCGCAAAACTCGAACCGTCGACCTTGGCTTCCTCGGATCTGAAATCGAAAGCGACTGGACCCATGATCTGCTTAATGGCATCGAACTGGCATTCAAGATCAACCCAGCCATGGACTTCGCCGTCGATGTTGATCCGACTCAAATTCGACAGGTTATACTCAACCTGCTGACCAATGCGGGCGATTCCGGTGCCACTAAAATCACTGTTACAGTAGGTTCTGAAGAGACGGCCCTCGAGCCTTCGGAGCAAAACTCAGTACTAGAGAACTCCGGCTACCATTGGCTTGAGGTAAGCGACAATGGCTCTGGCATGGCTGAAAGCGACAGCGAGCGCATTTTTGAGCCTTTCTACACGACCCGTAAAATGGGTACTGGGTTGGGTCTTGCTGCCTCGAGAGGAATAGTGCGTGCGCATCTCGGAGACTTAACGGTTGAGTCAAAGCTACACCGAGGGAGTCAATTTCGCATGCTGCTTCCCCGCTCACAAGGTAAGCCCGAACTAATTTTAAACGAAATGCGTGGCCAACTAAAAAATGTTTCAAACGAGACAAGGGTGTTGTTGCTTGAGGATGAAGAACTTGTCGCAGAGCTTGGCATCGCGATGCTCAAACGCAGTGGACGCCAGGTGCAGTGGGTCCATAGCTTCTCTGCTTTTGAGCGCGAACTTCCCTCAATTGACATCGAACACTTCGAACTCGCGCTGATTGATGTCACGCTGGGGGATGGCAGTGGAGTCGAGGCTTTCGCTTTAATACGTGCCCGGCGTCCCGACCTACCCGTTATTCTTGTCAGCGGCTACGACGCTAGACATATATTGGACGATCAGCGCGTTGATGATTCTGTGGAATTTCTATCAAAGCCCTTTTCGCTCGGCACACTGCAAAAATCCATTGACAACGCAATCGAGCGGGCGGAGCTTCGAAAGACAGAAAGAACGGCTTCGACACTAGGTTGAGCAAGTTTTCCTAGTGGGTTGTGCTGCCGCGATAATCCTGCGGCCGTTTGTATTCGCACCGCACAGAGACGCTTGCAATTTTAGGCCCTCCTTACTCCGAGTGTCGGGCTTGAGAGGACATGGCATAGTTTTACTGTAAAGCGCACGCAGTATGTACTAATTATCTATATCCAGATAACCTAAAACGTCATTGGCTTCATCTCTCATTTTTCTTTACCGCTACCTTCTTTTGTCACAGCACTTTTCTGAATATAGGTCATACTGACTGCAAGGACTTTGATGATGCATCAAACCGTGCTGGTCATTACATCAAAAAGACCGCCACTTGGTTATCCCTTGACGAGACCCGCCTATGCAGCTGATTGTTGCCTAGGAAAGCAGTCCTTAGCTTAAGCTGTGCTCACATTGCAAAACTCAATTAGGTGTAATTGCCTCGCCGACTGCATCTGCAACACTACTTTTAGCGTGCTCACAGTGCCGCTCTGGCAAAAAATCAGCCCGGTGGCATCCAGCTAAAAAACGCCAGCAGACCGAGTAATATCCCTACAATCAACACCACCATGCCAATTTCGATGCCGAGTGAGCGGTCCGGTGATGCAGGCATCCACCAACCGATACACCGCCGCACGAGTGGCAAAGTGATCCAAGAGACAGCCGCGACTGCCAGAATATTACTCACCAGCAGTTTTACCGCAAAAGGCCAGTCCACGTGTGAGGTGAATGCCCAACTGATCAAATAGATAGAGGGGTACAAGGATAGCAAGACAACTAGGGCCTGTTTCCAGGTGGGCACCGCTCCATGCCCAGCTTGCTCGGACGCCGCAAACCATGAACCGAATCCATAAACATTATTTGACCGGTGCACAGACGAACACAATGGCCGGACCTCTTCGACAAGGGCTTTGCAGGAATCGCTCTCAGCCCATGCTATCTGATCGGCGGATGATTCAAACCGGATGATATGTGTCCAAGTGTCCTGGCACGTCGCTAACGGCGGAATGTCTTCACGCGCCAAAAATCCCGGAGCCTCCAACTCGACTTCTGAAACACGGCCTAACCAATCTTCAAACTGCTGCTCACAGCCGTGGCGGACCCGTCGGGTAACGACAACGACGACCTGGCTAGCACTTACATCCCAGTTTTTTTCGTCCACTTTACACTCGCTCCAGTCGACAACCGCAGCACACATTGACCAAGTGCAGACGCACGAAAGCCAACAGCACAGGAGTATTCCCTCAGGTTTTGCCCTAAAGCAATATCTGCTTAGGTAATAGCACCGGTATCTGAACCGCTCTTTACGATATTAGTTGCCAACGATACCATTGATGCAATATCAGAGAGGCTGGCAGGCACAACCAGCGTGTTGGCTTCTTTCGCTAGGTTGCCGAACTGTTCAATATAGTCTTCCGCAACGCGAAGTTGCATTGCACTTTCGCCGCCTGGCTCATTAACCGCCGAGGCGACTTGCCTTAACCCTTCAGCCGTTGCAGTTGCGATCGCGAGAATTGCTGCCGCCTGCCCGTCAGCCTCGTTAATCTGTTGCTCTTTAACGGCTTCGGATTGCTTTATTACGCGCTGCTTATCACCCTCAGCTTCGTTAATTTTTGCATCACGCTCACCCTCTGACGTTAACACTACGGCGCGCTTCTCTCGTTCGGCGCGCATTTGCTTCTCCATTGCACTGAGGACGTCTGAGGGGGGATTGATATTTTTGATTTCATAGCGCAGAACCTTTACCCCCCAGGGGTCGGACGCTTTGTCTAGTTCGGCTACCACGTTAGAATTTATTGACCCCCGTTCCTCAAATGTTCTGTCGAGATCAATCTTTCCAATTTCGCTGCGCAATGTCGTCTGCGCAAGCTGTGAAATCGCAAACACATAATCTGTAATGCCGTAAGACGCGCGGTCCGGCTCGAGAACCTGCAGATACAGAACACCATCTACACCAACCTGAACATTGTCTTTAGTAATGCAGACCTGTTCTGCGATATCAATGGCTAACTCTTTGAGGCTATGCTTATAGGCCGCCCGTTCAATAAAAGGAATCAGAATGTGGAAGCCGGCCCTCAACGTGCGGCTATATTTACCCAAGCTCTCAATGACATAGGCGTTTTGTTGCGGCACGATAACCGTCGTCTTAGCGAGCACAATGATAACGACAATGACAACTGCAAGCGCAACGATAAAAGTACTTTCAAACATTCTCTCTTCCCCTGTGATCTAACCTTAAATTCTACTTAATTATTAGGCTCAAACCGCTCACCTCAGAAATTGCTACCTCGGTATCTGCGGCAATATCGTCGGAGCTTCGATTAATAACATCCCACGTTGTGCCGCGGTATTCTTGCCGGCAGCTGGCGCCCGCTGCAAGTGCTGATTCTAAACGGATAAACTTGCCGGGAAGCGCGTCCTGATAGCCAACGCCGCGACTGCGCAATCTTGCATAAAGCCGCCCCCGAAAAGCAAGCATCGCGACAAGCGACAGCGAAGCAAATATCAGCCACTGTAGCCAGACCTCAGGCGTGAAGCCGGCAAGCAGAATGAGCCCCGTTGCCGCCGCTGCGATACCGAGAAACACAAAGTAAAAAGCAGCGTCTAGGAAAAATAATTCCGAGCCCAGCAGCAATGCTCCCAAAATCATCCATCCCCACCATTCCATATTCTGCTCCAGCAGGTGTAAGTTCCAAGCCTAGTGTTTTAGTTATATTACAGCAAAGTAGCAAACGCCATCCTGATATCCCAGACAAAGCGAAACAAATATTTATCCGCCGTTTAATCCTAGTGCCAGTTTTCCACCAAGTGACGCATACTTGACCGCCCTGACGCAGCAGGAGGTCCCAATATTACATAGGGCGATCACCAATAATTGTTACCCTGTCCATCAGACGTCGCTGTGGCCAATAATCGTTGGTCGCGTAATGCTGGACCACACGATTGTCCCAAAATGCAATACTGTTAGTCTGCCATTTGAAACGGCACTGGTACTCGGGCACCCGTGCTTCTGAAAACAGGCGATTAAGTAGCGCATCACTTTCAGCACGACCCATCCCAACAATGTGGCTGGTAAATGGCGCGTTAACGTAAAGAGAGCGCTCTCCCGTTTCGGGGCTCACGCGAACGATAGGATGTTCAACGGCGGGAAATTTCTTCTGTTGCTCGACAAGTTCTGCCGGGTCTAGAAACACCCCAAAACTTTGTGTGAAATCATTGACCGCGCGTTTACCCTCTATCAATGCTTTCGTCTCGTCGTCTAAACACTCATACGCAGCGACCATGTCGGCGAACAATGTATCGCCACCGATGTCTGGCACAATATGTGCGCGCAAAACTGAACCAAGCGATGGAATTTCGCGCCAGCTAACATCGCTATGCCAAATATTCTCCACCCCTACCATTTTTTCGTCTTTATCGAATCTTACGACCTCGGCGTCAGGGGCATCTGAGGGTATGAATGGATGCTCTTCAAGCTCTCCAAAGTGTTTCGCGAACTCCATGTGTTGATTAGAGGAAATGTCTTGGTCACGAAAAAAAATCACCCTGTAGGCAAGAAGTGCCGCATAGAGCTCATCGAATATTTCCGACTCAAGTGGCTTGCGCAGATCAACGCCATCAATCTCTGCGCCGATACACGGACTTATTCGCTTGACGCATATGTGCTTCCATTTAAGCTGATCAAGCTCCTCATGCCTTGCCTTTAGGTAATGACGAGGGCCTGGTGTCAGGTTATGCTGCAGTTTCATTATCGATTCCATCGTGTTGATTGAGAGTAATAGCCAGTGCAGCAGCCGACAGGTCAACGCACTTAACGCTTACTTATTGTCGGCAAGCTTACCAAAAATTTTCACCGAGATCGATGGAACCTCAGCTGCTGATCAAGCAATAATATGCGAATCATTGAACACTGCCATCTTCCCCCGCTGCCTGCCGCTTAGCAGAAAAATACCAGTATTCTACCCGTACTCCCGCATTGAAAAACTGCGAGTGCAGTAGCGCTAATCACCCGTTAACACGTCTATGTTGGAGCAAGCGCTGCCCTATTCCGCGCGCTTCAAATTAAGTGGTATTAACAATACAAACGACAAGGCTAGTACGGTAATAAATAGGTACAAGCTATTGTTATAGTCACCGTACATGTCAAATAGTTTAGCCCCTAATATGGGTCCCGGCATTACCAACAGCGCAATTACCGGCATCATCGCGCCCATTGCACGGCCATAACTTTTCATTCCGAAAACAACTGCAATCATCGCCCCCCAAACGGGCAACATGCCACCCGTCGCTAAACCTAGGCATAGTGCAGCAGCCAACATACCAGAATAACTCGGTTCGCTAGCGAGAATGGATACGCCAGTAACCGCTAATAAAATCGCCGCCCACAAACCATATTTTAGATTGATACGGTCAGCGGCATAGCCAAAGACCAACTTCCCCAAAAATCCCATGCCTGCCAGAGTAAAGATCAAATTCTTGGCCTTCTCCCCTACACCAGCGCCTTGCATATAAGCGCCTATATTTGTCAGCACTCCGGTCTGGCTCATAAATAGTAGTCCCAAGGATAGACCAATAAGCCAAAACGCTGGCGTTGTAAGTATTTGTTTTATATTCATGTCCGGCTCATCAGACATTAGCGCGCCACTACTAATTGCTGCAGTCATGGCCGGGGTATTCGGTGCTCCCGCCAAACCTTTTTCCGCGGGGAAGTTACGTATTATTAAATGGAGGTAGGGTAATAGTAATATCAACACGGTCATACCGAAGTAGAACGTCATATCGCGCCAACCTAACTCAGTAATCCCCTGGTCCACCAAATAGGGAATAACCATTCCACCCAGTGACGTGCCGGCGGCAGCGATGCCTAACGCACGTCCACGCGATACCGAAAACCAACGCGCGACAACGGTCGAGCCCGTCAGCGGCCCTAAAAGACTATTAGCCAGACAGATAAAGACAGCGAACAGTAATGAAAACTGTAATATGTTTTGACTTTTAGACAGCAAAACTAAACCGACACCGAAAGCGGCAGCACCCGTCACCATTAGGCCTCGAATAGACCATTTATCAGCAAGCAAGCCAACCAATGGAGACGCCAATAACCCCAATCCAGTTGACCAAGTAATGCCGTACATCACTTCCGTTCGGCTGACGCCAAACTCCGCCTCAACGGGCATCACCATTAAGGGAAAACCGTAGCTGAAAAAACCCATGACAAAAAACTGAGCGATGAATGCGCCCGAGACGATCAGCCAACCATAATACATTTATCTGTCCACGTTTTATTGTGATGGTAGAATTGGAGTCTACCCGACGCAATCCATGCTTACGTTTTGTGCGAGTGTCCCTCGGGGATCATGGCGTGTCCCTTTCGTGCAAGAAATATTGTATGCCGACTCCCCTTCCCAGGGCGCGCTCTGACGGTGCGCGCAGCGGCATGAAACCCCATTTTTTTCAATCGAACAAGAAATAGTGGGTCTGGGCCAGCTGACCAAATAGCCAGTGTACCCTCATGGTCGAGCGACTGGTAAAGGGCATTTAATCCATCGACTGAATACAGCCAGTCGTTGTCACAGTGGGTGAGACCTTCGGGACCATTATCCACATCCAGTAGAATGGCATCAAAGGATTGGTTGCTTTCATTGAGCAACCGTGCCACATCACCAATGTAAACGTGCGTGCGCACGTCCTGTAATGGCTGCCCTGCGCATTCTCCCAATGGCCCGCGATTCCAGTCTACGACCGCTGGTATCAACTCAGCCACAGTGACTTGCGCAGACGGCAACAGTGACTTGAGCGCGGCGGCAAGTGTGAACCCCATACCTAGACCGCCTACTAACACACGAGCACGATCTACGTGACCCAAGCGCGCACAGCCGAGTTCGGCAAGGGCTTCCTCGGAGCCATGCTCACGGCTGTTCATGAGATCGCCCCGTATGCCCGAAAGCCTAATAGAGAAGTCTTGCCCTCTTCTCGACAACTTCAGCTGTCCGCCGTTATTGGGTATGTCTGCAGTGCCTAGCACGGCCCACTGATTCATCTTGTCTCGCTAATTTTTTTGATCAAAAATGTTACCACGAATGGAGGGCAAGGAAACTGATCTTGAGCCGTGCAAGCACAGTGGAAAGTCACTAGCGCGTAAGCGTGCGTAGTTCGCGTTGGGCATGTAAACCCCAAACGTCCATAGGCTTGTGACAGCCTATCACGCAAGCGCTACCAGGGTATCTCGATGCCGGCCCAGTCTAAGAACGATAACTGGCCATCTGGCTGTACTTCGTCAAGTAGCTTAACGAGACGATCAGCGACAAAATCCGGCGTAAATAATGCTTCGCTGGCGACATTAGCCTGAAAGGGAGACGACAAATAGGTGTCAGTGGTGCCCGGGTGAAACGAAACTAACTTAACACCGGGAGAGCGCCGAGAATATTCTATCGACGCCGACTTGAGAAACATATTGAGCGCGGCCTTGGAGGATCTGTAGCTGTACCAGCCTCCCAGCCGATTGTCTGTAATACTCCCCACGCGCGCGCTGAGCACGGCTATCACGCTGCCTGTGGCTCGCCTTAGGGGTTTAACCAGCGCAGCTAGCCACAGCGCCGGTACCACCAGGTTAACGTCAAATACGGCTCTCATCGCGTCGGGGTCGAGTTTATCCAACGATTTCTCCGGGGTGATGGCATCATTGTGCAATAAGCCCGTACAAATAATGATTCTGCGTAAGCTCAGCCCGCTGGATACGAGTTCATCGACCACTAACTTCACGTTCTGCTCACTGGCATCACACAACAGCCAACGCAGTCGGGTATCGGACAGCGCAACTGACGACGTTGGCGGGACCCTGCTGACCGCGAACACCGTCTCGCAATCGCCTAGGGCTAGATAACGGCGCACTAGGGCGCTACCAATACCGCCCGAAGCCCCTATGATAACGGTGGCAGACTGCACCCCAGATGCGATAGTTTGCATTGAACTCCCTGCTAGTGAACGTCGAAGACGCTTATAATGCGTTGCGTCAACGAGTAAGGCCGCATTTAACGCCCTTTTGCGACGTTTTAAAGACCCACACAAACCCTCAACTGAGCACTGCCTCTTTTTACGCCACCATACATTACCTATGCTAATAAATACGGCAACCATCGCGCACTGGTTCTTCAGGCACACACAAACTGCTTAATCCATGGCCTAATTGAGAGCTGCGACTCTATGCAACGACAGTTTGACTAGTCAACAGGCGTAAGACAGCCCAAGCAGCGGTCGCTCTCACGCACTGGCCCTCCGATATCACCCGATACACGCCGCATATACCCCAATGCTGTGCGTCCAGCAAAAAACGGTATATTTCGATCTTTAATTAGCTTGCTTTGTAAACTGCTATGCGCTGCAATGAAGAAAATAATGAGGTAGGAGAAGATCAATGTCAAAACTATTCAGAAGTACCCCTATTATTGCTGCTCTGGCGCTGGCCACGACAAGCCAAGTGGCCAGTGCTCAACAATTGGAAGAGGTCGTCGTGACCGCGCAGAAGAAAGTTGAAAGCCTGCAAGATGTGCCAATTTCAGTCGTCGCGATGCAGGGTGAGCAAATTCAAGAGGCGGGCATCCAAAATATGATGCAGCTGTCGGATTACGTGCCCAATCTGCATATCGCCATCGCCCCGGTAAACACCAATATCTACATGCGTGGCGTCGGCTCTGGCAACAACCAGGGCTTCGAGCAGTCCGTAGGCATGTATGTCGATGGTATCTATATGGGCCGGGGTCGTCAGTACCGTAATGCGTTTTTAGACTTGGAGCGGGTAGAAGTCCTTCGCGGACCTCAGGGCACCCTGTTTGGCCGTAATACAGTAGCCGGCGCCGTCAGCGTTATCACCGCCTCTCCCACCATCGGCGAAGACCTGAATGGCGCGATCTCGGTTGCCGCCGAGAGCAACAACGGGTTTCTGACCGAGGGTCATGTTGGTAGCAGCATCACCGATACGCTGGCGATGCGTTTTGCCTTTAAATATCGCGAATCCGATGGCTGGATCGATAACAAGTATCTGAACGAAGACGAGCCCAATATTGAGGACACAACGTATCGCCTCACCACTGTGTGGCAGCCCACTGACGAACTCGACATTAACTTTAAGTACGGGCACTCTGACGAAAAGCGGACAGGCTCTACCGCTTCAACCTGGTTCTATCCCGGCCTAGCAGGAGCGGAGGAGTTGTTCTCAGAACCTCTCGGTCCATTTGCCGGCATTGGCTACACCCTAGCCGATGAGAACTTCCCGGAGCTCATAGACGTGGCGGGAGAGGATTTCACTACCTACCGAGACAATAACTACGGCAGCCTAGATTATGTTGGCCTAGGCCGCGAACCGGACGGTGATAAAGGCGATGTCAATAACGTCGCCATCGCGATTAACTACGACCTGAATGATTTTATCATTACGTCAATAAGCGGTTATACCGATTATCATGTCACCAGCGGCGCCGACGTGGACTGGACGCCGCTGCGGTTCATTGCTCGCGACGACGACGAGAAGTTTGATCAGTGGAGCCAGGAATTGCGCATACAGTCTCCCGGCGGAGACTTTATAGATTATACCGCCGGCCTATATTATGACACCAGCACGCTGGACAACAAGCGTCTGGTGGCGATAGACGGTACTTTTCAGAATCTGTTCTCCTTGGGGCCCTTTACGTCTGTCTTCCCGCTGGTGACGAGTCCTGTAGGTGCCTATTCGACCGATCAGGCCGCCCGCAACCATCGGTATATATTGGAATCGGAGTCTTATGCCGCGTTTGCACAGGGCATGATTAATATCACCGAAGAAATCACGCTGACGCTGGGCTTGCGCTATACCAAAGAAACAAAGGACGTAAAAAGCACCCAGTTCCTGACAGACGATGCCAGTGGTTATGATGCCCCCAGTGATAGCTTCTATCTAGGACAAGTTCAGGCTGAGCAGTTCAACACCTACGCCTACGACTACAAGCAAAACCGAGAAACCGATGACTGGATTCCGTCTGCCGTCCTGCAGTGGAATTACTCGGATGACAGCATGCTTTACGCAAGCTTTTCTCAGGGCTTCAAAAGTGGCGGCTTCACTGGCGCGGACGATGGACAACCTGACAACTTGCCTATAGGTGCCTGGCCCTGTGCTGTGGTGCCTGGCCCCACATCGCAGGAGGACACCGTCGACATTGCATCCTGCTATGATCCCACTAATCCTAGTGATGATTTTCAGTTTGAGGACGAAACTGTGGATGCCTATGAAATTGGCGGCAAACACCAATTGCTAGACGGCGGTATGACGCTCAACTGGGCCGCCTTCTACAGTAAATATGACAATCTGCAAACAGCTATTTTTAAGGGTGTTGGATTTGGCGTGACCAACGCCGGCTCGGTCGACATTCAGGGTATTGAGGTGGAAACGCGCTGGGCCGCTACCGACAACCTGACTCTGGGCGCTAACCTAGCCTACTTGGATGCCACCTATGGCGACTTCAAAGAAGCCCCTTGCACCGCGATACAGCTCAATGCGAACCCACAATGTGGCGTTGACGGCCCTACCAATGTGCTGGACACGTTCAACAATCTGGATGGCGAAAATACGCTGTATGCCTCGGATTACAGCGCCTCGGTCACATGGGACTTCGTTTACCCGCTAAGCAATATGGATGCATTTGTCAGTGGCGAAGCCAATTATCGTAGTAAGTTTTTCTCTAACGGAGACAACGATCCCTATGACCAGGTAGACGGTTATACCAAAGTCAATCTGCGTGTAGGCGTCAGGACGGAGAGTTGGGAACTTACCGCTTACTCTCGTAACCTGTTTGATGAAGCTGCGATATCGCAAAGCTTTGATGTACCGGTGCTAAGTGGCACGCACGCACACGTAATGGACGAGGGGCGTATTTTAGGTCTACGTGCGGCTTATATGTTCTAGGTAGTAGCCTTGCGAAGACTTCGTGAAGTGAGAGGCGTGTTGCGGGCAGATTCTTTTTAAATAGCCGTGAAAGGCTCTGAGAATCTCGCACCACGCCAAGCTCACAACCACTGCCCAAAGATCAGCCCTTAAATATCACATCCTTAAAAAATGGACCTCGCAGTCCATTCTTCCTATTTCCTAGCGCTATTCAGCCGTATAATACCCCCTAATCAGTGGCAGATCGGCGTACGTTCGAATACCTGCCTTCGCCTCGCATACGGCTGAGATAGCATTCACTACCGGCATCGCCGTTACGACGTTGGCCAGATCAGCGGGACGACCCCCTTGCATTTGAGCTTTGGACGGTGCGAATTTCACCCGCGTGTGAATGCCAGGGTCACCTTGCACTTCCATCGTATAACCATGGCTTACCGGCCAATCAGGCTGCAGTCCCTTGCCCGCATTCCACACCACTTCTAATTCAATCACCGCTTCTTGACCTACCATGCCGGTCCACAGACATTTTTGTCCGGCGATGGTGCCAGCGGGAATCGAGTAGCCGTGAAATTCTCTGTCATCTATGGCAGTTGCGGACTCATAGTCAAAACGGATCTCAGTGATTGGAATATGCAGCAGGTCAGCAATCAAATCGATGCACTCGGCATAAGTGCCCAACACGCTCTCATTGGTAGCACGCCACTTCTCCTCCGGCGGCTGGCCCCAACCTAGGTTGGCGTAATTGGCGATGGCTTCATAGTGTGTAAGGTCCACCGATTCCAAAAAACGTATCTTGGTAAAGCCATAACTCGCAGAGGCCATCAGCGCAGCAACAAAATTGGCAAACCCCGGGAAAATTCCGGACCCAAACAAACTGACGCCGCCCTGCTCGGCGGCCTGAATAAGACGACTCTGAACCTCCGGCCCCCACGAACGCGCGTTAATAAAATAGCTGGAGACCACATTCTTACCGGCGAGCAGGATACGCTCGACTTCATCGATATCGGGAAAGGTTGGCATATAGCAAACACAATCCGCGTCCAATGCCAGCAAATGTTCTATGTCGCCGGTGGCAATCACACCGGTAGGATCAATGCCACACAGTTCACCGACATCCTTGCCGGCCTTGTCCTTGCTCCACGCGTAACAACCGACGAGCTCCAACTCAGGGTGTCGCATAATGCCTTTGACGGCTTCGCGGCCAACGTGCCCGGTTGTCCATTGAATTACTTTGTAGGTCATGGCTGTAAATCCTTATTAAAAAGTACCCGGCATCCCAACGCGATTGGCGCGATCAGCCACGGAAGATTAAAGACTAAATAGTAACCCAGGTTGGGCGGCGGGTGGTCTCCCAAAAAAGTCTGCACGAAATAGAAAAACATATTGGTTGTCCCGGCGCCCGCATAGATAAGACCAACAGGTATCAACCATGGACGTTGACGAATCAATCCAATAACGACAAATAGCAGTATGGGAGCCTGAAAGAGTCCGTCAAACAATGTCGCCGCAATAAGGTTCGGCGGAGGATTGAGATGCGCGGGCTCCTCGGCGACGGCCCAGCCATGGAGCGCACGCAGCGGCGGCCACGGACTGTCCGCTGACACGGGAACGCCGAGACCCTCGGGAAGGCTGAATAGAAATCCATAGAGTATTGAGATTGAAAAAAAAGCTAGAAACAGTAGGTCAATGGGTCGCCTGATAATCGCTGTTCTGGGGGTCATATGGGAGCCTGCTTCATCAGATGCCTAGGGAACTGGTCGAGAGTTCATGCGGCTCTGGGTTTAAGTATCAACCGCGCTGTGACCTGACGCATAAAGTCTCCGTCTTTTACGCGACGCAATTGACACATCAGTGGCAGGTTATACTCAGAAGGCCACTGCGGTTTTTATACGTTATTTTGCTCATCATTTTTTGTCGCGATCAGAGTATACTATTCCCTCACCCTTACATGGAAGCTGACATGGCCGAGAACGCGATGACAGAAAAAGAGTTTAGGACCCTTCGGCGTGTGATTAAGCCGTTTTCTCGCCTCAATGTATTTGTATACAAACTGACAGGCGGTCGTGTTATGGGGACACTCACTGGGCGACCCGTGATGCTGGTTACGATGGAGGGCGTAAAGAGCGGCAAGACGCGCACAATCCCATTAATGTACGTGCCGTATAATGATGGCGTGATCGTCGTGGCCTCTCAGGGAGGCGCGCCACGCTCGCCCGTCTGGTACAAGAATTTAATCGCGAACCCTGACATTATCGTACAATATAAAAATCACACGATGAACCTTCGTGCGCGGCAGGTCGAAGACGCCGAGAAAGCTGAAGTTTGGCCGGTCTGTGTCGAGCACTATCATGAGTATGACGACTATCAAAAGCGGACCGACCGCAATATCCCGGTGTTTGTTTGCGAACCTCGTTAATTAAGTTCGAGTGAGCGACGTTACAGAACTCGTCGTCGTTACCGCATGCGCCAACTGACTCGCCCTGTGTCTATCTCGTGTGCAATGACATTCACGCAGCATGCCAGTAATATGCCGGGACATTAATAATAACAACCTCTAATAGGGCAATTCGCCATGTTATCTAACGCGTTAGTCGTTATCGCAGTGTTATTTCTTGCGCCGCCATTGCTGTTTCTGGTCTGCTTTAAAGTGGCTCCCCACTCGCTATTGCGGTGGGTCGATAATCGCGTCTATAAGGCGCTGGATGTCGACGCCTATAACCGTAACAGTGCCTATAACGCCCCGGGATTCAAGCCGGTGCATAGCCTTTGTTGCAACGTGCCTCTGCGGGTGTCCGGCAAGATCCCTGATGATTTAGAAGGCGTCTATCTGCGCAACGGCACCAATCTGCAGTTTGAGCAGACCAAAGGCCGCTACCATATGTTTAATGGGGCCGGTATGTTGCACCAGGTCCAGATTAAAGCAGGCAAAGCCACCTACTCCAATACGTACGTCAAGACCCCACGCTATCAAATAGAGGATGCTATGGGTGAGGATCAGTATTTGCATTTTGGCGATTTAGCCGGCGGCGGCAAGGCAGGACTGGCGAGGATGGCTGTTGCTGCACTGAAACAGCGGTCTGGTGTGTTGCCAGCGTTGGAGGTGCTTGAGAGCGGATCGTCCACCACTGCCGTCCAGTATCATCACGGCAAGCTTTATTGCTTGCAGGAGACAGGATACCCCTTCGCACTCGACACACGTTTAGAAGACGGCTTTTTGATACTGGATGGCGACGGTCAGTGGGACACCTTTGACGGCAAGCTTGATAGCCCTTTTACGGCACACCCCAAAGTTGATCCGGTGACCGGCGACTGGTACACCTTCAGCACACAGTTCAGTAGCGGTCGCTTGTATCACTCTGTGGTGAGGCAGGGCGAGTTGGCGCAACACAGCGTCATCGATCAACAAAAACCGGCATTGGCCTTTCTACATGACTATTACCTGACAGAGCATCACTTGGTGTTCCCTGATCTGTCCTTGAGATTCAACCCAAAAGACATGTTCGGGCCCGAGAAGAGCCCCATGGTGTTCGACGGCAATTACAACATGCGCTGGGGCGTTATAAAGCGCGATCACCAACCGGGCGACCCTGTCAGGTGGTTTACGACAGAGCAGCCTGGACATCTCTGGCATGTGGTCAACGGATGGGAGGAACCCCGTGAAGACGGAGGTATCGATATTGTATTGTTCGCGCCTGTCTTTCGCAGCTACCCGTCTCATCTGCCCATACACAACCCTGATGAGCCGCATGCCAAATTCAACAAATGGCGCTTGAACCTCGACAGCGGTCAGGTCACCGAGGATCGAGTGTTACTGGATCACTTTTATGAGCGCCCTAGCTTTAACACGGCCTATATTGGTAGGCAAAATCGTTATGCCTATCTACTCGACGAGGAAAAAGAAGGGATGATGGGCAAAGGTGTGCTGAAGTACGATATGGTCGAAGAACGAGAGGCTGCGTACTTCGATTACGGTGAGTTTTACGGCGGTGAAGCTTTATTCGTGCCGCGCAGATCGGCGCCAAGTGAGGATGATGGCTACCTGCTTGAGTTACTGATGACGGCAGACCGCGCCGAGCTACTGATTATTGATGCCGCGACTATGCAAGAAATGGCGCGCCTGCATCTGCCACAGCGCGTGCCCTTCGGCGTGCATTCTTGCTGGCTTAATCAAGCACAGCTGGCGAGTCTTGCCTGATTGCCTGATGTTCTTTCAGCCACTGCTCCGACAGGTCCCACAGGCGCCTCGCCGCCGCCTCATTCCCGGTCTCGGCGCTAGGCTTTGCCTGCGCACAATGCGAGAAATAATGTCCGCCGAGCGCTTCGCGTGTCCCCAATGTTGCACAGAATACTGACGTTGCAGCACCCTGATTAGCTGTTTTGGTAAAGGGGCGTACGAGTCGCATCGCGAACCTGACCAATGCTGAGTCACGGCCTATGTCCGTGGTGACCATGGTGCCAGGATGTAAATAGCACGCAGTCAGCCCTTGATCCGTAAAGCGACGATGCAGCTCAACGGCCATTAACGCATTACAGAGCTTCGCCTGACCATAGGCCTTCATCGTGCTGAACTTATCCTCAGGGTAAGGCAGCGCCGCAAAGTTAAGACGCGATGGTGTCCGGTGTGACTCGCTGGATACCATCACCACGCGCGGTGCAGGTGCCATTAATAATTCGGGCAATAGTGTTTTCACCAGCAAAAAATGACCGACGTGACACACACCCACGGTTTGCTCAAAACCGTCGCTAGTCTCGCCATATGCCGGTGCAACCAGGCCCGCGTTACAAATAATCGTATCTATTTTTCGCTGCGATAACTGCACACAAAAATCACTGACACTGCTCAGGGAAGCGAGATCCATTACAGCGGCTTCTACCGAACTTTGGGGGTGTGCCTGCAACAGCCGCTGAAGCGTAGACGCGGCTTTTTCAGCGCTGCGGCAGGTGGCGATGACCGTGGCGCCAGCAGCCGCAAGAGAACGCGCCGTCTCGTAACCGATACCGGTATTAGCGCCGGTCACAATAATGACCTGCCCGGCGAGATTCTGGTCGCGCAACACGTCATCAGCGGAGCTGCGATGGTTAAAAGACGGTACGTCGGTCATAGGGATGACTCCTTAATAGATGACCGGATCGTAACAGGCACAGATAAAAGTTGCTGTTATTTCAATCAGTGCGTGACTTCTGCATCGTCTCTGTAGCCATTGAAAAGGTGATTGACTGACGCTGTGTTTAGCACCGAAACGCTGCCGCAGCGTATGCTCTCAGCAGAGCAAAGGCGCAGCCTATTGCTGCCTTTTAATCGACGCTAGCCGGTAAAGTGTTGTAACACATTGCGGGACACTGTAGCTTACAGCACAGGATATAACACGTGTTGCATAACAAATGTCACAAAGAATGGTCTATCAGACCGAAGAAACTCGGCAGAAAATTCTGATCGCCGCAGAAACCCTGTTCATCGAAAAAGGCTTTTTCGATGTCCAGATGAAAGCGGTAGCAATTGCGGTCGAGATTAGCCGCAATAGCCTATACCGCTATTTTCACGACAAAAACGACCTCGGCTATGCCGTGCTAGGCGTGGTGCTCAGCAGGATAGAAAGCCGCTTCAACCTCCTGCTGACTGACCCTGCCTTAAACGTCGGACTGTGTGGCCGCGAGCGGCTGAGAATGGTGCTAAAAGCAGGGTTTTTAAATGAGCACTTACGCGCTGACTTTTCGTTTATGGCCGAGTTCGACGCCCACTTCTCGGGCAGCCGAATACCCGCCGACTTCCAATCCCGTGTAGGGAACTCTGTGTCGACGTCCATGTGGTCCCGAGTCGGTGAGATTGTGGCGGCGGGAATGGCGGACGGATCGATTCGCCAAGATTTCAGTCAAAGCGACTTAGAGGCACTGATGCTCTATTCAATGAAGTCTCTGCAGGGGCATATCCTACTGCGTCGCTCTGCCCTCGTCGGGCTATCCAGTGACGCGGCCAATCAGCTCGTGCCGAACCTAATCACCGTCCTGATCGACGGCTTGAAACCAACCGACTCGCAGTGATGAGGTGCCGACTATGACGAACCCACTCACATCTGAACTCGCCGTTAGAGTGCATAGGGAAACTGCAATCGAACTGGTTCGGCAATTAAGCAACGACGAGAAAGCCAGCCTCTGCAGCGGCAGGACATTCTGGGAACTGCAGGGCGTAGAACGCTTAGACCTCCCCTCTATCTGGCTGACGGACGGCCCTCACGGCCTGCGCAAGCAGCAGGGAAACAGCGACCACATCGGCCTCAGTGACAGTGTACCTGCCATCTGCTTCCCGACGGCGGTCGGTCTGGCAAGTAGCTGGAACAGAGGATTATTAGCTGAGATAGGCGCGGCACTTGGACAAGCCTGCGTGGCCGAACAGGTCAGTGTGCTGCTGGGGCCGGGCGTTAACATCAAGCGCAGCCCACTGTGTGGGCGCAATTTCGAGTACTTTTCCGAAGATCCCCATCTGTCTGGGCAGTTGGCGGCCGCCTGGATTCAAGGGTTACAAAGCGAGGGCGTGGGAGCCAGTCTCAAGCACTATGCCGCAAACAATCAGGAAGGCCATCGCATGGTTGTTGACGCTATTGTCGATGAGCGTACTCTGCGGGAAATCTATCTGCCGGGATTCGAGATCGCCGTTAGGAACGCGCAGCCCTGGACGGTGATGTGCTCATACAACCTACTTAACGGCACCTATCTCGCCGAAAATCATCTGTTACTCACCCGCATTCTAAAAGAAGAATGGGGCCACACGGGTCTAGTCGTCAGTGATTGGGGGGCATGTAACGACCGAGTAAAAGGCATTGCCGCTGGGCTGGAGCTAGAAATGCCTGGCAACGGCGGCATCCATACACCCGCCGTTCTAGCTGCACTGGCATGCGGTGAGCTTAGCCAAGAGCATATGGATGCCGCTGCTATCCGGGTCGTCGAACTGATTCTTAAATCTAAGCCCGCCCTCGAGCGGAATACGCCCTATGATCGGGATGCCCATCATCTAATCGCTCAGCGAGCGGCCGAAGAAGCCTGCGTATTACTCAAAAACGCGGCAGGCCTGTTGCCCCTTTCCAAACAAGAGAATGTGGCCATTATCGGCGCACTTGCAGCAACGCCGCGTTTTCAAGGCAGTGGCAGTTCACAAATCAACCCCACGCGGCTCGATATTCCGCTAGACGAAATTCACAATCTGCTAGCCACCGATAACCCGCCACCCTTTGCCCCGGGGTACAGCCTGACGCACGACGACATTGATCCGCAGCTCATTGAGGATGCCTTGACCATCGCGCGGGACGCGGGAACGGTCGTATTATTTGCTGGGCTGCCCGACAGCTATGAGTCCGAGGGCTTCGACCGCACTCATATGCAGCTGCCCGCTGCCCAACTGCAGCTTATAGACGCCGTGATGCGGGTGAGCGAGCGCCTCGTGGTGGTTTTACAAAACGGAGCGCCCGTCGAACTGCCCTTTCTTAATCAGGTTGGGGCGCTGTTAGAAACCTATCTTGGAGGCCAAGCCGGCGGTTCCGCGGCTGCTAGAGTGCTATTTGGTGACGTCAATCCTTCAGGCAAGTTAGCAGAAACCTTTCCCGTCAAGCTCGAAGATGCAGCCTGCCATCAATGGTTTCCCGGAGAACCGCGCCAGGTTCAGTACCGAGAGGGTCTATGGGTCGGCTATCGCTATTTTGACGCCAGCGAGACGCCAGTGGCTTTTCCCTTCGGCCACGGCTTGTCCTATACCACTTTTAACTATCACCGCTTGCGTGTCGCAGGGACCGACCGACCTACCAGGCCAGTGGATAGCGACCAGCTCGCGGAGTGGGATGGATTAAAAGTAGAGTGCGACATTGAAAATACCGGTGCAGTGGCAGGCTACGAAATAGCTCAGCTCTATATCGGCGCTGACGCTCACCGCGTTTACCGACCTCGACGCGAATTGCGTGACTTTGTCAAAGTCTGGCTGGAACCCGGCCAGACTCGCACAGTCGTCTTTGAACTAGGCCGCAGAGGCTTTTCCTACTGGGACGAGGGAGTCCAGGACTGGGTTGTTGAGGCGAGTGACTACCGTATCGAAGTCGGTGCATCCAGTGCCGATCTCCGCCTGTCTTGCAGCTTGAAGGTACTGTCAGGTGTTGCGCTGACAACACCCAACACCGCCCTGCAGTCGTATTTCGAGCCGACACAGCATGCTTTTGATGCAGCGGCGTTTACCGCGCTTTTGGGGCATTCGATTCCACTGACCACACCAAACCTGCCTTATCACCCCAATTCGACTCTTGACGAAATACGCGGCACCCTCATCGGTAAACAATTACATCAGCTGGTACTGCGCTCTCTCAAAAAAATGGTGCCAAATGAGGTGGACGAAAAGCTCGACCGAATATTGGCCGCCATGCTGGGTGAAATGCCACTGAGAAACCTAGTGATGCTGTCCGGTGGCAAGTTCCCACCGTGGCTTTTAGCACTGTGTATCCAGCTGATGAACGGCCAGCATTGGCCCGCGTTAAAAACACTGATCAGCAGGGGTCAGCGCTGAATACGTACCGACAAAAACCAAACCGAAAGGCAAGAAAATGATATTTCTCAAGATGCCGTGCAATACAGTATTGGTCACTATTACAGCGCTTATGAGCACCTTCAGCCTGTGCACTGAGGCACAACAACCGGTGATTGAGGAGGTAATGGTCACTGCCCAAAAACGAGTGCAGAACGCCCAAGATGTTCCCATTGCCTTAACCGCGATCGACGCCGACACCATCGAGCAGGCAGGCATCCAGACGACTCAGGACGTCGTGAGGCTCGCTCCGTCGCTGACGGTTAATGAGGCGAATCATAAGCAAACCAGCTCCTTTAGCATCCGCGGTGTCGGCACCAACGTCTATGGAATCGGCGTGGAACAGGGTGTTGCATTGTTGATAGACGACGTTGCTGCGGTTCAGCCCGGGCAAACGCTTGGCAGCCTAATTGATATCCAGCGAATTGAGGTGCTGCGTGGCCCGCAGAGTACGCTGTTTGGGAAAAACGCTTCGGCTGGCGTCATCAGCATCACTACAAAGGCGCCTTCTGAGACATTCGAGGGGGCCATTCAGGCGACGGCCACCGACGACGGTGAGACCGGCATCGTGGGCTCGGTGTCAGGTCCCATAACGGATGAGTTTCGCTATCGGCTGACAGGAAAATGGAATGACCGAGACGGGTACATAAATAACCTCACGCCTAATGTCGATGATAAGAATGGTGCTCGGATTAGAAATCTCAGGGGTAAACTTGACTGGGACATAACGGATACCACCACCGTAAAGTTCTCCGCCTACTACATGAAAGACAAGTCAAAATGCTGTGCCCTCACGTGGGAAAGTATGCCCGCGGGTAACTCGATTTTGGGTCTGCCCATAGGCTATCCAGCCGACGGCATAAGCCCAGGAAAGGACAACTTCGATTTTCGTGGCGAGGATGGCCCCTACAGTGAGTCTGAATCGACCGGAGGAAGCATGCGTATACAAGCCGCTGTGGGCGAATTCGAACTGGTCTCGATTTCCGCCCTCGACGACTGGAACTATGACATCCAAGAGGACGTCGACTTCAGCGACTTAGACGTGCAGGCGTTCTTCAGCGGAGGTCAAGAACAGGGAGGCTGGTATTCCACCGGTGACATCAGCACCAATTTTTACTCTCAAGAGTTTAGACTGCTATCACCTTCCAAAGAGCAGTATGAGTACCTAATAGGCTTTTACTACGCCAATGCCAAAACGACAGAATATTTTTTCCGCAATCTGAGCCTGGCACTCGCGGACAACGACACCACGGCCAAAACGGAAAGCGTCAGCGTCTTTGGTCAACTCACTTGGCATTTCACGTCCGCCACCAGTGTCACCGGTGGTCTGCGTTGGCTAAACGAGGAGATCTCAGCTGACCTGATAAGCTACCTGGATGAGGAACCTAAAAAAGTATCGGGCAATGACAGTGACTCTCCCGTCGTGGGCAGAGTCTCGCTGCAACATTTTTTTCGCGACGATATCATGAGCTATGCCAGCTATGCACGTGGCTATAAAGGCCAAGCATTCGATATAGGTGGAGGGCGGTTTAGCGAATATGCGGCGAATAATCCCATCGAGTCTGAAAGTTCTAACTCTTATGAAATTGGGGTAAAGAGTATTCTCTGGAACCAACGCCTGCAGCTAAACGCCGATCTTTTTTACACAACGTATGAGGATTTTCAGGTCCAGCGTACTGACCTCATCGATGACGTCGTTGTTTTCGGACTGGACAATGTAGGCGAATTGGTAACTCAGGGAATCGAGATCGACTCCCTCGTCCTACTCAGTGAAAATATCGCACTGACAATGAACTCGTCCTATATTGACGCAAGTGCCAATGATTACGATGGCGCCGCATGCTGGGCTGGGCAAACGGTTGCACAGGGTTGCCAAAGTGGGCTGCAGGATGTTGATAATGGCCGACTCCCCGTTTCGCCCGAATGGAAGTACACCGCAATGCTGGACTATAAGATTCCTATCGATTCACTGCCATTCGATGCGTTTGCCAATATCATTTACACCTGGCAGGACGATGTTATCTTCAACATCAATCAGGATCCCAGCCTTACCCAAGGAAGCTATGGCCTAACCAATCTGCGTTTCGGTGTGAACGATGACGAGGGCCGCTATCGCCTGACATTCTTTGCGACCAATTTATTCGACAAGGCCTACGCGGGTAATAAAATCAATTTGACTCAGCTATTTTTGCCCGGTCTCACAGTCGCGCAGATCCAGCCACGCAGCGCGCAGCGCTATGTCGGCGTGCAGGCGAGGTATAATTTCTGAACGAAAGCAATCACGTGAGGAGGCGGGGGCGCAGTGCCCAATGGCATTAATCGCTGTAAGCATTGATAGCTTCAATCCATACGGCTTCGGACTAGTGATTAACGCCTATGAAATCTCTACTCACTAACTGCCTTCTTGCCCACGGATATTGACTCTGGCATTATTTTACCGGGTTGCCGATGCAACGTTCGCCAGCATCGGTCGCGACAGTCAGCATTACTCCGATGCTTTAGGTCCGATCCAGATCAGTCAGGGAGTAGGTTTTCCGATGACATCAAAATTCTTTGCTGGAACATTCAGAAAGCGAGCAATGGCTTTTAAAGCAGGGAGACTTTTAGTGGCAGTGCCTCGAATCGGCATACTGACAATTTTAACGCTACTACTGGCAGGTGCCGTCAAGGCGCAGACAACAGAAAAGGCTCAAAGCGAGCAATGGTCTCTCGCCCGTGCTTCGACCTGGTACGACCAGCGGCCCTGGCCTGTGGGTTTCAATTATGCGCCGCGCTATGCCATCAATCAGCTTGAAATGTGGCAACAAGAAACCTTCGACGCGGCAATTATCGACCAAGAACTCGGCTGGGCAGCCCAGATCGGCTTCAACATGGTGCGTGTTTTTTTACACCATCTACCCTGGCAGCAGGATGCAACAGCCTTTTCTCAAAGGATTGATCTATTTCTGAATATCGCCGACAAGCATGACATCGATGTTATGTTTGTGCTGTTCGATGATGTTTGGAATCCGATTCCCCTACCTGGTAAGCAATCAGAGCCAACGCCGGGCGTGCACAACTCGGGCTGGGTGCAGTCACCAGGCGCCGCAATCCTAGGGGATATTACTCGACACGACGAACTAGAATCCTATGTGCGCGGCATCTTATCGCAATACGGGAGGGATGAGCGTGTCGCTGTGTGGGACTTATACAATGAGCCCGGGAATCTCAATGCCATTCCTTACGGTAATGTGGAATTGGATGATAAACCCAAATATTCGCTGATCCTGCTACAGAAAGTTTTCGCATGGGCGCGTAATGAAAATACCATGCAGCCTCTAACATCTGGAGTCTGGCGAGTGAAAGATGGGCGCTGGCTTGGAGAGGATAAGAACGACCCGGGTGCTGCGCTGTTTAACTTTATGCTGCAGCACTCCGACATAGTAACGTTCCACTCTTATTTAGATGTCGCCGAAACAGCGACAGCAATCAGCTCTTTGGCCGTTCTTGATCGACCCATGATTTGTACCGAATACATCGCGAGAGGACACGACAGTACGTTTGAAACCCTATTACCACTATTTGCCGAGCAGGATGTCGGCGCTATCCACTGGGGCTTCGTGTCGGGGAAGACACAAACTATTTATCCGTGGCGTTCTTGGGTAGGCGCTATACGTTTCTGGGACAGTCTGTTCTCAGATGAACCTGATCCGTGGCACCACGACCTGCTATATGCCGATGGCAGACCCTACCGCCCAGCCGAGGTAGAACTGATTCGCACCCAAATCAAGGAGAAGGCCGCACAGTAAAAATAGTATTAGAGTAACATTCCGCTTAAAAATAGCGCGGCCATCACGCCATCGACAATAATTCCCGGCAGCGACTGCTTGAGGCTAGTCTTATCGATCATCATCGAATAGAAACGCGCCAACAGCGCGAAAGTCCAGGCCATACCGAGAGTCATGTACACCACAGGTTCATTGAGCGCCAGCGCCATTATGCCGCCGCCCAAATGCAGTCCCCCGAATACGACTCTAGCCTCCGACAGGGCCATCGGACTACCCAGCTCAATATGTTGGGCGTCAGTGATCAGTCGCGGCTTAAAAAAGCCGATTAGCCCCAAAACCAATGTGAGCAGTGCCCCGACGCGCGGCAGCCAGTCTAAAAACGTATCCATCGTTATCATCCTCAGCGACAATCTTTGTTAGCCTAGCAATAGTACCGGCGAAAATCATAGTCCTTTGCCCTCTCTAAGATTCTGGGCCGCGTAATTTCGAGGCACAGCGCAACATGTTATACAGGCGCGCTGAACAGCGACCTAAAAGGGTATCTGTCAAAGGCATTCAAGGGCATCATTAAGGCTCAGCCGTTGAGCGATCTCGCTAGGCAGACAACAGGATAGCAGAAATGAGTTCAGAGTTTGATGTGACACAGTTCGGTATTCAGGTGGAAGATGAGTTTCACCACCCATTTAGTGGCGATCACCCCGACTGGAATGAATCCTATTTTTTCGATTGGTATGATGCGTCAGGGACTAATGCTGGCCACTGCCGTGTGGGCTGGCATCCCGTCCAACAGCGCATTCTATTCTGGCTATATCTCTACAACGGCTCCGAATGGCTGGTGATAGAAGAATACCGCCTGCCCTTTTCGGCGTTGCAACTCGGCGGCGAAGAGAACTCTGCGACAGCCAAGAATGCCTTTTCCTATAGCGGCTGGGGTCTCGCCTTTAAATATCAGCCGCAAGAACCGCTGCGCAGTGGCCAGCTCAGTGTAAGCGGATTTGCACGAGTGCTTTGCGGCCAACGGCAGGGCATGATCAAACCTGTTGAGCTAGAGCTGACGATTACCGCTATTGGTCCTCCCTATTCTCGAGGTGGCGGCGCGGTCGACAGCCACAGTGCGGATAACTTCAGCACTGACCGCTATGAGCAGCCCACTCAATCCCAGGGTTGGATGGTTATCGATAGCGAAAAAACCGAGTTAACCGTGCGAGGAGAGCGCGACCACTCGTGGGGACCGCGACCCTGGGATATGGGCTGGCAGTTCTTTGTGGTCAATAACGAACGATTTAGCTTACTCGCTACACAAGTGCAAATACCCGAATGGCCACTTATAACGATGGGTTACTATCACGGACACGGTGAAGCGATGGAGCAGCTGGCAGAGACAGAACTTAATCTCGATTTTAACAGCAGCAACTCGACACAGGCCGTTAGAGGGTCTTTTAATTTACTGTGTGAAAGTGGACGCAAAATTGTAGGGTCTATTGAAACGATTTCAGGTGCTGAAATTGATATTACGCATACCTTTTCGACCCCGCATCGGAGCGAGTACAGGCGCTCACTCATACGGTGTACCTTCGATGATGGTAGCCAAAGCATCGGCTGGCTAGAATGTAACCGGGAAACGACGTAGCCTCGCGGCTCGTTAAATACAAAATATGGAGCCTGCAGCTCTGTACACCGTTAAATAGAGAAGTCACTGCTAATGAAAACTCTCAACAATAAAACCGTCGTGATCACTGGCGCTGCAAGCGGAATAGGCCGAGCCGCCGCCCTAGCCTTTGCCCGCGAGGGCGCCAATATAATTGTCGCGGATCTACACTCAGCCAATGGTATCGAGGGGGAAATAGAGGCGCTGGGAGTCAAGGCTATTGCGTTTAAGCTGGATGTTTCAGACCCAATCCTCTACCAAGAATTTTCTGAACAGGCCATTGCGTGGCAAGGTGGCGTAGACATATTGGTAAACAACGCAGGGTTTATGGCTGGGGGCGCCATACAAGACTATAGCCTAGAACAATGGCACAACATTACTAAGGTAAACGTGCACGGGCCCTTTTACGGAGTCCATTTTTTTCTCCCACATATGCTGTCCCGCAAGTCCGGCCATATCGTCACCACCGCCTCCCTGTTCGGGCTGGCGCATTTACCGTTTGTGGGTCCGTACTGCATGACGAAGGCTGCGATGGTAGCGTTTTCAAATAGCCTGCGCACTGAAGTTGCGCATCAGGGTGTGGGGGTGTCAGTCCTAGTTCCTGGCTCGGTTGATACTAATCTTGTCAACAACGGTGACTGGCATGCCTCCGCAGGTGGCAATATGATTCCTGAAATGTTTGAAAAATACGGCTCCTCATCAGCTGACAAGGTGGCGCTAGAACTAGTTCGCGGCGTAAAGAAAAACAAGCGCCAGATATTAGTCGGTACTGATGCCCAATTTTTATCGCGGTTAATTCGTTTGCTGCCTGACAGTTTAAATAAGAGCTTTTGTGGCTTTGCCCGCAAAACCATGTCTGCATCATAATGACAGCAACCTACAGCGAAAAATTAGCTACTGACGCAACATTTCATGGCGCTGAGCGAGTGCCCGCGAGCTAAGCGACCTGCCCCTCGTTGGTCAGAAAACACGCCTACATTTGTGCGGCGAGAATAACTGGGAAGTACGCAAGTCGACACAGGTTATGGCTAGGTTTCTGTGGTCAGAGATGCGCTATTCGATTTCATGGAAGGCCTATTGTTTTGCCGATGCATAATCACAATCACTGTGTAGGGCGGGTGCTGACGCCTTGACTACACAAGATACTCTCAGCACTCTCAAAGTCCCGCTGCGTGAACGTCGATTGATGAAGGCTTACAACCTAACCCCACAGAGCTCGCGTTGTTACTCGTCGATACTTTTGTTAGGTTCTCAACTGTACAAAGTTGAATATTTCGGCATTGGCCTATTCTCGAAAAGGCGAATAGCAGGGGGAGACACTGGAGTCGGATGCACAGTGCGAGGAAAGTGGCTAGGCCTTACACTCAAAAATCATGTATCAAGGGGTGCATTTTTTCGGATGCGCAGGGTTTTAACGTTATGCGATTAAATAAATTTATCAGTGAGTGCGGTTTGTGCTCGCGGCGTGAGGCCGATGAACTGATCACCCAGCAACGTGTGACCTTAAACGGCGAAATCGCGGTCATCGGAGCTAAATGGTTTGAAGGAATGACTGTGCTGGTTGATGGCAATATCATCAAACTGAAGCCGACCAAAAACAATAAGCGCAAGCATATTTATATTGCTCTTAATAAACCTGCCGGAATCACCTGCACGACTGATGAGACAATCGCTGGCAACATTATCAGTTTCGTGGACCACAAGGAGCGAATATTTCCTATCGGCCGTCTGGACAAGAATTCAGAAGGCCTGATCTTGATGACAAGTAATGGCGATATCGTGAATCAGATTTTACGTTCCGAAAATAATCACGAGAAAGAATATCTGGTCGGCGTAAACAAGGCTGTAAATGCTGATTTTTTACGCTCTATGGCACGCGGAGTGCGTATCCACAGGCAGATGACCCTCCCCTGTAAGGTATCGAAACTAGCAAAGTATGGCTTTAGAATTGTACTTACTCAGGGTTTGAACCGACAGATTCGTCTGATGTCTGAAGCACTCGGCTATAAAGTCGTGCAGTTGCGTCGAACCCGGATTATCAACGTGAAACTCGGCACGCTAAAGCCCGGGGTGTGGCGCAATTTATCAGACGCTGAGCTGTCCGGTCTGCTACCGAATTTTAAGGACTGGTAGAGGCTCAACCGCTGCTTCAATGCAGGGTATTAGGCGATAAGCAAGGTCCATGAGAAATGTAATCTGAACGCAAAGTTTACTGAAGTCTTGGTTTCACCAACGCACCGCTCAACAACTGGCCAAATCCGTAACGCCGCCGCGCCATTGCGGCCGGGGTGTCTTCGAATTGCATCGCCAATCTCTGCCGAATCAATCACATCACTGACTATGATCTCATCAACGTCACCAAGGGCTTACAGCACACTCTTTAGCCTTGGCAATGACAAAGCCTACTCGGCAGGCTTTTCCGCGACAATTCTCCAATTTAAGTCTGCTATTTTTGCTTTCTCGGCCATTGTCCACGATTCACCACCGGTTTGAAGGAGGTCAAGTGACTCCTCTACCCATGGTGGCATGATCCGGATTCTTTCAAGGAACCGGACAACTTTTCGGGAAACAAGGATCAGGTCACGTTTTTGCTCGCAGATTGGCCATGCTTCACTTTTTGAGGGCGCAGAAAGTATAATTTTGAAGCCAGCGCCTTCCAGCGCTGCACAAACATCCGCGGGGTACATCGACTGGGTCGCCGCCAATGTCGGCAGATAGGATCTGTGCAAAGCCGCATGTTCATTGTTGTTCCAGTCAAAGTAAGGCGATAGTAAATACTCAGAGCACGAGTATCGCGCACCGGGCTTCAACACGCGGAACATTTCCATGGCATGATCACCTAATTCTTCCTTCTTGAAGAAAGGCCAAACGGCTTGGACAGAATAACAACCATCAAAAAATCCTGACGCGTAGTCAAGTGGATCATGATGATTACCCACTTTGTAATGAAGGCGCTCGCTCATCTTGGTCTCTACTGCCCAGTCGATTGCATTTTCGACCTGATCCGGATCGATGTTATAGCCGGACACCTGTCCGCCCGTCATTGAGGCAATATAATGCGCTATTCTGCCTCTGCCGCAGCCCATGTCCAACAGATGTGATGCCTCAGGAGCCTGCAGCTCCATTTCCTTTAACAGCGCTTGTTCGCAGAGCAACTGGTTGCCATACAAGCCCTCGTTCTCGTCCAGCTGAGGAGGAATATATAGTTTTTCTAAATCGAAAACCGACAACATATTATTCAAAACCTTATAATAGGCTGCAATTGCTTTTGTCTCGTCTTCGGTACTGGTTTCCTCACCACCTTGCATGCGCTGCAAAAATTTATAGGCGTTGACGCAGGCATCCTTATCCTCCTGCGGCAATGTCACCAATCGCTTAATACCCGTAAACGACGTCTTAATACGGTACCAGTTTGCCCGCATGCTTGAGTTTTCACGTTGAAAATACTTCGGCATTAGTAGAGCCACAATTCACCTCACTGTCGTGCGCTATTATTTTGTAATCAAACGCTCGAGAGAGGGTTCGACCTCAGCCAATTGCTATTTAGCCGCCGACAGCTTGTATTCACTGGCATTGGTAATAAAATCAGCATGGCCATAGCTGTCCAGAAGAGTGGCAATCTTGCTAACCAATTGTTTGTCTAGTAGACGACTCAACCCAGGAATACGCATGCCTAGAGTGTAAAAGCCAGAACTCGCTAGGATTACCAATATTGTGACTCCTGTGGCCAACTTATCCTCGAAACGGTAGTGTATGCCTATCTTCTCGGCGCGGGCAGACTTGCCATCGCAAAAATTTTGAATGAGAAAATATTTGGAAAACCCTCGTTCCATCCAACTGTGAAATCGACCGCGGACCGATGGATCATCAAGTAACTCGGCGTCCATTGTGCCGCGAACAAGCACTCCGCAGGTGTCATCATCGAATTCTTCCCTCAGCGACAGTGCTCGAGCCATTATAAGATCAACAATTTCTTGCGGTGTCTCACCCAGTAAATCGTGCGGCAGGCCTAACAAAAAGCAACGATAGCGTGCCATTTCCACTCTCTCGCGTTCGGCCGGCGTAAAGTGAGTGCGACCTTTGCTCAGTAGTTTAAATGACAGCAGAAAGATACCGATTAAACCTGCCGGCATCTGATCCACCTGTGGAATCGGAATACCGTAGGTAGCGACATCCCATTCCCCGCTCTGCATGATATTGAAGCGCACCATTGAGTGCATAAGACGCACTTTGGCCGCCGCTTGAAACCCACGACCGAAACGGGTCATCGCACCGGGCATTGCCGTTGCTGTAAAGAAGCTTGCTGTTTCCAGTACGCGTCGTGCTGATTTTGAGTCTGACAGTGTGCCGGTCATTGTCATTGGCAGAGCCGTATACTTGTTCATAAAGGTGGCAATGAACGCACCGCGGATAGCAAAGGGCGAGATAGTGACAAGCGGAATACGTTCTTGGCGAGCGCCTTTTTCAACGAGGTCCATGTCGACCCAGTCAGGTGTTGCTTCCATCGCATGGATGAACGTGACAAGTTCCTTGGGAGGATTGAAAACGGCTTCAATGCCGTTTTCGCAGGCCTCTTCCAACATCGCAACCAGCGCACGAAAACCATATTCGGGTATCAGCGCTGCATATGCATCGGCTACCCCGTCGCCCATCATAGTATAATTGCGGATGTTGGCAACGCGCTCGGGATCAGACAGTGCGCTTGCGGCATAGCGCTTATAGCGCCGAGGTAAGCTGTTTTCTAAGCCCGCGCCGCTGACGTAACGCTCCGGCAAACGTGAGAAGTCGACATCGCCATAAATTGCGGGAATGGCTTCTTTCTGCTTCAAAACGCAGTCGCGATACATCGATGGCTTACTAGGCACCATGTTTTTATTTTCTCGCATTGATAGTAATTCCATGACATGAACCTATACCATTTCGACTGTTTGTCAATGTATCGCCGCCTGCTGGTGACGAACAGCCTTGTGCAGATTACAATGAGTCGCGCGGAGCGAATTTTAACTAGTTATAACTAGATTTTTACGCCAATTAACTTAATTGTGTAGGCTTAATTCCACAGCTGAGAAAAACTGTTACCATTCCTACCCTCAATGTTCAGGTTGTCCATCATGGCCACACAGGTAAAATCAATGAAAAAGCACGCTTGGCTTCCAGTGCTGCTGACTCTGGCAATTATGCAACTCCAAGCATGCGGAAAAGATCAGCCAACCGCTGCGCCGAAGGGTGTTCCCGTTACTGTGATAACGATTGCACCCAAAGACATTCCCGTTACGCTAGAGTTTGTAGCGCAGACACAAAGCTCACAGGGCGTCAATATTCAGGCGCGAGTTTCAGGCTTTCTGGAGAAACGCGTCTACCTTGAGGGCTCCCGCGTCAAAGTTGGTGACGTTCTGTTCCAAATGGATAAAAAACCATTTCAAGCACAAGTAGATGCTGCTAACGCAGCATTAATGCGATATGCGGCATCCGTCGAAGTAGCTCGCGCAAACCTCGCTCGGACAAAGCCACTGGTTGAACAAAATGCTTTGTCACAGCGTGACCTCGATGACGCACAGGGCCAGTTTGAAGAAGCCTCAGCAGCAGTTGCCGAAGCGAAGGCCCAGTTATATAGCGCTCAACTCGATCTATCCTACACCACCATCACCTCACCTGTAGATGGCGTGAGCAGTTTGTCGGCCGTAGCTGATGGCTCTTACCTCGATGCCGCAAACTCTCAACTGACAACGGTGTCAGTTCTTTCTCCTATGTGGATTAACTTCAGCCTGTCCGAGAATACACTGGCACGTATCGTTGGAGAGGAAAAAAAAGGACTATTAAAAACGCCTGAAGATGATGAGTTTTCAGTACAAATAATTTTGGTCGATGGAACGATATACCCTCAGCGCGGAAAAATTGATTTCGCGGACCCCTCGTATAACGCGGAAACTGGAACATTTCTCATAAGAGCCGCGGTCGATAATCCCGATGGCGTTCTGCGACCCAACCAATATGTGCGCACGGAACTCATAGGGGCGGTGAGAACAGACGCAATACTCATTCCACAGAGCGCAGTCCAACAGAGTGCGAACGGCCACTTTGTCTGGGTTATTGATACATCAAATAAGAGCCAGTTACGCCCCATAAAAGTCGGTGATTGGGATGGTGATAACTGGTTTATTAATGAGGGTCTTGCCAGCGGTGACAAAGTTGTCGTCGACGGTGCGATCCGACTAGCGCCGGATACGCTTGTCTCCATTAGCGCAGCCAGCCCCCCGCAAGATCCAGCCTCTCCCTCCCGAACATCAACTAAATAGAGAGGCTGCCACCTAATATGTTTTCCCGATTTTTTATAGAGCGCCCAATTTTTGCCGGTGTTGTGGCAATTGTCCTTTGCTTGGCGGGTTTAGTCTCTATGTCTGTACTCCCCGTGCAGCAGTACCCGACAATCAATCCCGTGCAGATCAACGTGTCTGCCTCTTATCCCGGTGCTGACTCTGAGACATTAGCGAACTCTGTGGCGGCACCGATAGAGGCGCAGATCAACGGTGTCGACAACATGCTTTACATGACCTCCACAAGCTCTGCTTCAGGCAGACTTTCACTATCGATTTATTTCGATCTCGATACTGACCCTGACATCGCGCAGGTGCAGGTGCAAAATCGCGTTGATCTCGCGCTGCCTCAACTGCCAACAATAGTGACGCAACAGGGCGTATCTGTTGAGAAGAAGTCCTCGTCCATCATGATGCTGATCGCCGTTTATTCGGAAGATGAGCGTTACAGCAGTGACTATATTGCAAACTATGCCAACGTCTATATTCTCGATTCGCTCAAAAGAATACCCGGCGCTGGGCAAGCCCAAATTATGGGCGTACCAGATCAAGCCATGCGAATTTGGATGGACCCTGATCGCATGGCTTCTTTGAAAATTACCACCACCGATATTGCGACCGCAATCAACAAACAAAATGCACTGTTTGGTGCAGGGCAAATCGGCCAGACGCCAACAGATGGCCCTGTACAACTTACTCTCCCGGTAGTCACGCAGTCACCGTTTACAGACCCAGAGCAATACGAGAATATCATCCTTCGCGCGGACCCAGACACTAGCGCCATTGTCCGACTCGGCGATGTCGCTCGTGCCGAGATCGGACTGCAACAATATATCGTCGACTCCAAGATGAATGGACAGGAAGCCACATTTATTGCGGTCTATCTGCAACCGGGAGCCAATGGACTTAAGGTGTCCGCTGCCGTTAGAGAGACATTAGACGGACTGCAGTCAGGCTTTCCAGAAGGCTTAATATACGACATCTCTCTCGACACAAATGACTTCGTCAAACTGTCCATCGAAGAAGTTATTTATACGTTACTCGAAGCGGTGCTATTGGTCATACTTGTGGTGTTCATTTTTTTACAGAGCTTCCGCACCACCATTATTTGCATGATTGCCATCGTCGTAGCGCTGATTAGCACCTTCACGGGAATGTTAGCGCTTGGCTTTTCAATCAACTTGATTACACTTTTTGGGTTAGTCCTCGCCATTGGAATGGTGGTAGATGATGCCATCGTCGTGGTGGAAAATGTCGAGCGTAATATGCATGAGCATAATCTCGAACCGAAGGAAGCCACAATAAGATCGATGCAGGAGATATCAACATCTCTGGTTGCAATCGTATTAGTGATGGCTTCAGTGTTCATTCCAGCCGCATTCCTACCCGGCACGACGGGACAGCTTTATAAACAATTTGCGATCGTGATAGTAGTGTCGGTATCTATTTCAGGCTTTCTAGCACTGACCCTGACGCCGTCGCTCGCCGCATTGATCTTAAAGAAGAACCCACCACCGAAGCGCGGATTTTTTGCATGGTTTAATCGCAAGGTAGATTCTACGACAGCTGGTTTCGGTCACGCTGTGGAGTTTGTGATTAAGCGCTCAGGAATTGCACTGTGCTTGCTCGTGTTCTTTCTTTGGTCTATCTACCACTTACTCTCAGTCATTCCGACTGGGTTTGTCCCGAATGAAGACCAAGGATATGTCATGGCCGCCATTGTCATGCCTGAAGGAGCTAGCATGGCGCGCACGCAGGCCGTTGCTGAGAAGGTAGACGCTGTATTCAAGGATATTCCTGGCGTGGACAAACGCTCAATGATTACGGGCTATAGTCTGTTAGACAGTGGATTCAAGACTAATGCCGGAGCGTTCTTTGTAACACTGACAGACTTTAAAGAGCGTTATGCATCAACAGCAATCGCCAAAAAAGAAAATGCACGAGCTATACTGATGGACCTTCATGCCGCCACTGAAGATATGCAGGAGGCTATCATTCTTCCGGTTGCTCCTCCGCCGATTCCCGGCATCGGATCCACGGGCGGAGTTGAGTTCTGGATTCAGAATATCGGCACCGGAGACCCAGCTCAGCTCGACAAGGTTACAAAAGACTATCTGAAGAAAGCCAGCGAACAGCCCGAGTTTACGAGAGTAACATCAACCTTTAACGCCAACACTCAGCAATTGCGCGTTAACGTTGACCGCGAAAAAGCCGCATTGCTGAACGTGGCAATAGCAGATGTATATGAAACGATTCAGGCACAGTTCGGATCCCTAACGGCGAGCCAGTTCAATCAATTCAGTCGTGTCTGGTGGGTTGTTATTCAGTCTGACGCCAAGTACCGACAAAGCCCTGACGATCTTCTGCGGCTCTACACACGCTCAAAGACTGGCGAAATGGTTCCGCTCTCAGCCCTAGTCAGCCTTGATTGGATTTCCGGGCCTGATATGTTGCCCCACTTTAATGGCTTTCCTGCAGCTAAGGTTACCGCCACTGCAGCAGAAGGCTATAGCTCGGGCCAAGTAATTACTGCAATGGAGGCACTGGCCGACGATACACTGCCGGATGGTTATACTTACGCTTGGTCGGGGCTGGCCTATGAAGAGAAACAGTCGGGCAGCACCTCTATAATCGCCTTTGCATTCGGACTGATTATTGTATTTTTAGTGCTCGCAGCACAGTATGAATCTTGGACATTACCCGGCGCTGTAATGTCGGCCGTGCCCTTTGGCATTCTTGGCGCGCTACTGATGATTATGGCGCGTGGCTTGGAGAATGATGTCTATTTTCAGATCGGCTTGCTTGTATTGATTGGCCTCGGGGCTAAGAACGCCGTACTGCGTGTCTCAGCGGCCGTCGACTTCCGCAAACAAGGGAAATCCATTATGGAAGCGACAGTACTGGCGGGAGAACAGCGGTTGCGACCTATTATTATGACGTCGCTAGCATTTGCCGCGGGTTGTCTGCCAATGGCGCTCGCAATGGGTGCGGGAGCGAATGCGCGGCATTCTATCGGAACCGGGATTATCGGAGGCATGATCGGAGAGACAACGCTCGCGATGCTCTATGTGCCACTGCTGTTTTATCTCTTTGACAGCTTTGGCGAACGCAAAAACAAGGACTCAGACACTTCTGCTGAGAACACGGTCTCAGAAGAAACTGCTGATCCGCAAGGGTCAAAAGGCGGAGATTGAGATGACTAGCGCTCTATCATTGCCATCTCATCTTATGGCCCATGCATTTAAGAGCGTGTGTCTTTGCTGCTGCACGTTAGCAGTTGCGGCCTCACTGATGGCAATATCCGGTTGCACGCTCGCTCCAGACTATGAGCGACCTAACGTCGAGATACCAACGGAATTTCGCTATGAACCGCTGGTCGTCAGCGAGACTGCGAATACTATCTGGTGGACACAATTTGGTGACCCTGTGCTCGATCAACTGATCGCAACTGCACTGGTTAACAACTACGACGTCAAGATCGCTGCAGCCAATGTCGAACAGGCACTAGGCATCGTCACCCAAACGCGTTCAGACCTATATCCGCAGATCGGTTACAGTGCAAGCGGCGAAAAAAGGCGCTTGCAAGACAACGCACTGGATGCATTTCCTAACATTCCGAATAAACAGGAGACCTATCAAGCGTTCCTTTCCGCCAGCTGGGAACTGGATTTGTGGGGGCGCATAAGAAGCCTATCTGACGCCGCTCAGGCTAATATGCTAGCCACCGAGGAAGCTCGGCGCGGTGTGGTTTTAACGCTGGTGTCCACCGTGGCGGCAAGTTATATCAACCTGCGTGGACTCGATGAGCAGCTTGCGGTGAGTCGCGCCACGCTGGCGACTTATGCAGAGTCCGTAAAACTCTACAGGCTTCAGTTTGAGTATGGACAAACTTCACTGATGACCGTAGCACAGTCGGAATCTCAATATGAGACCGCAGCAACTCAGATTCCTCTAATTGAATCGCAGATCGTGCAACAAGAAAATACATTATCGGTACTACTTGGAGATAACCCCGGCGCAATCCCGCGTGGAAAATCGATCTCTGAATTAGTCAGCCCGGCCGTCCCTGCGGGCCTACCATCATTGTTGCTTGAAAGACGCCCCGATATACTGCAGGCAGAACAGGGTTTGATCGGCGCAAACGCGCAAATAGGCGCGGCCAAAGCGCTGTACTTCCCAACGATCTCTCTCACCGGCGCCTTTGGCGACTCAAGTTCCAATCTGTCTGATTTATTTAAGGGATCAAGTCGCACCTGGAACTATGCTGGCCAGATCGTTGGGCCAATCTTCTCCTTCGGCGCTGTAAGTGGTCAGGTCGCACAATCTAAAGCTGCTCAACAGGCCGCCTTGGCAACATATGAGCTCGCCGTACAAAACGCGTTTGCGGATGTCGATAATGCCCTAGTAGCCTATGTGAAAACAGGCGAGCAATTGGAAGCCCAAAAGCGCCTCGTATCGGCATTAAGCGAATACGAGCGGTTAGCTAAACTGCAGTACGATGCTGGATATGTCCCCTACTCCACTGTGCTGCAAGCTCAGCAAGCCCTATTCCCTGCTGAACTGGCACTTGCCGGACTGCGTGCCACTGCATTGGAATCATCTACCAATATCTATAAGGCCATGGGCGGCGGTTGGATCGACGAAGCGGACAAGCTGACTGTACAGAGTCCCACCGTCACTACCTCGCCCTCTATGATTCCTCCTCTGTTCTAACCCCTTCCTCAGGGCGAGATCAAGTCCGCTCATATTAAAGCCACTAGGCTTAAAAGTGAGACAGGGTGTGAACAGATTCGATTGTTTTAGGCCAGTCAGAAATGGTCGCCAAATTACGGCTGACATCAACTGGCAGCGCTACCCGTAATAATAAATTCTGTGCCTGAACTTCCCTCGCCCAAAAAGTAACTGTATCACCATCAAAAAAAGTGGTGCCGAAAGCCAGCTTCCCCGCCGCTAGTTGACGTGCCTTTGAGGCTAATGTAGCCGCGGCCGAATTATGGCCAACGTTAGTCACGTAAATCGACAAGTAACCGTTATGTTCATCTACGAGTTCCAATATCCTGCTCTGCATTGGGAAGTCTATTGTCGATGTCGTCATTAACTCCCAAAAACCATCCTCGCCGTTTACCGTCTGTAAAGTCTTTCTATCTCTATGGCCGTGCCCCGTCAGGTGAAGAATCACGTTATTTGAGCTGACCAATAAGTTTCTTATGCTTGCAGCAGAGACTTCACTTTTCTTGGCAAAGTCCCGCAGACGGTGGTGGGACACCACAATAACCAGTTCATGCCTATCAGCAGCACTTATCAACTCCTCATGCAGCCACGCGAATTGTATTTGATCCATGGAGCCAAGCGAGTTGCCTGCTGCGTCTGTCGAGTCCAAGACAATCATTTTGATGGGCTTTCCCGCCACAGGGTAAACGCTATAGTAGCCTCTGTGGGCCGCGACATCCTCTAGGCTGAGGCCATGCCCAGCGGGAGCACCTCCTGCGTCATGCAGCGTTTTCAATAACTCGGCCTCGTTAAGCGGCAAGCGATCAGGATCGCTCGGGGTAATGACTGCGGGATCGAAAATAACGCGATGATCTGCCGTGTTGCCCGCCACATAGCCTCCCCAGATCTTACTGAAATTGCTATCGGTGAACAGATGGTCACCTTGAGCTGCTTCTCGCAGTTCACTGTCAATCAACCCGAAACCTCCTACATGCAATACATCGTGGTTACCGAGCGCGGCGTACCACGGAGAGTCAATCCCTACCGCAATAAACGGATCGTTGTAGTCATTCCCTGGACCAGGAACTGGATCATCATCAACGCCAGAATCAGGATCAATAACCCCACCATTCAGCGCAGTTATCATCCAGTCGAGCTCATTCTTCTGACTTGTGTCCGTCAGGTCGCCCGCGATAATGGTAAAATCGAAGGGTCTACTGCTCTTATCGCTGATACGTCGCGCGGTCCTTATATGAGCTTCAAAAACCTGAGGGGTAAGCTGGCCGCCCGGCCGATAAACCTTGGCATAACCATCCATCCTTATAGGCGACTCTTCATCAATGATCTGCGGATCGGCTATCACTAGAATATAGGCAAGACTGGATCGCTGGGTACCCTGCGACGTAAAACTAGGCGCCAATTCCACGTGCTCTACCCAAGGCAGCCCATTTTCTAATCTGGCGCCAAGACCGTTTCCTACGTACTGCTGGTGTTGATAGACCGTGAACGTGCCATCATCCATCTTTGCACGCACTTCGGGCGACGGTTCATTGGGTACCCAGACCTGCTGCAATGACGTATAAGGCTTTTCAGTCAGTCCGTACTCAGAAACGGATGAGGGCACAATATCAGAATCAGATGAACTGCAACCGAACTGCAGGCTCACTGCTGCTAATACGATATAAAATATTCGACCCATGTTAATACCCTCCTAACTTACAAGGCCACAGACAATCATGGCATATCCTAGCCGTTAGTCGGCTTTTATGCACAGTCTAGTGGCAGAAAAATTTTTGGCGAGCAATGCTACCCATGCTTACCGCAACACTCCTTTGATTAGGTCTATCGATCCTTGGTCTGATTGTCTAAATTGGTAATGTCAAAAGCAGGCACATATAACTGCGGTGCTTTTCCGCCATCTACGGGCAATATTACTCCAGTAATGAACGACGCGTCATCCGAGGCTAGGAAGCAGATTGCCTGAGCTACCTCTGCAGCTGTTGCTGATCGCAGCATGGGAATTGCGTCCATAATTATTTTTTTCACTGCCTCATTTTTCATCGTCGCGGCATTGAACCCAGGCGTATCAACGGCGCCAGGAGCCACCACATTAATGCGAACATTGTGGGGCGCTGCCTCCATCGCTGCACATAGACTAAATTGGTTAAGTGCCGCCTTAGCTGAACCATATCCACCCGAAGCGATGCCTGCTCGAAGGCTGCTCACCGATGAGATATTAACGATCGAACCGCTTCCCTGAGGAATCATAATTTTCAACGCAGCCTGAACACCAATAAATACGCTATCGACGCCTATGCCAAAATTCGATCGCCACTGATCCAGTGTCTGATCGATGACCATGCCGCCTATAACGGATGGAGCATTATTCACCAACACATCGAGCCGCCCGTATTTGCGTGCCGTCTCATTTATCAGCTTTGCGAAGGCCTCTGTATCACCGACATCTAATTCATAACCAGTGAAAGTTCCACTCAACTGTTTCGATGCTTCTTCCAGTTCGTCTAACTTGGGCTTGCGGCGTGCGCAACTCACGACATGGGCACCCTCTTCCACAAGCTGCAGTACAGTGCTCCTGCCAATTCCCATGCTACCGCCTGTAACAATAGCGACCCTGCCGTCGAAGCGCGATCTGCTCATATTTATTTTCCTATAGACATCATTTTGTTTCTGCGAGTGCCAGAGTTGCATTTCCCGATATATGCATGCCCACGCTATTTTCCCCAGTGAATGCGACAGTCACCAGAACAGGCAAAGAAGATGTCGCAACAGCGATGACTTCTCCCTGCATCACCATGCTATCCCCAGGGAGGTTAGGCGCTCTTAAATTAAATTGTAGCTTTTTCAAGCGACTGCTCATCCCAGCCCAGTCACCGAGATAACGGGCGCACAATCCACTGGACGTTAGGATGTTCATAAAAATATCTGGCATTCCAGCAGCCTGCGCTGCGCACGCATTGTGATGTACAGGGATAAAATCCTGTGTTGCTAGCGCTCCGGCCACAATGAGCCTGTGGGTAATCGGAATAACAACCTCCGGCAGGCAGTCGCCTATCCGGACCGCAGAGACCTCTAGGTCAATATAATCTGTTTGTCCACTGGCCGGGGGTGTAGCGGAAGATAACTCTGCACCCATCTGCCGACTGTGGCACTTTGTGTCAAAGTCAGCCTTTTTCTCATCTGTCGCGCTAGGCTGATACTGAAAATAAGTAATCAGCGCATCTGCAAATGATTCTCCGTCAAGGGTTAGGTACTCTATGCATTCAGTAACAAAAAAACCTACGCCAAGTGCTGTCGTTTTTTTATCACTGATAGCCACAATGCGAGTGTAATGTTGCGCGCTATCACCAACCTGCAAATAGCGATGAAAGGTGATGTCATAGCTGACCGCAACGTTAGACGAATATCCCCTTTGACCCATCTCATCAAACACTTGATATGGCGAAGCGTCGGTCGAATTTGGTGCATACCGGTCGTTGATGTCACGCATTGTCCACATCTGCATCATTGCAGGAGGTGCAATTTGATGATTCCCCGGGGCATAGCTGGGGTTGTTGTCGCCCATCGCGGAGCACCACTGCCAGATCTGCGTCGCGCTAACAGGGTTATGACCCAAATAAGGGCCTTTACGTTGCCCTTTAAGACTCTCCAGCTGCTGCTCTAACGATATGTTTGCATCTAACATACTCACACCAAATTTATTAATAGCATACCAATATACACTGACTCTGCGAGGGGTTCTAAATCTGCCAAGCATTCGGATTTATAAAAAGTACTTCCAGTCTAACATTAGAGCCATCTACCAGCCTGAAAACACCCGACGTCAGCATCTCTGACATGGGGATACCGGCCATAAAAAACGAGGTTATATTTACGTATAAATAGAGTCACTCCTTGCCGATCGCGGCCCGAATCTTCATCTTCTTACTTGGCATTGGATTGTCGAGGATCCGGCACTCTTACATGGTGCCTGAATCGTCGGTTCACAAAGGTTTGTCTTTTGAATCTTCTCCTGGAATTCAATTAGATTCGCTAGTCCAATATGTACAGATCCTCAGTTTTCTATAGACTGACCTTAAATGGAGATAACATCTCCAAGTATCGTTAGGTGACGCTGCCTACCCCTTTAGGAGAGAGAAATGGATAAGAACAAGTTAGCATACGATAGATCAATTACTGCACTCACGGGAGCCGGCCAAGATTTTGAGCTCACTCGATACTCAGTCAACAACGTAGACTACACAGTTTACAAAAACGCCCCGAAAACGCTGCAAGAGGTCTATTTCGCAGCTACCGCCCACGGCGAGAGTGAATTTATCATTTATCAGGGCGAGCGCTGGACTTTTAATACATTTTTTCAGCAAGCATGGTCATTAGCTGATGCCTTGACGACTAAACACCATATAGCACACGGTGACCGCGTCGGTATTGCGATGCGCAACTATCCCGAATGGCTAAGCACATTCGTTGCTATTACATCAATTGGCGCATTGGCGGTGCCGATGAACAGTTGGGGTACGGCGCGGGATCTGTTGTTCGCAGCGCATGATAGTGATTGTAAAACTGTGTTTTGCGATCAACAGCGTCATACCCTTATGGCGAGAAGACTTGCAGAGTCACGTATTAAGGCCGTGGTCGCCCGCTCCAGCCTATCCTCAACTATTGAGTTTGGCGAAACATTAGAAGACTTCATCGCAGATAGCAAAGACGCTTCGCCGCCAGAGGTCACTGTCGATAGCGAAGACCGAGCACTCATTATGTATACATCAGGCACAACAGGACAGCCCAAGGGCGCAGTCTCTACTCATCGCGCACTTTGTCAGGCGATTATGAATTTCGAATGCACAGGAACCGCCTGCGCGATGGCCAACCCCGAACTCATCGGTGCCATGTTTTCCAAAGGATTCACTCCATCGCAAATGCTAGCAGTACCCTTATTTCATGTTAGCGGGCTGCATGCCATATTTTTTACCGCGCTCCGTGCCGGGAGAAAGATTGTCATGATGTACAAATGGGACACGCATTCGGCTTTGCAGCTTATTGAGCATGAGCGAATTACTATACTTAGTGCAGCGCCATCAATGCTGTTACAGCTGTTTGAGTCGCCAGAGTTTAATCAGCATGACACCAGCAGTCTTTCCAGCATTGGCGGCGGTGGCTCAGCAACACCAGCAAAAGTTGCTGTTCTGATGCGTGAAAAGGTAACAGATATGTATGGAGGAACTGGCTGGGGGATGACAGAAACGAATTCGATTGGCACGGCATTCACTGGTCAGGCATTTATCGATAATCCTGGCAGTGTTGGCTTTTGCCATCCGACCGTTGAAGTGAAAATCTGGGACTCCAAAGGAGCCGAACTACCGGTAGGCACACCGGGTCGCATCTGGATTAAAACTCCGACCGTGATTACTGGGTATTGGAAGAGACCCGATGCTAACGAAAAGAGCTTCCACGACGGCTGGTTTGATAGCGAAGATATCGGATACTTTAACGAAAGAGGCTACTTATATTTGTCTGATCGAGCCAAAGATATGATTATTCGGGGCGGCGAGAATATTTATCCGGCGGAAATTGAAGCTGTACTGTGTGAGCATCCTGCCGTGCAAGAGGTAGCGGCGTTTGGTATTGACGATGACAAATTGGGTGAACAAGTCGCAGTGGTAGCGGTACCGAAAGTCGGTGCATTATTAACTGAAGAGTCGCTCAACGATTTTTCCACGCGACACTTGGCTGCATTTAAGAGGCCCTCTCATCTAACGATTCTAAACAGTCCATTGCCACGAAACGCTGCCGGTAAGTTGCTGAAGCACCTTCTGAAGCTAGATCACGACAACTTGATATAGCGCAGCCTGCATTTACCGTCACTTCGATATCGTGCGTTTTTCAACGCCAACATTCGCGCAGTCTAGGAATTACTATGTCGGCTTTCGCAATGATACGATGAGGTAGCTGCGAGGGCAAAAAAGGAGTAGCGGCGAAAATGCCAAATAAGCATGTCTTACATGAAATATTAGTTTGCGCTGGATCGAACATGATTTTTAACGGTATTAGTGCCTGGCTATTGATGAAAGGTGGGGGCAACTTGCAATGGGGTGGAGACACTTCTTTTGCGGCCGATGTGGTGGTGACTGCATTTCTTTTACCACTGATCGTCGCGTTTATTGTCATTCCATTGCAGCGCAGTAAGCTCAGCAAAGGGGAGTTGCAGCCGATTAATCTGGGGCCATCATCCTTCATGCAGTCTCTGGCTGATCGCTTCCCCGCCAGCACGGCGAAAAGCGCTTTGCTATTTGGCCTTATAGGCATCTTGATCATCGCCCCGGTGACCCTCGCTGGACTCTACCTCTTTGGCGTTCAGACCATTAGCCCAGAATACTATGCAATATTCAAAGGCCTTTGGGCCGGGCTGATTGCCGCCATCTTAGTAGTGCCCATGGTCTTGATTGCACTGCGTGAAAACGCGTTCACACATACGATAGCAGCGGGCGGGAACTAGCCATGTCGGCATTGAGTAACAAGATCGGCTTGGTCACAGGCGCCGGCCAAGGCATTGGGCGCGCCATTGCTTTCTCTTTCGCCCGTGAAGGCGCTAAAGTTGTGGTGGCCGACTTCAATGAGGCGATGGGACAGCAAACAGTGGAACTTATTAGAGATTTCGGAGGCACGGCAAGCTTCATCTACGGGGACATCAGCCATGAAGATACCGTCAAGACCACAGTAGACTTTGTACTCGGCACCTATGGCCGTCTCGATATCGCTTGTAACAGCGCAGCCGTGAGTCGTGGTAGCGGGCCCATACATGAATATGAGCGCAGTATCTTCGATGAAACCCTCGAAATGTGCCTGACCAATACTTGGCTATGTATGAAGTATCAGGTTGCAGCAATGCTGAAAAATGGCGGTGGCGCAATCGTCAACATCTCTTCAAATGCCTCGTTGCGAGGTCAGGCGTTTAATACTGCCTATGCTGCTGCTAAAGGTGGGGTCAATATTCTTACGAAAAGCGCAGCTGCGGAGTATGGTGCCAAGGGTATTCGCATTAATGCCGTGTCTCCTGGTGTAATTCTCACTCCTGGGCTAGAACAATACTTCGAGGAGCAACCCGAAAAAGCAGAGGGGCTCAGAAAAAAATCCGTAATGAATCGCTTAGGAACACCCGAGGAAATTGCAGACGCGGTAAGTTTCTTATCCAGTGATCGAGCATCGTTTATTACCGGACAAATTTTGTCGGTGGATGGAGGAGGCGCTGTCCGCTAAGTCACTTTCTGCATTAATTCGTTAGCGCACGCGGATTTTCGGTTCAGAGGCACCCCCACGCATGGTGCGTAAGAACTCTTCCAGTGGCGCGGGGGTTGCCACCTCCGGCTCCTTGTCATCCGGAGGATTGGCCCAAAAATCTTGCCAAGAAGGCCATAAATCGTGATAAGCGCCAGCGTATGGCTCTCGGTCTGGCCAGCGCATTTTATTATCACCTAAAGGCGGTTTATTTAAATCCGTAGCGTACCAGTAACAGGGCAATCGACGACGAAAATACCAGCGACCATCAATGCGATCGTAATTATCCCAGTATAACATTTGCATAATCACCCATTCTTCGACCGTTTCATGCTCGTTCTTGGAATAAACCACTCCATGCGCATGATCAGAGTCGTCAAACTCAATCACATGATTGCCAATATGATGCGATGTACCGGTGAATTGATTGCGCAGGGTTTCGTCCAGCCAGCGCTTAAGATGTGCGCGCCCGGTCAGTTCGCGACTGACCCGAATATCCTCTGCGAACAGGTTAACGTGTGCGTCCAAATCCCGCATATCCAGCGATAAGGAGTACTTAGCCACAAGTTGCCGGATTTCGTCCAGTGACTCCAACCGGTCTATCCTTGCAAGCAGATCCTGATTCATAATCTCTCCCCTAATCCTAGAAGCACTTCGGCGTGGATACTCGACATGGCATGCTAAGCGGCTAAATTAGAATACCCTCAACCCAGAATAATTGACTCTAGTTTACATTTTTTAGACTTAGGGATGGCTTTTCAGCTCGCTCAATCACTAAAGCACATCAATTATAATTCTAGGAACAGTATAACCCAGAGATGTTTCATCTTTGCAGCCATGATATCTGCAGCACAGAGACACGGTTCACCATAAAGTACCTTTTTAATCAACCTATCGCGGAATTCAGACTTTTGTAAGATTGGGAACGGAGTCATTGGCATGCTCAGCACTTCTCGGACATGAGTAGCTCATTTCTACTATCCTTATTGAGCATCTAAACCGCTTAAGAAAAATTAATTACCGCAGATACGTAAGTGACGACCCGCTAACTGCAATTAGATTGCGATCTGTGTATACTTGGCGCGCTGAAATCTGACTAATAAAGTGGCAATCCCAGCGCGACTGTCTGCTGAAAAGGCCCAGGCCTCCTAGGTAGGAGTTCATTTTCTGTTCAAAAAGAAGGCAAAAAGCGTTACGAATGGCGGGAGTCGGCCAAACTGCTTCGCTTGCAGCTACCGGCAGCGCGATTTATTCAGGTATTCCTTTAATGCTTCATATAGGCCAGTTGAATTCCCTTAACGTCCTCGAGGTTGGCACCCATGCCGCCATGTTAGATGGCTATCAATCGGGGCGCCTTCCGCTTTCACTACAGCAGTGTCCAGAAGGTCTTGCCGCCGATGATGAGCTGGAGGTCTTTATCTATCTCGATGCCGCAGGTAATCCAGTGCCGACAACTCTATGTCCCGCCGCTCACCTGGGGCAGGTGGCATGGCTTGAGGTTGTAGAAGCAAATGACTTGGGCGCATTCGCACACTGGGGCCTGCCCAAAGACCTTTTCATACCGTTCGCTGAGCAGAAATATGCGCTGAATAAGGGCGCCTATACTCTAGTCAGAGTCTATCAGGATAATAAGGGACGACTCGCAGGCTCAACGCGACTCGACTACTGGATTTCAGACGACTCGCAGGGGCTACATCAGGGAGATAAAGTCAGCTTGATAATTGGTGATAAAACAGAGCTGGGATTTAAGGCGATTATTAACCACACATGCTGGGGGCTTCTGTATGAAAATGAGCTGCACCGAAAGATTCGCAAAGGACTCATTATCGACGGCTACATCAAGCAAGTACGTACGGATGGGAAAGTCGATCTGACATTAGATCAGCCCGGATTCAGCACAGATAAGATAGACATTGTCTCCAGCGCTATCCTCGCATCATTGAAAGACAATGACGGTTTTATTGGTCTAACAGATAAAAGCCCTCCTCCAGAAATTTACACCGCTTTCAGAGTGAGTAAAAAGGTGTTTAAGCAGGCGGTTGGCGCTCTCTACAAGCAACGTCGGATAACGCTGGAAGCCTCCGGCATCCGATTGATCTAACCAAGCACAAATCAGGAATAAAATATCTATGCTATTTAAAGATCTCGATCTTTCGACTGAACTTCTGCAGGCCTTAGAAAAAAAGGGTTATGACGAGGCTACTCAGATTCAAGCACAAGCGATACCACTGGTGCTTGAGGGTAAAGATGTACTGGCTGGCGCGCAGACAGGCACCGGAAAAACTGCGGGCTTTTCGCTACCGGTGTTGCAACTTCTGCAGCAATCGCACCGCCCCGGCCAGAAACGCTATCCCAAAGTATTGGTCCTGACGCCAACACGAGAGCTCGCCGCGCAGGTGCATGAGAGCGTACGCGACTATGGACGGTATCTGCCGTTTCGTTCCGCGGTTATTTTTGGGGGGGTGAGCATAAACCCGCAGAAACAAAAACTCATCAAGGGAGTGGATATCGTTGTCGCAACGCCGGGCCGCCTGTTGGATCATGCAGGCCAACGAAGTATCGACCTCTCCAAAATAGAAATACTGATTCTGGACGAAGCCGACCGTATGCTCGATATGGGCTTCATTCGAGACATCCGGAAACTACTGAATATTATTCCCAAACAGCGTCAGACTTTATTATTCTCTGCAACATTTTCAAAGGAAATTCGAAATCTGGCTTCCGAATTTTTAAAGCAACCCGCACAGATACAAGTCACGCCTGAAAACACTGCTGTTGAGTTGGTCAGCCAAATTGTCTACCCAGTCGACAAGAAACGGAAACGTGAGTTGCTCTCGCATAAAATAGGCGAAGAGGAGTGGCAACAAGTTCTAGTTTTTACCAGAACCAAGCACAGCGCAAATAAACTCACGAAGCAGCTTGGCGACGACGGCATTACGTCCGCGGCAATCCACGGCAACAAGTCACAGGGAGCACGAACCAAGGCGCTTACCGACTTTAAGGCAGGTAATATCCGAGTGTTAGTCGCAACCGATATTGCAGCACGCGGTATTGACATAGAAAAACTACCTCACGTGGTGAATTTTGAACTCCCCAATGTACCTGAAGATTATGTTCATCGCATCGGGCGAACCGCGCGTGCTGGACAAAAGGGTCACGCTATGTCACTCGTGTGCGTCGACGAATTAAAGCTACTTCGTGACATCGAAAAAATGCTGGGTGTAGAAATCGAGAAGATCAACCTGCCAGGCTACGATGTGGATCCGCTCATTAAGGCTGAGGCAATTCGCAACGGCGGCGGTCGAAGCGGTGGAGGTCGCAATGGTCCCAGCAATCGCGGCAACCACAGGGGCAGGGGCAAAGCCAGAGGGAATACCCGCGCTACTAGCGGGCAACGATAATAGGAACGGGCGTTTGCCGGCACAAACCGCTGCAATAGCGTCAACCATGTCATAGACTCTAGCAGCGTTCGCCTAATTAGCCGCACCGAGGTCTTTTTTCTATTTCAAAGAACAATACGCTAACCTGCCCCTCGTTAGTTGGCCCGGCAGGCATTGGAGCATTTTATGGACAGACTAGAGAAACTAAGAAATGACGCATACAGCTTTGAGGAGCTAAATACTTTGGAGAAAAATGCAAAAAAATTGAATGACCTAGAAACACTTGATTTAATCTCGGAAAGTCGCCTATCTAAGACTGCAAAAGGAGGGCAGCCTATAGAAGAGCCGCATGGGAACGCGAATCCCTCAAGCCGACGTGCACGTCGAAGAAAATCGTAAGATAGCCTTTTGGCTCAATGCCTTTCCTACGGCTAAGCGATATCACAGAGAAAGTAGTTTACATAAGGCAACAGGTTTCACGGTCGTCTGTTCAGGCACGCCGCCATTCATTGGCTTCTTATGCTTTCCACACATCGCAGTACTTCGGCTTGATATGACTTACCCCTCTCATTTACGATGTCCAAGACGTTTAAAGACGTAGGCACATAGCCAAAGCCGATCTTGTATTGCGGGTGCCATTGGAACAGCGACCCTCCAAGCCCCATCCAGCCATAAAACCCTTCTCGTCCCACGTTAAGCGCTCGCTCAACTTTGGTACTAGTTTGCGAGACCGGGGAGAACGCAGCTACACCGCCCTGCGTGAAGCGGGTGATAGCAAACCCCATGTCGGCCTCGAGCGGGTTATCGTGCATTGCCTCGCAACCTTGCTCATGAAGGTACTGCCTTTCGTTCCATTTTCCGCCTGCCGCTATCATCGCCGCTATTTTTGCTAAACCCCTAGCGGAACAGTTTGCATTGGCAGATGGAGTTTCACCGGTCACTACCGCAGGTTCGTTAAAAGCAGTAATAACTTTCATGCCTTTAAATGGTGGAGGTGCTCTTCGAACCGATGACCGTCGCATTGCAGGGATTAATTTGATTAATTTTCCAAGTATTTGAAACACATTAAGTTCCATTCGCCTCTTAAGAAACTTGGGTTTCAAACTTTCAAAAAATTGAAAACGGAATCCAAGCAGTACAACTTTCTTCACCCGATCCAGATCTTCCTGCGCTACACCAATAAAGGCATCTACGCCCAACGGACGGCTAATGTCTTCCTTCAGGAACTCTCCAATAGTTCTCCCTCTCTGGTCCACGCGACGAAAAAGCTCATTCACAATCCAACCTCTTGTAATCGCGTGATACTCCCTCTTCTGTTCCTCGCCACGGGGGTATGTTTGGCTGTGGGCTTCAATAATACGCCCCACTTTATTTTTCTTTATGTTTTCAGGCAGTAAATCTGTTGGCTCTATGGACACGTTAAACGCAGCCAGTCCAGCTTCATGCCGCATCAGCTCCGCCAATGTCAGACCTTCTTTCCCGTGCGCACCGAATTCGGGCCAATAATCAATTATACGAGCATCGTAAGTAATGAGTCCCTGCCCTACAAGAGAGGCTATCGCAATGGCCTCAAGACTTTTGCCGCTACTGAAGACATTGATTAGAGAATCCGCTGAAAAATTGGCCTCGTCCATCACCGACGCCCAGAGGTCTACGACCTTATCCTCTCCATAATAGACGCATAGTTGTGTATTTTTCTCAGCCAATGTGCGCATATTTTTTTCATAAAGCCGCTTAACGGACTCAAATCCAGGCTTCACTGTTCCTTTTATTTCAAATTCTTGCATAATATGCCCTCACCTTTGCTTTATGAACCACTGAAACTGGCGTTACACCTCACCCTTGGCAATAAGTCCTCCTCCCCTGAAACTAGATTTATTCAATCTCCAACAGAGGTATACACGTTGGAAGATTGCTTGTCATGCTCGGATCAACTATTTAAAATGTAAACTTGCAACACTGAATGCCGTGCATGCATAAAGCGTAGCGCCTTCAATATGAGATTGTTCTGCTCCGGCAGGTAGGCCACAGTAGGATTTAAAGACCAATTGAGAGATACAAAATGACTGACAGCAACCCCAAATTAGACAAATTTCGAGCGGAAACTAAGGCGTGGTTAGACGAAAATTTTCCTAAATCACTTAACGGTAAAGCGTCTGAAATAAGCCACGGAAAAAACAATTCAGGCAAGCTTAACAAGGACAATGAGAGCTGGCGAAAAAATTTGGCGACCCAGGGCTGGGGCGCTCCGACTTGGCCGGTTGCATATGGTGGTGCCGGATTAAGCCAGAAGCAGGCCCAAATCATTAATGAGGAGATGGCACAAATAGGGGCGTTTAATCCAATTCCAACCCTAGCGGGCATGGGCGTTACCATGGTCGGGCCGACTATTCTTGAATATGGCACAGAATCACAGAAACGCCGACACCTCCCAATGATGGCAAGCGGGGAAAATTTCTGGTGTCTGGGTTACTCCGAACCAGGAGCAGGCTCAGATTTGGCTTCACTGTCCACTAAAGCAGAGGATAAAGGTGATCATTGGCTTATTAACGGACAGAAAGTTTGGACATCCGGAGCTGATATTGCGCAATGGTGTGGCGCGCTCGTGCGAACGGATCCCAGCGCAAAAAAACGCAACGGTATAAGCTTTGTGATGTTTCCTATGGATCAACCCGGCATTAGAACAAGACCGCTTAAGCTCATTACAGGTGACTCCCCCTTCTGTGAGATGTTTTTTGATGATGCCAAAGCAGACAAGGATGAATTACTCGGTGATCTGAATGATGGGTGGAGTTTAGGCAAACGACTTCTACAGCACGAGCGCCAGAGTCAGACCGGTGAAGGTGGCCCCGCGAGCGGCGGCGAATTCTTAGGTGATATTGCCAAGCGCTATGTTGGTACGACTGAAGACGGTATCCTTGAAGATGCAGATCTGCGTATGCGCTTAGTCAATCATCTGATGGATGAGCAAGCTCACAAACTGACGATTAGCAGGATAATGGCAGAAGCTAAAGGAAATGTCGAAGTGACTGCTGTCGCATCCATTCTCAAGAACTCGGCTACTGATGTTGCACAGTCACGCACTGAACTGCTAGTGGAATTAATGGGCAGCCAGGGCCTAGGCTGGGAGGGTAACGAATATAGCCAAGATGAGCTTACCAGCGTGCGGATGTGGTTAGGAGTGAAAGCCATGTCGATCTACGGAGGATCCTACGAAGTACAAAAAAATATTATTTCAAAAAATATTCTGGGTTTACCAGAAACAACTCAGAAGGGTTAAATTAATGGCCGCACTTTCCGAAGAGCAAGCAATGATTCAGCATCAGGCACAGTCTTGGGTAACAAAGCACGCCCCAGTGCAAGAGTTTCGTGATGTCAGAGATGGCGAAAGCGAGATCGAATTCTCACCACATGTCTGGGACGAAATGGTCAGCATGGGGTGGGCTGGCATCATTATCCCCGAGGCTTATGGAGGCTCGAATCTTGGTTACCTCACATTTGGATTGATACTCGAGCAACTAGGGCGGCAGCTAAGCGCGTCACCCCTATTCGCATCTGGTTTAGTTGGAGCATCCGCAATTTTACTTGGCGGCTCTGAGAGCCAGAAAAAACATTTTCTCACAGGTATAGCGGATGGCAGCGAAATCGTGACTCTCGCCCTCGAAGAAGGCCCTCGGCATGCGCCTAAAAATACAACTTTAACGGCAGATGCTGAGGCGGGTGTATTCACTTTGAAAGGCAATAAAACCTTCGTATGTGAAGGCATGTCAGCAACGTCATATATCGTGGTTGCGAGAACTCAGGGCAATGCAGGCAGTGCGGATGGCATTACATTATTTGTCATTCCTGCAGACACCGAAGGCATTAAGCGGACAAAACTCAGCACCGTCGATAGCCGTGGTTATGCCAATATCCAATTTAATAACGTCAAGGTCACAGAAGATGCCGTGCTGGGTAAAGTGGGGAGGGGGTTTGGGTTACTGGATCCTATCCTTAATCGAGCACGTGCCGGTATTGCTGCTGAAATGTTAGGCACAGGCTCGCAAGCGTTCGAAATGACCCTTGAATATCTCAAAACTCGCGTACAGTTTGGTCAAGTGATTGGGTCATTTCAAGCACTCGGCCATCGCGCCGCTGGTTTTTACAGTCAGAAAGAGTTAGCAAAATCCTGCGTAGAAGCGGCACTGCAAGCCATTGATGCCAATGCCGAAAATATCCACGAAATGACCTCATTATCTAAGTGTAAAGTCGGAGAATTTCTGCACGGCATGTCAAATGAGTTGATTCAAATTCACGGTGGAATCGGAATGACTGATGAATTTGATGCTGGCCTATACTTAAAAAGAGCGCGCGTACTAGAATCGAGCTATGGCAATCAGGCCTATCACCGAAACCGATATGCACAGGCAAAAGGATTTTGACCAAGGCTTTATCGCACCAAAAACAAGACCGGGGTAAGCGCTAACCCCGCGTTTTCCCGAGCAGCATAGCTTTAGTCACGATTGAGGGTAGCGAAGCGAAATCATTGAATACCCAATCATGCGGAATATCGCTGATAGGCGCTTTGCGGTAGCCTGCTGAAAATAGCGCTAATGGCAATTTTGCGCGCACCGCCGTCTCCGCGTCGACTTCGCTGTCTCCAACATAAAGGGCATGCCCACCTCCCAAATTTTCAATAACTTTTAACAGCATAGCAGGATCAGGCTTACGGCTGTCAATCATGCCAGCAGTCATCACCACATCAAAAAATGATTCCATCCTCATATGTCGTATCACCGCGCGAGTTGGCGCTTCTGGCTTATTAGTGCACAACCCGAGGCTGTGCCCAGCAACTTTGAGTGCCGTAAGCGTGGCAATTACGCCGGGAAAGAACACCGCCTTGTCGACCGAAACTTCACACTCTGCGACAAAGTCTTGATGCACTGAAGCGTGGTTATACTGCGTATCGTTGATGCCGCGCACGTCCATCATCCGCCGGACAAATACTACCGACCCTTCACCTATGAAGGTTCGAGTTTCGGCAAGCGTCAGGCCGTCCTTACCCAGTCTTTTTAAGACCGTCGAGGCTGCGGATTGTATATCTGGTGCACTATCAATTAGCGTCCCATCAAGATCAAACACGATATTCATTCGGCGGCCTGTGGCAGAGAGTCCTACGGGTAACGATAATAAAGGTCACTGTGTGTCCCTCGCACTGCAAGTTTCACGCGTTCGCGCCAGACAAACTTAAGAGCCGTTGGGCATTACCGCGCAAAAGCGCAAAGCGTCTCTCTGGCTGCCCTTCAGTAATAATTAGGATTTTTGCAAGGCTAGCAGCCAGATGATAAAAGGGCCAGTCAGTACCAAACAGCATACGCTCTCCCCCAGTTTGATTGAGCATGTTGTGCAATGTACTGACCCCTTGCCCGTGCGTGTCCAACCAGACATTATCATACCGCACCGCAAGCGGCAGCGCCTCAGCGACGTCGCGCGCACCAGAGTGACCCAAGATGAACTGCAGGTTGGGATACGTCTTCAGCGCCTCTTCATAATGACGCGGCAGCGCATAGCGGTGGGTTGATTCTGGCTCAATACCGGCGCGGCCACAGTGGAAAAACACGATAAGTCCCAGTCGATCACACTCGCTGTAAAGTTCCATCATCACCGGGGCATCAGGATAAGTGCGCTGCATGGTCGGATGGAACTTTATGATCCGCGCTCCCGCGTCAGCGTAACTGCGCAACTTTTCAAACCGGGCCGGGTCTTGCGGATGGACCGAGCAGCCTGCAATTAGACGTTGTTGCGCTCCAGCTATTTCTATTGCCTCAATCCAGCGCTCCGTTAAGTCGTCACCGAAAGGCAGGTCAAAAGCGATCGGCATTATGCTTGCGCGCTCGACACCACATGCATCCATTTCTTGCAACAGATTGGGTATGGTCTGCGTGCTAGCACTACTGCTACCCCACAGACCTTGAGCCGCCGAGCCCCACCATAGACCGTCGAGTGCCTTTGCACTAAAATTGCGGTTGATATACACATCCAAATCTAGCTCACATCCAGGGTTCGTCGCGTCGCAATCAAGGAGGTGGACGACGCGGCCCGTACGTCTCTGCAAGTCTATATCTGGAGCTAGTAGCAATGACATTCCTAAATGGCAGTGCATGTCAATCGCTTTGGGTAAGTCGAGGGCGACGTTGCACAACTGGCCATTGTCGTCGAGCTCAAACCATGGGAGCTCCGCTAGTCCACGATAGCCGGTAAAGCGCAGCAGCCCAAACGGGCCGTTGCCGGAGCGTACGCCCTCATCAAACTGCTGTCGTGCGAGCCGCTCAATATCAGAATGGGTATATCGCATATCGGTTTCTTCTGTACCACAAGAAGCCAAAACAACGCCAGCGGCTGACATTGTTGTCCAATGCAGAAATTTCCGGCGATCCAAACCTGTCATCATGCTGAGATACCTAAAAATTCTTTGCCGCCAAGTTGATCACATCTTTGTTGTAGACACCACATGTACTGAAACAAACTAGAAGTCGGATTTTAACGGCTACGCGACAATGACTCACTCGTATCATGACGACTGATAAGCCTCTAAGCACCACGCCATATGGCTATGCGTATGCCTGCGTCTTTGGTAGCATCTGTGCGTGGGCATCTGCTGAACTGACCACCTGACTTAGCCTAAACATCACTGAAGATCAATAAACAGCAGAAAGAGGAGTGAGTCCCATGTATCTCAACGAAGCCGCAAAGCAGTTTGTAGAATCACACAAACCTGAGAGTATCGACGTCGACCACATAAAGCAAAGCTATATAAGGATGGAAAATTACTTGGCATCATTAGCACAGCGCACCGAAGACAGGGCTCGCTATTATGTTGAAATCAGTGGTGAGGATTCGATCACCGGTCGTCTAATTAGAATTGAATGGAAACCCATGAGCGACAAAATGAAAGCATAGGGGCACCAGTTTAGCAAAGCCCATGATTAGACCTTACACGGCAAACGACGAGCAGCCTCATGCAGCACGCGTAAAATGGGTCAGGCGCTTTGCCCTAATGCCTTTTGCTAGGATTGCCCGCAACACACGGTGGCGCAGATAAAAGACAGTGTGGCGTTGACCGCCGCTAGCTGGGATTTCAGAAGGGCCACCGATATCGGATCTGATAGTAACGCCTCGCGCGTAAACAGTCAGAAACAGTCTGCTAGTATTGGAAGACGCAAAAATTTCCTTGTGAACGGAGTATGCTGGACGCCATGACACACGAAAGCACGGTCCATGAGCTAAAACCTATTAAGCTTAGCTTGCTCGAGACATTTCGCCTGATTCGAAAGAGTTATGTCAATCCATTAGAGCACGCACAAGAGTTGCAACAGCGCTTCGGCAATGCGGTGATGCAAAAATTTTTTCGTCTCACTTTTGTAAATCTTTACGGCGCTGATGCGCACCGGCTCGCGTTGATTAATAGTGATCAAGTATTTTCTAACAAGGAGGCCTGGAACCAAATTATCGGCCGTATCTTCCCTAACGGACTGATGCTCAGGGATGGCGATGATCACCGTTATCATCGCCGCCTAATGCAGGCAGGTTTTAAGAACAAAGCCTTACACCGCTATCTTAGCGAAATGGGACCGCAGGTGCATGAGGCAGTCGCCCACTGGCCAGCACACGCTGACCAACCCCTGTTTGCGTTCCCTACGTTTAAACAAATGACGCTGAACCTTGCCGCCACCATATTTCTTGGTATGGATTTGGGCGATGAAGCAGCTCGGCTGAATAAGGCATTTGAGGCAACAGTTGCGGCGTCTATGCCTAGAATTCCCTTGGCTATTCCAGGCACAATACTATGGAACGGAATTCGGGCGCGCAAGTATATGTGTGAGTATTTTCAGCGTCTTTTGCCTGCAAAGCGGACGGGTAATAGTGCGGACATGTTTTCGCTGCTATGCCAGGCGACGGATGAAGAAGGAAACCAATATACTGATGAAGAAGTTATTGATCATATGAACTTCCTGATGATGGCCGCTCACGACACTACTACCAGCACGCTAACAAGCATGACCTATGCTCTCGCAAAACACCCGGAGTGGCAGCAACGGCTTTTAGAAGAAGTGCATAGCCTCGGTGTAGAGCAGCTGGAATATGCAGATCTTGAAAAAATGGAGTTGACTGATTGGGTCATGAAAGAGGCGCTACGGATGTATCCACCACTGTCAACACTGCCGAAATACAGCCTCAAGTCATTTCAATTCGAAGGCTTGACAATTCCTGCCGGGGCAATGGTCGCAACTTATCCGATTCATACGCACTACATGGAAGAGTATTGGTCTGAGCCGCAAAAATTCGATCCCCTACGTTTTAGTGGGGGTCGTGCGGAACACAAAAATCATCCGTACTGCTGGGTTCCTTTCAGCGGCGGCGCACATATGTGTATTGGACTACATTTCGCAGTCATGCAGATCAAAGTGGTAATGTTTGAAATGCTGCGGCAGTACCACTGGTCTATCCCTGAAAATTATACGATGGCAGTACAGCAATCTCCGATATCCAAACCGCGTGACGGATTACCGGTATATCTTGCGCCTAGGGAACAGTAATATTTCAAACAGCCCTTGGCTTTAAAGCTGAGCGGCTCCGACATCAGTTGACGCTGCTGCTATCAGCTGAAAATGCATGGGACACCTGCTCCGACTGAGCCAATATTTGGTCTGCCAGCATACTTGCGATCGTGTCTAACCTAAATCCTTGAAAAGCCATCATAGACATCATGATAAATACTTCTAATAACTCATCCTCCGTAGTCACTGTGCCTAGACTTTGCTCAACGTGACTAAAGAAATCAAGCGCCTCTGACTGCGATGAAACAGATAAGTAAGCCACCAACTCCCTCAAGGGCGGGGCTAGGTTTTCAATTACATGTTCAATAACAAACATGGGATTAGTACGCATGATCGACTGAGATAGATCAGCCACCGCGCCGACTCACGAGACTCACCGTTATTAAGAGCGTCTGCATACGCTTAATGAGGGGTTTTAGCGTCTGGCAGTCAGCATTATTTCACAAGCTGTCAAGCTTGATTCCGCCACATTGAAATGCTGACCTGTCAGGACGTCCATTAGGTAGTTAGTCTTACCTGCGGACACGATACGCCGCTATACCGTTTTGCGTCATGCATGCGGCCATCACCCGGCCGCACACTGTTTTCGACCAGATTTGGTAAAAAATAAAGGCCGCCTGTCGCCGAGGTGTTATCCTGAGTACAGGGCATGTTAAAAAAATCAGAGGATATAATCTATGATAACGATACATCACCTAGGCATTTCCCAGTCGGATCGAGTAGTGTGGCTTATGGAAGAGCTTGGCCTCCCGTATGAATTAAAATGGTATGACCGGGGCGAGGATTTTCTTGCGCCAGCCGAGTATAGGGCACTTCATCCTATAGGCACAGCACCTATCATTAGTGATGACAATCTTGTAATGGCAGAGTCGACTGCCATTGTTGAGTATATATCTCAACAATACGGCGGCGGAGCCTTGTCTGTATTACCTGGCGACCCCGACTATGCACAATACTTATTTTGGATGCATTTCAATAATAACCTGCAGTCCGTCCTTTTCATGAAGTTGGCATTTCAAGCGGGAGGCTCGCAACTAGACGATAGCAATCCCATGACCGCAACGACCCAGCGTCGAGAAGATGGGATTTACAATGCGCTGGAGCAGCGCTTGAAAGAATCGGAGCACTTAGGCGGCAACCGCTTTACCTGCGCCGATATCATGTCAATGTTTAATCTAACATCGCTGGGCATGCTGGGCGCTAGGCAGATCGACGGTCAGCTTCCCAATACCCTAGCTTACGTCCAGCGTGTGGCGGCCAGGCCAGCCTATCAGAAGGCCATGCGTATTGCCGGTCCAGAAGCGACGAGGCCTGCAGCTTAGCGGCTATAGGTGCGTGAAACTCGCCGCTGAATTAGGGCGGCAGTGCCTCGACGGTACAGTCGTCACCGCCGTTGACCGGATTACACCGAGCAATGTAGTCTCCGGGTATCGTCACACGGTATGTGCTGAAGGCCGGATCAGCTGCTGGATAATCGGTACTAATATACTGGGCCCCACTGGCAAGTGCCGCTTCACGCTGCGTCGTGTCGCCCGAGCGAGCTTGAACCGTGTCCGCATCGGCGCGGGTTCGCAACAAATAGTTTTTTCGCACGAGGTCGTTTATCTCGCCGGACTCGCCCAGTGGGTTATTTATTTTCATAAACGCCGCCTCAGGGGTGCCAGGAGGCGAATCGGTAAACAACACACGGCCCTCAAGCGAAGGGTGGCCAGCAATGTACAGCTCACGTATTTCACCGACATTATCCAGCGCAAATAGGATTTTCCCGCGCGCGTCCGATAAAAGCGGCCAGCCTATAGTTAGGACAGCGTGCTCAAGCGTGACAGCGTCCCCTCGAACAGTCTCTGGTAAAATTAATTGTTCGTTCGGGAATATACTGCGAATTTCTGCATCGATGGTATCCAGTGCAACAGAGTCGAACGGCAGCGGAATGGCAAAATTAAGATTAAGTGGGTCTGGTATCTGCTCATCCTTTGCTTCAACCAACACCATTATGGGCAAGTGATTTGGATTCGTGTCGGACCACTGCTTTATCTCTTGAAGGCAGGCCGTAAAAAGATAGCAAGTTGTTTCATAATCGACTTCCTGCACGTGCAACACCTTCAGTCCTGGTTCACTCAGCGCAGGAATACCGGAGGCAGGGTTCTCTTCGAAGAGTGTAAGTCCCTGGTGTGCGGCATAAAGGCCACCTTCCGGGTCGTGAAAAACATCGAGCTCAATTTGGCGAATGCCCTGCGTGGAGAACTGCTCAGTGAGCGGAAGATGCGCGTACTCGAGGGTTGGGGCAACATCGGGAATGTAGACTAACAGCAGATCAAAAATATCCGCTCTGACGCGCCGATGGTAACTATTATGCGTACCCAGATATTGCAGCTGATTCATCCTCACAGTGTCTTCTTGAGGACTGCTCTGATCGGTATCAGAAGAATCGCTGCAGCTACTGATCAGCGCTGCTGCCAGTACAGCAACGATGCCGCTGAAGAAACTGAGCTGCTTGTAGTGAAGGAATGTCATACATACCTCTAAAAATTACTGTCGAGAAACAGCATGCATTAGACAATGCAAAGGTGCAACACCTGCTGGGCGCGCTCTTTTTCTGCAGCGAGAGGCGCAAGCGCCAGCATATGGCTATCGACCATTGGTCCAGCAAGTGTAAAAGAGTGCAATAAAAAGTTGTTTGAAAAAACTTTTAATGTTACTTTAAGTTTTATTATGAAACTTTAATAGCCCTCAGCGCCGATGAAATACAGATCGTTTAAAGATATGAACTGCTCTTTGGCGCAATCGCTAGAAATTATTGGTGACCGCTGGAGTCTGCTCATTATCCGCGACACTGCGTTTGGCATTCGTCGGTTTGACGACATCCAAAAGAGCCTCGGCATCGCCAGGAACATACTCACAAAGCGACTTAACAAACTCGCTAATGAGGGCATTCTAGCAAAGGGCCGGGGGAAAGCGGGTCGCATGGAATACCAATTGACTGACAAAGGTTGGGATCTGCAGCCTTTACTGCTCTCGCTGTTCCAATGGGGTGAAAAGTATCAGCCTCACCCAGACGGTGAGCGAATGTGCTTTGTTGATCGCACCTCTGGACATGCTATTCAGCCGATGGCAGCGCGGTCATACGATGGCCGGCTGTTAAAATCAGCAGACGTCTGGGCAAAACGTGGACCCGGCCTAAAGAAGGAGATAGGACGATGAAGCCAGTATGCCTTGTTGTAGGCGCCGGTGCCGGTATTGGTGGAACGGTGGGCAGACGTTTTGCCGCCGAGGGGTATCACGTCGTACTGTGTCGCCGCAGTAATGCAGAGGGACTCGATACACTGGTTGCAGACATCAAAGCCGAGGGCGGAGAGGCCTCTGGCTGTCTACTGAATGCAGCAGAAGATCATGTCCTGGAGGATATGATCAACGCTACAGAGGCGGGCATAGGCCCCATTGAGGTCGTCGTGTTCAACCTTGGCGCCCAAATCGGTGACCGCACGCTGCAACAGACCTCCCACAAGGCATTTGAGTTGTGCTGGCGTCTTGCCACGCTGAGCTTGTTCAGGGTGGCTTCAACAGTGTGCCCACTAATGGCAAAACGGGGCAAAGGCACCCTTCTCATCACCTCAGCAACAGCTGCCGTTCGCGGCAATTCTGGCCAGCATGCCCATGCTGCAGCAATGGGTGGACGCCGCATGCTGTGTCAGTCACTGAGCGCGGAATTCGGACCCAAAGGCATTCATGTCGCGCATATTCTTTTGGACGGCGCGGTCGACGCACCCGACACCTTAGGTAAAATGTTAGGGCCCGAACGCTTTCAGGCTCTGCGTGAAAGTCGCGGCATGGAGCACGACGGATTGATGTTACCTGCCAAAATCGCGGACACATACTTGCACCTTTCACAGCAGCACCGCTCAACTTGGACACATGAGATGGACCTTCGCTCGTTCACAGATCTGCCTTGGTGGAATTCATAAGGTATTGGCAGACCTCACGCGCAACGCTGCTGGCTAAAATTTGAGCATGTCTAACCGCCATGCGCCCCCTCCCGCTATCTAGCGCCGTGCTGCAGCAACGTGCAAGACTTGTAGGATAGTGAAGGCCTAACCCTCTGAGCATATCGTGTCGCTAAAACCCCGCAGCCTGCGGGGCACAAAAGATAGCGCTAACACCGATATACCGCCAAGTCCCGGTATGATTCTCCATAAAGTGGTACTTTCAGCGCCGTTAACTATTTTATTCCTTTGTATCGGCCGGCCATCGCACTAGACTAGTAGGCGTGCTTCGGTGACGAAATATGGCGTCGCCGACTGGCGCATAACACTATAATAGCGACGCGCAGGAACCTTTGCTTATGCAGGATCAGAAAACAGTAGAGAACCCGTATGCATCGAAAAAAAGTGCTTATTATGCTCTCGTTCTGCTCACTATCGTCTACAGTTTTAACTTCATTGACAGGCAACTGTTAGCAATACTGCAGGAGTCGGTGAAAACCGATCTTGATCTCTCGGATAGTCAGCTAGGGCTGCTGACGGGCTTTGCCTTCGCCGCCTTTTATGTGATTGCCGGTATTCCGATTGCGCGATGGGCCGACCGTGGCAATCGACGTAACATCGTGGCGCTTTCACTCTTTGTGTGGAGCTTTATGACCGCCCTCAGCGGAGCGGTCCTCAATTATACGCAACTGTTACTGGTGCGCATCGGCGTGGGCATCGGTGAAGCTGGCGGCAGCCCGCCCTCCCATTCGATGATCTCAGATATTTTCCCTCCTACCGAACGCGCCAGCGCCATTGGCTTTTATTCCATGGGCGTTAGTGTCGGAATCCTGTTCGGCTTTTTGGCCGGCGGATGGCTTAATGAATATTTCGGCTGGCGTGTTGCCTTCATTGTTGTGGGAGCACCGGGAATTTTACTCGCTATTGTTGTCCGCATGAGCATTGCAGAACCTGTTCGAGGACTGGTCGAACAACGCCAAGCCGTTGAAAATCCGGTCCCCATGGGAGAGGTCGTGTCGCTATTATGGAGTCGTCGCTCATTTAGACACATGGCAATGGGGGCCGCTTTAAATGCTTTTGCCGGCTACTCCATCAGCAACTGGATTGCGTCTTTTATGATCCGATCCCACGGCATGCCCACGGGTGAACTGGGCACCTGGCTCGCCCTAACAATCGGCCTAGGGGGGGCAGTAGGCGTCTTTTGCGGTGCGTTGCTGGCTGACCGACTGGCGCCCCGTGACAAGCGCTGGTATATGTGGCTGCCAGCGCTGGCCGGAATAATTTGCGTGCCGTTCACGATTTCTACATATCTCGTTGCGGGTGCTTACACGTCACTAATGATGGGCATTATTCCAGGCATACTGTTCAATGTTTACCTTGGCAACACCATTGCCACCACTCATGGCTTGGTCGGATTGCGCATGCGCGCATTATCTTCCGCCATCCTCTTTCTCATCATAAATATTATCGGTCTAGGATTAGGCCCCTGGAGCACAGGCATGCTCAGTGACTACCTTGCACCCAGTCTCGGTATAGAGTCACTGCGCTATGCAATGCTATACCTATTGCCGCCGATAATGTTGTGGTCGGCCTGTCACTTCTTTATGGCGGCACGGACACTGCGCGAAGATCTTGCTGCCGCTCCACAGTAGTTGAGCTTAGAGAGAAACCTCATTCGTGTGCTGCTACATCATCCCCCACCTGTGTCTAGCTCTTTATACTAAGTGTGCATAACTCATCAGCTGCCTAGGCAATTTTCGCAGCTTGATTTGACGCCTCGCGAGTATTGGGTATCCTCATCCTGTCAATTATTTCCTCTGCGAATAAGGTAGAAATTTATTACACAACAATGCCCTTTCACCAACATCCTAGACCCCGATATTTACGTTGACGGCCGTCATCATGAACTGTTCGCTCAGGTCCGCGATCAATCCGGAGGACTGGCGTATATTGAAGATCCGATCACTCACATTCCTTATTGGGCGGTTTTGAAAAAAGATATTGCAGATTACGTATGCAAGAACCCTCTGTTGTTTTCAAGCCAAGCAAACACTATTCTGCCGAAAGAAATGCCTGAGGAAGAACGCGCGCTATCAAGACTTATGCTAGTCAACATGGACCCACCGGAGCATGTAAAATATCGTCGCATAGTGCGTAACGCTTTCACACCCAAAGCTGTGCAGAGTTACGAAAAAAGATTCCGCGAGGTCGCTAAAGGGACAATCGACAGAATTGCCGCTAAGGGGAAATGTGAATTCGTCATCGACGTTGCTGCGGAATTGCCACTGATTGCCATCATGTCCCTGTGCGGCATCCCGATGGAGGACAAGAAACGTTTTTTTGACTGGACCAATACCATGATCTTTACTGAAGATGAGGACATGAGTGGCATCGATGGCGCTATCGCCTCGCAGGAAGCTGCAATAGAGGTTTATGCCTATGCAGCTTCGCTAGCAGAGAAACACAAGACTCATAAATTGACTGATATCGTTGGCGCACTGCTCGATGGCAGCGTAAACGATGAAAAACTGACTCCCGAAGAGTTTCAAGTGTTCTTCTTGATGCTCATTGCAGCGGGGAATGAGAGTACACGTTCTGTTATCGCACACTGCATGCGCCTGCTAATGGAAAATCCCGACCAATTGCAGAAACTGATTGATGATCCGTCGCTAGTGCCCTTTGCCGTAGAAGAAGCCCTGCGCTATAACCCTGCATTCGTTCAAATGCGTCGGACCGTTATGCAAGATATTGAAATTCAGGGCCAGCAGCTGAAGACAGGCGACAAAATGGTTCTCAATTGGCAAGCGATAAACCATGACCCAGACATTTTTAAAGATCCTGAGAAATTTGATGTAGAGCGCTTCAAAAGAAACCCTGAGCTTACCAGTCAGCACCGTGCGTTCGGCAATGGCGAGCACTTCTGCATCGGTGCACACATGTCGCGGCTCGAAATGCAGGTAATGTTTGAAGAACTGATACCACGCCTTAGAAATCCAAAGTTCTCACAGCCGGTAGAGTTTGTACGAGATTATTTTGTCAACAGCATTAAGTCCATGCACATTACGTTTGACCCAGAAAAATTTACGTCAGACGCTCAAACATCATCTTCTGAGCATGGGCAAATCTCGAAAAAGGTCTAAGGCGTCCGGATTTTCTAACGCATTAATATTGCAAACCTCTAAGCCATTAACGACGTCTCGCACCGCCAATTCAACGATCTTACCGCTACGTGTACGCGGGATATCGGCTACCTGCAGGATTTTTTCTGGCACGTGACGAGGCGTTGTATTTTCTCTAATCAAAGTGCGTATCTTTGCACAAAGCGCATCGTCGAGCGTAAGCCCTTCTCGCAAAAGAACAAACAATACAACTCTAACGTCATCTTTCCATTCCTGACCGATAACAATGCTGTCAAGTACCTCTACAACAAGCTCTAACTGACGATAAATTTCTGATGTGCCAATACGCACGCCACCTGGATTAAGCACCGCATCAGAACGGCCATGAATAATAAAGCCACCGTACTGTGTGATTTCACCATAATCACCGTGCGCCCAGATACCGGGCCAGCGCTCAAAATAGGCTGCGCGAAACTTACTATCGTCCGCATCATTGAGAAAACCTATCGGGCAACTTGGAAATGGCGCAGTACAAACCAACTCCCCTTTCCGCTCTATAACGGAATGACCCTCGCCGTCCCATATCTCGACCGACATACCCAAGCCGGGCGCCTGAATCTCACCCGCGTACACTGGTAAAATCTGACAGCCACCAACAAAACACGACAGTATATCCGTGCCGCCGGATATACTAGAGAGACGAACGTTCCGCTTGAAGTCATTGTAGACGTACTCAAAACACTCGTGCGACAGCGGAGAGCCTGTTGACAGTATTACATTCAGAGACTGCAGATTGTGGCTTTCACAGGGTTTGTGGCCGGCCTTCTGAAGCGTGGCTATAAATTTTGCGCTGGTGCCAAAAATACTGATCTTTTCCTCATCAATAGTATCGAGCAGGCGCTGACTATTGCGAGCAAAAGGTGAACCGTCATATAGAACCAGAGTGGCGCCACTGGCAAGGCCTGAAATAAGCCAGTTCCACATCATCCAACCACAGGTCGTAAAGTAGAAGAAGACGTCTTCGCGCTTAAGATCAAGCAACAGTTGATGCTCTTTTAAATGTTGCAACAATGAACCACCTGCGCCATGCACGATGCACTTGGGAATCCCAGTTGTGCCAGAGGAGTACATAATGTATAGCGGGTGATCAAAGGGGAGCTGCTCAAACTGTATCGCGGTGGCCTCGTCGTCCAGAAAATCCTCAAACAGGATGCCATTGCAAATGCGTTTCAGATCTGGTTGTTTTGTCAACACTGGGACCACCACTGTCACCTCAATACTATCGATACCGTCAACTATGGCAGAGACACGCTGCAGCGAATCACAGGCTTTACCGTTGTAGTAATATCCGTCAGCTGAAAACAGTACCTTCGGTTGAACTTGACCAATACGATCCAAGGCGCCATGGATGCCAAAATCAGGTGAGCAGGAACTCCACACCGCTCCAATGCTAGTTGTGGCTAACATCGCTACAACCGCTTCTTCAATATTGGGTATAAAGGCAGCAACTCGATCATTAGGAGCAACACCCCGGACACGCAAACTGGAAGCCAATTCAGCAACGCGAAGGTAAAGATTAGCGTAAGACATTTCGCGTCGTTCGCCGTTTTCTCGCAAAGATACAAGCGCGATTCGGTCATCTCGGTAACGCAGTAAGTTTTCAGCAGCATTGAGGCGCGCCTGGGGAAACCAGCGGGCTCCGGGAAATTTCTTCGCTTCCTCCAACACGGAGTCGCTATATCGACTCGCCGTTACTTCACAGAACTTCCAGACACCTGACCAGAAATCACGTGGGTTAGCGACCGCCCAGTCCTGCAGACTGAAATAGTCATCGCCTAATGTGAGCCCATGGTGGTCGTTGATTTGCGAAATAAACCGAGTGATGTTGGCGACGCTTATTTGCGCCGGATCTGGCGCCCACAATGGAATTGTCATGCTCTATTAACCTTTTCAAGCAACGTTGCATAGATCGTCCAAACAGATATCCACAGCAAAAAAGATACCCCCTGCCCTGCGATCAATGAGCAGCGCGAACATATAAGCTATGCACCGCCTGAAAGGAGCGCAATTCTGCCTTAGAGTCCACGCCGGGTCATCTTTACCACTGCGTGTGAGGAATTTATTTCTGGGCCGGGAAAATAAGCTTCCCAGTATCAAACCCTAGGCGAGCTGATGTGGCAACAAAGTGGTCAATCAGGTCCTGGTCGACCGTCGGCGTTCTTGAGAGCAGCCAGAGAAACGACGTGTCCGGCCCGGACACGAAAGCATACTCATAATCGTTCTTATCCAGCTCGAAAATTACATATGAGCCGTAAAAAGGTCCAAAAAAGCTCACCTTCAAATACCCTTCATCGCTATCGTTTACAAAGTACGCCTTACCTTCTGCCACCTTCCACTCGTCTTGGACCGTCAAAAATCCCGTATTGACGACGTTGACACCGCCATCGTCTCGCATTGAATATTCTGCGGTCACATTGTCTAGACCTTTTTCAAACGAGTGGTCTAGTCGTGCAATTTCGTACCACGTGCCGAGATAGCGATTTAGATCAAATCCTTGCACGGGTTCGACAGAAGCGGGTATACCAAGGCATGCAGAGAGCATTGCTGCAGAGACTGCGAGAAGCGATAGCCGGGCCGTTGATGCCCAGATTCTTTTAATCATTGTCACTGCCCGAACTAAAATAAAAAAGAACCACTGGTGTATACAAAAACCGCTATTACTTGCGATAAGGGTGTATGACGTTGTCGGCATACCAATGAAGCATGCCAATCTTCTCCTCTACGGACTGCGTATCGGGCTTGCCGTCGTATGGATTACGAAAAGCAATAATCACCTCTGTCACGCCAGCCTTTTCCAGATCCGCTAAACCCTCAACAGTGTAAGCAGCCTCTGTCATTGCGTGATACTCGTACGGTATGTTTTCTCTGCCATATTGTGTTCGGAATTCTTCTATTTGGTCGATCATCTGTGTCAATTCTTGCAAAGACGAGCCGGCCGAAATCCAACCGTCTCCGATCCGACCGGCTCGCCGCAATGCCGGCTTAGCATGCCCACCGACGAGCAGGGGTATATGGTGGTCTGGCACAGGGCAGAGCTTGATCGGGTCCATTTGAAAAATTTCACCGTCGTAACCAAAGTATTCACCCGTCATCAATCCGTTGACAATTTCCATCATTTCGTCCATGCGCTTTCCTCTCTTCTCCCAGGGAATTTGAGATGCAAGGAAATCCTCTGGCCATGGGCTAATACCCACTCCGAATCCGAAACGGTCTCCAATTAAGACGCCAAGGCTGGAAAGCTGTTTCGCAACAATGACTGGCTGCCGAATAGCGAGCTTAATCACCGAGGTGGTAAAACGTATATTTTCTGTGGCGGCGGCAAGGTAAGGAATGGCAACAAAGGGCTCTAAAAATGGAACGCCATCAAGGAAATCGCGCGTCCCATCGTCATTATAGGGGTAGACGTCAGAACCTTCCTGTGGATAGCAAATGCTGTCAGGGAACGTAAAGGTATCAAACCCGATATCCTCTGCAGCCTTGGCCAAGGGTAGATACTGATCGGGCGGACACATGGTTGGATGATAAGCAAATTTCATAGTTTCCTCGATTGGATTGCAGATATTTGAAAAATTATCACGCGTGGCGAGCTCTAGTAGATTACAATCATATCGTAAATGGGGACTCTATATATAGGGAAACATGTGATCCGCTGCATCCGGACATTAATACTCTTTAATTTACCTACAAATCAATTTAGACGTCCTTGCAGCCCTAGACTATCAAAGTCTAATGATGACGGCACCTTCTTCCTCATTCACATCACCGCCGAATGTTTGACTGCACCTCCAGCAGCACAGGCTCCCCGACTCGTTCACTAACAATCCCTTTTAGCTCTTCTACATCAGAAGTTTTCAGCAGACGATTAGCGCTCAGCACCAGACGCACCAAGTGCGGTTGCTGATTCAAAGCAACATCGACGCGACTAATATTGACGGTTACATCAGACAGCTTAATCTCGCCTGTAGGCAGATGCTCTAACATACGATCTTTCTGTACTAGGCTGTAAAACGAAAGAGTCAGTGGAGCACTGATCAGAAGCATGATCAATAAGGAAATACCTATACCGGCCCGCGCACGTCGAAAGGGAGCAAAACCCAGCACCAGAAAGGTTGCACTGGCCGCGAGCGCGATACCCACCAAGTTAGTAATCAACAGCAGCAGCGCCCCGCCAGCCATGTCCCAATCACCCCAACCCAGACCAACCCCTGCCACGCTCAGGGGAGGGACTAAAGCTACCGCGATAGCAACGCCCGCCAAACTCTTTGCCACCTCCTCTTTAGCGTAGGCATAGGCTCCTGCAACGCCCGAAATCACGGCCACAAATAAATCCATCAAGGTAGGTGACATGCGCGCCGTCATTTCCGCGGTAGGGACATCCAGCGGCATTGCCCAAGCAACAAACACAGCACAGCCAAGTCCCCATAATATTCCAATAACCAGAGTGCGCATGGAGGTGCGAATCAAATTAGATTCAGTGCGAGCTAGCCCCATAGCCAGTGAGACAATGGGCAGCATCAGCGGCGCTAATATCATCGCTCCAATGATTACGGGAGCTGAATTCGCGTACAGGCCTGCCAGTGCCAATAGCACGCTCAGAATCATTAGCACCTGAAATGAATGTGTGGCCTTGGCGTTGTCTCGTAGTGAGATGAAGAGCTCTCGATACTCTTCCTCGGTGGCATGGCTGAACAGCGGCAAATGCACATCTGCTAGGGCGCGCGCCCCCTCCTCTACGGGCGTGTGGTTGAGACGCACGGTTTCCTTATCGACCACTTTCTGACCTTCATGGCCCAGCAATAGCGCAGGCCCCGGCAGCAAACGCAAACGCCCCTCCTGAACCTGTAACTCAATCTCTGCGGCATGCACAGGTTTGCCGTCAATAATGTATTCCGCACCCTCGGGAGCTGTGATGTGCAACCGATCGGTGCGGACCAAACTGAGGGATGCAGGCAATTGCGTCAGGCTTATCTTTTGCGGCCATAGTAGACGCAATAAGAACCACAAATAACTAAGAATACTGCGCGGCGCGAGCACGACAAGCGCAACGCGTCCATCAGCGATACCGAGCTCCTCGCTGAATGCCCGTTCCACCAGGGCGCTTTGCGTTTGCCCCAAGGCAACCATGCCCAAAGCAGCCAGATGAATGACTCGCTCCTTCCCTGTGGTGATTTTGTAGGGACTAAGTCTCAGCTTACTTAACCCCTTAAGAGCCCCCGTTAGGGTACTCCATGGAGTCTGCGGACGGTTGATATCACGAGGGCGAAGCGCTAAAACCCGGCCTATGACCACCGAGGAGAAAACTAACTCGCCATTACAGGTGAGAGCATCTGCACCAATGACCGGCGCGCTACGATAATAATCGAACACTGCTGACATCTCGCCCTTGACGCCCAGCGCCGCCATGGCCTTTGCCGCCTCTGGATGCGGCAAAATGCCAACGCCCCACTGTTGTTCCAATGCATGCAAGGCCAGATCACGAATCGCCTCATCACCGAGATAAAGCAACACCCGCGCCAGTGGAGGGGGGCTGTTGCGTTCCGCCCAAGATACAAAGTTAACGTCTGCTAATTCAGACAACTGTTCTATGATTTCTGACCCAAGCCCAGCATCATGAATTAAATAAAGACCAGCGGGGGCCGAATTGCGCGGAGTTTCATCTTCCAAAAGCCTATTTCCTGCACTATTTGTGTTAAACCCGAGTTTACCAGAAATTTATGCATATCCCGATGCTCTGCGCAACCCTGCCTCTGCCTAATCCGCCTTTCATTCTTTGATCATCCGGTTAAACTGAGCATTGTAATATTAGGTCGATTGAGCAGCGTCAGGGAGAGAGCAATAATATGGCATATGAGTTGACGGGAAAGATCAAAATCATTCAGGAAACAAAGACATTCGACAGTGGCTTCACTAAACGGGAGATGGTAGTCCTCGTTGAGGACGGAAAGTATCCGCAGGAGATCAGTATCGAATTTGTGCAAGATAAAGTCAGCCTTCTCGACTCCTTGCAGATTGGGCAGGGGGTTACTGTCACTTTCGACATACGTGGGCGTGAATATAACGGGCGATATTTTAATAACCTTCAGGGCTGGAAAATCGTAACCGCATCGGAACAAAGACCATTTCCTGATGAAAGCGAACCAACTATGCCGGATAGTTTTAACACTAATAATTTTGACGAAGGCGATATTCCATTTTAGCGTCAGCGCCTCACTCGCTTTACACAGTCTGTACAGCTAATTTTTAGTTTCCCGCAGTCCCACTGGCAGACATTTCTGACGCACTTTATCGTTCCCTTAAGATGACTTTGTTTTGAAATGGAAGGAGCACATTGACGGTCAAACCTGAGCTAGCCCGCATGTCAAAATGGCAACGCGGCTTTCTAAACAGACATCGGCTGGGCTCTGATTATCTGGAGTCAGCGCTGCAATGGTTAACCCCTGTGGCACGCTCTCTTGCAAGGTTTCACCGTGCAGCCAATCGACCAATATTAGTCGCAATTAACGGTTGCCAGGGATCTGGAAAAACCACAGCGGCCGATTATTTGTGCACCTCGCTAATTGAACAACACGGCATAAAAACGATCACGCTGTCGCTGGATGACTTTTACCTGACCTACGAAGAACGGCAAGCACTTGCAGAATCCACCCATCCACTACTAGCGACACGAGGCGTGCCAGGCACCCATGATATGGTCCTTTTGCGGCGGACACTGGCGCAGTTGCTCGGCGCAGATCCTAAAAGGTCGATTGCAATTCCACTGTTTGATAAGGCCACGGATGACCGATGCCCCCCAGCACATTGGAAACGCATTAATAGCCCAGTTCAATGCGTATTGCTGGAAGGCTGGTGCCTCGGAGCAAAGCCGGAATCTGCCGACACTTTGGCTCAACCGGTAAACGATCTTGAACGATATGAAGATCCTCTGGTCCTATGGCGCGAATACCACAATGCGTTTCTAACGCATCATTTTGTGCCGCTCTATCTACTTTTTGATCAATGGATTATGCTTCAAGCGCCCTCTTTCGATTGCGTGTTCAATTGGCGCCGTGAGCAGGAATATAAACTTGCCGCGTGCCTTCCCCCAGGAAAAGTCCAAAATCTGATGGATGATGACGCCCTGCACCGCTTCATACAACACTACCAACGCATCACACAAACTTGCCTGAATGATTTACCTCACACGGTTAACCACCTGTTTAATCTTGACGAGCAACGCCGCATCATGAATTACAGTTACCATCCACAAGGCACTATTAGACCTTGAATGCTAGATGCCAATGCCCTTCTCAGTGTCGAACAACCCCGGGGCAATTACAGCATCAGTTTTTTATTCTTTATACTCCTAACGATTTACAACACTTATTTTTACGCTGCATGTTCAGATCCCTTGCTGCACTTCTGCTCTATCGCTTACTAGCGTAAGAAATTGAGTCAGGATATGATATATAAAGATCCTAATTGAGCTCGGCACAAAACGGTTGAGATCAAACCACGCAGGGCACTTTTAAAACTTTAACAGTAATTAGGTTGACGTAATCGATGGCTAACAGAAAAGAAACGCAGAACCGCCAAATCACAAAGACATTTGATCAAGCAGTTTTGAGCGCAGACACGTTCGAACAGTGGCAGAAACTAGCCGAAGATTATGACCAGCAGACCGGTGGTGCCGTATGGCGTGCGAAAGATGAATCCTCGCTCTACGACGCTGTGAGCATCAGCACACGCTTGCAACGACTGCGCAGGTTACGCAAAGCTGGAAACAATCATGGCCTTCTGTTCGCGCTGAGCGAAGGCATACACGGCAATATGGCCGGAATGGGAAATGCAAAGCTGTACCAGAAAGCGCGAAGTGGAACTAAAGTTTTGATACAAAGCTACATTGACGAAATATGTGACGCGCTTACCTACTTCTCGCCGCGGTCTTTTAAGGGGATTCCTTGGGCAGATCGTCTAGAGTTTTTTCAGGATGCCAGTCATTGCTATGGCCGCTCTGCACTAATGCTAAGCGGTGGAGGGACTCTCGGGTATTTCCACTTTGGCGTTTTGAAAGTCCTCATCGAGCAAAAATTATGCCCGGTGGTAATATCTGGCGCTAGCGCTGGCGCATTCGTTGCTGGCATCGTCGGCTCTCGCACTGACGAAGAGTTTCTAGAACTATTCGAAAACAATACACTTGCGCGAGCGCTGACCGAAAACAACGACAACATAAAGCTCGGCTTTGGCATCAGCGAGAAAGTCGATATGCGCTCGATAAAACGCGAGATGGCGAGATTAATTCCTGACATGACGTTCAAGGAAGCCTATGAAAAAACGGGGCGCAGTATCAATATCTCTATTTCACCGGCTGAACCACGCCAGACATCGCGCTTGCTAAACCATATTGCATCACCTAATGTTACCCTGCGGTCCGCGGTGCTCGCCTCGACAGCATTGCCCGGAGTTTTTCAGCCGGTGCAGCTGGAGGCTCGCAATGCTGATGGAGACATTAAGCCCTACCTTCCATCCCGTCGTTGGATAGATGGATCTTTTTCGCAGGATTTACCAGCTAAGCGTCTCGCTCGCATGTACGCGGTCAATCATTTCATCGTGTCTCAAGTCATGCCAGGGCTCGGCCGCGAGACGAACGCGAAACCCGGCCTGCGCAAAATTTTTTCGGATGCTTCGGTGGCAGCAACGAAACAGATCGTCCGTGGTTATCTCGACTTCTTCCAACGCTATGGCAAAGTGGGGCCGCAGATGGGGACCAGCATGAATGCCGTCAATGCACTGCTAGACCAACAGTACACTGGGGATATCAATATATTTCCCGGATACGGCCTTTCGAGCTTAGGCAAACTGCTCAAAATGATGACCGAAGAAGAAATGACTGATTTGATCAAAGCGGGAGAGCGGGCGACGTGGCCCAAAATTCCGGTCATCAGCATGACTACCCGCATTGGTCGCACCTTGGATGCCATTCTACTCTCTTTCGAGAAGGATGAAGCCCGCTGGTCGCGTGCTGCTCTGAAAAAAAATAGATCACGCAACACTATGACGCGACCTAAACCTAATGGTAACCCCCCAGCTAAAAAAGGAAGTAAAAAATCGGTACCAGCGAGGGTGGGACAAAAGCGACAAGAGAAATCTGCGGCATAGGCCAATCACACCGACAGCTAGCACTACAAAGCCACTGTTTAACGGGGTCCCACTCTCGCTATCAGCCCGCTATTGATTGTGTCGCGGTTCTGGCAGAGAATGAAATGCAGTCATAAAAAACCACACGAGCAGCGTGCATTACATGCCATCAATTGAAGTTCAACAGCTGGAAAAGTCTTTCTCCAGCAATGCACAAACGCTCTTTGCCGGACTATCATTTGCGCTAGCTAGCAACGAGTGCTTGTGCCTACTTGGACCGTCAGGCTGCGGCAAGACTACCTTACTGCGGCTGCTTATGGGCCTAGAGCGACCCAGCAGCGGCACGATTAGCATCAATCCCGCACTGAATGAAAAAATGAGCTATGTATTTCAGGAACCGCGATTAGTGCCATGGCGCAATTGCCTGGAGAATGTACTTTTACCTCTAGAGTTAACCGCTCAAAAGAGTGCTGCCGCATGTACTCGCGCAGTGGAATTGTTACAAGAAATCGGACTTGCCGATCGATTAGAGCATTTCCCAGATCAGCTCAGCGGCGGCATGCAAATGCGTGTTGCGCTGGCACGAGCATTGATCACGCAACCGAAAATCGTTTTGCTTGATGAGCCATTTGCCGCACTCGATGAGCGAACTCGCTTTCACATGCAAGACCTATTGTTAGACTTAAAAGCACGCCTGCAACTACAATATATTTTCGTCACCCATTCGATTTCAGAGGCAGCCTATATTGGTGATCGAATCTTGTTGCTCGATAATACAGGCGCCGCTAGAGATTTTCGCTCAATTGACTTTAAAGAGCGCAATCAATCGCTTAAATTGACACCCGCATTTAATGCAGTAGTGAGCGAATATTCAAGTCTATTTAACGAGATGGAGAATAGCAGAACAATGTCTACCGCTGTCCGGCCCCGCTAATGCTAGCAACATTGAGACTATGGATCACAGACAAACTACCAGCATGGATCTTCCTTGCAGGACTGCTATCGGTTTGGGAGCTGATCGTCGGACGACAGTGGGTTGCATCCTATCTGCTACCCTCCCCCTTGCAAATTCTCGATACCACGCTGGACATGTGGCCCGATATTTTTTCCGCGACATTAAGCACAGCACGGTCAATCCTGTGGGGCTTAGGACTGAGTTTATTTGTTGGCATCACCTCGGCACTAATCTTTTTTTCGATTCCAATCGCACGGCGTGCAATATTGCCTTTTTGTATTTTCTTTCAAACAGTTCCGATAATTGCTATTGCCCCTTTGCTGGTAATTTGGTTCGGCTATGGCCAGCCAACCGTCAATGCATCAGCCTTCATTGTGTCGTTGTTTCCAATTCTCGCCAATACACTAACGGGGCTGCAAGAGACTGATCCGCAGCTAAAAGAACTATTCAAGTTATATAAACCGACACGCTGGCAACTTGTTTTTAAATTACAAATACCATCCGCAATTCCCTATATAATTACAGGCATAAAAATATCCGCTGGTCTTGCCGTAGTCGGTGCGATTGTCGGAGAATTTATTGCTGGCGGCGGGCTTGGTAGTCTCATCGATGCGGCGCGCACCCAGCAGCGTGTAGACTTGGTGTTTAGCGGCGTGTTTATGTCTAGCGCTTTGGCTTTGGCGCTAGTTTATGCCCTCAATTTAATTACCGGCTTCCTGTTCCGTCATAGGCCTTACTTGAGGAAACAATAATGCGCAGACTCTTAGGCTGCCTCTTAGCGATTGCTTGGAGCACTCAGTTGCTAGCGCAACAGGTAGACTCGACCGGAGTAGTACTCGCGTTGAACTGGAAGCCTGAGCCTCAGTTCGGAGGCTTTTATGCTGCGCAGATGCAAGGCTACTATCAAGACAATAATCTCGATGTTAGCATTATCGAAGGAGGTTCCGGTACGCCAACTATTCAAATGTTAGCTGCTGGGAAAGTGGATTACGCGATCGTTTCAGCCGACGAAGTCGTCATCGCACATGCACGTGGCGCCACAAATATTGTAGCGTTATTCGCCACCTTTCAAATTAGCCCACAGGCAATCATGACTCACGCCGAGCGTGACTTTACATCGATTGAAGAAATCCTGCATAGCGATGGCGTTTTATTATGGCAGGCGGGCCTTCCCTACAGTCAATATTTAAAGAAGGAATATGCGCCTATTAAGGCGTTCACAGCACCATATCTCGGAGGCATCGGTAGCTTTCAAAATGATAGCAAAATTTCACAGCAATGTTTTATTAGCAGCGAGCCACTGACTGCTGTGGCGGCGGGACTCAAGATCAAAACTTTTTTAGTCGCGGACAGCGGCTATAACCCCTATACCACAGTGCTCGCCACCACCAGCGAGCGCTGGACGTCATCTCCATCGGAGATTAAAGCTATGATCGCTGCGGTGCGCAGCGGTTGGAATAATTATCTGGAAAAGCCAGCGCACACCAACAGTGCAATGCAGGCACTCAACAAAGCAATGTCGGCAGAGACTTTTGGCCAGAGCGCGCAAGCACAGAAAGAGTTGATTAGAACTAAAACGACTGCACACATCGGCGAAATGACATTGGCACGCTGGCAGACGCTGGGGGATCAACTGCTTGACCTAAAAATAATCCAGAATCCAGTGTCGGCGAAAGACCTTTTCATAGATTTGGAACCGAAATACAAAGCGCCTCAAGCGCAGTAGTATTATTTAGCAGTTACCAGCAGTGCCTAGCCAACAATGCGCGAGAAACGTCGCTTCCCATAAACGCAAATTTCACCCGGCGGCGAGCAATAGAGGTAACGGCAAATTGACCGCAGCTAGCGCGAAAGAAATACTTAATCACCGCGACAAAAAGCGGCGAGATCCCGAGCAGTATCGCGACTGATGTCCGGACAGCACATCGGAAATATCTCTGTCCCATGAATCGTGCCCATCACCTGCCGGCAACGAGCATCAACACCATTTTTTATCAGCAATCGGTAAAAATTCACACCCTCGTCACGTAATGGATCACATTCGTTCACACTAATGACAGTGGGGGGCAACCCAACCACGTCATCGTCTTCCGCAAAACCGGGCCATGCCAGAGGGTTACCATTTTCCAATTGTTCAATGCCGTAAGCCATTGCGCCGTTGTTATTGTGCAGATCCAATAGTAAACCATTATTCTCAGTTGATGACGGATTTTGAGGTAGCGGCCAAACTCCTGCGATATAAGGACATAAGGCATAAAGGCCCTGAATGAGACCAAGCATGCCCTCACGCTTGAGTCGCATTCCTGTAGCTAGTGTTAGGTTACCGCCGCCGCTCTCGCCGGCGACAATAAACCTAGACGCATCGATACCTAGTGACTCAGCCTCCCCAGACAACCACTTTAAACCCGCAACGCAGTCGTTTAACCCCGCCGGATAAGGTGCGACTTCTTTCGCGGAAGATGGTGTCAAGGCATTACGAAAATCCACCATAGCTACAGCAACTCCCTGCGCAGCGATAATCTTGCCCCACGCCCGGTAATTGCCATCAAAACAGGACATCGCCTGCATACCACCACCGTGGATATAGTACACGCAGGGGAGATGCGCTTTCGACTTAGGACGAATGAACTGAATCAGGATGTTGTTATCGTCCGGCACACTATTAAATTCTAACGTGCTAATTTCCAGGCCTTCCGACGGTGCAATCTCTGGGGTGTCGCACAGCTCCATAAAGCCCCTAAGCCCTTCAGCCATCTCTAATGCCTGAGGGCTGTTGGCCTGTTCAAGCATTTCCTCGCGACTATCTACGTCCGAACTGGGAGGCATTGACATGCCGCCCATCAATGCTTTGATGCGAGGATCAATACGGGGATCATCTTTAATATTGGGACTGCTCATGACTTATACTGCCTCTAATTTTCTGTCAATCCCCGCTTTCGGGGTTACTGTGCATCAGAAAGATCAAGTAACTCACGCACCTCTCGCTTTACAAATTTACCGTTGGCATTGCGTGGCAACGGCGCATCCACAAGCCATATGTACCGGGGAATCTTATAAGACGAGAGTTTTTCTCCCAGATACGCTCGCAGTCCTTCTGCATCTGCAGAACCAGGTTGCTTCAAATAAATGGCCGCTGCAACCTCCTCTCCTAGGCGCTGATCTTGAACGCCAAAAACGACGCACTCGGCGACGGACATGTGCTCAAAAAGTGCGCTTTCCACCTCGGCACAATAAACATTTTCACCACCGCGAAGGACCATCTCTTTGGCGCGGTCAACAAGGTAAATGAACTCGTCCTCATCTAGATAAGCAACATCACCCGTATGGAGCCAGCCGTCCGTTATTTCCGCCGCCGTGGCTTCGGGTCGATTAAGATAGCCTTTGATGACGCAGGCGCCTCGCACCCAGAGCTCGCCAGCCTCGCCGGTTGCAACACGGTCGCCGTCGCCATCTACGCACTTAGCTTCAAACGTCGGCATTGCGCGACCAACACTTTCAGGGCGATCGACCAGATAAACGTCCGATAATGCAGAAATGATGCCGCATGTTTCAGTCATGCCATAGCCAGCACTTGGCGCCGCATTTTTCATTGTTTTATTCATTTTACGCGTCAGATCAGGCTGCACTGCAGCACCACCACCGCCCATACTTTTCAGGCTAGAGGTATCCCTAGTGGCAAAGTCGGGGTGAAGCATCATTTCACGCGACATCATCGGTACGGCACTAAAGGTAGTCACCTTTTCTTTCTCGATAATCCGCAGTGCCTCGCCAGCATCCCACTTATACATGTGTATTAATTTCCCACCAGTAGCGGCTATGCCTTGAGCTACACAGTTATTGCCCGTGACATGAAACAGAGGCGTCGCCACTAACGCTATATTGATCTGGTCTGGCTCCATTGTACCTTTTGCCTCGACACCCGCCTTAGCAAGGGCAGTAGACTGCAAAGCCCGACTAAAGCCGATATTCATCAAATTTGACACGCAGCCGCGGTGCGTTAATTGCGCGCCCTTCGGGGTGCCTGTAGTCCCCGATGTGTAAAAGATGCAGGCATCAGCATCAGAATCGATGGACACCTCGGGCATTGCGCTGTCGGTATTAATAACTTCAAGCCAATCAACCACATTGTCGGGTAGGGAATCGTGCAAGCGTACGCCACAAACAATCAGGCTCTCAAAGTCCTGGCGGATCTCTTTGAAACGTAAAAGTCGCTCTTCATCACAGATCATGACCTTGGGCGCGGAGTCTTTCAACGCGTAGTGCATTTCCTTTGACACCCACCATGCATTCATCCCAACGACAACAGCACCCATAGACACAACAGCCCAGTAGGCTAGCATCCACTCCGGATAATTTCGCATAGCAATGGCAACTCGATCGCCGGGCTCAACCCCCCGTAGCGAAAGCCAGTTTGCGATAGAGGCAGTGATTTGATGGGCCTGCGTGTAAGTATAACGCTCGTCTTGAAACACAAGATATTCCCGATCTTGAAAAGCGGCAGTGCCCTGCCAGATCTCGCGTAAGGACGCAGGTGCATGCTTATAGCTGCGCATTGGAGAACCGCGCACTTCTATGGTTTCGATCTCAAACAATTGTCCGGCGGCAGTCAATTCATCCCAGACATCACTTAACTCAGCATACATGCATCACTCCTTCAACATTTCTATTGCTTGTCACGTAGAATAGCCGCGGTGCTGATTTCCATCAATAGATGACGCCTATTTAATCGACGATCGGATAGCCGCGATATCAGACATACAACGGATGCATCAGCGTGCGCTAGGATTCATTGGCCTCATTCGACCTTTCTAAGCTTGAGAAGACGGTGTTTCCGCGGTGCGCTGGGCACGTGGCTATTTATCTAGAACGTTCTACTAAATTACCAAACAAAGGTTTAACATCTGCGCTCGCAAGCGTTGTTGGGCATATTCCCATGAACCGGTAAGGTAAAGGCCCGACAGCCAGGTTTTATTGGCCAATCACAGTATCAGGTGTTTAAAATGAAGAGATGGAATGGCTGGGGCGACGACACAAACGCCCTTGATTATGAATTAAGTGCTTCGGCCCTGCAGTTTTTAGAGAGCCTGATCGGGACATCCAAGCCGCTTATGGATGCAACCTTAGAGCAGGTTTTGGCCACTGTGCCCCAATCACGTCTTCCACCGGACGATCGCTACAGCCTGAATGCAGAGGATCGATTGCGCCACGCCCGTGGTCAGAGTTTGCCGGATTGGCTTGCATTACGCAGCGGCGCGGTAGGCGTATTTCCCGATGCGGTCGCTTTCCCACACAGCACAGAAGAGGTTCGGTCCTTACTGCAGCTAGCGGCCGAACAACAGATCGATATCATTGCTTATGGCGGAGGCACATCTGTCGTTGGCCATATAAACCCGGAGGAAGACGGGCGGCCAGTGCTGACCATTGATATGACGCACATGGACCAACTGATGCACTTAGACAAACAGAGTCAAATTGCGACTTTTGGGGCAGGCACTATTGGGCCGAAGGTGGAAGCGCAACTCAAGCCTCAAGGCTATACCTTGGGGCACTACCCGCAATCTTGGGAGCTTTCCACTATTGGCGGCTGGGTTGCAAGCAGATCCAGTGGCCAGCAGTCGCTTCGTTATGGTCGTATTGAGCAGATGTTCGCCGGTGGCCGTATCGAAACGCTAAAAGGCACTTTAGATATTCCCACTATTCCTGCTTCATCAGCGGGGCCCGATGTGCGCGAGCTTTTTCTTGGAACAGAGGGGCGCGTGGGCATCATTACCGAAGTTAAAGCGCGCATAACACCTTTACCCGAACAAGAATCTTTCCACGTATTATTTTTCCCCGACTGGGAGACTGGACTGGCCGCAGTCCGTGAAATCGCCCAGAGTAAAATGCAACTTTCCATGATGCGTCTAAGCAATCAGATCGAAACGTTCACACAGCTCAGGTTAGCCGGCGGAACTCAGGTAATTGCCTTACTGGAGAAGTTTCTCAGTTTACGCGGCGCCGGTAGTGATAAGGTTATGTTCACATTTGGTGTCACTGGTTCTAAGGGTCAATGCCAGTCAGCACTGAAACTTACCCGTCAAATTGCTAAGCGTTATGGCGGTGTAGGCGCCGGCCCTGCGCTGGGGAAAAAGTGGGAGCACAGCCGATTTCGCTCGCCTTACTTGCGCCATGGATTGTGGGAGTCCGGCTATGCCGTTGACACCATGGAAACGGCCATCGACTGGGTGAAAGTGCCCGAGGCGGCAGCAGGAATTGAGGCTGACATCACCAATGCTCTGGCAGACGAGGGAGAGGCGGTGCACGCATTCACGCACCTCTCTCATTTCTATGGCCAGGGTTCAAGTATTTACACAACGTATATATTCCGCTGCGGCAGCAGCTACGATGCCACCTTGACTCGGTGGGAAAAGCTTAAGGCCGCGGGGGCTGAAGCCATTGTTCGCTTTGGTGGCACTATCAGCCATCAACACGGGGTGGGGAAAGACCATGCAAAATATCTAGCCGCAGAGAAAGGTGAGTTGGGTATCGAAGCGATTCAAGCTGTAGTAGAGCTGTTTGACCCGCAGCAAAAAATGAACCCGGGTAAGCTAGTACCCTAACGCAGATTCGATAAGACAAAGGCTTGATAATGGGCGCAGCAAATACGACTTTTACTGATCGACAGGTACTGTGGAAGCAGCTTCAGCAGGGGGACTCCAACTGGGACATGGTGATTGTCGGCGGCGGCATTATCGGTGCCGGTATCCTGCGCGAAGCGGCCAGACGAGGGATTAAAGCCTTGTTGGTGGAGCAGCAAGACTTTGCGTCCGGTACATCCAGCCGCTCGTCCAAAATGGTTCACGGTGGCTTACGCTATATCAGCCATGGAGATATAAAACTGACTAAAGACTCCCTCCGTGAGCGGGAACGGTTACTGCGAGAAGTCCCCGGTCTCATCGACCGCATGGGCTATTTTTTCACCCTTAGAAAAGGCCAGTTTCCCGGGCGGTTTGTGTTTGGTCTTTTGCTAGCCCTATACGACTGGTTAGCGGGCATCAAAAATCACAGATACTTCAGCAAAGCCGCGGTTCAGCAGCAGTTTTCTGGTATCAGCAGTGACGGGCTTAATGGTGCCATGTACTACACAGACACAGTGACAGACGATGCGCGACTCGTACTGCGCGTACTTCAGGATGCCATTGAGTCAGGAGGCGTTGCGGTCAACTATATGAGAGTGGAGTCCTTGCTAAAAACAGAGGGGCATGTAACAGGCGTCGTCATCAAGAACACTCAAAATAGAGAACAGGTTGAAATACAATGTAAATCGGTGATCAGCGCTACGGGAGCCTGGGCGGACCGACTGCGAAATGAAGTTAACCCGGAAAAACGTATTCGACCCCTGCGTGGCAGTCACCTTGTTTTTCCAATGGCGAAGCTGCCCATCAAGGATGCGCTGACTCTTTTTCATCCTGTAGATAATCGCCCGGTGTTTATATTTCCGTGGGAAGGCACTACGGTGGTGGGCACTACGGATCTCGACCACAATGAAGACCTAGATGAAGAAGCGGTCATCAGTGATCAAGAACTCGCTTACCTGCTGGAAGCCGTGGACGCACTTTTCCCACAACATAACCTGTCTCAAGACGACATTATTTCAACCTGGTCAGGTGTCCGACCAGTAATAGGATCGGATGAAGCGAGAGACCCGTCAAAGGAAAGACGAGACCATGCCGTCTGGCACGATAAAGGTCTTATAACGGTAAGTGGAGGCAAACTCACAACTTTTCGCTTGATCGCACTAGATGCCATTAAGGCGGCATCAAAAACGCTTGGCAATGTCGAGGTATTGGAGAGCAGTGATTGTATTTTCAAGGCTCCGGGAATTACAGCAGCCGAGCTCAACGTAGCCGACAAGCATTGGGCTCAACGATTGATAGGTCGCTATGGGAAACATGCAAAGACCCTGATGGCTGAAGCTCCCGATACAGAAGCTTTGACTATAGAGAATACCGCATTTTGCTTAGCCGAGTGTCGCTGGGCAGCACGCAATGAATCGGTAGTGCACCTAGACGACTTAATGCTGCGTCGTACTCGACTAGGGTCAATAGTGGAAGGTGGAGGAGAAAGCCTGTTTCCGGCCATTGAAAAAATTTGCGCTCAGGAACTGAACTGGAATGCCGAGCATTGGAACGGTGAGCTGGCGCGTTACCGAGATATCTGGAGAACACACTATTACCTGCCCGGCGCATAACAACCCAGCAGATAGAGCAACCGCATGAGCAATCATAAAGAGTACGTACTGGCGATAGATAATGGCACGCAGAGCGTCAGAGCGCTTGTGTTTGATCTCGAAGGACATCTGGTTGCGAAAAGCAAGGTCGAGATAGAACCCTATTATTCTAATCAACCCGGCTGGGCTGAGCAGGATGCTGACTATTTTTGGGACAATCTTTGCAAGGCCTGTTGTGCGCTATGGCCAAAGCTCAATGTCCCCAGAAGCGCCATCAAGTCCGTCGCGCTGACCACGCAACGCGCAAGTATTATTAACCTCGATCGGAATGGGATACCGCTGCGCCCCGCTATTGTCTGGCTCGACCAGCGACTGGAGCAAGATTTACCTGATATGGGGCTTTGGAATATCCTCCTTACCCTGGCAGGAGAGAAGGACGCTGTGAGGTTTTTTCGCAGTGAGGCTGAAGCCAATTGGATTAAAAATAAGCAGCCAGAAATCTGGGATAAAACAGCGAAATATCTGCTATTGTCCGGCTATCTAACTTACAAACTTACTGGAAAGTATGTCGATTCGGTGGCAAGCCAAGTAGGCTATCTACCGTTCGACTTCAAACGACATGACTGGGCAGGACGGCTCGACTGGAAATGGCGAGCACTGCCTATCAAACGAGAGCAGCTGCCCGAGCTCATCCCTGCGGGAGCGCCTCTTGGAAGGATAAGCGCAGAAGCGGCACAACTGACGGGCATACCTGAGGGCTTACCCCTCATCTCCGCAGGCGCAGATAAAGCCTGCGAGGTGCTGGCGTCTGGCTGCCTCACGCCCGATACCGGCAGCATAAGCTATGGCAGCGCAGCAACGTATAACAGTACCAATGTCCGCTATATCGAAGCGATAAAAAACGTCCCTGCCTATCCCGCTGCCATGCCCAATGCCTATAACACTGAGACTATTGTGCAGCGCGGATATTGGATGGTGAACTGGTTTAAACGTGAATTTGGTTTGCGCGAGCAACGCATTGCGGCAGAGACAGGTGTTGAACCTGAGTCACTATTTGATGACCTGCTCAAAGAAGTCCCTCCCGGGGCAATGGGTCTTGTGGTGCAACCTTACTGGTCTCCTGGGGTCCGAATACCGGGCCCAGACGCCAAAGGCGCCATCATAGGATTTGGAGATGTACATACGCGCGCTCATATTTATCGCGCTATTATTGAAGGGATTGCTTACGCGTTACGAGAAGGCAAAGAGCGCTTAGAGAAGCGCAGCGGCCACAATATCAGCACATTAAAAGTGTCCGGCGGCGGCTCGCAGAGTGATGAGGCTATGCAAATTACTGCCGATATATTCGGGCTAACCGTCGAGCGGCCGCATACGTTTGAAACCTCAGGGTTGGGAGCAGCGATAAACGCTGCTGTCGGCGTAGGGCTCTACCCCGATTATCAATCTGCGCTAAATCATATGACCCATAAGGGCGACAGCTTTGTGCCGATTGAAGCAAATGTCCGCATTTATGATCAACTTTACAAAGAGGTGTATCTGAAGATGTATGGCAGACTCAACCCTCTGTATGGATCCATACGCAAAATAACCGGATATCCCTTCTAGCGCCCAGAGATACCCGCTAACAGATAGCGGGCATAAACCAGAAGAAAAGCGTTGAGTTGAGACCGTTGCTGTTGAAGGACACATAACATAGTCAAACGGTATCACTTAACAACTAGGTGCTTCAGCGTATCCTAAGCAGCGGCTGACTCTTTTTTATCGTCTTCCTTGTTCTCTTCAGGTTCCAGCACTGCCAATCGGGCTTCTAGCTCATTAACCCTCTGCTGCAGCTTAGCATTTTCAGCTTTGACCTTGCTCGACGATTTTTGTAACAGTTCGTTTGCTGCTGTTTTCTCAGCAAGTTTCTTTTTGCTGGCGTCCAAATTCTTTTTCATCGCTGCGGCATCATATTGTTTCAAAGCCTTAATTTCTGCACGATCTTCAGCGAGATCTTTTTGTAAGCCCTTGATACGTTTTTTTTGCATGACGACTTCGTCTTCAAGCTTTTCAGAACGATGGGTTAATTCACGGTTCAGTTGCTCAGTACGTTTACTTGCTGTGCCTTCGGCAGAGATCGCCGTCAACTGCGCCAGCTGTTTTTCGATGACAACTTGTTGTTCTTGCTGCTTTTTAATCCCGAGCTCAATCTCCACGGATTTTGCATCCAGTTGATCCTGATATTGAGATCTAAGGCTGTCTTCAAGTTCAATTATTTTTTCCAGTTTTGAGGCTGTAAGCATATAGTGTGTCCTGCGAGTTTGTTGGTTTGGACCGGGCGGTGATCCTACTTATTGAATGTGCCAAGCCCAATGGTGCGGTATGGGCAAATTCGCGCGCATCATACACCAAAATGCGGCGGAGCTGAAGAACTCCCCATTTATCAATAAATACAGACGGTTAGCGGACTAGCACCGGTATGATACCGCACGGCTTATAGACGGTCACCGAGCCACTGAATGCCCTCAGTCTGCCATTCATCAGGCTGCAGGCGACGGCTGAGGGCCCCTCACCAACTTACCTGGCATAGCGCCCGTATCATGACCATTTTTGCGAATGATCTCACCACTACAAATTGTCAACCGGTACCCATCAACCCGCTGCACTAGCCTCCGCGCACTAGCAGGAAGGTCATACACCATTTCTGGCGGATGGATAGTAAGGGACTCATAATCGATCACATTAATATCTGCCTTCATGCCTGGCGCAATTAGTCCTCGATCATGCATGCCATAGAAATTGGCTGTTGCCTGGGTCTGGTTATGGATAAGGTGCTCGATAGGAATGCGCTCGCCTCGCGCCCGATCGCGCGCCCAATGGGTTAATAAATAGGTTGGCATACTGGCATCGCAAATCAGGCCACAATGTGCTCCGCCATCGGACAATCCGAACACTGCGTTAGGGTGCAGCATCATCTCCCGCAGCGCCTCAAAGTCGCCATTAGAGTACCCCAACAGTGGCATATACAGAATTCCTTTTCCATCGCGCGCCAACATAGTGTCGTACGCAAACTCTGCTGGACTGCAGCCGCTCACTGCTGCCTGAGCCAGAACGCTCTTCTCTGGGCCAGGCTCGTAGTCAATCGGGTCACCTAGAGGGAACATATTGCCCCAGGCGCTCAATGTCTGCGCGAAAACTTCAGGCAGCCCCGCAAGGTCTGGCGGGTTATCAAGTATTTCACGCCGTAAAGCAGGCTCTCGCAACGCCGCTACTTTGTTGGCCAAGGGCAACTGTGCGACTTTCTGATAAGCATCATGCAAAATAAATGGATGTCCGGAACTCTCAAGACTGAACAACACACCAGCAGGGCGCTGCGCCACCTGCGGCGTCAGCGTGCCACCTGCTGCTCGATCCTCATCAACTGCGGCAAGTAAACGTTGCCATTGCTCGGGATCACCGTTATTTTGCAAACAGGCAAAAGTGACTGGCCGGCCTGTTTCCTGCCCCACTTGCCGCATCCATGCCAATTCCTCTTCTTCCGGATCGAGGTCACTGGCGACCTCAAGCACACCGTAGCCAACTTCACCCAACACACGTCCAATCCCAATGACTTCCTCTCGGTCTGCGGTGGTACCCGGCGCAAGCTCTCCGTCTTTTGCACGGTGCAAAATCGTGCGTGTGGTGGAAAACCCTAGAGCCCCAGCCTCAAGTCCCTCTTTCACAATTGCCGCCATGGCGGCAACTTCCTCAGCGCTCGCTTTCTCATTATTTGCTCCACGATCGCCCATAACATAAGTGCGAACAGCGCCATGGGGAACCTGCGCGGCGAAATCGATGGCATGAGGTATACTTTCAATAACCTCTAAATACTGTGGAAATGTTTCCCACTTCCAATCAATACCCTCAGCGAGTGCAGCCCCCGGTATATCCTCAACACCCTCCATAAGTTGTATTAAGTAGTCTTCTTTACCCGGCTCGACAGGCGCGAAACCTACCCCGCAATTGCCCATAACAACCGTCGTCACCCCATTCCAGCTTGACGGAGAGAACATCGGATCCCAAGTAACCTGGCCGTCATAGTGGGTGTGTATGTCTACCCAACCGGGCGTTACCAATAAGCCCGCTGCATCAATCTCGCTTTTACCCGGCCCGATATCCTTACCAACAGCAGCAATACATCCCGCTGTTATAGCCACGTCACTGTTCTGACCCGGAGCGCCACTGCCATCTATCAGGGTTCCGTTACGGATAACCATGTCATACATAAGAATGCCATCTCCTCTTACTATTTAGACCAAGACACAATAACTTAGTTTTTGCAGGAATGCCTGCCTGCATTTACAGTGGCAGCTGCGAGCATACCAGCCGCGTGAGCGAGCCCACGGGGCAGTCGTGCAATTTTGCTCCCAATGCCAACAGTGCTTGCAGAGTGCGTGGCGTAAGGGGTTAGCCAGCCATATAGAGACTCACACCGACCAATAAAATGGCCACAAGATAGGCTATTGGGAACAAGTAACGAGAACGTCGATCCAGTGCGTCGCCGTTGTGAGACAAACCACGACTGTCCAGCACCCACACACGCAAATTGACTGCAACGCTCGCGCACATTGTCACAAAACTAATGATCATGAACGACCCCAATACAGTAGGGTACGCTATTTTAGGTAGGCTTCCACTAAACATGATCTGATAAGCAACCACCGTAAGAATGCCCAAAAATGTAATATCCATGCGGTCTCCCACCGAGGAGCGATCCATCCAAAACACCGACCAAGACAGAATGACAAAAATCATCACAGGGAAGCCAACCAACCGCAGCGTATACCAAGAGTTGCGTTCAACATCAAGCTGGACCTTAAAAGCGCTCAGGCGGCTTTCGCCACCGCTCAGATAACGCGGCTGATACTCCACGATTGAGCTGGACAATGTGGGGGTATACCACTGCGGTATTTTAACTTTATGCTGACCATCCTCCCACATGCCGCTGCTCGCCGGATCTACACGCAAAGCTACCTGCTCACTGTCAAACCCCAGCACCTCAAAAATGGCTTCCAATTGCTTCGTATCGAACGGGTACCGCGCCAAGTTAAAATGTGATTTTGCCACCCCTTCAATTTCTTCGGTGTAATACACGTTACCCTCCGGCGTTATTCGTAAAATAACCCCCTCCTGCTCAAATCGTCCCGCTTGATTGGCTAGAAACAGCTGAGGCCACCACCCTGTGAATACCTCGTTAAACTGGAAATACCCCTGATAATACTGATTATCGTAACCGGTGACCGCCGGATCAAATGCCAACCTTGAGTCCTGCCAATGCATGCTGACTACGCCCTCAAAGTGGAAAGTTTCATCTGCTTCACTGATAAAGTTAACATTACTGAGATAAAACCCAATATCGACCACTACGGGGCCGTCACCTTCAGGCGGGCCCAAAAGGTTGTTCTTTGCATATGTGCTGGCACAGAACACCATTAGGATACTCAGAAACATATATCGGGCTATCGGCAACATTATTAGTGGCTTCCCAGGGCTCAACAGGAACAAGCGTTCGAAGAGTACCCATAACTGGGGTCGGTGGCTAGTCGATCTATACACTTCGACGCATCATGCTAAACAAAATGACACTGGCCGTAAGAGAATATAGAGTTACCGGGTAACGATGATTTCCGAGTAAATTTTTATGCTGCGACGAGAACGAACACTTTTCCTAAGTGTTATTAGCGCGATTTTATTCCTGCTTTATGGGGATCAGTGGATGACGATGCTGGGACATCCTGTGTGGTTTGCCGGCATTTCAATTTGGCTCTGTGGAATAATCTTATTTGCATCGATTGCTGCGGTCCGACATGCAGAAGTCCTTGCAGGCGAACTGGGTGAACCTTACGGTACACTGATTTTAACCATCGCTGTAACAACCATCGAGGTTACGATGATTGCTAACGTCATGCTGTCGGGAGAGGAAAATCAGGGGTTCGCGCGAGACACATTATTCGCGGTGGTAATGATCGTAGTCAACGGCCTAGTAGGCCTATCCCTCATGCTGGGAGCATTGCGCTTCCACGAGCAGCAACATAATTTGCAAGGTGCCAATGCGTACCTGGTGGTAATTATCCCGCTAGCAGGATTTGGACTGATATTACCTGATTTCACGACGTCAACATCTGATCAAAGTCTTTCAAGTTTTCAGGCGGCTTTTCTTGTCTTGATGTCATTAGGTCTTTATCTAGCATTCCTGCTGATCCAGACCAGACGCCATCAGAGTTACTTTATTATGGGACTAGATAGCTCCCAACAACCTACAACTGATAGTACGCCTGCGTCACCCCGGGTTTATTCGATGGGCGCCCATGTATTGTTATTGATCGGATATCTTCTGTCGGTCATTCTGCTCGCAGAGAAAATCGCGCAGCCAGTGGATTATAGTATTGGAGTATTGGGAGCACCCTTGGCACTGGGCGGCTTCTTCGTTGCTTCGCTTATACTTGCACCCGAAGCAATGAGTGGCATTCGTGCTGCAATGCGGAATAATTTGCAGCGCGCTGTTAACATTCTACTGGGCTCAGTCCTAGCAACAATCAGCCTGACAATTCCTGCAGTCCTGATTATTAGCCTGTTAACCAATCAGCATGTCATTTTAGGCCTACCTGACTCGCAGACGGTTTTACTTGTCGTTACTCTTATGGTCAGCATGATGACTTTTAGCAGCGCACGAACAAATATTTTACAGGGAGCGGTGCATATCCTATTGTTTTTTGCCTACATCATGTTGATATTTCAACCCTAGGTCTCCTGCTCGCATTTTATTAGCGATTTAGAAAATGTACACTTGAACAATGATAATAATGGATAGAAGCGATGCTGAAAAAGATTCTATTGGGAATACTTATTTTGATTGCACTGTCAGCCTCTGCTCTGTGGTTTGCCGGTGGAGGTGAGGTGTACGAGCTTTTTCGCGCCACCTCAGTTTCCACTGCGCCCGCGGACTACGCCCTTCAGGACGACAGTCGTGTTACCCTGCCAACGCCGCAACCCTATATCAAGCAACCATACAATGCCTTCAAAAATGTGTATTGGGGCGACCTGCACGTCCACACAGAGGAGAGCTTTGATGCGGTTTTGTTCGGCACAACTCTGACTATTGAGGACGCTTACCGCTTCGCGCAAGGCGAGAGCCTCCGTAATGCAGGCGGTGAGCTCATGCAGCTATCGCGGCCATTAGACTTTATGGCGATCACAGATCATGCAGAGAGTTTTGGTTTAAGAACTCGTTGTGGTAACAATGATCTCTCGTTGAAGGAAAGTCTGAATTGCTGGCTAATGGAAACACCCAATGTTGTTACCTTCCTGCTATTGAAAGCGGTTGCTAACGAACCCACCATAGTGCCCAATACCGATAATGCGGTGGGGGTATACCGCAACAGGTTCCGTACCCATCCAACGCAAGCTAATTTTCCGATTTGCACTGTAGATGAAACAGACCTTGAGCGGTGTTACCGCGACAGTAATAGTGACTGGGCGAAATACAAAAGTTTAGCCGATAAATACAATCAGCCTGGCACATTGACAGTATTTTCAGCTTATGAATACTCGCCACCCCTTCCTGACTCTGGCAAGCACCACCGTAATGTCATCTTTAATGGTGCGGACCTCCCACGCCATGCTACCTCCTACTTTGATGTTGGCAACGCCATAGAATTATGGAGGACTCTGGAAAAAAACTGCAGCGGCAAGTGCGATTTTCTCACCATTCCACACAATATGAATAAAGGGTGGGGCCTGTTCTACAGTGAAAATACTTGGGATGGGGAGATCTACGATGAGGAAGGCTGGCGACTGCGGCAGCGACGTGAACCACTCGCCGAAATCTATCAAGTTAAGGGCTCGTCAGAGTGTGCGCTCGGTGTTGGGGCCGCAGACGAAGAGTGTGGCTTTGGGCAAGTATTAGAGCCCTGCCAACCTGGGCAGGAAAGCGGATGTGCTTTTACCACTAGCTTCACTCGTCAAGGGTTAAAAATTGGCCTTAAAATGCAGACGGATATGGGGTTTAACCCGTTTGCCTTCGGATTGATTGGCTCAACTGATACACACAATGCTAGCCCCGGTGATGCCGAAGAGTGGGACTTCGTTGGTAAAGTCGCCGCCGCGTCTTCACCCGCTGCTCGCCGCCTAACTGAATGGCCCGGCCGCAAGCCATACGAATCTATTCTGCAGTTCCACACCGGCGGTGGACTCACGGGAGTATGGGCAGAGGAAAATACACGGGATGCTATTTTTAGCAGTATGCAGCGCCGCGAAGCCTATGCAACCTCAGGACCACGCATAGCTTTGCGCTTCTTTGCCGGTTGGGGGTTTAATGAAGACATTGTCGACAAGCCCGATGCCATCGCACTAGCCGTCAGCGGCGGGGTACCCATGGGTGGCGTCTTGATGCCGGAACCAGAGCAAACGGATAGTCCCACATTCTTCGTCTGGGCGACTGCAGACTTGATGAGTGCGCCGCTGCAACGACTCCAAATGATCAAAGGGTGGATAGACACTGACGGCAATACTCACGAAAGCGTACGCGACATCAGCTGCTCCGATGGGTTGCCAATTGACACGGTCACTCTACGTTGCCCAGACAACGGGGCATCTGTCAATATCGCCACCTGTGAGGGCCTTGGAAATTCCGGGGCGTCTCAGATGTCTGTCTCATGGAAGGACCCTGACTATCATCCTGATCAAAACGCCTTTTACTATGTCCGCGCGCTTCAAAACCCCACCTGCCGCTGGTCCACCTATGACGCCCTGCGATTAGGCCAAGCGCCGCCTGCACATGTCCCTGCAACCATTCGTGAACGTGCTTGGTCCTCGCCAATATGGATCGAGCCAGCGAGCTGAAATGCGGCTTACGGTACTTTTATTTTCTCTGATTGATTGTCACCTCCGAATGGCTTCGACTCGAGCACTTGCTCGCGACAAGCAAGCGCGCAGACTTCCAATTGGACAAATTTTTGAGGGTATAGCGTGACGAAATTCGCAGTCACTGCACTAAGTTTGCTCGGCTTAAGTGCATGCGGCCGCATCGACACATTGCTGTGGCAGCCACAGACCACGCCAACGCAATGGTGCGAAAGTATGCCTTGCGTTGAACTGTTTTCCAGCGGCGTCATCCTCACTCAACCTAGCTCGACGCTTTTGATCTGCGCCCTAGGGCTAATGTGGTTATGGGTAGGATGGAGATTCTGGCATAACGCTGGTGAGCAAAAATCTCGTCGCTGGTGGTCTATCGCCATGACGCTGGGTGGCATCGCGGCAATATCGGCCGGCACTAGCTATCAGGCATTTAGCTATGAGTTAAAATGTGCTGAAAAAGCATTTTGTACATGGACCAGTTGGTGGGAAATCGCTTACCTTGTGCTGCAGATCGGAAGCGTCAATGCCATGCTGGCCGGCGTTGCCTACGCCTGCATAGCGGGTTTCGCTCGGCGACTGTTGCTTACGTATGCGCTGGTCAATACCGTCATTTATTGCTTTTTAGCAGCCGCCGGAGCGTTCTTGCCTTACAGATTTTTAATTTCTTTTGAGATGTTGGTGCTTTTCTCAACGCCTGCATTCCTTGCCTGTTTCTTGATTAACGGCTGGCGTTATATTAAGAAAAAGACTGATAAAGACAAAATTTTACTGCGGACTTGGATCATTATGTTCCTCACCAACGTCCTCTACTACGCATACCTGCTGCTCGGTTATACCGAAACACTCTGGTCAAACGGCTTTTGGTTTTCAGAAAATGATGTTTTACACGTGCTAATGCTGATCTGGGTTTGGTATGTCGGCTCTGCTGTCGTTGGCATCATGTACGACACGGAACCCTCATCTACTTTGCTGGAACGTTCCGCCTCCAAAAATCACCACTAATTACTTTTTTTGTCACTATAGACAAAGTTCTGCACTCTGTTAATCTGCGATCACAGAATCAGTACTGACTATATCATTAGCTCATTTTGCTGAACCATTCGCCATCATTAAATGCTTATTTAGTAGATCGCATGTAGCTTAAATTTTGACGTCAACATTAGACTTGCTCCATTTAACGCAGACATACCAACAGTCCCTTGAGCATCAATCTCAGTTAGGTAAATTGCCGATCGGCGAGGTTCATCGACCCACTCAGTTCTGACATATAGTTCTAAATCATCAATGGCATTATCATGCCCAGCAAGGCACTGAATGTGAATTCAAAACGCTCAATTTATAATCAGCCCACTCATATCAAACTGATAAATCGTATCGGCGAGCAATTCAGAAAAGCAGGGTACAACAAGCCGGACTTGAATACAGATCGGCTAATCAAACACGCTAAAAAGAAAACGGGGCTGCAAAACTTTGGTGACACATCATTCAGAGATGGGCTACAAATACTAACGACTGAGTTAAACGAGCAAGCACAGCTCTCACAGATCGGACGGATAGCCGCGTACTATAATTTACTGGACTACCTCTGCGTTCGGCTGCAACTGATGGATTTTCGCAGCCGTACACCCGAAGTGCCTCTTCAGCAAATAAAACGACCCATATTCATAACAGGACTGCCACGCACCGGCACTACGATACTGTATGAATTAATCGCCCAGGATTCCTCTGTTCGCTCACCTTCTAGCTGGGAAGTGACCAAACCTATTCCGCCCCCCAGAAAAATATCTTATGCCAACGATACAAGAATTCAGAGTGTAGAACGAATGCTTGCGCTTGCAGAGGAGCTATCGCCAGGGTTTAGGGCGATCCACACTATTGGAGCAAAGCTGCCGCAAGAATGTGTTTACATCCTCGCCTCTCATTTTATTAGTGAACAGTATGGGTATATGTATAACATTCCAAAATACAGGAGCTGGGCGCTTAACCAAGACATGACGGCATCATACCGGTGGCACGCTAATTTTCTCCAGCATCTGCAGCTCAATTACGGAGCAGCGCCCTGGGTGCTCAAGGCGCCAGCTCACCTAGCCTATCTAAAATATCTAGTCACACAGTATCCGGACGCGGCCATAGTCTGGACCCACCGCCGGCCGCTGGAGGCAATCTCATCGTTTTCAAGCCTTCTATCTACACTGCAGAGCGGCTTCAGTGACACCGTTAATCCAGTCACTATCGGCGAGCATGAAGCTCGACATTTCTCAAAAATTGTCAACACAGGAATGTCAGACCGCGACGCTTTGAGTCACCATCAGATCTTCGATGTGAGCTTCAGCTCGCTATGCTCAGATCCAATTTCTGTCATAAGGCGCCTCTACGAGTATTTTGAAATGCAGTTGAGCCAGGAGGCTGAAAACCGAATGCACGAATACCTGACGCAGCACCCACGACATTTGCACGGCGAACACACCTACTCTCCCGCATATTTTGGCTTGGACGAAATACTCGAAGGTGAACTGTATCCTGAGTATCTTGCGTGTTTTGACCGCTATCTGCATTAATCCAATGCAGAGATTAGGGTTGCTATCAAGATGCGGTGACATGACCTCTCTAGCGTACCAATTTTGCTATAATTTTGAACGAAGGAAATCACGCATTCAAGAAGTAAAAGACATGGATAGCGATCACAAGGTACACCCTAGGTTCCACAGGGACATACTAGAAGTGTGTTATTTTCTATGATCTTTTAGTCTTCTTCATACTTACTTGACTAACGTCGTATTTCGAAAAGATCGACTGGCTCATTACGTTTTATCTGAACGGATGACGCCAAAAAAAGCCGTCGAAAATATTTAAAATGCTATTTAATTCGTTATCTATCGTAATAGCGGCCCGACTAGCGAGATCCGGCGAAGACAACGCATCGGAGATACTTTCATTTCTCGACTGCACTTTAGTGAAAATTTTCTCACATTGATTTTTCACATGAGTGTTTTTCTGTAGTAATGTGAAACGGTGTACTAGCAGTTTCAACGTCAGGCTGCCCCCCACGGTGTGATACGCAAACCGCGGTACCGTTTATTGCGATAATTTTGCCGCCATTGAGCGAAGGTTGTTAACTATGTACCCCAACGGATTTTTCGGCCTTGATGCGCTTAGAGTACTGATCTCGCCCATCGCGATTTTCGGTATTATTTTTTTTATCCTCTACCTCCGCAACGATTATATTAAGGCAGGGCGAGCTATTCTGCTACTGTTAGCTATGGGCGTTTTTGCCGTGTTAGGCGCAAAATTGTTCTCACTGCATGTGCGAGGCTGGGAGGTATATCAGCCGCTCTCCAGTGAACTGCGCGGTGGGCTTCGCTATCCCGGCGCTTTACTGGCAATGATTCTGGTTGGTCCACTGCTAAAGCGATGGATTTTACCGGACCTACCACTGCCGCGCTTTCTCGACGTACTGGCAATAACCGTTTGCTTCTGTTTCGCGCTGATACGATTCAGCTGTTTTATGAACGGCTGCTGCACCGGGCCGGAGTGCGATGCAATCTACTGTCTTAGTTTTGAACCCGGAAGCCAAGTTTGGTATGTGCAACTTCAAGGGGGCTTACTTGATCACTCATCCCATCCCAGCAACCCGGTATTGCCACTGCATTTCCTGTTCATGGGCGCCTCGTTTGGCATTGGAGTCTTTCTCATGTGGTACGACACGAGGCGCAGTTTCAACGGTCAGATTGGCCTTCTGTTCCTGTTTTTGCATGATGGCGCTAAAGGTATTCTTGAATCTTTCAGAGTGCCGTATGTGGCCGAGCTACAACTTACATCATTTTCAATCAGTGCAGCAGGGCTAATTGCTTTGATGCTGATTGCATATTATCGACGCAGGAATTCAGTCTGAGATACCCAACTACCGGAAAAAGTCTTGGTCAATGCGTTTTTATAGCGGCCGTGCAGTATTTCCACTCTTTTGACATAGGTCTGAGTTTCTTCGTAAGGCGGAATACCATTATGCCGCTTGACCGCACCGGGACCAGCGTTGTACGCGGCGGCCGCCAGCATGGGATTCCCGCCATTGGTTTCAAGAAGCCACGCTAAGTATCGAACGCCTCCCTGAATATTATCTTCCGGCGTTAAGACGTTTATAACTCCCATATCTTTTGCTGTATCGGGCATTAATTGCATTAAGCCAAGCGCACCCTTTTTTGACCTAGCCTTCGGCTTAAAGCCAGACTCAGCATGAATAATTGCTCTTACTAAGGCTGGATCGACGCGATATTTGTCCGAGGCGCGATTAATCAGAGCCTCAAAAGCCTGCAACTGAAGCGGCGTATTATCCCAGTCCACTTTAGACTTAGGATTACACGCGAAGCATGAAAATTGCACCAACTCATATGTTATCCCCACGGGCGCACGATCGGAATACGATTGCACACCAGATGGGTTCCTAAATTTATAAATTTTAGTAGTGTTACTGTCTGGAGGTACATCTAGCTCCTGCGTAGCATTGACCAAAACAGAGGAAGCAGGTGCGGCCATGCCGCGTACAAAAAAGAACAGTAATGCACATGCAAGAATGCCAGAAAAAATTCTCATTGCGCTATTTCCCTGTTTGCTACCATGACTTATTGTAGCTCAGTTTTGTGCATGAGAAGCCACGTCAAAGGCTAAAACTTCTGAAAGATGTATCAACCGCTACCGCACAACCAATATAAATATAGTATCGACATGACTAGCTGTAAAAATCTATCTAAAATTCGGTGGCCGCTGCGCAAATTGGCGCTACACTACACGAGTATAGTTAGCCCGAAAACAAGCTCGTGACTTATACCTATGCGGCTAAACCTATGGCACGCCTGTACCTTCCACGAATTAGTAAACAGGGATAATTAATGCGGCACGTAGACATAAACAAAGAGCCTGTAGAACTCTTCAAAATCTTAAAATTTGAAGGTATCGTGGGCAGCGGTGGCGAAGCAAAATTGGTGATTAGTGATGGTCAAGTGAGGGTAAACGGTGAGGTCGAAACTCGCAGGAGGCGAAAGATGATGAGCGGCGATATTATCGTGTTTGGAGAAGAAGAGCTGCATCTACGCCTTGCATAATTGAAAACAAGGGACAGCACTCACTGTGGCCCGCACAGCAGGCTATCACGTTTACAGTAAGGTACGACGACCCCGTCACTCTTAGGGTTTTAACTCGTGATCAGATCTCAATTAGCACACAAACGGACTCCGGCCACCCCCCATCAGCGGCGCCCAGTCAGCCTATGGGGTAAAGACACGGTAGTTATCGAGTGAATGAGCCAAAAGGGCCGCGGCATAGCATATGGTCACAGGAAAATCGTCTTTGTTCGCGGTGCGCTAACAGAAGAGCGGGTGCAGTGCACCGCCGCCGTCAACACTTTGCTGAAAGCTCTATCAGAGATTTTATTTGCTGCACCTGAGTTGCAAGGGTTGCGTGAACCAGAGATCGACGCCGACAGCCATAATCGACTGGGACTGTGCTTTTACTTTTCTGCAAATCCTGGCACGAGATGCTAGGGTGCTTTAGAGTGGTGGATACCCGCTACGCAAGGCAGCAGCGGTGGACATGTTTCCTCACAGCGGACACAGTGAAGCAATAGCCCTATTTGAACGTTAGCCGCTTCACATCAGGCCTATTTGGATAATAACAACCCATCCAGCGCCTCAATATCCGTCAGCACGTCGGCGCCAACCAACATAGCCTGTAATCCAAGAGCCCGTGCAGCATCCACATTGGCCTGATAGTCATCCAAGAACAGGACTTGTCCAGCTGGAATATCGTCCAACTGTGCGAGAGCAAGCTGGAAAATGCGGGGGTCCGGTTTGCGTATGCCAACGCTGCTAGAGTCCACGACGAAATCAAATAATTCATCAACGGGAATGAGGCTGCGCCAGCCATCTCCAAATTCCTTTACATTGTTAGTGATGATTCCGGTGGTATATCCCTCCTGCCTGAGAGCTCTGACCCGCTGTACAAGCGGCTGCCTCTGATCTGCGCCGGCGTTATTATCCGCCATCCGCGCAAACAACTCGTAAATATCAACCTGTAGATCGCGCTTATTACCCAGCGCCAGAATCTGGTTGCGGGCCTCATCCAAGGTAATCTCCCCGCGCTCAAGCCGATGCCAGGGATGATCGCCATCGTGTTCATAGGAACCGAACACGATACTGGTGATATCTGCGGTCTCAGCACCCAGTGCCTTACCGAAAGCATGGACGGCATGGAAAGGTGAATCCGTAAATACGCCACCAAAATCAAAAACCACGGCTGTAATCTTTTCCGACATTTCCCCCTTCTCCTTAGGTCTGCTAGTTTTCTTAGCCTGCGGGCTACGATGGTAGCATCAATTTGTATTTCTACTGTGGGCGGTGCCTCAGTCTGCTAGATTAGTGTCTCTATATACTGCATAGGAAACGGTTCCATGGCCATAGAACTCGGAAAACTTGGCGTCTGGTCTTTTAGCGATGGCATGACTGCAATAGAGGCTGCTGGGTTTGCACAGAAATTAGAGTCTTGGGGATACTCAGCACTGTGGATACCCGAAGCCGTGGGGAGAGGCCCGTAGTCTCAAAATCGAGGATAACAACTGTATCAGCCGCCCCAAAATCCTCAACCATGCGCCGGCCGCTATCCGCATTGCTATCCTCTGCTTTCAGTGCACTGCACTGAAAGCCTGTCATTGATATAGATCCATTTTGAGGTTCCAGCATGCCTTTTTTGACGCAGCCTAGTGTACAGAAACACTACTGCCGAAGTGTCAATGTGTCCCCTTTTTGGGAAAATTCAATGTGTTTCAGAAAAGACATTCCAAGGAGAATCTTGTCCATTTTCAGGCCTGGCGCTATTGCCGCACGTACATTCTGCAACTCAATGTCACCGACACTGACACGATCTAAGTTCGCGGCATAGCTGGTCGACCGTCCATTGGCAGTCTGCGTAGAAAACGCTCTGCCGCGTTGTATCCCGAGATAAGACGCTATGTCCTGTGGAATTGCGACCCCAGTAGCTCCTGTATCGAGCATAAAAGTGACAGGCTGGCCATTAATTTTTCCACTTGTTATATAGTGTCCAAACTTATTGCGCTGCAGCACCACTTCCCGTGCTCCTCCCTGAGAGTGTAATGTCTGCAAGTTCTGATTTGGATTGTACTGATCTTCGAGAATGTCCGTAAAAAAAACGACACCTAAAATCATCAGGGCCAGCCACGCCAGCGCCTGCATGACCGCTCCCATACGCTTGTGTCCCTGAGCCTCATGATCCGATTTCATTTCTAAATCCCTAACCACTCTTCCATCACACTAACCATCGACCTGATTCACTGTTAACGCCAAGCCCACACGGCAGCCATGTCAAAAAACGTCGCCTCTGCCGTCAACATATGCAGTGTACGCTAAATGTTATAAAACACTGCAAATCGTCTTGCCCTCATTTATACTGGTAACCCAATGTACTGCATTACTCAAACTGCATGTAAACGGTTGGTCCATGGCGAACGAGTAAAAACAGACGCCCTAGAGACTTTAAAGTATGCCGCAATCTATGGCGCCTCGTGGCGCTCCGCCACTGTTAGTGCGCAATCATTAACATAAGAACAGCTATGCCACTAAGATGAAAAAACGGCATCAATTTCTTGCGGTCGCGCTGCTAATTCAAATCCCGCTATTTGCCTATCCGATTTTGCGCCTCTGCCAGTGGCTGCATGTGGGTACTGTGCAAACGGTAGCCGTGTTCCTCCCACTGTTCTTTAGTCAGATCGTCGCGAGGCTCTACCTGAGGCAAGCGAGCTACGGGCTTTTATTCTGGCTACGGCGCAGTGCAGACTTATGGCTGGGCATTAGTCCCGTACTCTTTTGTATGCTGATAGCTACAGAAGTCCCCGTTGCCTTCGGCTGGATAGCGGCATATAACGCTGCCTTAGCGTTAGTCTGTATGGCTTTTGCGCTCGCGGCATACAGCGTGGTGAACGCCTACTCACCCTCAGTGGTTGAGGTAAAATTGTCCAGCAGAAAAGTGGCCTCTACGGTACGATTCGCGCAGATCACTGATGTGCACATTGGTTCCCGCACTAGCGCTTTCCTGACTCGTGTCATGGAGAAAGTTAACTGTCTGAATATTGATTTTCTATGTATTACAGGAGATTTCATCGATGCTACTGGAGTGACTGAAAACGCATTAGCAGCCTTGCGCAGTAGTCGTGTTCCCATCTATTTCAGTATCGGAAATCACGAACGCTACGAGGACCTCGACGCCATCTTGGATCGGCTTAAACGACTAGGGGTCACTGTGCTCCGTTCGCGCACCATAACGCACGGTGAGGTTCAATTGATTGGGATAGATGATGCAGAGAACCCGGCACAGGTACAGCGAGAACTGGCAACACTTGAGCTTGATGCAAAACAGTTTTTACTCCTTATGTATCATCGGCCTCGGGGGCTAAGGGCCGCTGCGAAGGCAGGGGTAGATCTAATGATTTCTGGTCACACCCACAACGGGCAAATAGTACCCTTTAATTTTATCGTCGCCCGAGTATTTAAGAAAACCGTTGGCCTTTTTGAGGAGGGTGCGACGCGGCTATATGTCTCACCTGGAACCGGAACCTGGGGCCCGGTGATGCGTCTAGGCAGTCGAGGCGAGGTGACTTTATTTGAGGTGCAGCCACTAACATAGACTGTTGACAGCCCACACTAGGCGCCAGCATCTTGCCCACATAACTCACGCGAGCGAACCCTATATGCCGGAAATCTTAACCGATAAAAAATTATCCGAGATCGTGAAACTAACAATATCGCATTATGATGATAATGCACTGTCGTTTTGGGAGGGAACGAGGGGCCACGATGTCAGTCAAAACTATGGCAGTTTTTTGGCCGCGTTTGAGGCCAATCAAAAACTTGATATATTAGATTTTGGCTGCGGCCCCGGCAGAGACCTAGCCTATTTTAAATCTTTAGGCCATCGAGCCGTAGGCCTTGACGGAAGTTTGAAATTTTGCAGGATGGCACGACAAGGCACTGGCTGCAGCGTTCTGCATCAATCATTCCTATCGCTTGACCTAAAACTTCAAGGGTTTGATGGGATTTTCGCAAACGCCTCACTATTTCATATCCCGAGGCAGGAACTGCCGCGCATCTTACGGCAGTTGCATAGTGCTCTACGCCCAGGAGGCATACTCTTCTCCTCTAACCCCCGCGGTAATAGTGAGCAGTTTTCGGGCGAACGTTATGGTCACTTTATGGAGTTTGAAGTCTTCAGGGGCTATCTGAAAAATGCGGGCTTCAAGGTTATAGAGCATTATTATCGTCCTAAAGGGAACACCTGCGCCGCACAACCATGGCTTGCCATACTGAGCGAAAAGCTTGGCTAACGACAACTGCCACTTCCACTACAACTGTTTTACGATTTTTCTGTTTCGGAGTTTCGGTGGGTGGACGCGCGCGCCATCAACATTTTGTACCAATCACGGAAAGGGCCGGTCGTATTCTGCCAAAAAGTTTGATGCTCGGATTGGGCGTCGGGGCCTAGGCCCCAAGGCGTATATTCGTCCACTTCCGGAATATACAAAGTATCGAACATCCTATCCCAAATACTGGTGAATACAGCCAGATTTTTATCGTGATGTTGCCGCAGGTAACTGTGATGGACATGATGCATTACCGGACTTTGCAGCCATTTTGAAAGCCAGGCTGGATAGTGAAACTGCACATGGTAATGACGAAATGATCCGTTGAAGCCAAATAGCACCGCAAAAAAACCAAGATTGAGCAGGGTTGCTTCAGTAATTCCGCCATTAAATAAAAAGCCAAATATCCCGGCTGCGAACCCGTAGCTAACTGCACCGCCAATAACCCAGATTGGTCCATCTATAAAATGCTCGCGATACCGCGTCAGCGGAGTCAGCACCTCTGCAGAGTGGTGAATCTTGTGCAGTGCCCACAGGGCGGGCACTTTATGCATCGCATAGTGCGTAAGAAAAAAAACGAAGTCGTAGCATAGCAATGTCACTAGGCTATACAGCAACATCCATGCGAGGTTGGAATGTAACTCTGGAGAGTTGCCAAATAGCCATTTCAATGCAGTGATCATGGACTGTTCCGTCGTGGGACCAACGACTGCCAGCAACGCTATCGCCCAAAATGGATAGAACACGCGTTCTGTTACCCACAACCAGACATCCACTCGGGCAGAGGCATGAGTGTAAATATCTCTCGGCAAGAGGAACTGGAGTAGACCCGCTTTTCGGACTCGACCATCAACGCCCTTTGATCCCTGGCCACTACGAAGAAACCAGAGCAGAGCCGCGATGGCGAGGGTCAATAATATGACCTCCCACTCAAGGTCCTGTGGAATATTGCTGGCCGCTGTATTCCAAAGGAAATTCGCAGCGGTCTGACTCATCTGTGTGAACGGGCCGACAATATGCTCAGCGCCAGTGGCGTTGTCGGTGTGCGTGCTTACTAGGGACATAGGCACCTAAGCCTTGTTGAGGGTCTCGCAGTGGATCATGATGATATCATCTTTACACAACAACTTTCTATCAGCCCTATATTACCAAACACGTATAAACTCGGGTCGGTCAATAGCGCTAGCGAGGGGCTAGGCAAATGAGCCGGCCATAAGCGATACTAGAGCACAGGCTAAAGCGGCAGGTTTAGAGGGAGAAAGATATGGGGAACGCATCGTGGAAGTATCTGACCCTGCACCGCGAAAACCGGGTGCTGGAAGTGTCCTTTCGCTCGCCCAACAAGGTTAACAGCCTGAATAACAGTCTGATGCGTGAACTAACAAGTCTGGCGCAGGAATTGCAGTTTGACAGTGAGCTTAGCGCCATCATCTTAACCGGAGCACAACACATTTTTAGCGCCGGTATGGACCTCAATGACCCAGAAGCAACCAATATCAGCAACTTGACAGTGGCCCAACGACGCCAGCTAGTAAAAGTCGGACCTGCGATGTGCGCCGCATGGGAGGCCCTTGAACCGGTCACCATCGTCGCTATCGAAGGGTGGTGTATTGGCGGCGGCGCTGCACTGGCGGTTGCCTGCGACTGGCGTGTCGCGGCTGACAACGCCTCTTTTCATGTTCCGGAACTTAAACTGGGCATGAATATGAGCTGGCAGAGCGTACCCCGGTTCACCCATCTGATCGGACCCGCTAAGACCAAGCAGTTGCTGCTCCTCGCAGAGCCGCTCGATGCGGCCACTGCAGAACGCTGGGGATTGCTAGACTACGTTTGCTTGCCTGGTGAAGCCCTGAGTCGGGCTCGTGAACTTGCAGCTAGGGTCGCAGCTATGCCGCCCGTACCTGTGCGAATGGCCAAAAAAGCAATAAACGCGAGTGCCACGGCACTAGACAATGCTGTCAGTTTTATGGACGCCGATCAGTTTTTGCTCAGCCAAGGTACAGAAGATGCTTTAGAGGGCGCGACAGCCTTTTTTGAAAAACGGCCACCTCAGTTCACAGGCAACTGACCTATCGGTCAACAAGCAGATGGCGGAACTACCTAAAGAACCCTGGAGCATGAAATCATAGAATAGATTTTCGCGCGCACGCTCAACCGCCTCCGCCATTTTAGCGTATTGAAAGTTGTGACCGGGGACAAACTCTCGCGCTTTATCAATACGGCACCCTCGCTATAAATCATTGCAAGCAATTTGAGTGTCATCAAAAACGCATGGTAGGCTGTGAGACCATTTGGAGCCACTCATGCGACCACGGTTAGCATTTACTTTTATCTTTTTCACAGTACTGCTGGATGCCATTGGGCTTGGCATAATTATGCCGGTTATCCCGCATCTTATTATGGACATCTCCGGGGGTTCGCTGACTAACGCCGCGCGCACCGGCGGATTTCTAATGTTTGCCTTTGCTAGCATGCAGTTTATTGCTTCTCCGGTACTGGGCAATCTGTCAGATCGCTTTGGCCGTCGGCCAGTACTGTTGTTCTCCCTTCTGGCCATGGGTTTCAATTATCTGCTGATGGGATGGGCGCCAACGCTATTCTGGCTTTTTGTCGGTCGCATTATTGGCGGCGTCTCTGCTTCTACCTACGGCATCGCAAATGCCTTCGTGGCAGACACCTTCCCTGCCCATGAGCGCGCGCAATACTTTGCCCTATTAGGAGCGGCTTTTGGTGCGGGGTTTATCCTTGGCCCCGCTATCGGCGGGTTTTTAGGTGAATATGGCGCCCGCACACCTTTCTATGCAGCTGCCGGCTTAACCTTTCTTAATATCATTTATGGCTACCTCGTGCTGCCGGAGTCGCTGAAAGAGGCTGACCGACGCACGTTCCAACTGTCACGGGCACATCCCCTGGCGGCACTTAATCAACTAAGACAATACCCCGTGGTGATTTCACTGGTGCTGGTCTATTTCTTTTACCAATTAGGCCATTTCGCACTACCCAGCGTGTGGGCATTTTTTACTATTGAAAAATTTGGGTGGTCAACTCGCGACATTGGTTTCTCATTAAGCGCTATCGGCGTGGCGATGATCTTCGTGCAGGCCTACCTCATCCGGTTGGTACTGCCAAGATGGGGCCCCAACAAAACTGCCATCGTCGGATTAGTGGCAACAGCCCTGAGCTTCATCGCCTACGCTTTCGTCCCTTATGGCTGGATGATGTACCCCATAATAGCGATAAGCGCGCTGCAGGGGTTTGTTGCTCCATCCGTACAAAGCATCATGTCTGCACGAATCCCCGCCAACGCGCAAGGCGAGCTACAAGGCGCGATAGGCAGCATGAGCGGGCTTGTGGCGATCCTCAGTCCACCGGTTATGACCCAACTCTTCGCCTACTTCAGCTCTAGTCAAGCCCCTATCTATTTTCCAGGTGCACCGTTTTTTGTGGCTGCTATTCTGACACTATGGGCGCTGTTCACGCTGCTGCGCTCGGCGAAGATGCACAAAAGAACTAACTCATCATAACCGCGAATAACGTGAGTAAATGGTGTGGCGGTAGTTGGCGCAAAGCCCCACGCAGATGTCATTCAATCCCATGCGCTCGATGAGTTGATCGGGTACCATGTTGCCTCATACGCGGCGACACAGGATCTACGATATGACAGATAAGGTATTGCGCATTGGAGGCGCCAGTGGTTTCTGGGGTGACGCTACTCGAGCCACTCCTCAATTATTAAATGTTGTCGGTCTGGATTATATCGTTTACGACTATCTTGCCGAGATCACCATGTCCATCATGGCCAGAGCTAGGGCAAAAGACCCACTCAAGGGCTATGCGTCTGACTTTGTCAACGCAGCGATGACACCTAATCTATCATCAATAGCGGAGCGCGGGATCAAGGTGATCTCCAATGCAGGTGGCGTCAATCCGGAGGCTTGCGTGAACGCGCTGCGGCAGATCATTGCCGAACAGGGACTGAGCCTGACGGTTGCCTGCGTGATCGGAGACGACCTAGTTGGCGTTAAAGAATCAATGCAAAGCTCTGGCATCACCGAAATGTTTTCCGGCACAGCCTTTCCCCCGAGTGAAAAAGTATTGAGTATCAATGCCTATTTAGGCGCCTTTCCTATTGCGCAAGCCCTCACGTCAGGCGCCGATATTATCGTGACTGGTCGCTGCGTTGATAGCGCCGTCACATTGGGCGCCTGCATCCATGCTTTTGGCTGGGAGCGCGATGACCTCGATCAACTTGCCATGGGTTCTCTGGCAGGGCATATATTGGAATGCGGACCGCAGGCAACCGGTGGAAATTTTACTGATTGGGAGCAGGTGCAAGGCATGTCGGATATGGGCTATCCCATCGCAGAAATTTCCACTGACGGCAGTTTTGTGTGTACCAAGCCTGAACATACTGGAGGTTTGGTTTCGGTAGGCACAGTGAGCGAGCAAATGTTGTACGAGATCGGTGATCCGCAGGCCTACATGCTTCCCGATGTGGTTTGCGACTTCTCAACAGCACGGATCAAACAGATTGGCGAAGACCGTGTGCATGTGTCTGGCGCAAAAGGTCGGATGCCTCCAGATACTTATAAGGTCAGCGCAACTTATGCCGATGAGTTTCGCGGCGGCACTTATATGACTTTTTATGGCATCGATGCCAATCGAAAGGCGCGCGCGCTCGGTGAAGCCATATTCGAGGCAGCACGCAGAGTCTTCAAGAAACTAGGCCTACCTGACTTCAGTGAAACCAGCATAGAACTGTTAGGAACAGAGACCCACTACGGCGCATTCAGTAAGATAAAAGACAGTCGTGAAATCGTGATGAAAATTGCGGTGAAACACCCGGACATCAAGGGTATCGGTATTCTTCTTAAAGAAGCGGTAGGACTTGGATTAGCAACACCGCCGGGGCTTTCAGGTTTTGCGGGTAGTCGCCCTAGCCCCTCGCCAGTGGTGCGACTTTTTTCCTACACTGTGCCAAAGGCGCAGGTGCAGGTGCAGGTGCGGCTGGATGATGAGGTCGTCTCCTGCGATGAAGTCTATGGTGAAGTGCTGGACATCAACGCCATTTCTCGCCCAGAAACGCCAACTGTTGATAAAAGCCTGCAAATGGTCAAGGTTCCACTAATTGCACTGGCCTGGGGCCGCAGTGGTGACAAAGGTGACAAAGCTAATATCGGCATCATAGCGCGCAAGCAGGAATACCTGCCTTACATCTGCGCTGCGCTGACAGAGGCAGTGGTACGTAAACGCTTTGCACACTTTCTCAACGACACCAAAAAAGGGGCTGTCGAGCGTTACGTACTTCCCGCATCCAACGCAATCAACTTCCTGTTGCACAATGTGCTTGGTGGTGGCGGCGTAGCCAGTATACGTAATGATGCACAAGGCAAGGGTTACGCACAGTTGCTGCTGTCCTGCCCGATATCCGTGCCAACCGTCATTGCAGAGACACTGTCATGACTATTTTTAACTCAAAAATAAACGTCAATTCTGAGGGGTATGCTAAAAATCGCAGTGAAATGCTCGCACACATTAGCAGGCTGCAGGAGCTCAATGCGCGTGGCGCAATGATTTCCGAAAAACGTAAACCACGCTTCGAAGCGCGCGGGCAGCTCACACCCCGTGAAAGATTGGCGCGCCTATTAGACCCGAGCATGCCGTTCCTGACGGTCGGCAATCTCGCAGGCTACTTGCTGGATAATGATGATCCAGACAAATCAATTGCCGGCTCCACTATTATTTCGGGCATCGGCTTTATAAGCGGTGTACGCTGTATGGTCGTAGTCGATGACAGTGGCATTCAAGCCGGCTCCTTAACCACCGCAGGCGGTTACCGCGTGCGCCGCTGCGAAGAAATCGCCTTGCAGCAAAAACTACCCTTCGTGCATCTCGTCGAAAGCGCAGGAGGAGACCTCCTCAACTACACTGTGGAGGGGTTTTCCCTTGGGGGTATGCTGTTTGGCAATCTGGCCAAGCTAAGCAAGGCAGGAATCCCTGTTATATCAATTCTGCACGGCTCCTCCACTGCTGGAGGGGCTTACATGCCAGGCCTCAGCGACTACGTTATTGCGGTAAAAAATAATGGCCGCGCTTTCCTGGCTGGCCCCCCCCTGCTAAAAGCTGCAACCGGTGAAATTGCTACGGAGGAAGAGTTGGGTGGCGCTGAAATGCACGCCTCTATTTCCGGTCTTGCAGAATACCTTGCCGATAATGACGGTCAGGCCGTACAGATGTGTCGGGAGCTGATGCATCGGCTACAATGGAACAAAGACTGCACCTCACCCAGGCGACGCAGTTATCGCGAGCCGCTATACGACGGCGATGAGTTAGCGGGCGTCATTCCCTGCGATTATCGCAACCCCTATGACATGCGTGAACTAGTGGCCCGGATAGTTGACGGCTCAGATTTTATGGACTTCAAATCTCGCTACGGCCGCGCTACCGTTTGCATTCAGGCAGACATCTATGGACTGCCCTGCGGAATCCTCGGCAACAACGGCCCTATCGATCCCGAGGGCGCCACCAAGGCAACGCAGTTCTTGCAGCTGTGTGACCAGTCCAATATTCCAGTGCTATTTTTGCAAAACACCACTGGCTATATCGTAGGCACCAAGTCAGAACGCGCCGGCATGATTAAACACGGTTCAAAAATGATTCAAGCCGTGCGCAACCTAGAGGTCCCGCGCATTACAATGATGACGGGCGCCAGCTTCGGTGCTGGAAACTACGGAATGTGCGGCCGCCATTTTGAACCCGACTTTCTATACACCTTTCCCAATGCACGCACCGGTGTTATGGGCGGCGAGCAAGCGGCAAAAACAATGTCAGAAGTGGCGCGCAGTAAAGCCGCTGCGCTAGGGGTGGATGTTGATGAGGCAGCATTATCAAAGCAAGAGGCTTACCTCGCCAATATGTTCGATAGCCAGTCTAGCGCCTACTATACCTCGGGCCACCTGTTGGACGACGGCATGATAGATCCGCGTGATGCACGCAAGACACTCGGATTTTTGCTGGAAACCGTATGGGAAACTCGTCACCGCATCGTAAGACCCAACAGCTTTGGCATCGCGCGAATGTAATCACGATTTTTAAAGGACCAACTATGATAAATCTACCCGAAACCAAAGACCTTATTCTGGAACCCCAGGGCAGCGTGCTGACCATCTCGTTCAATCGGCCTGAGGCTAAAAACGCCCTGTCCAGCGAAATGGTCAACGAACTACACACCGCTCTGGATGCCGCAGCGCAAGACGTCTCACTGCGCACGCTGATTATTCGCGGTAAAGGCGGCATTTTTTGCGCTGGGGCAGATATAAAGGGCTTTAAATCCAGCCTTCAGGACGTTGAACCCAACGCGGAAGACGTGGCGCGCGGCAATCGTGTTTTCGGCGACCTAATGATAAAACTCAACGAACAACCGCAGACAGTTATCATGCTTGTGGAAGGTGCTGCCATTGGTGGCGGACTGGGCCTATGCTGTATCGGCGATGTTACTATCGTGACACGCGACGCCAAATTCCGACTTTCGGAAACCAGTCTCGGTATTCCCCCAGCACAAATTGCACCGTTTGTGACCGAGCGTGTCGGCCTCACCCAGGCCAGACGTCTGATGTTGACCGGTGCGCGATTCAACGGGGTGGAGGCGATCCACTATGGAGTTGGTCATATCTTGGCGGATGACTCAGCGGACATGGAAAAGAAATGCGCGGAAGTGTTGGAGCAGATAGCCCTCTGTGCACCTAGAGCAAATGCGGTAACCAAAAGCATTGTATTCGAAGCCACCCGACGCCCACGTTCGGAGGCACTAGATTTCGCATCGCGCGGATTTGCATCCTGCATGCTCAGTGACGAAGGTCGCGAGGGCGTCAAGGCTTTTGTCGAAAAGCGCAAACCTAAATGGGCCCATCAGTAAGCTTCGGAGAACACGATGACGAAATTTTCTACCGTTCTGGTGGCGAATCGCGGCGAAATTGCCTGCCGTGTAATTCGCACTGCCAAGGCTCAGGGTTACCGCACGGTCGCCGTCTACTCTGATGCCGATGCCAAGGCGCCTCATGCACAAATGGCAGACACGGCAATGCATATAGGACCCAGCCCAGTCAACGAATCCTACCTAGTTCAAGAGAATATTTTGGCGGCAGCAGAAGCCAGCGGTGCCGAAGCGATTCATCCAGGCTACGGATTTCTTAGTGAGAGCGCCGAGTTTGCCAAAGCTTGTGCGGATGCCGGCCTCGTTTTTATCGGACCAACTCCGGATGCGATTCAGCTTATGGGCAACAAGGCCGAGGCAAAACGCCGGATGATTGCAGCCGGAGTGCCCTGTGTGCCCGGCTATGAAGGAGAAGATCAGAGCGATACAACACTGCTTAAAGAAGGTGCAAAAATCGCGTTACCGCTGATGGTAAAAGCCGCTGCGGGCGGCGGCGGGAGAGGTATGCGCATCGTCAATGAAATCGGCGAGTTAGCCAACGCCATAAAGCTGGCACGTGCGGAAGCGTTGTCTGCTTTTGGCAGTGAAGAGCTGATCCTCGAGAAAGCCATCATTCGTCCGCGGCACGTAGAAATACAAGTATTTGGCGACAGCCACGGCACCATCGTGCATCTCGGCGAGCGTGATTGTTCGGTCCAGCGGCGACATCAAAAAGTTATCGAAGAGGCGCCCTGTCCTACTATGACGGACGCATTACGCGAAGCAATGGGCAGCGCCGCAATAGCAGCGGCTCAAAGCATAAACTATCAGGGCGCGGGCACAGTCGAATTCTTGCTCGATGAATACGGCACGTTTTATTTTTTAGAGATGAATACGCGCCTACAGGTAGAACACCCGGTAACCGAGTTGATCACAGGGCTGGACCTGGTGGCACTGCAGCTAAAAGTTGCTCAGGGTGACCCTCTCGAATTAACACAGGACGCAGTCACGCTGAGCGGGCATGCGATCGAAGTGAGACTGTACGCCGAAGATCCTGCGCAAGACTTCCTTCCCATGTCCGGTCCTGTGGATCTATGGTCACCGCCCACAGGCTTAGGCGTGCGAGTGGACGGCGGGATTTGCAGTGGCCAAATAATTTCACCCTTCTACGACCCTATGGTTGCCAAAATTATCGCCAGCGGTTCAAGCCGGCAAGTTGCCCGGCAGCGACTGATAGAGGCGCTTAAAGACACTGTATTATTTGGCACAAGCCACAACCGTGACTTCCTCGTGGCCTGTTTAGAAAAAGATTGCTTCGTGGCAGGACGAGCAACGACAGCGTTTATCACCGAAGAGTTTTCTGAAGGTGAAAACATGGAAGCACAGCCTTCTTTCACTGACAGCGCAGTGGCCGCCGTTCTTGAACTCACCCTTCAGCATCAGACTCTATATGGCGACAGCGTTATAGTCGCGCCGCAGTTGCGTGACTGGGCCAGCGCGAGCCCGCTGGTGTCACGAAAACTGTATATTCACGGCGAGCAGGTTCACGATCTCTGCGTGACACCGCTGGAGCATGATAGCTATCGTGTGTTCGATGCCGATGACTCAGCGGTAATTGCCCTGCTGACGATGTTCGAGAACACGGCACAGGTCAGTATCGACGGGGAGCAGCATCTGGTACGTCACTTTTCACCCGGTGAAGGCAAGCTGTATCTGTCTATTAATGGTCGTGCGGCCACATACCGCGACCAAATTAGGCTTTCTGGAGCGCAGGATGAGGCATCCAGCAGTGGAAAAATCGTCGCGCCCATGCATGGACTGTTACTGGAAGTACGCGTCACTGCAGGTGAACGTGTCGTGTCAGGGCAAACCTTGGCAATACTAGAAGCAATGAAAATGCATTATGAGATTACGGCCGACGCGCCGGGCGAAGTTGTCGACGTTCTTGCCCTGGCAGGACAGCAAGTTGCAGCTGATGACCTGCTAATTGACATTGCCACTGGTGAGAGTGACTGAGTACAAGCCCTCCAAACCCGTTCATGGTCACACCCCTTGGCATCGTTCCATCATAAATATTTAAGGACTACGCAATGACGGATAGGCCTCGTTTTTTCTGCTACAACGCGGGAAGTATCGATAGCGGCATTGAATGTTTCACGGTTATGGTCTGCATAACGTTTACGTGACGTCATAGATTCGACATCAAACAATTCGCACACCAAATCGCGCTGGTCAGGAAGAGGGGCTGCCACCGGAAATACCTCATAATGAATTAAAGGTTTTAGATTGACAGGGATAGCGCAGAGTCGTCACCTCGGTAACTAATCTATTAAAAAGTGCACATTCCTTATCAAAGGCCGTCATATCCCGAATCAGCAGCAGGTTGTAATGCGTCTCGAGTAAACCCGTTTGCTCCAGTCGCTGAATATTCTGTTAACACGCTGTCGCAAGTCCATAGCAAGCCGGGCAAAGTCATTTTGGGTTACCTTCACCGTGGAATGACGGCAGGCAATGGCCGTGGCGAAGACAAGAAAAAGTCTCCCCCACTAACGGTCTAATCGCTATACTATAAGTATAAATAAGCTGTAAAAATAACCCAAGAGGATTACATACATGCAGCGATGCGTGGTTGTTATCAGCTGCGCCTTTCAAGATCCGTCCATGACTTAGTAATACGGTCAATATCGGCGTTGCGGCCTGCGAGCAAAACCAAGCAGTAATCTTAGGGTCTCAGTATAGCGCTAGGCATGTCGAAGATTAACAAAGTGTTGCTGTATCAATTGGTGGCAGGTAACACATTCACGGGAAAGTTATTACTCTGGTTACCGAAAGCACAGACCATGACGAACCCTTGAACGAGGTGACAATTAGCTCAATTGTGTCGCTTAAATGACGAGTCAGCGATAAACAGGTCTAGAGGCGCAGCGTCGGCCTTTGCATCTGCCCTTTAGCTATGAATTAGCTGGAATTTGGGCTTTGAGAGGCGAATCAGCAACTGACGTTACGCCACTGACGCTATTAAAAATTCAAACCGGATAACTATAAATGTCGCTGCAAGAATTGGTATCTAACTACGGCTATTTAGCGATCAGCGTTGGTACGTTTCTTGAGGGCGAAACCATCCTCATCCTCGGAGGGCTCGCGGCACATCGTGGGTTCCTGCAATTACCGTGGGTCGTTGTATGCGCGTTTTTGGGCGCTTTCTCAGGAAATCAGCTCTATTTCCATATTGGCCGCCACAAAGGCGAAAAGCTACTTGCGAAACGACCTGCTTGGCAGGCGAAGTCCGCGAAGGTCTTTGCTATGGCAGAAAAGCATCAAGTCTGGTTAATCCTTGGCTTCAGCTTTATCTATGGCGTGCGCACAGTGACGCCATTTTTACTTGGGGTTGCAGGCGTATCGCCCCTACGGTTCTTCCTCCTCAGTATACTAGGCACACTCGCGTGGGCTACCGTCGTCGCCAACGTTGGCTATTTTTTTGGCTATGCATTGGAAGCGGTGCTCGGCAATGTCAAACAATACGAACTACTCATTTTCGGCGTATTCGCCGGCGTTGGTATTCTCATATGGTTAATACGTCATCTTAGACATCATTAAAACTGCTCGGCGCTAATGCAGCGCAGGGTCAGGCCGCGCGCAATGCCCGGCCCAAACGCTGACCACCTAGGGCACTAGTCGCTTGACCATCCTGCCAAACCGGCTCACCGTGAATTAAGACGGTCTTCACCACACCCTCGGATCGATTGAACATCTGGTTGTGTTGGAATAACTTTCGATACTCAAGTACGCGTGTGTCATTGGAATCCCAAGCCTTAAGCGCTTCCGGATCCAGCAAAACAATGTCTGCCTGCGCACCTATGTCGAGAGTGCCGACGTCCAGGCCGAAAAACGCCGCCGGCTCGCGCGTCAATCGCCTGACCATCATGCTAACCGTTTGCAGAGATTCCGCCTGCGCTAGTTTCAATGACATTAGGTTCGCATCAAAAAAAGCCATGTTAGTAATATGGGCACCGGAATCGTTAAAACCCGGCATCGCATGCTTATACTTGAGAAGCTCCAAGGTCGCTTTATTGCCCGCATTGCCCACGTCTACCCAGAAACGAAAGGCTTTATCGTAGGTCCTCAACATATGCAGCATGAAGTCTGCGTCATCGCGAATAGGCCGCGGAAATAACTCAAAGGCGGCGCGCTCTTCGTCTGACCGCGCCTCTGCCTGAGCGCCTCGCTGCCAGCGCTCCAAGCGATCATACACTGCCTGCATACTCTCCCCGTCCCAATCTGTAACGGGAGCGCCGTCAAAAATCATCAGGTGCAGATCGCGAACCACTAGATTGTCTGGAGCGCCAAGTTTCGTCTTGAGCCTTGCAAGGCTGCGACCGCGACGACCATGGTGCCAGTCCGCGCGAAAGCGGAGCACAAAATCCGGATCATTAAGCAGGGCCAGACGTCCTTCGACATCATCATATTCCTTGGCAATTAATTCACAGGTAGAACTCAGTTCTTCATATAGCGGTGAGACTATGCCGTCAGACCAAACACGGAAGTTAGTCCCCAGTGCCTGAAAATGGATATTACCGCGCAGCAAACGACTGTTCATCAACGCCGCAAACCCCAGAAAACTTTTGTGTGCCTTAGGCATTAGCACAAATTCCATCACCGACAATGCCGAGGTCTTCAACGTTTTGCCAAACAGACGTCCACTGGTCAACATGAAATAAAGGAATGCTTTTGCGCGGTTTTCAATAATGGGCGTGGTCTGCCATACGCGATCATATTTACGCAGCACCTTGAGCAAACGTTTCATTTCCCCAAATGAGGCGAACTGAGTAGGAATACGCTGTGCCGTATGAGGCTCACTGGCTAAATAATGGAAAGGTAATCCGTCAGTACTCATACCGACATAACCCTGTTCCATTCCCTGTTCCAACAACGCCTCCATACGCGTCAATTCAACCTCGGTAGGCTCGCGGCTGATGCTGTCTTTAAGCCCCATTACTTCTATTCTGAGCATCGAATGAGGAATAAAAGCACCAATATTGGGCCCCAGCGGAATGTTCTCGAAGTGATCAAGGTAATCTTCAGTATTATCCCATTGCACAGCATCAACACATTGCCTCAGCACTGATTTGGGGATATTTTCGACGCGTGTAAAACAGTCAACAATAGGATTTTGATCATCGGTTTGCTGGCGGCCAAAACAGGTGCCCAGACTACAGTTGCCTACTAACACCGTGGTCGTTCCGTGCCTAACAACCTCGGGCAGACCCGGTTCAAGGTCAACCTCTAGATCCAGGTGCGTATGAATGTCGAGCAAGCCTGGCATCAGCCACTGGCCGTCTGCCTCTAAAATATCAGCAGCTTCGCCTGCGGGCAGGTTGCTGCCACAGGCAGCGATGCGCCCGCCTTCGATAGCAATGTCTATTTTACGGGGCTCTGTACCCGTGCCGTCAAACACCAGCGCATTTCGAATCAGTGTATCCCAAGCTGATTTCGCCATTGAACATTTCCTTCTATTAAGCAACGATTGCCGGCCTGTATAAAGCCACCACAAAGTGTTGCAGTCAAGCAGCATAAGCACACTGCTGTAGACTGTATCCAGACGGTGCGGCATGCTTTATGCTCACGTCTATGAGAAGTGATGGCCATCACGCGATCCTAAATCGCTACAGGCACACTATTATAACCAACTCTGAGGAGTTTGAGGAATGGCCCCTATCGTCTTCGACAATAGTTTCGCAGGACTCCCCGGGCAATTTTATACTCATCAGACGCCGGCACCCGCATCTGCACCCGAGGCTATTCGAGTCAATCGTCACTTGGCTACACAATTGGGCATCGACGCTAACTGGTTAGATTCTGAGGCGGGCACACAGGTTATCGCAGGTAATGCCGTACCCCCCGGGGCTGAGCCGCTCGCAAGCGTCTATGCCGGACACCAGTTTGGCGGCTACAACCCACAGTTGGGCGATGGCCGTGCTATTTTACTCGGCGAGATCCTGTCTCTCGAGGGCCGCCGCTTTGACCTGCAACTAAAAGGTTCAGGTCCCACGCCCTACTCCCGTGGGGGCGACGGCCGCTCTCCGATCGGTCCGGTACTGCGCGAATATGTTGTTAGCGAGGCAATGCACCGACTTGGCGTTCCGACAACGCGGGCGTTGGCTGCAGCAACAACAGGAGACAAGGTGCAGCGCGACGAACTCTATCCCGGGGCCGTTCTTGCGAGAGTGGCCAGTAGCCATATCCGCATTGGTTCATTCCAATACTTTGCGGCACGACGCGATATTGACTCGCTATCACGACTATCCGATCACGTTATCGATCGCCATTATCCTGATGCTAGAAACAGTGACAATCCGATATTAACGATGCTCGAAGCCATAATCTCGCAGCAGGCGCAATTAGTAGCCCGTTGGCAACTGCTTGGATTTATTCATGGCGTCATGAATACCGACAATGTGCTGATTTGTGGCGAAACCATTGACTATGGGCCCTGTGCCTTCATGGACCAATTCAATCCCGATCAAGTGTTCAGCTCTATCGATCATGCCGGACGTTATGCCTATCGTCAGCAGCCGACTATCGCCCATTGGAATCTGTCTGTGCTCGCTCAAGCATTACTGCCCATCCTCGATAGCCAGCAGGAGCGTGCTGTTGCGCTTGCTCAGACGGCCATAAACGCCTTTCCAAATCAGTTTCTGCAGGCTAATACACAGGGCATGGCGCATAAATTGGGTTTACAGACCATCGAAGAGCAGGATACAGAGCTGGTGGAAGACCTTTGGCAACTGATGGCAGAACACGCCTTGGACTTTACCCTGACCTTCCGGCGATTAGCAGATCTGGCCAATGAGGCGAGTGATGCCGAGTGCAATGTAGCCGACCTATTTGAATTTCCAGACACTGTAAGACCATGGTTGGAGCGCTGGTGCACTCGGCTGGCGCAAGAGAGCACGCCCAGCACTGAACGGCAGGCGTTAATGTATAGGAACAACCCTGTTTTCATTCCACGCAACCACCTAGTGGAAACTGCAATCGTCGCAGCCAATGGCAGCGGCGACCTCAGTCCGTTCAACGAACTGATGGATATACTCGAAAACCCGTATCAGTACCGCAAAGCACTGGCATATTTTGCAACACCACCAAACCCAGATCAGGTAGTGAGACAAACTTTTTGCGGCACATAAGGCTTTTCTGTACCTGAGTGGACGATACTGGCAGTGCCAAGGTCGTTTATGGGCGGCTAAACCCGTATAATCTCATGATTGTTAATCCGCTGATCCCGTAGACGCCTGAGCTCATTATATTGAACATGGAATTTTTTGGTAAACCACTGTCAGGCCCATTCACCATTCCCTCGGGCATCGTCACCACTGCAACACCTATCATTCAGTATATCTTCGATCATTTGCCCGAAGTGGGGGTAGTCACCACTAAAAGCATCGGACTGGAACCGCGGGAGGGCAACCGAGAACCGGTCTATAGTCAATATGCGCCGGGCTGCTTCGTTAACGCAGTGGGGCTAACCAATCCAGGAGCCTACAAATCGCTGGAGCTGTTGGCGGCTCTGAGTGTCCCCAAGGATCGCTTCCTACTGACCTCAATTTTTGGCGGCAGCATCGAAGAGTTCGTCACCGTGGCAAAGATACTGGCGCCAGTATCGGACGGTCTAGAGCTAAACCTGTCTTGCCCCCATGCCAGGGGCTACGGCATGGCCATGGGTCAGGATCCAGATCTAGTGCGACAAATCACCGCTGCTGTTAAAGCGGTGGTTGATATCCCAGTCATTCCCAAACTCACCCCAAATACGCCTGATATTGCGAAAATTGCCGAGGCCGCGATCGCCGGGGGGGCCGATGGCTTGTGTGCCATTAATACGGCAGGGCCGGGATACACCTCCTCCCACGGATACCCTGTGTTGAGTAATGGTGCCGGGGGTATGTCAGGCAAAGGCGTATTACCTATTGGTCTGCAATGCGTAAGAGATATCGCCGCGGTAACAGATTGCCCGATAATAGGCTGCGGCGGCGTCAGCAGCGCTGCTGATGTCGTTGCTTACTTCGACGCCGGCGCCTCCGTCGTAGGCATAGGATCGTCACTCACAGGACTCACTACCGACGAAGTAAGCGATTACTTCAAAGCCCTTAGTTACGATCTTGACACAGATAGTCACCGCGCCGAATCGCATATTCGCTATGACATTGATATGAACTTCCGTCCCGTCATTCTGGTAGAAAATAAACAGGTTTGTGAGGATATCTGCGTCCTAACATTCGATCGCAAAATTAATATTCAAGCGGGAGAATTTGTCTTTGTTTGGTTGCCTGGCGTGGGCGAAAAGCCCTTTTCCGCCCTTACCGACGACCCTTTCACACTGGCCGTCATTGATGTGGGGGAGTTCACCCACGTTCTGATGGATTTGCCACCAGGCACCGAAGCCTACGTACGAGGCCCACATGGTATTCCCGCGGCGCCTCCTAAGAACGCAAAAATTATGGCGGTAGCCGGCGGCACTGGTCTAGCCGCCGTGTATCAACTCGCGCGAGATTTTGGTAACGCTGAAGTGTTCACTGGAGCGCGAAGCGCTGAGCGTCTTTACTATCTGGACGAGTGTCGCCAGATTGCAAAGGTACACGTTGCGACGGATGACGGCAGCGCCGGATACCACGGTGTGGTGACCGAGTTATTGCGTGAACGCCTGCAGGGGTTATCACCTCAGGAGCTCAAACAGCTGGTCTTTTACAACTGCGGCCCACAACCAATGGTGCATGCGGCCATTGCGGTACAGCGCGAGTTCTGCGGTCAAGACCAGATCTTCAGTGCCATCGACTACCTCACCAAATGTGGAGTGGGCATCTGCGGTGCGTGTGCGACACCTGACGGACGACGACTGTGTGTGGACGGTCCCTTCCTAGAGGCCTTATGACACTGTCCGTTGCAGCTCAAAACACTCAACAACAAAGGCCTGCTCATCATGTCCGCGCGTAAGGGAATCTATAACGCACCTTGGGAAAAATCCTTTGATCGGATACTGACGCCACTGGAGGAATTCATCCACCGCCAGACGACCAGCGGTGTACTGTTGATGATTTGCGCTATTGCCGCATTGGTCATCGCCAACGGGCCATTACACACCCAATACGAGCATTTACTGCACACAGAGGTTGGTGTTAGCGCAGGCAACTTTGCCTTTTCATTATCGATTCATCATTGGATCAACGAACTACTCATGGCTGCGTTTTTCTTCATCATGGGCCTAGAGTTAAAGCGTGAGCTTATGGTGGGTGAACTATCGTCACCCAAGCAGGCGCTCCTCCCCATCATGGCCGCTATCGGCGGCATGGTCGTTCCCGCTCTGTTTTATGTCGCCGTCACCATAAATACCCCAGGGATCAGTGGCTGGGGCATTCCCATGGCAACCGATATAGCCTTTGCCATCGGGGCCCTGAGTTTACTTGGGGCACGCATTCCCAAAAATCTGATCACCTTTCTCATCGCATTGGCAATCGTCGATGATCTAGGTGCAGTCGCGGTAATCGCCGTATTTTATACTGAAAGCATAGACCTAGTTGCCGTTGTCTGCGCGGGAGGCTTCACTGCCCTCCTCGTTGTGCTAAACATGGTTGGAATCCGCCGACCGCTGCCTTACGCTGCTATCGGCGCCTTGCTTTGGGTCGCAATGCTCGCCAGTGGTATTCACGCCACCATCGCCGGGATCGTGGTGGCCTTTGTGATACCCATACGCCCCAAGTTTGAACCGGAACTCTTCATTAACCGGGTAAAAGACACGACCATTCAAATGAAGAAGGCCATAACAGACAATGCTGACATCATTCACAACACCCGCTTCCGCGGCCTAGTAGCCTCTCTGGATGACGGTGCGCGACTGGTGCAAGCGCCGGCACAGCGCTTGGAACATAGCCTGCATCTGCCGGTCGCGTACCTTGTAATACCGATATTTGCCCTTGCCAACGCGGGGATTCCAGTGAATTTTGACACCTTTGGACAGTACCTCCAACATCCTATTGCACTGGGTGTTTTGGCGGGATTACTACTGGGCAAGCCGCTAGGCATTGCCGGTTTTACCTGGTTTACAGTAAAAATGGGCTGGGCAGAATTACCCGATGGCATAAATATAAAACATGTCTTAGGTGTGGGTTTGCTGGGTGGTATTGGCTTTACGATGTCTATTTTTATTGCAGATCTGGGCTTCACTAATGCGCCTGAGGACCTGCTTATGGCCAAAACCGGCATCCTATTGGCTTCTGCTCTAGCCGGCTTTGGTGGATTTTTTTGGCTGATGTTTCAGACTCGGCAGAGCCCCACTAATGGGCCTGAGGAAAAACAAACTCACTAGGGAGTGTTTGGTAGGGCCTGGCGGACTCGAACCGCCGACCCCCTGCATGTCATGCAGGTGCTCTAACCAACTGAGCTAAGGCCCTATTTTTTCTGTAGACATCCTCGACGGTGATCTCTATCTCGAGTCAGTACTCTTATACATTGAGCAATCATCCTATCGAGGACGCGCAGTATAAGGGGCAAACCGTGCCAGCTCAACCATCTAATAGGCCGATAGTTTTGCACCAGAGAAAACATGCGAACCATTCGGTGATCGCTTTTGCCACTTCTAATGGCACGAGTGGTCACTTGATCCCACGCATAGGTGGCGTAGAGTATTTGCCGTATATACCTGCTGTGATTTACCGTGAGCTAGGCCACTACTAACGCCCCGTATTATCTGCCTTTTCCCTGTATCTTAGCCGAGGTTCGCAGCCTCATGGGTACTCGGGTGAACGCAGTGGAGACCGCCGATACGGGCGAGTATATGCATTACGAAACAGCAGTGCGGCAGCTGTGATGAGCTGCCACAGCATAAAGATTATAGGGAAATGCGCAGGGTCGCGTTCCAAAACTACTGGCAGAGGACCACAACCATGAATATTGAGTTGACCGCCCAGCAAAAAGCACTGCAGCAGGAAGTACGGGAGTATATGAAGACCGTCATGACTCCAGAGCTACTTGAGGAAATCAAAATTCCAGAGTTCAAAGAAGGCGGAGGCCCCGAGTTCCGTAAGCAATACGCACGCATGGGCGCCGATGGCTGGATCGGCCTCAGCTGGTCAAAAGCGTTGGGCGGCAAGGAGCTGTCTCACGTTGAGCAATATATATTTACCGATGAAGTGGTCCGCTCGGGGTTTGCCTACCCGTTCCTAACCACCGAATCCACCACGCCGGTCATTGCCGCCAACGCCAATGCAGAGATCCGCGAGGAAGTCGTTGGCGGAGTGAAACAGGGCAAAGTAGTCATTGCTATTGGCTATTCGGAGCCCAACGCCGGCACTGACTTAGCAAGCCTCAAGACCAAAGCCGAACGCGACGGTGATGACTGGATTATCAATGGACAGAAAATGTGGACTAGCCTAGCAAATTATGCTGATTACGTATGGCTCGCAGCGCGCACTGACCCAGATGAGTCCAAGAAACATAAAGGTCTCACGATGTTTCTAGTGCCCACGAATATCGAGGGGTTTTCGTTAACACCGGTCCACACCTTGGGTGTCCGCACTAACGCCACGTACTACAGCGACGTTAGGCTCCCAGACAAATATCGCGTGGGAGAAGTCAACGAGGGCTGGAAGCTGATTACAGGCCAACTCAATATAGAGCGCTTATCCTTGTTCACCCATGGGCAAGTAGATTCGCTTTATCAGGGTGTCTGCGAGTGGGCCGCAGAAACCGATGCCCCTCAAGGCGGCAAACTCATCGAGCAACCCTGGGTTCAGCACAACCTTGCGACAGTGAAAAGCGGCCTTGAAGTGGTCAAGCTGATCTGCTGGAAGCAAGTTTGGGCCATGGACCAAGGGCCCCTCAATATGGCTGACGCGTCAGTAGCAAAGGTCTACAGCAGTGAATTCTTTGTTGAACTGTATCGGTTGCTGCTAGAAGTTATGGGACAGGCCGGCACCATTGCAACTGACTCTAAAGGAGCAGTGCTTAAAGGGAAGCTCGAATTCCGTTGGCGGGTAGGCCCCGTCCTCACCTTCGGTGGCGGCGCCAATGAAGTGCAAAGAGACATTATTGCAATGGCGGGCCTGTGGATGCCCCGCACACGTTAGGAGAATAAATCGTGAATTTCACTATTTCTGAAGAACAACAGAGCGCTCAGCAACTTGCCCAGCAAATCCTAAGCGACTTCACCGAAGTTGATAAACTCAAAGCAATTGAGCAACAGCAGAAGAATTTCGATGCCGACCTGTGGCAAGCGTTGGCAAAAGCCGGCTTATTGGGCTTAGATATCGCCGAAGAACAGGGCGGCACTGGCCTTGGGTTTTACAGTCTGACCGCACTATGCGAAGAAATAGGACGGACTGTAGCGCCCGTGCCGATCATTCCCGTACTCGTCTCCGCTGCCGGAACCTTGCGGCGATTTGCCAGCGATACCCAAAAAGATCAGTGGCTTCCGGGAATTGCCAATGGCACAACTTTGATCAGTGCGGCGCTGGAGGAATACAACAACGACGACCCGACGACACCGTCATGCTCAGCACAAAAAATGGAGGGAGGCTTCGCCATAAGCGGAACCAAGATTTGCATCAGCGAGGCGACCTCGGTCACTCGCATTTTATTGTCTGCCCATACCGGCGATGAATTAGTCGTAGCCTTGGTTGACCCGCGTGCAGCAGGTGTCACCTTAAACCCACAGTTAGTGTCCACTGGCGAGACGCGCCATGAGCTAGTCATGACCAAGGTGCAGGTGCCCACAGAAGACATCATAGCAACTGGAAGTGAAGCCTTAGCGGCGATGAATTGGGCACACCAAGCAACCCGCACTGCACTAGCTGCGGTGGCGGTAGGTTTGTGTGACAAGATGATGCGCATAACAGGGCAATACACCTCCGAACGTGAGCAATTCGGACGTCCATTAGCGACGTTCCAAGCCGTAAGCCACCGAGTGGCAGACTGCTATATCGACGTCGAGTGCCTCCGTCTAGTGACGCAGCAGGCGGCATCACTGATAGACGAGGGCCACCCCGCCAAAGATGCGGTCCAAATTGCCAAAATTTGGTGCGGGAATGCGGCTCACCGCGTTAGCCAAGCGGCGCAGCATTGCCATGGAGGCACCGGTGTGGATCGTGATTACCCATTATTTCGCTATTGTCAGTGGGCACGCCAAATCGAACTGACGGCTGGCAGTAGCGCCCAGATCACTGGTGAGCTAGGCCAAGCTATTTGCGCTGAGTATCTGTCTACAACCACCTAGGGGGTCAGGCGTAGCCATTATCGCGAAACCATTTAACCGAATCAGCCACGGCGGTTTCAATTGGCGTCTGAGGCAGGCCCAACTCCTGCACTGCCTTGGCTGGGTCGACATAGCCATGCTGCAGGACGTAGCGGGTATTTTTATACGTCGTTACCGGCGCTCGCCCACTAATTTTTGACCACAGTTCAGCAAATTTCGCCACGCGTAACATCATGTTACCTGACACTTCCGTTTGCGCGACATTGGACACACCCGCAATCTTTCCTATCATCGTTAGTAGGTCTTTATTCGGCATATTGCCGTCCTTGTTAGCCAGTATATAGGACGCCCCAATACGCCCCTTCTCCATTGCCAAAACATGACCGGCAGCCACATCACGGACATCCACGGCGCAAACCCCGCCATCCCAATAGTTTTTCATTTTTCCTTCCAGCGTACGTAAGATCATAGTGCCGGTCGGCGTAGGCATACGATCTCCGGGGCCAAATGGCATGCCCGGCATGACCATAGTCACAGGGAGTCCGTCACCGACCATGCCCTTGACCATCTGGTGGCTGATAAATTTAGACAAAATATACTCACTGGCCCAAGGCCAACTATTAAAAGCGGTTTCCTCTGTCGCAAATCCGCCATTGCCGACAATGCCAATCGCAGCAACGCTACTGGTGAAGACAATTTTTTCAACACCGGCTGCTCTGGCCGCCTCCATCATGGCGCGCGCACCGTCCACATTGATTTTAAAGTGCAGGTCCGGATCCTTGGTCCAAATCGCGAACAGCGCGGCGAGATGATAAAGTTGCTGCACCCCTTGAACAGCACGGACCAACGACGCTGGATCCAGCAGGTTACCTTCTACGAATTCCACATCCATACCTTGCAACGGGGTGCGGTCTTCTCCTGGCATAACCATCACCCGCACCTGATCGCCTCTTTCAAGGCACAACCGGGTCACGTGATTGCCGATGAAGCCCGTAGCTCCGGTGATGAGCACTTTGCTCATAGTTATCTCTCCTTTAAATGGATTAACCTGCAAATATTTTAACAGTCTAAACCTTCTCAAGTATTGCAAAATCGGTCAATCTTCTCCCTATGCCGACTATGAATGCATAGAAACCGCTTTACAATTTGTTAAAGCAGCGTGACAGTTACTAGTGTGCAGTCACTACCTTACAAGGAATGCCCTATGTCGATCCTTCGAATATGCCTATTATCGGCAGGCATTTTGCTGACCGAAGTAACACCAGTGGTTTACGCTGCTGATGCTGACACTCTCAATACAGTATTAGCAGCCCGCAGTGATGAGGACAAAGCCCGCGATGGCGCACGTCAGCCGTTGGAGACTCTGAATTTTTTCCAAGTCAAGCCGGGCATGACCATAGCTGAGGCACTCCCCGGTGGCGGCTGGTACACGCGGATACTGGCAAACTATCTAGGTCCACAAGGCACGTTATATGGCGTGAACTATCCTGACAGTCTCTGGGCGCTGCTCAGTTATGCCTCTCCAGAATTTATCGCAAAACGCATTGCCAGTACTAAAGACTTCGCCGCTAAGGTTGCAACCTTCACTGATAACGGTATTACAGCAGAAGGATTCACCTTCGATACTGTCCCCACACGCGTGGAGGGCACTGTCGACCGCGTCCTGTTAATTCGCGCTCTACACAACCTCAATCGCTTTCAGCCAGAAGCAGGCACGCGGGCTCAAGCCCTTGCCGCAACGCATGCCATGCTAAAAAATGATGGCCTTGTCGGGGTTGTGCAGCACAGGGCACCGGCATCAGCCGATGAAGAGTGGGCTAGCGGTAGCAGGGGCTACCTGAGTCAGCCGGCGGTCATTGCCATGTTCGAGGAGGCGGGCTTTGCGCTAATCGCGCAAAGCGAGATCAATGCTAACCCAATGGATCAACCTTCTGGCGAAGATAGCGTGTGGCGCTTAGCGCCCTCGCTGCGTAGCAATATTGACGATGAGCAGTCCGAAGCAATGGCCGCTATTGGCGAGTCGGACCGCATGACATTGCTGTTTAGCAAATCTTCTGAGTGATAACTAATAAGTATCTCGGAAAACTCAAAACCTCTACTTTTGTTATTTCTAACGCATCTATTGCTGCTGGTCATCGCATAAATGCGCTATCCTGCTACGATTAATAGAAAGAAGTCTCATGAACCACGTCAAACAACTTCTGAACGACATCGAGAATGCCCCCAACGGTTCGCGCATAGTGGCCATTTTCGATTTCGATGGCACTCTGATCGCCGGATACTCGGCTACAGTCTTTGTCCGCGAGCAACTCAAACGCGGCGATTTATCCGTGCGTCAGTTCCTCGAATTGATGCGAGCCATGACAAGTTTTGGACTTGGCACTCTAGGCTTTTCCGGCATGATGGCCATCAACGCTCAATTCTTACGCGGTATCGAAGAAAAAACCTATGACGAGGTGGGCAAACAGCTCTACACGAAAAAGATCGCTCGCCTTATCTTTCCTGAATCGCGCGCGCTTGTAGAAGCCCACCAGGCAAAAGGACACACTGTTGCTATTATTTCCTCCGCCACGCGCTATCAAGTAGAACATGCAGCTGCAGATTTAGGCATTGATCACGTACTTTGCACACACTTAGCAATTGAAGATGGTCGGTTCACCGGCGGTGTTGTCAGCCCTACCTGCTTTGGACCAGGCAAGGTCGAAGCCGCAGAAGCGCTAGCGGAAGAGCATCACGCAGACCTAAATAAAAGCTTCTTCTACTCCGACAGCACAGATGACCTGCTATTACTGAAAAGAGTAGGACACCCTCGAGCGCTAAATCCCAGCGACAGACTGGAGAGAATTGCACGTGGGCGACAATGGCCGGTTACAAAATTTGGCAGCCGTGGACGTCCGACTCTGGCCCAATTCATACGTTCCATAGCCGCCACCACATCCATGGTGACCAGCTTTGCCGCAGGCTTACCGATATATGCACTGACGGGATCCAAACGCGAGTCACAAAATTTTTCCTTCTCCCTGTTCGCCGATACAGCCAGCGCCCTTGTTGGTATTGACCTTGACGTATCAGGAGAAGAACATTTGTGGTCCCAACGCCCCGCCGTTTTTGTGTTTAACCACCAAAGCAAGGCAGATGTCATTGTCATTGCCAAGTTACTGCGTCGCGACATCGCAGGCGTGGGAAAAAAGGAAATCAAAAACGAAACACCTGTCCTAGGAAAAGTAATGGAGCTAGGCGGATTAGTATTCATAGACCGCGCCGACGGCAAAAGTGCGATCACCGCGATGAAACCGCTGATAGACGTAATACGCAACGAAAAAAAGTCGGTAGTAATTGCGCCAGAGGGCACGCGCACGATTTCCCCGACCATGGCAGCTTTCAAAAAAGGTGCTTTTCACTTGGCCATGCAAGCAGGTGTGCCAATGGTCCCTATTGTTATTTATAACTCGGGCGATGTCGCACCCAAAGGCGACTTCGTCCTCCGCTCTGCTACCGTAAAGGTAGAAGCATTGCCGCCAGTTGATACTCGCGAATGGTCTTTAAAAACAATGGATACTCATGTGCGTGAGGTGCGCAATATGTTCGCTCGAGCACTGGGCCAATCAGAACAGACAGCGGCCAGAGCAATCGATGCCAACACCAAAAAAAAAGTTGCAAGTAAACCAAAAGAAAAGGCGAAGGCCGCAAGTAAACAGCCTCGCAAAAATAGTTAGCACCATAGAAGAGTAGGCAGGCTGGATGAATATAACGAGCAAATACCAGCAGCATAATCCGTGGCCGGACGGAGAGCATCCGCAGGTGCTTTTCATACTGGACACCTGCAACAATTTCGAACGGGATTTGCTGAAGGGATGGATAGAACATCACGGGCAGCCTGAAATATCTGCCGCACAGACTGTCTGCATTAATCTAAGCGAGGATCATCGCAGTATCGACAGTGGGCCTTTGGTCAGAGCACTTACTCTGCCCCCCAATACCCTAGTGACACCTGTGCGTATCGCATGGCTGCCCTCACAGCAATCTATTGAGTCAGGGCCAAGACTGCGCGATCTGATATTCGGTGATCCCCGGCACCCCAATCCCCGGCGCGGTCGCAGGATTCTCAAAACAGCACCGCAAAGAATGCATTTGTTAAGCGGGAAGCCGGATTCTATAGCAAACTTGCACGGCCGCTTTGCGCTGCATCACCAAGCAGATAACGATAACACACAGCAAAATTTTGCTGATTTCGTTGCACGCCAGGCTTCGGTAGTGCTGGACCTAGCCGAACGTCGCCTGCAGGGTGGTCGCTACAAAGTGCCTCGCCATGTTGCGGCAAACCTCTTAGCCAGCAGCAGTTACAACTATGCACTGGAATCCCTCTCTGAAGAATCAGGAATTGCCAAAGCACAGCTGATAAAAGAGGCGAAAGGCTACCTTGATGAAATGGTGTCTCGACCCAGTATGTTCTGGCTAGACGTCTACGCTAAGTTCAACAAATTTTGCCTCAGCTTAGGATACGAGGCGGAAATTGTCTGCGATCAAGGTTCAGTGGAAGCACTTCGTAAAATTGTACGCGAATATCCTTCGATGCTGCTTTGGACGCATAAGACCTATCTCGACGGCATGGTTCTGCCTAAGCTACTTTACGACAACGACTTTCCAATGCCCCATATGTTCGGCGGTGCTAACTTGAATTTCCCAGGCCTCGGATTTCTACTGCACCGATCAGGCGCTATTTTTATTCGACGTAGTTTTCAGGAAAACGAATTATACAAAATTACCCTCCGCCACTATATAGGCTATCTCATGGGAAAACGATTTCCCATGAATTGGGCGTTCGAAGGCACACGATCCCGGCTAGGGAAATTAATGCCGCCGCGCTATGGATTACTTAAGTATGTACTGGAAGCCTGTGACGCGACCGATGCCAAAGACATACACATTATTCCGATTTCCATAAGCTACGACCTAATCAGGGATGTCGAAGAGTATGCCACGGAACAAACAAGCCACGGCAAAGGCGCTGAATCTCTGCGCTGGCTTATCGGTTACCTTCGCAGCTTGGCGCGACCCATGGGCAAGATTTATGTGGACATTGGAGAACCCGTCATATTGGAAAAAGCGCCAGACTCCGATGATCGCCTCGCCCTATCTAAGATCGCGTTCGAAGTCGCCGTGGAAGCTAATTATGTCACCGCTATTACCTTCCCGTCGCTGGTGGCAATTAGCTTACTCGGCGCAGCACCTAAAGCACTCACTGAGAAAGAGATAGTAGCTGACCTAAATTCGCTACTGCGCTGGGCTAACGCCAGAGACATACGCGTGTCAAAAGATTTTAACTTAACCTTTGCAGACCAAATTCCTAGTTTGTTGGGCATCATGCTGGATGAAGGTATCGTCACGCTTTATGACGAGGGCCCCGAAGTGGTGTATGGCATCGGCCTCAATCAACATACAGTGGCAAGTTATTATCGCAACACCGTTATTCACTTTTTCGTCAACAAAGCTATTATCGAACTCGCGCTGTTAAGGGCTAGCGAGAATGAAGGGCCTGACGCATTAAGCATTTTTTGGGCAGAGGTAGATCAGCTGCGTGACTTATTCAAATTTGAATTTTTCTATGCCCCTACCGACATATTTCATCAACAAATATGCGCAGAATTGAGTCGCTATGACAAAGACTGGCAAAGTCTATTCAGTCGGGGCACATTTGCCTTCGGTCAATTGCTTAATCGCATGACACCTTTGGTCTCTCATGTCACCTTACTAGTTTTCACAGAGGCCTACTCCATTGTCGCCGCGTTAAGCGCGCGCATGGACCACTCAGAAGCACTGGTGGAGCAAGCATGCGTGATCGATGCACTGAAATTGGGTCGACAGGCTTACCTGCAGCGCCGGATCAGTAGTGAAGCATCAATCGGTAAACTGCTGTTCAGCAATGGCTTCCAAATGTTACAAAGTCGAGGCTTAACTGAAGCCGGAGAACCGATACTGGCAGAGCAACGACTTAAGCAGTCACACCAGTTACGCGACCTGTTGCGCCGGCTAGATCTGATTCGTGCGATCGGCGTAGCCAGTCGCGGCAGTTAGCATGCAGCAACGACAAGCTTTTATTTTTAGGAGATTGGGTAATGAGAAATCTTAACGTCACAGTACTAGGTGGCGGGTCTTGGGGGACAACGGTCGCGTCACTGGTCGCTCGCAATACGCCCAGCACGTTGTGGGCACGCAATCCTGCAACGGTAACAGAAATCAACACTCACCATACCAACGAAGTGTTTCTGCCAGGAGCGACCCTGCCAAACAAGCTATTCGCTACCACCGATCTGGGTAGTGCGGTGCGTGATGCCGATGTTATCGTGATGGGGATACCCTCGCAAAGTTTTCGCCAAATATTACTTGAAGTCAAAAAGCATGTGCGAGCCTGGGTGCCCGTAATTAGTCTCACTAAGGGGCTAGAGAAAGGCAGTCGTATGAGAATGACAGAAATCATCACCGAAGTCCTGCCAGGCCACCCTGTAGGCGTTCTTAGTGGGCCAAATCTGGCGCAAGAAATTATAGCCGGGCAAGCTGCTGCCAGCGTAATTGCAATGGAAGACGCGATTATTGTACAAGAGTTGCAAGCAGTATTTACAAGCGGTCTATTTAGAATTTACACCAATACGGATGTCATCGGCTGCGAACTGGGTGGCGTGCTGAAAAATATTATTGCAATTGCTGTAGGTATGGGTGACGGACAAGGTGCGGGTGACAATACGCGCGCCGGGCTTATCACTCGGGGCCTGGCCGAGGTGACCCGACTCGGTGTGGCAATGGGCGGTCAGGCAGAGACCTTTGCAGGGCTTGCTGGAATGGGTGATATGATTGCCACCTGCACCAGTCCTCAGAGCCGCAACCGCCACGTAGGCATTCAGCTAGGCATGGGCCGAAATATGGAAGAGATTGTCGGCGAAATGGTCATGGTGGCAGAGGGTGTAAAGAGTGCACCGGCGGTGCTCGCACTGGCCGAACAATACAAGGTGGACACGCCCATTTTTCGCGATGTCTACCGCGTACTGTCAGGTGATACTTCCGCTACCCGCACCTTCCGCGGCCTTCTCAGAGTAGAAGCTGGAGCGGAGTCAGAACCCGGTTAACGCAACATCAAAAAGAGAATACAAAGTGGAGGTTTGTCCGAATTTAAGGCATACTTTTACATCCGCAGAGTGGGTCAAAATACACCCTGTCGGCTGCAGCCGCAAAGATAAATTACAACGTTAACGGCATCGGGTGGAGTGGTGAGCGATGGGAATTATGAAGGCGGCCTGCTTTGCGTTAGTCCTTTTTTTTACCACCTCTGTAACGGCCAACAACTCAAAGTTTTCTGCGCTCAAAGGTAACCCAGAGCTGCGTTCAGCGTCCGCTATCGTGCTTGATTCCCGCGGCAACCTGATCTACGGGAAAGACATAGACACAGTTAGACCCATCGCATCCATCACCAAACTAATGACGGCTATGGTAATACTGGACGCCGGCTTGGATCTCAAAGAAGACATCGTTATTGCCAATCAAGATCGCGACTTCATTCGTATGACCGGTTCGCGACTGAGCGTCGGAGCGACTCTGCAGCGCCGCGAACTGCTTCTACTTGCACTGATGTCATCGGAAAACCGAGCTGCCGCCGCCCTAGGCAGAACCTACCCCGGAGGTCTTGAGCGCTTTGTAGCAGCAATGAACAGCAAGGCTGCCAGTCTTGGCATGTACAACAGCGAGTTTGCCGACCCTGCTGGGCTCGATGCGGATAACGTATCGACTGCCAGCGATCTGGCTAGAATGCTGGCCGCCGCCCAAGGATATCCCATGATCACAGATGCAACGACGACCCTCCATCGTGATGTGAGACCTTATGCCAGCAGGGGTCCCCTCACATTCAATAACACCAACCGACTGCTGAAAAATGTGAACTGGCAAATTGAACTCAGTAAAACAGGCTATATCAATGAAGCTGGACGCTGTCTGGTGATGAGCACTAATATCGATGGCGAAGCTGTGTCCATTGTGCTGCTAAATTCCTTTGGGAAATTAACGCCCTATGGCGACTCTAACAGGCTACGAAAATGGATGCGGGCCAATGGGCGAGCGCAATACACACAGGATATCTAACACCTGTGAAGCATAGATTACCCACCGTGTGCAGTGCACTGTTTTTCGCACTACACGTAACCACTACGCAGGCCGGAGCACCCAATGAATCGGGACCTTTGGTGCAGATTTCCTTTGGCATTCTGGAACTGGATAGTCAAACGGCCAGCAAGGACGGAGAGTCACAGGGCGCGCTGGACATTGATTTCAGTACCCTTCCAAGCGGCGGCCTCGAAGCAGAGTATGCGTTCGCTAAGGGGTGGGTACACTGGGGTCTCAACCCCGGCGCAAACGTTTCATGGAAAACCGATGACACAAGATTGTCGGGCAGACTAATCGACGGCAGTGGTAGCACTGTGGTTTTGGAAGCCGACAGTTCGCTGTTTCTGGCTGAGATCCACCTTGGTGGCTATGTCCGCGGACGACTAGATGATCGCATCACAACATACGCTGCCGCTGGCCCGATGGTCATGTACGGCTCACACGATTTGAACAATGAAAGCAGCACCTACGCCCCACCGCAGATCACGCCATCCGGCACCGTAGTTTTCGAAGAAACTGACAGCTCTGATATTAATATTGGTTATTACTTAAGAGCAGGTATTGATTTCAGGATCCAGCAAAATCAGTATATCGGCTTCGGCGTTCGCTACATGTCAACTGAACTGGACTTTAATAAAACCGTGGGCAAGCTTGATATCAAAGGTCCTCTTTATTTACTGACCTTTACGACTCAGTTATAGAGACCTAGCAAACCGGAAGTTGAATAGTTAAGCCACCGAGCTTTCCTTCACCCTATGCCTCGAACAAGGGGTAGCAGAAGTGCTCACGCAGTCTATACTCTTATATTGTTATAAAGACAAAAGGTGACATCATGGCAACGGCAGCTGACTACAATTTGGGCCCCAATACCTTTCCCCGAGGCTGGTTTATCGTGGCGGAGAGCAAAGAACTGGACGAGGGTCCTATGGCCGTGCGTTATTTTGGTCAGGATCTAGCGTTATACCGCGGAGAGAGTGGAAAGCCGGTGTTACTGGACGCCTATTGCTCCCATATGGGTACACACCTTACCGCCAGCACCAGCGCCATGATTGTGAAAAACGGCGAGCAGATAGAGGGTGACTCTATTCGCTGCCCCTATCACGGCTGGCGCTACAACTCTGATGGCGATGTTGACGACATTCCGTACCACGATGGCCCTTGCCCAAAATCAGGCTCTATCCGTTCCTACCCCGTAGTGGATAACATGGGCTGCATCATGGCGTGGTATGACCCCGATGGCCGAGCGCCAGACTATGACGCCCCATCTTTACCAGAGTGGGACGACCCGCAGTGGGTTCGCTGGGAACTTGACCATCTCGGTGAGTTAGCAATTCACACCCAAGAGATCCTAGACAACATGGCTGATGTTCGCCACCTCGGACCCACTCATGGTGCTCCAAGCGAGTACTTTGAGAATGAATTCATCGATCATATCTATGTACAGCGACAGGGCGGCCCAATGCAGCTGTACCAGACCTACCTTTACACCACTACCTGGTACACCGGCCCCGGAATATTACTGTCGAAGCAGGTATTTGCCGGCAACGTCATCTATGAATTGATTGCCAACACACCTGTGGATGACGGACTCACCAAATGCTTCCATGGCTGTTTGTTCAAAGGAAGTACCGCACCAGCAACAGAAGAGGATCGCGAGATGGCCAGGCAGGCACAAGCTGGAGCCTTAGAGGCCTTTGGTGCAGATTTCAATGTCTGGCAGAACAAGAAACCAGCCCTCAAAATCATGCAGATGAAAACTGACGGTCCGTTTCGTATCGGCCGAAAATGGTACTCCCAGTTCTTTGCGAGCGCGGATAACGTGCCATCGATCCAACAGGAACTCAATGGCATAGTCCATACTGAAGGGATGCCGACTCCGGCGGACTCTAACCACAACATTGATGAAGGATTACCGTTTTAGCAGGGTAATGTAGCACGGGAAACAACACCCCTTACGACGCAGTAACTGCTAATGCTGCACAGTTAGACGATCGGCTTGAATACATCTGCTGCCCCGCTTGAACAAGACGATGGGGCGAATATTTGTATTCACAGTGATGCAAAAGACTGCTTGGGCCTCCTAACGCGAGCAGTTTGAGCGCGCGACATCAAAATGCAGGTATATTTGTTTGCGTGCGCCCAAGTATCAGCGCGTGAATATCATGTGTTCCTTCATACGTATTGACCACCTCGAGGTTGACCATGTGGCGCATTACTGGGTACTCATCGGAAATACCATTGGCCCCGAGCATGTCCCGCGCCTGACGGGCAATAGCTAGAGATTTTCCACAAGAGTTGCGCTTGATCAAAGAGATCACCTCTGGTGCGATCTGCCCCGCATCCATCAACTGGCCTGCACGGAAGCAACCCTGCAACGCGAGGCTGATTTCAGTCTGCATATCAGCCAGTTTTAACTGCACAAGCTGGTTCGCTGCCAGCGGACGACCGAACTGATTACGTGCCAGAGTATAATCCCTTGCGGTATACCAGCAAGTTTCGGCGGCGCCGATTGCCCCCCAGCTGATCCCGTAGCGCGCGTTATTAAGGCATCCAAAAGGACCCTTCAGGCCCTGAACATTCGGCAGTAGTTGCGCCTCAGGGACGAAAACATCCTGCATTATAATTTCGCCGGTCACGGAAGTGCGCAGGGCAAGTTTGCCGTCTAGGGTGGGCGTACTCAACCCAACCATTTCCCGCTCCAGAATAAACCCACGAATTTTATTATCGTCCGTTTTGGCCCAAATTATAAAAACATCAGCAATGGGACTGTTAGTAATCCATATCTTTGCGCCGCTGAGCTGATAACCGTTGTCGACACTTCTGGCCCTTGTCACCATGGAGCCAGGGTCGGAGCCATGGTCTGGTTCAGTCAAACCAAAACAACCAATCCAATCACCGGTGGCAAGTTTAGGGAGGTACTTTTCTCGCTGCGCTTCGCTGCCATAGGCATAAATAGGCCACATCACCAGTGAGGATTGGACGCTCATCATGGATCGGTAACCAGAATCGACCCGCTCCACTTCTCGGGCGATTAGTCCGTAGGAGGTGTAGTCCGCCCCCGGGCAGCCATAGCCATCAATGGTCGCACCCAGTAGTCCGAGTGCGCCCATTTCACGAAAAATAGCCAAGTCAGTCTGCTCATGGCGAAAAGCATCCCGCACTCGTGGCACCAGTTTTTCTTGCGCGTAATGGCGGGCAGTATCACGCACCATACGCTGTTGCTCGCTCAGCTGCTGCTCTAGCAAGAAGGGGTCCTGCCAGTCCAATGCCTGCCACGTTGTCTGCTTTCCCATGCTTAAACTCTTCCCATTTGACCTCGTCGTGTCACCCGCGACTGGCCTTCATATAAAGAAATTCCAGCGCCAATGAAGCACCGGCGAGAGCCGTAATCTCGGCATGATCATAGATCGGCGCTACTTCAACGACATCAAAACCAACAATATTCAAATCCGCAATGCCACGCAAAATCTGCAATGCTCTCGACGTGCTCAGCCCACCCACAACCGGCGTACCCGTGCCTGGGGCAAAAGCCGGATCCAAACAGTCAATATCAAAACTCAGGTAGGCCGGCGCATCACCAACTCTAGCCTTGATAGCATCGATAGCCGTCTGCGCCGACTGTTCATTAGCCTGGTTTGCGTCGATGACCTGAAAAGCGTGATCAGCGTGATCATAGTCGGTGCGTATGCCAATCTGAATCGACCGAGAGGTATCTACAAGCCCCTCCTGTGGCGCTCGGTAGAACATGCTGCCGTGATCGTATTTTTCATGCGCCGAGTATGTGTCGGTATGGGCGTCAAAATGTATCAATGCCAGCTTACCGTGCGCAGCGGCGTGTCCGCGCAGTAATGCTAGCGTAACGAAGTGATCGCCGCCTAAGCTAACCAACGTTTTTCCCCCGCCGGTAATGCGCACCGCGTGAGCCTCAACCTGTGACAGCATGTCAGCACTGTCACCCGCAGAGAATCGAATGTCACCATAGTCTATCGCGCGCAGACGTTTAGCCAACTGAAAATCCCAAGGCCAACGTTGCCCCTCCCAGCGCAAGTTGGCACTAGCCTGACGAATCCCATTAGGGCCGCTCCGCGCCCCGGCACGGCCGCTTGTGGCCAAATCATAGGGAATGCCCATCACGACTGCGTCTAGGCGGGGCTGATCGAGGTCACGACTGAGGGGCAGCCCCATAAAACTGAAGACATTCGCGTAGGCAGAATCATCTGCCAAAGGGACAGAACTATCTATATCGCCATTCACTGGCACCTCCTGATATCCTTACCACTGTACATATATCAAACAACGACCACTTTAGGCCTTATCTTCGCGCAGCGCCAATCTGCAGTCACAGCGAAATAAATTACCTAGCAGACATGCTCGGCGTAGCGCTGGCCCAAACGGCTGAGCACTTCACTATTTTATAACAGTGGAAGGTTCGCAAAGCGTCTCGCCGCTGGCAAGCACTAAAACGCTATTAGGGGTCAACCGAGAAGATCGTCCGCGACAAAATATTTGGGGTCTTCGATCACATTCACTTCCACGAGACTGCCGGCCTTGCGCAGTAATTTCCGACACTCTTCACTCAGATGCACCAGATGCAGGGTCTTACCGACGCTAACATAGCGCTCGGCAAGCGTGTCTATTGCCTCCAGGCCGGAGTGATCCGCCACTCGTGAACGTGCAAAATCGATGACCACATCATCGTTATCCTTGGACGGATCAAAGCGTTCAAGGAAAGAGGTCACCGATCCGAAAAATAGCGGGCCGGTAACCGCGTAGACCGTTGAACCCTTGTGGTCTTCTCGTGCCTCCACCAAGATATGCTTGGCGTGTTCCCAGGCAAAGACTAGTGCAGAAACAATAACCCCTACGACAACGGCAACCGCGAGATCTGTGGCAACCGTCACGGCAGACACTAGCAGCAAGACCAGTGCATCGCTGCGCGGCACTTTACGCAGCACGCGGAAACTACTCCACTCAAAGGTACCTATAACCACAATGAACATCACACCGATCAAAGCAGCCAATGGAATTTTTTCAATCAGTGACGATCCGACCAGAATAAAAAGTAACAAACACAGTGCAGCTGTGATGCCCGAAAGCCGACCACGACCCCCAGAATTCACATTAATCATGCTTTGTCCAATCATGGCGCAGCCACCCATGCCGCCAAAAAGGCCTGTTGCCGTATTGGCGATACCTTGCGCAACACACTCTTTATTTCCGTGGCCTCTCGTTTCGGTAATCTCATCAACCAGGCGCAGGGTTAACAACGATTCAATCAAGCCAATCGATGCAAGAATAACCGCATATGGAAAAATAATGATCAACGTCTCGAAATTAAAAGGCACCGAAGGAATATGGAAGCTGGGCAGTCCGCCCTTTATCGAAGCCACATCGCCGACGACTCGAGTCTCCAAATCTAAACCAAAAACCAACCCACTGACGACTAAAATAGCCACTAGAGACGACGGCAAAGCCCGCGTAAAACGCGGCAAGAAATAAATAATCGCCATTGTTAGTGCGACCAGCCCCAACAAGACATACAATTGCGAACCCTCTATCCAAGAGACATCAAGAATCGAACCTTGCATAAACGTATCATGTAACCAACCCGGTTCTCCGGCTACGCCGAACTGGCCTAGTTGGGCCAAAAAAATCACAATTGCCAAGCCATTTACAAAGCCGAGCATTACAGGGTACGGCACCATGCGAATAAATTTGCCCAGCTTAAGAGCCCCGGCCATAACCTGCAGCACACCCATCAATACCACTGTGGCGAACAGATATTGCACGCCGTGATCGGCCACTAACGCTACCATCACTACAGCAAGCGCACCGGTCGCGCCAGAAATCATGCCAGGACGACCACCGAGGCAAGCCGTGATCAAACCCACCATAAACGCCGCATACAAACCAACCAGCGGCTGAACACCGGCTACAAAGGCAAAGGCGACGGCTTCCGGCACTAACGCCAGAGCTACGGTCAAACCCGACAGGATGTCGTTTTTGGCGCTCGCGATTTTGCTCGGCTGAATCTCAAACATCTCTAAATCTCGTCAACAGGAAGCACCCACCCGAATGAGGCACATAAAAACTAGATCAAATAACTGGACCAATCGGCGAAGGTATTATTGTTACGCGACCTCAGGAAGGGGACGGCATTTTAGTGGAAGGGCCTAGGCAGTACAATCACAGTGAGGCTGACTGTGAAGATGTCACAATTTGCCTGTCAGCACCCACAATCAGCTAACAGGCGCATAGTTGGTGTATCTCCCTTATATAACGAGGAATACAGAATGAGCGAACGTCAGGTATTAAATAAAAAGAACCTGGGAATAACGGCAGGCCTGCCGTTAACAGCCAGCGCACACGGGATTGAAGATCTGCGCAAAGATATTCAACGATTAATGGATATAGAGGCTATCAAGCAGCTAAAGCATGCCTATTTCCGATGCGTCGACACAGCAAACTTGGAGGAGTTGGCGACGCTGTTCCATGACGATGTCACGGTACATTTTTGCGGTGGCCACTATGAGTGGAAGCTTCAAGGTAAGCAAGAATATGTTAATAATATTGGCCAGTCTTTCACCTCAGAAGCCGTAGGGCAGCATAATGCGCATCATCCAGAGATTCAGATGTTAAGCGATACCGAGGCTACAGCGCTTTGGTACCTCGCAGACAATATGTGGATTCTTAACCATAACGTTAAAACTCACGGCACCGCGCTCTATTGGGATAGGTATCTAAAGGTGGATGGCAGGTGGCTAATCAAGGATACAAACTATGAGCGCATCTACGAGATCAATGACAAGCTGGAACAACGTCCCAAATTCAGTTCACATTACCTGAGTGTGCATGGAAGGAAGCAATCATCGTAATGTCGATAGGCGTGAGGGCTGCGTCGGTGTCCACTCTTATTTTGAGCCGGAGTTAAGATACTCGCTTAGACGATCTTCAGATCGCTCCCCGAATAAAATGTCACAGGCCTCCCTCAGCCCTGGTGCGTCGGCGATTTTCTCGCGGCGTACCACCTGTTCGATTTTGGAGCGCCGACGCATAAAGTCTTCGAGCGTTACGATCATCTCTCTACGCGCCGCTAACTCAATTTCGCAACGCGTGTATTCTGCATTCTCAATTAGCAGCGACGCACTACTTTCATCTTCTCGGATTCGCTCAAGGAGAACGAAAGCGCTTTCGCCATAGCGCCGCCAGAAACGTTCGGACAATGGTTCTGACGAAGAAGGATCCGTCAGCTTATCAAGGTCCATCAGCGTCGCTTGCAACATAAATTCATTCCTCAGTTCGACGCCAGACTCCCCATACCAGCGATTGCCTGCCTGAGGCACAGTGACACCCAAACGCTTCACCCACGCCGCCACTTCATCACCCACATTGAGACAATCGGTTAATTTGCCGCCAAAAATGCTCAGGTGGCGGCGTGCTTCGTCTACCTCAATAACATGCTTGCGCGACAGCTGCACCCAATCAGCCTCTCCACTCTCTAGGCTCTGTTCCTTAATAGCCAGTGGCCGCACGCTCACCCGTTCGGCTATTATACTCGCTCTAGTGAGAGGTTGATCAAGGCTTAGTAATGCGTTGGCATTTTCCAACAAAAAATCACGGTCTTCATCGGTTACGTCGACGCTAGGAGAATAAACCTGAGTGTCAGTTGTACCAATGCACGTTTTAGGTCCCATGGGAATCAGAAAGAACATGCGTCCATCACTGGCAAAGAATGTCAGCACCCTTGGACTGTCGGTGACCTGATCAACAATCAGATGGACACCCTTTGAAAATAGATGTCGGTACTGCGTCTGTTGGGCCTCGATACGATTTTGCGCATCCACCCAAGGGCCACAGGCGTTGATAACCAGCTTTGAACGTATTTCAAAGCGCTCTCCAGTTGTTATCTCCCGTACACTTGTCACCCACTGCTCCTCCTCTCGGCGGGAGCTTAAAGACTCCACGTAGTTAGCGGCGATGCAGCCGAAATTTAAACTTTTACGGATGAAATTAAACACGAACCGAGCATCATTGTCATACAAATAACAGTCTGAGTATTCTAAGCCTCCCGTCGCATTGCTGGCGTCAATCATAGGCTCTGCAGCCTTAATCCTGCGCGCGCTGAGATAGTGTGGCGCCCGAGTGGCAAGTCGCCCCATAAGCCAATAAAGCACACTACCAAGATAAATAAAAAATGGCGGAAAGCGAAAACCGCGCTGAATAGTGGTTAGAAAACGAATCTCTTTGACCGTGGACGGGTAAGCACGCATCAAGCGGTTGCGCGATTTACACAGCTTATTGACTAGAAAAAACTCTAGGCTCTCAAGGTACTTGATGCCGCCCCAGGCCAGGTTAGAAGAGTTGGAACTCACCCCGCCGCCAAAATCACCGCGGTCAATCAAAGCGACTCTAACGCCTCGTCCAGCCAAAGAGGCAGCGCTGACGGCACCATTAATACCGCCACCGACGATCAGCACATCAAAGGGCTGCTCGGCGAGTTTTTTCACATTATTGTCGCGCAGCGTGACTGGCATTTAGCTCAAATCCATAATTACAGTGTTCGGAGATCCTCGTTACAGCCAAAGGGACGTTATAATTTCCAATAGCAGTGACAAAGAGCAATAAAGTTTTTAGCGCTGCCACTGAGGTTCTTGCCCGTGCGGTAATAGAGGCCCACCTGCTTATCAATGCGTCCAAAGGACACATCATCCATAATCTGGAAATTAGCACAGCTGGGATGCTCCTCCAGCAACTTACGGTCGATGAAGGTCACACCCATACCCTCCTCTACCATATGAATGCGCAAGGGTAGACTACTGACTTCCCAAACGGTACTGAATTGATCGCGCAAGCGTTGAATGGCGGGGCGTAATTCAGGGTTATCTAGTGCCGAGGCAATTAGAGGTGTCAGCTTGAGCGCTCCTTCATCACCCTTAATCATATCCGCATACTGTGGGTGGCTGGGGCTCACCACCAAATGGCGCGAGTCTCCGTAAAGAGGAAGTGTTTCAAACGCAACCATGTCTTTTTGGAAAGGCCCGAGGCCCAGCTCTGCATTACCCGAGAGCACGGCGGAAATAATGCTGCGGGATGGCATTTCTGCCACCTTCATTCGAGTATGGGGGTTTTCCTTATAATAAGCGCTTATTAAGGCCGGTGCGTCAAAGCGGTTAACCGAGGCGCTCAATGCTAGACTCAAAGTTTCGGTCTTCCCCTGTTTGAGCTGCACGATGTCTTCCAGCGTTTGCTGTTCATCCAATAACACATCTACCGCATGCTCAAACAGACGCCGGCCTACGTCGGTCAGCCTGAGCTCTTTACCGCGCTGCACCAGAGGGGCCTCCAGCTTGAATTCCAGCCCGGCGACGGCTTGGCTCACCGCAGACTGACTAATATGTAAAGCATCCGCCGCGCGCCTGAAGCCACCCTCTTCTATCACAGCACGAAAGGCCCGCAATTCACTATTTTCCAATCTCATATTAGCAATATTAATACATTGATAAGTAAAATTAACTCTTCTAATGGTGCTAGTGACCCTATAATGCCAACTATTGCCATTTTTGAGCACACGCGCATGTCCATGAAAGCCCCCGTTTTTTCCGCTGATCTAGCAGGCATTATTGTCGGAGAAACGACGATATCTGACGTGCAGGGCGACATCGGCCTACTCAGTTATCGCGGCATCGACATAACGGATCTGGTCGACGTGCCCTTTCTGCACGTAGTCTGGATGGTGTTATTCGGAGAATGGCCCTCGGAACAGCAGAAAAACCGCCTAAAAGCATTTATGTGCCGTCATTCCCACCTTAGCCGCGCGGAAATCTGTCTTTTGCAGCAAGTTCCAAAGGGCGTTCACCCAATGCTAATGCTGCAAGGATTAGTGCCACTGCTTGCTCTGCCGGAAGAGGCGACGCTAAAGATCGGTATAGACGCTGAACAGGGTCTTTTTCTGGCGGCGAAAATTTCTGCACTGGTTGCCGGTCGCCATCGCCTGTCGCAGAACAAAGTTATCCTGCAGCCCGTGCCGGGAAAGCTGTTTCATGAAAACTTTTTAACCATGCTACACGGCACTGCCCCTACCAAGGAGCAAGTGTGCATGCTTGATACGGCTCAGATATTGCAAATGGAGCACAGTTACAACTGTGGGACGTTTGCGGGTCGCGTCTGCGCCAGCACCCTGGCCCCCATCCAATCTTGCATATCGGCGTCTATTGGCACTTTATTTGGCAAATTACATGGCGGCGCCGATCAGGCCGCGTTGGAAATGGCCATCGCAATAGGAGGCCCTGAAAAAGCTGATGCTTACGTCAAAGAGTGCCTCGCCAACAAGGTCAAAATCATGGGTATGGGACATCGCGAATACCGCACTGTTGACCCCCGCGCCAAAATCCTCAAGCCGATGGCAGTAGAACTTTGCGAGGACGAACAGAGTAAAAATCTACTAGCCACGCTGATCGCAGTCGAGGAAGCCTGCCAGCGCGAATTTGCCAAAAAGGATAAGGAAATCTGGGCCAATGTAGAGTTTTATAAGGGCGCGGTATTTCATAGCCTCGGAATATCCACCCACAATTTCACCGCTATGTTCGCCATGTCGCGTGTCTATGGCTATATCGCTCACTTTCTAGAATTCCGACGTGATAGCCGCCTAATTCGGCCGCGCGCACGCTATATCGGTCCTACTGCTAGCCCGCGGAAAAAATCTGTTGCCTAGATTAACATCAGGGTTGCCTCTGCTGGTGGCACCTCATCTTCTGGCCGACAACGTGATGTCCTCGCAAGAACTCGCGGCTACCTTATGGTGACTGGGGTTTAGTGTCATACTGTCCGCCATTGCTTCTGCACGCTGCTGGATTGAACCGACCCTATGCGATTTGGCGGACTTAAAAATTTATGCCTTGTTCTAACTTGCTTTGCCCTAATGGCCTGCGGCAGAGGCGAGTCTAATGTCGCTCAGGGCAATCGCGAAGCGATACTGCACTTTGGAAATGGCGCAGAACCCCAGGGCTTGGATCCGCACGTTGTTACTGGGATTCCAGAAAGCCTGATCATAAATGCGCTGTTCGAAGGCCTCACCGTCAAAAACCCTTACACGCTGGAGTCAGAACCCGGCGTAGCGCAGCGCTGGGACATCAGCGACGACGGTATGACCATTACGTTTCATCTTAACCCCCAAGCCAAGTGGTCCAACGGTGATCCTATGACCGCAGAGGATTACGTCTGGTCATGGCGGCGGGCACTGAACCCGGGCATGGGCAATCAATATGGCTATATGCTGTACCCGCTGAAGAATGCCGAGGAGTTTGCGACTGGAAAAATTGACGATTTCTCTGAGGTCGGCGTCAAAGCTATCGATGATCACACATTACAGGTGCAGCTCAACACGCCCACACCCTATTTCATACAGCTGATGGACCATCACAGCACCTTCGCTCTGCATCGACCCACCATCCAAAAGCACGGCAAGGACACTGGCCGCTTTACGCCGTGGACCAGAGTGGAAAACATCGTCAGTAACGGCCCCTTTCGTCTCAAAGAATGGCAGCTGAATCGCCGCCTCAGTGTTGAAAAAAGTGACACGTACTGGGACCGAGATCGGGTACAACTCAGTGGCATCGTGTTCTATCCCACGGAGAATATTTCCAGCGAAGAGCGCATGTTTCGGGTAGAACAACTGCATTACACACAGACTATTCCGCTAGAGAAAATGCCTGTATATCGCGCGATGAAAGACAGCCCCTATGCCAATGCACCCTATCTCGGCACTTATTACTATCTGCTTAATATTAATGAACCGCCGCTCGATGATCTGCGAGTGCGCCGGGCACTTTCCATGGCCCTGGATCGCGAGAGGCTCAACAGCACTGTTTTGCACAACAGTAATGTTCCCGCTTTCAGCATCACTCCGCCCGGCACGCTTGGTTACCAACCTCCAGTAGTATTCGATCACAATATAGAAGCGGCGCAAAAGTTACTGGCCGAGGCGGGCTATCCAAATGGCGAAGGGTGGCCGGGGCTGGAACTCACCTATAACACCAGTGAAAGTCATCTGAAGATCGCGGTGGCATTGCAGCAGATGTGGAAAGACGCACTGAATATAGACATTACTTTGGCGAATCAAGAGTGGAAGGTTTACCTCGACTCAGTGGACCAGATGAATTTTCAAATGGCACGACGCGGATGGATAGGTGATTATGTCGATCCCAACAATTTCCTCGACCTGTTCCTATGTGACGGCGGCAACAATAGCACCGGTTTTTGCGACCCTATCTATGACGAACTGATCAAGCGCCAAGCACCTCAAGCCAAATCGCGGGAGGAGCGCTATGCGATCTTTAATGACGCAGAAACACGGCTAATGGAACAGATGCCCATTATTCCCCTCTACACCTATACCAGCAATCACCTGATACACCCTAGCGTAAAAGGGTTGCCGCCTAACCTTATGGATTACGTAAACTTCAGATACGTCTGGCTGGACAGAGATCAGGAAGCGGTCGAGTAATGTTGCGGTTTATCGGCTTTCGGCTATTACAAGCCCTTCCCGTATTACTGGTGGTCATCACCGTAACCTTTTTCCTAATACGAGTGGCGCCCGGCGGGCCCTTCGATAGCGAAAAAGCCGTTATTCCAGAAGTGCAGGCAGCGCTCGAGGCCCAATACCGTTTAAACCTTACCCTGTTCCAGCAATACACCGCTTACCTCGGCGACCTGTTTCACGGTGATTTTGGGCCGTCCTTTAAGTATCCGGGGCGCAGCGTCAACGAACTGATTGCTGCAGGGTTTCCTGTCACCGCAGAGCTTGCCTTCTATGCATTACTGGTGGCATTGACCATCGGTGGCATTGCGGGGATTGTCGCGTCACTGAAGCCCAATTCTGCGCAAGACTATATTCCCATGTCGGTTGCCATGATCGGTATCTGCATGCCGTCACTGTTGCTGGGGCCAATCTTGATACTGCTATTTGGCATCTACCTAGATTGGCTACCGGTGTCAGGTTGGGGCGATAGTCCGGGCGATAAGATATTACCGGCAATAACGCTGGGCTCTGCCTATGCCGCCTATATTGCCAGACTTAGTCGCGCCGGCATGTTGGAAGTCATGTCGCAGGATTATATTCGTACCGCCCGCGCCAAAGGCCTCCCCGAATGGCAGGTGGTCAGTCGGCACGCACTGCGTGGTGGCATGATTCCCGTTGTGGCATTTTTAGTGCTAGCCTTTGCAGGGTTGCTGTCAGGCTCCTTTGTGGTCGAAACTATCTTCCAAATACCTGGCCTCGGCCGCTTCTATGTGCAGGCGGCCTTTAATCGCGACTACACCATGATACTCGGGTCGACGATATTTTTAGCGACACTGATCGTATTTTTCAACCTGCTGTCCGACATCCTCGCCGCCTGGATGAATCCGCGCCTGCGTGACCAGATGAGAGCGTTGTAATGACCAACCCCGCAATCGGTGACCTCGCACAAACGCAACCAGGTACCTCGCTGTGGCAGGATGCTTGGCTGCGCCTGCGCCGCAACCGATTAGCCTTAGTCGGTTTGATAATACTGCTACTTTTTATTTTTATTGCCGCGGTTACACCCTGGATCGCACCGTATGGTTACGCGCAGCAAGACCTTGAACTCGGGGCAGCACCGCCGTCAGCGGCACACTGGCTTGGTACCGACATTTTCGGGCGCGACTTGCTTACACAGATTATGTTTGGTGGCCGTATATCCCTGGCGGTAGGATTTGTCGCCACAGCCGTCGCGTTATTGATCGGCATCACCTGGGGTGCCATTGCAGGGTATATGGGTGGCCGCGTGGATGCGGTAATGATGCGTCTGGTAGATATTATTTATGCGCTACCTTTTATGATTTTTATTATACTGTTGATGGTCGTATTTGGACGCAATATGCTGCTGCTGTTTCTTGCTATCGGCGCCGTGGAATGGCTAACGATGGCCCGCATCATGCGCTCACAGGTACAGTCGTTACGCCAACAGGAGTTTGTTGAAGCCGCCGTGTCCTTGGGCCTGCCGACCGCCACGATTATTCGTCGCCACCTTATACCCAACGCACTGGGGCCGATTATCGTATACACCACGCTAACGGTTCCCAGTGTCATGTTGTTGGAGGCGTTTCTGAGCTTCCTAGGCCTCGGCGTGCAGCCCCCCGAGACGTCTTGGGGACTCTTAATTTCGTATGGCGCAGAATCTATGGAAGAGTACCCGTGGCTACTGTTGTTTCCCGGCTTGGCTCTGACCTTGACTCTATTCTCGCTCAATTTCCTCGGTGACGGGCTGCGCGATGCGCTGGACGTGCGCGGCGCAAAGGACTAGTCCGATGCTTAAAGTACAACATCTAAGCGTCAGTTTTGTCACTCGACTGGGAGCCAACAAGGCTGTCGATAATGTTACTTTCAGTGTCGAGTCCGGAAAAATCACAGCCATTATTGGCGAATCCGGCTCAGGAAAATCAGTGGCCTGCTGCAGCCTGTTAGGGCTTATCCCATCACCTCCGGGACTTATTGAGGGTGGCCGCGCCCTGTTTGACGGTAAGGACCTGACAAAACTCAACGAGGCCCAACTGCGCAAAATTCGTGGCCGCGATATCGCCATGGTGTTTCAAGATCCAATGACTTGCCTCAACCCCTACATGACTATTGGTGACCAGCTGACGGAGTCGCTGCGTTATCATCAAAAAATCCGGCGGACCGAAGCGCGCCGGCGCGCAATAGAGCTGCTACAAGAAGTTGGCATTCGAGAACCCGCCTCTACCATCGATAGCTACCCGCACCAGTTCTCTGGTGGGATGCGCCAGCGCGTCATGATTGCCATGGCGTTAATCAATGAGCCAAAGCTGTTAATCGCCGACGAACCAACCACGGCTTTAGATGTCACCATACAGGCACAAATTCTTCAGCTGCTGGCGGACCTACAAAAGCGGCGCGACATTGGCATTCTCTTTATCAGTCACGATCTGGCCGTGATCGCCGACATCGCTGATCAGATCGTCGTCATGCAAGAGGGCAAGGTGGTGGAGACGGGAACCCGGTCAGAAATTTTTCATAATGCGCAACACCCTTATACTCAAAGGCTATTAGCGGCAATTCCAACAGGCGGCAAAGAAATCGCATCGCCTGAATCAGAATCGTTAATTCAAATTCGGGATTTATGTACTTGGTTTCAACACAGTAATGCGCCGGTAAAGGCGGTCGACGGTGTCAATTTCGATATCTATCGCGGTGAAGTTCTGGGACTAGTGGGAGAATCAGGCAGTGGGAAATCAACTATCGGCCGCTCAATTTTACGGCTGGTAAACGTCACCTCCGGCCAGATCATCTTTGATGGGTTAGACGTCACAGCGTTACGTCCTCATGAGCTTAAAAAACTGCGACGCAGAATGCAGTTCATTTTTCAGGATCCGTTCGCCTCGCTCAATCCCCGTATGACTGTGTATGAGACGCTGTCTGAACCACTTTTACTCCACCGTATCGAAAATCGAAGTACCGTCGCGGCCAGTGTGCTGCGCTTGATGGACAACGTAGGGCTTGCACGTGGCTTCGCACGCAAGTACCCCCACGAATTTTCCGGCGGTCAGCGTCAGCGTATCGCAATCGGCCGCGCCGTAGCCACACGTCCGGAATTTATAGTGGCCGACGAGCCGGTTTCAGCGTTAGACGTTACCATTCAGGCGCAGATACTAGAACTCATGCGAGAACTAGGACGAGAGTACGGGCTAACCATGCTCTTTATCTCGCATGACTTGGCCGTAGTGCGTCAACTGGCCGACCGCATTATAGTGCTGCAAGCCGGAAAAGTGGTTGAGCAAGCCAGTACCCGAGATTTGTTCGCACAGCCACAGAAGGCGTACACTCGCCAATTATTACAGTCAATTCCTGGCCGCGGCCTATTGAAAGGTGATGTTGCTGGTGGCTGATTGTACTGATTACGCGGGCTGCAACAGAAGTAAGGTCAGCTGACATGACTAAAGATAAATCTGCACGAAGAAGATGCGATTCCTACAGAGGAGCTCTATGCTAGATATCGTTGCCAACTCACCCACCGCAGTCGACCCGGTCGTGCATGCCATCCAACAGTCGGTTGCCCCGGCTTTCTTGCTGACCGGAATCGGTGCATTGCTGTCCGTCCTGACCAATCGACTTGCGCGCGTTGTCGATCGCTTTCGCGCACTCAATACTAAGCACAATGAAAAAAATCTCGGCTTCCGCTCAGAAATGCTGACTTTGGGCCGACGCGCACGATTCATTCATTGGGCTATTAGCTGCTGCACCGTGGCTGCATTACTAATTTGTATCGTTATCGCCGCATTATTTATTGGGTCAACGGCCGATGCTGCTACGTCTGATGCGATTGCGGTTTTATTTATTACCGCGATGTTTGGCGTGATCTCCGGGCTTTTATGCTTTCTGGCCGAGATCTCTTTGGCCACTGGAGTGATTGACGTGCCGACCGAAGACTAGGTTTTAGTCGATTGCGGGTATTTGACGAACAATTTTTTTCGACAGGCAATACAGTACCCCAAGGTATCCATTCTTATACTCTCAACACACAACTTTAATTCGGTCGGCATACGCTATCACCTATACTTAGACGCCGCGGTACTTGGAGAGGCATTGTGGCATTATCACATATTAGTGAGGCCACGAGTCTGTCACACGACCACCCTTTGGAGATGAGACGTTCATGAGTTATGACTACGATCCTGAATTGGCATCCCTGCTGGAATTTTTACCAGATGTCTCATTGGGCATCAGCGAGCCAGTTAAAGCCCGTGCCGGTTTTCTGGCGTTAGTCGCACAGCTTAACGCGAGCGTCGACCAACGCGGCGTAGTGGTCGATAACCGCACTATTATCGGCCCGGATGGCGCACCAGATGTGAGCATACGCATATACTCGCCTGAGACGTTAGAGCAGACAGTGCCGGCAATACTGCATATTCACGGTGGCGGCTTTGTCATTGGCGACCTAGACAGTGAGCTGGGGTCCTGTATTGCCTTGTGCCGCAATCTGGGCGCCGTTATTATCTCGGTCGACTATCGACTGGCGCCAGAGACACCGTACCCCGGGCCGCTAGAAGACTGCTACAGTGCACTGGAGTGGATCAGCAACAACAGCACACAGCTGAGCATAGATCCCACACGCATCGCTGTTTTCGGACAAAGTGCAGGTGGTGGGCTCGCTGCGGCAACTTGCCTACTGGCCAGGGATCGTAAAGGCCCGAAAGTCTGCTTTCAGTACCTAGGGATTCCTGAGTTGGACGATCGTTTAGAAACACCCAGCATGCAGCGCTTTGTCGATACGCCCATGTGGAACCGGCCAAACGCTGAGCTGAGCTGGGACTTTTACTTAGGCGAATACTACCAACGTGGTACGGATGCTGTGCCCTATCATGCTGCTCCGGCACGAGCGAAAGACCTTTCGGGCCTGCCGCCTGCCTACATCAGCACGATGGAGTTTGACCCGCTGCGTGATGAAGGTGTGCAATACGCCATAGGATTAATGCAGGCCGGCGTCGCCACTGAATTACACAGCTTTCCTGGCACCTTCCACGGCTCAGCGCTTTTTTCCACTGCCCAGATAAGCATGCGCGAGTCGGCAGAAATGTTTGCTGTCCTGCAGCGTGCCTTGCGCATTGAGCGATAAAAAATACAAACACATAACCCGCTAATACTTGGAGATACCATGACCATCGATGCACTGCGCCACCAGCCCCTGATGCCTGACCTACTGATTGACGGACTCAATCGCTATAACGACGAACCGTGCTTGTTTCTAGGAGACAAAGTCGCCACGTACAAGGATGTCCGCGAGAGCGCCAGCCAAATGGTGCAGGTGCTTCAATCCAAAGGGCTTGGCGTAGGAAGCAGAATTGCCATTATTTCTAGCAACAGGCCTGAAGTGCTATCAAATATCGCTGCCATGCAACTCAACGGTTGTATTGGTACGCCGCTGCATCCACTGGGTTCACTCGATGACCATGCATATGTGCTGGAGGCCGCCGAAGTAGAGACGCTTATTTTTGATGCCACCGTGTTTACAGAACTCGCGGCGGCACTGAAACAACGCGTACCAACATTGAAAAATCTATTGGGTTTTGGTCCCAATCAAGTGGGTGACGATTATTTGGCGTTGGCGGCGAACTTCGAACCAAAACCTTTGGTTGCGCCAGACGTCTCCCCCGACGATATCGCCTCCGTCAACTTTACGGGCGGCACTACCGGGAAACCTAAAGGCGTAATGAGCACCTATAGTGTGACCTCCTATATGACGCAAATTCAAATGGCCGAGTGGGAATTCCCAGAAGAACTGCGCATGCTGATGGCGACGCCACTATCGCATGCAGCAGCCGCCTTTTTCGTCCCCGTACTTCAAAAAGGTGGTGCGTTTTATGTAATGCAAGGCTTCAGCCCTGATGAATTCTTCGACATGGTAGAAAAACATAAAATTACCTGCACTATGTTAGTGCCGGTAATGCTCTACTTCTTGCTAGACTCACCGCGGTCTGCAACAGCCAATATGTCCAGCATGGAAACTATTTTCTACGGTGCCTCCCCGATGAACCCGACCCGACTCGTGGAAGGCATTACCAAGTGGGGCCAAATTTTCTACCAGTTCTTCGGCCAGTCCGAGTGCCCTATGGTGATCGCCAACATGACCAAGAAGGAGCATGACCTGTCTAAACCCGAGCGACTATCTTCTTGCGGCCGCCCGAGTCCCTGGATTCACTTGAGCCTCCGAGACCCAGAAGGTAACGCGGCAGCACCGGGAGAAGCAGGCGAAATCTGCATTCGCGGCCCACTAATAATGAAAGGCTACAAGGATATGCCAGAACAAACTGACGAGGCGTTTGCAGGCGGCTGGCTACACACAGGGGATGTGGGCAAGCTAGACGACGATGGCTTTCTCTACATCGTAGATCGTACCAAAGACATGATCGTTACCGGCGGATTCAATGTATTTCCACGCGAAGTCGAAGATGTGCTCGGCACACATGAAGCAGTCGGGCAGGTTGTGGTCATCGGCGTACCTGATGAGCAGTGGGGGGAGGCGGTTAAAGCCGTTGTCGTGCTCAAACCCGAGTTTGAGGCCAGCGACGAACTCGTCGCCTCAATGCAGGCACTGGTAAAAAAAGCTAAGGGATCGGTGCAGTCACCAAAGTCCATTGATTTCGTATCAGGCATTCCGCTGACACCCGTTGGCAAGCCTGACAAGAAAGCTGTGCGGGCACAGTACTGGGCAGATAGTGACCGTGGCGTTGGCTAAGCGCTCTGCATGTTTACATTGCTTGAGGGGTCGTTGTGAATTCAGGACGCATACTATCTGTAATCGCGACGCTGTCGAGAGCGGCAGTAGTGCAAGTGTTCATAGTAATTGCCGCTTGCAGTCCGGTGGAGGACCCTAGCCTATTCCCTAAATTCGATGCGGCAAGCGCAATACCACCCCCAATTAAAGAGAATACGACGTTCAATACAGAGCGTAATGTCTACTGGGGTGACCTGCACATCCACACCAGCTACTCCACCGACGCTTACATCAGTGGCGTAAGAGCGACTCCGAACGACGCCTATACCTTTGTCAAAGGAGGAGAAATCGAACATGCTGCGGGTTACGGTATTCGCATGGCCAAACCGCTGGACTTTGCAGCAGTCACTGATCACTCTGAATATATTGGCGTGTTGCGCGCTTCCAATCCTGATCTGCCGCTCGTAAAGCGTGGACTTCGCGAACGTCTTCTTGAGGACGGGCGAATGAGTAACACCTTACTAATGGCGCAGACGCTGCTAGGCTTTGACCTAGAGAATGCCATTGCGCCCGGCTGGCAGGATTTCAGTCGAGCCGCATGGCGAGATATTGTGTCGACAGCAGAAAAGCATAATACCCCCGGCCACTTTACCGCGTTCGTAGGTTACGAATGGAGTTCTATGCCGAATGAGCGAAACCTGCATCGCAATGTCATTTATCGCGGCGCTCAAGTGCCCGAGCTACCGTTCAGTTCAGTAGACTCTGAAGATCCCCGAGATTTATGGACCGCATTAGAACAGCAGCGCAAACAGGGCATAGACTCTTTCGCGATTCCTCACAACAGCAACGTCAGCGATGGGCGGATGTACGACGAAGTCATGTTTGATGGTAAAACGATGGATGCTACTTATGCACGCAGGCGCATGGAAAACGAACCCTTGAGCGAAATTTTTCAAGTGAAGGGCTCCTCGGAAACACACCCACTCCTTTCTAATGAGGACGAGTTCGCGGGATTTGAAATCTATGACACCCAGTTGTCACAGAGTCAGAAAGATTCGCGCGCTAAAGGCAGCTATGTTAGAGATGCACTGCGCACGGGGCTAGAGATGTCACACAGCGAAGGCTTCAACCCTTACCGCTTCGGCGTGATAGGAAGCTCCGATGGACACAATGCCAGTTCGCCTGTAGACGAAAATAACTACCACGGCAAATTGCCCATCCTCGATGGAAGCGCTGGCCTACGTATGGGCGAAGCCAATTTTTATCCCAACGATATGCCAGGTGGCCAGCGGTGGAGTAGCGCCGGTTTAGCGGCAGTGTGGGCGCAGGAGAACACACGGGAATCTCTATACGATGCTATGCTGCGCAAAGAAACTTATGCGACCTCTGGACCCCGCATCGTTGTGCGCTTCTTTGGCGGCTGGGATTACCCCGAAGACCTGCTTAAACGTCATAACTGGATAGCACTAGCAGAGAGAAACGGCGTCGCTATGGGGCAAAGGCTACCTGACGGCGACGCCGCAGCGCCCAGTTTTGTGGTGTGGGCCATCCGTGACCCCGACAGCGGCAATCTCGACAGAATACAAATTATCAAAGCTTGGATAGACAGCAGCGGTCGATCTCATGAAAAAATATTTAATGCCGCATGGTCGGAGCCGCGGCGGAAAAATGCGACCAATCGCCTGCCCGCAGTTGGGAACACAGTTGACGCAGCAACTGCGACTTATACCAATACGATTGGTAGCGAGCAGTTATCTGCCGTATGGATAGATCCGGAGTTTGATCCACTTCAGGAGGCATTCTACTATGCCCGAGTCATAGAAATTCCAACACCGCGCTGGTCTACCTACGATTCGGTGACACTGGGCATCCCGGCACCTGAGCCTGTCAGCCTACAAGAGCGCGCTGTCACCTCAGCGATCTGGTACCAGCCTCACTAGAACAGCTATGCTGGTTTTGCGATAGTCGTCAGGATCTGCATCACGCTGTTACGATCCAATAACCGCGGTACTGGATACGTCGCGCCCTCTTGTATCGCCTGCTGCGTAATGACTTCAAAATCCGCAGGCTTTATCACATCCATCTGTTCCGGGATTCCCACTTCCGTGCGCAGGTCTCGCACCGCATTGATAAACTTTCGTGCCAGTGCAGCCGGATCTTCACCTTCACTGCCGACGCCGACCAGTAAGCCTAGCTCCGCAAGACTCTGCTGTGCCTCCTGACGACAAAATTCGAGCACGTGGGGCAGCACCAGCGCGTTTGCCAGTCCGTGCGGGATGCCGTACTTACCGCCAAGCTGATGCGCAATCGCGTGCACATTGCCCACATTGACCTGATTGATCGCAAGGCCGGCATAGTAGGCGCCCATAGCCATACCGTTACGTGCATCCAAGTTTTTGCCGTCATGATAGGCAGCGCCGAGGTTGTCAAAGACCAACTTGACCGCCAAGCGTGCATCCTCTAATCGTGTGCCACGCTCCCAAACACCGATATAGGCTTCAATGCCATGGGTAAGCGCATCCATACCCGTTGCTGCGGTGATATGTGGCGGCAGACCTAACATGAGATCTGCATCTAGGGCTGCGGCGAGTGGCAGTAAATTGTCGCCCATAATAATTGCTTTCTCATGAGTAGCCGCATCAGAAATAACTGCGCCAATTGTCGCCTCTGACCCCGTTCCCGACGTTGTTGGAATGGCATAGAGTTTAAGCATGGTGTGTTTGATTTTGTTAATGCCGACCCATTCTGCTGGAGATGCATCAATGGTGGCAGCCGCGGCAATGACTTTCGCGGCATCTATGGAAGAACCTCCACCGATCGCCAGCACCACCTCACTGCCGTGGGTTTTCGCCGCGGCGGCGCCCTCGACAACCTGAGCGAAAGTCGGATCAGGTAATACACCATCGTAGTAGGCGATATCCACATCCGCAGCCAGCAGTAGCGCAATCGCACTATCTACGACCCCGAGCTCACGCAGTGGCTTATCTGTCACCACAAGCACTTTTTTGGCTCCGGTGCGGATAATATGTTCACACAGTTGGCCCGCGCTGCCGGCACCGGCAAACACTGTGTGCCGTGATGACGGCGCGAAAAAAACTACCGCAGTCATTATTTTCAGGTATACGGCGTGTAATATTTTTCGCAGAAACATTGGCATAACGCACTCCACTGGCCAGTTAAATTGCCGACATAAGTTGATAAGTCAGAATAGTAGCAAGAATCTGCATCAAGTCTTGCAATAATAACGGGGTTTTATCTAAATCCGCCTAACTAATCGAGGCTGCAGCAGCGGCCGCTAGGACAAAAATTAAATCGAGTTTTCCTGCTTTGGCAATCCCAATACCAGCAGAGCAGCCAAGCCCAATGTGGCAGCAAGTGCCATTATCACCGCGTCATAGTTCCCTATCTGGTCAAAGGCATAACCTGCAAGCGGCGCTCCCACTAATCCAAAGGGCAAAAACAGCGGCATCTGCGCGCCGTTCACCTGACTGATAATGCCTGTGTCAAAATATCGACTATTGAGATAGGGGTGCATCGGTATAAAAGCGCCGCCGCTAAAACCTAAAAGAAGCATTGCTGGAATCATTTGAACCGCATCACTAGCGACAAAAAGAACACCCAAGCCTGCGCTTTGCAGAATCAACATCGCTGCTGCCAGCCACTTAACATGATGACTTACGCCATCTCCTAACCATGCAAGGCAGCTCTTACCGGCGAATCCGCTGATGCCACCCAGCGCCAGAAACCATCCAGCTTCCACCATGGTATATCCCTTACTTGCAAACAACGGCGGATAGCATACCGCGAGGATTATGGCCACATTGAGTGCTAGGGCTACGCATAAGCCAATCAACCAAAAAGCCTTGCTGCGATAAAAACTCTTAACGACAGCAGCCTTGTCGATAGGCGGGGTCAGCACAACGCCCTTCGGTATCCCTATGAGGATGGCCAGCCACAGGAAGACCAATGCCCCAGCCGCTACACTTTGCAGCGCAAAACGCCAGCCATAGTGCTCGAGCAGAGTACCAACCAGAGGAGGCAAAATAGCGGCAGCCAGACTAATGCCAATAGCAACTATTGCCAGCGCACGTGCCTCACGCCCGTGATAGAGCTTCACCATAAGCCCATTAATCACAACAGGGCCGTAAAGCGTAAGGCCTAGCGAAAATAACAAAAATCCTAATGTGACCAACCAAAGCGTAGAAGCCTGTGTGATGCCTACCAGAGATAACATCCCCAGCGTGACCCCAATCAATAGTATATTTCGAATAGCTAACCGATCCGCCATTTTGCCGATCCAGTTCCCCAGAATAGCGGGCACCAGCAGCAGTGCGACAGGGCCGACATTTAGCTGTGCAACGCCAACATTGAACTCTTTCGACAGCGGCTCGACGAAAAACCCATAGATTCCCATCACACCCGGGCCCAACGCCAAACAACACATGCCAGCAAGCACCGGAAGTGCCGGTTTTAAAATTTGCATCAGGTATCCAAATTAATGCGTTCGAAAGTCATGAGGCGAGATTGGAGAGCATTTGGGCCTGCAAAGCGTTGCCGCCCGCAGATCCAACAAACATCAGTCGCGCTTCGGGCCACCGTTAGTGCCAGGCCAGCGAGAACCAGAAATAGTATCGGCAAATGGCAGAAATCCTTGTGGATCAAGCTTGCCTGCTACAGTCATCTCACGATCCAGAAAAGTCGGCCACCAAAGGAAGGACTGAAGCTGCTCGCGCATGGGCAACTTGCTTGCCAATGGATCCCAGGGGCTGTCACGCAGTACCAGTGTCCCCTCAACCTCCTCACGCCATGCGGTGCCATACTCACTGCGCACTCGAACCACGTGTGGCGGAAAATCGAAACCGGTTGCAGGACCGCCCACACTGACAGCGCGAGAGTACTTCAGCCACCACTCATTTTGCTGATGTGGCTCGCGAGGTCCTGAAGGGCCGGTAGAAACACCCTCAAACTCCACAAAGGTATACCCCTGATGAATACAACGCGCCTTCACCTGTGGGCCAAGACGATAGAATTCAGTGGTGCACGGGTATTTCGGCTGGCCATTAGTTTCTTGGCTGACAAATATCGCTGACTCTTGATCAATGCCGTAACCGAGCGTAAATTCGCCAGCCACCCCATCGAAGTCTGCATCCACACTGGTAACGATGCCATACTCGGGTTCGTCCGGTACCGGAAAGTTATAAATAGTGAGGTTGACGTTAGGGTTAGATCCGGGCGAGATTCCGGGGGGTAATAGCGCGGCTATTTTGTCTGGATCTGTGCGATACACGATCTTCAGCATGGGCCAATTAACTATATCTCCAGGGTTTCCCTGCGGTGCTCCTGATTCTGTGGTCATATTTTTTTCCTTATTGACTATCGTTGCGGAGTTGCGAGCCCACTGCACTAGGCGCTGCTATCTCTGGGTTGAAAATCACTTCTGCTAATGCAGCCGGCGGACATAAATCTTTGTTGATCAGAATCTAGCAAGCCTAAGCAATTTCGCGTTTGTCGCTTGATGTTGCATAGAACTGACGCACCCACTTGCGGAACATCACCAGGCTCTTATCCTCTTTACAAAAAAGCGGTCTGTGCTTGTGTACCTTGTTTGCCCAGATTGGATAGTCATCCTGCAGTCCCGCAATTATGCCCTCCATGACATCGTCGCCCGCCAGATCCTCAATAGCTCGACTGACTGTCAGCGTCCAGCGCATCAGCGTTTGATTTTTGCTAATCGGTTGGGCGCTGTTATACATCACCATTTCAGCGCCGGGAGCGTAGGTATTGCGTACCATAGCAAACCCGGGATTATACACAGTGGCGTGCAGATGCGTAGCGACGCCTGATTGTTCTGCATCGGAATGCAGGTGCAGTGTGCGACCGTCTGCATCAATCGTGACTTCTGATGGCGGCACATCCTCCATTTTATGGACAAATTGAAAATGTACTGGGTCACAAGAATTTTCGGCAATGTCTTGAACATGAGCCGGCACTAAAAATTCGGTGTAACGCGGACTCGTCCAGTCAGGGTGCCCCAACTCTGGCAGGGACGGCAGCTCCCACTGAGGGACAGTATTTTCTCGGTGAAACCACATGTAGACCTCGCCATTTTTCTCTTCACAATGCCAGGTGCGCAAACGCGCTCGGGATGGAATCTCCTCGCTATATGGAATATGTTCACACATCCCATCGGCACCAAAACGCCAGCCGTGAAAGGGACAACGAATAGACTCTGCAACCACCCGACCCTTCACGGCGAGGTTTGCACCCAAATGCGGACAGAATGCATCCTGCACCACGGGCACCCCAGTGCGTGTGCGATAAAGCACCAGTTCTCGGTCGAAGGCCTGCACTGACTTTACTTCACCAACCAGCAGTTCGTGGGAACGCGCGACAGAGTACCAACCCATAGGAAACTCGGGTGTCGTGTTGGTCTTGGATTCACATGCTTCTACGATCGTCATATATGCCTCTCTAAATATTTGCTGCCTGTCGCCTAATCTTAATTAAAAAGTTCGGCCGTGGGCCCTATCTCGTTGGCAACTACCTGCAGGCGCTCGCGGTCCAGTCCGTAAAAGTTAACCGCGTTCTCACCTAGGATCTTGCGGCCATCGCGCTCAGGAAAATTGCTGAAATTGTCTTTGAAATACTGCGCGGTATTGGGCCAACTTCCCTCGGGATGAGGAAAATCATTTCCCCACATGACTTTTTCCAAGCCTACTTCATCACGCACATCTAAATCAGGACGCAGTACACAGGAAGCGCCAACACCAATATTACGTGCGAAATATTCACTGGGTCTGAGCGATAGGTGCTTGCGAAAATTTCCTAACTTGGCAGAAATTTGTCCTTCCGTGTAATGAAAATCCATCAGACGCAACCATGAAGGCAACATAAACATGGTGCCACCTTCAACAATCATCGTTTTGAGCTTGGGGAAACGCTCGAATACTCCGCCCCAGATCATGAACGTCAGCGGGCGGTAAAGCCACCACATTACCTCAGACACATAAATGCCCATGGCACCCGGTAGCTCGTCACGTTTATCCTCTACTGGAAATCCTGATCCGAAATATTCCAAGTGAGGCGCTGGCCCAGAATGAAAGTGAACGATCACTTCAAGAGCTTCACAGATCGCCCAGAAGGGGTCATATTTAACGTGATGATACGGATCATGCTCGCCCCATAGCGTAGGAATCATGACCGCTCTCAAACCGTTGTCCACGCACCACTGCACCGCCTCTACGGCCTGGTGCACATCCCACAAAAGAGGAATCGAAGCCACACCTATATGTCGAGCGGGGTCGTTCGCGCACCATTCGGCCAGCCAGCGATTGTGTGCCATAGCGCCCGCCCATTGCAATTCCGGCACCATATCACGGGGCGACAAACCCAGGCCGGCCCCGAACGGCGGCGTATTCTTCTCGGTGATACCGTCAGGGAAAATAACCTCAGCAGCAATCCCATCGCCGGCTAACATGTTCAGACGCTCATTATAGTCCCAGGCACCCGTAAGCTGTTTCTTAATGGGCGCGCGCCAAGCGTCATTGATTTCCTTGATCAGGAAGGTGGACTCGGCTTTATCCATCATTTCTACTGTGATTGGAACCGCCATATCCATCATTTCATGGTACTTGGACTCCACATAAGGCTTGTAATCAGCGATAGGCAGGCCGGCGTGGCAATCGGCAGAAACCACAATCAAACGATCAGACATTGTATTTTCTCTTAATTGAACTCAATAAAAAGTAACGCATGGTTTCCCATATGAGCAAACTTGCACATATGTATACAAAATAGTTTAATATATGGGCAATTGCAATAGTATTACGGAAATTTCATGGCCATGGCAGAGGTTCCCATAGGGCGCCGCAAAAAACGCAAACAAGAGGTCCGCGGCCGCATAGAGGAAGCGGCCTATCGACTTTTTCGCAAGCGGGGTATCGAAGATACCAGCATCGAGCAAATTTGTGTGGAAGCCGATGTCGCCAGGCGCACCTTTTATGGACATTTTCCCAACAAGCACGCTCTTCTGGGAGGGCTGGGCATTTCCCGCCTGTACGATCAGTCAGAACCAATGTTCCGCTTGTTGATGGCCAACCATCAGGCGACACGAGACCGACTCGAAGCCATGATCGACTATATTGAATCCAATTTTGCCAGCTATGAGGCCATTGATCGCCAACTGATCCTGATTGCACCGTCCACCTTCGCCGAAGATACCGAGAGGCAGCGGGAAATAGGTGACAGCGCAATCGCGAGCTTCGTTCACCTGATCACTGCCGGAATCGAAGTGGGGGACGTTAAAGCCGACTTCTCGCCAGAGATACTTGCTGCGATGGTTGTAGGAACACTGAACATGCTGACCATCAGTTGGGCTATGAACAGCGACTACCCTATCTTTGCCAAACTTGAGGAAGCACGAGTCATGTTCGAACACTTGATTTGCAAAGACAATCTGTAAAAACTGCAACATCGTTGCGGTGGTTACCCGTAAGCTGCAATAATTTATTCGCCACGCACCATCCGGAGCATACGCCATGGGACCACTTCAAGGTTTGACCATTATTGAAATCTCAGGCATCGGGCCCGGCCCCTTCGCCGCCATGCTGCTCGCTGACATGGGGGCGGAGGTCATTCGTGTAGAAAGACCCGGAGGCACCCTGTTCACCGCGGCCCATAATCCGAAGCTGGACTTCCTCAACCGCAATAAACGCTGCATTAGCGTCAACCTGAAAGAAAAAGATGGCGTTGACACGGTGCTGACCCTGCTGGAAAAATCCGACGCACTGCTGGAGGGAAATCGCCCGGGTGTCATGGAGCGACTTGGTCTGGGGCCAGACATCTGCCTAGCGCGCAATCCGGGGCTGGTTTATGGCCGCATGACCGGCTGGGGCCAGGAGGGCCCGATGGCACAAGTAGCAGGGCACGACATAAACTATGTGGCCCTCAGCGGGGCCCTTCACGGTATTGGTCGCGCAGGGGAAAAACCCGCCATTCCTCTTAACCTGGTAGGGGACTTCGGTGGCGGCGGTCTAATGCTTGCCTATGGCATGGTATGTGCACTTCTGGAAGCAAAGGGCTCAGGCCAAGGCCAGATCGTGGATGCCGCAATGATTGACGGTGCCGCGACTTTAATGGCGAGCACATTTGCCGCCAATCAGGCCGACTTTTGGTCTGATGAGAGGGGAACCAATCTACTTGATTCAGGCTCACATTTTTATGAGGTGTATGAGACCGCAGACGGTAAATACATATCTCTGGGTGCCATAGAACCACAGTTTTACGCCACCCTCATGAGTAAGCTGGGCGACGACGGCAAGCATTTTGAGAACCAGTTCGACATGGCCAATTGGCCGCAGATGAAAACCAAAATGACAGAGGTCATCAAATGCAAAACGCGAGATGAGTGGGATAGGATTTTCGCCGACTCGGATGTCTGCTATGCACCGGTACTGTCGATGAGTGAGGTTCGCCACCATCCTCATCATCAAGCTCGAGGCACCTTTATTGACGACGGGAACGTGTGGCAACCGGCTCCTGCACCGAGGTTCAGCCGCACAAGCGGCGAACTGCGCTGCGCTGCCGCAACCATAGGCGAACATACAGAAGAGGTTCTACGCGAGTTCGGCTTTAGCGATGAAGAGATTAAAGGGCGGCTTGAGAGTGGCGCAATTCATAGCCATTCAGCCTAAAATGCGTGGCAGGGATAACACCGAAGGCAGCGCCGACGCCGCCGTGATAGCAACAGGATAAAGACTTCAATGAGTGCAACAGACCAAGTCCCCGATCAGTGCCGCCATGTCGCTGTTAGTACTGAAAATCACTTGAGCATAGAATGCGGCCCGACGCCGATACCAGGCGCAGAAGACGTCTTAATAAAGGTGCATTCCGCTGGCATCAATAGAGCCGATTTGCTGCAGCGCAAAGGACTCTATCCACCGCCACCAGATGCCTCTCCCATCATGGGGCTAGAGGTAGCAGGCACAATACAGGCCGTCGGGAGAAATGTTCGCACATGGCAGGTGGGTGAAGGTGTCTGTGCACTAACGCACGGTGGCGGCTATGCCGAATACGCGGTGGCACCGACGACTCAGTGTATGCCAATTCCCAATGGCTATAGCAAAGGTGAGGCCGCGGCGCTGCCTGAGGCGCTACTGACCAATTGGCACAACTTATTCCAACGCGCTAAGCTGAAGCCTGGAGAAAAAGTGCTCATCCACGGCGGAGCCAGCGGCATAGGCACGATGGGCGTCATGATATGCAACACTCTAGGTGCCGAGGTGTATACCACCGCCGGCAGCAATGAGAAGTGCCGCGCACTCGAAGCTCGCGGGGCAACGCAAGCGATTAATTATAAAACCGAAAACTTTGAAACCGTTCTGACAGAAATGGGATTGAACAATAAAATAAATGTCATTCTGGATATGATTGGCGGCGACTACATCCAAAAGAATCTCAATATCGCTGCCCCGGAGGCTCACATTGTTAATATCGCCTATATGAATGGGTTCAAGGCCGCTATCAACTTCGCGCCCCTACTAATGAAACGCATTACTATGACAGGCTCAACACTGCGCGCTCAGACCTTTGCCCAAAAGGCGGTCATGGTGCAGGAAATCATGGAACATATCTATCCTCACCTAGAAAGCGGCAAGATCAAGCCAATCATCGATAGCATTTATCCACTCGAGAAGATTGAGCAGGCGCACGGACATATGGAAGGCGGGCAGCATATGGGTAAGATTATTATCAAAATGTAGCGCGTTATAGTCGTTATGCGTATATAAATATCACTGCTTGTAACCAAATAATCTTAAAAGATTGTTTTGATGACACCTGAGATCTATATCTTTCTAAAAAAATGCGTTCATACCGCTTTTTTATTTCTTTTCGTACTGAAGCGAGGGGTTATTAATTTCCATATGTAATTAAAATGCAGACGTGCCGCGGCTAAAACCCAAACTCGCTGGATTACAGTGTTGCCAATGCTATACTCGAAAACACCACAAGAGTAGCAAGGATGGTTTGTATGAAACGGCATTACTACATCAGTGACGACCTTGATGATCTAGAAGTTATCGAACACAAGTTGGAAACCGCCGGTGTCTCCACGCCACAAATCCACGTGCTTAGTACAGATGACTCAGGCGTGCAGCAACGCCGCCTGAACCAAGTGGAGCCAGTGCTCAAGAAAGACGTTGTAAAAGGCACCACACTAGGCGCTGTCGTAGGCGCAGTAGGAGCTGCTGCAGTTCTGCTTATCGCGTGGAAAATCGGCCTGACTGAGACCTATACCTGGGTGCCGGCAATATTTCTCTCCGTTATCATTTTAGGTTTCTGCACCTGGGAGGGTGGTTTAATCGGCATACATAATCCGCATGCCGATTTTAAAAGGTTCCAAGCAGATCTGTCTGCGGGTAAGCATATCCTTTTTGTAGATGTGGACCCTGACCAAGAAAGCTCTCTGCGACATGTCGTCACCGCGCATCCCAAATTACAGACTGCCGGCGAGGGTGCTTCAACGCCGCGATGGGTGGTCACTGCGCAAAACACGTTTACGCGCTTTATGCATCTCGCGCCCTGATAGAGCATCTAAGTCATCACATATTCAAATATTATCAGCCATTGCTCGTTACAACATACACAGACATATCGTCGTCGATCGACCCAAAGAAGCTGATCACTGGATGTCGCAGCAGCAATCACTACAACTGTCTGATTGAGAATTCTGTGCCCGCAGGTCTTTGAAATAGCTGCAAACCAAACTCTGGCATAATAGCCAATAAGTGGTCGAAAATATCCGCCTGAATGTCTTCGTAGTCTGCCCACCTTACGGTATTCGTAAAGCAATACAACTCTATCGGTATACCGTCGTCCGGCGCCAGTTGTCGCACTAGTAAAGTCATATCTTTACGTATTTTGGGATGCTCTTTAAGGTACCGCCAAGCATAAGCTCGGAACGTACCAATATTAGTTAATCGGCGCATATTTACAGCCTCATCAGACCCGTCTACGGTCGCTGCGACCAACGTCTGATTATATTTCGCAAGCTCATCATGTTTGCAGGCAACGTAATCCTCTAATAGCAAAAAACGTCTATAGCCTTTTACGTCCTCCTCACTTATAAAACGTATAGATGCTGCATCGATATGCAGAGCGCGTTTAATGCGCCGCCCGCCCGAGTTCGACATTCCCCGCCAATTTCTAAAGGAGTCAGTGATCAGCCGTTGAGTAGGAATTGTGGTAATGGTCTTGTCGAAGTTTTGCACTGTCACCGTATATAATTCCATATCCACTACATCTCCATCAGCGCCTAACTGGGGCATCTCGATCCAGTCACCTACCCGCACCATGTCTTGAGCGGCTAACTGCACACTGGCCACTAACGACAGTAAAGTGTCCTTGAATACCAGCAACAACACTGCCGTCATAGCACCAAAACCGCTGAGTAGCAGGACCGGCGATCTATCAAGTAACGCAGCAATAAATAACAGCCCACCCAAAATCACTACCGCGAGCTGTAATAGCTGAATAAACCCTTTTATTGGCCGTTGGCGCGCTTCCGGATTAGATTCATAAATATCATTGGCGGCATTGAGGGCCGCAATGATAGTAATCGCCGCGACCACCATTACATAAGCACTGGTCAGGTTCATCACGAAAGCTTCCAGTCTCGCGTTAATACTCGGCAGGAAATTTACGCCCATATGAATGGTGAACGCAGGCAGCAGTTGCGCCAGTCGTTTGCCCACTCCATTTTCAATTAAGGCATCAGTCCAGGTGTATGTTGAATATTTCGTAATAGCTCGCAGCCCAAAATCTAATAGCCGATGCGCTATGAAGTAACCAAGAATAGCCATCATTAACAAAATTAAAATGACGGTAATATCGGGTAGTGCTGGGTGATATTGTGCTAACTGCGTTATAATAGACATTGCTTCGACCTTTGTAGAACTGATTATCCGTACGCTACTCGAGGGGGTGCTTTAGCTTGCAACAGAATAGGGGATTCCTGTGACGTTTCCAGTATTATTTTTGCCACTAGTCCTGCTGCTAGCGTCCAGTTCCTTCGCGGACACGACGCCGTTACCCGTTGACTCTTCTGCGGCTCCTGCTGCGAGCATAATCGCTGATTCAATTTATTACGGTGGCGACATTCTGACAATGGCAACCGATGCCCCTCAGTATGCGCAGGCCGTTGCCGTACTAAACGGAGAAATTATCTTTGTAGGGGATGAGAAGCAATCACTGCTGCATCAAGGCGAAGAGACAGTGATGGTAGATTTGGAGGGAAAAACGATGATGCCAGGCTTCATTGAACCGCATTTACATCCCTCGATTGCCGCAATCATGTTGCCTAACGAAATCATTGCGCCCTATGACTGGGTGCTTCCTGATGAAACAAAAATCGGTGTACAAGGGCACGACAATTATATTAACCGAATCACCGCATCAATCGGCGAAAACGCGCAGAACGATAAAGTCTATTTTATTTGGGGCTATCATCAGCTTTGGCATGGTGAGCTATCACGCGAGCTCTTAAATAGAATTGCGCCTGATCAGCCTGTTGCGATTATACATCGCTCATTTCATGAAATTTATCTTAATGATGCCGCTATTACCGCAATCGGGATTCAAGAAGCAGATTTTTTAGGCAATCCACAAGTCGATTGGGAAGCTGGCCATTTCTATGAGGGAGGCTGGCTGGCCTTAGTGCCAAGAATGGCCCCCAATTTGCTGGACATAACGCGGTATCTAGAAGGTCTAAGTATCATGAGTGAGCTGGTGACTCAAAATGGTATAACTACGATCGCAGAGCCTGGATTTCCCAGTTCAAATTTTGAGGCGGAATATGCCTTATTGAAAATGGAGATGGACAAATTACCGCCCTACAGCGTCTATCTCATTCCCAATGGCACTCAGCTATATCGCATGAAAGGCGGAAACAAAGAAGCACTGGCGTTCACCCAAGGCCTCGATGAGAAATACAACACAGACAACATTAAATTTTTACCTAATCAGATCAAGCTTTTTTCTGATGGCGCCATTTACTCCCAGCTGATGCAGATGCAGGACGGGTATACAGACGGTCATGACGGGGAATGGATGACCCCCCCAGACCTTCTTAAAGAGCAGCTAAGTCTGTATTGGGATAACGACTACAAGATTCACATGCATTCCAATGGCGACTTGGGTATTCAGCAGGTTTTGGATTTCAATAGTGCTGATCAAAAGCGACATCCTCGGTCTGATCACCGCTTTACATTGCACCATATGGGGTACTTCACAGATGCAATGGCGCAACAGGTAGCGGATTTAAACATGGAGGCCTCTGTAAACCCATACTACCTTTGGGCTTTGGCAGATAAATATTCTGAAATTGGCTTAGGCGCGGAGCGCGGCGAAAATCTCGTTCGTATTAACTCACTAGCACAAAAAAATGTCCCAATCTCGTTCCACTCTGATTTCTCGATGGCACCAATGGAGCCACTCACACTGGCATGGACAGCGGTTAATCGCGTAACCTCGCAGGGCAGTAAATTCTCTCAGGATCAGCGCGTCGATTTATATACTGCCTTACAAGCGATCACTATTAATGCAGCGAGAGTGTTGAACCTAGAGGGCGAGATAGGGTCCATTGAAGTCGGAAAACTTGCAAACTTCGTTTTGTTAGGTGAAAACCCGATGGAAATTGACCCGATCAAGCTGAAAGACATAAATGTTCTGGGCACCGTTTACCGGGGCGAGTAAATGCTTAATAAAAAAACAAACCACCGAGCTGGCCTGAGGGCTTTAAAAAGCAAATTTTTAGGCTTTGGTTTCGGTAATCACTTGACCATGGAAAAAAGTGTAATTTCCATAAGAAATCTCTGTTATCGTTTAGTAATCTGATAAAGAATATTAATCGTGTCAACCATGCCAAAAAAATTACGCCATTTAGCGACCTGCATCGTTATATCGTCACTCGCTGCGGCGTGTGGCGGCGGTAGCGGTGGCGGAGAAGCGAACGTCAGCGACACGCCAACTGCTCCTACCCCACCAATCTCTCCGGATCCGGTTGATCCCGCCCCATTAGACACCTTTACTCTGTCTGGCGCCATTTCAACGCCTGCCAGCCAACTAGTCGATAGCGATACTAATGACCCAAATAAGCTAGCTATCAGCAATGATGATCCAAGCCAGGCTCAACCAATACCCAATCCTATCACCCTAGGCGGCTACGTTAATGTGCCTGGCGCCGGTGCTTCAGGGCGTTCTGCATTATCTGGAGATATCGATGATTTTTTCCAAGTAGATCTGCTTGCCGGTCAGAGTGTGACATTATTGGTCGCTGATTTTGAGCAGGCCGATGCCGATCTGTATCTTATTGATTCTGATGGCGTTCAGGTAGAAAACTCCTTGAATACCGGCGAAGTCGAATCCTTACTCGTGCCCGAGGATGGGACATACTTTGTCGTCATTAATGCGTATGAGGGAGCAACGAACTACATTCTTGCGATAGGCGACACCTTGGGCCAACCCGCCCAGCGTGCGCATAGAGTTATCCCGTGGGAGACCGTGGTCACCTATAAAAATGACACCCAACAGCTAAGTAGTGGTCTCCATACTGAAGAGGTCAGCCGCGGACTGGGTATGCAGCAACGGGCGGGTGGGCGCGGGCGCGGGCGTCTGATGGCTATGCGCAAGAATCTGTCACGCTCAGCTAAAGTTAGCCTGCAACCAGCTAGCTGGGCATCAAACATCGGCATGATAAATAATTCCACTCTAAGCGCGCGCACAGAGACATTGCTGGCTATTAAGGCTCTGCGCAAGGATTCACGGGTCCTGTATGCCGAGCCCAATTATCGGATCACAGCGCTGGCAGCTCCCAATGATCGAGCTTATCCGCTGCAATGGAACTATCCACTAATAGCAATGCCCGATGCTTGGGAAATCAGCACCGGAAAATCCGAGGTTATAGTCGCTGTAATTGATACCGGCATCCTGCCACGTCATCCTGATTTAACCGGACAGCTAGTAGCTGGCTACGACTTTGTCAGCAACATTGAAAGCGCGCAAGATGGTGATGGCATTGATCCCGACCCACGAGATCCAGGTAGTTCTGTTGGCAGTAGGGCCTCGAATTTTCATGGCACGCATGTCGCCGGGATAGTCGCGGCTCGGGGTAATAACAGAATAGGCGTAGCCGGATCCGCCTATGGATCACGCATTATGCCGTTACGCGCACTAGGAACTGATGGCGAAGGCACATCCTATGATCTTCGACAAGCATTACGCTATGCCGCAGGCCTACCAAATGACTCTGGAACAGTGCCGCAGAAACCTGTTGATATCATCAACTTAAGCCTCGGCGGCGAACCCTTTAGTCAGGCTACTCAGGCACTTTATAACGAAGTTCGGACTGCCGGCGTAATCGTCGTCGCCGCAGCGGGCAACGAAGCGAGCAGCCTACCCGGTTTCCCCGCGAGCTATGACGGCGTAATTTCTGTTAGTGCGGTGGATGGGCAGCGAAGGCTGACCACCTACTCCAATATCGGACCCGACATTGACGTAGGTGCCCCCGGCGGCGACAACAATATTGACCTCAACGGTGATGGCTACCCCGACGGAATATTGAGTACAGATGGCAGCATCAATGAAAACGGTCTCGATTACGTTTACACATTCCTTAGCGGCACGTCAATGGCGGCGCCTCAGGTCGCAGGCATTATCGCTCTGATGAAATCTGTCAATCCCACACTGAGGCCTATCGATATAGATGCCTTGTTAGCATCTGGGGCGCTCACCGATGATGTTGGTGCTCCGGGCAGAGATAACCGGTTTGGCTATGGCATCATTAACGCGCAGCGGTCAGTACTTGCTGCTCTGGAAGCGGTGGGCAGCAATCCCGCTGATCGTCCGCTGCTAACAGCGTCTACTAGCACCCTCAATTTTGGTAACGAGACCACAGCACTAACTATACTTTTACGTAACGGTGGAAAAGGTGACCTTCAAGTAGAGTCGCTTTCTGTTTCCGCGCCTTGGCTGGAGATTGTCGCCGCAGAGGTGGATAGTAATGGGCTAGGAGAATACGAGGTGATTGTAGATCGGACTAACCTTTCTCCAGGCGTCTATGCTGCGGATATTACCATTCAGTCATCCGAAAACAATTTAGCGGTCCGTATCCTTGCTGCAGAGGGAGGAATAAATACTGGATTAGATCTCGGCGTAATTTACATTCTTTTATACGACCCGCTGCGAGATGACGTGATTGCACAAACTAGCGCTCAAAGTAATCAGGCCGATTATCCATTCCAATTTCCTGATGTCCCCGCTGGAAGCTATGAAATTATAGCCGGCACAGATACTGATAACGATCTCTTTATTTGCGACGCAGGTGAAGCATGCGGCGCTTGGCTGACAACAGATCAACCAATTCAAATCGAAGTTAACAGCGATTTAAAAGACCTTAACTTTCCTGTGGGGTACCTTGTCTCGATACCAGCCGCCAACACTGTCAAACAGTCTGGCTTACATAAGGGGCGGGTAAAAGTCTCAAGGAACAACGACAAGGGTAGAGATAAAAAGCGGGTGCCCAAAGCGGAATAATCGCACTTCAGGCAAGACCCGAGTCTTAGCCGAGCAAGCGACGTCGGTTTCACCCGAACGCCGCAAACGCTTGTCTATTTGGTCGCTTTCCGCTTAGCCGGCGCTTTCTTTTTTGCTACAGGCTTCTTCTTCGCTACCACCTTTTTCTTGGCCGCAGTCTTCTTCGCTGCTACCTTTTTCTTAGCCGCAGGCTTCTTCTTCGTCTTGGCTGCAGCCTTTTCAACCAAAATCGCTGCTTGATTTGCAGCCCTCGCTTTACGATCAGCAAGAACAGCTTCAGCTTTAACTGCCACAAATTCCTCAGCAGCGTCGTATGCGGCTTCAGCGGCTTTCGATACTGACTCAGCAAGCCCTTGTGCCTGCTGCATCAATGCGTCAACTTTTTTCTTATTTTCTGGTGTTACCTTTTTCTGAAGTGCAGCTTTAGCACTTTTTAATCGCACCTTAGCGACCTTATGCCTCTTGCGCGAAGCAGCAAGTTCGCGCTTGATGCGGATATGCGCTTTTTCTGAATCAGAAACTAATTTCTTGCGAAGTTGATCTACCTTTTTGTGTGCGTTTTCCGCCATTTTCGTCGCTTGGGCTAGTTCTTTTTCCAACATGATAAGGTCCCTTTTGATTAAAATTTGATCTAACTATTTTAGTGTATTACTAAATCACAAAGATGCAACGTGTATTTTTTAATCACGATTTTTTATTCAGGCTTATCAATGCGTTTCCTCAGCAACGTTTATCTGTTTTTTGTCAGAGCTCTTTGTGTTTGCTTTTAAATGGGGGAATATATTTTTACACCTTCACCTCAACGGGTACAGTCGTAATCTAGTGCACTCACAGCATTAGCACACATCAAAAACCATGCGTTAGCCACATGTGCTCTATGAAGCCTTTATAATTGAAGTAAAGCTAACCTCCACCTTTCGGGGCGCTAAAGCGTAATCACGCAATGGCCCAACCGCGACTTTTGAACGCTTTAGCGACGAGCAAGGGGGCATAAGCATTACTGCAGCGAGCCTGCAACGCCAAATTAGTGACGCGCTGGGAAACAGTATCGCCCTACCGCTCAATGCTAGTCTGCGAAAAAACAGTTGCATTAGCTTACCGCTCCGATAAAACTATTGGAACGAAGCCATCAAAATGAAACATGCAGCGGGATAGAACCTAAACCAAATGGACAAAGAGATTCTATATTCCTTATACTTAGATACTTCTATAGTCACAGGTTGAGCAAACAGTCTGCAGCGAGGCTAGACCCCGCTGAGAGATATAAATGTAGGATGTGAGATGATTACCTTATCCGTAGAACAAGACCGCGACGGTTTCTACACTAGCATTGACCATAAGGTCACAGAATTTTTGGGCCTAGAGACCTATCATCCCGACATGAAGTGGTCGGCTATCCCATTGGAGCTTGGCTTAGCGGACTCAGCAAGAGCGTCTCTTGCAAAAATAGAAGCCACGGTGCGCAAGGATAGAAAATGTATCAGCAGTACTGGGATATGGAAGCCGGCCGATGAACTGCTGCACTGCGTCACCCACAGGAAGCCTACCATGCAAGGAGGCTTAAAAACACTTGAGTATTGGAACAAAGTTAACGATCTCTACTATGGGTGGCCCTTGATGTTAAATCATCATTTAAAGGTACTTCAGCTACCGAATGGAAAACAGTTAACTAGAAAAGACTTGTCTGTGCTCAATCTATTTGTGATGCGCTCGCCAAGAAAGGAAATTGCGAAAGTACACTATTGCTCTGTTGCCGCGATCGAAAAGCGTCTCGCAAAGATAAAAGCCATACTAGTATCGACCGGGCCCGAGTTTAAAACCTTAAGCTTGAGTCAATGCCTAACGAAATTGAACCTCATTCCGTTTCTACTCAGTGATTTTGATCACTTTGACCCTATCGAATTCGTCTCGCCCCACATAACACACAACCGCAATTTCTGACCTTATAGTGGTCACTAGAGTGCTCAACCGTCGTTAGAATGAGACACGCCAACATCGCACAAGCGAAACCAAACCTGCCGGAAACGCAGGCCACGCAAAAAATTAAGCCCTCGGCACCCTACCGAGCAGGTGCTGATTCAAGCGAGGTAGTCAACTTGCAAAAAACGTTACGTTTATGTGAGCAGTTCAGACAAATGGAACGCTAGCTTTCCACTGTAGGAGGACGAGCGAAAAGTAGTTTTTTGTCCTGGCTTTATCCGTGATCTTATGTGCGCACTGCTCGCTTATGTCTGCCGAACTAAAACGTTAGTAGCCTTCAATTACCTCTGGAGCGGCACTTTGCAGCGGCTCCATGGCCACACGGTCCACGATTGTCTCACACCAATCGAGATAGGTTTCGCGATCTGGTAGCGGACTTATCCAGCCAGCCGCAGCCATGTCAACACCCACTTTCCAAGCCTGCCAGCAGTGCGTTAGTGTAGTTGGGTGAACAGTATCCCAGAATAGCGCTTGATCAGGGTTTACACATGATTGCCGAGTATCATTTGTTCCTAAATAGGAGCCTTCATAACAAGGCTTTTGCAGATTAAGCTCCCAGTCTTGATAATTCAAAGATTCTGCCAGTTCCAACGGAGCATAACCAAAATCTTGAGGCTGCTGCGGTGCACTTTCATCAAGCCCGCTAAGTAGGTGAAAATGCTTGTTAGCGTCGACGTAAAGAATCGCCGAATCTGAGAGCTCTTGGCGCAGCCGCACAGTAGCATCTAACAATTGCTGGTTATGGTACTGGGTAAGCTCCGTCAATCTTTGAGCCAACTGAATTCTACGTTCAGCGCCGCTTACTCTTACATTTTCAAAATCGTAAGTAGTATTTTGCAGAACAATGGGGGCACGTCCTAGATCAGGCATGTTCACCATGATAAAGTTCCTAGCGCCAGACCTATATAGCGTACGCACATCAAGATCTAATTGAGCGACTGCACGCTCTACCACTCTTTTATAGCCGGCTTGTCCCTCTGGTGAATTTAAAAATACAGTGATCAGACCGCGGATGGGTTCCTTTGAAATGTAATCATTCGCACCAGCCCAGATCAGGAAAGCGGTCGCATTAGGTTGCTCAATCTGAGCACCTTTTAGCGTTCCATCAAGGTAATCGCTAATCTGCAACTCAATGCTACCACTGACAAAAAACTGACCTAAGTCTCGGCCACGCGCATAAAGATTCGCGCCGGGTAGAGTATCCGGCTTGGCTGCGGAAGCGCCACCGTAGGCATGATTCTGAATACCTAAAGAAGTGGCCATCGCCAAGTATTCGGGCCAAGTTGGCCCGTTACTAAACCGGCCTATCCAGTATGGCCTCATTGGGAAAATCTTAAGTCGTTGCTTCAATCGTCCTGAATCTGTCAGGCTGTCCCCGAAAATCACAATCCGGCTTATTTCACCATTGACAGCGGCTTCGTCTGGGTAAACGGGAGGAATGTTCACCCTCTCACCCGCGCGAGCCACCATCGTCCATCCTAACATCAGGTTTCTGTTACCTTTGATGCCCTTTAATGTAGCCAGGCACAGTTCACGAGCGGCGCGGCGCGTCGGGTCAATCAATTGTCCGGAGCCGTCGAAAATAGACGTGACCTCGAAAAAGCCGTCTAACATCCTGCCCTCTACATTGATGCGCTTACCCTGTTCATCCTTCGCAAACACCCAGTTACGCCAATCTGCACCGGCGACTTTCTGAGGGGATGCGGCATCTGTCTTGGCTGACTCACAATGCAACAACCATGGCTTATTTTTCATTTTCGGATGGTGGCTCACTGTAGGCGCGCTGATCTGTCCAGCGCAGCTTGTCAGGAATGTGATCGTTAAGACGGCAACAGACAGACAACGTATCGCATTGCCTTTTATCCATTGCTTTATTGTATCAAACGAAATCATCCGATCAGTGTAGCGCGATCCCATAACGTCGCAAAGCAGCAAAAGAGTTGCCGTTGCTTTCAGCATCGGGTAACGTCCTTACCTTTAACTTACGAGAGAATTCATGGCATCTGTTACGCACAATTTAGCACCCCCTCAATTGCCGCCGTATATAGGCGGAGCAGATGGCAGTGACCCACTTTTCACTGTGGTAACGTTGATCTTAATTTTAGGTTTTATGGGCGTAGTGGTGCTCTATTTTAAGTTACATTCGATACCAGAACACTTAGCACAGAAGCAAAACAATACACAGACGCAACTTATCATGGTGTTGGCTGTGCTGGCGCTCTTTACCCATAATCATCTGTTTTGGGTTGCCGCGCTGGTACTAGCACTGGTCAGGATCCCGGATTTTATTTCTCCGATAAATTCTATCGCTAACTCACTGCGCAGCATGATAGAAACAGCCTCGGATGCGGAGGCGGCTACGGAGGCGCCTGACATTGCCAAGAGGGAGCAATAGACCGTGCTGGAATTGCTAATTTGTTCGCTCGTTACCGTGTTCCCTGACTATCTATTCCGCCGCTATAGGCAGGGCAAACGCTGGGGCCAAGAGATTAACTTTTTCTCAGTGTGGTATGAACTACGTTGGGGTATTTCTGCTTGCATTATACTGACCGTCTCACTGATTACCCTGATTTTTTATTATCACCCCTCTACTTCAAATGCTGGTCCATATTTTCGGACCGTCACCATCTTATCTGAAGGCGGCGGTCGCGTTGAGGAAATTTATATTACCAACAATCAGCAGGTCGAAGCGGGAGATCCCCTTTTCAGCTTGCTGGACGATGCACAAGTAGCGGCAGTCAATGCTGCTAGCAGTCGAGTTATCGAAGTCGAATCAGCATTTGTGCAGCTCGACAGCCAGCTCGAAGCTGCCCAAGGAGGCTTGCGCCAGGCGCAAGGTGCGCTGGATCAGGCAAAAAATGAACTGCAAAAGAAGCGCGAGCTTACAGCTCGCGGAGCACAATTGGTGAGTAAAATTGAGCTCGAGCGCCTACAAAACACGGTGGACTCCCGAAGCGGCGCCGTTGACACAATGCAGGCTAACATCGCGTCAGTTATTGCACAGCAGGAGTCGGTGCTACCCAGCCAGCTTGAGAGTGCCAAGCGCGCACTCGACCAGGCCGAGGTGGAATTAGGTAAAACCGTTGTTTACGCTGGTGTCGATGGCACTGTAGCGCAGTTTTTCTTGCAACGCGGTGATTACGTAAATCCGATTTTGCGCCCAGCGGGCATCTTAATTCCTGATCACGGTCCGGAATCCGGCCAGAACCAAATCGTGGCAGGCTTCAGCCAGCTGGCGACCCAGGTTATCCATGAAGGCACACTTGCTGAAGTCGTTTGTTTATCACGCCCCTTCGAAGTGATACCGATGATAGTCATTCGAGTGCAACCAGTTGTTGCAGCCGGACAACTGCGGCCCACAGATAATCTACTGGACGCCCAGCAGCGCGCTCGACCCGGCACACTAACCGTGGTGATGGAGCCACTTTATCAGGGTGGCATGGAGGGCGTTATGCCCGGCAGCAAATGCATCGCTAATGCATATACCAATAATCACGCTCTGCTGGCGTCTGGTGAGGTCAGTGGTTTAGATGCGCTGTTTTACCACGCAGTAGACGCAGTTGGCATCGTCCACGCCATTATCATACGCATTCAAGCGCTGATTATGCCGGTACAGATGCTGGTATTCGGTGGGCACTAAGCTGCTGGCTGCCGCCGTGACGCACATTAATGAACCAATGACTCATCTGCGAGCGAGACAAAAGATCGCTATGCTCTGCTAGTTTGAAACCACTATACTTGGTGAAAGCCTCCCCGTTTATGACGTCTATCGCCGCATGCTTTATGTCACCTGCAAGCTCTGTCTTGTTCGGCTCTGCAGCATTAACATGCACTGTGTGTCCCAAAAAGAGCGCCATGATGACGATATTATGCCGATATGTGTCCAATACCGAATTTGGTTTCATAGGGTAATTTCAAATACTTAGCGACTGCCGGGGCAACCTCCTACTTCATCCAGCCTTTAACCGTAGTGATACCGCTTTCGACGGCATCTGCGCCAACCTCGATACCTTTCCCAACCGCATCTTCGGTTCCGTCTAAAACGTCACCCAAAGATGACCTCTCGTCTTCACCCCACTGAACAACTAAGCCATCCACCCCACCCGTGAGGGCGAGACCACGCATCTCGGATTCCAGTTCTATAACCACCCCATTGGAATTACGCAGCCACAACTTGCCACCTCCAGAGTCCCCAGCAGTCATTCCAAGGCGCGCATTACCATAGGTGCCAGGGAAAGCCTCGGGATTTGGTAGGTTATAAACAACACCCGTTGCCTCCAGCACCGAAGCCCCAAAGCCGCCCAAGCCAACGCCCATAAGCCTGAATGGGTAAGTTTGGTCACCATAAGTAAGTGTGCCGCCGCCCATAGTGCCACTGCCTACCCACGCGACAGAATATTGTTTCAGTTTTAGTTCTCCAGCGCGCTCCAGTAATTCTCCGTCGATTTCTTCAACATTGGACCCACCTGCGTCTTCTAAGGGCACCAGAATAACCGAATTATCCTCGCCCTCACTACAGGCTTGAATCATAAGTAAAGCAGAACAAAATATCGCAAGCACAAGCAAAAACCTAGACACAAGCACGACACACTCCTAAGGATATAGATGCAACAATGTACGAAACTAAATTTGACCAGTTCACTTTATAGAGGTCTTCTACCGTCACTCGATGTCTACCGCAACATCGTAAAACATGTACCTAAACTAAAAGCATACCCACCAGCGGGTGCGCTTTAAAGTAGGCAGAACCCTACTTCTGACTTCAGAAGGACTACCTATTATTTATACTTCTCCCTATAAAGATGTCACGGCGTCAGCGGCAACAGATAGGTTACTATTGTCAGATTTCGTTTGTTAGCGTTTAATATTGCAGGCGATACGTATATGTACTCATAGGAAAAAATTGATTATGACCATCATGCAACAGTTTTACTGGTGTGTCGCGAGTCTAGGCAATGCACTGGCACTGACTTATTTGATGATGGCAGGAGGCGGCGCCTCCACCCTGGTTTTTATTGCCACCCTAACTTATACGGTGGTCGGCTTTTATGACATTTATGCTAGTAAGCACACCCTCAATCGTCTGTATCCTGTAGTGGCGTATCTCCGCTATTTTCTCGAATCTTATCGGGTTGAAATTCAGCAGTATTTTGTTGCCAATGATCTGGAAGAACGCCCATTCAACCGTGAGCAACGCTCGTTGGTGTATCAGCGTGCAAAAAATGTGCGTGACACCATCGCTTTTGGCACCCAAAGAGATCTATTAGAGGACAACTATCTCAGTCTATGGCACTCCCTACATCCTCGTACCGTGTCTGACACCGCTAAACGGGTTCGCATTGGTGGCCCCAACTGCAACCAGCCTTATGACACCTCCTACCTCAATATTTCCGCCATGAGTTTTGGTTCTCTCAGCGCAAACGCCATCGAAGCACTCAACCTGGGCGCGCTGAAGGCTGGGTGCTCACATAATACCGGGGAAGGCGGCGCGAGCCCATATCATCTTAAGCATGGCGGTGATGTTGTCTGGCAGATTGGCTCGGGGTTATTTGGCTGCCGCGACCCCGATGGCAATTTCAGCCCCGACAGTTTCTCAGCAATGGCTCAGAAGCCACAGATCAAGATGATTGAAATTAAATTGTCGCAAGGCGCCAAGCCAGGCCATGGGGGGGTATTACCGGCCGCGAAAATTACCGAAGAAATCGCCGCTATTCGGCATATTGCTACCGATCGAGACTGCAATTCGCCCGCGGTTAATCCTGAGTGCACTACTCCGATGGCACTGCTTCAGTTTATCGCCACACTGCGCCAGTTAAGTAATGGTAAACCCGTAGGTTTTAAGCTCTGTATTGGGAATCCTGTAGAATTCTTAAATATCTGTAAGGCCATGTTGGAGTCTGGCATAACACCGGATTTTATCACAGTAGATGGGGCTGAAGGCGGTACCGGCGCAGCACCGGCTGAATTTACTAATCGCTTGGGAATGATGTGTCTGGAGAGTGTTTTTATAGTTTATAACGCCTTAGTGGGCACGGGCTTAAAAAGCCAAATAAAAATCATCGCATCGGGAAAAACTGCATCCAGCTTCGATCTACTATCTAAAATTGCAGTGGGTGCAGACTGCGTTAACGCAGCTCGTACGATGATGATGGCATTAGGTTGCATTCAGTCACGGCACTGCAATACCAATATGTGCCCCACCGGTATCGCGACGCAAGACCCCGCAAGAGGAAAAGCAATAAACGTGCAAGAAAAAAGTGAACGAGTTAAAAACTTCCATCACAATACTATGGAGAGCTTTTTTGAGCTGGTCGGAAGCATGGGGCTGGATGACCCAGCGAAGCTGACGCCACAAATGCTAAAGCGCCGAACACCGTATGGTCATTTGATGCCGAGTGGAAGTTTATTACCGCCGCTACAACACAAGGCTTTGCTGGACGACTCTAGCATTAGCGAGACATGGAAAGAATGGTGGCAGCAAGCACAGAGCGCGGATTTCTATGCCCAAGATAACATAACCATATACCCATCGGAACTTTCATAGTCAGGATCTACGCGCCGAACTTAATATTGCGCGGACATGAGAAATGAACTGCACTGAAGTACAATGTTAGAGTTTCGGCCTCCCTTGTTGCCTTGTGACTTATCGCTAAACGATTGAAGATAGGGATTTACATATAGGCTTTTCAATTGCGTGCCTCATGATGAAATTAAACAGCGACGTGCTCTACCACTGGGGCGTTAGGCGCCTGAAAGCACTTAAAAGGTGCGAACTAGCCGGCCTACAAACAGCAATGTAGAGCTTTTATTGAAGTCGATATCCGCATCGTTTTCTCCCCACTGGATACCCATGGTCGCTGCCCATTTATCCCAACCCAACGGCTCTGGAAAGCGCAATTCACTCGCGATAATGTAAAGGTTTGCATCGTTGGTCTTATTAAATATCGGGTTGACCTCGTCGCCGTCAAGATCATCGTACACAGCGCGGTTCAACCACCTAAAATCTCCACCATTGTACATATGCTCGACCCCTAGCCTGTAACCCTGCTGAGACATAGCACCGCCATCAAGATCATGGTCAACATAAGCAATGCTTGGACGAACCACATTTTTACCGCCACCGAGGACGAACCTATAACCCAGTTCTACTAGGGCTATATCCCCTCCTCGCTCTAGTAGTTTTTCTTGAGCGGCACTGAGCCCAAGCCCTTGGCCACTAAGCTCGTCATCAACATCTTTTTTCTTCAGCGTCGCCTTAAACTCGAAATTAGTGCCGAGAATCTTGTCCCAGGTAACGCGGACACCGCTGCTGGAAAGCTCTGTCCTACGCCGCTTTTGACCTGTCAGGTATGGATTTTTCCATACATCAACTCTAGCAAGAGGCGGAGCGAGCGCAGACAACTGCACATTGCCAACGGAATCAAAGTCATGCCGGAAGTTTAGTGTTGTATTGCTAGAAAAATCAATGCTAGCTTCAGCTGCGGACGCTAATGAGATCCGTGTCTTTTTGTTGTCAAAGGTGTAACCGATGTTGTAATCGAACGTCGGCGAAATTATTTTTGTAGTACCAGGGGAGCTGAGGCCATAGATTGTAGAGTCGCTCAGATCAATCCCAAGTATTCTAGCCAAAAAATTAGACTCTACCCTCCCGCCAGCGGCTCCGCCCGCTAACGCACCAGAGAAACCGGCTTGATCCGGCATCGGATCTAAGGCCAGCGCGGGGTTCGTAACTGCAAAGACTGTTAACCCGATCAATATTTTTTTCATTCTTTCCACCAAAAATACCTTAAAAATAAAGATTCTCATGGTATGCCCTTTACCCTGCTTCTACAAGTTCGCCGCAGTCCGGCCCTCCCTAATCCTGACTAGCCTTCGTCGACCGCTCAAGCTTCATCTGAAGACTAAGGGGGAGCTTATTCAATCGCGCCATAGCGCTGTATATTGCTTAAAGGCACAGCTAGCTTTCTACCTGATGACCTATTTTCGTAGAATTCTATCGCGAATCATCCAAACCTTAGACCATGTGATATCAGCCCACTCAGGGCGTCGTTAGAGCCAGTAGCGAACATCTAAACAAGGGATCAGCTATAACGGTCATCAGGAGATTAATATCAGTATTTTTATGGTCTTTAGCCTGCCCACTATTCGCTGTTCCAACGCAGCCCTGATATGCTTACCCGAAATCGCATTTACAAGCTTTAGGGTAGCTATACACATGCCAGTTAAAAGTTTTAGCCTTATTTTTTTTCAAATAATATTGCTGTTTGGCTTTTACTGTTCACCGTTTGCCGCGGCCGGGGTTAACGTTGAGCCTGAAATCAGTGCGGATATTGCTACTAACTTTGATTCAGAAATGGAAACTCTGCAATCGCAGCTCACAAGACTAGATCAGGATATAAGCGTCTTGGAGGACATGAGGAAGCAAGTAAACGACCTACCTAAGCAAGATCGCGAAGCTCTGCTATTTCGACTGGACGAGCGCAGTTTTGACGTGTTTCAAAGGCTAGATGAGGTGATTCAACTAACAATACAGCTGCCGACCGAAGATGCACAGCGCATGAAACTCGAAAAGCGTTTGCGCAGAGATCTTGCCGATATTAGCAACGACGCTTTCGCTAGCATTGTTTCACTGGATAATCGCGTTGCGGGCTTCAAAAAGGAACTTGCGTCCTTTGATGGCGGCCAACGTATAGCGCGGGAGGCCTACATAAATAGTCTGGAATTATTGCGCATTCAATACCTCGAAAAGCAGGTCGAAATTATTGAGGGCAAAAAGTCTCTGGATATGCCCATCGAGATAATGCGGCAACGGGTAGAGGTCTTGTTGTACCTGCGCGCTGAGACGCTAGTTGGTAAGCTTCAGTTCGCTGGATCAGCACTAAAGGAAATGCGCCATAGATTAGCGCGCGAGCTAAACAATGCTGAGCTTGATACCACAGTCAAAATTTTCTCAAACCTGCATGAACAATATTTGCAGCGTCTGGCCATTATATCCGAGTTGCTACAGCGGCTAGGAGTAGATAATACTGCTTATGCCGGCGTCCTGTTGCAGCAGGGTAAAAGTTTTTCCGTTCGCGACCTTAAGGGGCCTGCGTTCCAAGAATTTTTACGTGATAGCTGGCGAACAATGCAGGACTCACTAGAGAAAAACTCCCCTGATATTATATTTCGGCTACTAGTATTCATTCTCGTGATCTTCATTTTTCGTATCCTGTCTCGGCTCACGCGGCGCGCCACAGTAGCAGCCTGTGATCGATCGAGCGCGGACTTGTCGCTTCTTCTGAAGGATACTTTGGCCACCGTGTCTAGTGGCACCGTAATGGTGGTGGGGCTATTAATGGCATTATCTCAGATTGGTATCTCGCTAGGTCCTATGCTGGCAGGTTTAGGCGTAGCCGGCTTTGTGATCGGCTTCGCACTGCAAGATACCCTAAGTAATTTCGCCGCCGGCGCTATGATACTTATATACAGGCCCTATGATGTCGATGACTTTGTCCAAGTAACCGGAGCCTCAGGACGCGTTAAAAAGATGAGCCTGGTATCAACTACTATTACGACTTTTGATAATCAAACCTTGATCGTTCCTAATAGTAAAATATGGGGTGACGTAATCAAGAACGTTACGGCCGAAGCAGTCCGCCGAGTTGATCTGGAGTTTGGGATCGGCTATGGCGACGACATTGAGCATGCCGAGCGAGTACTGATAGAAGTCGTAGATGGACATAACATGGTATTAAAAAGCCCTGAGGCTACGATTAGGGTGCACTCACTTGGCGATTCCTCGGTCAATTTTATAGTCAGGCCCTGGGCGAAAACTGAGGATTATTGGCAGGTGCATTCAGATCTCACCCGCGAAATAAAAATGCGCTTTGATAAGGAGGGAATCTCTATTCCTTTTCCTCAGCGAGATATACATTTATACACCCAACAAGAGAAAAAGAGTTAAGAGCTTCACCCAACGAAGTTGGTAGCGGCGTATATAAAAAATGGCAACGACGTCTTGGCTGACACCGCGCGCTTCAAAAACATAAGAATATCAAAACTAGAAGTATGTACCGCTGTAATGCAGAAATCACGGCTGCTCTTCTACATAAGTGATTTCACAGCGTCCAGTTTGCGAAAACTGAGAGCTGGAACATTTCATTAGTACTGTATTCACCGCTCCAGAAGTCCGCATCAATTTTTGCGCTGCCCAAGTCGGTGTAGTTCACATAACCACCCACCATTAGACTCTCACTCATATGATATCGCGCGCCAGCGTTGTAGCGGATCTGCTCGTCAATAGGCAATTCTGGAACCCGCTCATTTGCACTAACGACATTAGTATCATAAGCGATGCCGGCCGTGACATCCCAGTCATCATTCAGTTTATACTGGAATCCTGCCGCGTAGTGATAGGTGTCCTTCCAGTCAGTGACTATGGGAGCTCCGCCGGCGCCTTTAATGGAAACAAATATGTTGTCCAACTCGTCCCAATTATCCCAGCCGACAGTAAAATCAACCCCCAGCCGGTCATTGACATCGTGGTGCAATGCCAATCGAACATTTTGTGCCATCGTCAACTGGGTATCGGTATTAACCTGCAAGCCATTACCAATGTTGCCATTCACTCTCAGTTTTCCGTCAAATTTGATATCGAAATTACTTTGCCAGCTTATACCCACTCGTGTGCCGTTATCGAAATCATAGACAGCGCCTACCATGCCCCCAAAACCAACATCGTCTCCATCCAGCTTGATCCTAACATCTTCTCGACCGGTAATTAGTGAAGAAGGTAAGCGCAGTTTTTGTGTCAACGTAGAGTAGAAAACTTGTGGCTTTACACCAATCGAAAAGTTATCTGTTACCTGATAAGCAAGGGTGGCTCCCATCGCCAGTACTAGCAGATTGACCTCGGTAGCCTGATAACGTCCCACCCAGTCATCATTGTAGTTGAGGCCGGCGCCCGCTAGCCCCTCAACAGAAAGGCCGGTGCTCCAATTAGTCCAGCCATTATCGAAGACATAGGCCAGGCTAGCTCCTGGTGTAAACTGCCCAGCCTGTCCGCCATTATCATCTCCGACAAGTGGAGAGGATTCCTGCACATTAAATTTTTGCCCAGGAGCAAGAGCGGCCACTGATCCAAACAGTTGATTTCCCTCAATGCGCGTGGCGCTGGCAGGATTGTGGATAATAGTTGCTGCCTCGTCCGTGCCTGCAGCTGCACCAGCTGAGGCGCGGCCTCCAGAGAAGTCGCCGAACTCATTCAGCCATAATCCACCAGCAAGTGCATGAGTGGCACCCAGCATGGTGAGCGTGATCGCGGAGCTTAAAAGCGCTTTTTTCACTATATCTGTACTCTGTTAACACTGATTTCTGACAGGGAAAAGCTGTGCAATACAGACGACAACCCCTGAGAGCTCTAACTCTACATTCTTAAACTATCGACCGGCATAGCACCTAACATGGCCACTGCGTTTACACGGACCCAGTCCAAAAGTGTACACATCTCTGTGCAGACGGTCAAAAAACGGCCTTTCACATTTCTGGCTGCAGTGGCAATTAATTAAACGATCTAGTTGCTATTACCGTCCCCTATTAACTCGAAGTCCCCAGGACGCCAAGTCTGGTCAAACCAGGGCTCAAGCGGGCCGTAGAGGCGTAATATCCCCCACCACCCTTTGCCGGGAACCGTTTGCACCCAATTTGCTTCCTTACCTTCTGGCGCAGTCGGGCCAAAATACAGGTCAACTGATCCATCGGCAGACATTTCGAGCTGATCGCGCTTATTATTTTTGCTTGGGAATGGTTGCTCCGTCTGCAGTTCGCTTCGGGTTTGAGGATCATAAACTACAACCGACCAGAAATCTTTTGCCGGGACATCGGCGGGAATTTTCAAACGGTATGTCTTACTGCCGTCCAAATAATTACCGTCCTTATCGGCGGCGGCAACGGCATATTGCGATCCGACGCCGACCATTTTCATCACCATCGCGGGCGTGTTTAATGTGTACCCATAAAAGAATGCCGTGCGTGCATCCAGATTACGGCCACCGAGCCCGCCATCAATCAGCCACTGATAG
>JAQWNG010000029.1 GCA_029246385.1 Halioglobus sp.
CTCAGTCGTATAACCCGCGCCCAATTAGCAACATAGCCTTGATGTTCGACATGCGCGATCTGGCTGCATCAGAGCGCGTCTTTGTGCGGGTGTAGTTCAATGGTAGAACGAAAGCTTCCCAAGCTTTAGACGTGGGTTCGATTCCCATCACCCGCTCCAACGCAGCAGCACCGCGAATAAGTCTCCAAGTATGTCAAATATTAGGATTCAAGGGCCTCGGCAGCTCAACCTGATTTGTGGGGAAGAAAACCGTAAGTAAAACCGGCAGGGCGGTTGTTTTATCGGGCACAAAAAAGGACCAACGCGCTAAGCTGTTGATCCTCTTTGTTTTATATGGCTCCGCCTGCTGGGCTCGAACCAGCGACCCATTGATTAACAGTCAATTGCTCTACCAACTGAGCTAAGGCGGAATAGCTTTCTATCAAGGTCGCGTATGATAATGATGCACAGGGACTCGGTCAACTGCTAATTCTCGAATGCAAGGCGCCGTTGAATAACGGCTGCAATTCACTGCTATCTAGATGATAATACGCATTTATTTTCTCGATGTTTGGTAACTAATCACGTGACAAGGCGCTTCAAGGTTGAGTCCAATTTTCAACCCGCAGGGGATCAGCCGGAGGCGATCCGTCAGCTGGTAGAAGGGGCTAGGTCGGGTTTGGCGGCACAAACTCTGCTGGGCGTTACGGGGTCAGGAAAAACCTTCACTATGGCTCATGTGGTCGAGCAGTTGCAGCGTCCAACGATTGTGATGGCTCATAACAAGACGCTGGCGGCGCAGCTTTACGGTGAGCTAAAGGAATTCTTTCCGCATAACGCGGTAGAGTATTTTGTGTCTTATTACGATTATTATCAGCCAGAAGCGTACGTCCCATCGTCCGATACGTTTATAGAGAAGGATGCTTCGGTCAACGAGCACATTGAGCAGATGCGCCTGTCGGCTACCAAAGCTCTGCTTGAGCGCAGCGATTGTATAGTGGTAGCCACAGTGTCGGCGATCTATGGCCTTGGTGACCCTAAGTCTTATTTCAAAATGCTGATTCATTTGTCCCGTGGCGAGATCGTTGATCAGCGGGATATTCTGCGCCAGTTGGCTGATTTGCAATACACCCGTAATGATGTCGATTTCCGCCGTGGGACCTATCGGGTGCGGGGGGATGTGCTTGACGTATTTCCAGCGGATTCAGAGCAAAATGCGGTCCGTATCGAACTGTATGATCGAGAAATCGAGAATATCAGTTGGTTTGACCCACTTACAGGGGTCGTTGACAGTAAAGTTCCCCGGGTGACGATTTACCCCAAGAGCCACTACGTGACACCAAGAGACGTTTTGCTCGATGCCGTGGTGCAGATTGAAGAGGAGTTGGCACAGCGCCTGAAACAGCTGAAGGACAATAATAAATTGGTGGAGGCGCAGCGTATTGAGCAGCGCACGCGCTACGATGTAGAAATGATTCGAGAGTTAGGCTACTGCACAGGAATCGAAAATTATTCTCGTTACTTATCCGGCCGGGCGTCAGGGCAGGCACCACCTACTTTATTTGAGTACTTGCCCGATAATGCACTGGTAATCGTCGATGAGTCTCACGTCAGTATTCCTCAGATCGGGGCGATGTACAAAGGCGATCGCTCACGCAAGGAAACCTTGGTGGAATATGGTTTTCGTTTGCCATCCGCGTTGGATAACCGTCCCCTGCGTTTTGATGAGTGGGAGGCGCTGGTTTCGCAGCTGGTCTTTGTGTCGGCCACGCCTGGACCCTATGAAGCGGACAAGGCCGGACAAATAGTAGAGCAGGTGGTGCGCCCCACTGGCCTAGTGGATCCTACAATAGAGATTCGCCCCGCAAACACCCAAGTAGATGACTTATTAGGAGAGATACGCGCAGTGGCAGGCCGAGGCGAGCGGGTGTTAGTGACAACGTTGACTAAACGCATGTCGGAAGACCTTACCGAGTACCTAGGCGAGCACGACGTGAGAGTGCGTTACCTGCACTCAGACATCGAGACGGTTGAGCGGGTTGAAATTATTCGAGACCTGCGGTTGGGGGCGTTCGACGTACTCGTGGGTATCAATCTTCTGCGTGAGGGGCTGGATATGCCCGAGGTATCATTAGTTGCGATTCTCGATGCTGATAAAGAAGGTTTCCTGCGTTCTGAGCGGTCTCTGATTCAGACGATGGGGCGTGCGGCTCGGCATATTAACGGCAGGTCGATTTTATATGCAGACCGGATAACGGGTTCAATGGAGCGCGCTATTGCCGAAACTGATCGCAGGCGGGACCTGCAGCTTGCGCACAATAAAGCGCATAATATTACCCCCATTGGCATCGAGAAATCGGTGCAGGACATCATGGAAGGCTCTCGGCTTATGCCGACTCGGGGTAAGGATAAAGCGAAAAAAGTGGCAGAATCCAGGGCGGCCTACAGTGCGGATGTCGCCAAGCTAGCGCCCGCGGCGCTTGCACGTAAACTCAAGCAGTTGGAAGCGAAAATGCATGAGCATGCAAAAAATTTAGAGTTTGAGGATGCGGCGGCGATGCGTGACCAACTGGCTGAAATCAAGCAACTGGCCTTTGTGAGTTAGCGGCCAGGGCTGGACCTTATTAGTGATAGTAATTTATCACTTGATCGGGCATCATATGTGCCCTCGAATTCGGGACACATCTTGTAATAAATAGGTCGGCCGGCAGCACTATTCAGGCAGGATCATAGATGTTGAATGTAGTCCGTTAAGAACCATCAAGTGGCCTTTGGTAGGGGTCACCACTGAACAAGGAACAGCAATGCCTGTTATTACTTTGCCTGACGGCAGTCAACGAACGTTCGATCATCCTGTATCGGTGCATGATGTCGCAGTTGATATCGGCCCGGGGTTGGCCAAAGCTGCCTTGGGCGGTATTGTGGATGGACAAGATGTAGATACCTCTTACGTCCTAGATGGAGATGCCTCGATCGCGATTATAACCGATCAGGATGATGCTGGTCTGGAGATCATTCGGCACTCTACCGCTCATTTGTTGGCAATGGCAGTGCAGGAGCTTTTTCCGGGGGTGCAGGTCACTATCGGTCCGGTGATAGACGACGGTTTTTACTATGACTTTGCCACCGGGCACAAATTTACACCTCAAGATCTAGAAAACATTGAGCAGCGCATGGAAGAACTCGCGGCGCGCGACTTACCTGTGCAGCGACGTGTTATGAGCCGGGAAAAAGCCATAGAAACATTTCGCAATATGGGTGAGAACTACAAAGTTCAAATTATCGAGGCGCTGCCTGAAGGCGAGGAAATTTCGCTCTATACACAGGGCGCTTGGGGCGATCTCTGCCGCGGTCCACATGTGCCCAGCACTGGAAAACTAAAAGCCTTTAAGTTGACTAAGGTTGCAGGAGCATACTGGCGCGGCGATTCAAACAATGAAATGTTGCAGCGCATTTATGGGACCGCCTGGGCCAGCAAAAAACAGCTTAAGCAATACTTGAATCGCATACAAGAAGCTGAAAAACGCGATCACCGAAAAATTGCCAAGAAACTTGGCTTGTTCCATACCCAGGAAGAAGCACCAGGCATGGTGTTTTGGCATCCGGCCGGGTGGAGCATCTATCAGACCATTGAACAGTATATGCGTGATGCACAGCAAGAAAACGGTTATCAAGAGATAAGGACTCCTCAGTTAGTCGATCTTTCTTTGTGGGAGAAATCCGGGCACGCAGAGAAGTTCAGCGATGACATGTTTATGCTAAAGTCGGAGGATCGGGACTTTGCCGTAAAGCCTATGAACTGTCCTTGTCATGTGCAGGTATTCAACCAAGGCTTGAAGTCCTACCGCGATTTACCTCTTCGGCTTGCGGAGTTCGGATCGTGTCATCGAAATGAGCCATCGGGCTCTCTCCACGGGATTATGCGTGTGCGCGGTTTTGTGCAAGACGATGCACATATTTTTTGTACAGAGGAACAGATTCAGCCTGAGGTTTCATCCTTCATTGATTTATTACACACCGTTTATGAAGACTTTGGTTTTAGCGAAGTGATCTACCGTTTATCCACACGACCAGAGCAGCGAGTGGGTACAGATGCAGACTGGGATCGGTCGGAAAAAGCTCTGGCAGATGCGCTTAACGCACAGAATCTTCCCTGGCAAGAACTGCCGGGTGAGGGCGCATTTTATGGTCCAAAAATCGAATTTTCTCTGAAAGATTGTATTGGGCGTGTGTGGCAGTTGGGAACCATACAGGTCGATTTTTCGATGCCGGCGCGCCTCGATGCCCAGTATGTCTCCGAGGACGGCAGCCGTCAGGTGCCGGTAATGTTGCACCGGGCTGTGCTGGGTTCGTTTGAACGCTTTATCGGTATTTTGATTGAGCATTACGAGGGTATTTTCCCCAGCTGGCTGGCGCCGACGCAGGTCGTTGTGCTCAATATTACGGATAAACAGTCTGAATATACCCAAAATGTGGAGAATTCCTTGAAAAACAAGGGTTTTAGGGTCATTTCGGACTTGAGAAATGAAAAAATCGGCTTTAAAATCCGCGAGCACACAATTCAGAAGGTCCCGTACCTGTTAGTAGTGGGGGACAACGAAGTAGAAACACAGACTGTCGCCGTACGTGCCCGTCGTGGTGAGGACCTAGGATCTATGGATCTCGAGGCGTTTATTGCGCACCTTACCAACGATGTTGCATCTCGCGGTCGCATCACAATGGAGAATTAGTATTAAGAAAGATAGCGGCAAAGGAGCCAGTAAAAAGGCAATTACCAATGACCAGATCACTGCAGACCCATTGCGTCTGGTTGGGGCGGAAGGCGAACAAGTAGGAATTGTGTCTTTGAAAGAGGCGCTGGCAGCAGCAGAAGCGGCTAGCATGGATTTAGTGCTTATTGCCGATTCGGATCCAGCAGTGTGTAAGCTGATGGATTACGGAAAGTTTGTTTTTGAGATAAAGAAACAAAAAGCTGCACAGAAGAAGAAGCAGAAGCGAACGCAAGTTAAAGAAATGAAGTTTCGTCCAGGGACGGAAGATGGAGATTATCAGGTAAAACTACGCAACCTGATTCGTTTCCTAGAAAACGGCGATAAGGCCAAAGTTACGCTGCGTTTTCGCGGTCGTGAAATGGCTCACCAGGAAATTGGCATGGAGCTACTCAAGCGAGTAGAAGCTGATCTGGCCGAGTTGGGTGCAGTCGAGCAATTTCCGAAAATGGAAGGCCGACAACTCACTATGGTTATTGCTCCTAAGAAGAAGAAGAACTAGCGGCTTGTGAATGCCCTAATTTCTTTAAACATTAACTTTCAAATGCGGAGTATTTGATTATGCCAAAAGCAAAAATTCACAGCGGTGCTGCCAAGCGGTTCAAGAAGACTGCCGGCGGATACAAGCGCAAGAGCGCCCACAAGAGTCACATCCTAACCAAGATGACTACCAAGCGTAAGCGACAGTTGCGCGGTACCTCTTTGATCCATAAAAACGATGTCGTTCTTATCGATCGTATGATGCGTGCTAAGTAATCATTCTATTGGATAATTAGGGAGAACAATTATGGCTCGCGTAAAACGAGGTGTAGTGGCGCGTCGGCGTCACAAGAAAGTATTGAAGCAGGCCAAGGGCTATTACGGAGCGCGCAGCCGTATTTTTCGGGTTGCTAAACAAGCGATTACTAAGGCGGGGCAGTATGCCTATCGTGACCGTCGTCAGCGCAAGCGTCAGTTTCGCGCGCTGTGGATCACACGGATCAACGCGCAGTCCCGTGCGAATGGTCTCAGCTACAGCCGTTTGATCAATGGCTTGAAAAAGGCTGAGATTGGTTTAGATCGCCGCGTGCTGGCAGATCTCGCAGTGCATGATAAGTCGGCCTTTGCCGCTATCGTGGAGAGAGCCAAGACCGCACTGGCCTGAGAGCCCACCCCCCCCGCTTCGGCGGTTTGCTGGCTGCAGGTAAGACTTAAAGGGAAAGGGCGGTGCTCTTTCCCTTTTTTGTTCATTGGGTGGTGGAATCCATGTTGGCCCGGCAAGCGAGTACACTGGGCCAATGCACAGTGTGAAATGCTGACCGAGCGAATAGACCGTGACAGACTATCCGATACTCAAATTAGACCTGAGAAAAATCTAAATGGAAAACCTCGAACCACTCGCTCACCAAGCTCGGTCTGCCATCGCCGCAGCACAAGATGGCGTCACGCTTGAACAATTGCGTGTTGACTATCTGGGCAAAAAGGGCCGACTTACAGGCCTCCTCAAGGGCCTGAGCACCCTGTCCTCAGAGGAACGTCCCAAGGCTGGCGCATTGATAAATGTGGTCAAGCAGGAGTTGCAGGAGTTGATTGGGGAGCGCAAGGCAACTCTAGAGGCCGCTGCCGTTGAGGCGAAGTTGGAGCAGGAAGCCATCGATGTGACGTTGCCCGGCCGTGCTAATACTGTGGGCGGGGTACACCCGGTCTCTCAAACGATAGAGCGCATGGAGGACTTTTTTGCGGCCATTGGTTTCGATGTCGTCGAAGGCCCCGAGATAGAGGACGATTACCATAACTTTGAAGCACTTAATATCCCTGCTCATCATCCCGCCAGAGCTATGCACGACACCTTTTATGTGGACGAACACACGGTTCTGCGCACACATACCTCGCCGGTGCAGGTGCGGGTAATGGAGAATCAGGAGCCGCCACTGCGAATTATTTGTCCTGGCCGCGTATATCGCTGTGATTCAGACTTGACGCACACCCCGATGTTTCATCAGGTCGAAGGTCTGCTGATCGATCAGCACTCGAGCTTTTCGGATCTGAAAGGCTTAGTAGAAGATTTCCTTCGCGTCTTTTTTGAACGCGATCTGGAAGTGCGTTTCAGACCCTCCTATTTCCCTTTTACGGAGCCATCTGCTGAGGTGGATATCCAGTGCGTCAACTGCGGAGGCGAGGGCTGCCGAGTCTGCAGCCAAACCGGATGGCTAGAGGTCATGGGTTGCGGCATGGTGCATCCAAAAGTCTTCGAGTCTGCGGGCATTGATGCAGAGCAATATTCGGGTTTTGCGTTTGGTATGGGTGTTGAGCGTCTTGCCATGTTGCGCTATGGGGTGAACGACCTACGCCTGTTTTTTGACAATGACTTACGTTTTCTTGAGCAGTTTTAGGGAAGATAGAAAATGAAAATTAGTGAAAAATGGTTGCGCGAATGGGTCTCTCCCCAGTTGACTACGCAGGAGCTTGCGCATCAAATAACAATGGCCGGGCTTGAAGTTGATGCCATTGAGCCAGTGGCAGATATGTTTAGTGGTGTCGTGGTTGCTAAAATTCTCAGTGTTGAACCGCATCCTAATGCGGATAAGTTGCGTGTTTGCCAAGTCACTGCAGGCAGTGAAACGGTGCAGATTGTGTGCGGTGCGCCCAATGCACGGGTCGGACTGAAGGTACCGTTGGCGCAGATCGAGGCGCAACTACCAGGTAATTTCAAAATAAAAGCGGCAAAACTGCGCGGCGTGCAATCACAGGGAATGCTGTGTGCAGAGCAGGAGTTGGGTCTGTCAAATAGTTCGGATGGTTTGATGGAGCTTGCGTCTGACGCGCCTGTCGGCACCGATCTGCGATGCTACCTAGAACTCGATGATCACGTGGTCGACATAAGCGTCACGCCAAATCGCGCTGACTGCCTCGGCATTTCAGGTATCGCGCGTGAAGTGGGTTTGCTCAATAATCTCGCGGTGACTGAGCCGGTTGTTACCGAGGCTCTAGAAACGATAGCGGATACTATTACTGTTGAAGTGCAGGCAAAAGAATGCTGTCCTCGCTACGTTGCTCGCGTGATCAAAGGCATAGACATATCCCGATCCAGTCCGCAGTGGTTACAAGAAAAATTGCGCCGCTGCGGTGTTCGCTCCATCGATGCGGTTGTGGATGTGACTAATTATCTGCTGTTGGAGCTCGGTCAGCCAATGCATGCGTTTGACCTCAGTATGTTGCAAGGGGCCATCGAAGTGCGTATGGCGGCGCCTGATGAGTCGATAACGTTACTGGACGGCAAGACGGTTAAATTGAGTGCAGGTACGCTGGTCATTGCAGATAGCAATGGGCCGCTGGCGATGGCTGGCATAATGGGAGGTCAGCGCTCGGCAGTGAGTGGTGCAACCAAAGACGTTGTGTTGGAAGCAGCATTCTTCGCTCCTAAGCCATTGGCGGGAGTGGCTCGTTCCTATGGGCTGCACACTGATTCTTCTCACCGTTTTGAGCGCGGTGTTGATTTTAAGTTACAGGTGCATGCCATGGAGCGTGCGACGCAAATGCTGCTGGAACTGGTCGGAGGTGAGGCCGGGCCTATTCAGGAAGTGGTGTCAGATAGTAATCTACCTGTGCGGCCTGATGTTGTCCTTAGAGCTGCCCGTATCGAAAAGGTGCTGGGCTTAAGTTTGTCAGTTGATGAAGTTGAACGTATTTTGTGTGGACTCGGGCTGGGTGTCGCCGAGATTAACGGCGGATGGCGTTGTACGGTTCCCAGTTGGCGATTCGATATCGCTATTGAGGCGGACCTTCTGGAAGAGTTAGCCCGAGTTTATGGCTACAACCGGCTTCCGGTGACTCATATCCATGCGAAGTTAGAAATGCAGGCACGGCCCGAGAAGGAGGTGTCTGTTCGCTATTTACGCCGACATCTAAGCGCCAGAGGTTATCGCGAGGCTATCACCTACAGTTTTGTAGACCCTCAGTTGCAGCGGGTGTTCGACCCCGAACAAGCGCCGGTAGCCCTGAGTAACCCTATCTCCGCTGATATGGCGGTTATGCGTACCAGCCTGCTGCCGGGACTGGTCAGTGCCGTTGTGCACAACACTAACAGGCAGCAGTCCTGTGTGCGTTTGTTCGAGACGGGCCTGCGATTTATACCCAGTGATTCAGGATTGCGTCAGCTGCCTACGCTGGCTATGGCCCTGACGGGGCCGCGCTTTGCAGAGTCTTGGGCGTCGCCTGCTAAAGACGCCGATTTTTTTGATTTAAAGGGGGAGGTTGAAAGTCTTTTGGGGCTGACACGGATGTCCGATCATTTTAGCTTCGATGCGACTTCACGCTCGGCTCTCCACCCAGGACAAACTGCCCGCATCACTCGAAACGGCGCTGCTGTCGGGTTTGTAGGCGCACTGCACCCCTCTGTGGGCGCTGGATTGGGACTGAATGCGCCGTTGTATGTGTGCGAAATTGATCTCACGGTATTACTCGTAGGAGAAATACCAAAGTACGCAGAACTCTCTAAATTTCCCGAAGTTCGGCGCGATTTAGCCATCGTTGTCGACAAGACGGTATCATCGTCTCGTCTGATGGAAGAGGTGCGAGCGGCTGCTGGAACTTACATCACAGACTTAAGGCTCTTTGATGTCTATACAGGGAAAGGCATTGATCCTAAAAGAAAAAGTCTCGCACTGGGTTTGACATTCCGCGACCAATCACGCACTCTTGCGGAGGAAGATGTGAATGAGGCCGTCGGTCAAGTGATTGATCTGTTGGAGAAAAACTATAATGCTGAGCTTAGGAACTAGGTAAAAGAGACGATGGTTGCTCTTACTAAATCTGAAATGGCTGAACGTTTATTTGAAGAGCTGGGGCTCAACAAGCGAGAGGCCAAGGAGATCGTAGAGTTGTTCTTCGAAGAAATTCGTGGTTGCCTCGAAAACAATGAGCAGGTTAAATTATCGGGTTTTGGTAATTTTGACCTGCGTGACAAAAGTCAACGTCCCGGTCGCAACCCTAAAACGGGTGAAGAGATTCCGATTTCCGCTCGCAGGGTTGTTACATTTAGGCCCGGTCAGAAGTTAAAAGCACGGGTAGAAGAATATGCTGGAACCGACACACAATAATGAACTGCCGCCAATTCCTGGCAAACGTTATTTCACTATAGGTGAAGTCAGTGAGCTTTGCGCAGTTAAGCCTCACGTCCTCCGTTACTGGGAGCAGGAATTTCCACAGCTAAAGCCTGTTAAGCGTCGCGGTAACCGTCGCTACTATCAGCGCGTTGATGTGCTGACTATTCGACAAATTCGCGCACTTTTATATGACCAAGGTTACACCATTGGTGGCGCAAGGCAGCGGATGACCGATGACAATGGTAAAGGATCTTCGCTTCCGATTGAGCTGCAGGCAGTGATTAAGGAAACCATCGAAGAGTTGGAAGATGTACTCAAGGTTCTTGGCCCGGCTAAATAGCCTTTGTGTCAAACGTGGCATTGAGTATAATGCCGCCGTTGTTTAAGCAGGCGAATTCGGGGCGTAGCGCAGTATGGTAGCGCACCACACTGGGGGTGTGGGGGTCGCAGGTTCAAATCCTGCCGTCCCGACCAAAGTCTTATCTATCAACATCCAATAAAGTCCTCAAGCCCTGAAAATCAGGGCTTTTTTGTTTATCATCCTTCCTAAGACGTCCGATGGTATTCGGTAACATACCGCTAAAAAGGCGGTACTTGTGGCGGTACTTTCGATACCGCCAAGGTAGATACCGCCAAACTGACTGTTTAAGGAGATGGAGCATGGGAAAGTTATCAGCTACCGCAGTACAGCAAGCCAAAGGCCAAGCCACGCCGGTGAAACTTACTGACGGCGGGGGGCTGTGCTTGCTGGTGAAGTCGGACGGATCACGGTACTGGCGATACAACTACCGGTTCGCAAAAATATGCAGATCCATGGTCTTTGTCCTGATGGTGGCGATCTTATCTCTAGGCGCTATTAGCGGCTGCGGTAGCAGTAACAATGATAGTTGGGATTCTGACGGTCCTTACGAGAGTTTGGGCGCGGTAGATCCCAATGCGGGCACTTATCCTAATCCACAGAAGATTACGCCTTTCGTGGGAGACGACCCCCGCAAACTTCAGTTTTGGGATTTGACCTATTCGTGGACAGACCATCCCGATGGCGCCACTGGCACGTGTACCAAAGGTAACGTGCAGATCATGAATGACGCGCTTCAGGTGACACAGACGACGGCTGCATGCCCTGGCAATATCGGTCAGGTTACGCCCTGCAACTCGCAAGCGGGCGAGGATGATCAAGGCAACAATGTCGTCGCAAGCGGAGCGGTCCAGCAGTCGGCTAAGGGGTGCATCAGGGATGGGCAGGGCGTTGCTAATTGTTCTGCGACTCCGGTACCCGGTCCCACTGACGCATTGACCTGCCAGCAGGCCGTTGAGCGGGAAGACCCGCTCGCTGCAGGCGCTGTTTGGTACCAGAGGCTCGCGGGCATCCCGCCAGGCACTTCGGCAAATTATTGGTGGGGCAAAGCGTTCGGAGCACAGGGGGGCGAGGCCAACACCTACGGCGGTACGCAGATGGTCTATTGGGGCAATTCAGAAAGCGCAATATCTGTCGCGGCAAGCGGAGGCGGCGAATATAGCAAAGAGGTTCAACCTATCTACATGTGCAACTCGCCAACGGCGGATGTCACAAACACAGATGCTTGTGGACTGTCATCACTGTTTGGCAGCTGTTTAAAGGACGGCCAAAATTGCAGGATCAATAATCTCACTGAAGATGCCGACGGTTTCTTTAATGTGTATTTCAAGTCAGCACCCGTCGACTTTGGAAATACAGTGCCACCAGAAATAAGCCCGGATACTCTGATTTCTCAGGTTCTCATTGTCATGGACGATATCGGTACCCCTAAAAAACCTGGCACCATGAGTGACATAACTAGCGACACTGACTACAACGGAATTGGCGTAGCGGGTGAATTTACCCCTGGCCAACGAAAACAATACATAGATGCTAACTATAGGCTGGCCCAAACGTGCGCGCTGGCGAGCGGCCCAAAAGGGCAGTGGATTACTGATGCGGCTTACCTACAACCTACCGAAAACTTGCGCGTTACGAAGATCCTGAAAGATGCATGTGCGTACTCCAACGAGGTGCCGAATGCCACCGACTTCGGGTACCAAAATGTCACACTGGTTCAGGATTTGGCCTATTTTACACCGCCGGTAGAGTCGTATGCACAGGCCACGGTTTTGTTATTTGCACAGTCTTATATGACGAATAACATGCTCACGGAAAAGACGATTGGCGTTTGGCCGAACCTAGGAGAGAATCTTCTTAAAAGCTTGAACTATGATCCGAGCGCGTTTAAGGAAAAAGTTCAAGCCATATTACCTGCTGACGCCAAGAATTGGGACTTTCGGTCTCCAAGCTTCATGCAGTTTCTGTGGGACAACAAGCTGGTGGACGGTCTCGTTTTACAGACCTACTCCGGCTTTGCCGGTAAAAACAACAACCCAGGATCTCTTCAATACTATATAGAAAAATTTCCTTTACTCCACCCCGAATACACTGGGCCCTACATCACCGAATCGTCGATGGAAAGCGAATATATGCCACTTCCCTATCCGCCTAAAGTCGTTGAATATTGTCACACCCCTAGCACGAAACCTGTGCCATGGAAGGTGGCAATTTATATTCCAACCGGCGCTCCGAATCCTGCGGCGACGCTGAAAACGTTTACTACCAAAGAACATTGCCTGGGTGCTAATCCTCCACCAGGCCCAACCCCACCTCCAGCCCCACCCACTCCCGGCGGTGAATGCTCTGAGTCTTTTTGTAAAGCGAACAGCGGTGCCAGCTGCACCGCATCACCAACCAATGATTGCGAATACTGTAACAGAGCAGCATGCCACCCCTACTCCTCAGCGGCAGACGGAATGGGGTCTGAGTTTTAATGTGAGCCTGACCCTTCAGCTCGGACACCTCGTACGATAGGTCTCCTTCTGTGAGTTATTTTTTCGTTAGGTACCGAGCCCCCTATCTCCGTATTTCTCATTGGGACGTTGGGACCCTCTGGATAAGCCGGTTTGCAGCAGCACCCATGACAGTCAGGGTTATGGCCAGGCTATCAACTGCTGTTATTGCTGTTTTGAAGCTACGACCAGCAAACTAATATTTCGCGGTCTTCATTTTTATAAGGTAAGCGTCCGTGGGAGACCGAAGCATTGTCGATAGCCAAGACGTCTCCCTTCTGCCATTCGCTTATGTGCAAGTTTTTCCAAATAAGATCACGCACATGTTCGATGTCTTCTTCTGGAATCTCGCTACCATCCCCATAAAAAGTATGCATGGATAAGTCTTCAGGTGGCTTTCCCCGCATATTTTTTTCTAGGGAGCGTGCCATTTTTAAAATCGATTCATTGTCGGTAGTGGGACGAAAATTGCAGATACGTTGATATTCTCCAACGGGAGAGGATACGTGAAATACCGCAAGGTGATTGTACCAGGCCTCGATGCCGGACAGCGGGTGTTGCTTGCTCACCTTCTGAGTGCCCCAAAGTCTCAAACCACCATCTTCTTTCCATTCAGGCTCAAAGCCCTCTTCTTCACATTTTTTTTCAACAATGGTTTTATCCGTGCTCTGAAACATCTCGTCCCAAGACTTGAGCTGCATTTGATCACCTGCTGGTGCTCCGGGGGCAGAATAATTGCGCACATTTTTCATTCCTTTGGCACTAAAGCGTTCCTGAACATGCGGATCCATTTGGCGCCATACTTCACGCATATCGCAAATGGGCGTTTCACCGCTGTTTTTTTCGGAAGGGTTCATCGCCGAAAAAAATAGAAACTCAGGAGGGTTAGCGCAAAAACTCATTTCACAATGCTGCGGTATTGGAAAGTAGCCCGGCAGTTCACTTGCATGAAACACATAATCAGTAACGGCGTCTCTGGGCGATGTGCCCAAATAGTCATTTTTTAAATCCGGTGCGATTGCCCGCGCAACCTTTTCAAATACTTCGGGGGTGTCAATGTCGAAGCGTCTAAAACGAATGGCGCCGTACTCAAGTAAAGCTTTTGCTACACGTTTTTTGTCTTGATGCAACCAAGCCAGTAAAGGCTTAATGGTCCTATTTTTGTTCGCTTCAATAGTGAGGGGGAAATTGCCGTATATTTTATAATTATCATTGGTTAGATAAGTCATTTTTAGTCTCTTCTAAAGCCAAAGTATGCCCAGCTAAATTCGCGTTCAGGTGCGACCTCGACAGCGCTAAGCTTTGGTACAAAGGCCGTTATCTATCCTCGCATGAGACGCAACGACGCCAAGCATAACAGTATAGGGAATATAAATGGGGAGTGTGGGCCAGCTTGTTCAATCCGTGGTGGCCTGTTACCAATGCAATTGCCATAAAGTCTTACCTGGAGTTTCGACTCTGAACTCGTCCGATTAACCGGGCAGCGACCCACTGCCGGCCTGTTGGGTGCCGCTAAACAAATAAGCTCTGCCAGCACAGCGGGTTCTGGTGTCTTCCTAGTCTCTTAGCAATCTTAAATATTCGCCTTGAATTCGTCTCGCCAGCCCTGCCATTGACTATGATCCCCCTTAATCCCCATGATGGCTTCTTTGACTTTGGAGATACCAAAACCCCAGGCTTCATTTATTGCGACGGTAGGAGGCATCGTTAATTCTCCGGGACTAACAATAGCGTCGATGATGAAAGGTTTATCGGAGGCCAACGCTTGTTTGACTGCCGGGATGATGTCAGCCGCATGCTCCACGCGGACGCCATCACCACCACATGCCTTTGCGAAGTCAGCAAAATTTGGATTAAGTAAACCGGTTGCTTCCTCGTTCAGGGGAAGGCCAGCGACTTCCATTTCCATCTTTACAAAGCCAAGTTCGGAGTTGTTAAACACAATGACTTTGATGGGCCAGTTAAAGCGCACCGCAGTCACAAAATCTTGCATCGACATGGCAAAACCGCCATCGCCACAGAACGCCCAGACCTGACGCTTAGGGTCGACCGAGGCAGCGCCAATGGCGACCGGCAATCCGGCACCAAGTGAGCCGTGATTAAATGAGCCCAACATACGGCGGTCGCCATTCATTTTTACCTGCCGGGCAATCCAGATGATGCACTCGCCAACATCGACACCAAAAATAGCATTATCAGAAGCGTGATCGCTTATGGCTTTGGCAAAGATTTGCGGATGCAAAGGCTCATCGGTTCTGGATAGATCAGCTTGATTGTCCATTTGATGCAGCCACTTGTCTCGCATCCGTTCCAGTTCGGTGAGAAACTTACTGGGAGAGCGTGCCTCCACATGAGGCTCCAGCGCACGGACTGTTTCTCTGATTGTGCCGACCAGACCTACGCTGGTCGGCGCCCGCCGCCCAATATTTTCTACTTTACTATCAACTTGAACGATCTGGATCCCGCCTGGGATGAATCCATCGTAGGGAAAATTAGTTCCCAGCATAACTAGAACGTCACAATCCCAGATGGCGTGGTACCCCGCAGGGTTGCCAATTAAGCCGGTAAGTCCGACGACGTTTCCGTCTTCGTAATCAAAAATGTCCTTTGCCCGCAGGGTATGGACGATCGGTGCGCCCAGTTTTTCGGCGAGTTGGAGGACCTCGGGTTTCGCGTCACGGCAGCCAACGCCACAGAAAAACGAGACTTTTTTCCCCGCGTTGATAGCTTCTGCGGCTTTTTGAATGGCCGCAGCCGGTGGATTGATGGTGGAAGGCGCCAACACCAGAGGGTGCATGAAATGCTCACTCTTAACCTTGGCTAAGGTGACGTCGATGGGGAGTTCAATTCGTGTGACACCTCTTTCAATTAAAGCTTTTTGGACTGCAATTTCAGCCAGTCGTGGCATTTGTTCGGGTGTGTTGATAACGGCCTGATAGGAGCATATATCACTGAACATTTTGGATAAGTCCACCTCTTGAAAGTATCCAGTGCCCATTTCGGAGTGGGCTACTTGTCCCGTGATGGCAACAACGCCGCCTCCCTCTCGCTTGGCATTATAGAGCCCATTAATCAGATGCAATGCACCCGGGCCTACGGTGCCCGCACAAACACCAATTCCTCCGGTGATTTCGGATTCTGCATAGGCCATATAGGCTGCGTTTTCTTCATGACGAACGCCGATCCATTTGAATCGATCATCTTTGCGGATGGCTTCCAGCAATCCGTTTAACGCATCACCGGTGACGCCAAAAATTTTATTGACACCAGCACTGGCAAGAATCTCGAGCAGATTTTCGCAGACATTTTTTTTCATTTTTGGTTTCCTTTCGGAACTAAGTGACGTTTATTTGATCCTAGCATGCAACTAAATCATGTCAACGACATCGAAGCATAAGTAATGGAAACAAGGGGAGCGACCAGCTTGGTGAGTCCGTGATGTCCTGTGACCCATGCAATTGCGATAAAGCCTCAATATGGTGTCTCGACTCAGAGTTCGCTCGACTGACGTGATAGCGACGCACTGACGGCCTATCGGTGCTGCTGCACAGGTTAGCGTTTATTAATCGCAGAGCCGGTAGTAATTGTGCAACTTAATGGTCTAAGCCAGAATATCCATGCGTTAGGTATGGATTAATGCGCGGTGTCGCACTTTACGCTCGGCTAAAGGCTGCGCCGAAGTTTAAAAGCTGAAGCGTTTCTAACTCAGCGGCTCTCATTGTGTTTTTGATTATGTGTGGGTAGGCCTTATTCAACCGATAGCTAAGTTACTAACGATGTTGTCTTGCAGCTCGCACGCCCTTGCTAGCGTATGTCCATATTGACTCTAGGGAGATTTTGTATACCATACCGTTGATATGGATTTAGCAATCTCCGGTTGCGGGCGTCTCATTCAAGGATGAATAAAAACAACACAAAATAGGAACAAACTTGATGGCACTATCTATGACTCGTTCGTGTTTAGGATTCTTGATGATTGGCCTGCTGCTCCTTGCTGGTTGCGGGGGAGGTGGTGGCGGTGACTCGGTGGTTGCCGGCGACGTTGTTAGTGCTCAACAAAGCCAGCCGATGAGCAGCTTTGAGGTGGATATCGAGCCTATCATGCAAGCCAAATGTTTGGGTTGTCACAACGATGGTGAAACTCCCGTAGCGCCATTTTCATTAGTGGGGCGTGACGCGGCCGAGACCTTCAAGTCCGGCATTCTTTTCACGCTAGAATCAAATACGATGCCGCCGCCCGGTACACCGCAATTGACGGGTAGTGAGCGAGCCAGGTTGATGGCATGGGCGGCGGATCAACCCTATGATTATGTGCCGGAAATCCTGCGTATTTCGTTGGTCGAAGCAACAGCTTGGGCTACGCAGCCGAAGAATCGAGATTCATTCCTGTCTTATCGTCCTGACGAAGTAACCTGTAAAGAAGGCGAGGGTTGGCTGGTAGAAGGCGATGAGCTGGAAGTGCGAACAGAGTTTTGTAATTATCTGTCGGTGTCACAAAACAGCCTGCTAGAGTTAGCTGCGGGTACAGAAATTGAGCTTGCGCTCAGCCACAGCGCGCTCGATTACAACGCACCATCGGAGGCACATTTGGGGTTGGCGATCGGTGGCTCGCCCGTTTGGGAAACCACTATCGCGATACCTAGCGACAGTGCCATCCTCAAGCCGAAGATTGTGTTGCCCTTTGCGATCTCTCGCGGAGATTCTATCGAATTTCAAGTGAGTAATCACGGTAACAACACGTACTCGGTTTATGACGTTATCGCAGTGGTTTCCAGTGATGCTGATTTGACTGAGTGTGTGTCCTTCGACAGTACATTTGATGCGATTCAGGCGACAGTGTATGCACAGGGCGGCTGTGCTAACTCGCTTTGCCACGCGGGCACCGACCCAGCAGGCGGGCTGGATTTAAGCCCTGACGTCGCGTGGGCAAATTTAGTAGATGTGCAGGCTCAGGGATCTTCTGAGCTGCTCGTAGATCCGCGAAACCCGGACAGTAGCTACCTTTATAAGAAACTGGCGGCAAAAACATTTCCGGGTAGCTATGACATTGCTGGTGCACCGATGCCGAGTGCAGGTGCTGCGATTACCGCTGGCCAATTGGAGGCGCATAGGCTTTGGATTGAAGCAGGCGCGCCAGAATTTGGGTCGGTAGGCGACACATTGGGGCGCGGTGAAGACGAAATTGAACGATTGCTAGGCGTCTGCTTGCCGGAGGCTGAAGCCGTGAACACGGTGCCTCTGCCCGCCCCAGCGCCTGACAAGGGTATTCAATTTGTAATGCCGCCGCAGCTTGTGCCAGCAGAATCCGAACGCGAGGTCTGCTTCGCCGTTTATAAGGATTTCCGGCCTCAGATTCCCGAGGAATTTCTCAGTGAGGACGGCAAGACATTCTATACCGCTGGTGGAAAAACACGTGAGGATGCGTTTACGCATCACAATCTCATTTACAAAGCGCCGGTGGGTATCGAAGCATTAGATGACCCTAGCTTTGGGGAATGGACCTGCGGCGGCGGTGAGCAACACGGTGATTCTTGTGACCCGCGTGATCTCACATCATGCGGCGCTGGAGGGCCCTCACCGGGTCAGTGTCATGCTGAAATGCAAGATAGTATTGCCTGTCGGGGTTATGGTCCTGAAGGGGTAGCCGGCGGTCAAGGCACCTTAGGACTTGGTGCTGGCATTGACCGGGAGGGCTTCTACAGTGAGTATCCCGCGTTGGGTGTGTATTACTGGAACTCGCATGGATTTAACCTCACAACCAAGGACGGTATATTGAGAGTGTGGCGCAATATAAACTTTGCAACGGATCGACGGTTTGCGGCAAAAGCTATCAATGACGTCAGCGATATCTTCATTGCCACAGGTGTTCCTCCCTTTGAAAAGAGAACATTGTGTAGTGACTATGTCTTTGACCAAGGCGATGGCCTGCTCGCGATTACGTCCCATACACACAAACGTGGCGAGCGCTTCTTTATGGAGCTTGAGGGTGAGCTACTGTATGAAACCTTCACCTACGATGAACCTCTGTATAAGACGTTTGACCCGGCATTAGTTTTTAATAGTCCCGACCCTAAAGCGCGCACACTCAAGCATTGCGCCACCTACAATAACGGTGTGAATGCAGATGGTTCGCTTAATACAGAGACAGTGGTGCGCCTCTCCAGAAGGCCGGTGAACGCGCGTCCCTGCAGGCCAACCGCTTGCGTAGCAGGCGATATCGGAGCCAGTTGTAATGGCCCCAACGACGACGCCAGCTGTAACGCGAGCCCCGGATCTGGTGCATGCGATGCCTGCGCGATCAGCGGTGCATTTTCCAGTGATGATGAGATGTTTATCTTGATCGGCTCTAAGTTGCCTAACCATGACATGCAAATGAATGCGTATATGCACCGTCAAGCCGAGGTTATTATGACGGCGCCAGAGAAGGTTTTTAATGCTGGCGATGTAGTGGATTTGCAATTCACGTTTACACACTTTGCGTTAGAGCCTCCGGAAGACCATGGCCATGGCGGCATGGATGGTGGCATGGACGACGGTATGATGGATCATGACTCAGGGCACGGCGATTCAGGCGGCGACCACGCAGGGGTTAATGCGGGGCACTACCACGTGTATTTTGATACCGATGACGATGGCGCCGATCACGTGACCGCATGGTCTCCAACGGTTGAGTTTCGCCTGCCAATGGACGTCTCTCCGGGAACCTACGAGTTAAGGGTCAGTCTGCGCGCACCGGACCATCATGCGATAGGCGTTGAGCACAGTGTCTGGATTACAGTTCAGTAACGGGTTAATGGAAAGCCTGCCTAGAGCACTGTGTAAACGGTGTCCTAGGTGCAGGTGTTATCGGATTATTCTGTTACAGTGAGTGCCGAGGGCAGCAAAGCGGCCTGCATCGCGTAAGCTTTTCCGATAGTGCGTCGGGGCAGGGAATAGTGAGCTGTTCGCCGCACTGTAGTGGCTAAGGCAATTCAAGCGGAGTAGGGCGCTCAGCGACCCCCTTGCGTGCTTTCTCCGCAACTTAAAAATTGAAGTGTTCTGCGCTAAAGGCCATCACAGTATCTTCTATCATCTGTGGGTCGGGAATCATTGGGCTCATAACATGGGTATGAATACCACCTGCAGCGTATTCACGAACAAGGTCCTGACACTCGGCGGCATCGCCGATGAGCGCAATTTGATCGACCAGTTCATCGGTCATGGCGGCCGCAGTGCGGTCTCTATCTCTAGCTTTAAAGCCTTCTGCTATTTCTTTAGCGGCATCTTCATAGCCCGCCCAAGCGAGAAATTTGTTATACACGGGAGTAGCATAGTAGGGCCCGAAGGCCGCGCGAAATGCCGCTCGGCCTAGGCCTCTATCACCTGTGACACACATCATATGGCGACATACCACTTCAACGGAGGCAGGATCTTTGCCCGCGCGTTCAGCGCCGATGGCGATGTGTTCCATTATTTTGGGGAGCGCCGAGCGAGGAAATAGGTTCAAAATAACCCCGTCGGAGATTTCAGCGGCAGTTTCCAGCATTTTGGGCCGCAGCCCTGCAAGATAAATCAGTTGGTTGCTGGTTGGCGCTTGACGATAGCCTTTGCTGCGCAGTGTCTCGCCTTCGAAACTGGTTTTCTCTCCGGCCATCATGGCGCGTAAGAGGGTCATGGTTTCTTGGATTCGCGTCAGTGGTTTTTCCATAGTTAAGCCATGCCAATTGTTAATAATGGCGTGGCTGGACGTCCCTAGACCGGGAATAAACCGCCCAGGATAGGCCTGACTGATGACCGCAAATGTGCTCGCCAGGACAGCCGGTGTGCGTGTAAATACCGGCACAACCGCGGTACCTATGCGCATATTTTCTGTGGCTGCCAGTAGCATGGGTGCCAAAGTTAATGCATCCAGTCCGCCCGCATCCGCCAGCCATATATCATCCCAACCGAGTTGCTCTAGACGCTTGGCCATGGCGATGGAGTCCGCCACGTTGGCGGTGGGTCCGGGTAGAGTCATTGCCACTCTTTGACGCGGTAAGTTTGCCATTTTTTCTCCTGTTGTCTTTAGTAGTTTGGGTTATTACCGATGGCGTAACACCGATATGCCACACCTGCTCAGCAGCCGCTCTGCGACGCCCGCGCGTTTCCTGAAAACCTTCCTAACGCAGACGAAACGACTATTGTCAGTGCTGTGGGAGCACGGTGACCGGTACGCCATTGACCGCAGCGTTACCCGACAGCACGTCTAAGTACTGGTCATCGGTGACGTCATTGCAGCTGACGCCGGCGTGAGCGTTGGCGGTCTGCATTCGAATACCTGGTCGATCGTGGCCAAAGCCATGGGGTAGGCTGACCACCCCGGGCATCACGTCTTCGCTGGCCTCCACCGTCACGTCGATCGACCCCACCCTTGATGCGAGCGTCACGCGACCGCCGGCGGTAATACCCTGATGTGCCATATCGCTCGGATGCATCATCAGCGTGCAGCGTTCACGACCTTTTACCAGACGGTGGTAGTTGTGCATCCAAGAGTTATTGGAGCGCACATGGCGACGGCCGATCAGTCGCAACTCGCCGGTATCCGGTTGCTGAAACTCGTCGAACAGTCGGTTTAGGTCGGCGATGGCTTCAGGTGTGTCGCAGCGGATCGTTTTTCCCTGTGTTGCCAAGCGTTCGGGCAGTTGTGACTGCAGTGGACCTAGATCGATACCGGAAGGATTCTGGCGCAGTTTTTCCAGCGACAAACCTTTGGCGCTGTGTGGCCCCGTTTGCAGACCTAGATCGATTATTTCATGGGGTGCTATCGCAGGCTGTTCCGCTTTGCCTAATAGTTTGGCCAGCCGATTACCCAACTGATTAAAAATCTCCCAGTCGTGAAGGCTGTCTTCAGATTTATCGAACACGGCCTCGTTATAACGGGCGGTATTGCGCACGGCAAACAGATGGAAAGTGATGTCGTAATGATCGTGCTCCAGAGCGGAGGTGGGTGGCAAGATGATATCCGCATGCCGCGTGGTTTCATTGATGTAAGGGTCTAGTGACACCATAAATTCCAGGTCTTCTAGTGCGCTATCCAGTTGCCGACCGTTGGGCGTTGACAGCACGGGATTACCTGCTCCCGTAAACAGTGCCCGAATTTGATCTTCACCTGGTGTATTAATTTCCTCTGCCAGGCAGGCGGCAGGGAGTTCCCGATCAAACTCAGGCAGATTGCGCACGCGGCTTTGATGGCGGCCATGGCCTCCAGGACTGCTAGTCTTAACAGTGTCCACTGCTGGCGTGGCAAACAGGCTACCGCCGGGTTTGTCTAGGTTTCCGGTGGCGATATTAATCAGTTGAATCACCCACTGGCACAGCGCGCCGTAGGCTTGTGTGGAGACGCCCATGCGGCCATAGCATACAGCGTGGTCGGCGGCGGCAAATTCTCTTGCTATCCGTCGCATCACGTCTGCCGTGATACCGGTATTGGCGGCGGCAAGTTCTGGTGTAAACGCCTCGATTGCGGTTGCCACTTCATCCAGCCCGGTGGTGAAAGCGGACAGAGTGCCTGGGTTGACGAGATCTTCATCGAATAGGGTCTTGAGCAGTGCCAGCAGAAAAAGCGCATCAGTACCGGGGCGGATGAAATGGTGCTCACTGGCGATGGTTGCGGTCTCTGTCTTTCGCGGGTCGATAAGCACCAGCTTGCCGCCACGCGCGGTCAGGTTTTTCAGGCGTTGTTTTACATCCGGCACCGTCCAGATGCTGCCGTTAGAGGCTAGCGGATTTGCGCCAAGCATGAGTAAGTATTCGGTATTATCCACGTCCGGTATAGGGATTAGCAGTTTGTGCCCGTAGAGCCACAGCGAGGTAAGGTGGTGGGGCAGTTGATCCACGCTGGTCGCAGAAAAACGGTTGTTGCTGCGGATATGTTGGAATAGGTTGTTTTGGTGGGTCATCATGCCGTAGTTGTGCACCGAAGGATTGCCCATATAAATGCCCACGGCGTTTTTCCCGCGCTCGGTAATAATGCGCGCCAGACGCTTGGCGGTGGTGTCCAGTGCCTCGTCCCAGCTGATGTCCTCCCAGTTATCCTCGTTGCCATGATTGCGCACTCGTTTTACCGGCGTGCGCAGGCGATCCGGGTCTGTATGTAAATCCCTCAGGGCTACTGCCTTGGGACAGATGTGGCCGCGGCTCAGCGGGTCGGCCTTATCGCCCTTGATGGAGACAATGTCCGCACCGTCGGTTTCAATTGCAAGCCCACAAATGGCTTCGCATAAATGACAAGCACGGTAATGTATTTCACGAGTCATAAATAGACCTATCTGACTTCCAGTTTATTGTCTTTTTAGACGATTAGAGTGCAGGTAAATCTACCTGTTTGATGTTCCCTATGTTGCCACGTTAGCGTGTTGTTGTCGCCTGATCTTGCCTGCAGTTGCTGCGCATTAAAGCAGGCGAAGTGCGCCTTCGAGCACGTGGCAGTCATAAAGAGACGGCACTGCAGTCGCGGATTGCCACTGTTGCTAGTCTGCCTAGACCCAATAAAGGATAGCAATTGACGCCGCTTTCTGTTAACTGTGATACTTCCCGTTACATAATTTAGAGTTATGGCAATGCGCATCAATCGACTCCTATACTTTTTACGGGTGTGCAGTCTGATAGCACTGCTAGCCATGTTGTCTGCCTGCAGCGATAGTGACGACGAGCAGAGCTCAGAAAACACGACACCGAAGTCTTCGGCTCGTGTGGCAACCCAGGCAGACTTACTCTCAGGACCACTCGCACGCGGTGTTCCGGGTGATTTCGTGCTCGAGAATGAACATCTGCGGGTAATTATTCAAAAAGCGGGCCGGCAATGGCTTAGCATCGGTACCTTTGGCGGTAATATCATTGATGTTAGTCGCAAAGACGCAGCCGGAGGCATGCTGCCCGATCACTTAGAGGAATTTGTGGTCGGTCTGAATATCGAGAACACGCCAAACTACACGGATATCCGGATACACAACGATGGCAGCGATGGAGCCCCCGCCGTAATCTGTGCTACGGGGCCCGATGACTTGTTAGAACTGGCGAATCCCAGCTCGGCGGTGAGTAGTTTTGGTGTGACCCTGCCAACCGCTGCAGATGACAAAGATTTGTCCGTCGAAATTGAAACCTGTTACAGCCTTGCAGCGGGCGACAAATATGTTGTACTCGACAGCACATTTAAAAATTTGAGTTCGGAGACGTTTGACGTCTTTATGACCGAGTATCTTAATGGCTCCGGCCAAGTTGAGTTTTTTCAAGTCTATGCAGGGTTCGGCGAGCCTACACTGACGTCATCTTGCCCAGTAGACACCTACGTGGCCTGTGGGATCAGCGAAGAAGGCGTCTGCGACCAGTGTAATTTCGTTGCCTATGGCGGCGTAGACGAGGCACAAGGCGTGTCTTATGGGCTGATTCACAGTGAACAAGCTTCGTCTAGTTTTTCACAAGTCGGTGTCAATATTGTCGTGTACGGTAGCTCGGCAGCGGAACTTCTCGTTGGTCTCGAGCCGGCGAATTACACGATCCCGGCAGATGGCGCGTTATTATTGCGACGATATTTTGCCGTCGGTGACGGTACCATTGCTAGCATTGCAGATATTCGCAATGACATCTTTGGTATCGAGACGGTTGCGGTCAGCGGCACGGTGAGGAGCGCGGGAGAGCCGCTGCAGAACGCTCAAATAGTTGTGTATCAGGTGCTAGATGCAGACGCGAATCCGCCGGCCTTGTTTATCGTTAACCACAGTAGGACGGATGCCGCTGGCGAGTACAAACTCAGAGTTCCTCCCGGTGACTACCAGATCAGGGCAAATATGGAAGGCTACCGCTTTCCCGATGACGCTTCTTTAGCATTGGTCGTTGAGGCAGACGCAGCGGTGACTCGCGATTTTGACATGCCGCCGTCGGGCTTTCTCGATGTCACGGTTATTGACGAGACTGGGCCGGGGCCCGCCAAGTTGCAACTGATCGGGTTTGACCCCAGCCCACCTTCCACAAACGTTGTGGCGACCCTTATTGGTGGGCAGGAGGCCGGCGTATTTAGTGATTACAAGGCTGATAGATTGCCTTATGGTATTGCGCAGGTCGCCTTTATTGATCGTGAAGGAGCCAGTGAGCGGATAACAGTCGAGCCTGGCGATTATCAGCTGGTGGTATCGCGTGGGATTAGCTATTCCGCATACACAGAGGATATTACCATCACGGCGGGACAGGTCACGACGGTTCAGGCGGAGATTGTGAAAGTAATTGATGACAGTGGGTTTGTGCACAGCGATTTCCATGTGCACTCAATCAACAGCCCCGACTCTGAGGTTCGCCAAGACGAGCGTGTAACGGTCATGTTGGCAGAGGGGATAGAGTTTTTTACACCGTCAGACCATGGTTTCCGCTCAGACTTTAGACCGACCTTGCAGGCTATGGGTGTAGAAGATCTGGTTGGCGTCGCCCTCGCTAGTGAGACCACGACCTTCGATTATGGACATTTCAATGGTTGGCCAATGACGCTTGATTCGAACAGTATCAGTGGTGGCGCCTTCGACTGGGCCGGCGCCGCGCCTGCGGGCGAGGATTTCCCAGGTTACGGATATTACAATCGGTCGCCTGCTGACATTATTTCCGGATTGCACGATGACCCCAACGATAATGTGGTGCAGATTAACCATATTGCGAGTTACTTTGGTGGCGCAGGTCTGGCTATTGACACCGGTAAGACGCCGCCAGAGTCCAGTTCAAATTTGGCGGAAAAACGGCTAGATCCATCGATTGGTAACGCTTTTGACGACGGATTTGATGCGCTGGAAGTATGGATTGGCACCAACACCCGAGGCGGGATAGAGGGCGAGTTCATCGGTCAAAACGCGGGGGACTGGTTCAACCTTATCAATCAGAATATTGTGCGCATTGGTGTCGCGAACTCTGACACGCACAACTTCAGATTCACCCATAATGCAGCACGTACATTGATTGCCAATGAGACCACTAGTCCATCGGAAGTTGCGGCAGACCCTGAACGCCTCGCGTTGAATATGCTGGCGGGTAAGGCGATTGGTACAAACGGACCGCGTCTATTGCTGCAAGCGGACGGACAGTTCAACGGTGTTATGCAGCATGCGGGGCTGCTTATCGACGATGAGGTCACTATGCCGGCTGATGTCGGCAGTGATGTGTTGCTGACGGCTACGATTAGCACACCGAAATGGGCGCCGGTGGATACGATAAAGTTCTATATTAATAACCAACCTGCGCGTACTACTGATGCCGATGAGCCTGCCCGCTATCGGATATGCGCCAACGCACAGATCAGTGCCGGTGACGCAGATTGGGACGAGATTGAGGTGGTGATTAACGACGCCGTTGCGGGTGGATCGCGCATCGATGTTACGGCGACCTTAATGCTCGAAGCGATTACTGTGGATACTTGGATTGTGGTGACGGCCGGCGGTACCGACGGAATTTCTCCTTCGCTTTGGCCGGTTTACCCTGGCAGTCTCAACCGAGATAGCAATCGCACATTGGCAGACCTGACAGACGGCAATCTGGGAGAGTCGGGCATCCCAGCATTCGCCTTTATCAATCCGCTTTATATTGATGTTGGCGGCGATGGCTGGAGGCCGCCGGGGGTAGCCAATGCGAGTTGTTCTGAACTGTGAGCGTTTGAGAAATCTTACAGCGCTAGGATAGCCGTTAGCACAGACACAAAAGCAATGGGCTGATCTAGCATTAAGTGGTGTCTTGCGTCTGGAATCCCGATCATGGGTATATGCGCACCACCGCACTCGCGCACATAATCGGCAGAATCAGCATCGAATAAAACGCTCTGTTCTCCATAAACGATCGCTATCTGGCCGGGCGCATTGGCGATCCGTTTGCCTTGCATCAGTAACTGCTCATGCAAATCGGTACCGCGCTCAAATACACTGGGATGAAATTTCCAAGACCAACCGCCCGTCACTTCTTTTAGAGAATGAAAGGCCATGTAGTCAAATAAATACGCTTCGTTGACTTTCTGCGGTGGTGATAAGACGAATCGCGCCTTAGCGTTTTCATAGTCTGGGTAAATTCGATTGGGTCGGCGTGGTTCTTCAGATCCCTGCGGCCGGCTCTCTTTTGCGTGGGCTTTGAGCCGATCTGGGCGCAGCGTCATTAAATCGCAGATAACGAGGCGTGAGAATTGCTCGTGACAATGCTCCATAGCGGTCAACCCGACGCTGCCACCATACGAATGAGCGACGATGGTCGGTTTATGAGCGGCATCCAGTAGCCCGGTTTTTTTAGCAACATCCATCAGCTCGAGCAGGCGAATCTCATCAGGGTATTCCTCACGAGCGCCCGAGTCTCCCATGCCGGAAAAGTCGTAGGCGACCACGTAATAGTTTTTGGCTAGAAGTGGCCCGATAAAGGCGAAACATCGTGCATGCGCCAGAAAGCCATGAAGGAGCAAGACGCCAGGATTGGCAGGGTCTCCCCAGCTAAAATAATGTATGGAACAGCCCGCAGAATCTAGCCAGCCCTCTTTGCGCGGGACCGCAAGTGCTTGCTTGAACCATGGTGGGGTTTCCGCTGAATCGCTAGGAATTTCTATTGATAGGTCGGCGGATGAGGTCACGTCAGTGCGCATAAACTTGGACTCAAAAAAATAAACCCCGTAGGCTACAGCAAAAGTAAAGCAGCGTCCTCCCAATGAATACGACAGCGGAGCAGTCCCCGCAGCTTCTATTGCAATCGGGCGATGCTATCGACTATCACTGTAAAGGGTAGATTAGGTCTGCGTCTGAGGCATTCTCAGGCGCGATCAAGCGGCGTCGATCGTCCTGCCACTGCAATACATAATTAGTCCTGCCGATCTGTCGCCCGGTATCGTCTACATCATAGGGGCCAATTAATGCACGGAAATACATGGTGTTGAGTTGCTCCCGCACGGCATCGTGGTCGACAGTATTTGCTAGGCGCACGGCAGCTTCAAGTATTTCCCCTGCGCTGTACCCAATAACCGCATAAACCCCGGGATTGTAGCCGTAGCGCTTGCTGAAGCGGTACGCAAAGTCTTGTGCTCCCGGTTTTTTCGAGCTGCGCAGCCATTGTACGACCCCTACAACGCCTTCCGCATCCGGTCCTAATTGTTCTTTAAATTTGCGCAAACCCGGTCCTGCCGTAAAGCCAAGCATTTTGGGTTTGACACCCTCGATTTTCAATGCGCGCACGACCTCGACTGAGTCCTCAAAATAAGAGATACCTATGATCACATCTGCATTGGCTTCACTGAGGCGCTTAGCCAGCCCTCTAAACTCTCTCTGTTCAGGCGGATAGCCCTCATCCAGAACAATAGTTGCTGCCGCATTATCGCGAACACTGGCAGCGACTTCTTCACCAAACTCTGTGCGCGCATATATCAGGGCAATAGTTTGTGCACCGGCATCGACGGCGATTTGAAGGCCTTGCATATAATCATTAGCGGGGGTGTCTGCGCCAAAAATATTCTTCAGTCCCCGGTTCCATATCTTTTCCGATGAAGCCGCGGCGGATATCATCGGCGTATTGAAGGCTTCTGCTACCAGACTTGCTTCAAGCGTCAGTGATGACGAGTAGGGGCCTACCAAAAAGTCCACATCATCCTGCTTCAGCAACTTGGTGAAACCCGCGACGGTGCCAGCCCCTGTCGAGGCGTCATCATAGTAGACTATTTCAACGGGTCGACCGAGCAGCGCTCCCCGCACGTTGACGTCTGTTGCCCACATTTGTAAGCCCCGCAGTTGTTCTACGCCGAATTCACTGTACTGGCCGGTTAATGACTGGGTTGTACCTATTCTTATGGGGTCAGCAGATTGCGTCACGCTAGAGACTGTCATAGCGCAGAGGAAAAAGATCGAAAGTAGATGCCGAGTCACGTTGCTCCTCATTATTCGGTTATGTCCAGCTTGCGCTTCGTAGAATAAAGCCAGCGTACCATTTCGTATTCAAATGCAGACCCATTTTGATAATAACGGAATGGGTTATTGGCCCGGGCATTAATAGGGTAGAGAACGAATGCGCCTAGTGTCACTTCACGCGGAAATACCGCGTCAGAGGCTGCACCTGCGACATAAAAATCAGGCACTAATCCTGCTGTGTCGCGCAGATTCGAGGGGCCTAAAAAAGGTAGCACTAAGTATGGACCCTGACCCACTCCCCAGTGGCCCAGAGTTTGTCCAAAATCTTCGACCGGGCGGGGAATGTCCATTTTGGACGCAACATCTATTAGTCCGAATATACCAAGCGTGCTATTGATCAATACGCGACCCGTATTTTGTATGGTTTTCGTAGGCGCCAGTTGCAAAATGGAATTAAATATCGAGGTTACGTCTACTAGATTCCGAAAGAAATTAGAGAACCCTGTTCGCGCGAAGGACGGAACGATGGCTTTGTAACCTCGAACGACCGGCAGGTAGACTGCATTATCAAATTCATAGTTGAAATTATAGATATGTTTATTCATGTTCTCCCAAGGGTCATAAACTTCCGTCAGGTTGGCATGATCAGGAGGTAGAATCTGCTTTGGTGTGAATACGGGTTCGGGATAATCCGCGGACTGCGGCTTTAATTGAGGGCCGCTGCTGCACGCACCAACAGATATGAGCACACTTAACACAAAGAAACGCAGCAAAGGTTGTTTCATTGCTTGGTCCCCTCGTCATTAAAAGTGGCGACCATGAGGGCAACATTGTCGAGGTAGTTGATATTGCCGATGTGGCCTCCGTAGGGATATATCGTCGCTCTGTCGCCAAATACTTCGCTGAAGAAATTAATTTCCCCGGGCTCGAGAATGACGTCGTCGGCATTGTGCATCACTGTGATTTTCTCAGTATTACGCAAGTATTCCTCAATGCTTGTCAAACTGATGGCGGCAATAAAATCGTCTTGTGTTATGCCGGGATAATCTGCTTTATAAAAGGGATAAAAAAACTGAAAGTAGTAATCGGTAAAGCCTAATCGTACCGCAACATCGTTATAGATTTGGAGATTACTATAACGATTTAGGGGTAACCCTTTGGGTTTGATATAGCCATAATCTGCCATGACATCAGCCGTAAATGCCAGTGTCGACGACGCGAGACGAAAGGACGTTCCAATAAGCGCAGCCAGTTGTTCATCTTTTAAGTCCAACTCTTTATAGACTTGATAAAGAAAGTTGTCACCGCCACTGCCGACTGGTTGCTTGTAGGTGGTTGCATAGGCATGCAGAAGTTTATTGGCGAATCGATCGAAATTGTCTACTCCGCCTGGTATGTCTTGTGTCATGCGGTCCAAGAGAGAGATAGAGTTGTAAAGAGATACCGGTGGATTAATAAGGAGCACGCGCTCAAAATTGAAGACTTTCCGCTCTTCGTCAAGCTTAGACACGTAGGCGGCATTGAAACCACCCAGACTGGGTCCTACCACGTTGAAGGATTTTACTTGAATGTCTTCCTTGAGCTCGGCCCAGATCATTTCAAACACGCGATAAATGTCCTCAGCATCCCTCTCGGCATGGCCGACCACGCCTGTTTTAGAGGCTGCAATGACAAAATTATTGTAAGTAGGTGAGGAAATAGAGATGACATGAAAGCCGTCTTGGTAGAACGCTTTGGCCATATTTTTATTTGTTGTGCCATTGTGTGAGCTGCCTGTCCCAGCGATGATGAAAATCAGTGGAGCACTACCATCCTGCAAGGCGACTGAGTACAGTAATTCACTGCCGTAAAAAAACACATCTGGGGTAACTCGCTCAGGAAATATCGTAATGCTCTTTCCTTTGAAGGGGATGCTTTCCGGTAACTGGGGTTGAAATTCTACCGGAGTGCCTACGACAGTAGCGGCAAAACGATCAGTAATGGGGTAGCCATAATTCTCTACAGTGACGACCGAGGCAGACGTGAGTGAAGCAAACAGGGCAGCGCACAAGCTAAAAATACGCGCTTGCGTGGATTGTTTTATGGTCACATAAATTCCGGTTTGTTCGACTATTAGAGCGCAGATGGTGGCATGAATCGCATGTCGTGTCACTAGCCTCGTCAAAAAAAGGTGCTGGTTAAGCACGTCAAAACGGGACAAGTGGCTGCGCTACAGGTGCAGTACTTCGATTAGCTCGTTGCGCAGATCGCAAGGGGCTATTACTTTGTCGAAAGCCATTGCGTCAGCTGGAATCCAGGCACCTGACTGCATATCTTTCAGGTGCTCTGCATCCTGCTTAGAAGCGCGGGCAGCCTCGGCACCTCCGATAGCGGGTAGTCCACCCAAATTGACGCAGGGTAGGGCAAGACTAATGATTTGCTTGTCCCACGGGTTCATGCCCATCACCGAACTCCCAAACCCGAATGCTTTGCGCAGTGTTACTACGATCTTTTTGCCGCGATAGCGACGCTGTGCTTGAAACATTAGACCCGCGGCTTTTAAGACCCCTGATTTTTCTGCAGCAGGCCCGGGCATCACGCCTGGATTGTCTAGTAGGTTAATGAGCGGTAGGCCGAAGCTGTCTGCTACACCGATGAAGTGGCTGGCTTTCTCCGCGCATTGCCGTGTGATGGCACCGGCCTGAATATCAGGCTGGTTGGCAATGAGCATACAGGGGGTACCACCGATCCGCGCCATGGCAGTAATGATACTGTCTCCGTAATCAGGTTGCAGCTCAAACAAGGTCTGACTGTCTACCAGCTCATGTAATACCTGATGCATATCATAGGTTTTGTCTACCTGTGGTGGAATAATATCCATTAAGGAGTCAACTGTGCGTCTGGCGGCTATCGGATGGTCGCGGCACTCGGGAAGAAGTTCTCCAGCTCGCGTCGGCAATAGTGATAGAAAGTAGCGCGCCATAGCGAGACAATCCTGCTCCGTTTTGCCCAGATTGTGCGCCACGCCGCTAATGCGTGTATGCATGAGGGCACCGCCAATCTCCTCAGGCGTTGCGTCGACCCCCAGGGCCGCTTTCACTAAAGGCGGGCCAGCCGAAAATAAGGCTGAGCCTGCTGCCATGATAATGAGATCGGCGAATATTCCTGTCAGTGCGCCGTGTCCCGCAGAGGTGCCAAGTATCAGCGCCACCACCGGTACCATCCCCTTTAGGTCGGCAGCGAGTTGTAGATCACTCGGGCTGTTGGGGTAGCGCTCTCCTTGGTTACCTAGGCGTTCGCCGGCACCATCCAGCATCAGCACGAGTGGAATTTTCTGTTCCAGTGCTAGTCTGACCAGGCGAGACCGTTTGGCGGCGTTAGGGTGTCCGATGGAGCCGCCTTTAACAGTAAAGTCCTCGGCGATGACCACGAAGCTGCGGCCATCTATACGGCCCGTGCCGCCTACGAGGCCATCTCCGGCCAGTTTTTCCTGCCCGCCTGGATGATTGCCACCAGCGAGCGCGCCATACTCATTGAAGCTGGCATTATCACAAAGGCCTGTTATGCGCTCTCGCACAGTCAGTCGACCTTTCTCATGCTGTTTTTTGACTTTGACAGTCCCGCCCATCGATTCGGCCCAGGCGGTGCGCTGTTGTAACTGATCTATGAGTGTTTTCCACCCCTCGCGGTAGGTATTCAAGAGACTCTTTCCTGTGCAGCTTTTGTGGACATCAAGGCGAACATACGGGATGATTTTTCTTAATACAACTAACTGATGGAGTTGTTTAGTTGTGATGCGGTGTTTGTAGGGACAATGTTAACGCCCGACAGGCTCAGCCTATTGGAGTGCAGAGGAGGTATTCATTGGTCAAGGCACAAATGTTATTGATTGAGACCCGTGGCTCGGTGGAGTGGGTGACTCTCAATCGTTCTGAGTCAGGTAATGCGCTCAATGCGGAGATGGTCGAAGCGTTGCTCGGGTACTTTGAGGGCTTGCGTGAACGTGAAGGTGTTCGCATCGTAGTGTTGAAGGCAAATGGTCGGCACTTTTGTGTGGGGCTTGACCTTGCCTCAGCCGCATTTGGTTCTCAACAGCGTAATCTGCGCAACGTTTGGGCGGTACAGCGTCGGATCAGTCGCATCTATTTGGCGATGCGTAAATGCCCCCAACCGATTATCTGTCTAGTGCAAGGCGCAGCCTGCGGCGGCGGCTTCAGTCTAGCATTGGCCTCGGATATCCGTATCGCCGGGGAAACAGCCAAGTTAAATGCTGCCTACATCAAAATCGGATTGACAGGTTGTGATATGGGGAGTAGTTATTTTCTGCCTAGACTCGTGGGTACCTCATTAGCTTCAGAACTACTGATGACCGGGCGTTTTATTCATGCTACTAGGGCGCTCGCGGTAGGCCTTGTGTCTGAGATCGTTGCCGATGATGCATTAGAAGACGCAGCGCAGAGTTTTATCGACGATATGCTGCTGACATCGCCTATGGGTTTGCGCCTGACCAAAGACGCCCTTAACTTCAGTGTGGATGCGTCAAGTTTAGAGGCCGCTATGGCGGTTGAAGATCGGCACCAGTCACTGCTGGCGCTTACAGACGACGCGTTGGAGGCAGGATTGGCTTTCTTTGAAAAACGGAAACCTCGGTATCAAGATCAATAGTTTGGCGGCCCCATCGGTGATTTAGACTGTTTCACCAACAATTGAGGGGGATTATGGTGTATACTGATCGGCTTTCCCATACAAAAGGTCGTAACCATGGTACGCAAGCCCACGAGAGCGCCCGCCAAAAGAAAGCAACCGGCGGCAGTGGAAACCTCGAAGTCTATTGAAGATCAAACCAAAGAATTTTTGAAGTCTGGCAACAAGATTGATGTCATTCAGACAGGCATTAGCGGACAGCCTACCATGGCGGTCAACAGGCATATCAAACTGGGCAATAAAACCGCCGTATCCTAGCACTATATGGCAGCCGTGAACGTGGCGGTAGGCGTTACCTTGGCAGCGAAACTCCGCGCAGTCCCTCAGGTTCTCATTGACTCCTAACGTCAGTGCTGTACACTTTTGCCCGCTTGTGAGTAAAAAGTTATTACGCATACCATTTCGCAGTCAGTACCTCGCCTTGCTTTTATAAGTCATTGCAATAGCACTTCAAGCACAATCTGCCTTTCGCCGAAAGGCATCAATTATCTTTGAAAATATAGGAAGTATGTATGTCGACTGTTACAGGAACCGTTAAGTGGTTCAATGAAACGAAAGGCTTTGGCTTTATCGAGCAAGAATCTGGGCCGGACGTTTTTGCACATTTTAGTGCTATCTCAGGGTCAGGCTTTAAGACACTGGCCGAAGGCCAAAAAGTTGAGTTCACTGTTACTCAAGGCCAGAAAGGTCCTCAGGCGGAGAACATCGTCGCAGTGTAATCTCGCAGCGTTTGAAGCCCGCCCTGGTGACAGTGCGGGTTTTTTATTGCTCTGTTTTTGTGTAAGGCAAGTAAAACTGCTCATACCAGCGGCGTAGCTTATTAATTGGACCGTCTCCGTCGCACAGTAAAGGGTCTTCTCGGTATATCTTGTCTTTCCAAATTTCTACATCTTGGCTGAAGGCAATGTGCGCCATTTGAGAATACAGGCCTGCGAATTCGGCGGGTAGCGGTTCGTCTGTGAGGCTGCTGACCATCACAGCCGAGCAAAGGTCCACTTCATTATCGTTAACGACAGTGTGACTGTTGACCCACCAACTCTTAAAACTTATCTGCGGGCTTACTGACTCTGTTTGGTAATACATGATCGATGGGCCATGGTAAGTAGCATTTCCCCACGCATCGGCTTCTTCACCTGCTTCTTTACGGGCTTCCTCGAGATCGAGCACGACACCGGGGGGAATAATCATGTTTGCATCGGGGTCCCGTTTCACTGTCGATAACTGCGTGACACTGCGCTCGCTAAAGTGATTTTCCCACGACTGAACTTGGCCCCCGTGCACATGGGGAAAATGTGCGATATCCACGATATTCTCGATAATATCGCAGGGTTTAGCGCGAATTCGTGAGCGATAAAACGCCCAGGTCCTAGAGTCTTTCTGGTCCCACTCAGGGATGTCGGGTAAATAAGGCTCTGGCTCCTCGCCGTCGGTCGCATACCACAGGGCAATAAAGCCATTTTTCTCCACAACTGGCCAGCCTTTTAATGCATTGACGGCTCTCTCGGGAATCGATGTGGCGTAAGGAATCTCTACACACTGCCCCACCGAGTTAAACGTCCAACCGTGGAAAGGGCAGGTGATATTGTCGCCTTTGATGCGGCCCTCGCCGCTTCCAAGGTTGGCGCCAAGATGTGGACAGTGCGCATCCAGAATTGCCACGGTGCCTGACTCTCCTCGGTAGGCCACTATGTCCTGCCCAAAGTAGTGCAACTGTTTGACCTCTCCCACCTGCAATTCGGAGGAAAACAGCACAAGGTGCCATCCTCTGGCATAGCGTCCCTGCTCTAGAAAAGCATACTTAGGTTTGCTCATGCGGCGGGGACTCCTCTGCAGTGGCCTGCTCGAAAGCGTGTTGCGCAGCGATATAGGCGAACGTCATGGCGGAACCAATCGTTGCACCTGCACCGGGGTAGGTATCTCCCATGGCTGCGGCGCTGGCATTGCCAGCAGCATAAAGCCCATCAATGACGGCGCCATTACGGTGCAATACGCGTGCCTGCTCGTCGCAGAGCAATCCACCCTTAGTGTCTAGGTCTCCCGGTTCGCAGCGCAGAGCATAGTAGGGCGCAGTTTCCAGCGGACCCAGAGACGGATTTGGGCTGACCGATTTGTCGGCATAATAGCGATCATGTAGCGTCAAGCCGCGACCAAATTCAGGATCTTCGCCGTTGCGCGCGTGTTTGTTGAAGTGGGCCACAGTATTCGCCAGTGCGCCAGGATCAATTCCTAGTTTGTCGGCTAGTTCCTCCAAACTGTCGGCTTTCGTTATCAGGCCGCTGTCAAAGTTGTTGATATCCAATGTGTTGTCGCGCTCCACCTTGCCGGGTTTGATGTGGCCAACGGCGTATTTCTGTCGATAGGCGGCGTCAAACACTAAGTAGCAGGGTATTGCCTGTTCGCCTCTGGCTTCGCTGGCATACTGCTCCTTAACGAGATCTTCATACGGTTGCGCCTCATTGGCAAAGCGTTTGCCATGACGATTGACCATGATAGAGCCCGGGTTGGACTTGCCAGCGATCAGCGCAAGCACCCGACCGTCCGGGATAGAATAGGTGGGAGACCACCACGCGCAGTCCATGAAACCTAGCGCTGCGCCAATCCGTTCGCTGATAGTGACGGCGTCACCGGTTGCGCCGGGCGCGGCGGCGGTCCAGTCTTTTCCTATTGGCGCCTGCTGATATTGCTGCCGCATCGCTGTATTGTGAGAAAAGCCGCCCGTTGCCAAAAGCACACCGCGCCGCGCATGTATGCGCTGTGTCTTGCCCTCACGTTGCACCAATGCACCGATGACCCGTCCATTGTGTTGTATCAGTGCTTGCACAGGGGAATCCAGCCAAAGCGGAATATTTCGATCCTGCAGAGATAAACGCAAGCGGGCCACGAGTGCAGGCCCTAGCGTGAGACGGTTGTCCCGCTGACGTTTCAGGCGGGCAGGAATATCCAACAGTAGACGAAAAAATAGTCGCAGACCGAGCCAATAGGCACCGGCGTTCATTTCTTGCAAGCGCTGGCCTTCCTCCACAGTGACATTAAAGGGCATTAGCCCGTCGTAGTGACCCAGCCTAATAGTTTTTGCATCGGGCCCGAGTTTGCGAAGATTTATGGGCGCATTGTCCATTGAGCGTCCTCCGGATTTATACCCCGGCACGTGCTCGTAGTAGTCCATATAATTGGGCAAAGCAGAATAATGCACGTGACTGTGTTGCATCATGAACATCAGCATTTCCGAAGATCGCTCGGCATAGGCTGCGATACGGGCATCACTAACGCTGTCGCCGATAAGGCCCTTTAGGTAGTCATAGGCTTCCGCTGTGCTGTCGCTGACTTGTACATCTGCTTGCCGGTGGTTATTGGGGATCCAGGCAACACCGCCAGATTTGGCTGTTGTTCCACCATAGACAGATTCCTTCTCCACGACGACCACCGAACCGCCCAACTGGTGTGCTGCTATGGCCCCAGTCATACCTGCGGCGCCAGCGCCAGCCACTAACCAGTCAATTTCCAAATCTGGACTTTCTATCGACATGTAAGCCGCCCTTATCGCTGAGTAGCTAGTGTGGCAGGGCCTGCCAATGTGAACCAGTGCCCACTAAAAATGCAAGGCTTCGGTTCAATATTCCGGCCACAGTGGTTGACCGGACGCAGGTCGAGTCCTATGGTCTGGGTAGAGCAAATTTTCTCCCTAAAGATAGTGAAAAATTATGTCAACAATGCCTCTGGCTCAAATTCATGGTGTCGACGATTTGCGACTCGATCAGACATTTACTCCACGTTGCGGTCCTGATGATGTAGTCGTGCAGGTCATGGAATGCGGTATCTGTGGTTCTGACCTTGGCTACTTGGCAATGGGCGGCTTGACGGGGCCCGATATTCCTATGCCTTTAGGTCATGAGTTATGGGGGCTTGTTAGTGATGCTGGCGCTAATGTGACACACGTCGTTACGGGGGATCGAGTTGTAGTTCAACCCATGAGCAATGGTAACAATATTGGCAACGGAGGGACAGAGGGTGGATTTTCGCCGTATTTGTTAGTGCGCAATGCTGCCCTTGATCCCGGCAGCACACTAAAGATCCCGTCAGGCGTGCCCCAAGCGTACGGCGCACTGGTAGAGCCATTGTCGGTCGCGCAGCATGGTGCCAATCGAGTGGCGGCAACCGCTGCTGATAAAGCTGTTATCTATGGGGCGGGTCCCATCGGCCTGTCTATGCTGCAGGTGCTTAAATACCGTGGCCTTGAGGCTATCGTCGTTGTGGATTTGTCGGAGCCGCGGCTGAAAAAGGCGTGTGCACTTGGTGCCATTGCGCTGCGCGCTGACGACCCAGACCTTACAGAGAAAGTGATCGAACAGCATGGTATTTCAAATTTTTTTGGAATGCCCATGCCTGGCAGTACCTTATTTTTCGAGGCTACTGGAGTGCGTTCAGTGTTCGAAAAAATTGTTGCTACTGCTGGTCCAGATAGCCGTATCTGTCTAACTGGTGTGCATAAGGAAGCGGCAACGGTTGATCTTGTTATGCTGTTGGCAAAAGAGATTTCGATTATTCCGGCAATGGGCTACGACACAGAGTTTGATGAAGTCATTGCAATGCTGCAGTCCGGACAGATTGATCCGACAGTCATGGTGACACATCATTTTCCTTTATCGAATATCGGCGCTGCTTTTGAATTGGCCCGAAATCCACAAGACGCGATAAAAATTATGATTGATTGTCAGAGTTAGCACTTTTTGCATCAGAATAAATCAATATCAGACGCTTATAAGGTGCTGATATATATCGATTAATAATTATTGGCGTATGTTGGTTTAGACTGGTTTATTTTAAAGTTGTACCAAAAAGTGTACCAACATGTTGACTGAACCAAAGATAAAACGCCTAAGAATAGAGCTCAAAGAGCGGTTACAGATCGATATTCTTGGCTCTGGTCTATACCGCAAGAGAAGGTGCCCTAGGGTACATTGCCTTTTTTCGCAAGAAGCGGACCCACAACCCCACATCAGCAGGGACGCCACTGAAAACCCCATGGCACGGACTGCTGCGGGCTCTCGCTTAGGAACGGTCAGATAGGAATTACACGATCACCTTAGCCAACAACTTCTCAGCCCATAGGCAGATATTTTGCGAATTTCTAAAGTTCAGTTAGCAGGGTTAGTGAGGAAATCTACTACCAACAGTCCGTTTATTTGTCCTAGACTTAGGGTAGGCTATTCTGAGTATACTTTTGCTTATGAAAAAACTTAGTTATGTGATTGCTCTCATCAGTGTCCCTTCTTTGGGCTTTATCTTCGCGTGTTCTAGCGATCAAGAAAGCGATGGGAGCGGCTCGCGCTACGTCGAGGTCTATGACTACAAACCGCATTATGCTTGCAGCGGCGCGGGGCGCGAGAATGCAGTCGATTGGGTTGAGCAGGTTTTGCGGCGTTCGGATGCAGACGGCCCTCCCGATTTCTTTGCGATTTCACAGCTCGAGAATCAGAGCATCGACCTGCCGGAAAACTTCCAGGCACTGGGTGCTTTTTGCGACCACTCAGGATCAGAAGCATATGCTGACGTGATTGGCCTTCTTTACGATGTGGATACGTGGACCTTGACGGGTTCGTTTCCCATCGACGAATCTGGAAATGCTTGCCCGCTTACGGATGACAGTTCTCCACCGGCCACGTGTGTATGGGGAGAGTCAACGCCTTGCTGTGCTTGTGCGGGGGATCCTCAGTCCACTCCGATTCCCGATGGCCACTCGATTGGGTCTCGAGCGTTCGCGATTGGTCGTTTTCAAGATCAAGCGGCTAACGAGCTTTGCGTGGTGACTGCAAATCTACCGCACCCGGTGACGGCTGAAGACCAAAGAAGTTGCGACTTGAATCTGCCCATAGATTGCCTTTCAAATATCGACAATACGGGCCCGTTCGGTACTGAAAACTTTACCCGACAACTTTCCGCTCTGTGTGGAGATGTCGCCCAAGTCATTTTTCTTGGAGACACCAACGCCATTAATCCGTACTGGGACCTCGCGCAAATGTTCCCCGTAGGCGTTATGTCAGAGATGATAGAGCAGGATGATCCTCTTTATACATGTTGCTTCGACGAGGATCCCGTCGTGCGCTTTCCTCTGGTCAATCAGTATCCGACTGATCGAATTGGAGCCCGTGGTGCGCGTTCGGTGGTGACTACTGGGGGAGCGGCGATCCCGGGTGTATCGATGAGTGCCCCGACCGTTTACGATCTTGACTCTTGTTATGCCTCAAGCTACGAGCAGAGTTACGGTTTCCCATGTTGTGGGTCGAGTGAGGAGCATGCGCCGCTGCGATCCGTGATTGACTTCGGTTACTAGTTTTATTCAACAGTATCGTCATCTGCTTCTTGAGTCAGCTCTAGCTCGGGTTCTACCGCTTCGAAGCGATCACCGAGTCGAAGCTTTTTGCAATGCAGGGTATTGAACGCCGAGTGCGAGCACTCTGCAGACGACATATACGTTGAAGAATAACCAAAGCCCGTCGTTCCCAAACCGAACAGATAATGGAATCATGGTGAGAACGAAGATCGTTGTGTATAGAGCCGAAGCGTTTCTTTCGACGCTTGTTGCGGAATAATGGCGGCGAGCCAAGGAAAATTGTGACCGACAAGTTGCGAAGCTATGGTGCCGCTCATCGTGAGTTGATCCCAGAAACAATCCACAGCACTGAGCAGTATGAGAATAACCGGGCTGAGCAATCCCATGAGGCGACAAGGGTGGGGGAATGGGGTATGAGGCGATTCAAGTCGATCAGGCAGGCGCAGCGATTTGTGACTGCCCATGCTGCATTCTCCAAGTTGTTCAATCTAGGTAGACATTTTTTTCGCGCCGAGCATTATCGGGATCTCAGGATGAGTGCGTTTGAAGAGTGGAGTAGGGCAGTGGCATAAATCTGGAAACGCGGATTTCCAGATCCATAAGAGTTAACTTGCTAATACCTTGATGCCTCCCCTTTTAAGGCTATCGCGCCTGTAATGCTGCTATTCGTTTTTCAAGTGGCGGGTGGCTCAAAAACAGTGCAGCCATAGCCCTTTTACCGCTAATACCAAAGGCGACGAGTTGACCATCAAGATGGCTCTCTTGGCTATCGCCCTTTAATCGTTGCAGGGCCGCAATCATTTTTTCATCCCCAGCGAGATTAGCGCCTCCCTCGTCCGCGCGGTATTCGCGACGGCGAGAGAACCACATCACAATAATGCTGGCGAGAATGCCGAAAACAAACTGAAAAAACATAACGGTCATAAAATACATGAATTGATTATTACTGCCGCGGCTCAGTGCACTGGCCGCTATCCGGGCGAAGAAATAGACAAAGGTATTGACCACGCCTTGTATTAGCGCAAGCGTTACCATGTCACCATTGGCAACATGGCTGATTTCATGCGCTAGAACCGCTTCGGCCTCATCTCTTGTCATGGTTCGAAGAAGCCCGGTGCTCACAGCCACCAGGGCATTATTCTTATTCATACCTGTGGCAAAGGCATTGATTTCTGGAGAGTCCCATACGGCCACTTCTGGCATACCAATGCGGGCCTGATTAGCCTGGCGCTTTACGGTGTCTAGCAACCAAGTTTCTTGCTGGTTTGTCGGCTGTTCGATAACGGCCGCCCCGACGCTGCGTTTGGCAATCCATTTCGACATGGCCAATGAAATGAATGAGCCACCCATGCCGAATACGGCACACATCAGCAGAAGGCCACCGTAACTCTGGTCGTCAATACCCAGCACGGGCATCACTATGCTCAGCACCACCCCCAGGACAATAAAAATGGCAAAGTTAGTGGCTAGAAATAAGATTATGCGCTTCATGAATAAGCATCCCTTGACAGTGATTTAAAATTAACCGATTGAAGTCAAGATGGGTACTAATATTTTACCCTGAAATGCGCAGTATGCGTCAGGGCTGGGAGCGCCTATAGGCTATAAGTCATAGGACAACTAATCGGGTTCAGATATCTAAAGAGTCTCATCAATACGGATGAGGTTGGCACCAATATAACGACCCGTAATCGGTAGATATAAAGTTGATATAAAGAATTGCAATAGTTGAAAGATCAGCCGTTTCTAGGCTACAGCGGCACTGTGCCGTATCGTCAGAACTGCGACGCGACGGCTAGCGATCCGCGAACATTTGAGTAGCGAAACGCGGCAAGCCCTCTGCCATAAACAGAGAGCCCTGCGCCCCCCTACCTCTGCGCCTAATCGGCCAAAATACTCAGGTCAATCGGATAGACGCTAAGCTGCCCTTCACGGAGGTCGCGTGCGATGACCGTATAGTTTACATCGCCATCCAGTGCGAGCGTGCTTCCTGAATCAAACGCGACGAACGATTTGTCACCAGCGGCCGTTACCGTTACCCAGTAGTCACCCGGAGTCGCTTGCAGTTGCACTGTGGCTTCTCCATAGGCCAGATTGCTAATTACGGGCGCTGCGTCGGAGATCACGCCGTCACTGGTGAGGTACACATCGACCGGAACTTCTACAGCGGCGTAAGCTCCGTGGACAACTCTCACAATCGCGGCAGTCGCAATATTGCGCCTTGAGTCCTCTGTTATGATCGCCTCGAGAGCATCATTTGCTAGCGACCCTGCCGCAATCACGGTATAGCTATCGGTCTGCACCAAAGCCACTTCCTCAACAATCGGTTGGATACTTGGGTCTGCCGCAGCGGCCACCGCCACCGTATAAGTCCCTGCCGGTGCTTCGAGTTGATCGTATTGTGTTGCGTTAGGAAATGTCAGGTCCGTAATGGCTGCAGTTCCGTTGACGAGAATATCCACAGCTGGTGTGTCGGCTGAGTTGTGAACGACTCTAACCGCTGCGCCAGTTGCAGCGTCAGGTATCTGACTCGAGGAGTCGGAGCCTATAGCCAATAGCGTTACTGGACTTGGGGCGAGTTTGAAGGTATTCGTTACGGCTGCTACAACCAACTCAGCTCCGGCGCGGAAGGAGACTTCGCCGCTATTATAAACGACGTCAACGGTGCCCACGGGTGTTATTCGTATCTGATACTGCGTATCTGGTGCGATAGCGACCGGACCGGCGGCTTCTCCAAACGATAAGGCAGCGACGGGGGTGTTGTTGGCAAGGTCAGCACCCGGCGCCGTAACATAAACATCAACTGTTCCCACTTCAGGGGCGGCATGCAAGACCGTAACACGCACGTCCGTGATGTCTGTCTCTATCGCGACCGGGTTAAGTAGTTTGGGTTCTATGCTGGCCAAATTGTTGACTGCCAGCACATCTGTGCGTTCTCCTGCTGCGAAGGTCAAATCTACTGGGCCTATAACGGTCACTTCGCTTTGGTCTGGCAAAATACCCCGTACCTCCACCTCCAGGGTGCTGTTTCCGGGAATAGGAATAAGACCTGAGGTTTGCGCGAAATCCACTGCCTCAAGAAAAATCTCGCCATCGACATAGACATTGACCGCAGGCGCATCGGCTGATGCATGCGTTATGCGTAACTGGGCTGCAGCGGTTTCGTTTGAATCGTTATTGTTGTTACTGCCACATGCAGCCAACAATGGGAAAATAAACAAAGCGGTAAGTTTCATTAATTTTGACACTGAACTTCTCCTGATGAGACATGTATATCGATGATACGCAAGGGCGTACAGGTCAGATCACAGCCCTGATGGAAAGTTCCCTAACATAAAAAAGTATTTTTCATTCAAGCGCGCCAGCCTGAATAGAGCAGCCCGATTCGGACAATAGTGCGGATAAGTGTGATAGCGAATCTCGTCGCGGCTTGCAGCGCTGTTGCTCCTACTCTACGCCGACGCGCTGAGCCCGTGAAGGATTAACTAGATACCAGGATTTACGCCTGTCATGTCAACCGATAGATCCCACAGCCTTTTTGCTACCGAGGTATCGCGGCTAGCGCGGTTAGACTGCACTTGTTTTGCGGGACCTGCAGTCTCGAAGCGGTGAGCCGGACCATAATAGTCGCCGCCACGCACCTCTACAGCCGTTGCAGCGCAGAGAGTGGGCCAAGCGCCAGCCGCGGCGGTATTGAGTATCGGCTGCAGTAGTCCAGTGGCCTTGCTTAATAATACGGGCATGTACCGATCCAATTCTGTGCTGGCAATCCCAGGATGACAGGCGACAGATAAAACCGGCAGTTTTGCCGTCTGTAGGCGACGCTGTAACTCGTATGAGAAGAGTAGATTGGCTAGCTTGCTCATGCTGTAGCGTGCAGATGCGCTGTAATAGCGTTTCGCGTTGATGTCCTTGAAGTTTATCCGACCCGTATTGTGGGCGATACTGCTGGTGTTTACTACGCGTGAAGAGGCGGTGTTGGCCAGTTTTTCCACGAGCAGACAGGTTAAAGCAAAGGGCCCTAAATGATTCACGCCAAACTGGCTTTCAAAGCCATCTTTTGTCAGCTCGTAGGGTGGCACCATTACACCGGCATTATTAATCAATACATCGATTCGTTTTTCAGACTGCAACTGCTCAGCGCACTGCCTGACCGAAGCGAGATCGCCCAGATCCAGAGGGACATAGCTTAGATCGACTGCGCCGTTTTGCGACTCAATCTTTTTGATGGCGTCCTGGGCCTTGCGTTGTGACCGGCAGGCAATGAGCACCCGCGCACCCCTGACTGATAGGGCCCGCGCCGCTTCATAACCTAATCCGGTGTTTGCCCCGGTGATTACAACGGTTCTGCCAGTTTGATCGGGCATATCATTTTCAGTAAATCCGCGCGTCATACTTGTACTATCCTTTGGATGAAGTCTTTTGATATTAACTGAGAAGTCTAACCCCCTAGAGCGTGTTTTTGTAGTCAATATCAAAGCTATGGGGGCCGAAGGCTAGTGTGTATCCTGAAGCTCGGTCGATATTAGTTGTCCTTCAAACCGGTATGAGTCAAGCTCACCGCAACGGTGAACCAAGGGCCGACATAAAAAAATAGCAAACTAAATGTAGCGTTTTGGTTTTTCGATGGCCACGTTTAATTGGTCGAGCGTTATCAACAGTCAAAGAGGGGGTGGTTGACATGCAGGATCTAGCGGGCAAAGTAGCCGTTGTTACAGGAGCGGGCTCAGGTATTGGCGAGGGAATCGCGCGCGCTGCTGCTGCAGCGGGCATGAAGGTGGTGATCGCTGATATAGATATATCAAAGGCTGAGACTGTTGCCGCCAGTCTGGGTGAGGGGGTTGTCGCTTGTGAAGTCGATGTCTCTAGCTTGGCGTCGGTAGAGGCTATGCGCGATGCTGCACTGCAGCATTTTGGGAGTGTTCATTTGCTGTGCAACAACGCCGGGGTGTGGATAGGAGCGATGATGCATGATGCGGATATTAAGGATTGGCAATATCTGATCAACGTGAATCTGTACGGCGTTATTCACGGTGTAAAGGCCTTCCTGCCGTTATTGGTGGAGCAGGGCGAGGGCCACATTGTCAACACGGCATCTATGGGCGGTCTGATCTCCGGTCCGCCAGAAGGACTGTATACAACGACTAAGTTTGCGGTAGTGGGACTCTCCGAGGCACTGGCGATGGAAGTGGCGGGTGCGGGTGTGGGTGTCTCAGTCCTGTGTCCAGGCCTTGTTAATACGAACCTCATCACCCAATCTTTTGCCGTGCGTCCTGATGAACTGAATTCTGGTATTGATCATCAGCAGCCGGCGCCGGATGTAGCCAACGGAATATCTCCGCTGGCGGTCGGTGAGCAGGTAATAGATGCCGTGCTTGACGGCGGCTTTTACGTTATCACGCACGATGAGTATCGCGATATTATTGCTATGCGTCACGATGGTATTGTTGATGCACTGGATGCTCATGCCAAACGCTATGGCTCTACGTCAGGTAGGACATTGTGAGTTCAGGTGCACGCATTTTTCGAGTATCGCCAGTTCACTGGGGCAGGTCTAGGCCGAGTGTGGTCCTCGCAAACGCTAAGGCAGCCGTCGCACTCACGCGCGAACTGTACGCCTCTAGAAATAGCTTCCCGACAACCTTGCCGTCGGGGTTCACTACAATCATTCCCGGGTGCGGGATGCCATACTGAAATTCGCCCGGTTTAAACTCCTCATTAAGAATACCCAGTGTTTTGAAGCTCAACCCGTTGACGTCTGACACAACGGGAATGGTGATGTCAAACTTGTCGATAAATGCTTGTTGCAACGTTGGATCGTCATAGGTGATAGCGACCATGCCGACACCTGCCTCCTCAAATTCGGCCTTGTGCTCTTGGAGTTGAATGATCTGGCGCATGCAATAGGGGCACCATTCAAATGAACGACTCGCGATAATGACGGTGCCATTCACCCCTGTGAACTCATTAATCAATGTTATACTACGACCTTGATAGATCGCCTGAAGTCCAGGAAAATGTGAGTTTATCGCGGGGCCCGGGTCGAAACTGTCGGTATCCTCTGTTACAAACATATCCTGTGTGATTTGAGCAAAAACCAGCTGCTTGAGAAGTTCTCGATAGAGGTAGCCTACCGCAAACGACAGCAGTATTACGGCGGATGCTATTTTTAAGATTTTTTTCATATGGAGCCAGCCTGAAATAGTGTCGAGAGAAGTTAACAGGCAATACTTTACTCTTTTTTTAACGCGCAATGTTAGCCCTAGCCCTTAGAGATTGAGCGGTGTTGATTGGCTGTGGGTGTAGCAACTCGCTAGCGGAACAAATAGGATTAACGTTAGAACGAATCTTTCTAACCCCCTTTTGCTTTCCTTTGTTAATATTAACTGCCGTTTGGAAGATAAAAAGCCACAGGTGGGGGGAGCGGGGTGATCTGGCATTTTCAGCCTGGCAGTAGGCGAGCCAATAAAAATAATGTTTAAATGTGTAAGGGTCGGTCAATTCACACTGCCGACCGTATCAGCATACAAAATCATGGAATGCACAGATGTTTGACCAGTTGTTTATCTCCGGTTTATTTGGAGCTCTATTCCTTGGGCTTATCTTTACTAAATGGCCGGCGGAGCGGATCTTTGTTTGCGCCATGTTGGCCGCCTATTTTGCCGGACTGGTCGATACGAGAGAAGTTTTAGACAAGGCTACAAATACGGGCGTTGTCACGCTCATTTTGTTGTTACTGGTGTCCACTGGTCTTGAAAAGTTGTCCTGGCTCAGTCGACTTTCTAATAGATTGATCGTTCAAAGCTACAGCGCGAGCCTGTTGAGAATTGGTGTTGCAACTGCGTTTTTTTCTGCGTTTGTCAATAATACGGCTGTCGTCGCCTCTTTGGCACATACAGTTCGTAATAATCGACTCCACCCTGCATCCAAACTTTTGATTCCCCTGTCTTATGCCGCGATTCTAGGCGGTACTATGACCCTAATTGGTACCTCAACTAACCTGATTGTAAGCAGTTTTTTGGAGGATGTTACTGGAACAGGTTTGGCCTTTTTTGATTTTTTTGTGGTGGGATTGACTGCAACAGTGGTTGGACTTCTTGTCCTCCTGTTGAGTGCAAGATTGCTGCCTGTCGGTAGCTCCGAGATAATGGATATCAATGAGTATGTCATTGAGGTAGAAGTTGACAATGATTCAACGCTGATAGGTAAAAGTATCCTTGCGAATAAACTCCGTGAACTAGATGATTTTTTCCTTGTGGAAATTGTTCGCGGCGACTACCTGATTTCACCGGTGACACCGCAGGAGCATATTGAAGCGGGCGACAAGCTGATTTTCTCTGGAGATATTGAGCAAATGCGGGTCTTTGAGGCTTTCGACGGATTGCGTTTATTTGCGGTGGAGGAGGGCCTGCTGAGCCAAAATATGAAAGAAGTGATCGTCATGCCGAACGCCAGCATTGAGGGCAGAACCGTCAAGGACAGTGCATTCAGGTCGATGTTTGATGCCGCGGTCGTCGGCATGCGTCGCGGCGGAAAACGTCTGTCGGGTAAGCTAGGCAATATTACGATTCAAGCAGGTGACAGTATGATGCTGGCGGTAGGGCCTGATTTTAATGAACGCAAAAATCTCGATAAGAATTTTGCCATCATCAATGACTCGGTCGGTGAAGCCGCGCAGACGACTGATTCTCAGAATTACGCAGTTACCGGCATGTTGTTGGCAGTCATTACCCTCGCCACCTTAGAGATCGTGCCGTTGATCAAAGGCATGGCATTCCTGTTGGTCTTTATGCTCGCGTTAGGGGTTGTCACTGGATCAGAGCTTAGGCGGCGCTTCCCGTTTGAGTTGTGGTTGATCATCGCGTCCGCGCTCACATTATCACAAGCTATGACTAATTCGGGTTTGGCAACGGCCATGACAGGCATGTTGCAGAGCAACTTGTCCGTTCTAGGGCCTTACGGTGCGCTAATAGGTGTTTATTTGGGAGCATGGCTGCTGACGGAGGCGATGACAAATAATGCGGCGGCGGCATTGAGCTTTCCAATTGCGTTTGGCCTCGCAGAGAGTTTTGGCGTGAGTTATATGCCCTTTGTGATGGTGGTCGCATACGGCGCGAGTGCGAGTTTCCTGACGCCTTTTGGATATACCACTAACTTAATGGTGCAAAACTTGGGCGGCTATGAATTTCGCGACTATTTTAGAACGGGTTTGCCGGTCTCATTGGCCTATTCTGCTGTGGTGATTTATATGGTACCGAAGGTGTTCCCTTTCTAATCTACTTCGCGTTTAAATTAGTTCATTCCACTTGTAAACCCACCATCTACCGGCAATGTTTGGCCCGTAATCCATGCGGCGGCAGGTGAACTGAGGAATAACACTGCTGCAGCAATATCTTCAGGCTCACCAGTGCGTTTAAGTCCTTGCCTTTTGAGGGTCTCACTTACCATTTCTGGCATGGTATCCAGCACAGGAGTGGTCAGATTCGACCGAGTAAGCCCCGCGGCAACAGCGTTTGCACGAATACCTAATTGACCCCAGCTCATGCCTAAGGTTTTTATCAACTGCACCAGTCCCGCCTTAGCAGGGCCATAGCCCGGCGTCCATTCAAAGCCGAAATAGGATGTCATGGACGCGATACCCATGACGCTCGCTCCGCCTGGAAATGGACTGGCGCTGAGTAATTCTTTACAGGCCGAACTGAGGTGGAATACGCTAGACAGGTTGACCATAATGGATCGGTCGAACGAATCCGCTTCCCATTCGTTACCCTGGGCGCCTCCTGCGTTATTAACCAGTACATCGAGTTGCGGCAAGGAGCCTGCTAATGCATAGAGCGCGGCTTTGTCGGCCACATCTAACTGCCTGTAGGTCATGCTGCTCAGGTCAGCGTCGTAATCACTGGCCCCACTTCTGCGGCCAGTGATAATGACTTCTCCCCCTGCGTCGCGATAGCCTTGGGCACACACAAGGCCGATACCACTGGTGCCGCCTGTAACTAACACCGTCGCGCCAGAATAATCATAGGTAATGCCTTTGAACATATCGGCCTCCAGCCTGTAAATTTGTGTTTGTATTCAAATGGCATAACAATATGGTCTTATGAGATCGGGTGCAAGGTGGGCTCTGGTCTGTGCTGCTGCCACTAAACCAGTTTCATCCGCTGTTGCCCCGTTGCAGGGCCCAATAAGGCGATAGAATATCTATGAGTCAGGAGTTCCCAGAGTTAGGCATTTATACGTTGCCTGGACGCATTAACGACCCTCGCAGGACGCTCGAGGAAGTGCCGCTCGCAGAGAAACTCGGTATTGGCTCGATATGGCCTGCAGAGCGCTATGATTTTAAGAATGTTGAGGTGCTGTGCGGTGCCGCGGCAGCGGTTACATCAAAAATTAAAATAGCGACCGGCCTGATGAACTATCCCACCCACCATCCAATGGCGTTATGCTCTTTTGGTGCGACGATGAGCCACCTGTCGGACAACCGTTTTGCAATGGGTTTTGCCAGAGGTTTTGATGCGCTCTACGATATTTTTGGAACTCGGCGGGCAAATTTGCAGGGTTTGAGAGAAACGCCGGAATTGCTGCGTGGTTTGTGGAGTGGCGGGACATTTTCGGGCGAGAATTCATTGGGTAAGTTTCCGTATTTGTATATGAGCGAGCCGCCAGAGTGCCCCCCCCCTATGTTGCTCGGAGCGGTGGGCGCAAAGACATTGGCATTGGCCGGACGTCATTATGACGGAGTATTATTGCATCCCTTTTTGACCGACAGAGGGGTTGCAGCGGCGGCAGACATCGTGCGCAATGCGTCTTTAGAGGCCGGCCGCGCGCGCGATGCCTGCAAAATCTGGGCAACCTTGGTGGTTGCCGCAGACCAGTCTGAAGAGGAAACATTGGCTATCGGGCCGGCGCGTTTGTTGACGTACGTTCATATGGCGGGTTACGGCGAGTTGCTATGCAAGGCCAATGGCTGGGATCCAACGGTGCTGAGTGATGTCAGAAACCACCGGTTGTTTGATGGCGGAAAATCGGCCGATCAAGATTTTACGCGCTATGAAACCGCTGAGGTTACTTCTCTGTTTCCACATCAGTGGATGAAGGAGTCTGCAGCATTAGGCAGCGCTGAGTACTGCGCAAGTCGTATCAACGATCAATTTGATTCCGGTGCCGATGGTGTACTCTTTCACGGAAGTCTGCCGCGGCAAGTAGAGGGCTTGCTCTCGGCCTACCGAGCGCTCAGGCGTGCAGATTATTTTGAGGCTAATGATCCGTGGTTTTCTCCGTCGCCACCAGGCACAGGGATCTAGAGTCTATGCGGTTTTCTTGCGGGCGTGCTGGGCAAAATTAGGCTTACTCATACTCTTTCCTAAAGCTGCGGCAAAGAGTCATTGACCAGCCCAGCGCTCCAGCCACCATCCGCGATAAACTCTGCGCCAGTGCTATAAGTGGCTTCGTCTGAGGCTAGAAAGGCCGTTAAGGCTGCTACTTCTCTGGGAAGGCCAACCCTAGGGATTGCGTGATTATGATAAAACAGGTCCGCATCGTCCTGAGACATAAAATCAGAGCCGTGCATCGCCGTAAAAACACCCCCGGGATGCACACTGTTAACACGGATGCTGAATTTCCCCATTTCCATTGCCGCTGCTTTGGTCATGCCTCGCACCGCCCATTTAGTCGAAGAATAGGCCACTAGAGAGTTTTTGGACTGCAGACCGTCAATAGATGATACGTTGACAATAGAGCCACCACCGTTTGCCCTCAGGTTGGGAAAGACTGACTGCATGCCAAGAAATACGCCTAACTGATTGATGCTAACGATCTTCATAAAGTCTTCTTCGGTGGTGTCTATTATCGTTTTTTGGAAGATGATTGCGGCATTGTTGACCAATACGGACAGCGGACCGAGTTGTTCAGCGCGGTCTATGGCCGCCTGCCAATCCTCCTTTTTGCTAACGTCTAACCGCACATAGGCAGCACTCTCGCCCAGTTCATCGGCTAGTGCCTGACCGGGTGCGTCCAGTACATCGGTAATAAGTACCTTTGCGCCTTCTTCAACGAGCAGTCGCACGGTCGCCTCGCCCATTCCGCGAGCGCCACCGGTTACAATTGCCACTTTACCTATTAATCTTGCCATGTGAATTTCCCTGAATGCTGTCTTAGTGAGGAGGAGCCTATGTTGTCCAGGCTAATTACAAATAGAAGGCAAAAAAAAACGGACACCCTAAAGTGTCCGTCTTATTACTTCGATGAAGCTATCGTCTAGAAGCGGAACAGACCACTTATCTCGAGTGCTTCTTGAGATGATTCAAATCTGAACGGGGTGCCGGTAGGAAGCACACCTGTAACATCATCAGCAACGATGTCTTGATAGGACAGGGTGACACCGAAGTTTTCAGAAATAAACCACTCCGCACTGGCACCATAAGTGTTGACTTCAAAGCCGCCCTCTTCACTTTGTTCCCAGTTAAGGCCTAAGCCAATGCTTGAGCCCACGTAGAAGACACCGCTAACGCCATAGGTATCCACGTCTTCGCGGTTGCTAATATAGCTTCTGCCAAACTTAGCCGATGCCATGAGGCCGCCATCACCCATAGGGAAGAATGACTCCACTTCGCCGCCGTAGTAATCAACGCCGCTGCCGTTACCGTTGTTGAGGCTTTGGTAGTCATACTGCGCAACCAATGTGGTGTGCTCTGTAATGTACTTACCAAGACCAACATTCCAGGTATCAACTTTGTTGTTACCCATTTCTGCTCGCTCATAACCAAGATCGACTAAAAAGCCAGACAGGTTCCAACCCGGGCCTTCAGCAACGTAACGCATGTCAGCAATCCAAGTTTCACCGTCAGGATTATTTCGCTGCGATACCCTAGTTTTGTTGTATCCAGTGCCAAGCGTTATGCTGGAAGCGTGATCCAGGAAGGCTGCCGCGCCAAGAGGACCCTTGCTTGTGTCAACAGTTTCCATGTACCAAGTGCCAGAAACATCAAAGGCTTCCAGGTCATTGTCAGTCTTTTGAAGCTCGTTACCAGTGCTTCTATCTTTTGTTTTGGTATCGGTCGTGCCTCCGGTGTAGCCTGCATTCAACTGCCAATCGTAATCGGCTTGCGCTCCTGCTGACATTACCAAAGCAACTCCAGTAATTAGTGCGGTTTTCTTGAACATATTGTTCTCCTTGCGGGGTCTTAAAAATCAGATGGCCCCCGTTTGTTAATCGCGGGGATGCGCGTACTATCGCGCATGGCAGGGGATGTCACAAGGTAATAATTTGGCTTTCGATAATGCGAACTATTTACTTGTTTTTGCAGGCCTTACATTGCTAATAATATCAGCCGGAAATAGTGCATTTTAGTGATTCTTTAGGAGTCAGGCGCGAAAGAAGGGTTTCGGCGCATTGGCGAGCTAAATTTCATGATTCGAATACCCGCTGAAGGCTGTATGTTGCGCATATGAACATGCATTGTTTATGGTTGGGTTGGCTTGTTGCTTGGTGGTTCTAGCTCATTTCTGCCCTTCTGTAAGACGGCCTGACGCCTGCCCTCAATCATTTTTCCAGATGCTCGCTTTGCCCACCAGATAGCCCGCGCCTCTTCCCAGTCCAAAGCGTCATCCACCAGCATGGATGCGCCATCATCAATAAGCGTCTGATACTGCTGCAGTGCTGCAGGCACGCATTCACAGATGTCTTGCGCTATTTTTAGAGCCTTAGGTAATAATTCGTTTTCTGGTAGTACGTGGTTGACGAGTCCCCACTCATATGCCTGCTGAGCGGCAAAAGGTGCACCAGTGAAAGCGATCTCTTTAGCCCGTGATACCCCAATTAAGCGCGGTAGCTTTTGGCTAAGACCCCAACCCGGTAGCATGCCGACCCGGGCATGGGTGTCAGCAAAGCGAGCATTTTCGGAGGCGAGCAGGATGTCGCAGGCCAGCGCCATCTCGAAGCCACCTGTGATGCAGTGTCCGTTAATAGCGCCGATAATCGGCCCGGTGAAAGCGTCCATCGCCTGTGCCACGACATTGTCGGCCTCCTCCGCGGCACTGTCAGAGTCCCTTGAGCCCAACTCCTTTAGATCAAATCCAGCACAGAATGCCTTGCCATTTCCTGTCAGAATAATCACCCTGATGTCAGGATCCTCAGAGCATTGTTTAAAGACGGTAACAAAATCGTCACGCAGGTCGCGCGACAACGCGTTCATCGCTAGCGGACGATTAAGCGTGACAATAGCACAGCCCCCGCGCTTTTCTAGAAGTACAGTATCCACAGTTTATACGTCCAACAGAGAAGGTGACTGAAGAAACTTAAGTTCTTTGGCAATGGCCGGTCCGCGCAGCACGTTTTGTGGATCCCACGCCTGCGGCGGGTCGTTCTTTGCTAACCAGTTGACGACAGCGGCGATCGCGGCAGGGGTGCAAGGTTTGAACCGTGCCATAACAGCATCATCGATTCCGGCAAGCCGCATCACGTCAGTCATGACGAGGCCAGGCTCAAGGTTAAATACGCGCAACCCTTTGCCCGGGTGTTCAGCGCGAAGCGATGCTCCCATGCGTGCCAGTGCTGCTTTGGAAGATGGATAAGCAAACCCCCAGCCGCCATTATCGGCGGCCGCGGGAGGGTCAGTGAAGGCGCTATGAGATACCATATTGAGTACCGTGCCACTCATGCGTGCAATCATGCCAGGCACAATCGCTTTCACCAGAGCCAGAGGGGTGAAAACATTGCCCTGATAGATGGCCCATAGCTGTTCTTCGCCAACATTAAGAAGAGCCTCTATGTTGCCGGTACCTTGATAGACGGCATTATTGAAGAGGAGGTCTATTCGCCCGAAATGTTCCAACGCGGCCTGAGCGGCGGCAAGCATAGATTTTGGCTGCAGAATGTCTCCCCGCAGGCACAAGGCTTCTCCCCCAATATTTTCTATCGCTTTGGCGGTTGCCTCAAGGCTGCCAGGCAGTGCGACAGAGCTTCCGACATGGTCGTGGTTTTCGCCTTCAGTAAGTGTTCGTGCCGTGATTGCCACACGGTAACCCGCTTTGGCGAGAGCCACTGCTGACTCTGCGCCAATGCCTCGGCTTGCGCCAGTGATAAAGGCTACTTTGTCACTCATAAAATGATTCTCCTGTTCACTATCGTCTGATGAGTTCCAGAATCCTGCTACCTCTTATGTTTATAAGAGAAGACTTAAACCTAAGGCTGCCATACAATACGGGTGTTGCGCGCGGGTGACAACGGTTTGATAGAGATAGAAATTCATTTTGAGTAGACAGTGAAGGAGAGTACAAGTGGCAGCACCAGAAGCGGTTCATATTGGTCGAGACGACTTACCTTACATCGATATTGGGGACGGCAGTAAGCTGCGGGTTGTTCAGGTTAAGCCCAAAGAAGGTTTGTGGATCGTTGAAAATGTTTTTCAAGCCGGCTACGAGGTCGATACTCATAAGCACACGGGCCCTGTGTGGGGTTATACACGTTCTGGAGCATGGAAGTATAAAGAGTATGAGTATGTTAACCGCGCCGGATCATTTCTATACGAGCCAGCGGGCTCGGTGCATACATTGCAGTGTATCGAGGATGATACTCAGGTGTGGTTCCAAATGTTCGGTGCGAATATCAATCTAGACACGGAGGGCAACATCGTGTCGGTGGTTGATGGCTCGATGACGCTAGAATACTACCTGGCCGTTTGTGCTGACCTTGGTCTCCCCCCACCCAACGTATTGGTAGATTAAGCATGCAGATCGACGTCTATAATCCAGACAACTACAGGAGCGGTATTCCACATCAGCAGTTTGCATGGCTACGCGAACATGCACCGGTTCACTGGCAGGAACATCCGGCGGGTCACGGTTACTGGGTGCTAAGTAAGCATGCAGATGTACTCGCGGTATCACGTGATAACAAAACATTCTCGGCTGAAGCGGGCTTTGTCATGGTCGATGATTTGCCGCCCGATATCCTAGATATGGCGCGCAATCAGCTGTTGGGTATGGACCCGCCAAAACATGGACCGCTGCGCCGCGCTGTGATTACGCGTTTTACTTCGAGGATGCTGGCGGAATTGGAGCCACAGGTACGACAGATAACCCGCGATGTTATGGCGCAGATAAACACGCCGCAGGAAGTCAATTTTGTGGAAAGTTTGGCGGGCGATTTGCCGACCGCGGTGATTTGTTCCATGTTGCAGATTCCGCGTGATATGTGGGAGAAAATTCGCCATTGGTCTGACCTTCAAACATCCGGCTCTGACCCTGACCTGGGCGGGACTCCGGAGGAGATTAATCAAGCTAGTGTCGACATGGGTACCTATGGCTTTCAGTTAGCCTGCGAGCGTAAAGACCAGGGTGGGGATGACCTCATCTCTCTGCTGATCAACCATCAAGTGGAAGGGCACCAGCTGTCGGAGATGGAATTTGCGTCGCTATTTATTCAGCTTACGGTGGCGGGAAATGAAACCACGCGCGGTTTAATCAGTAGTGGAATGCACGAGCTGCTGCAGCGGCCGGCACTCTATCAGCAGTTGCAAGCACACCCAGAACAATTGCCGTTGGCGATTGAAGAAATGCTGCGTTGGACCTGTCCACTACACTACTTCCGTCGCACGGCGACTCGTGACACTGAGATTCGGGGTCAAACCATCAAAGCGGGAGACAGAGTCGTTATGCTATATAGCTCTGCCAACTTTGATGAAGATGTTTTCGTCGAGCCGATGAACTTCGACATCACGCGCAGCCACAATCCGCATATGGCATTCGGTCATGGCATACACCTTTGTTTAGGCGCTAATCTTGCGCGGATGGAAGCTCGCGCTTTTTTCGAGGAATTTTTTAAGCATTTTGCACGTATTGAAGCGAGTGCTCAGCCGGTTTATATCCGCTCCAACAGCATCCACGGATTCAAGGATATGTCAGTGCTATTGACACCGCGCGAGCAGTGATGTGAGCGCTAAGGTTGCCCTAGTGATGGGTGGTGGCGCCGGTACCGGGCGTGCGACAGCTCTGGCTTTCGTTGCGGAGGGCGCAACTGTTATCGTCGCCGATGTGAACGAAGATGGTGGTCGTGAAACCTTGGCGCAGGTGAAAGCGGCAGGTGGGCATGGACTTTTTGTCAGAGCAGACATGGGTAATTCTGGTGATGTGCAGAACGTTGTAGCACAAGCTCTAGGGATGTTTGGTGGTTTGCACATGGTGTCCAACAACGCCGCACTGAGTGCAACGAGTAAGCCGGTAACGGATCTTAGTGAAGACGAATGGGATCGTTGCATGGCCGTGACCCTGCGCGGAGTATGGTTGTGCATGAAATATCAATTGCCACTGATAGAGGCATCGGGAGGAGGGGCTATTGTTAACGTTGCCTCCGTGTCTGGTATCCGTGGCGAAGCTTTCCAGTCTGCTTATGCTGCGGCTAAAGGTGGAGTCATCAATCTCAGTAAAACGGTGGCGGTGGAATATGCGAAACGCGGGATTCGGGTGAATACTGTCTGTCCGGGTGGAATTAATTCCGGCGGTATGGCTTTTTATTTAGAAAAAATGCCGGAAATGCGCGATCGTGCGTTTAAAGCGCATGCAATGGGGCGATTGGCCAAGCCAGAAGAAGTTGCCGACGCAGTGGTTTACCTGTGCTCGGATCGCGCATCTTTTATTACGGGGCATGATTTGGTAGTCGATGGTGGGATTATGGTGAGGTCAAACGTCATTGATCTTTAATTTGCAAGCGATCTATCCCTTGAGCACACGGTGTTAACACAGGCGGCCGAATCGGCCGCCTTGCTGATGTTGCATAGATGCTTATACCGGTGAAACGGAATAACCACCCCACACAGGATAATAGTTTTCGTCATAGTGCGATGCGAGAGACGCGTGCAGGTCATCCACCGCCCACTTTTTTTCCCCTTGGGGGTTGGTAAAGGCATCCGTCAAAGTGGGACGCTGCAGAATTTGAACTTCATTGCCCCAAACTACGAGCACCTCGCCTGAAATTTTTGCTGCTTCGGGTGAGCTTAAATAGCCAACCAGTGGGGCAACATTGGCCGCATCGAACACGTGGAAACCCCCATCAGCCGGTGCCTGAAACATCTCGGCGGTTTGACCGCTTGACGTCATGTCGGTCAAGGCGCGTGGCATGATCACATTACTGGTAATGCCGTATTTGGTCAGCAGTTGTGCGGCGCCCATTGCCATGGCGATGATGCCAGCCTTGGCAGAAGCATAATTGGGTTGTCCAGCAGAGCCATAAATGGCTGCTTCTGAAGAGGTGCTGATCAGTCGCCCGTAGACTGTTTCGCCAGTCTTGGCCTTGTCACGCCAATAGGCAGTGGCGTTACGCATATTGACAAAGTGACCGCGCAGGTGGACTCGCACGACAGAATCAAATTCCTCATCACTCATGCCGAAGATAGTTTTGTCGCGGCAAAAGCCAGCATTATTGATCATGATATTGAGGTCACCATAAGCATCAAGCGTGGACTTCAGCAGATTATCGGCGTCGTTGCTGTCGGCACAATCACCTAACACTGCCATCGCTTCACCACCAAAGGCTTTGATTTCCTCAACAGCTGAATGAGCCGCTTCTTCTGCGTCAGGGCGGTTGATATCGTTAATAACGACGCGTGCTCCTTGACGTGCTAGTTGAATCGCCTCTTCTCTGCCGAGGCCGCGGCCTGCGCCGGTGATTACGGCGACTTTGCCTGTTAGGTCTCCCATGAAAACTCTCCTTTAATTATGCAATGAACGGGGCCTGCCGCTGGCGCCCTCGGTAAATCAAATACGTTCGATAATGGTGCCGGTGCCGACGGACGAGCCACAGCACATCGCAATAAGCGCCGTCGTTTTACCAGAGCGCTCCAGTTCATGCAGTGCCGTGGTGATCAGTCGGGCGCCAGTGGAACCAACGGGGTGACCGAGAGCGATAGCGCCGCCGTTGACGTTGACTTTGTCCATGTCTGCGTTGTACGTCTGCGCCCACGAAAGAACAACTGCGGCGAAGGCCTCGTTGATTTCCACGAGGTCGATATCCGCCATGGTCATGCCACTCTTTTTCAGCAGTGCTGCGGTGGCGTTAACCGGGCCGTCTAGCAAGTAGTAGGGGTCCGTGCCGACCACGCAATCGGCAATAATGCGCGCCCGCGGCTTGAGCCCGCGAGCGCGGGCTTCGTCTGCGGTCATCCATAATACTGCAGCAGAACCGTCGGAAATCTGTGAGGAATTTCCGGCTGTGTGGATGGTGTTTTCCATTACCGGCTTTAGTCCTGCGAGGGCTTCCATCGTGGTCTCACGCAGACCTTGATCGCGTGAGACGATGCGAGTCTCCCCTGTAGGATTGCCGTCTTCTCCGATAATGGGAGCCGTCACTTGAAAGACTTCCCGGTCGAAGCGACCTTCCGCCCAAGCTTGCTTGGCACGTAGCTGGGAATGGTAAGCCAGTTGGTCAGCCATCTCGCGGGTAATACCGCGGTTGTCGGCAATACGTTGTGCACTGGTAAATTGGTCATGACTGGAGTCCCATGGCCAGTCAGTGGGAATAAAGTAGCCCGGACCGTTGTATACGTTGGCGCCTAATCCTACGCGGCTCATCGCTTCTACGCCGCAGGCAATTCCAATATTTACGGAGCCGCTGGAGACCATAGAGGAGATCATGTGGTTGGCTGTCTGGGCAGAGCCACACTGGTTGTCAAGAGTGGTACCGCCAGCGGTGTAGTCTTTGCCAAGTGTGAGCCAGGCATTGCGGGTAATATTGCCTGCCTGCTCGCCCGCCTGGGTTACACAACCGCCGGCTAGGTAGTCCACGTCAGCGTATTCCAGACCGGTACGATTGACGACTTCCTGCAGCGACAGGGCTAATAATTTTGTAGCATGGAAGTCAGATAAATCTCCAACACCGGGTTTGCCGCGGGCGATGGGTGTTCTGACGGCTTCTACGATAACTGCTTCGCGCATAATGAATCCTCGAATAATGGAAGTTGCGTTTTTCGTAACTGGGACGGATTTAAGTTAGCGAGATAGTTTACTAGACAGCGGCGGTATTTCAATGGTGTATCAGGCCACGACTGAGGCGAAATTTTACTGGTTTTTGAAGTTTTTAGAAGCGTCGCAGGCAGGAGGAAAGCACTTCAGCACCGTTGCCAAAGCCCTAGTCGGATTGATTTTTTTTCTGCCTAACCTGTAAGATAGAGAGGTATTCGGTAAATTAAATCACGGCTTGAGTAACGGGGAGAGAATTGAATATGAAACATTACGCCTATGACGATATTGAAGCGTTGCAGGAGGTGGTGTCTGACGAATTTGGCGCATGGAGCGGGCAGGTACAGATTACCCAATCATTGGTTGATCAGTTCGCGACGCTGACGGGTGATACTTACTGGATTCATACTGACCCTGAAAAAGCAAAAACTGATAGCCCGTTTGGCATGACGATAGCACACGGATTCTTAACGCTTGTTTTGTTGCCGAAGATGGCTGGAGTGAGCAGCTACGAAGTGACCGGCTACAACAATATTTTGAATTATGGCTCGGACAAGTTGCGCTTTATCGGCCCGGTTCCCGTGGGTAGTGCGATTCACTGTCGCAGCAGAGTCAAGGGCGTGACCGCGACAGCTAAGGGTACTAAAGTCGAAATGGAGCAGCATATTCATGTTGTTGGACAAGATGAGCGTCCTGTCCTAGTTTACGAAATGATTATAATTTATATGTAGAACCGAGGTGCCAAGTGGTCGGCTTTGTGTTCTGCCGCGGCTTTGGCTATGCGGGTTGCGCAGGCCGGTGGCCCGCTGTTATCTGCGGTCCCTGAGACTTATACGCCGGCCTATGACGGTGAATTGTCGGCGGTCGACTAATCTGCCTGCCACTTCGGTCTTCAAAAAACCTTCTCAGTTCATTTTTCCTAGAATCGCCCCCCCGGTCGGGATGCCCACGCCGGACGTTACTAACGCATGATTGACCGCTTTTTTTGGCTGGTTCGCAGAGGTGCCGCGCACTAGCCTGGTGGCTTCAACGATGCCATTAACGCCGTGAATATAGGCTTCACTCAATTGGCCGCCATGGGTGTTGGTAGGCAGGCGGCCGTTTGTTCTTAACGCGCCATCTTTCACAAAATCACCGGATTCGCCGTAGCCACAGAAGCCCCACGCTTCAAGTTGCCACAGCACAATTGGGGAGAAGGCATCATAAATAACGGCAGCATCTATATCATCTACACAAAGGCCGCTCATGGCGTACACATTTTTCGCTGCAGTTTCCATTTCTGGAATGCCGGCGAATTCCTCACGATAGAACGAGGTCATTTGCTCTTGATTGTCCGCTGCACATTGTGCGACGCCTAATACACTCACGCCGGGCTGTTTCAAGTCGCGGGCTCGCTCAGGTGTGGTCACGATTACGGCTGATCCGCCGTCACTTTCTTGGCAGCAGTCGAACAACTGCAGTGGGTCTGCAATCATACGCGCTGCGTCGTATTCGGCGCGATCGAAATTTCTGCCGTGGAAGAAAGCGGCCGGATTATTAGCGCCGTAGACGCGAGTTGAGTGCGCCACCTCAAATAACGCATCTTTGGTGACGCCGGTGTTATGCATCCAGCGCTGAGTGAACATCGCGACCCAACTAGCAGGCGTCAGCAGACCATAGGGCATGTACCAGCCCCAATGAATGGCATCGGCTGTGGTGATGTCGCCGGCGACACCGCCAGAGAAGCGGTGGCCACTGCGCCCATTCAATGCGCGATACACCACCACAGTTTCCGCCATTCCTGTTGAAATCGCCATGGTTGCCTGATGCAGACAGCTAGTCGCGGCGCCGCCGCCGTAGTGGGAACGACCATAGAAGGTCAGTTCGCCCACACCGAGTGCTCTTGCCACCTCAATCTCGTCGTTGGTGTCCATAGTGAAGGTTGCCATACCATCAATGTCGCTGGGTTTAAGACCAGCATCATCAATGGCGGCCTTGACAGCTTGCACTGCGAGGGAAAGTTCGGAAACACCAGAATCTTTACTGAATGTCGTGTTGCCGATTCCGACGATTACTGCTTTATTTTTCACATTAGCGATCACGGCTTAGGACTCCTTGGGCAATGTCAGTTGGACGGTGCCCTGCATGTGCATTCCCCATATGTTGTTTTCTCCGATAACAGCGAGCTCAACCAGTCCACTGTCTTCGTCAAGTGTTGTGACTTCGCCACTAACGGTCATCACCATACCTGGCACGTTGGGGGCACCCAAGCGCAGATCCACAGATTTGACGATAGCTTCCGGGCCGCTCCAGTCGGTGGCGAACCGAGTCATCAGGCCTTGGCTGGTGAGGATGTTCATAAATACATCGGGTAGGCCAACCGCTTGCGCTGCTGCCTTACTGTGGTGCACGGGTTCAAAATCACGCGTGGCCAAAGCGCCACATACCACTAGTCCCGTTGTGATATCGATGTCCGCAGCGGGTAGTTTGTCGCCGACGGATACCTCGGTGCGAGTCAGTGTCTTGTGTTCATTCATGGATTGCGTCCTGATTGCGCCGGATAGAATTGTGGCAGCATAGTTTTTTCATCGATTTGCTCCACCACGCCTTTGACTTTCATGCCGATTTGCACTTCCGATGGAGAACATCCAACAATGTTTGCCACCAAGTTGGTGCCCTCTGCCAACTTGATGACAGCACACACCAGCGGATACTGGTAGCCAGGAATCTTGGGGTGATGGATTTCGGTATGGCTAAGCACTTCACCGTCCAGCGTGGATTCGATGGAATCCCATTCCATGGAATTACATTCGCCGCACATGGGGCGAGGAGGGTGGCGGAGTGCTCCGCAATTGTCACAACGCTGTATGAGCACCTTGCCGTTATCACAAGCCTCCCACCACCATTTATTATCATGTCCGCGAGGAGATGCGATTCGGCTTGGAACGTCGAGTTTGCCCTCGGGTGCTGCAGTGGCAGGCTGTTCTTGTGGAATAAATTTCAGTACTTTAAAACGCTGAGTGCCAATTTTTTCACCGTGCTGGTCGGTAAACGTTGACAACGTTTCGAAGAAATAACCGGTACCCCGGCCGGTCGCCTTACGTTCAGAGATATTATCGATAATCATCTCAATAGTGATGTTATCGCCAGGACTAACCTCTTTAAAATACTCTTGTTTAACATTTGTGCCGAGTACGCCTGTATAGCCATAGCTGTCGAAGGTGCTGACAAGGTTTGACATTGCATTAGGAGCGCGACCTTTGGTGACTTGAAATCCCTCCTGACCCCATACATACATCATGGCAGGTGGAGCGATAGTCCCTTCGCGACTGCTGCTGGCTGCCCAGTCTTTGTCGAGATAAGCTGGATTGGTGTCACCCATAATTTCCGCCCATTGGCGAATCATTGCATCGTTTACGTCATCCGCTGCGGGAGTGGGTGGGTAGACTTGTTGGCCTACAAAGGCGTAAATCTCTGACTCAATGGCTTTTTGCTCATCCGTTGTCATTTGACACAGTTCCTATTGCAATTATCGATTATGTCTAGCGGTGCGACGGCATGCCAAGTCCGTGGGTGGCGACCAGTCCACGCAGTACTTCCACTACCCCACCACCAAAGGTGCTTATAGTTGCGCGACGGTACTCATGCTCCAGATCACCGTGCAGCACGGCGCCTTCGCTGCCCGCTGCGATTAACGCGTGGGGGCCCACGACGTCCATTAATATGCGGCAGATTTCAAGCATGATCTCAGTAGAATAGACCTTGATAGCAGACGGAAAAACAGGGTCCATCTCTGCCTGATCCAGTTGCCAAGACATGCGTGCGTTCATGACACGCATAGCTTCTAGATGCGCATAAACTTCTGCCAAGTTGCGTTGGGCGATGGGGTCGTCTATCACGCGCTGTCCATTGGCGTTCTGGGTGTTACGTGCCCACTCTAGAGCCGCCCGAAAGATTTTCCAGCCTTGTATACCCCATGCCGCAAGACCGACGCGCTCATGATTGAGTTGCTCGGTTATTAAACGCCAACCAGCATTCTCTTCTCCAATAATCATGTCCGCAGGGACTCTGACATCACTGTAGTAAGTCACATTGGTGCGGACACCACCCATGGTGTGGATGGGGCCAAAAGAAAATCCGGGGTCTTTGGTGTCCAGTACCAATATCGAAATACCCTTGTGTTTTGGAACGTCCGGATTCGTCCGAGCCGCCAGCCAAACGTAGTCCGCACCTTCAGCGCCACTGGTGTAAACCTTATTTCCATTGACCAGATAATGGTCGCCTTGCTTGACGGCTGAGGTTGTTAGGGCCGCGAGATCCGTGCCGGCGGCAGGCTCAGTATAACCGATGGCAAAGTGCAACTCACCGCCTGCGATGCCTGGTAGAAACCGTTTTTTTTGTTCCTCCGTACCCTTGCTTATTATCGACGGGCCGACTGTGTTAAGAGTTACAAAGGGTGTAGGTGCTCCCGCTAACAATGCTTCTTCATAGCGGATAAGCTGCTCACTTTCAGTCAGTCCGCGACCGCCGTACTGCTCTGGCCAGCCTACCGCTAGCATTCCGTCCAAGCCTTGCTGCCGGATGAGGCTTTTATAAACATCACCGCTTTCCGCGTTGCGCAGCTCCTCGCGGTGCTCGGGTTTGATCAGATTGGAGAAGTAGGCGCGGAACTCTCTCCGCAACTCTTTTTGATGATCTGTATAGTCAACGAACATAAACAACGCCCTGTATGATTAATCTGCCATATAATATTGATTTTGAATTCAAATTCAACTATTTTGTTGCCCTATGTCACAAGTTATTGCCAAAGCCGCGAAAAGTACGGGTGTTCTCAGTGCACGAGGAGAGCGCGCCCGCGCAGGTTTGAAAGAGGCTGCGCTAGCGGTACTCGAGCGTGACGGCTACCACAAGATGCGCATTGCTGACGTCACGGGGGAAGCTGGGGTCGCTCAAGGTCTGTTTTATCATTATTTTAAAGATCTGAAGGCCCTGACGCTAGAGGTGCTGACGGATTTCTCGGTCGCAAGTAATGATCCTGCTGAAACGGAGAAGCATGTGCCCAAGGGTGACTGGTATGCGCGAATATACGCGCACAACCTCGTCATTGTTCGTACGTACGCCAAACGGCCGGGAGTGATGCGTTCTTTGCTGCAATTAGCAGATGAAGATGAAGCGTTTTCTAGTATGTTGCGCGCGAACTACCGGAGCCAGTTAATGTGGCTGGTAGAGCTGATGCCAAAGCTGTTTCCCGAGGTGATGTTTAGCAAAAATCAATCGTTAATGGTTGTGTACTCCCTTGCAGGCATTGGAGAAGGTTTAATACGCGAATATTTTATCAATGAAAGCAAAACGCTGCGTGCCGCCCAGCTATCGGTAGAGCAGTTTGCAGAGCTACTGTCCACGATGTTTTATCGAGCATTATTTCTTCGGCAACCCGAAGAAGAGAAGCTTACATATACCCGCAACCTGGCTGCCATGGTCAGGAACTACTGAGGAAGCCCATTATGAATTTCACTTTCAGCGACGACCAAAATTCAATTCGCGAACTGGCCTGCCAGATTTTTTCGGATCGCGCCAGCGACGAATTCCTGTTGGGCTTCTCACGCACGGACGAGACGTATGATGAGACATTATGGCAAACGCTGGCAGGTCAGGGTTTGTTGGGGGTTGCTATCCCTGAGTCAGCCGGCGGCACGGGTCTGGGCCTGACTGAACTTTGTATGGTTTTGGAAGAGCAGGGTAGGCGCGTCGCACCGATACCACTATTTTCGTCGTTGGTTTTGGGTGGATTGCCTATTGCTGAATTTGGCTCAACTCAGCAGCAACAGCGGTATCTGCCGGCGCTCGCCGCAGGCAAGGCCAAGTTTAGTGCGGCAATCGCGGAGCTGGGTATGAACCCCGCGTTGGCCACGAAAGTATCAGCCTCGCATGGTCCCGAAGGCTGGATACTAGATGGCAGAAAATCTGTAGTACCTGATGGTGCGGTGGCAGATTTTATTCTGGTACCCGCTGAGGACGCTTCAGGGCAACAGACAGTGTTTATTGTTGATGTTGCTGCGCCGGGCGTGACGCTTCAAGCGGTCGAATTTGGTATGTCCGGCGAGAAAGCAGCGCACTTAGTATTGGATAATGTGACGGTGGATGCCGATGCGATCCTAGGCGCACCTGAGCAAGGTGCAGCCATTATCGATTGGTTGGAGCAGCGCGCGAATGTCTGCCATTGTGCACTGCAGGTTGGGGTTACCGAAGAGGCCATGACGCGCACAGCGGGCTTTTTGGGCGAGCGTAAGCAATTCGGAGTTGCGCTAGGCACATTTCAGGCACTGGCTATGCGTATGGCAGATAGCTATATCGATGTGGAAGCGATTCGCTCTACATACTGGTTGGCGCTTTGGCGCCTCAGTGAGGGGCTGGATGCCAGAGCCGAGGTGCGAGCCGCAAAATGGTGGGCCTGTGATGCAGCGCATCGAGTGGTTTGCACGGCACAACATTTACATGGAGGCACTGGCGCCGACATAGAATATCCTATCCATCGCTTTTATCTTATGGCCAAACAGATCAGCGCTTCACTTGGGAATGCAAGTCAGCAGTTGGAGAAACTGGGCCGCTTGCTGGCGGAAGATGACAATCTTGGTTTCCGAGCAATGGAAACAGAGGGGGCATGAGAAATTTTACGGCAGACGCGTTGGACCCTAGTTACGTCCGCTTCACAAGATTGTGATGTCTATATTTTCACCCCTGCAACTTGGCGCTTTAGCATTAAGCAACCGTATCGTTATGGCGCCCATGACCCGCAGTCGCGCTACCGCAGATGGGCTGCCCACCGAAGTCATGGTGGATTATTACAGGCAGCGAGCCACCGCAGGGCTGATTATTTCTGAAGGTATCGCTCCAAGCGAGAATGGACGGGGATACGCCAGAACACCGGGTATTTACAGTGGGAAGCAGATTAAGGCTTGGGCAAAAATTACTCAGGCGGTGCATGAAAATGGCGGTCGCATCGTTGCCCAAATTATGCATGTAGGTCGCATCGCCAACGCTGTAAACAAAGCCTTAGACAGTGAAACGGTTTCACCTTCGGCAATTCGTGCTCGGGGAAAAATGTATACTGATGTTCAGGGAATGCAACCTTTTGATGAGCCTCGCGCGTTGGAACACAATGAAATTGCGCAGGTGATAGCTGAGTATCGTAATGCCGCGGAGAGCGCATTGTCCGCGGGTTTTGACGGTGTCGAATTACACTGCACCAGCGGCTATTTGCCGGCCCAGTTTCTCTGTACTGGCACAAACAAACGCACGGATAACTACGGTGGCAACGTGGTTAATAGAGCACGATTTGTGTTCGAAGTGCTTGAGGCCATGGCTAGCGTCGGCGGGGCACAGCGCGTAGGTTTGCGCATCTGTCCAGACAACCCTTTTAATGATCTACACGATGATGACCCTCAGCAGACATTTGATTATCTGCTGCAGGAAGCATCGGCCTTAGATTTGTCCTACCTGCATGTCATACGGTTTCCAACAGGGCGAGTGGATAATATTGCGATTGGTCAGCGGTATTTTGGTGGTCGTTTGATTGGCAACGAGAGTTATAGCTTTGACGAGGCCGAAGTTGCGGTCGCAGCCGGAGAGCTTGCCGCGGTATCTTTCGGTCGAGACTTTATTGCAAATCCAGATCTGGTTGAGCGATTACAATGCGGAAAAGAGCTAACAGCATTTGATCCGCAGACGCTATACACGCCCGGTGCTGAGGGTTACAGCCGCTACCCTCCAGCAGGCGTGTAATACTTACAAACTCTATTTGAGGAACGTGCTATGCCTGCAAGCCCTGTAGACCTAACCAACACAAAAATTCTCATCACTGGCCCCACTGGGCAGGTCGCGCTTCCTGTAGTCGAGCATTATGCGAAGATTGCTGATGTTTATACGCTGGCTCGGTTTCGTAAAGCAGAAGATCGTGCTCGGATAGAAAGTTTGGGTGCAAAGGTATTGCAGGGAGATCTAGCCGATGAAAGTAGTCTTAATATTGTGCCCGAGGATATTGACTATGTGTTGAACTTTGCTGTCGTAAAAAGCGGCGATTTTAAATACGACTTGGCTGCTAACGCTGAGGGCGTAGGGAATTTGATGACTCGATGTCGCGCAGCAAAAGCCTTTCTCCACTTTTCATCAACCGCTGTCTATGAGTACTGCGGACAGGAACCACGTGCCGAAAATGCCCCATTAGGCGATAACCATCGCGTCATGTTTCCCACTTACAGCATCTCTAAAATTGCAGCTGAAACGGTGTGTCGCTTTGTCGCTCGCCAGCGAAAAATACCGACTACCATCGCTCGCCTAAGCGTGCCCTACGGCGATAATGGGGGTTGGATGTATTTTCATATGCTGATGATGCAGCAGGGGATTCCTATCGACCTGCATCCGGACAAGCCCAACTATTACAACCCGCTGCACAGTGACGACTACATTGAGAAAATTCCTTATCTTCTCGGTGCTGCCGCTACGGAGGCAACGACGGTTAATTTCGGTGGTTCGCAAAAGGTCAGCATCGAAGAGTGGTGTGCATACATCACTGAATTGACTGGATTTGAGCCCAGTTTTAAAGACAATGCCAAAGCGTTTGGTAGCTTGTGCATAGATCTAGAAAAAATGCATGAACTGATCGGAGAGACCAAGGTTGACTGGCGTGATGGTATTCGTCGCCAACTAGACAACCTTGCGCCCGAGCTGCTGCGCTAAGCCCTAGCCGTCATTTAAGAGGTGGCTGGGTAACGTAGCAGCGGGCATTACACCGGCCTCATTATAGCAATCCGTATTATAATTCTTCAATTTCGATGTGGTGCGCAGTATGCTTTGGGTGATGACGATTAATCGGCACGAGGGTGACAGGGGGGAGAATGAAGGTCAGTGATTACGTGTCGTCTGAGGAGGTGGCTTATTTTACCACCAAAAGTGACTGGCAGGGCTGGCGCTTGGTCCTAGGTAATTGGCTGTGTATCGCGGCTATCTTTGCTCTGGTCGGTGTTTGGTCCACCCCTGTAATCATTATATTAGCTGTGGTTCTTCTAGCGAGCAGGCAATTGGCCCTGTCTGTGATGATGCATGATTGTGGACATCGAAACCTGTTTCGCTCTAAGCGTCTAAACGCTGTTGTCGGTCAGTGGCTTTGTGCTCTTCCAGTCATGAGTGACCAGCCCTCATATGCCCGAGGCCACTTAGAGCATCACACTAAGTCCGGGAGTATAGACGACCCAGATCTTTCAAATTATCAATCGTACCCAGTGTCGCGATCAAGTTTTAAACGCAAGGTCATCCGCGACCTCAGCGGTCAAACTGGCTTCAAGTCGATGTCATTTATTGCTCGCGGTGCTGCGGGCGCACTATCCAACAAAAAGCGCGCATCAGCAGCGCCTTTAGTGAAGCAGCTGGGAGTGCAACTGGTGTTGTTTGCGATCCTAACCGCCTGCGGCATAGGCTGGACCTTTTTGCTTTGGGTGTTGGCTTATATGACTGTATTTATGCTGATTATTCGCATACGTCAGGTGGCTGAGCACGCCGCTGTGCCGGATTTGTTCGATCAAGATCCCCGTATGAATACGCGTACTGTTGATGCACCTTGGTGGCAGCGTATGATTCTTGCGCCTTGTGGCGTTAATTATCACCTAGAGCATCACTTTATGGCCAGTGTACCCAGCTATAAATTACGTGAGTTGCGACAGCATCTGCGCCGTCGGCATGCGCTGGATGATGTCCCGCAGTTTGATGGCTACGGAGCCGTGCTGCGACATGCGGTCTCTGCCTGAATAACGTTCACTTGCGCCGCCTCAAGCGCCTAGTGACTGGGTGTCGTGCGATATTGACGTGTTAATTTATCGGAATTCGGCGACCACTTATGTTTTATGCTGGGCTTTATATGCCTTTAGAGCGGCAGATGTCGTAGGCTCCTCGTATTCGTAATAGAGCTTCATCGAAAGTGCGACATCGGCTATGGTGGATTGCATAAACTTCGCCATTCTCGCGCCTAACCAGAGTCCCAGAGCACCCCACGGCATTTCATAAATGAGTGTGGTAGAGAGCTCAGTTTGCCCTGATCCGGCGTCTTTTAGAGTGTAGCGAAACCATGCGTTTTTAAAAGGAGGGGCAGATTTTTCACCCTTATGAAGATGGATCAAAAACCCATATCCATCCTGCCATTCCTCTACGGTTTCTTGGAGATAGCTGCTCTTGTTGCGGTAGACATAGCGACTGGCGCCAACACCCTGAAGTTGCTCGCTTACGATTTCTGTTTTGACAATCCCTGGGACATAATTGTGTGCTAGGGATATGTCCCTGAGCCTCTCCCATGCCGCAGAGAGTGGTATGTTGATAAGCACTTTTGCGCTTACTTCCTGGGCCATTTATTTTTCCTTTTTGTTGTCTGACATCGACCACTTCACGCCGTCAAAACAGTTATGATGGTTAGAACAGATTCTTTTTCCCCTATAACGCCATCACGCCGGTTTTTTCACGCTTGGGCCTTATCGAGAAAGTATGGAAATGTTACCGTTGTGAGCTGAGGGTAAGCAGCTGATCAACTCACTGCAGGACAGTGTTCCTTGCGTCAGATGCCGATTATAAAACATTTTCTACAGACATTGGAGCTAGCTATGCGCAAGTTTGAGAATCAATGTGTGGTGGTCACCGGTGGCGCCAGTGGTATCGGGGAAGCGACCGTCCGCGCACTTACAAAGGAAGGAGCCAGCGTACTAATTGCTGACTTACAAGAAGACCGTGGTCGAGCGCTCGTGTCGGAGCTGGGTTCCCGCACTGCTTTTTATCTCACCGATGTGACGCAAGAGAGCAATATTATAGATGCTATCGAGATGGCGCAGAACCAGTTCGGTCCGTTGACTGGCATGGTCAACAATGCCGGCGTTGTCGGTGCCATTGGCTCGATTATGGATACCAGTGCGGAGGCCTTTGATCACACTATGGCGATTCTCTCTCGCGCTGTGTTCTTGGGTATTAAACATGCTGCCAAGGCGATGCAGCCGCAAGGTCGGGGCGCGATTGTATCTCTGGCCAGTACCGCTGGGGTCATAGGTGGACTTGGTCCACACGTGTACACGATGGCCAAGCACGGTGTCGTTGGGCTTACCAAGTCTGCTGCCTGTGAGCTGGCCAGAAAAGGTATTCGGGTCAATGCGGTGGCGCCTGGTGGCACGGTTACACCGATGACGAGTGCACTGGGTGACAATAACCCTGAAACGACAGCCCAGTTTATTGCAGAATCGTCGCCCTTGGGGTTTGCTTGTATGCCCGAGGATATTGCCAATGCCATCCTCTTTTTGTTGAGTGAAGACGCTCGCTATATGACAGGGCATACCATGGTCATTGATGCCGGTGAAACAACAGGCGCTGCGCCGCCACCATTCTTTGCGCTCGATGCGGATATTTTGCTGCACGCCGGAAAACGCGGCCTCAAGCATTAAACCGTGCGGCTGGGCTTGTAATCTTTATTCAAGAAGCGACACGAGTCCGATTGCCACAGTGGAGCTGACTGATGCTTAGCTATCGACACGCATTTCACGCCGGTAACCACGCCGACGTCCTGAAACATTTGGCTGAGGTCTTGATCCTGCAGTATTTGGTGCAAAAGGAGGGAAAGCCTTTGCGCTATATTGATACTCACTCCGGCCCAGGCACTTACGCTCTGCGGGCGTCTTTTTCCAGCAAGAATCGCGAGTTTAAGTCGGGTATTGCTCGCCTTTGGGATCGCGGTGACCTACCTTCGCCAGTGCAGCACTATGTTGATGTAGTGCGCAGTTTCAATGCCTCGAGTGAGCTCTTGTTCTATCCTGGGTCACCGGCTATCGCCTCAGCAATTTTGGGTGCCGCCCATAGACTGCAATTTTTTGAGTTACACCCCGCTGATGCCTCGATTCTTGGTGGGTGGGTAGGCCGCGATCGACGTATTAAAGTAGCGCAGGCCGATGGATTTTTGGCATTAAAGGCGATTCTCCCGCCCCCGGAAAGGCGCGCATTTGTCATGATCGATCCACCTTACGAGGTCAAGACTGATTACGATAGGGCAATCTCAGCATTGGAGAACTCGTGTAAAAAATTTGCTACAGGCGTATACGCACTGTGGTATCCATTGTTGGATCGCGATGACGTGTCAGGCTTTGTTAAAAAGCTGAAAGCGATGCCGGTAAAATCACTATTGGTAGAATTTCCGGTGCAGTCGTTGACGGGTGATGGCATGCGTGGAAGTGGGCTGTTTATTGTTAACCCGCCTTGGATATTGCACAAGCAGTTAGAAGATTGCCTGCCATACTTGCACACTGCGCTGGCGGAATCCGGAGCTTCCCCTTGGAGCATACGCAGTCATCGCGAATGAAGATCTCTTGACGTGTAAATGATCAGCTTGCTAGCAACGTTGCTTCTAGCGCCTCGATGAATTGGCTGCGGAAGAGCTGGTCATTTTGCACATACCATTTTCTGGCATTTTGTCCCAAGGCTTGCAGCGATGATTGCTCCATGTTGATAATCTGTTCGATCTTTTGCTGAAGATCGTCCCGATCTACATAATAGTTGATACCCGCGCGCTGCTTGCGTGTCCTGCAGTGTGCGACAAGAATGCCCCGATCGCGTGTGATCAATTCGTTCATTGGGGCCCCATCCGTAGTGAGCGTGACAGCACAGCAGCTCATGGCCTCTGCAATGCAATGTCCGAATCCTTCTGCCTCGGAAGGGCATAGATGAATAGAGTAGGTATTTTGGAGCTGCCGCAGGCTGTCATTATCTGGACGCTCAAGCAGATGTTTTATGTTTGGCGCGCGAATCAACTTGACCCCCGATTGACTATAGGTTTTTGGGCTCTGTACCACGGTTAAAAGTGGCCATTCAGGATGTCGCTGCCATAAGTCAGTTAAAGCTTTGGTGCCTTTTTGCCAACTGCGGCCCGCCAAATGCAGGAATCCGGCCTGCTTTTGTTCGGAGAATGCCGGATCTAGCCGGTCGTCACTAGTGAAGCTGATAAAACGGGTTGGGCACCCTAAAGCCTCAAAGATACTTTGCCCGCTTTTGGTTTTGCAAAGAACGCTGTCGATTCTTTGTAAATGTCGATACTGCGACTTTCTAAACCATTCTGGATTTGGAATGAATACATTGACCCTAGCTTGCCTGAAAAAACTCGGACTAATATCTTCCAGGAAAAGATTTATATCATACGGCGCAGTCGCGAGGGGTTGACGAGGCAGCCACTGCAGCCTAACGTTGTGAGCACGATGCAAAATTCTGCGCCGTCGAACTTTGGCCTCTTCATAAGGAAAGCCATTAACAGTCACCCTGAAGCGAGCGATCGGTAAAGCAGAAATAATAATATCGATATCACGACTGAGTCCGCCACCATTATGCCAGGCGACTATATTAAGGCGTATCATGGGTGTTGAGTCACTGTGGCGCGCCTGCTTCGATAACGTGCTGAGATGGTCAAACCTATGGCACTCATTGTCAAGTCTCAACCGAGGTATGTTAAGCAACCGCTAACGGCTGCGTCCGACCCAAAGACAGTAGCTGCCGCGGATTCACTGGCTCTGCTCTTTTTGTTGAGCAAACCACAAATCAGCATAGTGACCACGCCGTTCGAGCAGTGCTTCATGTGAGCCCTGCTCTACAATGCGACCATGATCGAGTACTACAATTTTATCTGCATCAATGATGGTAGACAGCCTGTGCGCGATCACCAAGCTTGTATGCCCCTCAGCGACCTCACGTAGTGCTGTTAAGATAGCTTTTTCCGACTTGCTATCGAGAGACGACGTCGCTTCATCAAAGACCAAGACCGGCGAGCGTTTGAGGATCGTTCGCGCGATTGCCACCCGTTGTTTTTCTCCGCCTGACAGCTTTAAGCCACGTTCACCTACTAGGGTCTGATGCCCCTCCGGTAGTTGACTGATAAAATTGTCTAGATGTGCGAGACAAATAGCATTGTAGACTTCTGTATCATCTGCCTCTGGGTGGCCATAGCGCACGTTTTCAAAGACGCTATCATTGAACAATACCGTATCCTGAGGAACGATGCCGATAGCCTGGCGTAGCGAATTTTTCGTAACGTGGCTAATGTCTGTTCCGCCTATGGTGATACTACCCCGATCAAGATCATAAAAACGAAACAAAAGTTTTATTAATGTCGACTTGCCGGCACCACTAGCTCCGACGACCGCTACTTTCTGACCTGCTGCAATGGTCAATGACACGTTCTTTAGGATTATTCTGTCGGGCCGATAGGAAAAAGAAACATCACTGAATTCAATGTCCCAAATGGGGGGCGCCAACATTTTTGCTTCGGCGCATTCGTCGACGCTGTTCGTGATATCTAGAAGCTGCAACATTTTTTCAATATTGGCCATCGAGCCTTTAATCTCCCGATAGACGAATCCTAGAAAATTGAGCGGCAAGAAAAGCTGAATCATAAAGGCGTTTATTAGCACAAAGTCCCCGAGGTTCATGGTGCCGGCTGCAACACGCGAGGTAGCCAGCCACATCATCGCGGTCATGGCGGCGGAAATAATAAGCGCTTGGCCCCCATTTAGGGAGAATAAGGACAAACGATTTTTGCGCCTAGCGGACTCCCACTTCGCAAGCTCATGGTCGTAGCGTCGCGCCTCAAATTCTTCGTTGGTGAAATATTTTACTGTCTCAAAGTTGAGCAGGCTGTCGACAGCGCGGTTGTTGCTAGCAGAATCGGCAATATTGGCTTCACGCACAAATTTGGTACGCCATTCTGTTGCCGCGATCGAAAACCATACATACGCTACCACCGCCGTGAGGGTAATTAGGGCAAATCCCCAGCCATAGTTGTAGAAAAGAATGCCTACCACCATAAAAATTTCAATGAATGTCGGTACAATGTTGAAGACAAAGAATCGCATCAGAAAGCTAATTCCAGTGGTGCCTCGCTCAATGTCGCGTGACAGGCCACCAGTCTGGCGGTTGAGGTGGAAATCGAGATCGAGGTGATGCAGGTGCCTGAAGACCTTGATGCCAATTTTTCGCATCGCCCCTTCGGTAACGCGCCCAAAAATGGTATCTCGAAGTTCTCCAAATAGCACGTTAGCAAAACGTGCAAGGCCGTAGGCCATTACAAGTGCCACTGGTGCCACGATGAGTTGCGTTTTTTCGGCGTCTAGGGCGTCAACGATATATTTAAGGATGAAAGGGCCAATCACATTGCCTAGCTTTGCCAGGATTAGACAACCAAGGGCCAATAGCACCCGGTTACGATACTCCATCAAATAGGGCCAAATTATTCGGATGATGTGCCAGTTAATTTTTTTATTAGGTTCGTCTGCGTAGTTGCCGTGTTGCATAGTGGTGGTTACTTGGTTGGTCTGATTTACCTATCGTACACTAAGTCATCCTGAAGCCCACCACGTAGACAGGTTTTGACCAAGTCAAAATAGAATTCTTTGACCGTCTGTGTCCGGCTTCATTGGATATGCTTAAAGCGGCAGGCACAATTTTGGCATATTATGATGTGATTGCGATCGAGGTCGGATGCGATAACCACACCGTGTTCATGCTTGGTTTATTTTATAATCTTTCGGCCTGACTGAACATGCACTTCGCTAGCGGTGTTTCATCCCCCCGGGCTAGTGCGCGATCATATTGAGAGAGCTATGGGTAGGTTTTTTTTGATGTGTGATTAGCAGAGTATTTACAATACATACCTTGTTATCATACTCCATTAAGAAACGGATACAGCGGATCACGGTCCAGATGCGCGCCTTTTGCGAGGTCACAAAATGCGTCATCATTGCGTTCATCCATCACCGAGATTCGCTTGCTCCAGTCCATCACGACTTGTCGTTGCATGATTTTCCACTGCGTGCCACGCTTCGCTAGTGTGTCCAGGTAGCGGCCATGAAATACTAGTTCCTGCTTTGCGCCCAGCAGTAGATGACCTGCCTCGACAGTTGACTCACAGCGGGCTTTTTCGCCTGAAAATTGTATTAGCGTATTACTTAGGCTGTGCCGTGTAAGTTCGTATACGGTGTCTAGTGCGCCCACAACAAGGTTTGCAAAAATATGCGCATTGCCTTTGAAGTTGCCATAGTCTACCGTTGCATCCTCCCAGTATACGGATTGGATTGTGTGTTTGTCGCGTCGGTCGAGACCGCGGTTATGCAGGTTTAATATGTCGTGTATGGCAACTCGGTCTGCGATCTGCTCCGCAAGAGGGATTGTTCCGATTTCTTCTGTCATGATTTTGGTCTCTGTTGCGAGGAGGGGAGCATCAATACTTACATCTACGGCCTGAGAAAGCATATACCCAGAATGGTACTCATAATTTTCTATCGTACTGCGAATGCCGCGGCAATGGTATGATCATACTATGAAGGGCTGCGCAGACAGTCTCGCACATCATTACTCGCAGCCAATATGTCTAATACTATGCGGGTATTCGAGCTAATACACAGTAGTTCGATTCTGACTGCGTAGTATTTAATGGAGGCGTTGTTCGGACTCGGCAACCCTGCGACGGGATAAAAAGATTATCCCCCAAGCACGTCATGCAATTGGCGATGCATATTTTGGACACCGGGTTCGTTGCGCCCAATCAGCACATTACGTTCGATGCCCGCTTTCAGCCCCCTATTGATTTTGTCTACTAGTGAGTAGTCTTCGGCGACGGCAACATCGTTAATCATCTGGAAATATTGTTCATAGTGTTGTCGCTCCTCAGGCGTTGCTGGCTCTTTGGGCAGGAACATACTGTGATACACCACCGATCGGTCTGGTGTGATGGGGTAGACTCGCCAGGTCTGGAAGTGGTCTTGCACGATGAAAATGACAGTGTTAGGGAAAATAAAGTTGACATAAGAGCTGTGTTTTCTTGGTTCCCAGTCATCCTCAGGAATATGTTTAAGCTCATTGATGCTGAGCGCTGGAGATCCCATGGAATGGTTGCGGCCATACTGTAGGTAACTTGCGGTATTACTATAGGCCATTGTGGCAATGGAGTCTGCATGCAGAAACTCAAAGTGGTAATACTCATGGAAGGTATCCATGTTCAGTTTCCAGCTAAAATCGGTGAATACTTTTTTGGCACCTAAATAGTAATGATCCTCAAAGCCAAAGCCGGAGAGACGTTCTTGGAGGCCGCCCAATACTTCGTCGATATCGAAATTTTTCTTTGGGTTAGGCATGACAAAAATCATGCCGTATTTTTCCTGAACGTCTAATGGTGTGAGGCCGAGTGTATTGCGATCGATGTCATCAAAGCCTTCACTGCCAAACGGCACTCCTACCAGTTTACCTTCCAAGTCATAAGTCCAACCGTGATAGGGGCAGGAGAAAAGCCGATTTTTTTTAGCCGTTCCATGCGCACACTCGTTCAATGGAGCCCCGCGATGTGAACAGATATTTACGAAAGCTTTTAGATCTCCGTCCTGTTGTCGAACAATTAGAATCGGAATATCGGTATCGTCAAAGGCAAAATAATCCCCCGTATTAGGCACCACACAGCTGGGTCCAACAAACTGAGGATAATCTCGGAACAACTCGATTTTTTCGCGCTCAAACTGTTTTGGGTCGGTATACTCGTTAACGTCGATGGTCATAACGCTGTTAGCTAGCGTGGTGGTTTTATTCGCCACCAAACCCATCAGGACTTTAATCTCATCAACTAGCTGCTGGCGTTGCATTGAAAATCTCCCGAGCAATTTTGCAGTGCTATTAGAGTCCCAGAACCATTTTGGCGATGATGTTGCGCTGAATCTCTTGTGAGCCGCCAAAGATTGATGCCGCTCGATTATTGAGGTACCGCGGTACTACCGAGCTCACATAATCTGCTCTGACGGGGTTGCCGCCTCTGATCGGATTCATGACAAAGCTGTCATAGCCCAAAATATCTACCGATAGCTCGTTAATCTCCTGTTCCAGTCGAGTGGCTGACAGCTTCATAATAGAGGACTCTGGTCCCGGGTTACCGCCGTCGCTGACGGAGGACAGGATACGTAATTCAGTGATTTCTAGTGCTTTAAGATCAATTTCTATGCGCGCGACTTTGCGGGTCAAAGCGCCTTGCTTATCAAATACGACATTGCAACTTTTTGCATCTCCGAGGAGGCAGCGTAAATGGTCCAGCTCGTGTCGGATGCGGTGTGCGTTAAAGCCACCACCGCGTTCAAACTCTAATAGATATTTTGCGTAGCTCCAGCCCTGATTCTCTTCGCCGATACGGTTGGCCATAGGTACTCTGACGTTTTCGAAGAATACTTGGTTAACCTCATGATCCCCCGCCATTGTAATGATTGGCTCAACGACGACACCAGGTGTAGCCATGTCAATAAGTAGAAAGCTGATTCCAGCCTGAGGTTTGCCACTATTATCTGTGCGCACTAGGCAGAATATATGGTCTGAAAGGTGGGCGTGGGTGGTCCAAATTTTTGAGCCATTAACAATGTAGTGATCGCCGTCAGCCTCAGCTTTCAGTTTTAGGCTGGCAAGATCAGAGCCAGAGCCGGGTTCTGAGTAGCCTTGGCACCAGTAATGTTCGCCGCTAAGGATTTTCGGCAGATACTCGGCTTTTTGTTCATCCGTTCCAAATGCCATGATAACCGGCGCGAGCATTAGAAGCCCCAGGGGAATGAGCATCGGTGCACCCGCGTGGTAACACTCTTTACTGAAAATATATTTTTGAGTCGGCGTCCAGTCAGTGCCGCCGTGCTCCACCGGCCACTCCGGAACGGCCCAGCCCTTCTTCACCAGAATATCCTGCCACTGCAGCGCGATATCCTTTTCGACAAATACGCTGGCATTGTTCGCGGTGCCTTCGATAATGTTTGCGGGCAAGTTTTCCGCCAGAAACTGACGGACTTCACACTGGAAACATAATTCTTCGTCGCTAAAGTTTAGATTCATGGTTCCAATCCGGTAAGGTTACTGTAGTGGATCCATCGCCCAAAGGATGCCACGGCGCAACAGCTCATAAAATTCCTGAGTTCTCCAAGCGCCCTCTTCGGGCAAGGGATACTCCTCGATATAGGGCTGCATATCGTATTTTCCGCGGCAGTGTCCTAACGTTAGATACAAAACCAGCCCCGCGCCATAGGGGTGAATATAAAAGACAGGCTGCACGTCAGTGTCTTTCATCCAGTCGTCCCGAACAAAGTTTTCTACGGGATCTAACCAGTGTGTATGTAGCAATGTCTGGTGCTCTCCATAAAATTTGCACAGGTAAAGTTCATCGTCTACTTTGAAACTGGGAAGTCCCTTAACTAATGGGTGACTGGGCTCCGTGACATGAACCTCGTACTCATGAATGGGGGGGTGTGCCATGAATTGGCTTCCCAGTACTTCCATAAAGGATATGTTGTCCTCTGGGCAGTCCACTCGAGGTGTGCCGTCAGCAGCAGGCTCCAAAAACTGCAGAATAGAGTTTGTGCCATGCAGAGCGAACCATTTTTTACCGCTGTTGACATACTCTGTCAGGCGGCGAGTTTCGTCTTCCGTTGGAATGACATCGCAGGTGTAAGTGATCAGTGCGTCACTGGCGCAGATGGCCTCGATGTCGCTAAAGTCAGACCCCACCAAGACCTTGATGCGAGGCTGCTCAGCCAGCAGCTTGAGTATCTCAAGCCTTGCATGGTCAATATTGTGATACTTGCCACCTGCAACAAGGTAAACGTCAATACGATCGCTCTTGCTCATTCTATAACTGCACGCGTTTGGTAAAGCCGCCGTCTGCTACCAAGTTTACGCCAGTGATAAGGCTCGCAGCTGGACTGGCCAAAAAGGCCACGGTGTTGGCTATCTCTTCTGCAGAACCCATACGGCCCTGCGGGATTTGCGCCAGTGTGCTGTCGTAAAGTTCGGCCATATTATTCTTGATAAATTCCCATGCACCGCCTTCTATATAAATTGGGCCAGGCGAGACGCAGTTGACGCGAATTCCGTTAGGTGCCAGAGCCTGGCTTAACTGCTTGGCATGAATGATGAGTGCGCCTTTAATCGCGTTATAGGGTTGCGGCCCCATAAATGTTTCCACACCGGCGGTACTGGAAATAACGACGATGGCCGCGGCAGTAGATTTCTCAAGAAAGGGCGTGGCCGCTTCAACGCCGCGTGTTGTTCCAAGGAGGTCAACGGTGAAATTATTCTGCCAACCTTCTTCGCTCATGTTGCCGCCGCCAGCGCTGACATTGGGTACAAAGATGTCAATGCCGCCCAATTGCTCACCCATCTCTGCAATCCAGGCTTTATAGGCGTCGCCGTCAGCCACATCGACAGCAGAGCCCACGACTTTAACGCGTTTTTTGCTGAGCTCGGTGATAGCCGTATCCACATCCGCTTGCTGGCGTGCACAGATTGCTAGGTCAACACCTTCATCGGCAAGCAGATTGGCAATGGCACGTCCAATGCCGCGGGTTGAGCCAGTGATTACAGCTTTTTTTCCTGACAGTCCGAGATCCATGTGTGTCTCCTGAGATGATTGTAGTGTTTTGTTGGTTCGGTGGAGGCGCGGGGGAGCGCCTTGCAACAGACAACGTTCCTAGTCGGTAACGAGTGTTCAAAGGGCACGTTAGCAAACCTACCTATAAAAAACAATCAGATTTGACTGTTTATTTTTTATCCGATAATGTAGATGAAAAGATACTTAAATGACACTTGCAATGTGCCCATTTTTCGCCGCAGGATAAATCCTTTTGGCCCCCAGTATCATCGCTACATTACAAGGAGAAAATAATGAAACTCTATACGTCTTTAGGTCCTAACCCGCGCCTCGTCGCAATGTTTATCGCAGAGCGTGGTCTAGATTTACCGGTTCAGGAGGTGGACATCATGGCGGGTGAAAATCTTGGCGATGATTTTAGAAAACTTAATCCGTCAGCTCAGTCGCCCTGTCTGCAGCTCGATGACGGGAGTGTGATAGCGGAAGTAACGGTGATATGCAGTTACCTCGATGAAGTAAGTGATGGACCTTCGTTGATCGGTGTCACGCCGGAAGAGCGCGCGGAAACGCGGATGTGGAATCGACGGTTTGACACGCGTATTCTTGAGCCTATGACGCTGGCGTTTCGCAGTGCAGAGGCGATAACGCTATTCAAAGATCGATATAGAGTTATTCCTCATGCAGCAGATGATCTAAAAGCCACCGTACAGGATTCTTGGGCCTGGCTGGAGCCACAAATGGCAGGCAAGACGTTTGTATGCGGCGATCGATTTACTTTGGCCGATATACAACTGTTCGCCTTTGCAGACTTCGGTGCATTAATTGGTCAAGGCATTCCCGAATCATTAACCCATCTGCAGGCTTGGTTCAATCGCGTGAAAGAGCGTCCCAGTGTGGCCGCCAGCGTGCACCCGTCAGAAGCGTAGTATGTTAAATGCGGTCTTTTAGCTCAACTGTAACCTGCAACTAATGCGATAGCGCAAGAAAGCGAGTGTTTAAGGAAGTCGGCCCACCAGTGCAGGGTTTTCGCGAGGATGTAACTTTTGAATCGCGCCGTGTCTTCGGCCCAGATGGGAAAACCTACTTCGCTGAAAAAGAGACGCTGTTCGCATAAAAGTGTCTAGTCCCGATAATAATCTACACCAACTAACTCCAGCCATCGATCATTGAACGCCTCGTCCTGCAGGCAGTTGGCTTCCATCCAATCATCATCCGATACCTTGGCGCGAGCAGCCACAGTCTCCAAGGCGTCTGGCCCAATCGGGTAGCGAAAATGCGGCTTATTCGCTTCGATGGCGTGTGCGATTGCGCTGGCCACGTCCGTCGGCATAGCCGGCCGGCGGAGGCCGAACTCAAAAAAGCGCCCCAGCCGTTGCAGAGATTTTAAGTAGGGTGACGGTTCTGTCGGCAAGGAGCCCTTGCCCCAAATGGGCGTCAGGACACAGCCTGGTTCGATGATGGCAACTTTCACATTGAATTCTGCCATTTCTTGTGCCAGTGCCTCGCTAAGACCTTCCATCGCCCATTTGGATGCGGAATAGTGAGCGTGACAGCCCATCACAACACGACCGGCCAGTGAGCCAACGGTGACAATCCTGCCAGATTTTTGCTGACGCATAATGGGGACCACCGCGCGTAATACATTGACGTTTCCAAAGTAGTTGGTCTCGAAAATTTCGCGAACCTCATCCATTGTTGTTTCTTCCACAGCGCGGCCACCGCCGATGCCGGCGTTGTTCACCAGCGCATCGATACGTCCACTGCGAGCCATAATTGCTGCTACGGCGGTCACAATAGATTTCGCATCCAAGAGATCCAGCTTGATAACGGTTACGGGCAGACTCTCGACCGCAAGCAGCTCCTTTAATTCTGTAGCTGTCTCGGGACTACGCACTGCAGCGTAAACATCGTGACCTTTGCGCGCCATGTGTAGCGCAGTTTCTTGGCCAATGCCGGTGCTGCTGCCTGTCACTAGGATAACGGCCATATAATTCCTCTCAAATTTTCATATGGATTGTATTACTATATATTTTTCATTGGGGCAGGGGAGTACCGTACTGTTGTATCGACGCCGTTATCTTGCCGCTGTTTAAACTCGATGCGGTATTCACAGGTTATACAGCGCCGCATGCCCTCGCGCATACTGTCATTTTGTTTCTGTAGTTTATCGAGCTTCGTGCGCAGCGAATCGATTTCCCCTTGTTGCTGCCACAGGCGTTTTCGTGCGAACAATATCTCCACCAGACTCATTGGGGGTACTCCTCGCCCGCTAGCTCGGCTGCCAGCTCATTCTGACTGTACACGACGTCTCGGGTAGGTGCGGGTCGAATTCCATTTTCAGGCCGCCATTGGTGCCGTTAAACAGTGCTTCAAATGGGCCTTTACAGATATTAAGGCAGCCTTCTTCAGGCAGCGAACTTGGATTCGGCAGTCGATCCTGCGGGCCGCAGGTATGCCATCCGCAGTCGGGTATTTCCATAACGGTAAGGCCGTTAGCCGGATCGAATTCAGTGATCGTTGCTGGGCCGGTTAACCAGTGTGCTGGATTAAAGGTCTCAAACACGAAGGTGCTCCAGCGGCTGGGTTTGGTGGGTCTGCCGTCTGGCGATAGTTTAGCCTTTTTGTTTTTATCCGACATGCTGTTCATCATTTTGAGGAAGTCGCCTGAGGTCTCATGAGACAGTGCAACCGACGTGCCGATAACGATCTCTTCATATTGTTTCTGACTGTAGTGCTTGCGCAGTTCTAGTAACGCCCACTCCACTTCGCGTACGAAATTGCCATAGCGCTTGCGCCATTTTTCTCTGGGAGAGTCGAAGCGATAAATAGGCTCCCTGCGCGATTTGATCTGCTCGTAATCGCGGTTGACCTGTTCCTTGTCCCCAGACAGCCGTAAAATTGGAACAAAGGTATGGCTTATGATCGGCATGGCTTTCTTCACTAGCATAGAATTCGACATCCACATGTCGATCCAGGCTTGAGGCCCCCAGTTATAGTAAAAGCCAACCTTTTGTGGTGCCGGAACCCGGCCCGAACCACCATCGGTGCAGATTAAGTGCTCATTAAGCATTGGGCGTCATTCCGTTCATTGTAGGCTCAACGTTTGTCGACCTTATACTAGCAGCTAAAACTTTGAGTCCGATTAGTCATCGTCCTAGTACATAAAGCGCACAGTGACACCGTAAATTGCGTCCGGTGCAGTGACGCCGGCGTAGCCGCCAAGCACCGGTACGTCTAGGCCGAAAGCATAGTAATCTTCATTCAGCAGATTGCGGCCCCAAATTGCTGCGTTCCAAGTTTGTTCGACATTTGACAGTGTGAAGCGGAGATTGACTAAATGGACTGCGTCGTTTTGAAGGTTCTTATCAAGATCCTGATCAAGAAAAAAACTGTCAATATAGTTGTATTCCAACCGGGCGGTGCCCACCAAATCAGCTGTCAGGTCGCGCTCATAATTCGCATAGGAACTCACAGTCCACTCGGGTACGTTATCCAGCGCTTTTCCGGCGAGATCTTGCAGGCAAAGGGATAGAGTCCCCGGAGAGCCTCCCTGCGCGTCCTCTGTGACGTAGTACTGGTTGAAGGCCTGCGCAACGGTGCATTGTCCGTTGTCGAAGTCCTTATATTCCGCTTTGTTATAGCCTACCGCCGACCCAACGACCACGTCGGCTATAGGGACATAAACAATGTCCAGTTCTAAACCATAACTTTCCATTGAGCCTGCATTGGTGACACTAATGCTAGAGCCGTCGAAGGCTTGTGCCTGAAAGTCGTCGTAACTCGTATAGTAGAATGTGCCGTTCAGTTGTAAGCTTCTGTCTTCGGAAGAAGCTTTCCAGCCAATCTCATAGTTGGTCGCTGTTTCCTCATCAAATTCACCATTTTTTCCTTCTAATTCTCGCCGCTGGTTGAACCCGCCAGATTTGAAGCCCCTGCTGATGCTTGCGTAAGTCATGATCTCCGGCGTGGCAAAATAGCGAGCAATTAACGCCGGTGATATGTTGTCGTCATTGCGGCTGTCGTCATAGTAAACGTCAGGACCGGCGACAGGAGGGATGTCAAGAATCGATGCTGGCGAAGTGATCTGTGAGCCTTTGCGGTCTTTACGTTCATAGGTATAGCGGAGGCCCAGTGTAGTGCTGAATGTATCAGTGATGTTCCAGATAGCCTGACCAAATGCAGCGTAGCTGGTCGTCTTGTATTGATTGGTATCGGTGTTCAGTGTGCCATCAGGAAAAAGTGCAGCAATGCCGATGTTAGTCACGAGGGCGACCGACTGACTAAACGTTCCGACCGAATCCATTTCTGAATAAAATGCATAAAGTCCTGCCTGATAGTCGATAGTTTCACCGCCCGCCGAAGTAATCCGCAGTTCCGATGAATACTGGTCAAAATTGATGTCGGTTGAGCCTGCGACGGCATCATATGCCGTGAAATCACCGTCATAGCCACTGTCAGATTCGTAATGCCGCCAGGCGTTGATAAAGGTTACGATGTTTTCATTAGAGAGCTCTTTATTCCACTCCATTGCAGCGCCTCCGACCTCCACTTTGTTGCGGATTTCGGTGTCAATCCAGTAATCGTCGTTGAACGGATCTGCCATAGGCGGCGGAAAGCCCTCGGAATCTTCAAAAGAGTTCCATTGCAAAATGGGGTTTCCTTGTGCATTGAGGCCGAGCGCTGCAGACAACTGCGCGGAAGGCGTGTTGGTGCTGGGTGAGTTAAGCGTGGAGAGACCCGTGTAGTCGATAATCGCGAGGGCACAGCAATCTGTATCTTCTTTCATATAATCGAAAGTGAACAGAAACTCACCAAAGCCATCGCCATCCGCCTTTGCTCCTGTGTCGAAGAGGGTGCGGGCTTTTAGTCCCCACTTGTTGGCGTCGTTCAGGCCCTGTCCATCGTAGGTGTTCTTATACAGGTGATCGCCATTGACGGCAAAACCTGTTAGACGCATGGCGTTGCCGGTATCGCCAAAAGGAACGTTGATCATGGCGTGGACTTCGGCGCGCTGATCCGTGTTGTAGGTTAATTCGATTTCGGATTCAAATGCCTGCGCAGAGGGTGCTTTGGTAATGATGCTTATCGCGCCGGCCGCCGTATTTTTCCCATAGAGGGTGCCCTGGGGGCCACGCAGAATTTCCACGCGTTCGATATCAATAAGGTCCCCTATGCTCATGCCGGCGCGACCTTGATAAACCCCATCGATAAACACCCCAACACTAGGATCGATCCCTGCATTGGTGCCAACTGAGCCGATACCGCGGATTCTAATAGAAGTGGAATTGGAGTCCGTTCCGGGTGTTATCTTGAGACTGGGAGTATATTGTTCCAATCCTGCCAGGTTAGTCACGCCAGACTCTTTGAAAAACTGGCCGGTAAACGCCGTCACCGACATGGGTACCTCCTGAATACTCTGTTCCCGGCGGTTGGCAGTGACGATAACCTCTTCAAGTGCTAGCGGATTGGGTCCGTTTGGGTTGACGTCTGCTGTGGCGAACACCCCCGTGACCAGTAGAGGGGGGAGCAGTAAAAGACCGGAAATAAATTGACGATTAAGCATGAGTCACCAGTAGAGTCTTATTTTTAGTCGCCCTAGCCCTAGAGGTGCGCGAATTGGCGACTCGGGGCGAGCGCAAAGCCTTTTAAAGCGGCATTAACAACTGAATAATTAGCCTAACAAATCGCCAGATTAAAAACAAACAATATTGACTGTCTTTAATTTTGGGGCTACGGTAGGCATCCTTAACCCCAATCTGCAAATGAGGATTCTAATGGCCGCTCCTATGCCTGCAACTAACCCGTTTCTGAAGTTTCCCTATGGTCCGATCCAGATGGAGTGCGATGCGCATGACCTCGTGGTGGAAGGTGAAATCCCGGCTGATTTGTGTGGTTCCCTGTACCGCGCCGGTCCTAATCAGCGTTTCAAGCCTAGGGGTGAATACCACCTATTCATGGGAGATGGCATGGTGCATGCTTTCCATATCAAGGACGGAAAGGTGGACTACAATAATCGCTGGGTGCGCACTGCAAAGTGGAAGCATGAAGACAGAGAAGCCAGAACGTTGATAAACCCGATGAACCCTTTTGACTGTGACCCGGACTACAGTGACTTTGTGTTTACTGATAAGGACGGCACTGCGAACACCGCCACGGTTTGGCACGGAGGGCGGTTGCTAGTGATGGAAGAGGGCCACCCGCCGTATGAGTTAGACCCTGATACGCTCGAGTCTTTGGGCAGTTGGAACTTTAGGGGCAAGCTGAACACCGCAATGACTGCCCACCCTAAAATCGACGCTGACACCGGTGAAATGGTGTTTTTTGCTTATATGGCAACCGGTCCATTCGCAGCGGACGTCATGGTACATAAGGTCAATGCCGAGGGAATTTTAACGGAAAGTATACTTATTCCGACGCCGTATTCAGCCATGGTGCACGACTTCGTCGTCACGGAAAATTATATTATCATTCCGGTGATGCCAATCACGGGCAGCCTCGAGAGGGCGATGGAAGGGGGGCCACCGTTTGCATGGGAGGCCGAGAAAGGTGTTCACCTTGGTATTCTTCCGCGCCACGGCGGTAAGACGGAGGATGTCCGCTGGGTGGAAATGGATCTGAGCTTTACTTTCCATTTTATGAATGGTTTTGACAAGGATGGCGTCATCACCGTCGACTGCAGCCAGTTTGAGTCTGCGCCACTGTTTCCTACGCCAGATGGAGGATCGTCCGGTAAGTCTCAGCCTCATTTGACACGGTGGACACTGGATATGAATGTTGAGAATCCGCGCGCTACTTTCGCGCGCCTTGATGACTTTGAGTCGGAGTTCCCACAGTGTGACCCTCGCTACGCCGGCAAAGCTTATCGACACGGATGGTATACTTCTCCTGACGGTGACCTGAAGAGTACGCTGGAAGACGGTGGTAACTCGTATAACACTATCGGCCATTTTGATCATCAAACTGGCACCGTAGACCGTTACTCCTGTGGGCAGGCGATGACCTCGGAAGCGATCTTTGTACCTGCATATGACGGTGCGGCTGAAGGCGAAGGATACCTGCTGGCAGTTGTCACTAGTTTTGAAACCAGAACAAGCAGTCTGTATATCTTCAACGCGCTGAAGTTAGCCGATGGACCATTGGCCAAAGTCCATCTGTCTCACAGTGTGCCTGCAGGTTTTCATGGTTCATGGCGCCAAAGCGATTGATACAGGCGCTTTTGCGGATGCTGCAAATCTGCCGGCTACGGTGTCTGTCTCCCGTTAAGATGCACTTTCCGATCAATAGCCTTTGGACATATCAACAACGTTAAGCATGCGTTCCCCAGCAACATAACGGCGCAGATTCTCAACGGCGATAGCAGTTTGTCGCTGATTCGCATCAGCGCCAGTGGCTGAGACATGTGGGGTGATAATGACATTCGGTAAACGCCACAGCGGACTGCTTTTGGGTAGCGGTTCAGGGTCGGTTACATCCAGGCCTGCACCGAACAACTTGCCTGTCGTTAATGCAGAAATCAGGTCGTCGGTGACTGTATTTTTACCTCGTCCGACTGACAAAAAGATTGCGCCGGGTTTTACTGCACTGAAGAATGCCTTGTCGAATACGCCCGTTGTTTCAGGTGTTAGAGGAAGGGCATTCACAATCACGTCAGCCTTTGCCGCCATGCTGTGAAGTTCATTTGCTAAGCCAACGTACTCTACATAATCAGGTCCCTCTCGGGATGACCTGCGTGTCGCAATCACGCGCATACCGAGACCGCGTGCACGCCATGCGATTTCGGTGCCGATGCCGCCAAGTCCGACCACCAGCAGCGTCTTACCTTTTAGTTCGCCGAAGGTAACACCTGCAGAGAGATCACGCTGCCATTTCCTCTCATTCTGCGCCCTTTGATAAGCGGGCATATTGTGTGTCAAGGCCATTAGCATTGCGATTGCATGCTCGGCGATTGCGGGTCCAGACAAGCGCTTGTTGTTTGTAAAGACGATGTCCTCAAGTTGTTTGTCGCTCGCCCCTGTGCAGTACTCCATGCCTACGCTATAGTTATGTACCCAGAGCAAGCGTGCGTCTGCACGCTTAAGCATGACAGGGGTGCAGAAACCAATCACGCCATCGGTACCGATCAGTAATTCTGGCGCAGGAACAAAGCTACCGGTGCGATCAAAAACTAGCGCCACATTGCCTGCTGCATTTTGTAACGCTGCCTCAAAATCAGCTGAGGTGGAGGCTAAAGCTGGGATCAACATGACGAGGACTCGCTTAGGATTCCAGCCAGCTCGTTCCTTGATGGGCTTAGTCGACTCGGCAAGGTTAAGCTCTTGAATCAGAGCCTGTGTATCAGGGGCGGCTTTTTCGCTATGGCAAAGCGAGGAAAAAAACACCGCCGTAGCAAATATTGCCAGCAACTTACCCACAGGTATAACCATCATTTTCATCATTTTCATCATTTTTAGCCTTAACTCCGACGGAAACATATGGCTTAGATCGGCGCTCCCAAACACTGGACCAAGCCCGTCAACTTGATATCATCATAATTGAAGCGGCTACTCCGTCCCGCTGAGCGATTTAAGCCCATGACACCAGCAATGACAACTTATAAAACGTAACAGTCCACCTAGGATCCCGTAGGCTGACAGACGGCCACGATTACGGGTGTACCGAACCATCGATGGGCCTGCCACGGACGCAGAAATATCATATCGCAGCACTGGCCGTTACTAGCAATCAGCAGATCACGCTGCAGTCGACCAGATGCACCTCTTGTTACTCGCGCAGCACGCTGATTGCGCCTCGGGCGACAACCCGTTCGCCATGAGGGACTGCCCGTGGAAAGCGCATCACAATGTGACGCAAGGACTCGGCCTCGCCCCAAGTCAGTAGCATATTGATTATGAAGGAAAGACCCAAAGGCTCTTTATTGATTGTCCGCATGACAAGTTCAAGCGGCAGACCGTCGACTGCATTGCGGTCGCAGTATATCGGTTTGGGTTCGGGCAATAGGGCTGCCATAGCGCGCATGCGCTCAGGGCTAACACAAGTCTCTTCGGCGGGGTCGAGTTCTAGCCAGGCTTGCTCGACAAGCAAGCCTGGCCGTCCCAAGCAGCGGCCCACCCGCAGGAGACCGTGTTCGGGGCGACATCCCTTAATTAGAGCTTACATATTTTCTTCTCCGTATTTGGCAGAGTCTATCTTTAGTATTTTGTACATTTTAATCATCATATACACACGAAATGCCAAGACATTCCCATCAACTTTCTGCCTTGCAGCTTTCTTTAGAAATAATAATACCAGAGCCTCTATTTTAGACATAATTGAGTATCCAATTCCTGCCACACCATTGGGCTTTTTGCGCTCCTCTTTGATATCACTTAGAACAAATGATAAAAACTCGTACGAAAATACTTCTTCTGCAGATTTTGAGGATAGCTCACTTACCAGCACATCGATCATCTTCTTTTCTCTCAGTAGAACTTCTCGAGATGCCCCTCCACTTGCCACCGCGAATCCCACGTTTGGGCTTAGGGAGTCAACTATTTTTCCGAACAACGCCTTGTCACTTCTCAAATGATCCGGTAGTCGTCTTACTTGCCTCAATACTTGCCTAGATAGCAACGGGTTTATGATTTCAACATAGGAGGATTTAAGATCTGTCAATGCAGATAAGATTACCGGTAGCCTATACTGTTGATAGAGTCGATCGCGCCATAGAGCTAGAGATTCTCCATCCTCTTGGTGCAGAGATTTCGGTAATATTTGTTCAGGTATACCATACTTTTGGTAGTTTTTTAGATTGGAGTAATCGGAACAGAGACCACAGCCTACAACAAGTCTCGTATCGGTAGCTGATCTTACGGACTTATACCCGAAACATTCATCTCCTCTAATAACTCCCTGTATTCCATCCTGAAATAGAGTTTTCCAGATAGCGAAACCGTCAAGGTAGGTCGAAAAGTGATCAATACGGCCTTCACCTTGCAACAAGAACCTATCTAGTATGACGTCGACCGTTTCCTCAGACCAATCATTATGGAAGTACTTGTTGGATACTCCAAGGGTTTTGGATAACTCTCCTGCCACATAGGCATCACTACCCTTTACCTCGATATCGGACTCCAACCCCCAAGTAATAGTCTGTAGCTTTTTGACTTCTGAATCTGATAGCCCGTTAATCATTAAACACAGAATGCCTCGACTATCATATCCCCCAGACAAGGGCAGCGCCCAATCGGAAAAGTTAAGGCCCAGGCTACCAATAACACTATAAAGGCTGGACCTTAATAGTTCCTCATGATCGTCGTCGGATTCAGAAAGTTGTACGAACCTAATAGGGGATGATCGGGTCGAAATCGTCCATTGTTCCTTATCTAATAATATAGATGAATCTGGAGGAATTCGCTTTAACCTTCTATCCCATGAATGAGTAGGGCCTAGTGAGCCTGTAGATAAAATCCAAGGAATAACGCTATCGTCCAACTCGAAACTTCCAAGGTACATACAGATGGCCCTTTGCGAGCTAGATGCAATAAATAGTTCGTCATCTAAGTAATACCATATCGTACGCGATGCAGCGGGATCGGTGACAATTTCACAATACTTAGTGCCATCTCTAAAAATCGCAAATGAGCCATCGGGATATTCATGAAGTGGCAGATGCCACCTTGAAGAGTCACCAAAAAACGTTCCTAGCGCCAAGCTACTTCCTTCCTCACTGAGCGTGCTGCTTGGATTCCATACCCCATAAGAAACGTGCTCAGTTATCATAACTCTGGGTTTCATTGATGGTATATTATCTGGAGTAAGCTCATTACATATATCTGTTAGTCTACTTTTTGTAACGTCGTTGAAAAAATGATTGCGACTACAGACATAGATGGCTTTTGACATTCTGATATTTCTCCTTTGTACACTTAGTCTAGCAAGCCCAAGTTTAAGGTTCACTCACCCTTTCAGGGATTTAGGTTGTAATTTATCTTCCTCCAGACGCCGTTGCTTGGGTAGTTCCCCCTTTTTAACCGAAGCTAGAATTCGAGGTTAGTCAGATAGCACGGCTAATGGTTCAGTTTTCCCCTATTTGAACATTTTTTGAGGGTTAATACGCAAATTTAGCTGTAGTTCGGTGTAAATCCGATAAACCCGGTTGTGATTCCAGCCATGGCCTTGAACGTTACGTAAATCGAGAAAATAGAGTCCGAAGCCCCAATTGCGCTGGTTGTTAGTCAACCTAATCGACCAGGCTGCTATCTCAGCATTTTCACTGCTCAGCTTGGGCGTGCAGCGGTAACAGGTTTTGCTGTCAGAGAATTTTGATTTTTTTATGCAGAATCTCCCGCGCAAAAGGGCGCGAGAAAATTTTATTTTAGGCTTCTATTAATTTCCGGGAGGACTACCTCTTTGAAGAAGTGGATTAAAACAGTCAGTGCTGGGAAGATATTATTCAACCTTGAGGGGGATGCATGATCCTTAAGACCGACAGTACAACTCGCAATTGATGCACGATGGCACTCTTTTTGAAAATGACAATATTACTAACAGTCACGCACTTTAGACTCAAGGCATCCCCTGCTTTGTGCTGAACTCGTTATCACAAAATCTAAATAAGCTCTCTATTCCCAAAATGGCTATAAAGCATCATCTGAAAAACAAACGCTTAAGTATCGCCTTGGGATGATATTTTGCGACAAAAACTATCACTCTCATTATTAGCTCCATTTTATTCTCGCAATCCCTGAAATTAACTTTTGACGAATAATAACTGTACTTCTGAATTTCTTTTCTTAAAACTAAAGATAAAAAATATATATCATCTGCTGCCAACTCATCACACCAAGAATTAACCCTGTCCTTCAAAAACGGCTTCGACAGATTTTCATGAAGATGTTTCTGCCCAGATGGTATTTCTGCATTATAACAATTGTTAGCAACTCTTTCTTTGCCAACCCCCAAAAACCCAACTACCGAATTGATCGTCGCTTCCTTATTACAAATTAAATCTTCGTATCTAATTGCAAGTAGATAACCCCCTAGAATATTGTCCATTTCGTATCTCTGTATTTTCCCCATTAGTGTTTTGTAGCCTATAGCATACGACACTATAGTATTAGCCATTGGGACTTTGGTCAGGCTATCCATCGATTTTTTTTGGGAACTGAAAATTCCCCGAGGATCTCTATATATGAAAACATACTTTGCATCGGGAAAAACTAACATCGATCTTTCTAAATCTGAAATAAGCCCTCGATTTTTATAAAGCACTGAGCTAGAGCTTTCTTTCTCGGCATATAAATCAAATACTATAGATAGAAAATTATTATAGTTTATGGGGAAAACTGAACCTAGTAACCTTTCCCTGAGCTCGTCACGATTGATCTTCCATGCCCTAAACTTCTCTTCACTAAACACTTTATCAAGCCAACATTCGATATCGTCAGCAGATCTTAGATCTAAGACGAAGTTATCCCCGCCAATCGATCTGTGCTCAAGCCCCTCTAGGGTTACAGTAACGTCCCGAAGAGAGCTCAGTTCTTTAGCAAGAAGTGTAGATCCAGAACGGTTGATAAAGGACAAAAAATGAAAAGGCTTGTGGTTCATTGTTTTAAAGCTGCGTTGATTTGATGACATAACTGGGTATCTGCACAAGAATTTTTATACATGTCCGTACCAGATCTTCAGATTTTTTTTAATCAATTGCTCAAGATTTTTTATATCGTTAAAATACATCTTTTCAAGAGATTGCCTCACCCCCTCATCAAGCATTGGGTAGTGGTTTCTCCTGTTATACTTTTTATCAATGTCGTTCAAAAATCCAATATTGTCACTAAACCTGTTACTGCTTAATATTTTTTTTAGGAGCCGAAACTTGGGCAGTAGTGTAGCGTTTTCTATGCCCATAGACTTGGGAAGAAACGTTTCATCAACATTCAAAAATCTATAACACTCAGAAATATTTTTTTGTAAGTCTGACTTAATTTCCTCAAAAATTACTACCTTAATTTGATCTTTATTAAAAAACTGCAGATATTTGTTAATTTGCTCGAAATAATAACCACGTGACAGATAGGAGTAATTTCGCAGGTCATTAAAGCTACCGCCCTCTAACCTTTTCCCTTCCAAATTTAATGCTCGTTCGAACGTTTTAAACTCTCGGTTCTTCTTCCATTCATGCCAATAGTGCGAATATGCCCTGTCCACCGGGTTTCTGAGAATAAAGAGCAGTTTGGCATCTGGCAGCAGACTGTAAATTCTTTCCGGTACATAATCAAGATACATATAGAATGGGCTGGTTTGACCTATAAGTTGCTTTTCCTTCGCCTCTTTAAAACAATCTTCATACCAGTTAAGCCCCTTTGCGTAATTTTTGGGATCATCAAAATAATGCGTCTCCTGAGCTCTTCCCTCAGGCATAAAAATTTCCGGATGCTGTGACAAATATGAATGCAGCGATGTTGTCCCCGACTTCATAGCACCACAGATTATAAATTTTGGTAATTTCATATTTTTTTACCTATATTTATGACATGCCATCTTCTGAAGTATAGGACAAATAAACGGGCTATTGAGATTAAACTTTCTGACTGATCCCGCTAAAAGAGGCAATGTCTCGGGCGGTCCCGCGATGGTGGTGCCAGGTGGGGCAGGGTGGGGGTGTCCTGTTCCTTCTGGCGAAGATGGGCCAGAATTCTATCGATCACGTCCTGGTCCTCGATACATGCAATGACTCTCGCAGATACACCACAGCGACTGCAACCTTCAATATCGAATACTTGCTTGAGTCGCTGGGCCCAGGTCATAGCCGCATGACGCTCGATCGGTGAGACGACGTCACTATCGGAAGGACGCATTGCACGTTTGCGTCGTTTTGCCGGGGTGAGCAGTCCGCGCCATCGGTGATTAGGGACAGGAACGCCATGCAATCGCATGAGGCTTACCTTGGGCTAGGGAGCCAGTGCCGCCAGACGGGCAATAAAATCCATCGGCTCGAAGGCCGCCTGTGTCGTTCCGTCCCGGTAAGGCGTCTTCGGGGTGTAGAGCACTTTACCGATGGAGCTCAGTGAAAGGCGGGGAACTGCAACTGCTGGCCTGACTATGTATCTGCACAGCCGCTCACACTCGTCCTTTTGATGCCCCCACAGCTCACCTCGGCTTGTAGGGAGAAGCCGTTGGCTTTGGCCGCCCCTCCAGTCCCGGATCAGGCAGGTCCAATTGGCGGATGGTAGATCGATTTCAGTGACTTAAAAATTTTAGGGAATAAGTATTCTGTATTTAAATCCCACGATAGGGGTCGAGCGATTTTTGAAGCAGCCGAGTACGTTAGACTTAGATTAATTATGGCGACGCTATCAGCTTATGTTGTCAACCTTGTTCAGAGTGAGACACGTCTTAATATAATTGCGATTAAGATATTCTTGGATGCTACTTTATTCTTTTACAGAAATGGGAGCAGGCACTGGCGTACTCGGAATATGTGAAGAAATTTTCGTAGCTGATTTAGTCGGGCGCGGGCCGCAGGGCCACTTTTTTGACGGGAGTAATCAGAGTGACTTGTATGGTTTTTTCACAGCTGAGTATTAATAATAGCCTATCGATTGCCTGTAGACCGGCCCGTGTAGTAGGTTGAGCAAATTCAGAGAGTATTAATACTTCTTATACTCGGATTAAATATCTGCATGGCGTGGACAGATTTCTCTCCACTATGACATCTATATGGCTTACAATCTATAACTCGTGAATTAGCTTTTTACCAATGGTCTTTAAATGTTCAGGCTCAGCTATGCGCTGATTACACATAGTACCAGGTCGTGAAAAGCGCCACTTTCACTCACTGTTAGGTCTCGAAATTGTCGCAGAACTGCAGCGCTCGGCTGAAATTAAATAACTTTGACTTACTTCGATTTCTCTTTGCTGGGACAGTCTGTCTTGTCCATGCTTATGAATTATCCGGATACAAAGAACTAGGCATAATTAGCGTGTTTCTTTCTTCAAAGATTGCGGTTGAAGCGTTCTTTGTTATCAGCGGCTTCCTTGTTTTTATGAGTTATGAGCGCTCTTCATCCACCGGCTCTTATGCAGAAAAACGGGTCAGAAGAGTTTTTCCTGCCTATATCGTCGCAGTAGTGTTATGCGCCCTTGGCCTAGTGATTATAAGCTCTCTACCGTACCGCGAGTACTTTTCATCTCAGTGGATAAAATATGTTCTAGCGAATCTTAGCTTTATGAATTTTATTGAGCATTCGCTCCCGGGCGTTTTTGAAAACAATAAGATTAACGCAGTCAATGGAGCATTATGGACGCTAAAAATTGAGGTGATGTTTTATTTATCTGTCCCCGTTTTTGTGTACCTTTTTCGCCGGATTGGATGCCTTACAGGTCTTACTGTTGTGTACTTCTCGTCAGTAATTTATGTGTTTGTTCTTTCGGTTATGACAGAAAATACTGATTCGGGCCTATATGCTATCTTAAGTCGGCAGCTTCCGGGCCAACTTTCATATTTTATGGCCGGCGCTTTCTTTTATTATTTTCTTGATGCATTTGAAAAAAATACTACGTATTTTGTTGCTACCGCTATTCTAATTCTTTGCGTTAACACTGAGATCTCACTCTCCTTTGTTCAGCCTTTTGCTATTGCGACCCTGGTTATATTTTTTGGGCTGTTTCTGTATGCGGGGAATTTTGGTAAATTCGGGGATATTTCCTATGGAATTTATATACTGCATTTCCCAATAATACAGATATTTCTCGATGAGGCATGGTTTGACGAGGATCCCTGGCTGTTCCTGAGCGGTATTATTGTCGTGACTTTAATCGGCGCAATACTCATGTGGCACTTTGTTGAAAAGAAATTTCTTCCCGGATCAAGCCACTATGTCTTTTCTACTACTTCAGCAAAATGTTAATGCACTCCTAAAAAATCAAACAAACGAATCGCGATGCAAGCGATGACGTTGACGGCCCCACCGCGGTGACCACAAATTCAGTATCGAATACTCTCCCGAGTCTCTGGGCCCAGGTCATAGCCGCATGACGCTCGATGAGACGACGTCACTATCGGAGCCGCCTTGGCTGGCGCCTGCGCCAGTAGATCGCTACGTGATTACTTGAAGGGGGGCTGACCGTATCACCCTGTCATCATAATATGCATTATGCGACCAACAAGGCGTTTGAACTGGACTCCTTCCCGGCAAAAAAGACAGTGTGGCAGGTGGCACCCTGGTTGATGGTGCCAGGAGGGGTCGGGCAGGGGCTTCCTGTTCCTGCTCGCGAAGATGATTCAGAATTCTGTCGATGATGGTCTGATCTTCGATACACGCTATGACCCTGACAGACCTACCGCATCGGTAACAGACCTCGATGTCTATTCCTCAGGATAGATGTCTAATCGCCTGTACAGGCCGGCTCGGTATGGGCCGGCGGGTATCCCCATGCAAGCGCTGACTCCGTTTCCCATGAACCACAGGACTTCGACAAACTATCGATCATCTCGAAAAATGGCTTCGGTTCTTCCTCCCGGTTCGCCCGCATACCCGCATAGTTACCCCGTAACCCCATATAGCTACCGAAGCCAGGCTCGGGAGACTCAAAAGGAACCCACTGCGTCGGATTACCATCAATATTGGGATTCCCGGTCCGGGCAAACTGCATCCAATGGCTGACCATGCGGTCCGAAAATTGTCGCTCGATCGGCGTGAACCCCTGAACGTCCCCGAAGTTATCCGCTGGATTCCCCCACACGAAAGGAAGTTCGTTGCCGTGGCAAACCTCTTCTCCCTTGCAGGAGAGTGCGGCGGAGGTGGCGGCGGGCTGGTATGCGTCGGTCCAGACATTGAAGCTAGGGTACGTGACGCCGTAGGAGTAGGCATAGGACTGACTCTCGGGGTGAGCACTCTGGCGCGCCCGCAACACACGCTCGGCCGGACAGCTGAAAACATCCCGCGTGACCACTTCGGCAAACTTCTCTTCGCCGGCCAGTCCGTTCAGCCACTCCCAGCCCAGGTCAGGGACTTGCATAATAGCTAACGCCTTCTCCTCACCGTAGACGGCATCCAACATCAACGGATAAGCCAGACCCAGGATATCGCCGAGCACATTGTCCCACGCCTTAATTGCCACGAACATCCCCACACCCTCATTGACATTGGTACCGATCATCACGGGAATATCCGGCGAAGTGAAGGCTCCTATGTCCATCGGTTGATGGGTGACGATCCGCTGCTCTGGCAGTGGGGTTGTCGTTTCATCCTCGATCATTGGTGACCATTGCTGAAAACCACCAAAGCCCTGGCATCCGATATTTCCAATTTTATCTAATGGGGAACCGGTCGAAAGGCGGAGCAGTATCTCGAGCGGACAGCTCCGCAGGCAGTCCAGATCGGCCTCATCGCAGCCACATCCATGGGCCGGGCAGTTGTTTTTCGGATCCACCGAGGGCGGTTTGGCAGCCGATTCAGCCAACTTTGTCGCTCGACGCTTTGCCGTCTGCTTGTCCGCAAACATCATTCCCAGATGTGCACTTTCCGAGATCGCCTTCTGAAACAACTTCTGACTTTCGGGACTGGCCAGATGAACCGCCACGGAACTCGCGCCACTACTCTCGCCCCAGATGGTGACGTTTTCGGGGTCGCCTCCAAAGTATTCGATATTGTCACGAACCCATTCCAGAGCTCTCTGCTGGTCTCCGAGTCCGAAATTACCCGACTTGGCATCATCGAAATTGCCCAGAAAGCCAAGCGCACCCAGTCGGTAATTGATGGTTACCACCACCACCTCTTCCGTAGATGCAATTCGGGTTCCATCATAGAGGCAAATATTTGAACTGCCCGCAAAAAAGTTCCCACCCGGAATCCAGACGACAACTGGTAGCCCAGCACCTGCCGCCCCACTCCCGCCGTTGCCGTCTGTGTTTGGCGCAACAGGCGTAAAGACATTGAGATTCAGACACTCCTCCACGCCCGTGTGTTCGAAACAGGGGTTCGTGTCGGTTTTTGATTTAGCCTTAGGTTGCGCGCAGAACGGTCCGAAATCCGTGCCATCCAGTGGCGTCGAGGACAGGCCAGAATCCCCATCGCCCCAGGACCTGACCACGGTCGACGCTTCCCACCTGCGGCTGCCCACATCAGCAAACGGCAGATTCAGGTAGCGATAGACCGGGGGGGCGCATTGGGGCAGTTTCGGCATGTCCGGGCAATGAGGAATCTGCTTGGTGCTTGACAGACCACGTACCGTCCCGAGTTCACCCACCGTCAGCTCGGGGTAGTCCGTCACCTCGGGGTAGCCCGTCACCTCGGGGAAGCCCGTCACCCCGGGGTCCGACAGACAACCTATATCCTGCTCATCGGAGCCACAAGCCGCCACCAAAATAGTCAGAATCACCGTCACTGTGGTATTTCGCATCGTCTATCCCTCGTCGTTCAGGGCCAAGTGTATCAAACATACAGGATAAATATACTGTCCGTCGGGAGAAAACTCCCTCACTGATATTGCCGACTGAGCTGGAAAAATTTAGGAATAAGTATAATTAATACACGTAGTTAGGATTTAAGATTATAACCACGAACCAGGGGGTCGCACGTTACAGCTTCGCTATTAACTGTTGCTATTACGCTGAGGTTAGCCGTGCTCAGAAGTAGGTTTTTACCTACTTTAAAACATGTCTGGTAATGATTAGACTCGAACTTCCCTTTAAACACCGTACCCAGTAGTTACGGATATGGACAGCTAATGCCGTTTGTAGTTCCACCGCACGAGTCTGAGCAGACAGCCCCTGTCGGTTTTCATCCGACGCAAGCGGCACCAGACACTAAGGCCAAAAATTTTAATATCTCGGGCGGCATCCTCGGCGCTATAGGAGGAACACCTCTGGTTCCTCTTCAGAAACACTTTCCATCCTCACATTTTTGCTGTTTCGCCAAGCTGCGGCGTATCGAGGTGATTCTGCAAGAAGAAAAAGAAAGCTTTTGGGTCAATCAATACGCCAGCCTCGAGAATTCGGGAATGAACCCATGTCAGACTCTGCCCGACCTGTAGCCATGATCATCACTTTTACCATGATCATCGCTGCCACTCTCATGGGGTATCGCGGTTATATAAGTCTTAAAAAATTTATTTTACGTTCTTGTTCGGTCCCACTCCTTTGCACGCTGCTGGCCTGCAGCCTTCTTGGTCAAGGTGCCAATGTCACTGCCGGTGTCGCAGAAGTCAATACCGTCACGGTGACCGACAGCTCAATGCAGAACGTAGCGGGTTTGGATGTGGTGATTTCGGATATCGGAATAGGTCCGTCGGACTGTGCGGAGACATGCTCGGACCACGGACGCTGCGTCGCGATCGACGAAGAGCCGACGTGTGCGTGCGACTCTGGCTATTACCCGCGTGACCTGAGTTGTCTGCGCGACCCGTGTGAATCCGAAGGGACTTGCTATTACGTCGATTCGGCCAACGGGAACGACAGTAACGCGGGCACGCGTGCCGCACCATGGAGGAGCCTCGACCGAGCACAGACCGCGATCAATTCGCTAACCCCGGGCGATTACCTGCTCTTTCGTCGCGGCGGAACCTGGACTGACTCGGGTGTGTTCAGCATTGATAATATCGACGGTGCGCACGGCTCCCCGATCACCATCGGCGCCTACGGTGAGGGCGCACGTCCCACCATTCGTGCGATTCGGGTCGACGGAGCGTCTTATGTGACCGTCCGTGACTTCGAGCAGACCGGATCGGACAGCGGACCGTGCACAAACGTCACGTTCTCTGGCTTTGTGATCCTTCAGGACCTCTATGTGCACGATTGTTGGAACAACGGGCTGCACATCGGAAAAGGATCACATCACGCTGTCCTCATTGACAATCGTGTTGAAGACATTCCGAGCAACGACGCGTTGGTGGTGCACGAATCATCGAACCCGACCGTGACCAAGCAAGTCGGTGACCACTTTTGGATCGTCGACAACATGGTCCTTGGCAACATTGATGAGCAGGGGGTCGACGTCGCGACCGGAGGCGAGACGTGGGATGGGGCCGAGGACATCAAGATCGTGGGCAACTTGCTTTCGGGAGGGGGTAATGGATGCATCGCCATCGGACACGGCAGCAGCCGCGCCTGGATCGTCGGCAATACTATGGCGGAGTGTACCCGAAGCGAGACCGCGTTTTCGATAGGGCTGAGCGGCAAGGAGGGGATGTACTCGGGCACGGACTACCGAGTCGTCGGAAACATCGTGTTCCACACACTCATGTCGTTTGTCCAGCTTGCGGGCGAAGAACCCGTCACGCCCTCGCTCTGGGTACATCACAACACCTTTGTTAGCGCAATTCAGCGCCGTTCAGGTATGCGAAATCGAACTCTCAGCGCGATCGAGTTTCACCACAATGTCATGCGGCCGGGAAACGGGCAGTTCCACATCGCCGTCGATTCGGACAGCGATCTTGTTGCCGTGAACCACAACCAGTACGTGCCTAATGGCTCGAAGGACTGCAAAGTTCAGGGAAACACGCTGAGCGATTGGCAGTCTGCGTCGAGCCTCGATACGAGCTCGACTTGCGAGGCCGCCGATTGGCTGAGCGACCCGCCACAGAGCGATGTCGACGACGTTGACGGATGGACCAGCGCAGCGTTCCTTTCTCACTTCAGTCCCAATTCGGATTGGGCGGGTTGTTCCGAGGGGATTGGCGCGATCTCTTGCGATGGTGTGCGCCATATCGAGTTCGAGCCGTTCGAGGGCTACTCGGACAATGACGGCTACGGGTGGGAGGGGCCGCTAATCGTGCGTCAGCGTTACACGTTAGGACCATGATCGGAACTCGATCAACTTCCACCTAGAGCCGCTGCGTCCCGAGATTGAAGCAGCGCCTCCTTTAGTTGCGGGACGATCTCCCGCTCATCTGTGGTCTTCACAATGGGGATCTGATCCCCTGGTATTATCGAACCAAGGCGCGATACTCCGCTAAAGCCCATCCGTTTGTGCGCGCACCGTCACTAGGAATTGGCATGTTCGCAGCGTTACAACGACAGGCGCTTGGAGCGAAACAGACCACAGACCAATCTCTCTCGCAACTTCGCAACAAAGCCGAGATCCGCCGGCCGAAGAAGGAGCTCAAGAGGACAACAGAGGAGCGCGACCTAGTTGCACAGGCTTCAAATAAAATGTACGGAATCTTGTAAATCAACGCCACTTTTGGTGATAGTATGACGAACAGCACGACTCTGAAGGGGGAAAGAATGAATATCTATCTATTACGTTTACTGGCATCAGCGTTGCTAATCACCTCTTTTACTACAAAGGTATATGCCCTCACCTTCGATCTAAGTGATAATTCTAACTGGGAGAGCTGGATTCTAGAGAACGAAACTGTTTCCTGGTGTGGCATGAATTGCGCGGGCTTCACCACTAATGATGACATTATGTGGATGGAAAAAAATAGCGTTCAGGGTGGTGGAAACCAAAACATGGGCAACGGCAATGATATTCTCGGTTTATTCACTGCTTGGATACCAAACCCTAATACCACTTTAAACGTTAATGGTGACTCAGGGGGTGACCTTGTTTTTATCAATAAAAATCGAGGTAATTATGCCCTTAATAATTTTGTTGTTAATGGAACACTCATTTCTACTCAAATAACCGCCGCTAGTGGTAATAAAGGCAATATTGTTGTCAATAATATTGAAGCGCTATGCTTTACCGATGGTTGTTATGGGAGTGTGCCTGTCATGCCCAGTCCAGTCCCCCTCCCAGCCGCCGTATGGCTATTCATATCCGCAATGGCAGGGTTAGCCGGAGCGAAGCGTTTTTCGCGCTCGAAGGGTAGCGCGTAGTGTTTTCAGCGTTTGGGCATCCCGTAGTTCAGCTAGGGCCGTTTTTTAGTATACTGCCAGTATAGAAGATTCAGTAAGACCCCAAAGGAAGCCGTTTGGCGGCTGCGATGCTACCCCCTAATTAATTCTGTAATCCAAGGTCAAAGTAAAAAGCACGCCAGAAACAGCGCAGCCCACCCGATAATTATCCATCCCGAATAATCCGCAGGTTTTTCTGTCTTGCTTGAACGGGTCTCAATCACACATGATGGGCAAGTCTGACTCTGCCTGCCCAAGGGCAAATATATATGCGATGGAAGTCCCTGCGCCAACGATGGGTATATGGAATAGGGCGGCCGGGTGCATCAAGCCGTGGGGTAGCAATACCGCGCTAGTGCATGCGGTTAGCAGAAAATTTTTCCAGTGCGCAACACTATTAAAGCGGGCTGGAAAACGATATTCCTTTAGCCCAGTGATGTCTGATTCTGTTGAAATAGGATGTTCGCCTGCAAGCACTTGCTACAACACCTCTTCGAAAAAGTTTAACATGGCCTGCCAGGAACGGGCGTCAGCCGAACGATTGTAGACGGCGCCAAATTTTGGATCGTTGGCTTCGGGGCGAGTAAAAGCATGAAGAGTTTGTCCGTACGCGTGTAGTTGCCAGTCCGCTTGTTTGTCTGCCATTTCTTTCTTGAAGGCAACAACCTCCTCCGGTGGCACTAGAGGGTCATCTTCGCCGTGCAGCACCAGAATCTTTGCGCTGAGCGTTTTGGGGCTGTTGAGTGAGTTGCCCTGCAGCCCACCGTGGAAAGAGACTACTCCCTTGAGATTGTCATTGCCGGCTCGCGCTAGGTCGAGCACCGCCGTGCCGCCAAAGCAATAACCCATGGCTCCCATGCGTGTCAAATCAGCACCGGGAATTGCTTTGGCCGCGTTAACGCCCGCTTCTAGCCGGTCCAGGAGCATGGCACGATTTTCAAAAAAAGGTGTGAGGGTAGGGATCAGGTCGGCCATGTCGGTCATCGTTTTGCCGCCGCCCAATATATCGAGAGCAAAGGCGATATAACCTGCATCTGCTAGTTTGGCAGCTTTGTCCCGCACCTCATCGTTCAATCCGTCCCAGGCATGGCAGATCAAGACAACCGGCAATGGGCCACTGGCCTGCGCTGGCGTGAAGTAAACACCCTTAAATACTGCGTCAGCGCCGGAATATTCAAGTGGGGTCCCGTTACTTGTCATATTAAGTCTCCTGTTAAAACGTCTATTCTGTTACGTATACTCATGCCCTTCAATGCAGAGTGTGAGCAGCTGATAGGAATCAATCCGTAGCGGTCTTTGATGCATTATCTGCGCCGGTCGCCTTGAGCTACCAGCGATTGGTATGCAGTACATTATTCAGGTCCTTGCGCGGTGCCGTTTTAAACGCGGTACCTTGGGTGTAGGCAATGGGGATAAGAGCGACTTGAGTGAAGTCATCGGGAATATCTAGAAGGCGGGCTACCTCCTGCTCGTAACCAAGATGCAAAGTGGTCCAACATGTACCAATGCCGCGTTCTCTTGCAGCGAGCATGAAGCTCCATACTGCCGGAAGGATGGAGCCGTAGATGCTGGCAAGGACACCCTGTGGCAGGTCCGGAGTATCCGTGCGTCCTGCGCAACAAGGAATCAACATGGCGGGGACATGGGCCATGTTGTCTGCAAGATATCGTGCAGAACCGAGCACCCGCTCCTGGGTCGGGGCCATCGATGGGTCGTCCAGATGCTGTTTTGTTGGCTGAGCAGGTCCTGCTTCATAGTCGTCAAAGGCTTTGAGGTAGAGTTCGGCAATGGCGGCCTTCTTCGCAGCGTCCGTTACGATGACGAAGTGCCATCCTTGTGAGTTGGAACCCGAGGGCGCCTGAAGCGCAATATTGAGACATTCACGTAATACGGGCATCTCAACCGGTCTGTCAAAGTCTAGGCGCTTGCGCACGGCCCGCGTGGTGGTCAGTACTTCGTCTGCGTTGAGGTTCAATTTTGGCATGCATATTCCTCCAGAGTGAGTGGTGTGCGAGGACCGTTATTTACACAAGAGTCTAGGTCAAATGGAATAAGAATAAAACCGTAGGGACTGATTGTTTAGCATCAGGTGCTTTGTTAGCATAAGGAAAGTATGGTGGCCCCGCTGCCTTTAGCACAGATAATAATCCTATCATCACAGGCAGGTTTAAGAGTGGATCTTTCCCTTAGCGAAGAACAGATATTACTGCGTGATAGTGTGGAAAAGTACGTCCGTCAGCACTGCAGTGTCGAGCGGCATCGCGCTGTCACCAGAACAGAACTAGGGTTTGACGATGACGCGTGGCAACAGTTTGCGCAGTTGGGCTGGTTGTCTGTTCCGTTCAGCGAGGAGTTAGGCGGCTTTGCGGGTGGTGCAACGGATATGATTGCAATTACGGAAGCCTTGGGAAAAGGATTGGTGCGCGAACCTTTGCTTACCACGGTGGTCACCTGCGGTGGATTTTTGCACTGCGCTGGAAGTGAACAACAGCGGCAGCAGTATATCCCGGCAATTATTAACGGTAGTGAGCAGTGGGCATTTGCTTTCGCCGAAAAGAGCGGTGGCTACGATCTAGCGCAAGTTCACACGACTGCACTGCAGCGGGACGGAGGTTATGTCTTAAATGGTTTGAAGGGTACAGTGCTGAATGCTCATTGCGCTGATTATCTAGTGGTTTCGGCACGCACCAGCGGGTCCGCTGGCGACGTAACAGGAATTACCCTGTTTATTGTTGATGCGAACTCTAACGGCGTTAGCACCGAGAATTTTTGTGCTGTAGACGGAAGTCGTGGTGCACATGTCTATTTCGACAGTGTAGTACTCGGTGCTGATGCCGTTCTCGGTGGAGTCGGCAACGGGCATGCTTTGATGTTGACGGTTATCGACAAGGCTATTGTGGCGCTGGGGGGGGAGGCACTAGGTGCGATGCAGGCGCTGCTCGATGCTACCGTTGAGTATACTAAAACACGTCAGCAGTTTGGTCAGCCCATCAGTAAATTTCAGGTGTTACAGCACCGCATGGCAGACATGTATATGAAAGTAGAGGAGACTCGGTCACTGTTGCTAAATGCGGCCATTCAACTAGATCAGAATAGCCTTGAGTCACCGATCGCTTGTGCGGCATTGAAGGTAAAAGTCTGCGAAGCGGGCAGGCTTGTGGCACAAGAAGCTGTGCAGTTGCACGGCGGTATTGGCATGACGGATGAACTCAGTATAGGCCATCACTATAAGCGTTTGATGGTTCTGACCAAACTTTACGGAGATGAGGCTTGGTATTTACAAAAGTTTGTGGATTTAGCGGCCGCGCGTGCGGCCTAATTTTTGCGTGAGGATCTCTCGCTGCTAGGGCAGAGGGAGTCCTACCTGTTAGTGGAGTGTCGCCCAATAGCCGAGCCTTCTTCTTCTTCAAAAATCTCTTCTAGGCGGTCGGCTAGATAATTCAGAAGTTGTTTCACGCGCGCGTCCCGGTTGGTCATAAGCTGTCCAGCGGCCATACCCTCCATCATGCACTTGGTGACATCCATGGCTAGCAGGAAGCGATCACCACGGTCGTTCCACTCTGAAAACAACATTGCATTGGAGTCACGTACGTGTTTTTCAAATGCCAGTTGTGAACTTTCCAGTATAAACTTTAGCTCTGAATCTGTCCGGCTAGCGACGCACAGTTCATGGTAAACCACGAACAAGTCGCCGGTGAGATGGTCCCAATAGGCGTCAATTCCTGCGCGGCGACGTTTTTTCCCTTTCAGGGAAGAGGGGATGCTGGCTACGCGATAGGAATAATCTTCTAACAGCTTGTCATGCAGATATTCGACTGCGGCGCCAATGAGCTCTGTTTTCGATGGAAAGTGATGCAGCATTGCGCCGCGAGACACTGCAGCTAGGCTTGCGACTTTCGCCGTCGTGACATTGGTGTAGCCCAGTTCCACAAAGCAATTGATAGAGGCTTTGAGTATCCGTTCTCGGGTCATTGCGCTCTTTTGCGCCTGCCAACTTATGTCCTCAGTGGGTTGCCCTGCAATTCTGTCCCCTGCTGCGACTTCTTTTTTACTGGACATTGATTTTCTGGCCTCGAGTGAATGATAAAAAACATATTTTACTAAATTAGGGCGACGCACTCAGTCACGACGCGCGGTATTGCAATGCCGCACTGATTGTCCGGTGCAATAGAGTGCCCTTAGCTGCCGATTCCGCTCATACATAGATATTTAATTTCTAGATAATCATCAATGCCGTACTTGGAACCTTCGCGGCCAATACCTGACTCCTTCATCCCGCCGAATGGGGCAACCTCTGTAGAAATAACGCCTTCGTTGATGCCGACAATACCGTAGTCTAGTCCTTCTGCAACGCGCCAAATACGTCCTATATCTCGAGAATAAAAGTAGGCCGATAGTCCGAAAGGGGTATCATTGCCAATGCGGATAGCGTCCTCTTCCGTTTTGAATTTGAACAACGGCGCTATTGGGCCGAAGATTTCTTCATTGTAAACAGCCATCGTATCGTCCACATCTACCAGTACAGTAGGTTCATAAAAATTGTCTCCCGGTGTCTGACTGCCCTTGCCTCCGCACAGCGCCTGTGCGCCTTTCGCCGTGGCGTCATCTACTATAGCGCTGACTTTGTCAAAAGCGGCGTCGCTGATGAGTGGGCCAATCGTTACGCCTTCTTGCGTGCCGTTACCCATTTTCAGTCCTTTGACTGCCGCCAGCAGTTTTTCCGTGAAAGCGTCGAACACCGATTCCTGCACTAGGATACGATTGGCGCAGACACAGGTTTGCCCTGCGTTGCGGTACTTGGATGCCATAGCGCCGCTGACCGCGGCATCTAGATCTCCATCATCAAACACGATAAATGGCGCATTCCCGCCGAGTTCCATTGAGGTTTTTTTAACGGTACCGGCACACTGTTCCATCAGTGTTTTTCCTACGGCAGTAGAGCCCGTAAAGGTCAGCTTGCGCACGATGTTACTGCTGGTCATCTCGGCACCAATCGCTCCGGCATTACTACCGGTAACGACGCTAAACACACCGTCTGGAATACCCGCTCGCTGACCGAGTTCAGCGAGAGCCAGTGCGCAAAGGGGTGTTTCATTGGCAGGTTTTAATACGATGGTACAGCCCGCGGCGAGTGCAGGAGCGACTTTGCGGGTAATCATCGCAATGGGAAAGTTCCACGGTGTAATCGCAGCAACCACACCTACCGGTTGCTTTAGCGTAACAATACGCTGGTTGGGATTATTGGCACTGATAGTGTCGCCGTAAATTCGACGTCCTTCCTCAGCAAACCACTCAACAAACGCAGCACCGTAAGCCACTTCGCCACGTGACTCAGCCAGCGGCTTACCCTGTTCTGCGGTCATCAGTTGGGCGAGATCTTCTTGATTTGCCATGATGAGAGAGAACCATCGTTTAAGAATAGCTGAACGCTCTTTAGCCACGACCTGACGCCAGCTGCTGAAAGCGGTCTCGGCTGTCTCAATAGCACGCTGGGTTTCAGCGGCACCGGCATTGGCGACTGTGATGATTTCTTCATTGGTGGCGGGATTGAATACGGCACTTGTAGCGCCGCTGTCAGCGTCTACCCAATTGCCATTGATGTGCAGTTGAGATCGCAGTAAAGATGGGTCAGTCAGTGTCAACATTGGGACGATTTACTCCTGAATTAAAAGTCGTAGCAGTTTACTTACCGGCGAGACGCGCAACAACCGGCGCAAACGCTTCTGCCATATTATTTGTTCCATCATCGAGTACGGCAATGTAAGAAATCCCGTAGGTTTCTCGGCGGCGTTGTAGCTCTTCGCAGATGAAGTCGACACTGCCAACAAGGCAGTGCGGATGACTGAGGATATCGTCGCATGACATTCCCAAAGCGTCACCGATGGCTTTTGCGGTCGGCTGTGGGTGATCGGTAATGATAGTATTGTAAGCGCCGATTTCCAGCTCTATTTTCTCAAAACGCGCGCCGGCGCCTTTCTTTATCCAATTGATTTTCTTTGCGGTCGCGGCGGCAAGTCCTGATGTCATGCCATCGGGTCCGAGCATTCCGGCGCGGTTATTAAAATTCAAGCTGATAATATCCGCTTCCTGTCCAGCAAAGGTCAGGATTTTTTTACTGCCACCGCCGATCATTAATGGCGGATAGGGATTTTGCGCAGGTGTTGGTGTCCCAGAAAAACCTGACCAGTTGATAAAGTCGCCGGTGATTTCTAGTGGGTCACCCGACATGAAGGCTTTATAGGCGTATACGAATTCGGCGAAGCGCTCAAAGCGCTGCGGGAATTCATCAAAAGGCAGGTTGACGGCTTCATATTCGTTTTTGATCCAACCTGCGCCGAGACCAAACTCTAACCGCCCTTCAGACAGGTAGTCCATAGTCGCGGCTTCTTTGGCCAGTATGATTGGGTGGCGATAATCGTTGCAAAAAACACGACAGCCTACACGCAGCGTGCTTGTCTGTTCTAGCGCCATTGCGATGGCGGGCACTGCCGCCAGCATTTGTGGGGGGTGGTAGGTCCTATCTAGAGCGGGGCCTGCGCTGAGGAAATGATCAGCCAGGAAAAAAGTGGAGTAGCCAAGGTCTTCCGTTTTTGCGATCAGGTTGCGCCAGTTGGCTGGTGAATCTGTGTTAAAACTTTGCAGTGAAAATCGAAAAGGCTTGTGCTGGCTCATGTCTGACGCTCCAAAACTTAGGATAGTTTTCTTATGGCCACAGGGATACTGCTTTGCCGGCACATGCCAGAATATCTTTCCGCATTTTCTAAGTTATCGATCAGGCGGTTAGTGTTGCTACCGATTTCCCGAACCTGTTGATCAGCATTCGCAGTTGGATCGGGTGAGCCGCCCCAGCAGTGCGACATGGAGATGACGCCGGGCCTGATATCATTACTGGCCGACGCAACAGCTGGAATAGCTCCGTGGCGTGAGTGGACTTCTATAATATCACCGTCTGCGATCTGAAGTTTTGCCAGCTCTTTGGGGTGCATAAAAGCGGGGTTAGTGGTGCCCTTGCTTTTCAACAGGCCTAGTTCTGGCCCAGTAGAGTTGTATGTATTCTTCATGCGACGACTGATTAGCAGTAGTGGATACTCTTCCGTGCTCGAGGATTTCATGTCGCTATAGGCCCCGCTCAGTTCCTGTTCTAGTCCTGGCGGGAAAAGCTGCAGGCGCCCACGCGTTGTCGGATCGGGCGCGTCAAGAATGACATCCGGGACATCAAAAATTTTGCCGCCTTCGGTATTGTAAATCTGTTGTAGGGGTACGCGGGAACCTCGGGTGATATTTTCTAACAAATCGAATTTTTTTGGTTTTTCTTGCATGTCTATTGGCCCGTTGGTCATGCTCATGTTGAGCCCCATACGTTTGCCTATGGCCCAGAAAAACTCCCATTCTTCTATCTTATCGCCCTCGGCCTCGACGACCGTTTGGGTATATTGGCTGTAGGGTTTGTCGTGCCATATATCGGTAAGCAGGGTGACATCTTCTCGCTCCAGACACATTTTGGGTGCCAACACATAATCTGCCATTTGCGCCGTCGCCGCCATTTTTATATCAATGCAGACGAGGAGTTCAAGACCGGACAGTGCTGCATGCGTCTTCTCCTGGTCGGGCCAGGCTAGCAGTGGATTCCCACCCACGCATATCAGTGCCTTTATTTGTCCCTCGCCTTCCAGAAGCATCTCGTCACTGATGACAGCCGTGGGCATTTCTTTCAGTGGACCGTAAGGCGAAAGCACCACTGTTTCACAAATATCTTCAGATACACGACTCTTTACGCCGTCTGAGAGCCACTGTGGCTGCGGTCCGGTGGCTTCAGCGCTGCGAGGTCCCATAGGTGTAAGAACGCCAGGGTTGGGTAGGCGCTCACCTTCGCGATAGTGGCGTCCGCAGATCGCGTTTAGAGATTGTACAAGGTGCTGCAATAGATTGGGATGAGGCCCCATCTCGGGGCCAGTGCCAGTCACGGCAGTGCCACGAGGACCGGCAGCAAACATTCTGGCGGCTGTAATGATCTGCTCGGCCGGAATACCGGCCGCCGCGGATACCGCTTCGGGTGTAAATCTTTGGGTGTGTTCCCTAAGCTGCTCTACCCCTTCAACGTGTTCCAGGCAAAACGCTTTATCGTATAGTTCGTCAGCTAGGATCACGGCAATAATAGCGGCTAAGATTGCGGCGTCTTGGCCCGGACGGACCTGCAGATGTAGGTCGGCGCGACTCGCTACCTCTGTCACGCGCGGGTCGATACAAATGACCTTCATGCCGCGCTTTTTGCCATCACGCAGCGCGTTATGTGGGCTAAAAGCTGGAATGCCGCCGGGGATGGAGTAGTGTGAAACTAAGGTGTTGTTACCTATGATCATCGCAACATCAGAGTCGTTCCACATGTGGCTGCCTCCGTTCCACCACCCCATACGAGTCGGTCCGATTGCAACCTTGGCGGGCTGGTCAATGGTGACACTGGTGTAGTAAGAGGGAGAGTCAATCGCCGCGTGAAATGCTCTTGCCACGTCGTGGGCTGCCGAATTCTGGTAAGAGTAGGTACCGTTATAGCTGGCAATACTGCGTGGGCCGTAGCTATTCAGTATGCTTTGCAGTCGCGCAGCTATTTCATCCATTGCAAGTTCGGTACCAATGGCGTTAAACGACCCATCGGGTTGTTTTTTTTGTGACTGTTGAAGGCGAGTGGGGTGGTCTATCTGATCTATCATTTGCCGACCCTTGATGCAGGTATAGCCGCCATACATTTCATTGCTGGTATCGGGCGTGAGCGCTATTAGTCGGTTGTTTTCGACTGTAGCCTCCATTGGGCAGTAGGCATGACAGAATCGACAATATGTTTTTACTGTTTTAGTTGCCATTTAATTGTAGTCCTAGAGTCTTTGCCTGTTCAGTGAAACGCAGTATTTATTCCGTAAAAAAATCCGCACGGGGTCTGCCTTCCGGGTCGTATACAGGTTCTTCCAACGCCACTTTGAATTTCGCCACTTCGGTTTCACTCACGCCGTACCTGCCGAGGCTGGCGAGCATTTTTTGGTAGTAGGGGCCTGCCAAATGCGCCGCTAAATCGTCTACCGAGGCCCAGTTCTCATAGACATAGACTCGCGTATTAGAGGTCGGGTCTGCAGACCAAACATAATGCCGGCACCCCTTTTGAGTGCGCGTTTCCTCCACCAAATTTGCCGTTTCTGCAAGCGCCTTCTCTCGCTCTAGTGCAGGGAGGTGGAGTGTGCCGGCAATCAGTATAGTCATGAGCAATCCTGAGCAATAAAGGGGCTACCGAGTAGCGAGACTGAACATCGAAACAGTAGCAGAGTAGGCGCACTAAAACAATCAGGGTTGACTGATTTTTTGGTAACCGTTATCGTGTGCGACCGAGTCAATGGATAAGTTTCAGCTATGACAGATTTGATAAATCGACAGTATTATCTTGCCTCACGCCCCGTAGGAAAGCCTGATGCAACAAACGTGCCTGTGCGGGATGTCCCAGTTGCCGATCCGGCTTCCGACGAGGTGGTCTTGCGCAATCTTTATATTTCGCTGGACCCAGCCATTCGCGGCTGGATGGGCGATGATCCAAATTATATAGAACCCATTACTCTGGGCGATGCCGTGCGCAGCTCCGTTATTGGCCGCGTCGTCAAAAGCAATAGTCCAGACTATGCGGTGGGCGATGTTGCTATGAGTCTGGGCGCTTGGGAGCAGTACACAACCGCACAGGCCATCACTCTCAACAAGCTGGATGAAAACATGGGCATCCCCCTCAGCAGTTTTATGGGCGTGTTGGGCCCGACGGGCCTGACGGCCTATTTTGGCTTGTTGGACGTCGGCAAGCCTAAAGCCGGAGAAACAGTCCTCGTTAGTGCTGCAGCTGGTGCCGTGGGTTCAGTCGTGGGGCAGATCGCCAAGATGAAAGGTTGTCGGGTGGTCGGTATGGCCGGCAGCGATGATAAATGCCGTTGGATTAAAGATGATCTAGGCTTCGATGAGGCAATCAATTATAAGACCTGTGGCGATTATGAGGGGGCTATTCGCAAAGCCTGCCCTGAGGGTGTCGATGTCTACTTTGACAATGTCGGCGGTGATATTATGGATTCTGCGCTAAATTGCCTAAATAAATTTGCACGTGTCGCTGTTTGCGGCTGGATATCAACCTATAACGTTCCCAATGCCCCTGGCCCCGTAAATTTGTGGCAACTGGTTGCCGAGAGCGTCACTATGCAAGGGTTCACCTTGCTGGATTATCTGGATCGTTTTGAAGAGGGCATTGGTCAATTGGTTCAGTGGCTAATGGCCGGAGAAATTACCTCTCGCGAGGAAATTGTCGACGGCCTCGATAATGTGTTGCCCACATTTCTTAAATTATTCGATGGCTCCAATACAGGCAAACTGCTGATCCGGATCCCCGAGGAGTAGGGTAAAGATCTAGTCGATATGCGTGAGCGCCTGCAATTGGAGAAATTTTTTTGCTTTCAATTTATCGAGCTAACACCCTCAGCAATGGCTCGATAAGGTTGGCATCGTTGCGATTAGAGGTGACGCGAAACTTTGACGGAATGCCACCGAGTCTGACAATAATAGTTTGGGTCTTTCGATTAATCATGATTAGTTGCAATCCCATGCCCTCTACCCAAAAGGTTTCAGGCGACGTTGGTAACCCGCGATAAATGTGGTACCCATAGGAATTACCCGCAGATTCTCCGGTCGCCTGAACGAAAAACCACTGTGGAGTCAAGGTGTCATCCACCATTTTTTCTATCCAATGACTAGAGACAATAGGGTTGTTTTGATTGAGATACAAGTTGCCAATACCCAACCAAGATCGTGCGGTGGCAAACAGGCAACAGTAGCCCGCGGTATTGATGATAGCGGCGTCTTCGAGGCGCAAAGGTTGCCACAGCTTCTCTTCAATAAGTCGATTCAGTGGTTGCTCATAAATACGCACTAATATGAGGTTCAATAGGTGGTAGTTAATATTGTCATAATGGAATGCACGATCCCCGTTAAATGAGATTTCAGCTAGCGGCGTTGCCAGACCCTTGCCCTTTAATGTAGCACTTAGATCCTTGATTGTAGATTGTATGCCCGATGTGTGTCTCAGTAAATCTCGAACAGTTAACCTCGCATTCGTACTGGTAGCGATCTCTGGAAGATAAAGAGAAATCGAATCATTTTCCGATTGAATTTCACCTTCATCGATCGCGATGCCAATCATCAGTGCGATGATATTTTTTGCCATAGACATGCCATTAACATTTCTACCTCGATCCGCATTTTGGGCGTAACGTTCATAGATAATTTGACCCCTCTTTTGCACCAGCAAAGCCTCCGTCTGACTCTTCTCGAACCAAGCATTCAGCAAGTCACTATCTGTTGAGTTTGACGCGGATATTGGCGCGGAATTAGATTGCGTTGCGCCTTTAATGGCGCTAGGCATCGACGCTAGGAATGAATCTTGAGATTTCAATAGGTCATTGATGTAGGCATTCGCCTCGAGCATCAGGCCATTGAGAAAAATTGTTTTGTACGGGTTGATTAGCAGAAGTGCCACTAGCAGAATTACAGATACTGCCGCCACTACTGTTTTTCGGCCTCCATTCATATTCTTGTCCATGTCCAAGGTGCAGTCGCCGCGACTACTTATCGTCTGCTGGTGTCTGCAACTGTCTCTGCATCAAAACTAACTCGCAGCATTGTATGCATCGGGATGGGGCGCAGCCAGTATCGGATGACCGAAGGTGGACCTAGTCCAATGGAGGCGTATAGCTCCCACTCATGTCTGAGGGTCCATTATAAATAAAGCTATAACCCCGTGACTGGAAGAACCACTGGTCGCCTTGCTTGACGTAGGTGTCCAGATAACGGCTTACCATTGTGCTGGCATTGCCTTCATGGTCGCGGGTATATTCATGCAAATACCAATGGCCACTGGCGCTATCGCCGTTTATTTCAAACACACCGGAACTGGGCAGCATGAGAGCAAATTCAAAGCCGTCCATCATCTGGAGCCAAAGGCCTAGGATTTCATCACGCCCACTAACCGGGGTGCCCAACAGATTCCAGACTCCATCCTCTGCCCAGGTGTCAATCCAAGCCTCAGCGTCTCTGCGGTTTACAGCATCCGTATAGCGCCCCATAAGGTTTCTCAGGGCCAGTTCATCGGCAATTGGATTCATCGTGTGTTCCCCTTAGGTCGTTAAGTAGTTACTCTAACGCCACTAGGCGACAAAAGAAACAAACGAGACTGTTTTTAAAAGATTTGAGCTGCTATTATCTTTAACCTTACCAATCTAATAACGACTAGCTCATACGACACCCGAGGTGAACTGATGGATTTGACTGCATATCAATATTTACAGGGCAACTATGCGCCCGTCGATGAAGAGCGTGATTTCGGCGAAGATCAACTGACGGTTGAGGGCGAGGTGCCCGCTAGTCTGTCGGGTGCTTTGATGCGTGACGGCGCCAATGTTGCGTTTCAGCCAAATTATTATGTCTATCCATTGGATGGCGATGGAATGGTTCACTCGGTGTACTTCAAGGATGGTCAAGTTCAGTATAAAAATCGGTGGGTTGAAACAAGCCATCTCAAAACAGAGCGGAAGTTCAATCGTACGATTTATGGCAGTGTAGGCAAGCTCCTCGAGGTACCAGCGGAGGTGATAGAAGCTGGCGGTGAGCCCAGCCCTGTGAGGAATACTGCCAATACAAACGTAATTTATCATGCCGATAAACTGTTTGCCATGTGGGAAGGCGGCTTCCCCCACTTGCTTAATAATGATCTTTCTACTGTAGGGTTATATGATTACGGAGGTGCCCTTAAGCCTGGTGATGCATTAACTGCACACCCTAAGGTCTGTCCTGACACGGGCCAATTGATATCGTGTACTCAGCGTTGGGATAGTCCCAATTACTGCGTTCAGATTTTTGATGCCAGCGGCAAGCACGTCAAAATGATTCCAGTCCAGTTTGAGCGTAAAGGCATCATTCACGATCTGCAGATTACCGATAATTACGTGATTATTTTCTATGCGCCGGCGTTTCATAGCTTAGAAAAAGCCATGAAGGGCGAAGATCCTTTTATGTGGGAACCTGAACTGGGTACTAAAATCATCGTTATCCCTCGGGACGGTAACGGTAAGCAAATGGTATTTGAAACGGAGCCCTTCTTCAGCTGGCACTTTTGTAACGGGTTTGAGAAAGACGGCAAGCTGGTCATTGATTATATCTGGATCCGTACTATCCCTTTTGCGCAGGCACAGGCAAGCGGAGCCGAAAAACAGCCGCGCAGAATGCATCGCATGACATTAGACCTGAAAACCCAAAAGGTGGTTGATGAGGAATTTTCAGATATTTTTTGCGAGTTCTCCCGCGTGGACGAGCGTAAGATGGGTAAGGAATATCGCTACGGCTTTGCGGCGTCCTCCAATCGAGAATGGGGTGATGCGCACGGCTATAATTGTAGCGGACGCTACGATTTTGAGACTGGAAAAGTTGAGTTATATGAGTTCGGCTCCGAAGCAAATGCAAGCGAACCGGTCTATGTGCCTAACCCCGATAGTGAGCGTGAAGAAGACGGCTGGGTGATGTCTTTTGTTCACAACCCGGGCGAGGGTGCATTTCTGTCTATTCTTAGTGCCGGCGATTTTGAGCGTGGTCCTGTCGCTAAGATACATATACCAGGACGCGTGCCTAATGGATTTCATGCTAACTGGATGCAGGGTCTTACCCTAGAGCGATAGCCACACACGATAATATCTTGATGAGAATCTAACGATGAAGACAGATCAATATACACAGCAAGTATCAGGGGTGATCAATGTCATTGGATAAAAAACAGTTTCTACAGGCCTACCGCACCATGCGTACGATTCGTGACTTTGAATATCGCGTGAGTGATGAATTCGGTAAAGACAATATTCCTGGCTTTCTCCACTTATATGCAGGTCAAGAAGCTATAGCCACTGGCATGTGCATGAATTTGTCAGATGACGACTACATCGTGAGCACCCACCGCGGCCATGGCCACTGTATTGCTAAGGGCGGCGATGTTGGCGATATGATGAAGGAAATTATGGCTAAGCAGGGCGGTAGCTGCGCAGGTAAAGGTGGCTCAATGCATATCGCTGCGGTTGAGAAGGGCATGCTGGGTGCGAATGCGATTGTTGGAGGTGGTCCTCCGCTAATTGTCGGCGCAGCGTTGTCGGCAAAAACGCTTGGCACGGATAGCGTCGGAGTGTCGTTTACTGGCGACGGCGGATCGAATCAAGGTACCACTTTTGAGGCGATGAACCTGGCAGTAGTGTTGCAGGTGCCTGCCATTTTTATGTTTGAAAATAACGGTTACGGTGAAGGCACTGCCGCAGGTTATGCCGTCGGTTCTAAAGATATCGCTAGTCGCGCGGCGGCGTTCGGTATGCCTGCGTTGAAAGTGGATGGTGCAGACATCTTTGAAACCTATAAAACGTGTAAAAAAGCCGTCGATCACTGCCGCAGTGGTAAGGGCCCGATCGCAATAGAGGCCAGCATCACTCGGTTCCGCGGTCACTTCGAGGGCGATGCCCAGCAGTATCGGGGCAAGGGGGAAGTGAAGCGTCTGATGAAGGATCTAGACTGCCTAAAAATCGCTAGTGACATCGCCATCAGCAAAAAATTGGCGACCAAGGGCGAGTTAAAGACTATTGACAAAGAAGTCGCTGTCTACATTGATGACGCTGCCACGGCCGCCTTGGCTGCGCCTAGTCCTGACGTATCGGAATTATTGACTGATGTCTACAGCTCTGCGTACTGAGACCAGCCCCAAGAACAGCGCACTGCCGCCGACAAAATCTGGAGTGAACAAGTAATGCCAATAAAGACTTATAGACAGGCGATCAATGAAGCCATGGCGCAGGAAATGCGCCAGGACAGTACCGTTATTGTGATTGGTGAAGACGTTGCTGGAGGCGCGGGCTGCGACGGTGAGCGTGATGCCTACGGTGGTGTTATGGGCGTAACCAAAGGCCTTTTCCCTGAGTTTGGTGAGGGCCGAGTGATCGACACGCCGATTACGGAATCTGCCATTATGGGGGCCGCAGCTGGTGCGGCCCAAACGGGATTACGCCCTATCGCTGAACTGATGTTTATGGATTTTCTCGGCGTGTGTTTCGATCAGATTTATAATCAGGCTGCAAAATTTCGTTATATGTTCGGTGGCAAAGCGCAGTGTCCGATGGTGGTGCGCACTATGGCGGGTGCAGGTTTGCGTGGTGGTGCACAGCACTCTCAAAATTTGACGCAGATGGTTACCATGGTGCCAGGGTTAAAAGTGGTATGCCCAACAAATGCTTATGATGCTAAAGGTTTGCTGATTACGGCGATTCGCGATAACGATTGCGTGATCTTTGTCGAAGACAAGTTTCTCTATGAAACCAGCTGTGAAGTACCTGATGAGATGTATGCCATCCCCCTTGGTGAGGCGAACTTCCTTAGGGAAGGGACAGACGTCACCATCGTTGGCATCTCCAACACTGTAAATAAAGCGGTAGCGGTCGCTGATCGTCTGGCAGCCGAGGGTATCAGCTGCGACGTGATTGACCCACGTACGACGTCCCCGCTTGACGAGGAGTCCATTATCGAAAGCGTTGAAGTCACTGGTCGACTAGTGATTGTAGACGAGATGACACCCCGCTGCGGCATTGCGGCGGACATCTCTAGTATTATCGCCGAAAAAGCTTTTAGCGCACTCCGAGCGCCAATCATGAAAGTCACTGCTGCACATTCGCCGATCCCATTTGCGCCAGCGTTAGAAGATGCTTGGATGCCTCAAGAGAGCGATATTGAAGTTGCGGTGCGCGGTGTACTGGGGTACCGGCCATGAGTGCACTGCACGCCCTCACCGTGCCTAAGTGGGGAATGTCGATGGAGGAGGGTGAAATAACAGAGTGGCACGTGTCAGTTGGAGATAAACTGGCAGTCGGTGATGAGTTGGTTGACATTGAAACCTCAAAAATTGTCAATGCTGCTGAATGTCAGGTCGCAGGCACTTTGGTAAGAATTGTCGGTGAAGTTGGGCAGACGCTAAAAGTCGGTATGCTAATGGGTGTTGTGGCTACCTCTGATATCACCGAAGCACAGATTGACGATTTTGTCGCCAGGTTTGTGCCCGATGCATCCGGTTCCTCTTTAGCTCAGACTTCAGATGCTAAGGCGCCTGCTACAACTGCGGCGCAGGCACAGCCAGTTGCTCGTGCTAGTTCAGGAGCTACTGCCGCGCCGGTCTCTGCAGGTGTCGTGTCACAAGGGCCAGATGACTCTGAAGTCAATGCTTCGGCTGTGGCTCGACGGATTGCCAAGGCACACAATATCAATCTCAATAATGTGCCAGCGACGGGTCGCAACGGCCGCGTGTCTAAGCGTGATGTAGAAAAAGCGGGTGGAATACAGGTTGTATCTGCACCTAGTAGATTGAGTAGAGCAAAATCTACATCCGAATCGCAGCGATCTACAGAGGATGACTCGCATATTGCTTCTACGCCGGTAGCGAGGCGACTGGCCCGTTCTTTAAATATTAATTTGAATGATGTTACGGCGACCGGAAAACGTGGGCGAGTCAGTAAAGAAGATGTTGAGAAGGCAGCAGTAGCGGAGACCGGCGTAGCATATTATCGTGAGCAGAAACTCAGTGGTATGCGCAAGACAATCGCCGCACGTTTGACTGAGTCCAAACAAACTATTCCGCATTATCGCGTAAGCGTGGACGTCGAGATCGACAGCCTATTGCAACAGCGAGCGTATATGAACGGCACACTGGGGCATAAAATATCCGTCAACGACTTTGTGATAAAAGCGTGTGGTGGTGCGTTAGAGCAAGTACCCGAAGTCAACGTGCAATATGCGGGAGATTGTATTCGGCAGTTCGATCAGGTTGATATTTCAATGGCGGTCGCAGTGAAAGGTGGACTGATAACACCCGTCATACGAGATGTCGGTGCCAAAGGCCTGCCACAAATTGCGGCGGTGTCCAGTGACCTAGCGCGTCGAGCGCTGTCGGGAGCACTCGGCGTAGACGAATTTCAGGGGGGGACTTTCAGTATTTCGAACCTCGGAATGTTCGGCGTAGATCAGTTTGACGCGATTATTAATCTGCCACAGGCGGCGATCTTGGCGGTGGCAGCGGGCGTTAAAAAACCTGTCGTGCGTGGCGACAATATCGTGTCCGCAACGGTGATGCGTGTTTCATTATCGGTTGATCATCGTGCTGTAGACGGAGCTGTAGCCGCGCAATTTTTACAATCATTGAAGGGTTTGCTGGAGAATCCGGCGTCCATGCTTATATAAAGTGGTTGCACATGGCATTGTCCGCCTAGGTAAACGAGAGGAAATTATGAGCATTCAAATACCAATTGCAGAGGGTTTGTTCTCTTGGCCTGCCGCAAAACCCGCTTTGTTGGCGAGTCGCTGTAAACGGTGCGGTATCGCAGCGTTTCCGGTGGCGAGTTCGTGCATGGCGTGTTCTTGGCAAGATGTCGAGATAGAGGAATTGCCAACCCGTGGGACGCTTTGGACGTGGACAGTGCAACAATTTATGCCTAAAAAACCATATCGAAGTGATGAGACCCATGAAACGTTTACTCCTTATGGCGTGGGTTATCTTGAGCTACCGGGTGGTGTGAGAGTGGAGGGTCGTCTCACAGAAAATGATCCAGAAAAGTTGTACATTGGTATGCAAATGGATGTTGTATTTGAACCGTTTCGAACCGAAGACAATGGTGACGAGGTGATTAACTTCTTTTTTAGACCAGTGCAATAGGTATAGCAGACACTAGCCGCGAAAGAACTAACGGGAAACAGAGTTATGGACGTAGCAATAGTTGGTATAGGCATTCACCCTTTCGGCCGCACGCCTGCCCGCACTGGGCTGCAGCAAGGTGCCTATGCCGCGCGTCTGGCGCTGCAGGATGCGGGCGTTGAGTGGCGTGATATTCAGTTCGCTTTTGGCGGCAGTGCCAGTGCAGGGAGTGCTGACGCGCTAGTTAACGAGCTGGGTTTGACCGGTATTCCCTTCATCAATGTCGCCAATGGTTGTGCGACCGGTGGCAGTTCGTTGATCTCTGCCTATAATGCGATTAAGTCTGGCCAATATGATATCGGCATGGTGACTGGCTTCGACAAGCACGATCGCGGGGCTTTCAATGCTGACCCAAAGGAGCTTGGTATCGGAGAGTGGTATGGCGAGGTCGGTATGATGATGACGACGCAGTTTTTTGCCATGAAAATTCAGAAGTATATGCATGATTATTCGATTAGCCATGACACGTTGGCCAAGGTGGCAGAAAAAGCGTTTATTAATGGCTCTAAAAACCCGAACGCGTGGCGCACTGAGCCGATTACTGTTGATGAGATTATTAACTCCATCATGGTGAACAATCCCCTTACTAAATTTATGTTTTGCTCGCCCGCTGAGGGCGGCGTTGCGCTCATTCTTTGCCGGGCAGATCACGCCAAACGCTATACGGATGCGCCGGTATATCTGAAAGGAGCGACGATGAAATCTCGTCGCTTTGGTTCTTTTGAGGTCTTCGCGCCTAGTCAGGCGTTGCAGCAGGTTGACGGTCCCACTGTCGACGCGTCAAAAGCGGCTTTCGAAATGGCGGGTGTCGATCCGAAAGACATGGCCGTATTGCAACTACAGGACACTGAAGTGGGTGCTGAGATCATGCACATGGCAGAGAATGGATTCTGTGAAGACGGTGAACAAGAAGCGCTAATCCAGCAGGGTGCGACTCACATTGGTGGAAGTATGCCTGTCAATACGGACGGCGGGTGTCTTGCCAACGGTGAACCGATAGGAGCGTCTGGCTTGAGACAGGTCTACGAAAACGTGTTGCAACTGCGTGGACAGGCCGGTGGCCATCAAGTGCCGGGTGACCCGAAACTGGCCTATACCCATGTTTATGGCGCACCCGGTATCAGTGCCGTAACGATTTTGCAGCGCTAGTCCATCAGCAGAGAGGTTTGCCCCATGAACGAGAAAGTTAATTTAACGCGGGAACAAATTGCTGCACGTGATCCCTCAGAGACATTTCAGGATCTTCTCGACCTTGAAAAGGTAGCTGTCCCTGCCGCTCTGCGCGAGAGTACAGAGACGTATCTCGGTTCGGAAGATCTTTCTGTCGAGCGTTATATCTCGCGAGATTTTTTTGATCGAGAAGTTGAAAAAGTCTGGCGTAAAACATGGCAGGTGGCCTGCCGAGAAAGCCGCGTACGTCGCACTGGTGATTACTTTGTCTATGATATTGTTAATGACTCTATTGTGTTAACACGTTCAGAGTCCGGACAACTGAAGGGGTTCTATAACTCTTGCCTTCATCGTGGCCGTGCCCTAAAACGTGGTTCTGGACACTCTGACAACTTACGTTGCCCTTACCACGGTTGGACTTGGAAGCTCGATGGTGAATTTGATAGTGCCCCCTGCCAATGGGACTTTCCGCATATAAAACAAGAAGATAATAAATTACCCGAGGTGCGAGTGGCGACTTGGGGTGGGTGGATATTTATCAACATGGATGATGAGGCCCCTGAACTTGAAGAGTATATGGAAGTATTACCGGAGCATATGAATCAGTGGAAGCATGAGCATCGATATGTCTCGATGCATGTTGAAAAAGTCATCGGTGCTAACTGGAAGGTCGTCGTGGAGGCGTTTATCGAATCTTATCATGCGATCGCCACGCATCCACAATTGATGGCATTCCAAGCGATTGACAATTCCCAGTATGATGTTTGGGGTGATCATGTTAGCCGTACGATTACTGCCTACGGCGTGCCCAATCCGACGCATGCAGCTAAATTCAGCGAGCAAGACTCCATGGATGCGATGATGAAGCTGGCTGGGATGGAGGAGCGCCCTGAGCTGTTGCCTGGGCAGACCGCGCGGGAGAAGCTTGCCGAAATCAGCTTGCCGGGTGCGAATGAGCAAGCCGGTGAAGATTTTAGCGGCCGCGCTACGATGTCTGAACTGATGGATTCGACCCTGTACTCTTTGTTTCCCAATTTTGCCCCCTGGGCCGGGCACGGCACTGTTATTACGTATCGACAGAGACCTAACGGTAACGATGTAGATAGTACGATTATGGATATCTTTTTACTGACACGTTATCCCGCAGGCACTGAGCCACCAGATGATGCGCCGACCTTTAGCCTGGGTATTGACGAGCCCTTCAGCAGCGCTGCGGAGGTTATGGGCGCAGGGCTGTCCAATGTGTTTAATCAGGATGGCGTAAATCTGCCGCAAGTTCAAAAAGGCCTGAGGGCATCGAAGAAAGGCGCTGTATCCTTGGGTAATTATCAGGAAGTGCGTATTCGTCAGTTTCATCAAACACTGGACAAGTACCTTAACGCCTGAACGCATTACTTAGAGACACTTACTATGAACCAATTGTTACAACCCTTTTCCCTTGAGGGTAAAGTCGCCCTTGTCACTGGAGCTTCAAGCGGATTTGGCAGACATTTCGCGGCGGTTCTTGCGCAGGCGGGTGCTAAAGTCGTTCTGGCAGCGCGTCGCACAGAGCTTATACAGAGCGAAGCAGATAAGATAATTGCGAGCGGTGGTAAGGCGTTGGCGGTCACCATGGACGTGACTAGCAGTACGAGTATTTCTGCTGCTCTGGATGAGGTCGAGTCTGTTTTTGGTGTAGTCACTATAGTCATTAACAATGCGGGCATTACTATTCCAAAGTTATTGCTTGATCTCACTGATGATGATTGGACTAATGTTATTGATACTAATCTGACCGGAGTTGCGTATGTCGCACGTGAGACGGCTCGTCGTATGATTGCCGCCGATGTTGGCGGAAATATTGTTAATGTTGCGTCTATACTTGCAGAGCGTGTTCAGAAGGCTCTCACAAATTATGCCGCATCAAAAGCAGCGGTTGTCCAGTTTACCAAGGCGGCTGCACTTGAGTTCGCGCAACACAATATTCGGGTTAATGCGCTTTGCCCAGGTTATTTCAACACTGATTTGAACAGCGAATGGTTTAAGACGAGCGAGGGGCAGGCGCTTGTTTTGCGTATTCCTCAGCGTCGTACCGGTACGCTGGCAGAATTGAATGGGCCCCTGCTCTTGTTGGCCTCCGATGCCGGATCACTGATGACCGGTTCAGCGGTTACTGTTGATGGTGGACATGTATTATCTGACTTATAAAATATTGAACCACCCACCAACCTCAAGAGAATGATGCACTAATGAAAAACCCTTTGACTGCTGAGCGCATACAGCGAGATGGCGCACTGTGGGGCAATGTGACAATTGCTCAAGCGGCGTGGCGCAAAGCAAAGGAACAGCCGGATGAAGTGGCGATCTACCTCGAGGGAGAGGCTTCGATTACCTATGGCTCTATTGCCCACGAAGCTAGATCTCTGGTTACAGGGTTACAGAAGCTAGGCATGAAAGCCGGAGACGTCATCAGTTTTCAGCTGCCCAATTGGCGTGAGTCTGTGGTGGTTGATATCGCTGCCTCTGCAATGGGGCTTATCGTTAATCCGGTGATACCGATTTATCGTGACCACGAGCTGCGCTTTATACTCAAAGATGTTGGGGCCAGACTGATCTATATTCCAGAGCAGGTTCGCAGTCTGGAATTCCCAGCAATGCTCGCGTCTTTGCGTGCTGAATTGCCTGACCTAGAATATATCGTCACAGTCAGGGCCGCAGAGCAGTACGATGGCATGCTGTGTTATGAAGATCTAATTGAGAATGTTCAGGCAGATCTGGATACCTTGCCTGTCGTTGACCCTAATTCAGTGAAGGCTATTCTTTACACATCTGGTACCACCGGAACACCGAAGGCGGTCATGCACAGTCACAACACTTTGGCCAGAGTGATTCAAAATTCGCTGGATTATTGGCACATGGATGAGCGTGATGTCATGCTGATGCCATCGCCAGTGACGCATATTACAGGCTATGGCTCGGGCATGGTGTTGCCGTTTGTAACATCGGTTAAATCTGCTCTGATGCCGCGCTGGGACGCGGATGCTGCAGTGCTATTTATCAATGAGATTGGCGCTACAGCTAGTGTTGGTGCAACCCCTTTTTTGGTTGAGCTTGTGGCGGCTGCAAAGCGAGCCAGTACTGGCTTGCCGACAATGCGGTTATTTGCCTGCGGCGGCGCCGCCGTACCGCCACAGGTGATTAATGACGCCAGTGAAGGTTTGGACAATTGCTGCGCTTTTCGCGTCTATGGTAGTACAGAAGCGCCGATTATCACGCTTGGTTTTATTGGCGATGGGGAGCAAAAATTAGCTGCCGAAACCGACGGTGCCATTTATGCCTACGAGGTAAAAATACTGGATGATGACGGCATAGCACTACCGCAAGGACAGGATGGTGAGATTGCCGCGCGTGGTGCTGGCATGATGCTTGGATACTCGGATGCCGAGCAGAATGCGCAGGCGCATGACCGTGAGGGTTTCTTTTTAACGGGAGATATTGGACATATCACATCTGATAACGCCATTCTGATAACCGACCGCAAGAAAGACATTATTATTCGCGGCGGAGAAAACATCAGCGCTAAGGAAGTAGAAGATATCCTGCATGATCATCCGGACATTCGTGAGGTGGCGATAGTCGCTATGCCGCATGAGCGTCTGGGTGAAGGTGTATGTGCCTATATCGTTCCTATGCTCGATGAGAGTCCTGTGGGCGTGGCGGAGGTGGCGCAGTTTGCCAATGCTGCACTGTTGGCAAAGCAGAAAATACCGCAGCATGTCGAAATCGTTTCAGACCTTCCGCGCACTGCAAGCGGCAAAGTACGCAAGGATGTGTTGCGCCGTAAAATCACGGAGAAGATAGCGCAGAGTTAGTAGTGATGCGTTAGAGCGCCCAGGTTAGTTTAGAAACGAATGACCATTGGGTTAAAGCTTTAGGCTCGAAGGATTTGATGAGAACACTAAATAATCATTGGACGGGTAATTCAGTATGACAACATTGTCAGGTAAGACAGCGGTAATTCTTGGTGCGTCTGGCACTGCAAATTTTGGAACGGCAATTGCTCGGCGACTAGCGGCGCAAGGTGCAAACATTGTGGTCGCGGCGCGACGCAAAGAGCCGCTCGATCAACTTGCATCTGAATTGAATGGTACCGCAGTCGCCTGCGATGTCACACGCGAAGGCGAGATTGAAAATTTATTTAAGGTGGCTTCAAGCACGTATGGACAGGTCGATATAGCTGTCTTCTCTGCTGGTATACATTCAGGTGTTGTGATCGCTGAATTGACTGCGGAGGATATTCGTCCGACTCTCGATATCAGTGTAGTTGGCGCCCTGTTGTTTTTTCGACATGCGGCAGCAGCAATGACTGATGGCGGCTCTGTCGTGACCATTTCTTCCCTGACGGCGCGCATTCCAGGTCCCGGTCTGGCCGCGTATTCCGCTGCGCGCGCCGGTATCGATTATGCTATCAAGGTTGCCGCCGTAGAGTACGGTGATCAGAAGGTCCGCTTTAATTCGATAGCGGCAGGTTTGATCCAGACAGATATGACAGAGGCTTTTTTCTCTATGCAGCCTGTTATTCAGGGCCACGTTGATGCGACTCCCTGTGGGCGTATGGGTACGCTTGATGATATGGCCGAGGCCGCGTTATTTCTTGCCGATAGTCAGCGCTCAGGCTATATCAATGGTCAAGTGCTTGATTTGGCTGGGGGGCAACAGAATGGCAGTTTGCCGCGCTACTAGCGAGTTCATCGGCTATTTTTAACCACAGGAGATCACAAAATGTCAGACGAGGCAATGCAGGGATACGAGGACGTTACGCTCTACGAATTGAGTGATGAGCGTGAGAAGGAGTTAATCGAGAAGCAGATTGAATGTAATTTCGTGTGGACCAATAAAGACGGTCATGGTCTGGGTGTGATTATGAATTATGTGGCTCGTGATGGTGATATCTGGTTGACGGCAACTAGCCAGCGCGCACGGATAAAAGCGCTGCGTCGCGATCCGCGTGCTTCGGTAGTAATTTCCAGCATGGGTACAGATATGGGCCCCGGTAAGACAATAACCTACAAGGGTCGCGTCACAATTCACGATGATCAGGCGACTAAGGACTGGTTTTATCCGGCTATGGCCGAAATCATTTCTCCTTATCCTGCGCCCACCGTCTCGGCTGCGATACAGCACCTCGACACGCCGCTGCGCGTAGTGCTGCAGCTGGTACCTGAAAAAACCATTAAATTTGACGGTGACAGTATTTCGAAGACGTCCTACGAGGGCGGTATTCCCGGGCATGAACGTTAGCGCAGATAGACGTTTTGGGTGTTTATTCCCGCCGCGACGTATTCCCAGGCTTTCCTATGATATTTTACTCAGCACCCACAAGGCTGGCCTGTGGTGCAATAGTGTTTAATCGAGTAAATTAATACCGGGTGACGGAGAAACTGGTTTCTTCGGCAGAGCCATAGGAGCATCACATATTATGTCAATCGACTTCACGTTCAGCCCCGAAGTGGAGCAAGCGCGTATCACGATCCGGGAGTTCCTGCATGATACGGTAAAAGCCCGCTACGACCGATTAAGCGCTGACAAGGATAGTCAGCGAGAGGATTGGTCCAATCTGATCAAGGAGTTGCGGCAGGAAGCAAAAGCAAAGGGGTTCTGGTTACCTCATATGCCACAGTCAGTCGGCGGTATGGGCCTTGGGGTCACGGCTCTTGCTGCTGTCTCTGCTGAAGCGGCGAAAGTGCCTTACGGTCCTTATATCATGAATGGGCACGCGCCGGATGAGGGCAATATGCATACTCTGCATCATTTTGCGACCGAGTATCAGCGCGAACAGTATCTGAACCCGCTATTGGAAGGAGATATTCGCTCTTGCTTTTCGATGACGGAGCCTGAAGTCGCCGGGTCTGACCCTACGCTCATCCAGACGACGGCGGTAGAGGATGGAGACGACTGGGTGATCAATGGACATAAGTGGTTTACGTCCGGTGCGCGAGGCGCTAGCTTTGCGATCGTGATTGCCCGCACCGACCCTGATGCAGAGATTCCGCAGGCGCGTAACTCGGCTTTTATCGTTGACTGTGACTCGCCAGGATTTGAGCTTGTTCGTGATATAGAAACAATGTCGGGCAGCCATAATCACTGCGAAATTTTGTACAAAAATGTCCGTGTTCCCAAGGTCAATTTGCTGGGGGAGCGTGGCGGTGGCCATAAACTTGGGCAGGTTAGATTGGGGCCGGCTCGCTTGGCGCATTGTATGCGCTGGTTGGGCGAAATTGAAATGGCACTCGAGATGTTGATCGATAGGGCGCAGCATCGTTTCGCTCATGGTTCGTTGCTCAGCGAAAAACAGAGCATTCAATGGATGATGTCTGACAGCGCCATGGAGCTATATGCGTCCAAGCTGATGGTCTTACATGCCGCCTATAAAATTGAAAATGGTATGGATTTCAAACAGGAAGTCTCTATGGCGAAGCATCACGTGGCAAATACCTTGTGGAAAGTTTGCGACCGTGCAGTGCAGGTTCACGGTGCATTAGGCTATTCAAAAGACTCCCCTCTGCCTGCTATGTTGCAACAGGCTCGTTGGGCGCGACTGGCTGATGGGGCGGATGAGGTACATCAGATGCGTATCGCAGATCTGTTAATGAAAGCATACAATGATACGGGTTCTGTCAATGCGGGTGTCGGAGCCCTACCGCTGTGAGCATTGCGATAAAGCGCGATATCGTCTACCACAACCTACCCCACCATAGCGTTAATTACTAAGAAGGAAGACAGTATGAATAAAGATAATCCCGGATATCAGATGTCACTCGTTTCGCGTGAGTGTCTCAAAAGTAAGGATAAACAGCGTTGGTTAGATATGTGGGCTGAGGACGGTATCATTGAGGATCCTATCGGTCCGACGGTGCTTGATCCTGATGGCAGAGGACACTCGACACCGGAGGCCAGAGAGGCATTTTATGACCGTAATATTGCCAATGCAGACATCGAATATATTATTCATGATACCTATACCGCTCATCTTGAGTGCGCCAATATTGTGACGCTTAATGTGGTGATGAATATGGACGGTAAAACCTATTCCCAGCAGGTAAACGGGGTTTTTACCTATAGCTGCAACGAAGCAGGTAAGTTGACTGCGCTCCGTGGTTTTTGGGAGTTTGCAGAGGGTATGGCGACGTTTAAAGAGGTTTAAGCGGTCAATGTTGTGCCTTGGATGATCACTATTTTATCGCCTCGCTGGTGGTGTCGCGCATTACGCCGCCATCAAAGCTAATAGTCTTCTCTGGCACCACCTCTATAATAATCCGTGCTGGGGTGTCCAGAAATGCGACAAAAGCCTCGGGTGTTGGTGCGGGACTGTTAGCGCGGCGGGCGAAATCCGGATAGAACCAGTCTTTGGTCTCTTGATCAGTGTGCAGCACAGCGTGGCCTTTGAAAGTGATAGACTGACTTACTTCGTCATCAATTCCCGCGCTCGAAATTACTACCGAGCAGCGCGGGTCGCGGGCGAGCGCCTTCATGCGCGCCCGTTGCTCGGTTGCCGTGCACCAGATGCGATTATTACGCCAGATATAACTCATGGTAACGCCCATTCCGTGGCCGTCTTTGTTGGTCCAGATAAAGGTCAGCTCATTTTGTGTCAGTAGCAAATGCTCTTGTTTTTCTGCCGCAAGGCCATACATGGTGACGTCGTCATAGTTTTCGACATTGTCGTTTGTCATAGATTGATGCTCCGAGCATTATTTTTAATAAACAGTACGTTCTGTTTGTTTTATGATAGATTATCATACTGTTAAACTAGTTCAAGCGCGAAATGTCAGATTCTGACCAGCGCAAGCAGTCTAAATCGAGGGAGGGCGTGTTTTTATGGGTCGGGTAGCGGGTAAAGTTGCGATCATTACCGGGGGGGCATCAGGCCTGGGTTTAGCATCCGCCTGTCGCCTTGCCGAAGAGGGGGCGACGGTGGTTATCGCCGACATCAGTCTTGAACAGGGACAGGCTGTCGTCGGAGAAATCGCCGGTGCTCGCTTTGAGCATTTGGATGTGACGCAGGAGGCAAACTGGATCGGGCTGATTGACAAGGTTGTTGCCGAATTTGGACGTCTCGATATTCTACTCAATTGTGCCGGTATCGTGCGCCTCGCGAGTATCGAGGATACCAGCGAAGCGATGTGGCGCGAGATTAACGCAGTGGGCACCGATGGAACCTTTTTTGGTTGTAAGCACGCGCTGCGGGTCATGAAGGTGGTCGGCGCCGGATCCATTATCAATATGTGTTCGACAGCAAGTATTCAGGGCGGCCCGATGATCTTTGCCTATGCTGCCTCTAAGAGCGCGATTCGGGGAATGACAAAGTCTGTTGCCGTACTCAGTGCACAAAGCGGCTACGGGGTGCGGTGTAATTCTATTCACCCTGGAAATATGCGCACTCCCATGTTAGAGGGAATGAAAGAGATCGTAATGGAAAATGATCCCGAAGCGGCCGCAGCCATGGACAATATTTGGGTTGGCGAACCTGTCGATGTGGCAAATTTAGTCCTTTTCCTTGCTTCTGACGAGTCTGTTGCTGTAAACGGTGCTGCTATGGTCGTCGATAACACAACAACTATTACCGAAGGTGTTGTACCTCATTAAAAGGCAGGGCCCAACAATGTTGAGTGTGGAGAAAAACCTATTGACCCGAAATGCCCTGATTGATAACTACAATCAGTATGCGCAGGGGTTAGACACGAAAGACTGGCTAATGGTGCGTGACTGTTTTGCTGACGAGGTGTTGATCGATTATGGCGATCTCAGTGCGGCTACCGGTGATGCTGCAGTCCCGCGGCAAGCTGATGATTGGGTAAAGCATCTACAGAGTGTGATTAATGGCTTTGATATTACGCAGCATATGATTACTAATCACCGCTGTGCTATCTCAGACGCTCAGGTGAGTTGTCGCGCCTACCTCTCTGCCGACCATGTTATATTTGCAAATATGGACGTTCCCATCGTCGCAGATAATGATGTGATCACCGTTGTGGGAGAATATAACAATTACTACATTGAAGTCGACGGCGACTGGAAAATCTGCAAATCTGAGTTGGTGGTACATTGGTCGCATGGAAATGCCGAACTATTTGTAGCGGCAACAAAGCGTGCGCTGGCACAACTTGGCGGTTAAAAATAGTGTCAATGCTAATAGAGGGGCAGCGTGCTGTTAGTTTGGTATCGATGTGTTTCTGTGATGCTTTAATCTATGGCACACTTTTCCCAGGTGAGGGAAGACGGACGGATATCCTCAGCCCTGTATCGGTATTGTTTGCCGTCACTTTGCCACCGTGTTGCAGTAGCGCACGTTTTGCGATGGTAAGGCCTAGGCCATGGCCGCCTGACTCGCGTGAGCGAGCAGAGTCTAGACGATAAAATTCGCTAAATATTCTATTCAACTCGTTTTCGGGCACGCCTTGGCCTTGGTCGTCAACCATTACTAGGTAGCCATCGTGGATTGAAGTAATGGAAACTTTCACCTCAGAGTTTTTTGTTGTGTGCTGCAGTGCGTTACGCAGGATGTTATCAAAACTTTTGTGCAGTAAATCTTCGAAGCTATCGACATCCGCGCGTTCGGTATCTGTATTGAAGGTGAAATATTTGCCTGTTCCCTGTGCTTCAAAATTTGCATCGGCGCACAGCTGTCTCAAAAGTGTGACAAGGTCTATCCGGACGTCCAATGTGACATCCTGCATCTGACTGGAAAGTAGCTGACTGATAAGGTCTTCCAGGCGTTCAGTTTCTTGCTCGATGCGCTGTAAATATTCAAATCGTTGGTCAGGTTTCTCTTGTGCCAGCGCTAGGGCCACACGCAGTCGTGCTAGCGGCGATCGTAGTTCATGGGAGACGTCACCCAATAGGCGTTTCTGTGTTTCAATTCGTTCCTGTAGCTGTTTCGCCATGGTGTTGAAGTCGCGGGCTAATTCATCCGTTTCGTCACCACCGCGGTCGCGGACCTGCAATCTTGTGCCCAGATCGCCAGTGGCCAGTCTCCGCGATGCCAATTGTAAATCCTTTAGTCGGCCGGTCATTAACCTCGAAAGACTGAAACAAATTACCCCGCTAATCAATACGGCGAGACTGATGCGCAGCCATAGGCTAGTCGATAAAGTATTCACGATGAGTCTGCGATGCTGGGGGAACTTAAACACCGCCGTCAGCGCACCTGCGTCTTGACGATATATGGGAATGGCTGACAGGCCATTCTTTGATTTTCGTGGCAGTGACTTGCGGGGTACAGCACGTAATTCGCGCGAGATCTCGGCTATGCTTTGAGGGACCTCACGTCCCAGAAGATCGCTGCCGTCTCGTGTCAAAAGATAGATCTGTATGTCATGCACTCTGCGGATTTTTGCAAGATTTTTGGTCAAGGCTGCGAGGTTAAGGTTCTCGAGATTATAAAGGGTGCGTAACATAAAGCGGTTTGGTGCAGTGGCGGGATCACGATCAGAAAACCTCGGCCCCGGAGGCTGGGATTCGAAGTAATTAGAGGTGAGCTGCCAGCTTCCCAGTATTATTATGGTGACAAGCCAAAAGGCCATGAAAAGCTTAGCGAATAGACTGCCCCGTAATTTCACTTTCAGATGTCCTCTGTGCTGGCCCTGAACTGATAGCCGTTGCCTCTCACGTTGACAATTAAGTCATCGCCGCCGCAGGCCGCCAGTTTTTTGCGAATTTTGCTAATATGAACATCAACGCTGCGATCGTAAGCAGAAAGCGAACGTCCCAATGCCTGCAGACTCAGCGTCTCTTTGTTCACGACTATGCCCGCGCAATTGAGCAGCGCTAGCAGCAGATTAAATTCGGTGCTAGTGAGCCGTAGGTCGAGGCCGTCAAATGATGCGCTGCGGTTGGCTGCATTGATATGCATTTTCCCCACCGCCAGTACATTTTTAAGCTTGCCGTCCCCGGGGGGCTGCGAGCGTCGCAGAATGGCACGCAGTCTTGCTGCGAGCTCTCGTGGATTACAGGGCTTAGGTAGGTAATCATCTGCGCCTAATTCCAGTCCCAATATGCGATCAGTTTCCTCGCCTCTAGCGGTGAGCATCAGTATTGGCGTCGTAGTGTACTGCCGCATCTGTTGCAGTAAGCCAAGCCCCTGCATGCCGGGCAGCATAACGTCGAGTACAATGGCGTCATAGCTGTGATCTTTACAGTGAATAGAGGCTTCATGACCGTCATGGATTGCGCTGGGCACAAATCCCTCGAGCAAGAGAAAGTCGCAGAGTAGCGAGCAGAGTTCCTTATCATCATCAATAATTAAGATCGTGGCGCTCATAGAGCGGCCTCACAAAAATGGCAAATATGAGTGTGACAACCTTGGCGAGTTTTGTCACCTGAGTTTGCGCCCAGCGATACCGCTTTTACATATCTTTACGCATTAAAGTGTATGCGGCGCCGATGTTGATCTGCGTTGTGTAATGGGTAATCAAACCTGATTTCTTTGGGGATCTTGCCCTGAGCATATAAAAAAAACTAAGAATAGATTTTGATACCAGCTTACAAACTGTGCCACCATAAGGCACCACTCTAGATTGCTGCCGCAACCCGTAAAATCAAATATCAGGATGACCTCATGATCGATCAACTATTCTCAATGCAGGACAAGACTTGCGTTATCACCGGCGGCTCTCGAGGACTAGGCTACGCGATTGCCCGGGCATTTTTTGCCGCTGGGGCGAAACGTATTTATATTACTGCGCGTAAAGCACAAGCGTGTGAGCAGGCCGCCGCCGAGTTGTCCAAAATTGCAGAGACAGGAGATTGTATAGCACTGCCCGGCGACATCAGTAACATGGAAGAAGTAACCCGCTTGGTCTCTGTGCTTGAGAAAAAGGAGACCCATATCGATGTGTTGGTGAATAATGCGGGTGTGGGCTGGCTAGCTCCTTTGGACGAATTTCCCGAAAAAGGCTGGGACAAGGTTATGGATCTAAACGTCAAAACGCCTTTCTTTCTCACTCAGGCAATGCTTCCACTGCTCAGCAAAAATGCGACAGCCGCTAGTACGGCGAGTGTGATCAATATTGGCTCTATTTCGGGTATCATGGGGCGCACGGACACGTTTAGTTACGCTCCAAGTAAAGCCGCTATCCATCAGATGACACGCAACCTCAGCGTGGCTTTAGCTGAGCAGAATATTCGCGTGAATGCGATTGCGCCGGGGCGGTTTCATACACGCATGACAGAGTACGCCAGCAGCGATACTGCGGCTTATGAGGCAGAGATCAAGGCGATACCGTTGCATCGGTGGGGGTCAGATTCCGATATTATGGGCGTTGCACTCATGCTGGCTAGTCCAGCGGGAGCCTTTATTACCGGTCAAATTATCGCTGTCGATGGCGGCACGACACTGTGTTGAAAAGTCAGTAGCGAGTAAAATTTGATCCCAGTCGATACGGCTAAACATGAATCTCTTTATGCGCCAGCCATTTTGCTTCGAATCTTCTAAAGGGGCTACCGCGACGCATAGAGCGTTGCTACAAAGCGTAGACGTTACGTCGTTGATTTTATATGACTATTGCTGTCCAATGGAACACAATGCAAATGCAAATAACGGACTAAGTCGGCTGTTAGTTCAGTACCCTCACCGAGCGACCATATGATAAAGACGTTTTCGGTTTTATTGATAAGCGTAATGTTTCTTGTGTCTGGGATACTTCACTTTACCCATGACTCAGAGTTAGTAAAAATTACGCCCTTGCCATATGCGTTAGAAGTCGTCTGGCTTACAGGACTTATGGAATTTGCTTTCGCATTCTTACTGCTGCTGCCTAGGTATCGACGAACTACAGGCATACTGCTAAGTATCTTCGCGTTGGCCGTTTTACCGGCAAATATAAACATGGCATTAAACAACATACCTATGTTCGGCAGTCATGTAGAACCCGTTGGTGCTTGGCTACGAGTGTTTATGCAGTTTCCGTTAATTATTTGGATTCTTTGGTCTACCGATTTTTGGCGTGGTAGCCGAACAATTTAGCAAAATAAGAAAGCTGCTGTGCTTCGAGCTAGAGTACTTTTAGGTCTCTTCAGATTGAGGCGTTAGGAGGAGTAGTTGCTGGACGAGTTATCAGCCATAACTGATCATTTTTTTGAGCTTGATACTTTACGCTGATCGTTGCACGTATATTGATGAGGGTGTTCGTGTTTAGGACTTGGCAGAACATTCGTGATCTGCGGCAATGGCGTGGCGGTCTAGCGCAATAAGCTTGAGGATTGAATTACCCAGAGAATAGCCATTAAAGCTTGCTCTAGTCACTTTTGGTGCGGCTTATCCAGTAGACGATCAAGCGCTTATGCGTTTGTCCCAAAATGCACCGACTCTCAGTAGAATTAGACTGGTACCAAAAATGAAGCACAGCCAGTAGTGCAAAGCATGGGTTTCCAGTGCGTTTTCAAGGTAGGAACCGAAAAGCCCTATCCAGATTAGATACGAACCGGTCTTGTGCAGCCTTTTCCAATTTTTTGCGCCCAAGAGCTTTACTGACGCGTCGTTTGACGTCACTGCCATTGCAAATATGAATAGGTAGATCACAGAGCCACCTGCGATGTCGCCCAGCTGCAAATAATCACCGCCATAAGCAATTTCAACCAATAGAATTATGGCCAGCAAATGCACGGTATGAGACAAGGCGAACGACAGGCCGATTCGCCGCCTCGCCTGCATCAGCGACTGCCAGTATTCGTTGCAAAAAAAATGGAGTAGCGACGAGGTGGCAAAAGTCAGGCTAAAAAGGAACATAGAACTAGCCGCCGTTATCCGGATGACCTGTCGGATATCTTCTTCTACCAGTCCGCTATTTGTAAGCACGATAATCGTTACGAAAAATAAATAGAGCAGTGTAGCGGGTAGCGCAATAACTTTTAAAGATGGCATAGCTTTAGTTTCCACGAGCTGAGGAATATTCATCCATCTGAAACGCGTATTTAGGATAATAACTAATATGGAGACTCCATATCACCCATGCCGACAAAAACAGACTTCAATTGCGAGTAGTGCGAAATAGCCTCTTTAGAATTTTCACGTCCAATCCCAGACATCTTCACCCCGCCAAAAGGGACCTCAACAGGGGCATCGTTATAGGAGTTTATGAAACATGTTCCAGATTGAAGCTCGCCAATGACTCGATGGGCGCGAGTCAAATTTCCTGTAAACACGCCTGCGGATAAACCGAAATCCGTCGCGTTGGCTCGCGCGATTACATCCGCTTCATTCTTAAAGTCTAGAACAGACATCACTGGTCCGAATATTTCCTCTCTAGCAATCGACATATCGTCGGTTACCTCTGAAAAGACGGTTGGCTGTAAATAGAAGCCTTGTCCTCTGATTCTGTTGCCCCCAGTTAAAAGGCGTGCCCCTTCTTCCTTGCCTTTTTTAATGAAGCCCAGTACCGATTCTAGTTGGCGCAGACTGACCAATGGACCAAAGTTTGTCGCTTCATCTAGCGGGTCTCCAATGACAGCATTATCAAGACGTTCGCATAGTCTTCCTAAAAAAGCATCCTTGATTCCGGCTTGTACAAAAACCCGTGTGCCATTTGAGCAAATTTGTCCCGTTGAATAGAAGTTAGCCATAATGGCGCCGCTTACGCAGTTTTCTAAGTCTGCGTCATCAAAGATGATGAGCGGTGATTTACCTCCCAATTCCATGGTGACATGTTTCATTCCGGCTGCTGCTGCTGCGTAGACTTTACGACCTGTAGGAACTGACCCAGTTAATGACACCTTGTCTACGCGGGGGTCAGAAACTAGTGCAGTGCCGACGTTTCCTAGGCCCTGAACAACATTGTAGAGACCGGCGGGGAGACCCGCTTCCACAAAAATTTCAGCGATCTTTAATGCGCAAAGGGGCGTCGTTTCAGAGGGCTTGAATATCATGGCATTACCGCAAGCGAGTGCGGGTGCTGCCTTCCAGCAAGCAATTTGCGTCGGATAGTTCCACGCCCCAATCCCTACACATAAACCGAGTGCTTCGCGGCGAGTGTAGGCCCAATTATCATTAGATAACGAAATGTGTTCTCCTGTTATGGATCCGGCCAAGCCTCCAAAATATTCTAAAGCATCTGCAGCACTTGTCGCATCAGCGCAAAGTGTTTCAGATAAGGGCTTTCCTGTATCATAGGTCTCTAAGACAGATAAATCGTAATTACGCTCGCGAATAATGTCAGCTGCACGGCGTAATACACGTCCACGTCTTGCCCCAGATAGTTTCTCCCAGTCGGTTTGTGCGCTCTTAGCGCTTAGTATAGCTTTTTCAATAACCCTAGGTGTCGCAGAATATACCCGCCCGATAACCGCTTCAGTAGCCGGATAGATCACGTCAATGGGCGTGCCATTATTGTCTTCTACGTACGCACCATGAATGAAGTGGCTTGCTTTAGGTTGTATGTCCATTGAGTCTTCTCCAAAGCAGCGAGCGCGGTCAAAAAAGCATCGAGTTGGGTTGAGTAAATTGCATTAGGTCGCTCTAAACTTTCTCGACTCCATTTTCTAGTCGATGAGTTTACTGGGTGCAGCATGCGGTTGCATGGTAACAGCTTCAGCAAGCAACGTGGTTGATTTGTTAGCAGTTTAGCAGGTGTTATTCTAGCAGGCTGAGCAATATCTTATGGTTTGATGAGGTCTTAGCATTTTGTGTGCTGTCATGAAGATCAGTCAAGGCCAGCACGACACGCTTACGGTATCCGTTTATAGGCAGATGTCGATAATGCTTTGCAAGCTATAGATAGTGTTTTACCACAGTACCAATATTCTTTTACAGGGATGGATTGGCGGGTCTGTCAGTCTGCACACAGCACTGCAAAGCTGTGTAACTGACAGGCGATAGTTGCAGCTTTATTCACCTTAGGTGCCACCATTCATGTTAGGTTTGTCCTGAAAATTTTGTCGGCATAATGCGTTGCCAAGCAAGCAGGGCAAGCAGCACTGCCATCGGCAGTAAGCAAAATAAAAGAAGCACATGCCAACTGACGTTGCTAATAGCCAGGCCGGCAGAGAGGGAGGCGATAGCCTGACTGGAGAAAAGTACCGTATCATTTAGCGCTTGAGCCTTGAACTGCTCACCCCTCTCATAGCCCATGGGTAACAGTGCAGTGCCGGATACAAATAGAAAGTTCCAGCCAATGCCTAACATGACTAATTGCCCCCAGTAGCCCACCACCGATGCGTCCATCAAGCCGATCACTATCGTTATGCAATAGCAGGCCAGGCCAGCCAGCATAAGTCCGCGAATGTTAAGGAAGCGAAACAGCCAAGGCGTGAATAGTGATGGTAGGTACATCGCGGCAATATGCGATTGAATGACCCACTTGGTGTCAGTCAGGCTATATCCTTGATGTAAATACATGCTGATGGGTGTTGCCGTCATGACAAATGACATCACCATGAAGGCACTGGCACCGGCAATAATGGCAAGCAAGAGGGTGGGGCTGCTTAATAGCGCCAGAGTAGAGCGACCTCCTGCAGCGGAATGTGTTTGGTGCTGTGCAGCCGGTACGTAAAAAAGCAGCAGTATTCCGCCAGCGAATAGACAGCCGGCACCAAGCCAGAAGGACCCCTGGTAGTTAACCGATGTTAGATGCTGCCCCGCCAGTGCCAACTCAGGTCCGAGAAACGCTGCCACAATGCCAGCGCACATAATGATGGATGCGGCGGTCGGGCCATCTGTCTGCGGTACGCATTCCATTGCTGCGAAGCGAATTTGTTGCAGCGCGGCGATCGTGGCACCCAGCACGCCAGCGCCAAAACAGAATAAGGAAAAGCTACTGCGAACCATTGCTTCGCCTAGGATGAGGCAGGCGCATATGCCCAGTAGCACGAACAGTAGTAAGGCCCGTTTTCTGCCCAGGTGCTGCATGCTGCGCGCTGCCGGTATTACTCCGAGTGCGGTGCCTATGACCATCATTGCAATGGGCAAGGTTGCCCACCCTTCGTCCGGTGCCAGCTCTGCGCCTATGATGCTGCCGATTAGCATCATCATAGGCACACTGCACATGGCAATCGCATTGATCGCAGCAAGCAGCCACACTTCTTTAAATTTTCTTACCATTGGCTTGTTCACAGAGCGACACGTCAGATACCCTACAGCTCCTGCACTGTTAGATTCAACTCTTCTCTTAGCGATGCCGTCGCCTCTAGCTGTCCAGAGTTTGTGACAATCGCGGTACTCGCCAGATCGGGTCTGAGGTAGGTTTCTGTGACTCGGCGCAAGTCATCCAGACTGACGCCCAATATATTTTCGCGAAACCTTTCGCGTGTTTCATGGTTGCGGCCGAACAAGCGGTTATGGAAGTGTTGTTTGGCTTCTCCGGCCGGCGACCCTGGTTTGTCCATGCTGCCGATGACACCAAGGATCGCTTCTTCGAGTGATCGACCGTCATGAGACGTGTCCAATAGCCAAGAGACTGATACATCAAAGTCTTGCAGCGTCTCTGCGAGGCGTGGATCTCTATAGGAGTAAAACCGAAAGGCTGCAATGCCTGAATCATGTGAAGCGCCGCCGCCGTAAGCGCCACCCTGTTCGCGTATTGCACGGTGCAGAAATCCGTTGCGTAAAAATCCCCCCAGTACCGTCAGAGCCGCCGCATCAGGATGTTGTTCTGTTACCGTGGGATAGGCGCGTGCGCAGAAATTTACCTGCGTATTCGTTAGCCAGATTTCGCCGCGTTGCTCACGGACAGAGGGCATCTGAAAGCGCGGACGGTCCTCGCCGGTGCCGCCCTGTGACCAGAGCGTGCTGATGTCGCGAGCAACGTCGCTAACCTTATCAGCTTCAGCGATTACAAGAAATTGCATAGGCGTACTGACAAGGGTTTCATGGAGTTCTTTGACTTCCAGAGTAAAAGCTTCGAGCCGCGTATCGTCTGCCAGACTGTCATCAAGAATGCGCAGTTGGCGGATGCCTGCTAACCCTGACTGGTGATGATGCAGTCTAGCTAGCGGACTCATGCCGGCGCAGGCCGCAGCCATTGCGAGGCTGTGGCCACTGCCGGTAATCGATTGATCACGCCGTGCACGCTGCTGATTGACCAGGTCGCGAATTCTGCTGGTTTCGGAGAATTTTACCCGATGTAAGGTGTCGCTCATGAGCTGCGCTTGATCGCGAGTATTGCGCAGCAGTGCTTTGGAGGAGAGGGTGAAATATGCGCTCACGTGCTGCTCGTCATCGGCATGGCCACGCATGGAGACAAAGCCCGCTATCGACCCCACGGTCGCTGCCTGGCGCTCTTGTACTTCCATATAGGATTGGTCTCCTAGCCCCACATCCGTGAGGATGTTGGTGTACAAGGGCAGTATCTGTAATTGTTCCTCACTGAGGGCGGGCAGGGAGGCAGTGCCCTGTTGATAGACGATACCGTTAGTGCCCCTACCATAGGTGATAAATGGCACGCCGTGCAGCTCAGTCTTTGTAAATATGGGTTCGGGAAGCGTGGCCGGAACATCGCTCAGCTCGACTTTCGGGAGAATGCTGTCATCGTCGACCTGCTCTTGACGGGCACTCAGGTCCGCGGCCAACTGCACGGTAGCGCTGCGCTGCGCGTCGCTCATTGCAGCTTTGATGTCGGCTAAGCGTGCTGTTTCCTGCGCCAGCCTGTGGGCTGACAACTCTGTATCCGGTGTCATAACGAGTGTCACTCGATGCGGGTTGTCCAGCAATAGTCGGCGTGCAAGTTGGCGGATATAATCCGGGTCCTGAATTTTCTGCTGCAGCTCAACAATCACCGGCTCTAGGTTAAGGACAGCGATGGGATCGCTGTAATGTGTGGCGCAGCCCAGTGCCTGTAAAATAAGCTGCAGACCGAAGGGGTATCCGTCACCCGTCACTTCGCGTTGGTGTAGTTCCAGTTGATGGAGCACCGCCTCGAGACGCTGTTGGCTGACACCCTCGAGCGCGACTCGCTCTAATACAGCCAACACCATGTCTTCGAGGGCATCGGCGTGTTCCGCTTCACTGCCTTCAATGCCGCAGCAGAATACCAGTTCGCGCATCGAGTCTTCGAGTCCGCACAAGGGCGATGGTGCGCGGCCCAGCTCAGTCGTTTCCAACGCGTGTTGCAAAGGAGACGCGCTATTGTCTAGCAGCACGCTGGATAGCAACTGCGCTTCCAGCAGCTGCTTCAGATCTGAGCTTTCTCCCAGCATCCAGCCTATAACCAAGTGTGTTTTGTGATCTGTGGTGTCAGTCTCGTCAAAAATATAGGGGCTCTGCACACGTTGCGGCTTTGATAGACGCTGCTCGGGTTGTACCTGAATTTTTTCTGATAATTTTTCAAAATGGCACAGTGCCTTTTCTTCAAAAACGTGCTGATGCACGCTTGCCTCAATATCGCCGAACGTCATAAAGATAGCATTGGTAGGGTGATAGTGGCTGCGGTAGAACGCCTGTAGTTCTGTGTAAGTCAGGTCTGGAATATGCTGTGGGTCGCCGCCACTGTTGTAGTGATAGGTGCTGGTCGGGAACAGGTGTTCGCACAGCGTGCTCCACAGCGTACTGCTAATGGAACTCATCGCGCCTTTCATTTCGTTGAATACGACCCCTTTAAAGACGAGATCACTGTCGGGGTTTTCCGGTTCAGAGAATTCTACTCGGTGCCCTTCCTGCGCAAAATCCAGCGGATCTAATCGCGAGAAAAATACCGCATCAAGATAGACCTGCAGCAGATTATTGAAATCCTTACGGTTCTGACTGGCGAAGGGGTAGGCGGTCCAGTCAGAGCTGGTAAATGCGTTCATGAAAGTATTCAGCGAGCGACGCAGCATCATGAAGAATGGATCGCGCACCGGATAGTGCTCACTGCCGCACAGCGCCGTATGTTCCAGAATATGTGCAACGCCAGTTGAGTCGTGAGGAACCGTACGCAAGGCGACCAGAAAGACGTTTTCGGTATTGTCTGAGGCAAGGTGGTAATGCACGGCGCCAGTTTTCTTGTGTTCGTAGTGTTCTACTCGAATATTGAGAGACTCGATCGTTTGTTGCCTAATGGCCTCGAAGGCGGGGTGGGCGTTGGAAAACGAGGTGTTGCTATTACTCATAGTGAATCTCTGTAGGCGTTGAAAATAGTAAAGGGACGCTATTCTAGCGCGAATCGGTGGTGTTTTTCTGTGTTTCTCGACCATCAACTGTCGGCACCAGCTCAATCTGGTAGAGCCAGGGCCAGCGCTTTCCGGTGACCCAGATAGAGCCGTCGACTGGGTCACGCGCGATGCCATTGAGTACATCGGTGCCCCGGCGGTACTCTTCGGGAGGAAGTAACCCCTGCAGATCGATACTGGCAGTGACCTCACCGTTGGCAGGGTTGATAATCACGATGCGATTGCTTTGCCACACGTTGGCCCAGATCGATCCGTCTACCCATTCAAGTTCGTTGAGTCGTTGCACCGGTCGACCCTGCTGCGTTACCGCGATGGTACGCGTGATACGTGCTGTGTCTGGCGACATAAAATACAGATTGTCACTGCCGTCGCCGTAAATCAATTCTGTACGATTATGCGTGAGCCCCCAACCCTCGCCTTTGAGAGGAAGCGTACGCAGGAGCGTAAGGTCGGATTTACGATAGACCAACATGACCTTATTCTGCCAGGAAAGCTGGTAAATATTGTCGCCAAGTATCGTGAGGCCTTCGGCGAAAATTCGCACATCCAGTTTTCGGCCCGCATCCAATGTGCCATCCGCGAAATGGTAACGCAGCAAATGGGACGCACCATAGTTACCGATGCTGACATAAAGATAGCCATCGAGAATTTCTAAGCCCTGCACGAAATTTTCTCGTGGCTGCGGTTTTTGGTCGATGACCCGCACCGTGTAGTGCTGCACAGACCAAGCCGTCATGGGGAGGTAGGCGATGAGAAAAAGTACAATCCGCAGCTGTCTCATCGTCACATCCGATTACGTGCAAGGTCACGAATAATAAAGCGCGCAGGCGACAGCGCACGAGACAGTGTTCGGCTTAACGGAAGTGGCTCTTGGCAGATCATGCTGGCTAATAGTTCTGCTGCAATCGGCGTGGAGGTCAATCCTCGTGAGCCATGTGCAGTGTTGAGATAGAGGCCTGATAAGTAGCTGCCGCGCTTTGTGATAAGCAGCTTGGCATTTTTTCTCAGGGCTACAAAATCGTTGAGGAATTGGTCTTTATCGGGGGCTGGACCGACAATCGGTAGGTAGTCCGGACTGGCGCAGCGAAATCCAACGCGGCCTTGCAATGCGTCTGCATCAAATGACTGCAACTCGTCTCGACAGTTGGGCACCGCAGCGGCCAGCTTGGCCAGATTGTCACTATGGTCGCTGGCACGCAGCGCAGGGTCGCCGTCATTAATATTAAACGTCGCGCCAATACTGTGGGTGTCCTCCAGCGCAGGCGCGATATAGCCCTTATGGCATAGGACAGCACGCAAGGTGCTAAAAGCCCGCGTTGTCGGCAGCTGTGTAATCTGCCCTCTAATGGTTTGCAGGGGTAGCCAATTGAGCTGCGGTATTGACGTTGTCTGCGTGCCTGCAGCCACGACAGCGCAAGTGGCACTGGCGAGCATTTGCCCTTTGACTAACGCCAGCCACTGGTCGTTTTCTTGGTGCAATGTGACTTCACCGCAATTTTCCATTACCTGAATATTGTTGTGAATAAGCAACGCTCGGCATAAGGCTCCAGGGCGGAGCCACCCAGAACCGGGATACCAGTAGCCCGCGCTTTGCTGCTCGATACCCAACAGGTCGCTCGCCTGCTTCGCGTCGAGTATCTGAGCCACCTCTTCCAGTCCTGCAAGTGCCCTATCCAGCACCGCCATCTCCTTTACGTCGTTAGTTTGCTGAAAGCTGCCACAAAGTTCACCATCTCGCTGTGGTGTGAGTTCTCCGATCAAAAACATGTGACGATAAAACGTCGACGCAAATTGAAAGCTCTGTAAGGCGAAGTCTGTCAGAGCTGAGTGTTTGGATGATAGTCGAGTATATAAAATGCCTTGATCATTACCGGATCCTGCACCGGCCAGTGTGCCCTTCTCAAGCAGGGTCACGAATATTCCACGTCGCGCTAATGCAGCTGCGGTGGCACAGCCAGCCAACCCACCCCCGAGTACGACAACGTGTTCGGGTCGCACCAGTGTTTTGTTGACAATATCCCAGGGTGAGCGCCTAGTGTCTGTCGGAAATTCTCTTGTTACCTCTATTGTACCGCGCAGGCATTCTCTTTTGCGCCCATAGCCGGCAATCTTGTCCACCGCAAACCCGGCATCGGTGAGCTTGCGACGAACGTCTCCTGCCGCAGTGAATGTCCCAAAACTGGCCCCCGGCCGGCACAGAGCCGCCGTCATATGCAATAGTGGCGTGGTCCACATACTGGGGTTGCATGAGGGCGCAAACCCGTCTAAATACCACGCGTCAACAAAGGGTTGTGCATGACTGGCCAGATCTTGCAGAGCAGCAGCAGCATCCTCCCACCATAGATCTAGCCTTACGCGACCCTCATCAAGCAGCACCCTATGTTGTCCCGGCAGCAGAGCTGGATAAGCTGCAAGCAGCGGTTGCGCCAGTGTTGCGAGGGCCGGCCAGTTGTTCAGAGCTATGGCTAGATCTTGTTTCGTCAGGGGGTACTTTTCGATCGAGATATAATGCAAGTCGGGACGTGGTTCCGGTGATTCTCGCCAGGCTTGCCAAGTCACCAGAAAATTGAGGCCGGTGCCAAAACCCGTCTCACCAATACAAAAGTGATCTCTGGGGTGGTGAGTCCACCGTTGAGGAAGCCCGTTGCCCTGCAGGTAAACGTGTTGACTTTCATTCACGCCATTGTCGTGCGAGTAGTATATGTCGCCGAAAGTGTTCGACAGTGGCGCTCCGCTATCGCTCCAATGCAGAGCAGCTGGCGTGACGCCTCGCCAAGGTGAATTGTCGCGATTCATTGCGTTCCAGTCTTTAAGTCAGCGCGCACAGTACTATGTCGCTGACAATGGGTTTATGAGCGTCGTTATCGTCGTCATTTCGATAATGCCTGAACAATACAGCTTCAGGGGCCAACGCTTCTTCGTAGAAGACACCACTCAATAATAGCAGATCAGACGGTCAGCAAACTAACGTGCTACCTTTTTATTGAAAACGGTATTACCTGGTGTTTGATTGCAAATGAGGATAACCGTCGCTGAAGGTGTGTGAATTCGTTGATCAGAGCATCTTCGGGTATTAAACTGGCGGTTGTTTAATATTCGAGGTGGTTATGACGAGCTCACAAATGCAGACTATGCCGCAAGAGAAATTTCTCTTAGTGGCAGTGAATTTATTGCACGCGGCCTTTGTTGAAGCCACTCGCACGGAGGCAAAAAAATTGTATAACGACATCTGCCAGGGGAGTATTGTGCATCTGACGAGCGTGACGTTGGCCGATGATTCGATCGCTCGCTTCGATGTCTCTCTGGCGCATGACGAGTATCGGGGCAAGCTTAATTACGCGGCTTTTCGTGCCAGTTTGACTAATCTAATAGGCAATATTTCGAAAGCGCTGAGTGAAGAAAAGGAACTCAGAGTGTTCAATGCTTCGAATGGCGGCAGTGCTATGATTTTTGGGATCACCGCTGTGACGCATGAAGATACTAAACCCAATGTGATGGTTTTAGCTGCGGACACCGGACAGGAAAGAGGAGGGACGACGCTGCAGTTGATGTACCTTGACCCTGAGCAGTTTGTTGGTAGTAATGCGGCCACGGACGGGAAAAGTTAGTCGCCGATTCGCACAGATGGGAGACTGGGCCTCTCTATCACCAGCTTTTCTCTGGGCGCCATCACTTCGGCAGTCCCTGTCACCACCAGTTCGTCGTCCTGGTTTAAGACGTTACAGTCTAGGGTCACAAACCCGCGCTTGTCTTTTTTTTCGGTGACTTCCAAATTAACGGAGATAATGTCGCCCAGCTTTACCGGAAGACGAAAGCGTAAGGACTGACCCAGATAGATGGTGCCTGGCCCTGGGAGCTCCATGGCGATGGCCGCTGAGATAATAGCACCGCTTAGCATGCCGTGAGCGATGCAGCTTTTAAATTGTGTTGTTGCTGCGAACGCTGCATCGAGGTGCACTGGATTGACGTCGCCAGATACCGCTGCGAAGAGTTGAACATCCCGTTCCTCTATGCGCTTGGAATACGTTGCTGTTTGCCCTATGGTGATCTCATCGAAAGTATAGTTGCTAAGCGTTGGCATCTACTGCGTCTCGTAATATAGAAATTAGGGACAAGCATAACCTACTTTTTCGCATTGTAGTGTGAAAAAATTAATTGGTAGAAGTGTTGTATGCAAGATATCACCGGACGCGAACGATGCGTCCCGGACATTACTTATCCGGAAGACCTTGCGATTGCTGACGGCCGTGACGAGATCGCCAGCGCAATCGCAAAGCATCAAGTTGTGATTATCGCAGGGGAGACGGGTTCCGGTAAAACCACTCAGCTGCCTAAGATCTGTCTGGAAATGGGCCGTGGTGACACCAAGCTCATTGGGCATACCCAGCCGCGTCGATTAGCCGCAAGAACCGTCGCCGGACGTATCGCGCAGGAGTTAGGGACGGAGTTGGGTGATTTGGTGGGTTATCAGGTGCGCTTCAATGATCAGGTTTCAGAAAATACAGCCATAAAGCTGATGACTGACGGCATATTATTAGCAGAGATGCGCCGCGATAGACTGCTGCGAAAATATGACACATTGATTATTGATGAGGCGCATGAACGCAGTCTTAATATCGACTTCCTGCTTGGATATCTCAAACGCATTCTACCGCAAAGACCGGATCTCAAAGTTATTGTCACCTCTGCTACTATCGACCTTGAGCGCTTTTCTCAGCACTTTGATAACGCGCCGATCATAGAAGTTTCGGGTCGCTCTTATCCTGTGCAAACAGTTTATATAGGCCGCGAGGGCAACGAAAACGAGGGTGTGGAGGCGCAGGTCGCTTCACTGGTTGGAGAGATTGACGCAGGGCAGTTTGGTCCGCGTGGTGATATTCTCGTGTTCCTGCCTGGCGAGCGAGACATACGTGAGCTGGCGCGCGCACTGCGTCACCAGACGACGGTAGATGTGCTGCCTCTGTATGCGAGACTCAGTCAGACGGAACAAAATAGGGTGTTTGATAATGCCCGACGTCAGGCAGGCATAAGGGTGGTGCTGGCCACGAACGTGGCCGAAACCTCGCTGACTGTGCCCGGTGTCCGCTATGTGATTGATCCCGGCGAGGCGCGCATCAGTCGTTACAGTCACCGTACCAAACTTCAACGGCTGCCTGTGGAGCCGATTTCTCAGGCGAGCGCTAACCAGCGGCAGGGTCGATGCGGGCGTATCGGTCCGGGGGTGTGTATTCGTCTTTATAGTGAAGAAGATTACCTCGGTCGTCCGGAGTTTACCGACCCTGAAATTCAACGCACCAATTTGGCGGCCGTGGTGTTGCAAATGCTAACCCTCGGTCTAGGCAATATAGGGCAGTTTCCATTTATTGATCCGCCGGACTCGCGCATGGTGCGTGATGGCTATAAGTTGCTTGAAGAGCTAGGGGCGGTCAACTCAGCTGGCACGCTGAATGATCTAGGCAAGCGTATGGCGCGATTGCCGGTGGATCCCCGCCTGGCGCGAATGGTGTTGGCCGCTGATGAAAAGGGCTGTCTCGAAGAAGTTTTAGTGATAGCAAGTGCTTTGGCCGCGCAGGATCCTCGCGAGCGGCCGTCGGATAAGCAGCAACAGGCGGATCAAATGCACATTCGCTTTCGGCACCCACGCTCGGACTTTATGGCTCGGCTCAATCTGTGGCGCTACTATGAGGAGCAGCGTCAGGCCTTGAGCCAGAATCAGTTGCGTAAGCTGTGCAAACGCGAGTTTCTGTCTTTCCTGCGAATGCGGGACTGGCGCGATATTCATATGCAGTTAACCATCGCATGCCGCCAGCAGTCGCTCAAATCGGACTCAGGCTTGTCAGAAGAGGAGAATTACCGGGGGGTGCATACCGCTTTACTGAGCGGACTTTTGACGAATATTGCGCAGCATGACGACGGGCGCGATTATCGTGGCAGTCGTAATCGTAAGCTACAGATTTTCCCAGGTTCATCACAGGCGCGTAAATCACCAAAGTGGCTAGTTGCAGCTGAGATTGTCGAAACATCGCGGGTTTTTGCCCGCGACGTAGCCGCCATTGATCCGGCCTGGGCCCTGAATATTAATCCAGACCTACTTAAGCTTCATTATTATCAGCCGCGCTGGCAATCTCGGCGGGGGCAGGTAGTGGCCTATGAGCGCGTCAGTCTTTACGGCCTTACATTAGCGGACAAACGTGTGGTGCACTACGGGCCGGTGGCGCCAGCGGAGTGTCGGGAGCTCCTGATACGCGAGGGCCTTATTGCATGGCATGTCCCGCAGCCCCCCACGTTCCTCAAACACAATCGGCGACTTGTTCAGGAGTTGGAAGAGTTAGAATCGCGCACCCGCAGGCGTGATATTTTGGCGGACGAGCACGCATTGTTTGACTTTTATAACGAGCGCCTTCCTAGCGATATTTATACCCTTGCAAGCTTAAAGGCGTGGTTAAAGCGCTATCCTAATGGGAATAAAATGCTGTCTATGACGCGTGACGTTGTGGTCGCGCGGGATCCTGGACTCGAATTGACTGCGCAGTTCCCCGATCATCTGATCTGGGAGGATATGCGCCTAAAGTTAAGCTATCAGTTTGAGCCAGGACAAGTCGCAGATGGGGTGTCGGTAACCGTTCCCGTCGGCTTGCTTAATCGTGCTCCGCGTTACTTGTTTGAATGGTTGGTGCCTGGACTGTTGCGGGAAAAATGTATTCGGCTGGTAAAAGCACTCCCCAAAGAGCAGCGCAAGCGTCTGGTGCCAACCCCAGATTTTGTTGATAGGGCGTTGGAGCAGTTGCAGCCGAAAAATATTGATTTGCTGACTATCCTAGCCAGTCGTCTTGCTGATTTAGGGGGCATTAAGATTGACCGAAGCGATTTAGCGTCCGATAAACTCGATGATTACTATCGCATGAATGTGCGAGTAGTGGACGCAGAGGGTCGCCTGTTGGAGCAAAGCCGAGATCTGGGCGCGTTGGTGAAGCGCTTTCGTTCAGATACGCGTCAGAGCATTAGCGCTAATCAGGCGGCCTCTCCAGCGCGCGAGGGGATCACGCGATGGGATTTTGCAGATCTGCCACAGGAGTGGCGCTTGCGTCAGGCGGGTATTGAAATTGTTGCCTATCCAGCACTGATAGATCGGGGGAATACGGTGGCCATTGAGCTGTGCGATTATCCCCGCGAGGCAAGGGTTCAACACCGATTAGGTGTACTGCGTCTATTGAGATTGAAGGGCGCTCAGCAGGTTAAGTTCCTGCGTAAACAGTTGCTACGTGGCAACGCCTTTAACTTAGTTTTGGCTGGTGCGCAGCTAGACCGTAGCGCACTCGTTGAAGACCTGATTGACGGAGCTTACCTGCAGGCTATGGGTTTAGACAAGCGCCTACCTTACACCGAAGCAGACTTTCAAACGTTGGAAGAGGGTGGGAAAAGTGCGGTGATAGGCCGAGCCAATGAGATGGAGACGACACTGCTTACGGTGCTTAATCTGTTGACAGAACTACGCCAAAAGCTCACGGCTTTGGGCCCAGTTAAGTGGTCTGATGCCCGCGAGGATGTAAGGATTCAGTTGTCGTTATTGCTTGGCGGGCCCTTTCAGCGCGACACCCCTGCTGAATGGTTGGCCCAGTATCCTCGTTATGTAAAAGCGGTGCTGCAACGCATAGAGCGTGTCAGCGGGCAATATCCTAAAGATCAGAAGTATACGCTCAGCCTGCAGGATCTGACTCAGCCACTGCACAGTGCGCAGGCCAACTACCCCTACTTATTGTTGACGAGTAGCGAAGCCATGATCTATCGATGGATGCTGGAAGAGTTTCGCGTGTCCCTATTCGCACAAAACCTCGGTACACGGCAGGCCGTATCAGTGAAACGATTGAGGGAGCAGTGGGGTCTGGTCGTCAGATGGCTAGAAAAAAATCCACATTGATAGGCAGATATAGCGCGCCCCTTTTATCCGCCTTTATAGTCTTCGCTTGCTGGACAGTGAGCGGGGGCGTTCCCAGCGCACTCGTAATGATTTACTGCTCTTAATTCATGGCATTTATAGAGAATCTACGGTTGATCCTGTTACTGCCTGCGCGTAACATTCTTGTGATCAGATATATGCCGATCATTTAATGAAATTATTACGCAACTTACTGCTCCTATTTATGGCTTTCGCCGGATTTTCAGCTTGGGGGGTTGAACCGGTGAACGATGTGGACCCGTGGGAGCCAATGAATCGTCGCATATTTGCATTCAACGAAACGCTGGACAACTATGCGTTGCTGCCGATAGCGAGGGGCTACCAGTTTGTGATGCCCGACTCCGCTGAACGCGGCGTTAGTAACTTCATCCTCAATGTTTACGAAGTGAATTCTGTATTGAATTCACTTATGCAGGGTCGCCCAGCGAATGCATTACAAACGGGAAGTCGCTTCTTAGTGAACACGGCGCTGGGGTTTGGGGGCCTGTTTGATGTCGCTACCTTGATGGGCATTGAGCCAAGCCCTGCCGACTTTGGCCAAACTTTATACACGTGGGGTTTTGAAGAAGGCCCTTATGTCATGCTGCCCATGATTGGACCCAAGACGGTGCGCAGCGGCACGGGCTTTTTCTTTGATACCTATACGTCGATTCCGGCATTTCTTGATTGGAAGACAGCCTATCTATTTTGGACTTTAGAGGTGGTTGATATCCGCGCGAACCTGATCAAAGCGGACGATCTGATCACCGGTGATCGCTATATTTTCATACGTAACGCCTATTTGCAGCGCCGCGAGTATTTTGTGACGGGGGGTAAAGTGACGGATACCTTCTCTGAATTTGAGGACGGGGATGAATTCGAAGACTTTTGATTACTTCCTTGTGTCCCGCGGCTTGAGCCAAATCTGAACGAAAAAGCAGTAAAATTGTAAAATCCTGCCAAATCTATAACCCTCTATATTGCCTGCACCCGAGGATGGGCGTACTGTCTCTGCCAGTCTACTATCAAAGCTAACTATGAGCGTTTCAAACGGCAAAGTCCTTATTGTTGATGACCAGGTTGTCCGTGCTGAAGCTCTGGCAGATTTCCTTGCGGATAAAGGTTTTCAGGTTCAGATGATTGCGGATGTCAGCAGCTATCCGCACTCGCTTGGGGATGATAGCGAGTTAGACGTGATTTTGTGTGAGCTGGATCTCAAGGACTTTTCCTGGGTAGATGCTCGGCATTGGTTGCGTGCGATGGATGTGCAGGTTCCTTTGATCGTGTTCTGTGACGTTGCCGAAGTCGATAAAATTATGACGGCTCTTAAATTAGGTGCGCGTGATTTTTTTCTGCGCCCAGTGGAAGACATGCCGCTACTGGTTAAATCGATTGAACGCTGTGTGCGCCATCGTAATCTGCGGCGGGATTTGCAGGAATCTCGTAAACGGCTGGAAGCGGCTAATGTCGAATTGCGTGGTACGGTCAAAGTTTTGGAGCAGGATCAGCAGGCAGGCCGTCAGGTACAGTTGCGCATGCTGCCAGTGACTCCGATGGCTCTAAACGACTATGTGTTCAGCCATACGGTAATTCCCTCACTCTATCTCAGTGGTGATTTTACAGATTACTTCACGGTCGGAAAAAGCCATGTCATATTCTTTATGGCCGATGTCTCAGGTCATGGCAGTTCCTCTGCTTTTGCGACTGTGCTGTTGAAAAATCTGTTTGCGCGTAAGCGCTCAGATTATATGCGGCGCAACGATGATGCCATTATGAAACCACTAGTTATGCTGCACCACGCAAATAAGGAACTCTTGGATCTTGGGCTTGATAAATTCGCGACCATGGTAATAGGTTTGTTGGATATGGATGCTAATACGCTACGCTACAGTATCGCAGGGCATCTGCCATTACCCGTGTTGGTCTGTGATGCGGGAGCACGTTATCTCGAGGGCGAGGGGTCCACCGTTGGTATGATGGAGGATGTCGAATATGAAGAGCACCTGCTGCAACTCCCTGAGGCTTTTACGCTTGGGGTTTTCTCGGATGGAATCCTCGAAATTTTGCCGCCCGACAGCCTTATTGAAAAAGAAAAATACTTTCTGAACGCATTTGAACAGAAAGCAGATTCACCACAACAATTGGTGACGCAGTTAGGTGTTGATCGTGTGGAGCCGGCGCCGGATGATATTGCCGCGCTGTTTGTGACTAAAAATGCCTGATATGCAGGAGGGGCGCATATTGGCAGCGAGTCACCATGGGTCCTATGTTATTAGGTTGGTGGGTGATGTCCGGTTGACTCTGTGTAATAGCATGGACGATTTTTTTGAGCACATTTTCGCAGACCCAGATTTTGTTAGCGTTTGGGTGGATCTGTGCGAAGCGCAGGGTATTGACAGCACGACGCTTGGCTTGCTAGCCAAACTGGCGCTAAGGGTTAGAGAAAATTTTGGCTTTAAGCCTGCCATATATTCATGCGAGCCGGGCATCAATCGCCTGCTGAAGAGCATGGGTTTTCATCGTTTATTTGAACTGCATGAGGAGGCCTGCAACAATCCTGCGGATATTACAGAAATCCCACGAATTCAGGGAAGCGAAGAGTCAGTGAAGCAAAAAGTGATTGAGGCTCATTGCGTGTTGATGGGTTTATCTGATGAAAATCGTCACCGTTTCAAAGACCTGCTTACGGCTCTGCAGGGCGTCTGACTCACTTGGTTGCTGCAAGTTTGCAGTGGATATAGTCTGCATGGGGGACGTAGGTGAGGTCTGCGACTTGTCGAATAAGATGTTCCTCGTACTTGCTCAGGTCGCCATCGGCATAGGCAACAGACCACATGGCGCTAATTAGCTGTAGTTTTTGATCTGCACTGCAGTGCTCGTTGATCACCTTGGTAAGCTCATACAGTGAGGCGGCCTCTTCGACACGCTCCCGAGCATTAAGAACTAATGCATCAACTTCCTCCTGTCCTAACTTTAGCGACGCCTTTAGTAATTGAGACAGCCTGTTCAGTTCAACTTTATCTTCAGTAAAATCTGCACGTGCAGTTTCAACCAGTAAAGCCGCAGCTGCCAGACGCAGATCGGGTTTAGAGGGTTTACTACTTTCTCGCTGGGGAATCTCAAACAGCGCTTTCAGCGTACTAATCATATTCCACCTATGATATTTTCTAGTTTGATCTGGTCGGAGACGAAGGTCCTGATACCTTCTGCTAGTTTCTCGGTTGTCATGGCATCTTCATTGATGTCATAGCGAAATTTAGCCTCTGTGAGACTCATTTTTTCTTCATATGAATCAGCGGTTGCGGCGCAAAGCTGCTGCGGCAGATGCCCTTCATCGGCCGCCAGTGCCGCCAAGAGTGCCGGACTGATTGTCAGGCGATCGCAACCTGCCAGTGCCTCAATTTCATCGGTGTTACGAAAACTCGCGCCCATCACCACAGTTCTATAGTCGTGGTGTTTGTAGTAATTGTAAATCTTGGTGACAGACTGCACGCCGGGATCGTCTAATCCGTTTTCAACGATCATGTTGGTGTTAGCTTTGTACCAGTCAAGAATGCGGCCGACAAAAGGCGAAATTAAAAAGACACCGGCATCTGCGCAGGCAGCAGCTTGGCTAAAGCTGAACAGCAGCGTTAGATTGCAATTGATGCCCTCGAGTTCAAGTTGTCTGGCGGCACAGATACCCTCCCAAGTGGATGCGAGTTTGATCAGAATTCGATCGCGGCCAAAGCCAGCCTCCTCATAAAGGCCAATAAACTTTTTTGCTCGTTCGATAGAGGCATCGGTATTGAATGATAGGCGAGCATCAACCTCTGTCGAAATGCGGCCAGGAATAATGCCTAGGATCTCCGAGCCGACACCCACGGCAAAGCGGTCACTACAGTTGGCCATTTGCTCTGCGTTTGAACCGCCTAGATCAGAGGCAAAGGCTCTGGCATTTTCCAGTAAGGTCCTATAGCAGGGCAGGGCGGCAGCTTTAAGCAGTAACGAAGGGTTTGTGGTGGCGTCAATAGGTCTAAAACGCCGCATTGCATCGATGTCCCCTGTGTCGGCGACTACAGTGGTCATACTCTTTAATTGTTCAAGTTTGTTTGTCATGATTCTCACTTACCAGTGCGTTGGCCTCAGCTAAAATACTAATTCCCGCCTCTTTTTTGTAGGCATTTTCGCTCAGGTGCCGTCTGAACTTTCGAGCACCCGGAACACCCTGATAAAGACCGAGAATATGGCGGGTAATATGGTTAAGCTGTCCGCCTCGGGCAAGATGCCGCTGAGTGAACGGTAGCAAATTTGTGATCACATCATCGCGAGATTTTGCTGGGCTGTCTATCCCGAAGAGTTGTTTGTCAATCTGTGCGAGCATCCAGGGGTTCTGGTATGCCTCCCTGCCCAGCATTACCCCATCCACATGATTCAAATGGGTGTGGCACTCCTCAATGGTCTGGATGCCACCGTTAGCCACAATAGTGAGTTGTGGAAAGTCCTTTTTCAATTGGTAGACCCAGGGGTAGTTGAGCGGAGGAATTTCTCGATTCTGCTTCGGCGACAGTCCCTGCAGCCAGGCTTTTCTGGCATGGACGATAAACACTTTACAGCCCGCAGCAGCTACGGGTGTAATAAACGCCAATAACTGTTCGTAGGATTCCATATGATCGATACCAATACGGTGCTTCACGGTTACCGGAATCTCGCAGTTGTCCTTCATTGCCTTGACGCAATCTGCTACCAAGCTTGGTTTGCCCATGAGACAGGCGCCAAACATGCCGGACTGTACCCGATCAGAAGGGCAGCCACAATTGATGTTGACCTCATCGTAGCCCCATTCCTGAGCCCATCGTGCACACCGCGCGAGATCCTTTGGATCACTGCCGCCCAACTGCAGCGCAACCGGGTGCTCCTCATGGTTAAAATGTAGGAAGCGCTTCCTGTCGCCATGAATTAGCGCACCGGTGGTAACCATTTCAGTATACAGCAGCGCTTGTTTGGTCAGCAGTCGCCAGAAATAGCGACAATTATGGTCTGACCAGTCCATCATTGGCGCGATGCTAAAACGGTGTCGATGGCTATCGGGTTTCATAATACAGTGTCAATATTTTTCAAGACCTACCATTACGATTAAAACGATCAATCCACATGCTATAGACAGGCAGTGAGCATTTGCATCGCATTGGCCTCCTTATTCCAGCGAGCGCCGATTACGCAGAAAACTTTTTGCGCCCAATTATTCAGCGTTAGCAAGGCGTGTGTATGTCTGCATGGTTGGTTAGTATAAAGGTGAAACCACCACCCGCAAAGCGACTTTACCGCGCTGAGCGGCTAACTCACAGCGGGCGGTGGAGCATGGCGACGAGTCCGCGATGGCGAATGGAATAAGGCGCTTGGTAAATATATCGATAATCTATGTTGGCGTTGATTTAACGTGAGATGCTGCTCTGTAATCGGTAAGCTCGCCGCCACTTCAGAAAGCCCCAGACTGACAGGATGCTATAACAGCCTATTAGCACAGCATAAATGTCGAGCGCTCTATCGTGGTATAGCCACATTGTGACTACATTGAGGATCAGCCAGTAAATCCAAGTCTCTAGCACTTTGGTGATTTCTAAGTAGGTGGCCAACAAGCTAAAGATGGTGGTGAAAGCATCCAGTAGCGGACGTTCAGCGTCGCTATAAGTATGCACTGCGTAGCCCAGTCCCAGTGAGATAATGCTGCCTAACAGCAACGCCCACCAGTGGAACTGTAATGGCCACTGAATAATAGGATTATTGTCGATCTCTAAGCGCTGATGCCAGCGAAGCCAGCCCCAGCAGCCCAAGCCAACATAAAGGCCATACAGAACAGCCTCAGAATATAGCCGCGTTTCAACAAAGAGATAAATACTTAGCAGGCTGCCGGCGATTCCAAAAGACCAGCAGACAATTTTTTCCTTAATCAGAAAAATAATATAGAGCAGGTTGGCGACGGTCGCTACTATTTCTACAATCGTTATGCTGGAGACTTCTCCTGCCATTGCGCATTTATCCTTGAAGTGCTCTGATTAATAGGCTTGGGTGTTAAAAGGCGTATCTCAATTCAACACCATAGGTGCGTGGTTCCCCTCGCTGTAAATAGGTTTCGTTTTGGAAAGCACCAAAATTATCTCGGGGATCGTTGCCGAAGTACAAACCGTGGACTGAGTAATCTTCATCTGTCAGGTTTCTTCCCCAGGCGGTTACGCTGATATTTTCATACCGCCATTGGATACTGGTATTGAGCAAGTCATAGCTTTCGACTTTGCCGTCATGATAGTAGCCATAGTAACTGTCATCTTGGCCTTCAACCTCCAGTCGTCCACTCCAGTTGTCGTTAAAGACGACCCGTGTACCTACGTTGTACTGATACCTTGGCGATTTAGCCTGGTCACGATTCTCTTTTGACACAAATACAGACTGATCAAGGTCGAACGCCTCAATAGACTCGACCTCTGCATGCAGAAAACCTAGATTGGCAAACAGTTCAATGGCATTGGTGACGGCAAAGGTGCTTTCTATTTCTATGCCGTAGTTGTTAGCGTTACTCGTAGAGTCGAGATAGCTAATCCATAGTCCGGAGTCTGCGTCCCACATCCAGTTTTCCAATTGTGCATTGTTACGGTCTGTATAAAATGCGGCGGCACGCAGCGATAGGCGCTGATCAAACTGCATCGTCTTGACCCCAATTTCTGTATTTACCAAGGTTTCATCATTGAAGCTCAGCTTACCTTCGGTAAACGCTTTAAATGTAGGAGACATAAAGGGCTGGTTTGCAGTGGCAGTGGTGTTGACTCCGCCAGGTTTGGCACTGCGGGCGACAGTGGCATAGATCATGCTTTCGTCGCTGAGGTCATAACGAGCGCTGAGCTTTCCATTCCATAGGTCAGTATTGTTATTCATAGTGAAGCCGCTGTTATTTTTATAGTCCTCTTCGAAGCGCTCCAGTCGAGCGCCTGCGGTCAGCGTCCACTTGTCCGTTACGGCATAGGCGTACTCGCCATAGACTGCATAGCGATCAGTGTCATAGTCGCTGTTGCTCGCAGAGTCTCCGTACCACACGCTTGGATAACGGTAGTCGAACTTTTCACTGCTGTCGTTGGCGTAAGCTCCGATGACATAGTGACCTTGACCGGCGGGCAGTTGGGTCGCTCCGCCTAACAAACGGATGTCTGCGACGAGTCGGTTGCGATCCCGGTGAAAAATTTCTTGGGCAGTTTCGTGGCCCGAGGAGCAGGTATAGATTTTGCAGAACTGCGTTGACACCCAGTCAGCGTCATACCTTTGATGCAGGTCCATGTCGATATAGCTGACACTCGCTTCAACCGTCAGCGTGTCATTCAACATCCAGTTGCCACTGCTGGTTAATGCGATAGTTTCCTGCGTGTCTTTGCCCGGCTGATCTGACCATGTGGTACGGTCGTTATCGATAGACAAGGCGTCATACCCATTGTCAGCGTCAAAGTAAAACAGGCCTAGCTTATATTGTGCTGTATCCGAGGGCGACCAGTGCAGTGCCCCGCGCGCGGTCAACTCATCAAAATTATTGGTGTTATCTTTGCCCAGGTAAGCATTCTCAATATAGCCGTCACTGTTATTCTGCTGAACTGCTAGGCGTCCGCTAACAGATGTGCTCAGTGGACCACTTAAGACTAGGCCCAGATTGTAACTATCGTAATTACCGACGCCGCCGCTTAATGTGCCTTCGAAAGTATCTGTTGGTGAATTGCTAATGACACTAACCATGCCCGCATGCCCGCTGGCACCGTAGCGTGTGCCTTGCGGTCCGCGCAATACTTCAACTTGTGCGATATCAAAAAGCATGCCGGCGTTGGCGCTATCACTAAGCTCTAAATCGTCTAGTATCAGACCTACCGAGGGATAGTATTTGGGGTCATAGTATTGCTCGAGGTCACCGATGCCCCGTATTTGCACAAAGCGGCCGCGGGACGCGCCAGATGCCCACGTCACGTTGGGGACCGTATTAAGTATATCCTCCAGATGTTGCGCCGCTCTTTCAGTGATGGTGCTCTGCGATAGCACGCTAACGCTGCCGACAGTTTGCATCAGCGCCGTGTCGCGAAAGCTCGCGCTAACGACAATTTCTTCTAGTAATTGACCCTGTCCAGCATCAGCATGAAGCGGCATAGATGCTGTTGACGCAGTGAGTAGGGCCACCATAAATGGGATTAATTTTGACATAACAAAGAGCCTCATAAAAATCAGAGACCCGGAGAACGACGCGAGGGCGGTAAGACTACACCTATTCCTACGCCGGTATTAACCGGATCAGGTTCAAGGGTTTGTCTGTTGCGAAAACAAACATCTCAGGCCGTAGCCACCCCTTAGGTTTTCCGTCAGTGTAATAGCTAAACGCGCAAAATCATAGTGCTATCTGTGAGGTGTCGCCGCGCTCCGAGTTCTGTGCTGACTAGATTGCTGTGCTAGGCGTGGCACAGACACAGGCTCGGTCATCGGTTAGGCGCGGCATCGATGCGCTAACGACGCGGGTCTTCGCAGATACGCCTAACGTGGCGTCTCCGCAGTAGACAGGATTAAAGTATAATCACCCCCGATAGTGAGCGCCTTTATAATACGTCCACCGGTAACAGGGTGCGATGTCAGATTGACCAGGCCTTCGGATTCGATAATGTGGGCATCAGTATACTCTGGTGACCAGACAACCAACTCACGGTCCGCGAGTGCAATACTGGCTTCTAACCTGAAGTCTCCAGTGTCGGAGTCACTCTGTAATAATGTGATACGCCCCGGTGCCACGCGCGGATAAGCTCGAGATAAAATCCGCATAAAAACCTCAGTGGGTCCGGCATCGACATCGCCAGGGCAATCGACAGCATTTAAATGCACGACAAGTCCGGCTGCGACTCCACCCCATGACAAGCTGTGCGGATCACCGCAGCCCTGACGCCATTGCCACCGCGCGCCGCCTAAAGCGTTGGCATCCTGATCAGCAGCATACCGCTTTGCTTTTTCCACGGTACTCTCACTGGTATCCCAAAACCCGTATTCGCCCACCCACACAGGCACACCTAAAAGGTTGGCAAAAGTTAGGAACACATCGGTGGTCTCTTCAATACTCCAGTCAAAGCCTGTATCGATGGACTCGGAGTAATTATGCGGCGCCGCCACAATATTGTGACGATCAACGCCCTCAAGCTGCGGCACGATTAATCCGAACTCTGGATATGCGGCGGCAACACCTGGCTCGATAAATATTAACTGGGAGTGCTGCTGCCCCGCTTGGGCCCGCCGGATAGTGTCAATGGTGCGTGCAAAGATGCCTTCAAAAAGTGGCTGCAGTTCGGTGGCGGGTCGCGATACTTCCGGCTCATTCAGCAGGTCATAACCCGCGACCTCGGAGCGTCCAGCGAAGCGTTTGGCGATGGCGCCCCATACTGCGACGAACCGGTCTGCTATGCCGTCAGTGTTGTCATAAAAATGATTCCAAGCAGCGATAACCGCCGGTGCAGAATTGCGTTCGCCGGTGATACAGGTGGATAAGCCATCAGTGAGCGTCGCCCATTGAGGCGCACCGTCCCAGCCCTTGCCAGGTTGCGTGCCAGAAGGGCATTCGTCGGCGTCCTCGGTAAAAATAAACGCTGAAAATGCATCCTGATGCATATCGATGACGGTATAGATTCCATGAGCGGCTGCGATACTGACGGCCTCGTCAATTTCGTCAAGATAGGCTTGGCTGATAGCCCCTCGCTGGGGTTCCAGTTTTGACCAATTCACGACTAAACGCACAACGGATATACCTCTGGCTGCCATCTCATGCCAGTCCTGCATGTCTACTGCGATCGTTGGCGGATGGTTTGGGTCGCCCTGCCAGTATTCACCAAACGAGTTGAGGTTAACCCCGCGCAATAGCACTTCTCGGTCAAGGTCATCGACAATACGCAAGTCTTCAGATACCGATAATGGCCGCAAAGCGACCAGTTCCGCCACGCTTGGCAAGCTGTCCATCGTGTCTTGGCTAGCGGGAGATGAGTTGTCATTGCCGCTGCAGCCTGCCAGTAGTGTAAGCATTGCGAATAAACTTGGCGTCAGTGAATTGAAGTGCAACATGACATTATTCTTTTTGAGCGCTATTAGGATGAGAAATGAGTCGCGATACCTGTACTATACATACGTCATGGAAAATGGCGTCAGCCAATCAATGGAAATAATGCCTGTCAGACGCGACGGGTCTATGTCAAAAAGATATGAGGCTATCCGGTATGCTGTTACATTGCATTTTTTCGATATTTTTCTTTATTCTTGCGACCGGTGGCATACAGGCGGTCTCGCAATTTTCGGCGAAGACCTGGGAAAAGGTAACTGAGGTGAGTCAGGAGTCCGCCCGACCGCGGTAAACACAATTCATCTGCGTCCCCGCGTGCCACCGCTAGGACGTCGGTCGCTACCTGCGCAGCAGTACTCATAGCTTGGGCAAAAACGATGTCTTCGACCTCATCGATGTCATCCATAATAAATCCAGTATCGATCGGCCCAGGTGAAATCACGCCAACGTGTATCCCCTTCGGTTTCAGCTCGTCCCTCAAGGCGTAACTAAAAGACCGTAATCCAGCTTTAGTGGCGCCGTAGGTTGCCGCGCCCTGCATGGGCGTGCGGCCGGCAAGAGAGCCCAGCATAACGATCGCGCTTTCAGACTGCATCTGCAGATAAGGAATAACCGCCGTAGAGAGAAACAGAGGGGCTCGTAAATTCACGTCAATCATGGCCGTCACAGAAGTTGGATTTAATGATGATACGTCACCTCTGTTATGCATGCCGGCATTATTAACTAACACATCAATGCGTCCAAAGCGCTGCTGGGCCTGTTCTAGCAGCTTTACCCCAGCGTCACAGTCTGCAACATCCATTGCCACGGCGAGAACGCCAGTGCTTTGCTCGAGCTCAGCGGCCAACGTGTTAAGGGCATCGGCACCCCTCGCAACCAGAACTAGGTTCGCACCCTCGCTACAAAAGGCGCGCGCGCAGGCTGCACCTACGCCCATAGAAGCGCCGGTAATAACAACGGTTTTGCCTTTAAAGAAAGTGCCCATGATTGTTTAACTCCTATACACGAGGCAGAATTATAAGTGGATAAGGTACTGATCGCCACTCGGTTACGCTAGGCCGTTTTGAACGACCTTTGGTGAACATTTTTTTTGAGTAGTGTCATCGCGTGTCTCAACACGGCAACGATAATGGCGATCTCGTTATTGGTCCAGCGGCGGTTGACTCGGACTCGGTGTATGACCTTGCCCCTGACTGCTTTGCTGTATCACCCACCGCTAACAGCGTGCTCGTCACGGCTGACGGCTTTATTGAGCAGCCAGCTGGTTAATAGTTGAGCGGGGCAAGTGAAGTCTGCGCATTCTTGCAGTTCCTCTGTATTGGACCTGATCGCAAGCCCCACCGTATAATTAGCCATTGTGTTCATAACAACCCGGAAACTCATGACTGTACGTACCCGTGTCGCACCGTCGCCTACCGGCGATCCCCACGTTGGGACCGCCTACATTGCGCTGTTTAATATGTGTTTTGCCCGTGCCCATGGGGGGCAGTTTGTGTTGCGTATAGAGGATACAGACCAAGCCCGTAGTACCCCCGAGTCGGAGCAGGCTATCCTCGATTCGTTGCGCTGGCTTGGTATCGAGTGGGATGAGGGGCCAGATGTGGGGGGTGAGCACGGACCTTATCGGCAGAGTGAACGGATGGCACTTTATCGCCAATATGCACAACAATTAGTCGAAGAGGGTAAGGCATTTGTCTGTTACCGCACAGCTAGTGAGTTAGACGAATTGCGCGACGCACGCCGTGCGTCGGGAAACAGCACAGCTCTGAAACCTTCTGACCTCATACTGGGCGAGACGGAGATTCAGAAGCGACGCGATGCAGGCGCAGCCTATGTCATTCGTATGATTGTGCCTGAAGAACCCGGAAGCTGCTCGATTGACGATATGCTGCGTGGCGCTCTAGAGCTCGACTGGGCCATGGTTGATGCCCAGATTCTGCTCAAGTCCGACGGCATGCCAACCTACCATCTGGCCAATGTGGTCGATGATCACCTAATGGGTATAACACATGTACTGCGCGGAGAGGAGTGGATAAACTCAGCGCCAAAGCACAAGCTGTTGTATCAGTATTTCGGCTGGGACATGCCGCAATTCTGTCATCTGCCATTGCTGCGTAACCCCGACAAATCGAAGCTCAGCAAGCGCAAGAACCCTACCAGTATTCTGTACTATCAGCGTATGGGTTTTCTGCCCGAGGCCTTGCTGAATTATCTCGGTCGCATGGGCTGGTCTATGCCCGACGAGCGTGAGAAGTTCACTTTGCGGGATATGTTGGAACAGTTTGATATCCAACGGGTCTCCCTGGGCGGCCCGATTTTTGATGTGGAAAAACTCAGCTGGCTCAACGGTATGTGGATTCGTGAAGATCTCAGTGAAGCGCAGTTGGCGCAGCGCTTGGTGGATTGGGCTTACAACAGTGAAAACCTGATGAAGGTGTTGCCTCATGTACAGAAGCGTATGGAGACGCTGAGTGATTTTGCGCCCCTCGCTAGCTTCCTAGTGTCAGGGTCGTTGTCACTGGAGGAAGAAAACTTTGCGAGCGTAAAGGGTGAGCGCGACGCTATTGTCAAAGGCCTGCAGTTTGCGTTATGGCGATTGGAAGCGCAGCACCAATGGACGCGAGATGTCGTGTGGAATGACCTAACCGCTTTGGCGGACGCATTGGAGTTAAAGGTCAAAGATTTTTTGGCGCCGTTGTTTATCGCTATAGCCGGTTCCAGTGCTTCTTTCTCTGTTGTTGATTCCATGGAATTGTTGGGACCAGATATGACACGGGCGCGTATTCGTCACGCCATTGAGGTGCTGGGGGGCGTGTCTAAGAAAGCAGCGAAGAAATTGGAAAAGGAATATCAGGCCTTGCCAACGCGTTAGGCACACGCCATTTTGGTGCCGAGTTTCGGCATTTCCTTGGTGTTGAGCGTATCTTTACTGGACGGATGTTCTGCTGCTACGGGCTGCACTGTATCCTCCCGCGATTGATTAGTCCGCAATCTGCCTGCCGGTTCAATTCAATGCACCTGCGCAATTGTCGCTGATCGATCAATGCGCGATTATGTGCGTCGAAACAATCTGACCTAAGGAATATATATGTCGAAGGAGAGGGCGCCAGCGCAGGACGGTTTGGCCGAAGAGGTCAATCTAGATGTTAGCCAGCTTATTCATGATCTGCGATGCAGCAGACCTACCGACGACGCGTTGGTCGCCGCGCAGAAGCACATACGCGATGCGCTTGATGCACTAAGACCTTGGCTGGAGGAGGGCGAGGGTTGGTCCACGATTTCAATTGCCAGCGATGTTCCTGAGGTGGGCTGGTTAGAAGACGATCTTACCGCGGTGATGCCTTACAGCCCAATTAGTGGTAGAAGAAATCCTATGGCACCCCCGCTAAAATTGTGGAAAGCAGGTGATAATGAGGTCCTCGGTGAGGCGATATTCTCGCCGACTTATGCCGGTCCTCCGGACAGCGTTCACGGTGGCATTATTGCTGGCGTGTTTGATGAAATTCTCGCGATGTCCAATGTTATATCAGGTACAGCAGGGTTCACCGGAACGCTCACTGTCAAATATCGTCGCAAAATGCCGCTGAACACACCGATTGAATTGTGGGGAAAAAACGTGCGGCAGGACGGGCGCAAGCAATTATGCCGTGGTGAAATGCGCGTTGATGGAGAGGTCGCAGCTAGCGCTGAAGGGTTATTTATTTGCGCTGCAGAACTAGGAACCTAAGGTTTACCTGCGGCATTGTCTCAGACAGATTTTCGCAGGGCCACTGCTGCAAGTATTGCCGTGGTGAATTCAAACACCAATGCGCCATAGGTGTAATCTCCGACCGGGTTAGGCACTATCAGTGTGGAGTATAGCCGCGCCAGCGCAAGTCCGCCGACTAACAACACGATAGAAACTAAGGCAGGGCGGTAGAGATCGGTTCGCAAGGCTCCCAGCAGGCAGAACACACCAAAAGCCGTCTGTAGGCCGCCGTACATCGCGGCGATTTCAACCCAGGCGTCGCCTGAATCAATGATCAAGCCGGCATACTCTGCGGGGAGTTCGGGAGAAACTAAGCAGACGATGCCGTAGCTGCCAAAGATTACAGCAGAAGCCCATAAAACGATTTTACCCAGCATTGTGCTCTCCCTGTGATTATATGAATGCAATTGCATTGACCCAACGCAGTCCAGATGCCGTGAGCTTAGCACAGCTGTTGCGAATCGTGCTCAAATGCGTCCGTGACTGGTTCCTATAGCCATCGGTTGACAGAGGACGTGGCGATCACTAAACTGCGCATCCGATGAAAGATCAAGAATAAAAATCCATTTTGATCAAAGGGTTAGACCAATTTTGGGGCTATAGCTCAGCTGGGAGAGCGCAACACTGGCAGTGTTGAGGTCAGCGGTTCGATCCCGCTTAGCTCCACCAATTAAATCAAGCACTTACGAGAAATCGGGGTGCTTTTTTTATGGCTGAAATATCTCTGGGCGACCAATGGGCGTTCTAGGAAGCATCTCACCCCGGCATAATGCGGTCATTCTCAGCTTAGCAGCCGTATTAGGTCGTAGTTTCTAAATAAGGTCACAATAAATCCAAAATCTGCCCAAAAGTACAATGGCAGCGCTGATTTGCGCGCGTAAAGTCACAAGCTAGGAAAGTACCTATAC
>JAQWNG010000039.1 GCA_029246385.1 Halioglobus sp.
GCTGGACCTGCTGGGTCACGTTGAGATCGTTGAGAGCTGCTGGACCTGATTGTCGCTGGCTCAGTATCACAGCTCCACCCACATCACCTAGATCATAGCCAACCTAGAGTCCCAGCCTTAGACAACAGTGCAGCAAAGATCGAGCTAAACACCTTGCCAGCAGAAGCCTAATATCCTGAGAGCCGGCCCCCTCCCCCTTTGAGTCACACAGCGGAAGACGAAAGATAGGGTGGTTGCCTACAGATTTTATTATTCAGATTGAGCAGGGGTTAGCGGAGCCTCAGCGATTGGCGCATATGGGCATTAGTTTGGCGGGAATTGTCACATACGCCAGCAAGGCTCTCGGGGAAACTACAAGCTCTCATTAACTGGTTTCTATGAGAGGGGGAGACCCTCAAGCCCTTAGAGAGTAAGTAGATACATCACCCACCTACCTCCTAAGACTAAGGACTAAAGACTAAAGGTTAGAGGTTAGAGGTTATTAGACATAGCAACAAAGAAGAACAGCAGTACATGAACTTAAACATTGATAGAAGGAGTGAACATGGAAGTTGAACAAAGCAAAGGTATCTTGATGCATGCCGCTTTAACGGAGAACACTATCTGGGGTGGACACTTCAGGCATAACCAGTTGATTGATGAAGAGGGTGAACTATACACATGCCATGCCAACCCCTCCCGCTTCATTGAGTCCCCCAAACTAGAGGATGTGTTTAACGAGGTTACTGCAGGGATAAGCTTTCGAGGGGTCGGTAGGGACCATAGGCGCTTGGCTGTTCTGTGCTTGATAAATGCTTGCTTCGAAGCTATTCACACAAAGCCAGAAGAGCATGTGGCGGTGTTATGGCCAACAGGCACTAATGCAAACAAAGAGTCAGGTAAGCTGTTCTCTGCTAAGGCCAGAAAGCCCGCAGTTGACCACCTTGTCGAACATGGCTACATCGAGTTCAAGAAAGGCGGCAAGGATCCGAGTGGCTTCATGCCAGGTGTCGTCTCATTGGTCATACCTACGGAAAAGCTCTACCGCCTCTACCACTCAATGGCAGGCGAAGACTTCTGTGTGAAACAACACAAGAAGGCAAACCGAGAGCTGATTGTCCTAAAGGACAGGAACAAAAAGGTGATGGCGTTCGAGGACACTGAGCAGATATGCAAATGGCGCAATCACCTTCTTGAGATGAACCAAGTTAATAGAACACACAAGTGGAGTTATACAAACAAAGACAGCAAGAATGTTGCACTCTCACCATGGGATCTCGCCTTGCAACGTGTTTTCCTAGAGGGCAGCTTTTCAACGTATGGCCGCATCCATTGTAATGCGCAGAGTCTGGGAAAGAATCAAAGAAGAAGCCTGATGATTGATGGCGAGCAAACGACTGAGCTTGATTATGCTGGCATGCAAGTGGCTTTGGCGTATGGCGAATCTGGCAAGCAAGGGATCGACATCTCAACCTATGATCCAACTAGTGATCCTTATGCCCTCAAAGGATACAGCAGAGCAACGGTTAAACAAGTGGTGTCTATCGCCTTCAACTGTCCCACTCGCCTAAAGACTATTCAAACCCTGCGCGCAAAGAAGCTAGAAGACCTAGCAGGTGGCAAAGGGAACCCTGCGATCAATGGCATTCTGGACGCCATCATTCAACAGCACCCCGTACTCGAGCCCTACTTCTTTAACGATGCATGGCGCACGTTAAACTTCGCAGAGTCCAGCATCATGATGGAGCTTATCAATCATTGCCGAGGGTTTGGAGTTCCAGTGCTTCCTGTTCACGACTGCCTGATATGTCGCGTTAGTGACCGTTATAAAGCTGCCCAGTTCATGAGCCGCGTGTTTGAAATGCAATACGGCTTTAAGCCAATGATATGTGAAACACAAAGAGCTAGCGGTGAGAGCACGGTGGTTGATGTTGATGAGATGCGTTAGTAGGAGCAAAGACACTCAACGATCCCAAGGGGCCACCCTGCTGCAGTGGCTTATGGCGCAACAGGAGGTGGCTGAAGACTTTGTGATTGCCACCGGGCAACAAACCTCGGTGCGAGACTTTATCATCCGCGCCGCTAACGAGCTGGGCATTACAATCGCGTTTAAAGGGCAGGGCCAACTATCGTTTAAGAAGGTCTCTTTATCAAAATACACGACGCTTATGGGTGTTTTATGGCCATTTGGTTCATTTATAACAATAGTTAATAGCCTGAACCGTGATAAATGGTTGTCTGCAGTCGACTGTTGTACTAGATTAGTAGCAAAGGTAGCGTTCATCCCGCTTATACTTTACGACCATGTAGTATAGGAAATGCCATGATGAACAGTCTCTCAACAGACGTGATCGACAAGGGCGACGAGCGTCCTTTGCGCCAAGTACGACCCGGGAAAGACCTCCATCAAAATGTATTGGTCGTCTCGATTCCGAAGAGTGGAACCCATCTCGTGGATGGCGCCATGAGATCGCTGGGATACCGAACGGTCGGGAAGATGATTTGGCCCAAGAGTGGCCGGCCCAGGGCTTGGAACAGAAGACCGTTCCCTGAAATTTTGCGTTCACTGGAATCAGATCGATCTGAAAAGGTATGTGTCATCACCCACCATCTTCCACTTGTCCCCGGGATCCAGGAATTGTTGGATCGCACCCATGTCAGGATCGTATTCAATCACCGTGATCCAAGAGGGGTCGCCCTTTCGCAATACCACTACCTTCTAGGAAATACACGGTTAGGAGTCGAAGGCGTCACGCCGACGCCTTTCAATCTGGCCTATTCTAAGACTCTCAGGGAAATCTCGACCTTATCGGAAAGGGTTGACTATCTAGTTTTCGAGATGCTTCCCAAAATCATAGAAAGATTCTTCAAGGATCACCTCTGGCTTCTCCACCATCCAAGAGTTTTCAAGACCTCCTTTGAGACCCTGGTCGGACCTTGCGGTGGAGGCGACGGAAGGGGCCAGTGCCGCACCGTTGAAAAGCTCATGAACCATCTGGCCGAAACTGGCGAAGCTCAATCGATTGCTGAAGATCTATTCGACAAGAATGTCCGAACCTTTCGGAATAGCAGAGTCGATGAATGGGAAACGTTTTTCAGCGAAAAATATCTCGAGACCATCGATGACCTCTACGGTGATATCCTCGATGCGTACGGCTACCCGCGATGGTCCTGACTGCTGCCTCCTGCTGCAAGAGTGTGGGGAAAAGGGAGCACACGCGCCGGTTGCGTTTGGGCCGGCATAAAGACAAGATGGTGTCAAGGCTGGAGTGGACGACTCCGTCGTAAACGGACCAAGAAAGAAGAAGGGGAGGAAAAAATGAAGAAGCTTACCGTACTTCTTGTGATCACTGCTTCTGCGGCAATCCTTTTGGGGGCGTGCCAGGCTACCAGGTTGGTTCCCAATCTGGTTGGAACGTGGGATGAGCAGAGAGAAACCATCAGCAAGCATTCGAAAAATCGGGGTTTCGAGATCATGATGGATGAAAGCGCGCCCGCAATAATCATCATCAAGGAGCAACAGAACCGTGCTTTCGTAGGGGAAAAACAGTGGGTCAAGCGTGGGAAAGCCTATTCGGAAGAGTTTTCGTGCACGATCTCCTCGGAGAACAGGCTCAACTGCGCTGATCATGACAAGGGATACTCTTTCGGGAGGATTCTGTCCGACGACAGGATGGAAATCGATTACGTAGAGGATGGGGAAAAGGCAAAAGTCATTCGGGTAGAGTTTACGAAAAGGGGTTCTTAGTCCAAAAGTACGGAATTTCCTGTTTTCTCTGAAACCGACAAGATAGAATTGGACCCGAAAGAGGATGCCAGAGCCAAAAAATGGATAAGGCGCGTACACGTTGAGAGCTATGTACGCACCTTAACCATGTATCACAGGGATATCACAAGATAGAATCAGGGGGCTGCGGAATCTCCGCAACCCCCTGATTTTATTGGCGTCCCCAAGGGGACATGCTCAGTATCATGGTTGCTCCAGCTACTTATAGTTAGTTGTTAGGCACACCTTAACCTCAAGCAAGTACTTGAAAAAAGAGTCACGTCCGCTCTTATAGTGGGCGGGTTTTATCCGTTATGTTGAGAAATCCCGCTCGACTAATGCAATACACAGCGGTCCTTCGGGGGCCGTTTTGCTGTCAGGCGTTTCAGCTCGCATAGTTTCAATTGAGCAGGGTAGTTAGCCAAAGCACAGCACTGTCCTTGCCGCTACAGTTGCCGTGGTACACTCTTGGCACAAACTCACCGCTACGACATAACCACAGGCTGCATAGGTACGCTGAATAAGGGTTAGGGTTCAAGTCCCGCCTTCGGCACCATATCAATGTTTCATGAAATTCTATGAGACCCTTGAAGCCCAGCAATAGCTGGGTTTTTGTGTCTGATCGCCCCGCAGCGTCCCATGACTGGCCCGAAGTCTGTGCCCACGTTGAGTAACTTTAGAGGGTCACCCAAATCGAGGTTGAGTTATCTTTGCTAATGACCTACTGTTTGTCGTAGTCGATATTGAGAGGCATTGGAAATGGTAAGCAAGACGTTTGAGTGGCGTATCCTAACAGTTTTAAGGGTATTCGTAGTTCTGCTATTAGCACTGGTGTTGTCGGGCTGCAGTGACAACGACAATGATAATGATGTAACTGGTGACATTCTAACCCCACAACCTGCCAACCCAATTGTGGAGGAAGTTACGGTTCTCGGAGGCGGGCCGGAATCTGGCTTCATTTTTGACGGAGCGATCGACCTTAGAGACCAAAATTATAAACCTGGCACTGCGTTCTATTCTGGCCTTGCTTATGATGCCGCAGAAGTGGGTTATCGAGAAACAGAATACTTCATTTCTGGCACGGCCGTTTCCTATGTGCCGACAGAAGAGCTTGGCGAAGACGGTATATGGTCAATACAGGAGGCAGACGCAGCAGAGTACAAAACCCGTATTGTGGTCAGGCGGCCTATTGATGTCGCAAAGTTTAATGGCACCGTGATGGTGGAGTGGTTTAACGTATCAGGCGGCTTAGACGCTGCTCCTGGCTTTTTGGCAACCCATGTAGAATTGGAGCGAGAAGGCTATGCTTACGTCGGTGTCTCTGCGCAGTCTGCAGGGGTTGAAGGGGGCGCAGGGGCTTTCGATATTTCATTAAAGGTTGTCGATGCAGTGCGCTATGGGATATTGAACCACCCCGGTGATGACTATTCTTACGATATTTTTTCGCAGGCAGCGCAAGCCGTGATGAGCCCGCAAGGCCTCGACCCGCTTGAAGGTTTGGTTCCTGAGCGCGCGATAGCGTTTGGGCAGTCGCAGTCAGCGTTCAGGCTGGTAACATATATAAATTCGGTTGCTCCACGGACAGCTCGCTTTGACGCCTACCTCCTCATGGCCCGCGGTGGTGATTCCGCGCCCCTGATAGGAAATGGGCGAGACACCTCTTCGTTGCCGGGCTTGTCGTCGATTCCAGAAGCAGTTTTTATTCGCACCGACTTATCAGCACCCGTGATTACATTGCAGAGCGAGACTGATGTTTTCCAGCTTAATTCTGTCGTCTCACGGCAGGAAGACTCTGAGAATTTCCGTTATTGGGAAGTTCCAGGCAGTGCACATTCCGATATCTACACGACACTAAAGTCACCTAACGACAAGGGCGATGATCCCGGTATCGCGTCAGTAGTAGAAGAGCCAGAAGTGCGGCCACCCTTCATCAGCTGTAGCTTACCTGCCAACGACGGACCGATGCACTTTTTAGCTAACGCCGCGGTGAACGCGCTCGATACTTGGGTGCGTACCGGAAATCCCGCACCATCGGCCAACTTCTTGGATATAAATGAGACAGATCGTAGCTTTGTGTATGACGACTTGGGCAATGTTACAGGGGGCCTAAGAAACCATTCTGTGGACGTCCCCGTCGCCATTTTGCATGGAGAGGGGCAGCCTGTCTCCGATAGGTTCTGCAACCTTTTTGGTACTACAGAACTTTTCGATGAGGCTAAACTGGTCGAATTGTATCCCGACCAACAGTCATATATCGATGCGGTTGATAAATCCGTTGCTGAATCGGTTGAGAAGGGATTCCTGCGACCAAGTGACGCCGAGCTTATCAGGGCTTCTGCTGGCCTTTGTTCTGGAGCTGTGTGCTGGCCGTAGATACGGGCGCTCGATACTGAGACCTTCTGATGATAATTTCCTAGGGCAGGACGCCGGTCTAGTCAGGCAATACAAAAAATTGTGCGCCGGCCATATGCAGGGCAGAGTGGTCTGCGATTCGACCATGCTCAGTCGTCACCAAGCCAATTTCTATCCCCGCAACTTTTGCAAGTAGCCTCTGCGGTACGGAAACACTGAGATCGACTTGCAGGTAGTTCTTGCTAGGAATGGCCATGGTGAGAGGGTGGGTGACCCTTGTTTTGCTTAGAGCCTGCCGATCGTGGCCGAACAGCGTTGATTGTACCGCCAGTCCAGGGTGACTCGCAGCATCAATATTCATGCTGTTGCCGTTGAATATTACAATTCCTACGCTACTTTCTTCACCATTAGCGCGTGCGCCAAAATAACCCTTACAATAGATGTTTATCTGTTTCCATATATTGCTTCCCAGTGGTTCAGGGGGAGTGTAACCGTGAGTGTCAGAATATGTGGCATTGTAGATTTCAATGTCTTCGCTGTAGTATTGCCTAAGCATTTCTACGAGATGCTGTTCCATAAATAATGCTGAATTCAGACGGTTCAAAGCGTCTAACTGAGCAGGAAGTAGGTCGACGACATTCTCTGGCATTGGCTTGGTGTGTTCATGAGCATCCCGTCTTTCACCCGCGGTTTTATTGAGTTCGCCAAGAACGATCTCTGCGCCGGTCCAATTTTCAAGGCAGGTTTTCAGTTCGTCGAGCTGATCTATGCGGAAAATGCGGTTATATCTGTCTACCCCGCGAAGGCTTAGATGCTGAGGAATCCAATGGGTATCCAAAGATGAGGCAGGTTGTGAAATAATATATTCAACGAACTGTCTGAAGGTGATGCCCTTATCCATGTCGGGACTAGTGTTGCCTTGAACTGCGCTGATCACCGCCCTCGTGTGCCAGTGATTGCCCTCGCGATGACGGTTAACGACGAATTTTTCCGTGTAAGCGCTAACGATGCGCTCAACCGGATCACGAACAGCCGCAAATTTATAATATTCATCTGAGTGCCGTATTTCCATGCTACGTTGCCGAGGAATATCTTTGAGCTGCATTCCGGTACTGAATTTGTCGGTGACTCGATGTACGCCATGTTTGAGAATCTGCTCCGCGTGCTCCACCTGGGCAAGATGAACCATCATCGTCTTCAGCGAGGTGCAGGCACATTTGGCAACAGGTGAATACAGCACCCGATGCGGCTCACTGACCATGATGGAGCCGACGGGCCAGGGCAGCCATGCTCTGCTTACAGGAGGAAAATATTGTTCAGCCTCTTTCATCCACGGTTGCGATAAATCATTGGAATCGTCGGAGAGGTGGTGGGGCATTTACTGGGTACCAGATGTGAGTGCGAACAAAATATACCACAACTGCAACATCAGCGCTGCATGGGTCTCACAGGTCTGTCGGTGAGAACTGCGCAGGGATTCCAGCCGGTCTCTTATCGCACGGGTTCCATGGACGGCTGGTTTTTGGGCTTTTTTTGACGCTATTCATATGTAACGTATAGGGCAGTAAAGACATAGTAATCAGATGCTTATCGATGTTAAAGGGTTGCAGGCACCTCTGTCGTAGTTTCGGATAGATCGCTATTTTGATCGACGTCAGCCTGTCAGTTACCGGTTAATCCTGTATATTTAGGGTCTGCCTTTGATTCGCCGAGAGGGCAAGAACCGAGCATCAGGACGTTAAAGATGGCAAATAGTGGCGCAACCGTGAAAGAGCGAAGTGTTTCATTTATAGGATTAGTTGAAGTGCTGTGGGTCGCTATCGCTATAGTGTTTTTAATCGCTCCCTTAGCGACAGCTGACGACTGGTCCCCCGCGAAAATCGCTGAATACCGAGCTGCCGCTGCAAGGGGTGAAGCATGGGCTCAATCTAACCTAGGTATTGCCTATGCAGAGGGTCTGGGTGTTCCTGAGAATGACGCCACTGCTGCGGAGCTGTATGCCATGGCGGCAGAGCAGGGCTATGCGCAGGCCCAGAACAATTTGGGCCTTATGTATGACTACGGTGACGCTGTACCTGAAAACGACGCGACTGCGGCGATGTGGTACGCGAGGGCTGCAGAGCAAGGTAATGTCGACGCGCAATACAATCTGGGTAATATGTATAGGTTCGGTGAAGGCGTGCCTGAAGATGATGCAATCGCCGCGAAGTGGTATGCCAAGGCGGCACAGCAAGGCGATGCTCAGGCTCAATCCAATCTGGGCAACATGTACGACAACGGTAACGGAGTGTCGGAGAATGACGCCACTGCGGCGAAGTGGTACCTAAAGGCAGCAGAACAAGGGAATGTCGACGCTCAATATAATTTGGGCAATATGTATAGATTCGGTGACGGTGTGCGCCAGAATGATGCTGCCGCTCTTAAGTGGTACACCAAAGCGGCAGAGCAAGGGGCTGCGGGGGCCCAGCTCAATCTTGGTTTAATGTACGCCAAGGGCGAGGGTGTGCCAGAAGGGAATATGCCTGCGTACATGTGGATAAATCTAGCGGCAGCGCAAGGGCATGAGTACGCGAAGACATTGAAGGACAGAATCAAAGACGGCATGACACCTGCCGACATATCCAAAGCCCAGGCACTAAGTCGAGAGTGTTTGGCTAAAAGCTATAAAAACTGTGGCTAGGATGAGCAGCGACTTGTTTTTCAGCAAGCGTTTCTTCTAGAGCTTGGCAGAATATGCGTCAAAGCGATGCTTGGCATGACCGTCCGACTTGGCGAGACAACCGACCTAGAGCAAAGCCTAGGTCTATCAATAAACGGAATCAAATAGGTCATAATACGAAAGATCGAACACGCCGGCGTCCCATTTACGATTGGTGAAATTCCAGTCGTTAAACCAATCATAGGTCGACCAAAATGCTCTTTGGTTACGCAGGACCGCGTAGCGATCTCGAAATTCAAGAAAATCGGCTTGCGACTTTACGTCGCGCAATTCTTGAATAAAAGCCGACGTTTGGTCAATATTAATTTCCATAAAAAGATTGGGAAAGCCGCCCACTATGTCGGGATATACGCTCATGGTGTAAAGGTCAGGAAGTGCAACGCCATTTTGAAACAGAATCGTATATTGGGTTTGATAGACACGGTTTACTACCAGTGAGTAAAGCCTCGAATTCTCACCTTGATTGACCTTCATGACTATCATGCTCGGCATGTAGCGCGGAAATTGATAGTCAGTGGTAACGGTCATCGTTGCCATTGCCTCGATCCATTCGTCGAAGTTTGCAATCCCTTTTTCAAAGGCGTATGGCGTCTTGACCCAAGGATTTAGGTGGTCGGTGGGGCCTGCAATGGCTGGACCCATGTGGGCTTCAATGGCACTCACAACGCCGACCAGCGGATGCTTAGGATCGTTATTCTGAATGGGGGAGGGTTGGTCTTTGGCAGCAAAACTTGTCAGGTGAAGCCCTACGTCGCCAACGCCTTTACTCCAGTCCTCACGAATTTTTACACGCACGTATTCAGGCAGGAACAGCAGAAAATCATCCTCGAACTCCTGTCGTAGGAAATTAAAAAAGCCTACGGTCTCCAGCTTTCCGGTATCGCCGCCCCAGTATTCAAAATGCGCAACAGTATCGTAGTAGATGCGTTCAAAACCACTGAAGCCCATGACCCACTGGCTGCGGGGAATGCCGCCCTGGCGCCCTTTCATGACCCAGGTGTTGCTTTCATGGCGAAGTACAGTAAGCCAGGCATTCTTGTTGGTCTTGTTGCCATCCCAAAGGGCATCGATTGTGTAGCCGTCCGGAAACAGCCGCTGCACGGTTTTCCCATAAGCGACATCATAGGTCTCGTTGCCGATCGGCGAGCGATCCATTAATGCTCCCCAATCTCGCAGTCCCAGTTGCGGATCGAGCACTGACACATCATGATCTGGATCCATGAAATAAACCCAGAACTGGTCCTTAACCGCGTAAGTTGCGGTCTGGCCTAGGCATACCGGACCCGACGTAATGCCAGCCACAATAATCTCCGAATTCTCGATCAAAAACAGATAGCGAGACTTTGTTGGAATGGCTTGGTACATGGAGAAAGGATTGCCCACGTCCCAGGGGGCGTAAAAACCTGAGCTCTTTGCCCATTCTCTATCAAAGAATACCGATTCCAAATGAGCGATGTCATTTTGCCCGAGCGCCCAGACGAAATGATTTTTCTGCACCGGTCGAGACGTCATCTTCTTTAGTCGATAATAGAATTGATCGACATTGGCATATACCATCGGGTTGTCATACGGCTTCGGAGAATCTATTACTACGACTTCTGGCGTTGGCTTGCCGGCTATGGCGTCGTGGATTGTGTTCCCAGCGGTTTCTGAACGTACCAATTTGAATAGTTCACCTGGGCTTTCATTGAACGCGATCGTCGATAGATAGACATGATCAAAGATATATCGTGAGACCAGTTGGTGTTGCGCATCCGGTTGATTAAAGAAGGTCTCCCAGCGCGCGATAACCTCTGGGTTGGCCAGTGCTGAAGCTTTCGAAAGTTCCGCCTGAGTCGGGCCTGGCGAGCCGGCGGAAACCCACTGATTAATCTGATTTAACTGATCATCACTCAAGGCTGGAAGGCCGTATGGCATACCTGCAGCGGGATTGTCTTTCAGGTGTGATCTTAGAGCGTCTGATGTGCTGGAGCAGGAATGCTTGTAACGATCGGTGTAGGATGACATTAAGGCTTCTCGCGAAAAACCCGGCTGATTGTTTTGGTGCCCCGCTGCCACAAGTTGAGAAATCATAGACCCGGCTAGATTTTCAGTCGCGCTGCCGTCACGCGACACCACTGGGTAAAAGCCTTCTTGGCGCCACTCTTCGACGGTTGCATGAACGTCCATCCCCGTGCGCGGAACGGCATCAAAATGCAGCGAGTAGGGGTTTTTTCCGAACCCCCCTCGCTCCACACCTCGAAAAGAAGAGAGTTTCACATTACAGGGAGAGCCAATGCAGCCGTGGCAGGCGATACAGCGATTGTCAAACAGCGGTTGAATTTCGTTGTTATAGGTCGCTGATGCAGCTGGTTCCGTTTTCAGGGTGGCAATTTTTTCAGACGGTTTTGTGGCAGCGACTGAGGTGTCATTGCTACAGCCCAAAGTCAGCACGAAGAATGCTAGTATGAAAAGAATATCACTGAATGGCTTGAGACGCTGAGGCATCTTGATGATTCCCTTGGTTAGCAGATTGAGTGCAATTTTAACGATTTCTCTAGCTTCGACCCGCCCGCAAAACAATCTAGTGGCACGCCCGCAACCCTGCCCTATTCGAGTGCAGATTTTGGAAGACTTAATACGTTTGTCGATTTATGAAGTATAAATACAGTAAACAGGCTGTGTCGAGTAAATTGTCTATTGCGCCTTAGTCGAAAGGCGCCAACATAATGCGTGCTCAGCGCGAAATAATATCAAAACAGCGCCTAGGCTTTATTCGAGGATGTGACCCTTACAGGACCTATACAATGCCGGTAAACAGCGCATCATCGTATTATGTTGCAGCGGCAGATTGCCCGTGCTTATGTGATGCGCTTAATCGCCGGTATTAAAAAAAAGGCTTAATAGGGCTAATGTATCTCTGCTAAACTCTGCGGCCGTGTTGGTGGAGTTACGCCGTGGTTGGGCAGTTGCAAACAGTGCTAAATTGGCTTGGGTTTATATGCCTTGTCTATATGACTGCGTTCGCCATGATATATGGGGTTGGCATGGAACTATTTAGTTTAGACATTCCACACCCTAACAGCTTCTTTATCGATCTATTTTTTATCAAGCTCGGCCTCTACCCTGTATGCCTTATCGCTCAATACCTTATATGCGGCAAAGTCACTATTCTTCCTTGGAGGCCAGCAGGGGGGATATAGAGGCCGCGCAGGCGGGGCAGCGGCTAAGTTCGTGCGATCTAGCATTCTGTAAGAGTGCGAGTAGCGAAAGCGAAGCACTCAAGCCGCGGCCCTGCAGGCGCGAAGCCATTGCCAGCAAAAATTAGCGGCAGCCCCCAAATTAGTCTATTTTTCGCTCTTCTCAAGGTTGACCGGGGTAGTGGGCCTACCTATAATGCACTCCCTCGAAATTGGAGCCTACATAGGAAGTGGGTCCGGTGTCAGGGCCGAGGGGCCTGTCACAGTCGAGAAAGCTTTGATGCGGGGTGGAGCAGTCTGGTAGCTCGTCGGGCTCATAACCCGAAGGTCGTCGGTTCAAATCCGGCCCCCGCTACCAATTGCACTGGTAGCGTCATAGCTATGGTGTGAAGTTAAAAGCCCCTTTTTAGGGGCTTTTTTGTACACGGGGAAAACAACCGGCAGTGGCGAGCAAAGACCAGCAAATTGCGGAGATGTTGCAACCCAGCGTAGTGGCATTGGGTTACCAGTTATGGGGTGTAGAGTATACGCCGCAGGGCAAGCACAGTATTGTGAGAGTTTTTATAGACAGTGCTGCTGGCATCTCGGTTGATGACTGCGCTGGCGTCAGCGCACAGGTGAGCAGCATTCTGGATGTTGAGGATCCAATCGCTGGGGAGTATACACTGGAAGTGTCCTCCCCAGGAATAGATCGGCTGTTGTTTACGCTGGAGCAGTATTCCAGTTATGTCGGCGAGACAGTGGAGTTGCGTCTCCGCAGTGCCTTTGAGGGGCGGCGCAAATTTAAAGGTATTTTAAAGGGTATCGAGGGTGACGAGGTTGTGGTCCAGATAGACGACCATGACTTTTTGTTGCCCTTTGGCGGGATTGAAAAAGCGCGGGTGCAACCCCGTATCTAAACGCGGCAAGTGAATTGGCGAGGCTTGAGATGACGAAAGAAATTCTGTTGGTAGCGGAGGCTGTCTCTAATGAGAAGGGCGTCTCTGAGGATATAATCTTCGAAGCGATAGAGCTGGCGTTGGCAACCGCTACCCAAAAGCGTTACGACGAAGATGCAGATATTTTGGTCACTATTGATCGTGCTACGGGCGATTATGTTTCCAAGCGGCGCTGGCTGGTTGTGCCAGACGATGAAATGGCACTGCTTGGGACTCAGTTCACGACCGAGGAGGCCATCGAGCAGAACCCAAATTTGAAGCCCGGAGATATTCACGAGGTGGAAGTGGAGAGCATCGTATTTGGCCGTATCGCGGCGCAGACTGCCAAGCAAGTGATTATCCAGCGGGTTCGTGACGCTGAGCGCGCACAGGTTGTTGATCAGTATTTAAGCCGCGTGGGTGAGCTTATTGCTGGGACGGTAAAAAAGGTGACTCGAGATAATGTGATTATTGATATGGGCAGCAATGCCGAGGGTCTGCTGCCTCGGGATCAATTGGTGGGTCGCGAGACGTTCCGGGTCAATGATCGGGTGCGGGCTATTTTGAAGGAAATCAGTGCGGAGCCACGGGGTCCCCAGTTGATTTTGAGCCGTTCATGTACAGAAATGCTGATAGAGTTGTTTAAAATTGAGGTGCCAGAGATTGCTGAGGAGGTCATCCAGATTCGTGCCGCAGCGCGTGACCCCGGCTCTCGCGCGAAGATTGCTGTAAAAACTAATGACCAGCGCATTGATCCAGTGGGTGCCTGTGTCGGCATGCGTGGATCGCGTGTACAAGCTGTCTCTAATGAGCTCGATAACGAGCGAGTTGATATTGTGTTGTGGGATGACAACCCCGCACAACTCGTGATCAATGCCATGGCGCCGGCAGAAGTTGAGTCTATTGTGGTGGATGAGGACAACCGCACTATGGATGTTGCTGTATCTAAAGACAATCTGGCGCAGGCGATCGGTCGTTCCGGCCAAAATGTGCGCCTGGCCGCTCAGTTAACCGAATGGACGATCAATGTGATGAGTCTGGAGGATGCGGCTGAGAAGCAGGAAGCGGAGTCTACTGAAGTTATTCAGGTATTCGTCGATGCTCTCGATATTGACGAGGATGTGGCTGGAATTTTGGTCGAGGAAGGTTTTGCTGCGTTAGAGGAAGTGGCCTATGTGCCGCTGGCAGAACTCACTGCGATCGAAGGCTTTGATGAGGAGATCGCAGAGGAATTGCGCGCAAGAGCTAAGGGCGCGTTGTTGACGCAGGCTATTGCGTCTGAAGAGGAAGTGGGCTCGCATGAGCCTGCCGAGGATCTTTTAACCATGGAGGGTATGGATCGTCAGTTGGCCTATATTTTGGCCGGTCGTGCGATTGTAACCATGGAAGATCTAGCAGAGCAGGCGGTGGATGACCTTACGGACATCCCAGAGATGACTGAAGAGCGTGCCGGTGAATTGATTATGACCGCAAGGGCACCCTGGTTTGAAGAAGCAGAAGAGTGACCTGAGATTGCACGATTAATTGCGCTAAGACAGGGCAACAAGGAGAGTATCAAATGGGTCAGGTGACAGTAAAGCAACTCGCTGAAGTGGTAGGCGCCTCTGCAGAGCGTCTTTTGACACAGATGAGAGAGGCGGGATTGCCGCACACGGGTGCAGAGCAAGCTGTGTCTGATGAGGATAAGCAGACACTTCTGACCCATCTGAAGCAAAGTCATGGAGAGTCAGCGGACGCTCCGAAACGCATTACATTGAAGCGAAAGACTATTAGTACGTTACGTACGTCCGCGTCGCAGGGTAGAAAAACCGTCAATGTAGAAGTGCGAAAGAAACGTACGTATGTAAAACGCGATTCGGAAGAGTTGATCGATGCAGAGGTGCCAGTTGAGGATGAACTGGCTGAGCGTGAGCAGGAGATCGCTTCAGAAGCGGCGTCCGCGCAGGCTGCTGCTGAGTCAGAGTCTCAGGAATCGACGGCAGCCGAGCGTGAGCAACTCGCAACCGCGGTAACGGAGTTGGAGGCCAGTGCGGATGAGGATTCTGCTAATTTGGATCCTGAGGTATTGCGTCAGCGAGCCGCGGCTCGCCGCAAGTTACAGGAAGCCGATGAAGCGGCGTCCCGCAAAATTGCCGCTGATGCACGTAAAGCAGCTGAAGACCAAGTAAAGGCTGAAACCCTGATTGCTAGTGAGGAGAAAGCTAAAGAGGGTGGCAAGCGACCGAAGCGTCTCCATGAGGTTCCATCGGCCGCTCCTGCCGGAGATAACGATAGCCGTAAGCCGCGTAACAAGTTAGCTCGCAATTCACCTTCGGGTCGGGGCAAACAGCGTAATCACAATTTGTCGCTGGCTGACCTGGATTCTGAGCAGGGTACAGGCCGCCGTCGCGGTGGTCGTAAGAAAATCAGAACATCACACGAGGAGCATTCCAAGCACGGGTTTGAAATGCCGACTGAAAGAAAAATTCAGCAAGTCGAAATTATGGATATGAATTCCATCGCAGACCTTGCCCAGCAAATGTCAATGAAAACTGGAGCTGTCATTAAGGAGCTGATGAAACTGGGTGTGATGGCAAATATCAATCAAATGATTGATCAGGATACTGCGACGCTATTGGTGGAAGAGTTTGGCCACAGTGTCAAGTTTGTTAGCGCTGACGCGTTGGAAGAAAAGCTGGAAGAAGCCTTATCGCGGCGCGAAGGCACCCAAGAATCCCGTGCGCCAGTGGTTACCGTAATGGGCCATGTAGACCACGGTAAAACCTCGTTGCTCGACTACATTCGTAAGAGTCAGGTTGCGTCGGGCGAAGCGGGAGGCATTACCCAGCATATCGGTGCTTACCATGTGGAAACTGATCGCGGCATGATCTCATTTCTCGACACGCCGGGGCACGCCGCGTTTACAGCGATGCGCGCGCGTGGCGCTAAAAGTACAGACATTGTGATTCTGGTCGTCGCTGCAGATGATGGCGTGATGCCTCAGACGGAAGAGGCTGTAAAACACGCCAAGGCCGCTGATGTGCCGGTGATTGTGGCCGTCAACAAAATAGACAAAGAGGGCGTCGATCCTGAGCGCATCAAGAGCGAATTAGCAGCCAAAGATGTGATTCCCGAAGAGTGGGGAGGCGATACACAGTTTATTCATGTTTCGGCTCAAACCGGTGAAGGCGTGGAGAGTTTGCTCGATGCGATTTTGTTGCAATCAGAACTGTTGGAGCTGACGGCTGCCCGAGACATACCTGCACAAGGTATTGTGATTGAATCCCGGTTGGATAAAGGGCGTGGTCCTGTTGCGTCCCTGCTGATCCAAAGTGGTACGCTGCGCAAAGGCGACATTGTTCTTGCCGGTCTACAGTTTGGGCGAGTACGCGCCATGTTGGATGAAAATGGTCAAGTAATTGATGAGGCAGGTCCCAGCATACCGGTAGAAATCTTGGGTTTGGGCGCTGTTCCCGCGGCAGGAGATTTGTTTGCTGTTGTCGAGAGTGAAAAGCATGCTCGCGAGGTCGCTGACTTCCGACAGGAAAAGACGCGCAGCACGAAAATGCAGCGTCAGCAGGCCGCAAAATTAGATAATATGTTTGACAGTATGACGGCGGTTGATAGAAAAACGCTTAACGTTGTAGTTAAAGCAGACGTAAGGGGTTCGCTGGAGGCAATTCAGTCGGCTCTCCTCGAGATTGGGAACGATGAAGTTCAAGTTAATATTGTCACTGGCGGCGTCGGTGGGATCACTGAGACAGACGTTAATTTGGCAGTGACTTCCAGTGCAGTCGTGTTCGGTTTCAATGTGCGAGCGGACAATGCAGCACGGAGATTGGTGGAAACTGAAGTCGTTGACTTGCGTTATTACAATGTCATTTACGATTTAATCGACGATGTGAAAGCGGCTTTGACAGGTATGCTAGCGCCCGAACTGAGAGAAAATATTGTTGGCATCGCCGAAGTTCGCGACATATTCAGTTCGCCCAAATTTGGCCAGATTGCAGGCTGTATGGTGATCGAGGGAACCGTTTATCGTTCCAAGCCTATTCGTGTGCTACGTGACAGCGTGGTGATTTATCAGGGCGAGTTGGAATCATTGCGGCGCTTTAAGGATGACGCCAATGAAGTGCGTAATGGCACGGAATGTGGAATCGGCGTGAAGAATTACACTGATGTCAAAGCGGGCGACCTGATCGAGGTTTACGAAGTCAAGGAAATAGCCCGCTCGCTTTAAGCGGCGCTGTAATGAGTATGATTAATGGCTAAAGAATATGCCAGAACACAACGCGTTGCCGACTATCTGCAGCGTGAATTGGCTTTGCTGATTCAGCATGAAGTGCGAGACCCTCGTGTTGGTATGGTTAGCATTACGGGGGTCGACGTGAGTCGAGACCTCGGCCATGCCAAGGTCTACTATACGGCGCTGGATAGCAATTCGAGCGAGGATGCGAGCGAGTCTACCGAGGCGTTAAACAAGGCCTCTGGCTTCTTGCGCACTCAGCTGTCTAAAGACAGTAATATGCGTACGGTCCCTAATCTTAGGTTTTATTTTGACGGCAGTGTGGGTCGCGGTCGCAGTCTGGAAGATTTAATTCAGCGCGCGACGGAGGCAGACCGAAAGTTAGGTTTTCACAGTGACGAAGAGTCGAAGAACTAGCGGGTGGCTAGAGTTCGCCGTGGGCGATTGGTAGATGGCATTTTACTGTTGGACAAACCCTTCGGGGTTAGTTCAAATCACGCGTTACAGGGCGTTAAACGGTTGTATGAGGCTGCAAAGGCGGGCCACACCGGCAGTCTTGATCCTTTAGCCACTGGCGTATTGCCTCTATGTTTCGGTGAGGCAACCAAGTTCTCACAGTATTTGCTGGACGCAGACAAGGCTTACGAGAGTACATTTGTACTTGGTACTGTCACTGATACGGGTGATGCAGAAGGGCGGGTGCTGGAGAATAAGGATGCCAGAGGTGTTACAGAGACTGACGTAATTACAGCATTGCGAGCCTTTGAGGGGGATATAGAACAAATTCCTTCGATGTTTTCTGCTATCAAACAGGCTGGACAGCCTCTGTATAAGTTGGCACGTAGGGGTCTTGAGGTAGAGCGCAAGTCGCGCTCCGTGGTCATCAAGACACTGGAGCTGCGAGCCTTTCGAGGCGGTGAAAGGCCTGAGGTGGATATTTACCTAGAGTGCAGCAAGGGCACCTATGTGAGGTCGCTGGCAGAGGATCTCGGCAATGCAATGGGCTGCGGTGCCTTTGTTAGCGCGCTGCGGAGAACTAGGGCAGGGCCTTTTGGCATAGAAGACAGTATCACTATGGGCGCCCTTGAGGCTCTGAAGGGTAGCCATGAGTCTGGTGAGCTGGATAGACTTTTATTGCCCACGGATGCCGCCTTGGGCGCATTGCCGCTGGTTCAACTCAGTGAATCTAGTGGTTTTTACATGCGCCAAGGTCAGCCAGTAATGGTGTCAAATGCGCCGCAAAATGGTATTGTGCGCGTCGCACTCGACTCTGGTGAGTTTTTAGGGGTTGGAGAAATGTTGGATGACGGGCGAGTTGCGCCACGTCGTCTGATTGTCACCGGGAGGTGACATGAACCTGTCTGTAAATCTGCACGGACAGGCTTTTTTATTAACGAAGGGTGGTGTGCCACCTGAGGCAGATTAAGCAAGAGGAAAGAGCAATGGCATTACATGCAGAAAAAAAAGCAGAGATTGTAAAAGAGTATCAGGTGGCAGAAGGCGATACCGGTTCCCCAGAGGTGCAGGTAGCACTACTGACCGCGAATATTGAGCAGTTGCAGGGGCACTTCAAAACGCATTCACAGGACCACCACTCTCGCCGAGGTCTGATCCGGATGGTCAACCAGCGTCGTAAGTTGCTGGATTACCTTAAGCGCAAAAGTGTTCCGCGTTACAGCGATCTGATTAAGCGACTTGGGCTACGTAGATAGGCCGCACCCTTGCCGGGCGCTCATGGGAACGTCCCGGTGTCATTTTGAGAATTGGAGAAATACAGTGAACCCAGTAACTAAAACATTCCAGTACGGTGGCCAGACTGTCACTTTGGAGACTGGTCGTATCGCTCGTCAAGCGAGTGGAGCAGTCTTGGTGACCGTTGAGAACACTTCTGTGTTGTGCACGGTAGTCGCCGAAAAAACCGAGCGGCCGGGCCGCGATTTCTTCCCGTTGGCCGTTCATTATCAAGAAAAAGCCTATGCTGTAGGTAGAATACCTGGTGGCTTTTTTAAACGTGAAGCTCGACCTAGCGAAAAAGAGACGCTGACGTCTCGTCTGATTGATCGTCCGATCCGCCCCTTATTTCCTAAGGGCTTTATGAACGAAGTGCAAGTGATCTGTACTGTTATGTCGGCGGATAAGCATATCGATCCTGATATCCCTGCGATGATTGGTACGTCTGCAGCATTGGCGATTTCCGGCTGCCCATTCAATGGGCCAATCGGCGGAGCTCGAGTTGGCTTTAATGAAGCCAAAGGTTATTTTCTTAACCCGACCTATGCGCAGTTGGCAGAAAGTAAGCTAGACATGATTGTCGCCGGTACCAAGGATGCGGTATTGATGGTTGAGTCTCAGGCGCAGGAATTGAGCGAAGACCAAATGCTGGGTGCAGTACTGTTTGCACATCAGGAAATGCAAACGGTTATTCAGGCAATCAATGAATTGGTTGCCGAAGCGGGCAAACCGCGCTGGGAATGGGAGCGCCCAGCTGTCGATGAAGTGCTAATGACGGCTGTTGAAGATCAGGTTAAGGGTGATTTAGGCGAGGCATACCGCATAACCGAGAAAGCAGTACGCTATGAGCGAGTTAGTGCAATTCGCGCTGCGGCATTAACCGCGCTGGCTGTGGAGGGAGGCCCCTCTGCCGACTCAGTGAAGGACATTTTCAAGAAAATTGAAAAGAATTTGGTGCGTAAGCGTATCTTGTCGGGCGAAGCGCGCATTGACGGCCGTGATACACGCACTGTGCGCCCCATCGCATGCGAGGTCGACGTGCTCTCCAAGGCTCATGGTAGTGCACTGTTTACACGTGGCGAGACACAGGCTATTGGCGCTGTAACCTTGGGTTCGACGCGTGACTCGCAGATAATCGATGCATTGGAAGGCGAGCGCAGAGATCCTTTTATGCTGCACTATAATTTTCCTCCTTATTCCGTTGGGGAAGCAGGTCGTGTTGGCTTCACCAATCGTCGTGAGGTGGGCCATGGTCGTTTGGCGCGTCGTGGCCTAACCGCTGTTTTGCCGACCAATGAAGATTTCCCCTACACCATTCGCGTCGTCTCTGAGATCACGGAATCTAACGGCTCTAGCTCTATGGCGTCAGTTTGTGTCGGCTCTCTCGCTCTCATGGCTGCAGGCGTACCTTTAAAAGCCCCCGTTGCCGGCATCGCTATGGGTTTAGTAAAGGAAGGCAATCAGTTCGCTGTGCTTACCGATATCTTAGGTGATGAAGATCATCTTGGTGATATGGATTTTAAAGTGGCAGGAACTACAGAGGGTGTGACTGCGCTGCAGATGGACATTAAGATTGAAGGCATCAATGAGCAAATCATGGAAGTCGCACTGGAGCAGGCACAGGTTGCCCGTTTGCACATCTTGGGACAGATGAATGAAGTGCTGCCGACCGCTCGCACAGTAACATCTGAAAATGCTCCTAGCATGACCACACTCAAAGTAGATTCCGATAAAATCCGGGATATCATCGGCAAAGGTGGTGCGATGATCCGATCAATCACTGAGCAGTCTGGTGCGACGGTTGATATTGATGATGATGGCACTGTGCGTATCTTTGGTCAGGATCAGGCTTCGCGAGATGCGGCAGTGGCTTTGGTTGAAGAGATAACGGCAGAAGCAGAAATTGGAGCCGTGTATGAGGGAACGGTTGCACGTATTGTAGACTTCGGCGCCTTTATTAATATCCTGCCGGGTAAGGATGGGTTGGTACACATTTCTCAAATTGCCAATGAGCGTGTGGAGAATGTGTCTGATCATCTTAAGGAAGGTGAAGTCGTGCGAGTCAAAGTGCTGGATGTAGATCAGCGTGGCCGCATCAAGCTTTCCATCAAGGAATTACTTGAGGATGAGGCTCCCGCGGCAACTTTAGAAGCGGCAGAGTAAATTATCGCCTAAACATTTGTGAGCTGGTATAGGGGCATGCTGTGAGGCGCGCCCCTTTTTTTTATCAAAACTTTTCGCAACCCTGCTTTGAATGAGATTGCCCCCTGATGCAATGTTGACTCAGGCTGGTCTATTCTTTATTAAGCTTTCCACCACAGACGGATCCGCTAGCGTACTGATGTCGCCTAAGTTATCCAGCTCGTTTTCAGCGATTTTGCGCAGAATTCTGCGCATAATTTTTCCTGAACGAGTTTTAGGGAGTCCCGGTGCCCACTGAATAATGTCGGGTTTAGCGATGGTTCCAATTTCTGCCGCGCATAAGGTTATCAGTTGTGCCCGCAGCTCTTCGGACGGCTCGACACCTTGCATGGGCGTAACGTAGGCGTAGATACCTTGGCCTTTGATGTCATGAGGATAGCCCACTACTGCAGCCTCAGAGATGAGCGCATGCAGCACCAAGGCGCTTTCGATTTCGGCAGTACCCAAGCGGTGACCAGAGACGTTGAGTACGTCATCTACGCGACCAGTTATTCTATAATAGCCATCCTCATCACGGCTGGCACCGTCTCCGGTAAAATAGTAGCCAGGGTAGGGTTTAAAATAAGTATCAATCATGCGTTGATGGTCGCCATACACACTGCGAATTTGGCTTGGCCAAGCGGATTTGACGACAAGGTAGCCTGCGCCAGGCCCCTTAATTTCGATGCCTTGCTCGTTTAACAATGCCAAATCAACGCCGAAAAAAGGTAGACTGGCTGAGCCTGGCTTCAGGGCCATGGCTCCGGGTAGCGGAGTGATCATGTGGGCACCTGTCTCTGTTTGCCACCAGGTGTCCACAATAGGGCAGCGCGAGTCACCAATCACTGTGTAATACCATTCCCAGGCTTCGGGGTTAATAGGCTCGCCTACGGTACCGAGCAGCCTCAGGCTTGCGCGTGAGCTGCGTGTGACCGGCTCATCGCCCATCGCGTGAAGGGCGCGGATCGCTGTAGGTGCGGTATAAAACGTATTGACCTGATGTTTGTCGATAACCTCCCAACAGCGGCCTGCATCAGGATAGGTAGGAACACCTTCAAACATCAGAGATATTGCGCCATTGGCGAGCGGGCCATAAAGAATATACGTGTGGCCCGTTATCCACCCCACATCGGCCGTACACCAGAACACTTCCCCTTCGCGGTAGTCAAACACATACTTGAATGACATGGCGGACTGCAGGAGGTAGCCGCCGGTGGTGTGCAGCACTCCCTTGGGCTTGCCCGTGGAACCAGATGTATAGAGTATGAAAAGAGGGTCCTCTGCGTCCATAGACTCGGGTATACAATCGCTGTCTGCATTGTCCACTGTGTTGTGGTACCAGATGTCCCGGTCTTCTTGCCATGCGACATCCCCGCCGGTGTGTTTTACAACCAGACAGGTATGAACATTGGGGCAGAAGGCCAGTGCCATATCTGCATTGGCTTTCAGTGAAACGGTCTTGCCTCCGCGTACGCCTTCATCCGCGGTGATCAGCGTCTGGCAGTTTGAATCCAATATTCGATCTTTAAGGGCTTCTGGAGAAAATCCGCCGAACACCACCGAATGCACAGCACCAATGCGGGTGCAGGCCAACATTGCGAAGGCCGCTTCAGGAATCATAGGCATATAAATGCAGACGCGGTCGCCCTTGCGCACGCCCCGATTTTTTAGGGTGTTAGCCAATCTGCAGACATGATCCTTCAGCGCAGCATAAGTAATGTGTTTGCCGTTGGCCGGATCATCTCCTTCCCAAATCAGTGCTGTTTGGTCCGCTCGTTGAGGGAGATGTCGGTCGATACAATTGTAGGAGACATTGAGCTTGCCCCCGGCAAACCATTCGGTATCACCCTTATTGAAATCAGAGCGGACAACGGTGCGCCATGGTTGATCCCAATCCAAAAATTCATCAGCCATTTTTGCCCAGAAGACTTCAGGATTATCCAATGACTGCTGATACATATCACGATAGCGTTGGGCATCTATATGAGCATCACTGAAACTGGCAGGTACCGGACGCGAGTGAGAGATAGGCATATGATTTTCCCTTGTTACGTTTATACAACACAAAATAATACGTATCCGGCTGTGTCATTCCAGCCGACGGTCGACAACGGGATAAAAAGAATATGGTTTAGTGGCCGCTGGCCAGCATGCCCCAATCGGATACTGGGTTCAGCGACAGTCGCACGTTGTCAATAAGACGTGTGGAGCCTAAACAGGCTGCCGCTAGGATGGCAATTTCCTCCGTATCTTCTGTAACGGCTAGAAGAGTGTGGGCATCGCGAATTGCAAAGTAGTCTGCATCAAAGCCCGCTTGCAGAAGCTTGATGCGTGCGTGTGACTCCAATTCCAAAAAATTGTCAAAGCCGCAGGCGATGGCTTCGCGGCAACTATTTAGGGTTTGGTTTAATGTCGGCGCGATACGCCTCTGTTTGAAGGAGAGGTAATTGTTACGAGAGCTTTTAGCTAAGCCGTCCTCATCACGGGCGGTATAGACGCCGACGATGGTGATCGGGATACACAGATCGTTGACCATTTTTCGTATAATCGACAGCTGCTGAAAGTCCTTTTCACCGAAAACCGCTACGTCGGGCTGTACGATATTGAATAATTTGCTGACGACTGTGGTGACGCCGTCAAAATGACCTGGCCGGCTACTACCACAAAGCATATCGCCGAGCTCAGGAACGTGCACCAGGGTTTGAGCGCTCATGCCTTCTGGGTAGATATCGTTTACACCAGGTGTATATAAAACTTGAACGCCTTCGCTAAACAATTTCTCTTTGTCGGCCGCCAGTGTGCGAGGGTAAGCTTCAAGATCATCGTTAGGACCAAATTGTAAGGGATTGACAAAAATGCTTACGATAACGATATCGCAGAGGTGACGCGCTTTGCGGACAAGGTCTAAATGACCTTCGTGTAAATTTCCCATCGTGGGAACAAAAGCGATGGTCTGACCATTGTGGCGAAAACCGCGAAGGGCGGATTGCAATTGCACAGTGCTGCTATGAGTTCGCATATCTACTGTATCCCTGAGATCCGGAATGATAACGCTAAACTAACTATACATGATGTTTCTAGCCCGCGCTTTTCGCCCGAGTTCGCTCCTAAATCGGTGCAAAGTATGCCCCAACGTATCTCACCCGGCAACGAGTTTTTAGGTAAAATTCACATTATTTGTTACGAAAAGAAGCAGCAAAAAGGCGCAACTGAGTTGTTAAGCCACATTGAGTTAGTGAGTGCTCGCTTATTTTATGATGCCACTATGACTGTGCCTGGCGATGATCAGTTGTATGTGTGCTCTTCCTGCGGGTATTGGCCTGATTTGACCGCATCGACAAATGCACGGAGGCCACCGGCAATACTGGATTGGTCTGCCATGAAGTTTTGTACGAATCGTGCGGTGTGCTGAGAGAGCCCGAGCAAGTCGTGCATCACTAAGACCTGCCCATCGGTATCGCACCCTGCACCGATTCCAATAACGGGAATATCCAGTTTCCGAGTGATATCAGCGGCAAGGTGCGAGGGGACGCACTCCAGTACAAGCAAGCCCGCACCGGCGTCCTGGATTTCCACGGCATCTGCCAAAATAGACTTAGCCTCCTTGGGTGTTCGTCCCTGTACCTTGAACCCACCAAACGTGTTGACCGATTGAGGCGTGAGTCCCAAGTGGGCACATACCGGGATTCCGCGCTCTACCAAGCTGCTAATCGTGTCGCTCAGCCAAGTCCCGCCTTCCATTTTCACCATATGCGCACCCGCTTGCATAAGTTGAGTAGCGCTTTCCATCGCCTGTTGCGTGGTCGAATAACTCATAAAAGGGAGATCTGCAATTACCAGTGATTTCGGCTCTGCTCGGCATACGCACCGTGTGTGATAGGCCATGTCGGAGATCGTCACGGGTAAGGTACTGTCGTGGCCCTGCAGGACCATGCCTAAAGAATCACCCACCAGAATTGTTTCTGCCCCGACCTCGCTAATAATCCGGGAGAAGGTGGCGTCATAGGCGGTGATACAGACAAACTTTTCACCACTGGCTTTCATCTTTTCCAGGGTGCTGATCGTAATTTTACCCATGCCTAGAGTCCTGTCTCATTACTTGTAATTACTTCAGGTTCTGCGCAGCGCTATCTAAAAAACGTGGGATTGAAGTAGTGGCGCCCACTGTGAATATTGAGCAAATAATTCACTAGGTCTGTGTAATCTGTTGCGTTGTTTGCCAAGTCGATTTCACTGGCGTTGACAATCAACAGCGGAGCGTCATCGTAATATAGAAAGAACTCACTGTACACTTCGTTCAGTCGCTCCAGATACCCTCTGTCTATGTTCCTCTCGATGGCTAAGCCTCTGTTTTGGATGCGAGATAGCAGTACATCTGTAGATGCCTGCAGGTAGATCACTAGGTCAGGTTTGGGCGCATCAATGGTAAGCTGTTTATACACCTTGTCGTAGAGCTGATATTCATCTCTGTCGAGGTTAATTTTCGCAAAAAGGGGGTCCTTTTCGATCAAAAAATCGGTCACGCGCGCAGGCTCAAAAATGTCAGTCTGACGTATATCCTGAATCTTTTGAGCCCGTTGAAATAAGAAAAATAATTGAGCCGCTAAGGCGGCCTGCTTGCGACGTTGGTAGAATTTTTCTAGGAATGGATTCTCTTCTGCTTCCTCAAGGAGCACAGCATAGTTGAAGCTGGCGGCGAGCTTCTTGGCAAGGGTAGTTTTGCCCACACCTATAGAGCCTTCTACCGCAATAAAGGCAGGCGGAGTGCGCCCCTTCAAATCTATCTTGATAGCCCTCGTGTCCGGCATGAAGCATGGCCTCTTTTATGCTACCCGCTTGGCGAGCGTTAGATTCTTAATAGTGGGTATTCGGTTCTAATCAAATCTGCATTTGTGCACTGTTGCAATAAGGTATCCAGATCACTTCCGTCTGGCAGGACGAGATTAGTGTCGCTGATTTCACGTAGTGGATACAGTACGAAATTGCGTTGCTGCATGCGCGGGTGTGGGACAGTTAATCGTGTCGAATCAATCTGCAGATCGCCATATAGCAACAGGTCGATATCGAGGGTGCGAGCTCCCCACCGAACCCCCCGCACACGGCCCTGATTCCTTTCTATCTGTTGTGTGGCGTCCAGCAAGGCCGTCGGAGACAGGTCTGTCGCAAGTAACAGTACCGCATTGAGGTAATTAGGTTGTATGCCGGGTCCTACTGCCGCACTGCGATAAAGGCTCGATATTCGCTTAACATCTATGTCCGGCAGCTGCTCCAGTGCTGTCAGGGCTTTGCGCAATTGATCTTTTGGATCGCACAAATTACTACCGAGACTAATGTAGGCAAATGTCACGGCGCGGGGTTGGGGCGACGTTTCCGAATTCTTTTGGGTCGCTTGTGGTTGCCCTCTGCAGAGGCCACTTTTTCCATGCGCTGCTCTGGCGACAACGCCTGAATCTCCGTCCACCAGCTGCACAGTTCGCCGGTGTCTTCTCCGGCTTGCTCTCGCAGCAGTAGAAAATCATAGGCAGCTCTGAAGCGGCGGTGTTCGATCAGTTCTAGGGCTTTACGTCCTGTCCGTCGTTGCAGGCGCAATTGAAATTCCCAAATTTCCCGCATTGGCTGGCTAAAACGACGGGGTATAGCGATGTGCTTAACGGCTTCTATGACAGCGCTCTGTCCCGCATTATGCATTGCCACCATGGGCGCCTCGCCGCTGCCCTCAAGCACCGCAAATTGCTTGCTGACAATTGGCCACAGTAGGGCCGCGAGAATAAAGGCCGGTGTCACATGCTTGCCCTCGGAAATACGCTCGTCGGTGTTGCCCATGGCAGCTTGAACTAATGCTCGTGTTGTCTCGTCCTGTTGAATGCATCTGCTTGTGCCTGGGAAAAGGTACTGCAGTAGATTATATTCCAGAAGATTGTCCAGCGTTCTTGCGGCGCTTCCTGCGAGGAAAAGTTTCAAGAATTCATCAAACAACCGCGCAGCGGGAATTTCTGCGAGCAGGTGCGCGCAGCGAGGAATAGCCTCAGCTGTCTGTTGATCAATACTGAAATCGAGTTTGGCTGCAAAACGAACCACACGCAGCATACGCACAGGGTCTTCTGTGTAGCGCTGCTCTGGGTTGCCGATAACACAAATTGTACGATTTTTGAGATCTTGAATACCTTGGAGGTGATCAAACACTTCGAACTTTCCGGAATCGTAATACAGGGCGTTTACACTGAGATCGCGTCGTGCAGCGTCTTCTTCCAGAGTGCCGTAGACATTATCTCGAAGCAGAAGACCACTGGCGGACTGCCGAGAGTGGTTGCCCCCCTTTTTGTCGTGTCGACTCTCTTTGGTTTTGCTGTCGTGGTGGCCGCGAAAGGTGGTTACCTCAATTATCTCGCGACCAAAACGGACATGCACAATTCGAAAGCGACGACCAATGATGCGGGAATTACGAAACAGTGCTGTTACCGCTTCTGGTGTAGCATCTGTCGCGATATCAAAATCCTTGGGACATCCGCCGAGCAACAAGTCACGAACTGCGCCCCCAACGAGATAGGCCTGAAATCCACCGCTACGTAACCGCGACATAACCTTAAGTGCGCCGTCGCTGATATTTTTGCGGGATATACAGTGTTGATCCCTAGGGATTATGTCCAAACGAATTAGAGCCTGTTGAAGAAAGTCGACCGGATATAAGTCTACCACAGAAGTGATCACGCTGCCGTTGACTTGGGCAGCAACTGAGGGCAAAAGAATGGGGAAACAATGTTCCCCTCCCAGATCTTCGCTTAGGTGTTATTGTTATGTCCGTAGACTATTATTGTTATTGGTATGATCAAAATCAGGCGGGTTTTGAACGTTTTACTGTCCCGAGGGCCTAAAAAGACATATCGTCAGTAGCCTGCGGGTCCCGCGGAATAAATCACAAAAAATGAAGGGAAGATATCTTCCCCCATCCAGATCCTTATCACGTCCTGTTATTTTTATTACAGCAGGTATTATTGTTATTGTTCTACTGCATAATAGATAGCATATTCCGTGCCAGATTAAATTAATATAATTTAATCAGGGGTTTACGGTTTTAAAGGCGGGGCAGAGGCAGCAGGAAAGGTCTATTTTGTTACTAAACTACTCCAATTTGAGGTGTATATCCGCGCGAGGGTAACGGTTATTTGTCCTCAGTAGCGGTGATTTTGGCTCGGCTATTCACATTGCCCTTATTTCTGGGCATACCAAATCGTTGGCGCCGCTCCCACAGGCATTTGCGACTGACACCGAGCTTTTGGGCGAGCTCCGTTTCGCTCATTGAATCTTGGTGTTCTAGCACGAAGCGCTGAAAATAATCTTCCAGAGACAGGTCCTCTCCCGGGTCATGATTGGTCTTAGCGGTAATAGGGCTGGTCGAGTTATTAGAGTTCTGCTGCCCGCGAATGCGGTTGATATTGACTAACTCAAGATCAATGCCAAGTGTTTGGTTGTCGATCTCTTTGCCGTTTGAGAGGATGACCGCCCGTTCGATGGCGTGTTCCAGCTCTCTGATATTGCCCGGCCATTGGTAGGTTGTAATGGCTTGGATAGCGCGGGGAGACAACCGCATAAGAGTTTTTCCAGCACGCGCCGTCTGGGCTTCTAATATACGCTCGGCTAGGTAAAGGATATCTTTGCCCCGCTCCCTCAGTGGAGGCAGCGCCAAACAAAGGACATTAATCCGATAGAATAGGTCCTTGCGGAACAATCCCTCCGCTGCCAGGCTTTGAAGATTGCGGTGGGTAGCGCAGATAAGTCGAACATTGACCTTACGGGAATGTACCGATCCTATGCGACGAATTTCTCCCTCTTGGATAAAGCGCAGCAGCCTTGCTTGTGCCTCCATTGGGAGCTCGCCAATTTCATCCAAAAACAGCGTGCCACCATCAGCAGCCTCGATAAGACCCATACGGTTTGCATCGGCACCTGTGAATGCGCCTTTTTCATAACCAAATAGTTCAGACTCGATGAGGGTTTCGGGAATTGCTGCGCAGTTGACAGAAATCATGGTCTTACCAGCGCGCAGACTGCTCTCGTGTACGCTGCGCGCCACCAACTCCTTGCCCGTCCCCGTCTCACCTAGTACCAGCACTGTAGAGTCCGTGGGCGCCATTTTTTTGATGTGCTCCAAGAGCACACGCATCGCGGGACAATTGCCGATTATGCCGTCCAGCTTAGAGGGTGTCCCGCTGTTAGTGGCGAGTTCCTCTGGAGATCGACCGGTGGGGTGGTCTGCAATGATACGTTGCACGGCGATAACCATATCGCCGTGATCAAAGGGCTTGGCGATATAGTCCACTGCGCCCATCCGCATGGAATCTACGGCTGATCGCAGGCTGGCATAGCTGGTCATAATTAATACGGGTACATCTCCCGCTTTCTTGATCAGATCCGTACCGGGTGCGCCAGGGAGGCGTAAGTCACTGATGACGAGGTCAAAATCGATAAAAGTGTGATCTTTTTCCGCTTCCTGCACCGACCCAGCTTCACTGACCTCAAAGTCGTGACGTTCCAGCAGGCGGCGCAGCGCAGTTCTGATGACGGACTCATCTTCGACAATGAGGATCTTATGCATACGGTGTTACCTATGTGTCATTACGACTCAACATACTACGCCCCAGTGCAATATTCCAGTTCGGCGCCGATGTCCCTTGTTCAGTGTTACATTTCAACGTCCGGCCCGTAACAGGCGGACGCTAAGTACAATGTAACCCGGGTGCCGCATTGAACATCCGGTGTACTCGTAAGATGAACTTTGCCATTCATATCATCCATGATGCTAAATACCAGCGCTAGCCCCAGTCCGGTGCCGACACCTGGGTCTTTGGTAGTAAAAAAAGGCTCGAAAACCTGCGATTGCAGTGCTGGTGGAATGCCGCTACCGTTATCTTCGACCTCAATTTGCACCTGATCACCTCTCGTGGTGGCCCGTATATGCACCTCCCCGTTGTCGTCGCAAGCGTCTCTGGCGTTACCCAGCAGGTTGATAAAGACCTGCAGTAGACGTTGGTTATCTGCTAAAGCAAGTAACTCGCGGTCGCACTGATTGTTAAACTGTACTAGCTTGGCTTCTCTGTCTAATGCCAACAGATGAATGGCCTCGTCGACACAGTCGGCTAGGTTGGCTGGCGCCAATGTCGTCTTTTCAAAATAGGAACCTGTGTGCGAAAAGTTCATTAGTGACTCCACTATTCGCGTGACCCGACTGGTTTGCTTGAGAATATCCTGCGCCATGTAGCGGATTTCCTTGGGGTCTGATTCGTACTCGAGATTCTGTGCCAGACAGGCGATGCCAGTAACCGGGTTGCCGATTTCATGAGCGACCCCAGCGGCGAGACGACCAATTGACGCCAAGCGTTCGTTTTGGAGTAGCTCTTCCTCCAGCAACTCGATTTCGGTAATATCTTCCACCATGATGACTGTATTGCGGTGATGATTTTCTTTAATCAACGTTTTATGCAGATCGACCCAGCGTGAAGGACTGTCCTCCATCGTGACTTCTTTCTTCACGACCGTTTCAGTGTCTCCTTGTAGAAACCCTTCAAGAATAGCGCTCCATGGATGAGGGATGTCGCTCAATAAAGATCCCAGAACATCAGTTGGTTCAATTCCTGTGATCCGCTGCATGCTCTGGTTCCACATGAGTAACTCGCCGTCGGCGCTAATTGAACAGGCGCCTATGGGCAGTTTATCCAGTGTTTCTCTGTGGTGTCTTCGCAGATTATCTAGGTCCGCGGCCAATCCCGTAAAATGGGGTTGGCTCTGATCAAGTGTCCGCTCCATCAGGTGGATGTCCTCGGCATCGGTGTGCGCGCTAGGCAACAGCGGAATGCGGCCTTCGATGATGCGGTGGGCGACCGCAGGACCCAGTAGCCCCGAAAGATTTGCTTCTAGTCGGGCTCGCAGGCGCCTCAGAGCATAAGGTCTGTTCTCGGAGGGCGAAAATTGCAGTTCACTTAGGGCTTTTTCAACTTCAGACTTTGCAGTGTTCTCTCCTAAAGATAGCGCCAGTCGTTGGCTGAATTCTGCAGGGCTATAGACGGACAATATCCGACGTGTGGGGCGGGCGAGGTCGTCCATGGAACAAATTTCCGCGGCAATTTTTTCTTCGTCTGAATTCCTTCTGGTTACAACTGAAATGGCGATGAACAAGGCGACATTGATGCCCAATGAAACCAAAGCAGTGGCTGTCGACAACTTCTTGCTCTCTCCGAGAACCGCAGTGTAGAGCGAGGTGAGTAGCTCCGGGCTTTGTACGCCGAACAGTGGTAAAAGCATTGAAAAGAACCAAATCCCCAATCCGCCGCTGAGTCCAACGAGGAGGCCGGTGCGGTTGGCTCGCGGCCAATAGGGCGTCGCAATGATGCCCGGCAGAAACTGAAGCGTGCCAATGAACGCCACCAGTGCCAGCTGCGAGAGGCTTTGCCGACCGTTCAGTGTGGTAAAAAAGATATATCCAGCAACAATAAGAATCGTAATGAGACCCCGTCGCAGCCATTTGAGTTGGACATAAATATCTTGCCCTTTATTGATTTGCAGCGGACTAAAAGGCAGCACCAGATGATTGAGACACATGTTAGATAGTGCCAGCGTAGTAATAATAATAGTTGCGCTGGAGGCAGATAAGCCAGCGACAAAGGCGGCGGTACTGATGGTGCCTGACTGAAGCGCCATGCCAATAGCGAGGCCGGTGTAGTCCATCGGCAGCTCATGGCCCAACTTAATCCCTGCCCACGTCACCGGCAGAATGGGCAGACTCAGTAACAATAGATACAGTGGCAGTCCCCAAGTGGCAATGCGCAAGCCGCGGCTGTCGTTATTTTCGGCAAAAGCCATATGAAAGATGTGGGGCATGCACACTGCACCCGCAAAAAATATGAGCAGCAGAGCACGGGCATCATCGCCCTGAATAGGTTGGGTCAGTTGATCCCTCGTTTGCGGGTTTTCAAGTAACCACCGCTCCAAGCCCCCAATGCCACCGAATACAGCGTAAATCGCCGCGAGTAGCAGCACCAACATAGCGCTTAACTTGACTACCGATTCAAACGCGATGGCAGTCACTAAACCCGTGTTGCGATGTTGAGATGATACATGGCGTGTCCCGAACAAAATGGAGAACACTGTAATGATCACGCAGAAAAGAAAGGCCAGCAGGTTATCCCTATTCCCACCGAACGATTCGGTCGCGCTGTCTCCTGAAAGGATATGGATGCTCTCGGCTACTGCCTGGATTTGTAGCGCGAGCAGCGGAAGTAAAGTAATGCACATCGCAACGGTCACTGCAGACCCAACCCAAGGGCTGCGAAAACGGAATGTGAGAACGTCTGCTAAAGAGGCTAATTGATAGACTCTACACAGCCGCAAGAGAGGCATGAGGAGTATCAGAGGCAACACAAACATTAAGACTACGCCGATGTAGTACAGTAGAAAGTTGTAGCCAAACTGATGGGCCATAGCGATCACGCCATTGCTGGCCATGGCACCAGCGAATACACCCAGCGACAGAACGTAGACGGCGGGGTGATGGGTAATGCGTTGTGGAATGATCCCGCGGTCGGCCAGATGAGCCACTGCAAATAAGCCGGTAAGGTAAGCAATAATAACCAGTAGTATTTGAGTAAGGCTAAAGATCATCTGGATATCTCTTGCGCTGGTTCCAGTAGGCGGCGGCCACGATCAACAGCCATAACTGGTAAGGCCGGTACCATGCAATTTCCGAGCTGGTCATCCAGCCCTCGATCGTGGGAAAAAAAATCAACACAATGCCGACAGTCAGTAGTAGGAAGCGATTGATATACATGGTCCAAGCCCCTTCTAGTCGCGGTTACCGTTTTGATTGACACACTGCTGGAGCGCATTCTGGCAGTGGATATTACTGAAGCCACTGCTGTGCGTAAAGTTCATGCACTGACCCCGATTTTGGCTGCCGGGATAGACGAAATGGCCGGAACCTGCTCCAGAGACCAGTGCTCCACAGCGAAGGCTAGCAATTGGCCGACGCTGGACAACATCGCAGGAGGTTCGCGCTGGTGTAGGAGGCGCAAGGCGCTAAGCAGGTTGCTGCGAGGCATACTGTTGTCCAGTGCCGGAGCATGATTTTGTTTGCTAAATTTTTGGCCTTGGCTGGTGGTGATGACGGGAACATGGCAATAGCGGGGAGTAGGGTAAAGTAGGCACTGTTGCAGAAAGATCTGGCGTGGTGTTGAGGCAAGCAGATCCGATCCTCGCACGACATGAGTGATACCTTGCTCGGCATCGTCAACGACCACAGCCAGCTGATAAGCAAACAAGTTATCTTTCCGTTTTACTACAAAATTCTCGAGAGATTGACCCAGCAGTGTGTGTTCTTGCCGTTGCAACCGGTCTTTGAAGACAATTTCCTGTTCAAAAGGTACCCTTATTCTTGTAGCAGCAGGGCCGGATATTTTTGTCTGAGATGTTTTGCAATCGCTATCGCAGGCACCGCTTATGCTCAGTATTGCTCGGGTGCAGTCACAGTGGAAAAGGTGGTTGCGGTCAGCTAAGTTAGCAAGTGCAGCGTTGTAGGCTGCAGTGCGTGTGCGTTGGTACAGAATATGTTCGTCCCAATGGAGGCCGTGACATTGCAGGCTGTGGAGTATATTGTCAGCAGCGCCCGGTTCCTCGCGGGGAGGATCAAGATCATCCATGCGAACCAGCCAGCTACCGCTGCAGTGACGCGCGTCTAGATAGCTTGCCAAGGCCGCAACCAGAGAACCGAGGTGCAGTGGGCCAGTGGGTGAGGGCGCAAAACGCCCCCGGTATGCCAGATCGGAGCCGGACACCGCTAGCGCGCCCGCAGAACTTAGCCCATTTCCTGCTTTTCTTTGATCTCGGCCAGCGTTTTACAATCGATACACTGAGTCGCGGTTGGTCTGGCTTCAAGGCGCTGAATGCCTATATTCACACCGCAGGTCTCGCAGTATCCGTACTCGTCCATATCGATGAGCTCCATCGTGGAGTCGATCTTCTTGATGAGCTTGCGCTCTCGGTCTCGTGTGCGTAACTCTAGGCTGAATTCTTCTTCTTGAGTGGCTCGATCAGCCGGATCGGGGAAGTTGGCAGCTTCATCTTTCATGTGACTTACAGTGCGATCCACTTCTTGCATTAAATCGGTTTTCCAATTCAGCAAAATCGTCTTAAAGTGCAAGCGCTGCGGTTCATTCATGTACTTTTCGCCCCGTCTCGGTTTATAGGGCTCGAAGTTGCTGAACTCGAGGCCGTTCGAGTTCTTGGGCGCTTTGGATTTTCTAACCGCGCGAATAGCAGTGCTGACCTTAGCTGGCTTGGCTTTTTTAGAGGCGGCGGCTTTGGCTGGCTTGGCTTTTTTAGACGCAGCGGCGGCTTTGACTGGCTTAGCTTTTTTAGAGGCGGCGGCTTTGGCTGGCTTGGCCGCCTTAGTTGCGACTGCGGCCTTGGCCGTCTTGGCGACTTTAGTCGTTTTCGGTGTTTTGGTTGCTCGGGGCATGGCTATTTTCCCATACGGCAAAGGTAACTTGACAATGTCTGCGATTCTTCGAGGAAGGGCTGCCAAGCGGTGCCCCAATCCGAGGGCCGTGAAACTACCAGATAACAGCGGGTGCTGCCACCATTTCCTTTCGCTTTTTTGACTTGCTACCGCCTCTACTCGGCAGTTGCTACTATAGTCAGCCTGCTACAGCGGAGGTTATCCATGTTGGGTTCGAAAAAATCCATTTACAGGCCAGCAGGCTTTTCCCGGCGCGTGGCTGAAATTGAGCCATTCAGAGTAGTGGAAGTACTGGCTCGGGCAACAGAATTGGCAGCGGGCGGTGCCGATATTGTGCACATGGCGGCTGGCGAGCCCGATTTTACTACCGCAGCGCCCATTGTAGAAGCGGGCCAAACCGCTCTCGCTCTAGGTGCGACACACTATTCGCAGGCTGCCGGCATTCCACAACTGCGTGAGGCGGTGTCACGCTATTACGCTGACGTCTATGGGGTGGATGTTGCGCCTTCACGTATCCTGATTACCCCCGGTGCTTCCGGTGCCCTGCTGCTGATTGCTGCTCTGTTAGTGAATCCCGGTGACGGCATGCTGATGACTGACCCCGGTTATCCCTGCAATAGGCACTTTATGCGCTTGGTGGAGGGGTGTGGGCAGCTGGTGCCAGTGGATGCTAGCAGCAACTATCAGCTGAATGCAGACCTCATTCAGGCTCACTGGCAGGAAAATACTATCGGGGCCATGGTGGCTTCACCGGCAAATCCAACGGGCACTGCGTTGTCTAGGGAGGAACTGATGGCCCTCGCGAGCGCAGCGCGATCGCGCAATGGCTATCTGTTGGTTGATGAGATTTACCATGGACTGGTTTATAACGGATCCGCTCCATCGGTATTGGAAGTCGATTCGGACGCCTTTGTGATCAATAGCTTTTCAAAATACTTCGGTATGACGGGTTGGCGCTTAGGTTGGCTCGTAGCGCCAGAGGCAGCAACGGCTGAGATGGAGAAGTTGTCTCAGAACTTATTTATTTCTATGTCCACTATGGGCCAGTATGCAGCGCTGGCGGGCTTCGAACCTGGGACCCAGGAGATACTGGAGCAACGCCGGGAAATATTTGGTCAACGCAGAGACTATCTGTTATCCGCAGTACAGGCGCTGGGTTTTGTGGTGCCCTGTGAGCCACAGGGAGCTTTTTATATTTATGCTGATGCCAGTCGCTTCACTACCGATAGTCAGCAATTTTGCCTGAGTTTGCTTGAGGAGCATGGTATCGCTCTGACGCCTGGAGTAGATTTTGGCCATCACTTGGCCAATCGGCATGTGCGCTTCTCCTACACCACGAGCATGGATCGCCTCGAGCTCGCAGTGGAGCGCCTGTCGAAAGTGTTAGGCTGATCAAGGCATATTAGTGTTGCTTTTCTAACGTTCGCGCTAGGATGCTTAAAGCAAGGCGGTATCGTAGTCATTCCGGTGCCAAAATTCAGCAAATTCAGCAAATTCAGCGGAGAGGCCACCTATGGCCGAGGCACTCAATCGAAGGCAGTTAACAGGGCTGGATGAAACGCATCTTGTTACGCTCGCCGGTGGTCATCGTTTACAAAGTGAGGTGGCTCTGGCCTTTACGGCCCTACAATCAGACGCTCGTCGCGCTGGTTTCGACCTCACTATAGCTAGTAGCTTTCGACCTTTCGACCGCCAACTTGCCATTTGGAACGGTAAGGCCGACGGTAGCCGGCCGATATACGACGATCAGGGTCGCCTAGTGTCTATCGAACCATTGTCTCGCACGGATCAGCTCCATGCGATCCTCCGTTTCTCGGCAATACCGGGCACATCGCGACATCACTGGGGTACGGATCTGGATGTATACGACGCTGCGGCTGTGCCTTCGGATTATCCGCTGCAGTTATCACCCGTTGAAGCCGGTCCAGGCGGTGTATTCGATCGGCTGCATTGTTGGCTGGATGCGAGATTAGCGGCTGGCGAGTCACATGGATTTTTTCGGCCCTATGGGAAAGATCGCGGTGGTGTCGCTCCCGAGCGTTGGCATCTGAGCTACGCGCCACTGTCAGTTGCGTGTGCTGCGCAGTTTAGCAGTGCAACGCTGGCGTTCTGTTGGGCTTGTGAAGAGGTTGAACAGGAAATGCTATTAAAAGCTGAGATTAATGCAGACTTGCCGCAAATCATGGCGCGATATGTCGCTGTGCCGGACGATTGGTGGATCCCTTGCTAGGCTGCAGCTTCCCCCTCTGTGAATCGTGATGTGATGTCGAGAGGGGGGTGTGCACTGCGAGTTACTCGCTCGCCCTCGCTGCAGTGTGCAGGTGTCCGAAGTGGTTACTGTAATCCAACTCTGCTGCGGCAATGACCTTGAGGGCTTCATCGCGGCCATAGACAAGGTCCACCATCACGTTGGTCTTTTTGCCCGGAACCATTTTGTAGGTTGAGAAGTAATGCTGCAGCCGCTCGGTTTTAATCGCGGGTAGGTCAGCGATGTCATGCACATCACCCCAGATGTTGTCTCCTTCAAGCACGGCCACAATCTTGTCATCGGCTTCGCCGGCATCAATCATTTGGATGCCGCCTACAACTCGGGCTTTTAACAGAATGTCCGCGCGGGTGATGTGTCGTTCAGAAAATACGCAAATGTCTAGGGGGTCGCCGTCCGCAATCTCCGCTCCCGGACAACGCTTGGCAACCTCTTCCGCACAGTAAGTCCGCGGAATAAAACCATACAGAGCCGGTGGGCTTGACGTTGTGCGCTGCGGCCGATCTACCATCAAAAAGCCCGATGCTTTGTCGAGCTCATATTTGACGACGTCAGAAGGCGTCATTTCGATGTAAACCTGCACGATATCTTCTGGCATGTCGACCGCGTGAGCGCGCAGGCCATGCCAAGGATGGCGGCGCCATCGATTAAACTCACTATTACTGTACATGTTTTACCTCGAATTCATTGGTGGGTTGTAGTCGTCAGAAGGCGCGCATTGTACAGACAACATTCGGCGAAAGCTTGCCCGAGATGAGGAAAGTTAGTGGTGATACGGTTTTTTCACTATAACGCGAAAGGCGTTTTTAACTTTCGCGGCACTGCTATGTTTTTCAATCGGACATAGATCGGTAGGCCGTTGCGATATTCGGGATAGGCCTCCCCTGCGATGAGAGGCGTCAGATAGTCTTTTGCCGCATTGGTAATGCCAAAGCCGTCTCGACTGATGTAGTTGCGCGGCATTTTTTTCTCGCGATTGGCGACATTTTTTAGAGATGCTTCGCTGATGGACCAGCTGTAGCGCTTGCCTTCGCCGCGAACGATGCAGGGCATGATGGCATTGTCGCCACGCAAGGCAAAAGTAACCGCAGCCTCACCTAGTGCATAGGCCTGATCCACATCAGTCTGGGAGGCAATATGCCGCGCTGAGCGTTGCAGATAATCCGCAACCGCCCAGTGATATTTATAGCCAAATTCTGATTTGACCATCTGCGCCAACTGTGGGGCTAGCCCGCCCAGTTGGCTGTGACCGAAGGCGTCCTTAAGCCCAGACTCTGCCAAAAAGGTACCGTTCTCGTATTGCGCTCCTTCTGAGGCGACGATGACGCAGTAGCCGTGACGTTTGACGGTGCGCTGTACTTTTGCCATGAATTTGTCTCGGTCAAAGGCGATTTCTGGAAACAGAATGATGTGTGGGGCATCGCCCTCTTGGGCCGCCGCCAAACCGCTGGCTGCAGCAATCCAGCCGGCGTGGCGCCCCATAACCTCTAAGATGAAGACCTTGGTTGAGGTCTCACACATCGAGGCAACATCCATCGCGGCTTCGCGCGTGGAGACAGCGATGTACTTGGCCACAGAGCCAAATCCTGGGCAGTTGTCGGTCAGCGGAAGATCATTATCGATAGTTTTTGGTATGTGTATGGCCTGTAGTGGATAACCGGTTGCTTGGCCCAACTGAGAGACTTTCAGGCAGGTGTCAGCAGAGTCTCCTCCGCCGTTATAAAAAAAGTAGCCGATGTTGTGCGCCTTGAATACGTCTAGCAGACGTTCATACTCGGCGGGGTTTTCCTGCAGACTTTTCAGCTTGTGGCGGCACGAGCCGAAAGCTCCTGCCGGCGTTGTCAGCAACCCGCGAATGGCGGCGGCACTTTCTTTGCTGGTATCGATCAGGTCCTCTTGCAGTGCCCCAATGATGCCGTTGCGACCGGCGTAGACCTTGCCAATTTGTGAGCGATGCTTCCTGGCGGTTTCAATGAGGCCACAGGCAGAAGCATTGATCACGGCCGTGACGCCACCAGACTGTGCGTAGAAAGCATTTCTTTTGGGCATGTGTTTTTGGTTCCTGCTGGAGGGAGCTGTATAAGCTCCGGCTATGTTAATTTTGATGTGTGATTTACAGTGAGAGTGTACGGCAATTGGGACAGCTTGTGCACTGGTGCAGTGGTTTTGCTTCGTTGACTATAGCCGTTAGCAAGGCCATGCTAATATGAGGGTTTGTAAACGGAGCGGTTGTTGAAAGGGCATATTCATATTCTTGGAATTTGTGGCACGTTCATGGGCGGCATCGCACTGCTGGCGCGGGAGTTGGGTTACCGGGTGACGGGCTCTGATGCCAGCGTTTATCCTCCCATGAGTACTCAGCTGCGTGCGGCCGGCATCGATTTGATGGAAGGTTATGCCCCCGAGCACCTGCAGCCGAGACCTGACTGCGTAGTGGTCGGCAACGCTATGACTCGCGGCAATCCGTTAGTTGAGTATTTGCTGAATACGGGCCTCCCCTACACATCAGGGCCTCAATGGCTGGCAGAGCATGTGCTGCAGGGCAAGTGGGTGTTGGCAGTGTCTGGCACTCATGGCAAGACTACCACCAGTAGTATGCTGGCCTGGATAATGGAATATGCAGGGATGGCGCCTGGGTTTCTGATAGGCGGAGTGCCTGCTAATTTTGGTGTCTCGGCGCACAGCGGTAATTCGGATTTCTTTGTGGTTGAGGCCGATGAGTACGACACTGCATTTTTCGACAAACGCTCGAAATTTGTGCATTACCGTCCGCGCACCCTGACTATTAATAATCTCGAATTTGATCACGCCGATATTTTCGATAATGTGGCGGCAATTCAACGTCAATTTCATCACGTTGTCCGATGTGTTCCCGGTGATGGATTGATCGTGTGTGGCCATGCTGTTCAGGCTATAGAGGAGATGTTGGCCATGGGTTGCTGGACGCCCACCGCCTCTTTCGGTATCGGCGAGCAGGACACTGCTGACTGCAGTGCACAATTGCTGACAGAAGACGGCTCGGCATTTCGAGTGGCGTTTGGTGCCGGCGACAGCAGCAGAGACGTTCACTGGTCACACTGCGGCCGTCACAATGTTGAAAATGCACTTGCCGCTCTTGCGGCTGCCAGGCATGCAGGCGTTACATTAGATGTGGCTGTGGCAGCGCTTGAACAATTTCAGGGCGTCAAACGCCGACTTGAATTATTGGGTAGACCTGGGGATATCGCCCTGTACGATGATTTTGCTCATCACCCGACCGCTATTGCGACGACTTTGCATGGTCTGCGTGCGCGCGCCGGAAGCGGTCGCGTCATTGCACTGATAGAGCCCCGGTCCAATACCATGCGCATGGGTGAGCACCGGCAGCAGCTAGCGGCCGCCACTAAGGAAGCTGATTCGGTCTACTGGTTTCAGCCTTCGGACATAGATTGGTCGCTGGAATCGGTGATAGGCGATAGTCCAGTGCCTGCGAAGGTCGTGGACGATGTGGATGCGCTCGTGACACGGGTTGCGGCTGAGGTCGTTGCCGGTGATCAGATTGTCATTATGAGCAATGGTGGTTTTGGTGGCATTCACCAGAAACTTTTGAATCGGTTGCAGGATGCAGTATCTCCATGAATTTATCTTTTTCGTCTCTTTACAATACGTTGGTGCTGCGCCGCCCGTGGCTATCACTGATTCTAGTGACGCTCTTGCTGGCAGCAATGTCGACGCAACTGGACAAAATCAAGATCGATGCTTCTGCTGATTCCCTGATGTTGCAAGGTGATCCCTCTTTAGAGTTCTACAGGCAGGTGTCCAAAGAGTATAGCGCTGAAGACTTTGTGTTGATTACTTGGCAGCCCAATGCACCACTGCTGTCACCGCAGTCTCTGGAACCTTTAGCTGAGATGGCTGAAGCTTTGAAGCGGCTAGACGGCGTGTCTTCTGTTACGACTATTTTAGATGTGCCGCTGCTGGAGAGTCCGCCTGTTACCTTGTCGGATATGATATCCGTCGACCCTTTGCCTACGCTAGAGCAGCCGGATTTAGACCTAGATATGGTGCTGCGCGAGTTTACCACCAGTCCGATTTATGCCGACCTGCTGGTGAGTCGTGACGGTCTCATCAGTGCCGTACAGATTAACCTTTATCGCGACGAGGGCTATTTTGAATTACTGGATGCGCGCGAAGCACTTCGGTCCGAGCGCAATACTGAAAACTTCTCTGCATTGCAGTCTAGGGAGCTGGAGTCTATCGAGTCTGCGTTTAAAATGCGCTCGGCGGTCGTGTTGGAACGTGATCAGTTGCTGGTGCAAAACGTGCGCAAAATTGCCGCCCAGTATTCGGACGACGCGAGATTGTTTGTCGGCGGGGTTCCGATGATTGCTGCGGATATGGTTAGCTTCGTCAGTAATGATTTAGTCATTTTTGGCAGCGCGATTTTGGGCATCATGATGTTGGCGCTAGCGATTATTTTTCGCCGTGTGCGTTGGGTTACCATTCCATTGGTGACCTGCGCAGGGACGGTACTGATCATGCTCGGTCTGCTCGGTGCATTGGACTGGCGCATGACGGTTATCTCGTCTAACTTTGTTGCGGTGTTACTCATTATTTCGCTGGCTATGGCTATCCACCTGATAGTGCGCTATCGAGAATTGCAGGCCGAGGATCCAGGCGGAGAACTTCATGAGCGCGTGCTGCAGAGCATGAAACTTATGGCGGTGCCGTGTTTTTACACTGGTCTTACGACGATCGTAGCCTTCATGTCTCTAGTGGTGTCGGGCATCCAGCCGGTTATCGATTTTGGCTGGATGATGACAGTTGGTGTGTGCGTGGCTTTACTAATGTCATTCGTCGTCGTGCCTTGCCTAATGTTGGTTTGGCCAGAGGGCAAAGTGCATCACCATGCAGGAAGTGATCCCGTGCTTACGGCATTCTTTGCGCGTCTGACCGACCGGCATGGCAACAGCGTATTGTTGGTCAGTGGCCTTTTGGTGGTTCTTGTCATCGCTGGTGTCAGTCGACTTCAGGTGGAAAACCGCTTCATTGATTACTTCAAAAAAACGACGGAAATCTACCAGGGTATGGAATTGCTGGACACCATGCTAGGCGGCACTATTCCGCTGGATATTATTATTTCGCCCCCGGACAGGGATGCACCATTGCCGGGCTTAGAGATGATGGCTTCTGGCTCTCAAGCGCAGCCAATACCCGCCGATGATCCTTTCGTGCTAGACAATGATTTTGGTGAAGATGGCTGGGATGATGAATTCGCCAGTGATACAGATGAATTCGTCAGTTCAGCCGACAACTTTCAGCCTAGCTACTGGTTTAGCCTAGCCGGCATGCGTGAACTTGACCGAGTGCATGATTATATAGATTCCTTGCCTGAGACGGGCAAGGTGCTGTCGCTTTCAACCGTGTTTGCGGTGGTGAAAAGTTTGATGGGGCAAGATATTGGCGGCGTTGAACTGGCGATCGTACAAAAGAGCTTTCCTGAGGATTTGGAAGAGCTGATGGTTTCTCCGTATTTTTCCCAAGATAATGAACAGGTGAGATTAACGGTGCGTGTAAAGGAAACAAGTAAAGACCTGCGTCGGGATGAGTTTCTGCGCGGAGTGCGCGAGCATCTTGAGGGGTCGCTAGGTCTGGCGCCGGAGCGGATACAGTTTACTGGTATGCTAGTTCTGTATAATAACGTGCTACAAAGTCTGTTCCGGTCACAGATACTCACCCTGGGTGCCGTCTTTGGCGCTATTCTTATTATGTTTCTGCTGTTGTTTCGCTCACTGCCGTTGGCTCTGATTGCGCTGGCACCTAATATGCTCGCTGCGGGTCTGGTTTTAGGCGCTATGGGCCTTTTGGGTATTCCATTGGATATTATGACGATTACTATTGCTGCTATTGTTGTGGGTATTGGTGTCGACGACTGTATCCATTACGTGCATCGATTCATAAAGGAGTTTGCGGTGGATCGAGATTACCGTGCTGCGATGTATCGCTGTCACAATAGTATCGGCCGTGCAATGTATTACACAACACTGACGGTTGTGGTCGGGTTTTCAACTTTGACATTATCTAATTTCAACCCGAGTATTTATTTCGGGCTGCTCACGGTGCTGGCCATGGCTGCTGCGGTGTTAGGAGCGTTGTTGCTTCTGCCTCGTTTAATTCTGGTATTTAAACCCTTAGGCCCTGAGGGCAGTGCGTGAATTGCTGTGTTGAATTTGACTCACGGCCGTGGCCTAGCGCCTGATGGAGTGTCGGGCAAAATGCGGCGCCTGTTGTATCGCCATTTCGATTCATCAGCCTTTTTATGCTATGCCAAAGGGTAAGCCGGCTGGTGTTTCCTGTGTGCACTTAAGCCCAAACATGGACTGCGTTTTGTTTGGCGACGCGCGACGTCCTGACTTGTGTGATGCGTTTGAAGCGGAACGCGAATTCTGCGGTTACAACCGCGAGCAAGCGTTGGTTCGGCTGGTCCAGCTTGAGCGGCAAAGTTTGCCCGATATTGTCATTCTTCGAGGTGGCAGATGAGTGAACTATCGTTGTTTCCACTGTCGGCGGTGCTGCTGCCCTTCGGTCGTGTGCCGCTTAAGATTTTTGAACAGCGTTATCTCGATTTGGTACGTGAAAGCATGAAAACTGATCGTGCGTTTGGTGTCGTGTGGATACGCCGCGGTGGCGAGATTGGGCAGCGTGGCCGCGCGGCGCCCGAGTTAGGTGACTACGGTACCTGCGCCCGTATCGTGGATTGGGACCAACTCTCCAATGGGCTGCTCGGAATTACCATTGAAGGAGTTCAGCGCTTTGAGTTGCATGAAACGCACACGCGTTCCAACGGATTGGTAGTAGGTGAGGTTCAGTTGAAGCAGCCTACCGTGGCAACGCATTTGGCTGAAGAATGGGCGTCATTGCTGGACGTATTACGTACCCTCGAAACACATCCGCATGTGCAGCGTATGAATTTACAGGTGGATTACAACGACGCTTGGCAGGTCGGGTATACCCTGCTGCAGCTATTGCCACTGGAGGAGTCTTTAAAGTACAAGCTTCTGGGCATCGACAACATTGAGGGGTTGATGTCTGAACTACATGTGTTGCTGAACGAGATTAGTGGTGAGGATTAGCTAGCGCTTGTGCGTCTTGATTCAGCTAAATTCTGGCAACCAGCCGCCTGATTCTTTCCAGCGGTTGACAATGTCGCAAAATAATTCTGCCGTGCGTTCTGCATCATAAGCCGCAGAATGTGCTTCGCTGTTGTCAAAAGCAATGCCGGCTTCGACACAGGCTTTAGCCAACACGGTTTGTCCGAAAGCCAAGCCTGCTAAAGTGGCTGTATCGAAAAACGAAAAGGGGTGGAACGGGTTGCGTTTGATGCCGCAGCGCTCCGCTGCTGCGGTTATGAAGCCGGCGTCGAAGTGCGCATTGTGCCCTACGAGGATCGCGCGCGTACATTGTTGGTCGCGTATTTCCTTGCGTATGACGTTAAACAGTTCTCCCAGAGCTTCTTCTTCCGTAACCGCCTCCCTGAAGGGGTGATAAGGGTCTATGCCAGTGAAATCTAGTGCCGCCTGTTCAATATTTGCGCCTTCAAAGGGCTGGATATGGTAATTATAGGTGCGGTGTACCGCGAGCTGTCCGTCTTCATCCATGCGCACCGTCGCTGCACCCACTTCTAGCAAGGCATCGGTGCCAGCAGTGAAGCCACCAGTCTCCACGTCTATTATCACCGGTAGGAATCCGCGAAAGCGATCATTGATCTCATATTCATTCATGAGCTTTGCGTGTCAGTTCCGCAGTCAACGACCTGCCAGGAGACAGGTTCCGAGGCTAGCAGCGGTGTTAGCATAGTGGTTCCCATAGGAATTTCTGCCGGAATCTGCCAACTTTTTTTGCGCAGTGTAACCGTACTTGTATTGCGCGGAAGGCGGTAGAAATCTGCTCCGAAGTGCGACGCGAAAGGCTCCAGCCTTTCCAGGGAGTCCAGTTTTTCAAATACTTCTGCGTAAAACTCTAGGGCTGCATGGGCAGAGTAAATTCCGGCGCATCCGCAGCTGCTTTCCTTGCTATCGGTGCTATGGGGTGCGGAATCTGACCCTAAAAAGAATTTGGGGTCACCTGAAATTGCCGCAGCCTGCAGCGCTTCCTGATGAATATTACGCTTAAGTACCGGCAGACAATAGTAGTGAGGTCGGATTCCGCCTACCAGCATATCGTTGCGGTTGAACATTAAGTGGTGTGGCGTAATAGTCGCGGCGACATTAGCGCCTGCGGCGCTGACAAACTGCACTGCATCGGCGGTGGTGATATGTTCCAGGACAATACGCAGGGTCGGAAAACGTAACGCGATTGGTGCCAGGTGTCGATCAATGAAGACCTTTTCTCGATCAAAAATGTCGATGTCGCGATCAGTGACCTCGCCGTGAATCAATAATGGTAGGTCGGCTTTTTCCATGGCGGCCAAAACCGGAAAGAGTTTTTCCAGTTCAGCTACCCCTGCAGCGGAGTTGGTGGTTGCGCCCGCGGGGTACAATTTTACGGCATGCACACCCGCTGTTGCGGCGGCTAAGCGAACTTCTGCGGCAGTGGTCCGGTCAGTTAAATAAAGCACCATCAGCGGTTCGAACTGACGTGGCAGCGCGCTCATGGCGCCCGTGATGCGATCACGATATTCGAGTGCCTGTGCGACGGTCTCAGCCGGCGGAATGATGTTGGGCATGACGACTGCTCTGCCGAAGTAACGCGCTAGGTCTGCGCAAGTGCTCTGCAGGATAGCTCCATCCCTCAGGTGCACATGCCAGTCGTCAGGACGTGTAATGGTGAGTTCGTTCACAGAAAACCTTATGGTAGAAAAAATACAGAAGGAGCTTATCATAAAAGAGGGTAGACGCTTTACTGTCTTGTCTTCTTTAAGAAGTTGGGGACTGTGAATTATGGCTTCGCAGCGTTAGAATGTCCGCCTGTTTTGTCTCTAGCTCTGAGGAGCACTAAATGTCAGATATAAACAAGGTTGTATTGGCCTATTCCGGCGGTCTAGACACGTCAGTCATTGTGCGCTGGTTACAGGATAACTACGCCTGCGAAGTGGTGACGTTTACGGCGGATATTGGTCAGGGTGAAGAGGTCGAGCCTGCGCGAGCCAAGGCGCAGGCGATGGGCGTTAGCGAGATCTATATCGACGACTTGCGTGAAGAATTTGTGCGCGACTTTGTTTTTCCGATGTTTCGTGCCAATACGGTTTACGAAGGAGAGTACCTGCTCGGGACTTCTATAGCGCGCCCGCTGATAGCAAAAAGGCTGATTGAAATTGCCAATGAGACAGGTGCCTCTGCCATTTCTCACGGTGCCACCGGCAAAGGCAATGATCAGGTGCGTTTTGAGCTCGGTGCTTACGCTTTAAAACCTGGCATAAAAGTTATTGCACCTTGGCGTGAATGGGATCTTGGCTCGCGGGAGTCCTTGATGGCGTACTGTAAAAGTCGCGATATCCCTGTGGATTTTTCCACTGCGAAGAAAAAGTCGCCTTATTCTATGGATGCCAACCTGCTGCATATTTCATATGAAGGCGATCTATTGGAAGATCCTTGGGCGGCGCCTGAGGAAGACATGTGGCGCTGGAGTGTGAGTCCTGAAGGGGCGCCAGACAGCGCTACTTTTATCGAACTAGACTTTGAGCGCGGAGATCCGGTGGCAGTCAATGGCGAGGCGATGACACCGGCCACTTTGCTGGAATATTTAAATAAGGTGGGTGGGGCCAACGGCATCGGTCGTGCCGATATTGTAGAAAACCGTTATGTCGGTATGAAAGCGCGTGGGTGTTATGAAACACCCGGCGGCACCATCTTGCTTAAGGCGCACAGGGCCATTGAATCTTTGACGCTTGACCGGGAAGTGACCCACCTTAAGGACGAGTTGATGCCGCGCTACGCTCAACTCATCTACAACGGCTACTGGTGGTCGCCCGAGCGCAGGATGCTGCAGGTTGCAATCGATGATTCCCAAGCGGTGGTGAACGGTAAGGTGCGACTCAAACTTTACAAGGGTAATGTGGTTGTCGACGGCCGGCAGTCCAATGACAGTCTATTCGATGAGCATATTGCTACCTTTGAAGAGGACGCGGGCGCATACAATCAGGCGGATGCAGAGGGTTTCATTAAACTTAACGCACTGCGGATGCGTATTGCAGCAAACAAAGGGCGATCTTCTCTATAGAAGCTTCCTAGGGTTTGGCTAGCTTGTGGTTGTTTCTGTTTTTCGTGCCAGACATGGGAAGCAAAGGGGTAACTCTAAATGCTGGCTAGGGCGTCTCAACGCTCACGGGTTCGCTTGATGTCACCGTTTCAAATACGGTCACTGCAATAGAAGTTGCTGTTCGATTGGTTTGCGCCCGCAATACAGTGAAGTCGCGTAGCTGAAGATGTGCAGCGAGTTGGTGGGTTTTGCCCCCAGTATTCATTGTCTGGCTCCGAACATTGTAATGCGTTAATAGGCAGAGCCCAGCACCTTACTGAAAGTCATGTGACTGTGTGGACAAATTAGCCAACTCATGAGAATAATCATATAGAGCGCCTGCAATCACATGGATCACGTTATCTTTGGTTTCCACAATGCCTTTTACCAGTAAAAGTTTACCGTTCATCAACGCTTGGCGGAAGTGTTGTTGCGTTCGCTCCCACACGACGATATTGCTATTGCCAGTTTCATCTTCTAGGGTCAGAAATAAAACGCCTGAAGCAGTTCCCGGACGCTGGCGACAGGTGACGAGTCCAGCAATACGCACGAAGCGCTTATGTCCCATAGATGCCAGATCGGTGTGGCGCTTACAGCGGTTAAAGGGAGCGCGGTCGCGCAACAAGCTTAATGGATGGGCCCTCAAGGTGAGGCCTGTGGCGCGGTAGTCCGAGAGGACTTCTTCCGCTATCTTTGGCGCCGGTAACTGCACGCCATCGTCGAAGTAACTGGCGTTCTGGTACTGTTCATCACGTAATAAGGGTTTAGGTTGTTCCAGAGCCATGATTTGCCACTGAGACTGATGCCGATGTCCGCTCAGCGATTGTAGGGCATCTGCATCCGCTAGTGCCTCCATGTCGCGTTTATTTAGGGCGGCCCATTGGCGCAAATGGCTGATCTGACGGAAAGGGTTGCGTTGTCGTGCTTCTATTACTCTCTGCGCGCCTTGCCGACTTAACCCCCTGACTAAGCGCAAGCCCAGCCTCAGTGCTGGTTGACTCTGATGTGCAAAACGGTTCTTTAGCAACTGGTGATCCCAGTCGCTATGGTTGACGTCGATAGATAATACGGTGACGCCGTGGCGGCGGGCATCCTGAATCAACTGTGAAGGACTGTAAAAACCCATAGGCTGGCTGTTGAGTAGGCCTGCGATAAATGCGGCGGGGTGATGGCATTTGAGCCATGCGGAAATATACGCCAGAAGTGCAAAGCTGGCGGAGTGTGACTCGGGAAAACCATAACCCCCAAATCCCTTGATTTGCTCGAATAAGCGCCGTGCAAAACCTTCGTTGTAGCCGCGTTCGATCATGCCTTGTGTAAGCTGTTTCTCGAAGGTAAGCAGTTTGCTGTTTCTCCCCCAGCTGGTAATGGCGCGGCGTAATTGATCGGCTTCGCCACCGGAGAAACCTGCCGCCACCATCGCGAGCTTGATTACCTGCTCCTGAAAAATAGGCACGCCGAGTGTTCGTTCTAGTACTTCTTTGATGGCATCGTCGGGGTAGGTAGGCAATTCCAGCCCCTGTTTTCGTCGCAGGTATGGATGCACCATATCGCCTTGAATAGGACCAGGTCGAACAATGGCGACTTGAATGACTAGGTCGTAGAAACACTCCGGCTTGAGTCGCGGTAGCATGGACATTTGCGCCCGCGATTCGATCTGGAATACGCCAATGGTGTCGGCAATTTGTAGCATACGATAAGTGGACTGATCGTCTTTGGGAATGTCACTGACTGTTCTAATGGTGGGAGAGTAGCGCTGCACCATCTGTAGGCTCTTACGAATGGCAGACAACATGCCCAAGGCTAGAATGTCCACCTTGAGTAATCCCATAGACTCAATATCTTCTTTGTCCCACTGGATAATAGTGCGGTCTGCCATACTGGCATTCTCCACGGGGACTAGCGTCGATATAGGGCTGCGAGTGATAACAAAGCCACCCACATGCTGGGACAGATGCCGGGGGAAGCCTAAGATTTGTTGTACTAGTGAATAAAACAGTTCCGCCTGATGGCTGTGGCTGGCTACACCTTGCTCTTCAAATCGTTTATTGAGATCTGCCGAGCGGTCCCACCACGCCATAGATTTTGCTAGATCGTTTACGAACACTGGATCCAGTCCCAGTGCTTTGCCCACATCCCGCACCGCGCTGCGTGAGTGGTAGGTGATGACCGTGGCGGCCAATGCGGCACGCTTGCGGGAGTACTTGTCATAGATATACTGAATCACCTCCTCTCGCCGTTCATGCTCAAAATCCACGTCGATATCCGGTGGTTCGTCTCTTTCTCTGGAGATAAAGCGCTCGAACAGTAACGATATCTGCTCAGGCGACACCTCCGTAATAAATAAGCAGTAGCACACCACCGAGTTAGCGGCTGACCCCCGGCCTTGACACAAGATGTCGCGTGAGCGAGCAAAGCGCACGATGTCGTACACCGTAAGGAAATAGTATTCATAGTGCAGTTCCTCTATTAGCGCCAGTTCCTTATCAATATTCTGCTGTATTTCTGTGGGAATACCTTGTGGCCAGCGATCATTTGAGCCTGTCGCCACCAGCTCGCGCAGGTATTGATTAGCGCTGTAACCCAGTGGCGCAACCTCTTCGGGGTATTCATAACGCAATTCATCCAGGCTGAAATTGCAGAGGCTGGCAACGTGTAGAGTTTGTTCCAGTAGTGCAGGGGGGTAGAGCCATTGTAATTTGTCGATAGTGCGAAGGTGTTGTTGACTATTGCTAAGGCGTCGCCGGCCCAATTGAGCGATGCTAGTGTTGTGATATAGCGCGGTAAACACGTCATGTAGAGGTTTACGCTTGGCGGTGTGCATGCGCACATCGCCGCAGGCTAGCATCGGGATGTCCAATTCCTGAGCGAGCTGCCGTAGTTGAAGGTATCGCTGTATTTCATTGTTACCCAGTAGATGAGTAACGCCAAGCCATAGGCGATCCTTGCACAGCCGCTTGAGTTGCAGGCCATAGGCGCAACTGTTTTCATCATCTGTTTGAGGCAGCCAGATCAGGAGGCAGCGTTTGAGGTGAAATATTACATCGCGTAAGGTAACGCGGTATTCTCCCTTGGGACTGCGCCTGCGGGCCATGCTGATCAGGCCAGACAATTCGCTGTAAGCGCTCCGACTAGGTACTAGTGCTACCAATCGAATGCCTTCCTCCAGCGTTAGTTCGCTGCCGATGATGAGATGGATGCCAGCTTCCTTTGCGGCCACATGGGCCTTGACTACCCCTGCAAAGGAGCACTCATCCGTGAGCGCTAGCGCGCGATAGCCTAGCGCAGCGGCGCGTTCCACCAATTCGTGGGGCTGAGAGGCGCTGCGAAGGAAGCTGTAACAGCTAAGGCAGTGAAGTTCGGCGTAGCTTGGCATAATACTGTATAAATATACAGTATTATTCAGCCTGTCAAATAGATTGGATTAAATTTGCTATCGAATCGCCCAACCTCCGACTATTTGAGACAAAAGCGCATCACACACCCTTGAGGAAGGCCACTCTAATGACCATTTTGCATGAAAAAATAGGCTCCCATATACTTCGTCTGTGCCCTAACTCACGCAATGGCCAGACCGTTGCAAGGCTCGACTGTTCCAAGCGCTGTGCATCTTAGCTGAGGAGGCGATGAATTGATTTATTACATACTAAAAATTGCGATTACCACTATTCTTATCGTCGCGATTTCGGAGATCTCTAAGAGAAACTCTTTTATCGGTGCAGTCTTGGCCTCTGTTCCGCTTGTTTCGGTATTGGCGATGTTCTGGCTGTACATCGATACGGGTGATGCAACAAAAGTAAGCACCCTGTCATCTAGTATTTTTTGGTTAGTGTTACCCTCGTTAGCATTATTTTTAACGCTGCCGATTTTACTGAAACTTGAATTGCATTTTTACTGGGCCATAGCAATATCAATCGGGATTACAAGCTTGTCTTACTTATTAATGCTAGCCGTATTAAATTATTTTGGGGTAAAGTTATAAACGATGCATAAAAATGCCAATCTCTATCGACACATTAATAATGCATTTAACCCGCAGGCGCGGCAGCTGGCAAGAGTAGCTAACCATGCAGGCATCTTCTAGCGGCATCGTTCGTGATGCTTTCGCAGGGGAGTAAAATAAGGAGTTATTCCATGTCTATCGATTGCCGCACTCGCCGCCATCTTGATCGAAAACAACTCGACCGAGACGCAATTTTTGACTCGCTGATTCCTGAGGCATTGTCTCATAATGCGGAGCTCGCTGCTCGCGGCCTGCGTTACAAAAATCTGCCAGCCCTGACGCTCAGCGTCGGTGATCGGACTGTCACCTTATGCGAACGGAGCGGCGCGATGCGTCTCGAAGCGGGTCATGCATCTGACAGTGCAACCGCAAAACTGGATTACAGTGCTCTGTCAGATCTCGTTCAGGACTGGACCACGACAATGGGACTGGCCATGAATTCCCGCGTTAAGATGACTCAGGGCAGCTTTGAACACTGGATTGGCTGGGAGCCGGTGCTCCGTGCACTATTTGACGGCCGCCCTGTCCACGAGGCTGGCGCCATCACGTTGACCGATCAAGACGGCAAAGGACTTGACCTTAGCCGAGCGTTCGAACGCGATGATGATCGCGATGAAATCTCTCACTTTCTTCACCAAGCTGGGTTTTTACATCTGCGTAGTGTGTTTACAGAGGCAGAGATGGCCGCTGTATCGGCTGACCTTGACGTTGCCCTTGGGCGCGCGCGCCAAGATGACGGTGCATCATGGTGGGCGGGGGACTCCAAAGGTGTGCAGCAGGCAGTGCGTGTCCTGTTTTTCCAAGAACAATCTGCCGCGCTGCGCACGCTGCTTCAGGACGACCGGCTATCATGGCTTGCGACGATCACAGGGGACAACCTTTGTGGTAACGTCGACGGCGCTGGTTGGCTGGGTGCCGAGGGTCTGATCAAGCCTTTGGACATCAAAACTGGTCTTTCAGACCTCCCCTGGCATAAGGACTGTGGACAAGGACAACACTCTTATTATTGTAATGGTCTCTCGATCGGCATTTCTGTTACCGGCGCGGACGAACTCAGCGGTGCACTTGGCATTGTCCCGGGTTCACATCGCGCTAATGTTCAGACCGCAGGTAAAGACGTTAGTCTCGATTTGCCGGTGATAAAGTTGGCCACGCAAACGGGCGACCTAACGGTACATTGCAGTGATACTCTTCATCGCGCGTATCCGCCCATCGCCCGCCCGCGCAAGGTTGTCTATACGGGCTTTCGGCAGCCGCTTATGGAGGGCGACGTACTGGAAAAGGCACCAGTCGAGGAACAGCGTGCAGATCGTGCGCAGCTTACCAGTGTGCAGGATCGCATTGCAGACGCCGCTTCTTGAGAGAATGCGTGTATCGCCAGACGTATAGAGATTTAAAGTTTTCCAAAACCTAGGACTAAAGAAAATGCCAAAGGCAAGTGAAGTCAAAAAAGGCGCGGCCGTCGAGTATAACGGTAAAACCTATATGGTCAGCGATATTGAGCGTTCTGTTCCGCAAGGTCGTGCAGGGGGCAGTATTTACCGTATGCGGATGTATGATGTCGTCACTCAAAATAAAGTTGATGAGACCTTTAAGGATTCAGATATTTTGAATTTAGCTGATCTTATACGAAAGCCTGTCATGCTGTCCTATGTCGACGGCAATGAATATATTTTTATGGATACGGGCGATTATACGCCATATAGTTTGAACAAGGAGTCCATCGTCGATCAAGTCCTCTTTATCAACGAGACTACAGGTGGCGTTCATGTGATTATGGTGGATGATAGGCCAGTAGCGCTTGATTTGCCGTCTAATGTTGACCTTGAAGTGATCGAGACTGACCCGTCAATCAAGGGGGGCTCTGCGACGTCAAGAACGAAGCCTGCACTACTGTCGACTGGTTTAACAGTGCAAGTGCCGGAGTACATTTCTGTTGGCGATAAAATAAAAGTAAGTGTGGAAGATCGTAAGTTCTTGTCTCGAACAGACGCTAAATAACGTCGCATGAAGTAATAATGACGACTTTCTGACTTAACTCGGCCTTAAGGGCACAATCCTGTGGTTGATTTTCATATTTCAGCTGAGATTTTAGTGTCACCTCGGCTTGTGCCCATTTTTTGCCTGTCTTCAATATACCTCGGTATTATCGTCGCGTTTATCTTTACTGTTTGTGCAAGTTCAACGTTTCAGCGGTATCCGCGCGAACATGCGCAGATAAGGCTGCATCTGTCTTCAAGTCGCCGCCGTAGGAGGGAATCATTTCTTTTAATTTTGGCACCCAATGGCCAACGAGGTGCTCGTGGAAGCAGTTTTCAAGCATATGGACCATGATCGAGACGGCGGTCGAAGCTCCTGGCGATGCGCCTAATACAGCCACTATCGAAGAGTCAGCAGAATGAACGATTTCGGTGCCGAACTCGAGCTTTCCAGTATGCGCCTTGTCCTTTCGAATGATTTGCACGCGTTGGCCAGCGACGACAACTTCCCAATCTGCAGTATTCGTCTGTGGGTAGAATTCACGCAGAGAATCGAAGCGATGAGAAGCGCTTTGTAATACCTGGCCCACCAAGTATTCCTCAAGCGGAAAATTGTCGCGTGCTACCGCAAGGAGCGGCAGAATATTGTCTAAACGCACCGACTTTGGCAGATCAAAGAGCGAACCGTTTTTGAGGAATCGGGTCGAGAATCCTGCGTAGGGCCCGAACAGTAACCAGCGCTTTTCGTCTATGATACGGGTGTCTAGATGAGGAACTGACATAGGAGGAGAGCCTTTGGCAGCCAAGCCGTAGACCTTAGCGCTGTGTTGATCAGCTACTTCTGGGTTGCCGCAGCGCAGCCAAAGCCCGCTTACTGGGAAGCCAGCATAACCTTTGGATTCTGGGATGCCTGACTTCTGCAACAGCGGCAGTGCGCCTCCGCCTGCTCCGAGGAACACGTATTTCGCATTCACGATACGTCGCGCGCCGGTTATTTCGTCTTTAATGAAAAGCCGCCACCCTCCGTCTGCGCGCCGCTCCAGATCTACAACTGACTGCGAGAAGCGAACAACGAAATCCTCTTGCGTCTTGAGGTAGCGCAGCAGGCTGGAAGTGAGCGCGCCATAATTGACGTCAGTGCCTGTTGCTGTGCGGGTTGCCGCTACCGGTTGCCGCGGGTCGCGTCCCGCCATAATCAGGGGTGTCCATTCCGCGATCTTCGCGTGATCTTCAGAATATTCCTGGCCGTGATAACAATGATGGCTGCTCATCGCCGCATGACGTTTCTTGAGAAACGCCTGGTTCTCTTCACCCATAACAAAACTCATATGGGGCACGGGCTGAATGAACTCGCTGGGTCGCGGTATCGCACCCTTCTTAACTAGATACGACCAAAACTGCAGCGACATATCAAATTCGACGTTAACGTCGAGCGCCCTTGCAATGTCGATGTTGCCATCGGCATCCATTGGTGTGTAATTCAACTCGCAGTTAGCGGCGTGCCCTGTGCCCGCATTGTTCCAAGCCCCTGAACTCTCTTGGGCTTCGCCTGGTAACTGTTCGAGAATCTCAATCTTTAGGTGGGGCTGTAACTCTTTTAAAAAAACGCCAAGCGTAGTGCTCATGATGCCTGCGCCGATCAGGGCTACATCGATTTCTTCTGAAACTGCATCTTCGTTCATTAATCTCTCTCCCTAATCTTGTACTGGTTTGGTCTGCGTAGGTGGAATGCAAATATAGAAAGTTATTTTAAAGGCTTAAAGGGTACTTGCGCATCCGATGCTAACACGACATAAACGCGGCGCCAGGGCTGATCGTCGATGATCCTCCAAGAATGACCACCACCTGCAGTATCCTCGGCTAGGAGTATATCCCCGGTTGTTAGCTGAAAACGTTGCCCCTCTCGGGTCTCAAATTCCAGCGTCCCACTCAGTGTGATAACTAGTTGTCTCACTGGGGCCGTATGCCATGCTAGGGTGCCCCCGGGCTTCGTCTCACGGAAAGACGTGGTTGTGACCAGCGAATCGTCGCTGAAAAGATCGCCGCCGGTGGCGGGACCGACTTCGATTATGCCTTCTTCGAACTGAGAGTTCTTATTGTCGCCAGTCCATATTCTCACGCATCTAAACACAGGGCTTACCTCTCTAGTTATGATTTTACCTTGCTAACCCTACCGCAGGCAGGCGCCAATGCATCTGACGATAAATGGGTTCTAATCCGCCACCCAAACTGTCATGTGAGTTGGGCTTAAGCTTTACGCTATTATTGCGTATTGAACCATAATATCGAGCTTTTTAATCCTTAGATCATCAGTTATTGTGCAGGCTGTAGCTTTAGTAGCGTTGATTTTAACGCTACGGTAAAGAAATGTCTTGCCAGTGCGAACTAAAGTTCTAGGCAAACCTGGCTGGCAAGGAATGTTGAAAAAGTATCATTGAAGGTGGTTTTCGAGAAGCAAGTATGAAACATTATACGTTGAATGCGGCGATACATGGTGCTGTGCGAGTTACGGCTATCTTTAGATGTTATACTCCAGCTTCGCAAGAGAAATTCTCGATGAAAAAATCAGCTGTACTGCAGATCGTTTTGATCGCTTGTCTTACTGGTTGCTCCTTCAGTGACGGTGTCAGTTCTGACGACGACACTGTGCTGGGTTCAGATCGAGATATACATGGCTGTATTGGTTCGGCGGGTTATTTATGGTGCGGTCGGTCTAACCAATGTGAACGACCCTGGGAACTGGCGGAGAGCGAGGGCTTTGAGAATAATTCCGAACAGTTCGATGCATACTGCAAGGAATAAAAGATGACAGTTGCGTTGACACACCTTGCCCTGCATGTGAGAGATATAGAGGCCTGTATAGATTTTTACGCATCATATGCTGACATGCATTTGGTTCACGACCGCATTTCGGGCAGCAAGCGTGTGGTGTGGCTTGCCGAGAAGAAAAACGAGCAAAATTTTATCCTAGTGCTGATACCAAATGGTCCTGGGAGAGCGCAATCGGCTGAAGATTTTTCTCATCTAGGTTTTGCCATGGAGAGTCGCGATGCAGTAGATACTGTCGCTGAGCGCGCAAAAATAGAAGGAATTTTGGAGTGGCCACCCAGAGACGAGCCATATCCAGTCGGCTATTACTGTGGCATCAAAGACCCAGACGGACATTTTGTAGAATTCAGCTATGGACAACCTTTAGGGCCGGGCGCTTCGGTGCAGTTCTAGGAGTCATCAGCCGGCTTTGGTCCTAGCAGGCCGGATGCATGCCGTGCGGTAACAATCGCCTGTGAGACAGATTGACCTTATCTGATGGCGCGGATTGCTTTTTAATTTCATGTTGCTAACGCGTAAATTAAGGGATTGAGGTGAAGACAATTAACCCTCGGAAATTACTCAATAGTAAATGGACGGCTGTGAGCCCTAGGAAAAAGGAAAAGCATTTCCTAGTAACCGAAGTCGAGTTTAATGAAGAAGGAGATGTTCTTGTTTGTACCATAGAGGCTGTTATCTCTAGTCGAGCGACCTCTATACAGTGGCATGAGTTAGAAGACACCAATAAGTGGCTTCATGGCTGGAAGTAATAAAAACTATTCGCCGGAGACACTAACTCGTAAGTGAGTGTTGCGTGTTTGGTGCTATAGCGGAAAATATTTGCCAATGCTTGATTTTTCTTGTTTGAGTTAAATTCATTACTTTTTCTTACGGAGAGAAATATATCGAATGGAGGCTATCATGAGCCAATAGTTGAGCTTGCCGACAAAGTCAGAGATATGCGCAGAGCGACTACCCAGTTAATGGAAGAGTTCGAGGCGGCAAACAGGGACAGTTATAAAGCTTATGCATGCAAAAATGCAGAACTGGAGTGAATACTGGTGCACAATAGAGCCGAAGACAAAGAACATGGGTCGATAGCTCTTGAGTGGATCAGACGATAAGCCCTGAGGTTTGACAACGAGTAAAAAGATTGCGTAGTTACAGATAAGCCGACAACATACACAAAAAAGTAACTATAAAAGCCTACGGGATTAAGAGGCTCAAGCGGAGTGAGCCCTTCTGGTGCCGTGTCTCCCGCCGCGCATTGCTGCGCCGTTATTAGCAAGCTTACTGTGCACTAAAAGATGGGTCACACTTATGCAGACAATCACATCAAAAAAGTTTATCTCGCTGCGCGCTAGAACGCTGGCGTTTACATAATGGATTCGCTGCTAGAAGAAGTTGTCAGTTGCCCTTACTGTGGAGAATCGATCAAAGTCCTGATAGACCAACAAGAAGCTGGCCACCAGTATATTGAGGATTGCCAAGTGTGCTGCAGGCCCATCATGTTTTGCATTCGTGTTGATGCGATGGGTTATGTGTCTGTCGCCGTGTACGACGAGAATGAAACCGTCTAACTGGTGTGAGCATTAGTGATGAAGCAGTTTCCGGTGACATGGTTGTGCTAGCTGGCTTAGGCTTTGGGGGCGTGCTCACTAAGAGCATGGCATTGCGTGTCATGCAGAAAATTTGGCCGTTGTGACGCCGACGAGGCGCTTAAAAAGGACGCTGTTTTATGAAGCTGATTATTAGAAATCTTGATCGCAGTACCACCGAAGCAGAAATAAAACTGTTGTTTGAAGAGTATGGCTTGGTCCAATCCTGTGACCTTGTTATGGATAAAGCTCTCGGTATATCTAAAGGATTTGGTTTTGTGCAGATGCCGAAGGCAGCAGAAGCTAAAGTTGCAATGAAGGCTATGAATAGCAAAATTATCGGTAACAGCAAAGTTCGCGTAAAAAGAGCGGAGGATCGTGCATTATGAGTAGGCGACTTGATAAAGGCGTGTTGGCGGCATGACTACTGAGCAGTCTGCTAACCCTCTGCACGGGATTACACTAAAACACATTGTTAAAAGCCTTGCCGCGCACTGCTGCTGGAGTGGCTTAGCCGCAAAAATTCCCGTCAACTGCTGCCGCAAAGCCCCATCGGTTCAGTCATCGCTCAAGTTTTTACGCAGAACGCCATGCGCTAGGGACAAAGTCGAGTCTTTATATGTATTCACGCCCATGAAAACCACCGTGGTCTGGATCCACGTGTGACATCAGAAGTGAAGTGTAATCTACAGTGCTTAAAAACTGAGGTTCTCGTATTAACGTACTAATTTTTCAATAGGGAATATGAAATTTTATTGGGGAATAACGTATGAAAATTCGCGCAATAGTTGCTCTGTTTTTTCTATGTGGGTTTAGTTTTTCTGCCTATGGTGAGACCGTTTTGAGGACATTGACCACATGGGAAGGAGATAAAATCGTCTACCCGCAAGGTGAGCCCGAGATAACGTCGGTAATACTAAAAATCAAAGAAGGTGAAGTCACGCAATTTCATTGTCATCCAGTTCCGACTCTAGGTTATATCCTCAAAGGAAGTCTTGAGGTCGAAACAAAGGCCGGAAATAAGATGAGATTCAATCAAGGCGACTCATTGGTTGAGGTTATGAAAACTGTTCATCGTGGAACGGCCATCGGTGGTACTGCTGAGGCTGTAGTTTTTTATGTGGGAGAAAAATTAATGCCCAATACTGTTCTGGCAGACAGTGACCCAGAGCTTATTTATTGCGATCCGTAGCACCGCTGCGATGTTTTAATTGTTACCACTAAGCTTGTTGTCTCGATCGCTGCTCATATTTTGTTAGTTATTTGTGAGGTCAATCTGATGTCAAAAATTGTTTTTTACCTGCATGCGCACTTGGACCAGTCGCAGGCGCTGCTGAAGGCTGCTTTGGGGCTTGCGTCCGACGGGCTGTTTGAAAGACACGGACTGCATATGGCAGTCATGAGTCCGCGCTCTGGTGACCTTTTGGCGGTTCCTGCTAATAGTGATTTTTTGGCCAAGCTTGATCTTGTTGTTGAGATTGTATTCCCGCTTGGGCAGCCTGTTAAGCCGTTGCACTTTGAATTACGGGAGGCTACTTCGTTGATGCTCGGTTTGGCTGATAGAGAGCAGTCTTTTTTGGTATTCGGACATCAACGCACTTTTCAGGAATCAGGGAAAAAGCTACTGAGGTATCACTACCTTATGTTTCGACGCCCTGATTATAGCAGGGCCGATTATCTAGATTATTATACACATACGCACTATTTATTTGGTATTGCTACACCACTAGCCGACTATTACCAAAATTATCTAGATGCGGAAGGTGGGCGTGAGCTTGCGGTGCTATTGCGCGTCAACTCTTTCGATGCCGATAATATATCCGAGCTTCGTTTCGAACGTCTTGAAGACTATTTGTTTAGTGACGTTATTCGTGAAATAGCACCGCAGGCCGCGGCAGACGAGGAGTTGTTCGTCGATCGAAATCGCTGTCAGAGCTTTTCCATGGATGTACTGTTAGATTCGAGGTCATATTATTAAGGCGTCACAATATTGAATGAGGTCGGTGGCTGATCTAGCAGGGCGAGAAACCTTACCAACCCTACTTTACTACCCTCAATAGAGATGTCGTCTGAAAATAAAATATCGCTTGCACCTGCACCACCCGTTAGCATCGTTACAAACAGTGGATGCGTTATGTGGATGGTAGCGTCCGCATCAGAGGAAAGACGACCTTTGCGCTGATGGAGGACTGAGTTTTCCAGCTCTAGGACATAGTTCTCGTTTAGGTCGGTAAAGTTTATATTTAAAACGAAGGTTTTGCCGTCTGCTTTAGGGCCGTTTAGCATCACTGCCATAGCCTCGAAAAATTGATCGACAGGCGTCTCATCTATCAGGTCAATAGCGTTCGAGAGGTCAACGCCTTCAGTGGGGGCGCCCTGCCTCAGTTCTAGGGCGCCTGTCAGATAGACATCACGCCACGGTCCTGACTCAGCCATATAGGCCATCTGATCATACGTTTGGGCTAATAAATCCTTGGCGGCTTCATTGTCCGGTTCGGCAAACACTAGATGGTTGAGTAACTCTGCAACCCAACGATACTCGCCTTTGGCGAAGTCTGCTCGAGCTTGACTCATGATGGCGTCACTGCCGCCCATCATGACCACATAGCGCTCTGCTGACATTTGCGCTGGCAAGGGATCGAGGTTGGCGGGGTTGCCGTCATACCAGCCAAAATACATCTGATATACAGCTTTTGCGTTGTGCTTTAACGTGCCGTAATAGCCGCGATTGGAAAAGCTACTTCGCAAAGCGTCGGGCATTTCCAGTAAATCGGCGATTTCTCTCGGCGTATGACCATTGGCGGCAAGGCGTAGCGTTTGATCGTGAATGTATCGGTACATATCGCGTTGTTTTTTTAGGAAATCGACGATCTCCTCATTGCCCCATAGCGGCCAGTGATGACTCGCGAAATAGACCTCGGTATCCGGAAATAATTCGATGGCTTCGTTTATATAGTGGCTCCACTTTCGAGCATCACGCACTTTAGCGCCACGCAAGGTATATAGGTTATGCATGTTACGAGATACCACTTCAGCGCCGCAGAAGGCTTTCAATTTTGGTAGATAAAATGTCAGTTCGGCCGGTGCCTCGGAGCCCGCCGCATTTTGGAAAATGAATTCAACCCCATCAATGAGGATCGACTCCCCTGTGGTATCAATAATATGGGTAGGCTCAGCTATGCCCGGGCTGCCAAAGGCAGGGCCTTTCCCTAATCCAGAGCCAATGTGGCCTTTTTCAGAGTGCTCTAGCTGGCTACCGTACATATACATAGAGCGCCGGCTCATGGTGCTGCCTGCGATCACGTTTTCGCTGGTAGCCTCCTCCATGAATCCAGCGGGAGCAAAAATTTCAATGTTTTTTCCAGCGTCCAGAACCGACAGTACCCCGCCGAAGTGGTCTATGTGAGAGTGAGTAAAAATGACCGCTGAAACGGGCTCATTCCCGAGGTGCTCCCGGGCAAAAGCAATTGCGGCTGCGGCAGTTTCCTTGGAAGTCAGCGGGTCTACTATGATCCATCCGGTTTGTCCCTCTATAATCGTCATATTAGAAAGATCGAAGCCACGTAACTGATAGACGCCATCAGTGACCTCGAATAGTCCATGATTATTATTCAGTGTGGCCTGCCGCCAAAGACTAGGATTGACGGTGTCCGGAGCATCACCTTGTATAAAATCGTAAGACGGCATGTCCCAGACAGGAGAGCCTTCGGGACCCGGTATCCTTAGCGATGTTGGAGTGGCGATTAGCCCTCGGCTTGCATCATCGAAATCCGTCTGGTCACTGAGATTCAATTCTTTTCGAACTTGGGCGTTAGCAAGGATAGTGGTCTCGGTTGCTCGTGTATTGCCCTGAGCGCCTATTAAAGTATCTGTGGCCTGTTCTGTCTCGCACGCTAAAAGCAGTACAAACAGCGGCAAAATTAAAAAGCCTTTACAGAGTCTTGGAAATTTAGGCATGGAATTTTTCCTGATTTGAGATTCAACGACTAATCGAAAGACAAAGGTGATAATTAGAAATAGCCGTTGCTACTGCTTTGCTCTGCGCTGCAGAGGGTGAGAAACTGCGCCAAAGATGTTTTCACGACACCATAGTATAGCGCTGCAGTATGCTGTCAAGTCGTGTCCCGCGGCTGTTGGTCACACTATAGTGTTGTAGTGCTGTTGAAATGTTATGTAGGAGGTATATTGATATGAAAGTGTCTATCTTTGGTGCCACGGGTGATCTGGGTAGGGAATGCCTTGATCAATGCCTTCAGGCCGGTCATGACATAACCGTGCTGGTGCGTAGTCCAGAAAAGCTACCTGAAGAGTTACGAGATGCCATTACCGTCGTTAAGGGTGATGGCTTGATAGCGGGGGATGTTGCGCGTGCTATCCCCTCTGAAACAGACGCTATTTTATTTGCGATTGGCGTTGATGAGAAAACCTCGCCTCCTGATTTGTGCACAGATGTTACGCGTCATATTTTAACGGTAATGCGGGACTATCACAGTCTGAGATTCATCTGGTGCGGCGGTGGGAGTAATATTCGAACAGACGATATTGTGACGTTCGGGGCCCGGTTTGTACGCTGGTTTTCAGAGACCTTTCTTCGACATCGGCACATAGACAAAGAACATCAGTAAGCGATTTTAGATGAGAACGCGGATCTCTGTTGGATGGGAGTGCGACCGTTGCAGATGAAATCTGGAATAAGGACGGGTCAATATCGATTAGGCTATGACGCCTTCAATGGCTTATCCAGTATTACCTTTGCCGACTGTGCGCATGCCATGGTGGCGATGCTTGACGATGACACCTGGCGAGGTCGAGCACCTATTGTGCAATACTAGTCTCGCTATCAAATAATCATCTTGTAAAGACCTAAGCCAGAGCACTGTGTTGGTCTTGAGGATATTAATTTTATGGAGATTTCTGCAATCCGCCCGCATGATGGTAGAAATGGCGGCCTTGTGCTGATAATGCCTGCGTTGCGTTCAAGCATAACCCAGGTGTGCCAGAGGGGTGGAATATTTTGGGCGATCTATTGGTTCGTCTCTCTGAGGCGATACCTGTCAATGTAGAGATTTGAATAGCATATCGTCTCAGAGAAAATGTTGGTTTAGTGTATTGGAGAAACTTGATGTCTGAGAAATTTGAAAAACTTGAGCATTCCCACAAAGCATTTATCCAGAAGCAGCAGTTGTACTTCGTGGGTACGGCGAGTACCGAGGGTTATGTCAATCTGTCGCCTAAAGGGCTGGACAGTTTTCGCATCCTTGACGATTCTACTGTTGCGTGGTTAAACCTGACTGGAAGTGGCAACGAGACCGCCGCGCATGTTCTGGAGAACGGCAGGATGACCCTTATGTTCTGTTCTTTTGACAAGCAGCCTCTGATTATGCGTCTGTACGGTCAGGCGACCGTGGTTCATCCGCGCGACAAGCGCTGGACTGAATTAGCAGCACTGTTCCCGTCCTACACCGGAGCACGCCAGATTTTTTCTTTGGATCTAGCGTTAGTGCAGACCTCCTGTGGCTACGCTGTACCCTACTTCAGATTAGAGGGGGAGAGACCGACACTGACCAAGTGGGCTGATAGGCATGGCGAATCAGGCATATCCCACTATTGGAAAGAAAATAATACCAAGAGTATCAACGGCATAGACACGGGGATATTCAAGAAATAGATAGGCATTGCTTCTTTATTTAGACTTGTTATGAGCGGCATATATTCTTATACGGGTGAAGCTAAAACTAATAGGCAATCAAACGATAATGTACTGAGGCTCCAGAATTTGGCTGTTGCCGTGGGCCTGAAGTTCGCCAAAAGACTGGGTTTAAAGTACAGCTACGGAGAGATCATTAAGCGGGACGGTGATGGATTAGATGGCGACTTTTCTTGCCTCAGGCTGTGTGACGGTTGCGGGTGGCACGTTATTGACAATCATGAAGTCGGGCACGAGCAGAGGGTTCTCTGGCAAATACTGCCGCAGGTTATCCAGCCACTGCTTCAGCGCCGGTATCTCAGCAATTTTTAAGTCCTGCTCGATACCCACCATGTGATTGAATACCACTTGTGGGTAAATGGCGAAGTCGACCAGTGAAGGCTGCCCTAGGCCGCCAAAGAAGGGCCCTTCTTTAAAGTGTCGCAGGAGTTCCATGCCTACCCGCATTTGCATGTCGGGTAATAATTCAGTTTGGTCAATATCACAAAGCATATGCTTGATGAATGGTGCCATCTTTAGCAACTCTGGCCAGGCGTTGCGGACCTCATCCGACAGCGGTGTCTGGCTGCTAACTATCGCTGACAGCCGCCAGGCCGTCTGCCTAAATCTGGCGGTCATTTCACCCTCGTGTGCAAACCTGAATGCACTGAGGATCAGGCTGTCCGTCACCCATTTATCCATGTTTAAAATCAGGTCCCGCTCCCGTGCGTTGCGACCAAACAGCGGTTGAGTGGGAAACAGCTCATCCAGCCACAGGGCCAGGGGTGTGGAGTCATTGCGCCACTCGTCATCGATTTGCAGGACCGGCACCTGTGTCTGGCGGGTAAATGCGATCTGCTCGGGGTTAGTCGGATCGACAGCTATAAATTCGAACGGCAGTTGCTTAAAATAGAGACAGCAGGCTAGCTTGCGCACAAAAGGACTCGTTGAATAGCCGTAGAGTCTGATTTTCGCCATGAGTGTTCCTTAGAATAAGGGTGTAGATGGCAGAGAGCTGATCCCTCAGAGCCGCGTTATCGTATATCTTATTATGCATTAGTCGAACGGTATTCAGTATGTCTTGCCGGCCCGCAAAATTGTCATTTTTTTCTAAATGACAAGCGGTTGGTGTTGGCAAAAATAAATGTGATGTAGGATCGTGATTATGGATGCTTTATCAGATATTTTAAAAGCGACTCGCTGGTCAGCCAGTACTTATTTTAGCAGCGCCGGTGAAGGGCCATGGTGCATGCAGGTTCTTTACCGACCTCAAGGCATCTTCCACGCGGTTATGAAAGGGCGCTGCTATCTGAGTCAGAGCGGCAATCCACAAATAACGGTCCTTGACGAAGGAGACGTCATTGCTTTTCCTACCGGTGGCGAGCACAGGATCAGTGGCACAGCAAAAAACTTGAAGCTGCCCCCCAAGAGCGTAATCAAGTTGCCGGGAGACGATGATGTAATGGTGTTTAAGCATGGCGCAGTCAACTTCTCCAAACGAGGCCCCGATGAGCACTCGGCAGAGTCTGTTCTTTGGCTTAGTGGAACAATGTCCTACGATACCTCTATACGGCATCCTCTGCTGAAAGAATTACCCTGTGCGATCCACGTCGGCGAGCAGGAAAAAGACGTTCGTCAGATTTTACAAAGCGTGATCAGTGTACTTGCCAGTGAGAATAAGGCAGAGACGCCTGGGGCAGAATTGATAAAATATCGTATGACAGAGGTACTCTTTCTGCAGTTGCTGCGGTGTCACATGCAGAGATCTATTCAGCCAGCGGGCTATTTTGCTGCGCTGTCACATCGACACATTGGTGTGGCCTTAAACCTCATCCATACCGAGAGTGACGGGTCGTTGACGGTGGAGTCGCTGTGTGACGCAGCGGCAATGAGTCGTACCCGCTTTAACGCGTGTTTTACGCAACTGGTCGGCGAGACACCGAAGGCTTATCTGTCCAATACTCGCCTGTTGCGTGCCAAAACAAAATTGCAAGACAGCCAGGAGCCTGTAACAAGCATAGCCGAGGCAGCGGGTTATTCGTCGGGCGCATCATTTAGTAAAGCAGTCAAGAAGCGTTTTGGCATGACGCCGGGAGAACTCCGAAAGTCGGATCACTAACAATATCGTAGCCTAGTATGGAGCAATTCAAGCCTTTATTTTTGAATAATTGTGATCCTGTGATTGCATTGAAAGAAATGACAAAAAATATGTTCTCAGAGACACTGGCTAGGTGCATGCTGCATGAGACATTGCTAGCATCGATAGAGAAGTAATTTAAAACGGTGGATTGTATGCGAGATAAAACGCTAAAAAACGTGGTTACCTGGCTTGCTTTTATCCTCCTTGTGGCACCGGGAACTCGGGCGCAAGCTCAGCTGTCTGGTCCGACGCTGGACGAGCCTTTCTACATGCCGACTCTGACCGACACCAGCACGCTGGACGTGGTGGTGGTCGAGCCCTGGCACGTCGACACCGTCAGCGGTACGACGCGTCAAAAGCTCATTAATATCCACGTCGATGACTGGTGGCCGGGCGTTAAGATTCGAGTGCCAGTGCGGCTTATTGTCCCACTGCAGGGTACCGTAGCGGGTTTCGTCATCACCGGTTCGGCGCTGGAAGGAACAGGTGAGGGCGATAAGAATATATCCGCAGGTCCGCAGGTCCGCAGGTGGCTCTCGACGGCGGTGTCGGGGTGGTCATGACCAAGATCAAAAGCCTCGGGAGTTATCCGGAGTTGTCCTCGCTGCCGACGCTGACAGCGCTGCGTAATCGCTTCCTGCAGGAGGATCTCAACTGGCGCTATACGGAGTTTTACTTCTGGGGCGCTATTATGATGCGTGCGATTACCGCGGCGTTTGACGACGACTTGTTCCTGCCCGGCCCGGTCATTGCTCACGGTGGCTCCGTGAACGGCATTACCCCGCTGGTCTCATCTATTCACGACGCGCGCATCACCGCGGTAAGAAGTACTGTCGCATTTACGGCCCTTACGCCGATTCGGACCAATGACCCGCTCGCCCTTGCCGAGGTTGCGGCAGCCGACAGTGACTATGACGCCGCCGTCGCTGCAGGCCTGCCATAGGGCGATCAACCGTGGTCTTATTATGACAAAGGCTACCGCTCCAACGCCGGCTTACTGGACGTGGCGCTAGCCCTTGGGTGGTCTGAAGCCGAGATCCAGGCCAGCTTCGACCGTGTGGCGGACGATATTTACGTGAGCGAGAACTGGGATCAACTGGCCGCCCGCGGCGTCGATTACTTTAGCCTGCCTGGCTCTCACGATTGGGTGGCTTAGGATGTGCCCGGCACTGCCACCATTGTCCCTAATCTGCGCACCTATATCGTGCCCAACGGCGGCCACGGCCGCGCCGGCCATCCGGAGGCGCCTGACGACAGTGTCGATGCCGCCTTCTTCGCTGAACAGTTGTTTGGGGCCGACGGTGGACTCCAGATACCCGAAATCTCTACCGTGGTCAACGGTGACACCCTCGAGATGACAGTGACTTTCCCGGATGGCGGCGTACCCGAGGATAGCCGCATTTTCTGGATGTATGAGCGCAAACCCGGTGGTTCATCCTGGTACCTATATGATCTGTTTCCTGAAGACAACTGGACTGCGATGAGCGGCACCGGTAGTGCCGTCACTGCCTCTATCGCCCTCGAGCCCGGTCGCACGTCGATTGACCTGATCACTACGCACACGGTCACCGTCGGTGGCAATGTTATCCCCATCAGCGCCCCCTACACACGCGTAGCGCTGGACTAAAATCTAGGACGAATAAAAAAATGCCATGAGCTTGCTCTCTTATGGATCAGAGTAACAACGCCTCAGAAAATCGTGAACAACACGTCGACTACTGTAAAACCTAACTGGCCTCTGTTGCTGAACAATTCACATCCATCCTCGACAGCGCGGGGAACTGAGTCAGATTATTCCAGCGCATCCTTAGTGACATCGCATAGGCTGCGAATCTTTCAAACAGCGTCGCCATCTTTGTTCAGCGCCCTGCTAATGGTCTCATGAACCTGTAACGATCTAAAGGGTTTGTGAAGGAACTGATCTGCCTCTTCCATACCTTGTCTTGCCGCCCCGCCGTCGGCGTACCCAGACATTAATATTATCTTGGTTGTTGGGCGCAGCATGCGCAGTCGCCGGGCCAGTTCACCGCCGTTCATCTTGGGCATCACGACGTCTGTGAGCAAGAGGTCAATTTTGCCATCGTAGGTGGCGGCTTGCTGCAGCGCCTCAATGCCATCGCCTGCCAAAAGCACTTCATGGCCCTTGCTAACAAGCATCTCAAAGAGCATTTCGCGGATCTGTGTATTATCTTCGACGAGTAGAATAGTGGCGGGACTGGAAATTGGTACAGTGCTATCAAGGTCGCTCTGCGGTGGTGCAGGTGCCCCACTGATAGGAATCGTAATGCGAAATATGGTGCCGGCGCCGATATCACTGACAACGTCCACCTCACCACCGCTTTGGTGCACGATACCGTGAACAGACGCCAGCCCGAGGCCGCTGCCTTTTTCTGCTGGCTTAGTGGTGAAGAAAGGCTCGAAGATGCGTGCAAGGGTCTCTTGATCCATGCCGCAGCCGGTGTCTGCGACCGAAAGCTGTGCCCAAGATGCACCGTCACGGTACTTGCACACTGTGGAGAGGGTTAGCTGCCCTCCATCGGGCATGGCGTCGCGCGCATTGGTCGCCAAGTTCATGATAATTTGCTCGATCAGCGATGGGTCTACTTGTACCCAGGCGTCGTTCGCGGTGAGATCTGTACGAATAATGATGTCGGTGCCGATAAGGCGGTCAAGCATACTGACGGTTGCGAGGACGATTGCGTTAAGATCGACGGTCTCTACCCGCATGACTTGGCGCCTGGAGAATGCGAGTAACTGTTGTGTGAGCGTTGTGGCTCGCATGGCAGACTGTTGTATTGCGTCGCCCGCCTGCAAAACTGCGGCGGCGTCGGGCTGTTCAAGGAGGGTCTCGGCGTAGGAGACAATCACCGTAAGAATGTTGTTAAAGTCATGGGCGACGCCGCCAGCGAGGCGACCGATAGATTCGAGTCTAGCCGACTGCTCGACACGTGCCTCTAGCTGCTTGCGCTCGGTGGTATCTTCAAGCATAGCCATAGCACCCACGACCTTATTATCGCTCCCTCGTATGGGCGCAGTAGAGATTGCAATGGAGATGCGGGTGCCGTCTTTTCGGCTTCGTTCGGCTTCAACGCCAGTAAAGCCTTGACCCTCGATAACGGTTTTGTAAAACACCTCGAAGCGGCTCCACTCGTTTTCTGGAACAAGAGGGTAAAGTTGGCCCAATACCTCGGTTTCGCTCCAGCCAAAAATTTTTTCGCAGGCTGGGTTCCACATGGTGACGCGCATATCGAGGTCGAGTGTCAGGATGGCCAACGGTGCGGCCTCGACCAGTGCTTCGAGAATGTGGCTCTTCTCCAGGAGAGTTCGGTCATCAGGTTTTGTGGGGTATACAATGCGAGCGAACTGGCCATCAGGCAAATCATGATGGCGAACATTCCAATAGCGACCCGCTTGTTGGATTATTCTTTCACTCGCCAACAGCTCTGAGTCACTCTGCAGCCAGACTTTGAGCTGCTCGCTGATAAAAACCGTGTGCCCGGCTGAGTCAGTCAGATATACCAGAGTATCACTGGCAGCCATGGCACTGAGCAGGGCAATTGTCGGGCTGGCGGTTGCTGTCGTTACGATATTTTTATCACGCGTCATAAGGAGGGCGCCAGTATAATCCAAATGCAAGGGCCGTTGTAAACTAATAGTCTTACCAAATTAACGGCCATGTTACTGCGTATTTTCACGCTTCGTTGGCGCTCGGAGTGGCGCTGCCAATGCTAGTGAGGCTCGCACTAGGGAGACTATGCGCGGCCTCCATCTATTGCTGCAAGCTAAATTCTTTCGAGTAATCATACAATCTTCGCAACTTGGATTTCAGATTAAAAATTTAGCATATTTTTTTTAATTAGCTAATATTGATCTAGCAGGACGGGGTCAATTTTTTGCTGATCGACGGCAACGCTCCGAGCAATATTTGACGTCGCCCCACACTTTCGCCCATTTTTTACGCCAGGTGAACGGTCGCCGACAAATGGGACATTGCTTTTGGGGAAGTTCACTTTTTTTGACTGTTTTCATTCTATCTAATGTCTGGTTATTGTCTACTGTGCGCCGTGACTATCGGGGGTAGTGTCTTACGGGTGTCCGCTGTTTACTGCTGGGTTCTGGTCACGTCTTTTTTGAATTTGGTGTCACATTCCCTTGATGGGTTTGCCAGCGTCGGCTCCCACCTCATCTCTGGCACGGGCTCTTCGAGAATAAACGCCTTAATCATCGCATTGACTTCAACCGGCGCATCCTGCTGCACCCAATGGGAAATTCTAGGCAAATAGCGCATTGTGAAGTCTGTAACCCACTTGTCAGTGCCGAAGGTCATTTCCTTGTTCAGCGCAAAATCGTCCTCTCCCCAGCACATTAGGGTTGGGGTTTTTATTATCGGAAAACCCAAATCTCTCTGACGCTTGGCACCGCCGCCGAGGACCAGCTGACGGTAATAGTTAATCATCGCCTTGAGCCTGCCTGGACGAGCCGCATTTTCCGTGTAAAGTGCTAGGACATCATTGGAGTACATCTCTGGACGCGAGCTTGAGGCCTGAATAGCCTGTCCCACTGCAGGACCTCGCTGATTAGCAAGCCACTCTGGCAAGCGGGGAATCTGAAAGAAAAAGATGTACCATGATTTCTTTAGCTGCGACCAGCCTACTTTCTCCGCAGCTGCGCCAGGGTGTGGCACATTGCAAATCACTAGCTTCGAAAGTGGTCTGACCTTTCGTATGGCAAAATACCATGCGATCACGGCACCCCAATCATGAGCTAACAGTACGGTCTCATCACATTCTGCTGCGTCGATCAGGCCCGCTATATCAGCAAGCAAATTTTCAATCGCATAATCTTTTTTATCAGGTGGGATAGAAGAGTTACCATAGCCACGCATATTAGGGGCCCAAGCTTTATAACCCAGCTCCGCAAGCATAGGCAGTTGATTTCTCCATGAGACCGAATGTTCAGGAAATCCGTGCAGGCAAATTGCCAGCTTCTTACTGGATTGATCGCCGCACATATCCACTTCAAAGCGTAACCCGTTGGCCGACATGTAGTTAGTGCTAATGGCATGATCAATCGCACTGGTTGTAGACATAACGCTCATTGAATATTCTACCCTATGATTCGCGGCTAGCCTGAAAAAGATTTGAGGTTAGCAAACTGACGGGCCCAGATGCTGCGCTTACTTTTAATGCCTCACGCTTAGATTTTATATATTTAGGTAAAGAATTAATAGTAGCGCGGTGGTCAGAACAGCAACACTCTAGCCTTACTGAGTGTTAATAACTCTGTCAAATAAAACCCAGCTGTAATCAACTCCATATGCTGCGGCGTGATAGTGGCATTCCATGCAGCTGCTGCTTTTCTGAAAGTAAGTTTCCATTGTCACGTTGGCCGCATAATCGGGAAAGGGATCTCCCGCGAAAGTGTCGTCATAGTTTTCTGGATTGAATTGCGGATTATAGGGAGACGGCAAGCTAGGATCTAGCGGCCACTGCGTAACGATCAACTGGTAGTTCTCCCACACTGTACCTTTTAGCAGCGCGCGGTATTGCAGATTCAACTCTTGGGTGGAGTACCCCGGTGGGTTGTTGGGCGTGGTCGGGATCGGAACAGCCCTAGTAACTTGAACCGGCTCACGCGTTTCGCGAGCTGGGAACGGGGGAGCGATGCCGGCAGGCTCATAATTGTAGCCTATGGGTTCATCGTCAGCTAGTAGACTGGGGGGGGCAGTGGTTCCGTTATTGAAAGAGGGGTGTGATCCAGACACGTTATCAACGTGTTCGAATGTGGACCATATCCATTGTGGAAAAGCGGCCGTCTTTTGCATGATATGAAGCCCCACCAGCCCCATTCTTGCAATCGTGTAATTGTAGCCATCCTCATTCGCGATCAGAGCATCGCGGACATAGTAGCGACTTTTATCATCTTGATCGGTAAGTTGCCGCCAAGCAGCCTTAATTTCCAAAGAATTTGTGTCAAATTGAATACCTTGGGGGTTAGTGATGCCTTCGCTGATCTGCGCCGCCACGGTATCAGCAATTGCTGCATCTAATGTCGTCTTGTCGTACCAGCGATTATTCCTTACCTGATCGTATTCGACTTGATTGATGCGCACCTCAAAGCGAGCGAAGTTTCTATTTTGATCGATGAGTGGCCCGCTAAAAGCTTGATTCTGTTGACCTACGACGCCGCCTTTGGTGACCATAGCCAGCACCCGATCGCCACTGATCTCTCCGGCCGGCGTCTGAACTGGGTCTGAACTATTCCATTCAGGCGGTACAGATTTATTGCGGGGAAATAGCTCAAACCCTTCACGATAAGTTTCCCATACAACGGATGCACCGCGTCCGCCGGTGGTATTCGTTTGACGGAATTTATCAGGATTGTCTGGGTCTATCGGAACGCCACGGTTCAACGGATCAGCAGGCCAAGATAACGCAATAAAAGACTGCCATGAGAAAGTATCGAAAAAAGGTCTTGAAAGGACAGGGTCATCGATGATGTCTGCTGGCGGCAGTGGAACCTCAAGCGGAACTTCACCAGACAGCAACGGTGTTAAGCCCGCATAGGCCCCGGTGGACTGATTTAAATCGGTCTCATTGGAGTTGTTGTCGGCGCAACTCACCGCAATTATTGCGATGATGGTGGATACTATCGTTTTATACATTATCAGTAGTCCCCGGAAAAATGAGACTCACCCGCTTTTCGTCTGAACTTTGAAGCGCTAAACGTGGCTTTCGCGATCGCGAGTTAAATCTCATGCGTAACTTCAGCAACTGATGATAGCACACAGCTCGCCAACATTATCAGAGTCGTCTTGATGGGGGTTGGCCGTGATGGGGCAGTTGTCTAAAGAGCCACCCAACCGATCGCCGCCTGCATCGGTGTGGTATTGAGCATCATAATTTTGATCGTGACTATCCATGATTGGTCTAGCGATCTCGCAGCAATCGGTGGCGCCCTAAACCAGTCCATAGCGGTATATGGAAAGATCTGCGTCATAGATGGCTTTCAGCCAAACCAATGTTCCCTAGTTTTGCAGGTTCCATGCCGAATAACAGTTGCGCTTGATCTGGTAAAAGGGCGCGAGACGCCTTCACGCAGAGAGCGGTTTCATATGTTCTTCTATTTGGGTGACCGCAATGCTTTATCCACTGGTATCGGTATCGCCTGACAACAGTTAAGCTATTGACATCGCGACAGGGGCAAACAATGTATGGGCTTACAATCGGATACTCAGCGGGTATCAATACGTTTTTCGGTGGTCGCGATATTCACGTTATCGACTACGCTGCTCGCGGCTTTGGCCATTGGGTTGCATTATTACTTCGGCAGTGGTTTGGCAAAGGATGCGGCTGGCCAATTATATGCCAATGTGGCTGAGGCCGCGGCCAAAGAAATAGTAAGTTTTGGCGACACAACGGCAGACATCGCCGAGTTGCTGACGCTTTATCCCGAAGTCGCTGGGGCAAATTCCGGTGCTTCACAGCTACGCCTATTTGCAATGACGCTGTCGCAGCACCCTGCATTCTATGGTGTTTACTTGGGGCATGGAGACGGAAGTTTTTACGAATTGATTAACCTTGACAGTAGCGATGAAGTCCGCAGCGCCTTATTTGCTGCCCAGGTAGATCGGTGGGTTGCCGTTACTGTGGCAGGGGAGGGGAAGCAGAGGATGCGCCGTTACGACTATCTCGATAATAACTTAGTCTTGCGGTTTACACGCTCAGAACCCACTGAATTCGATGTTTTGACGCGGCCATGGTATCTAGCAGCGATGGAGCTAGGCGGGGTACAGAACACAGGCATATACCCGTTTTCTCAGTCACAGACTTATGGGCAAACAATCTCTAAGCGAGTTGCAGGGACCGACACCGTGCTGGGCATTGATATGACACTGCCGAGCATGTCGGCTTATCTGCGAGGCCAGATTGTCAACAGCGATGCAATATCTTTTATTTACACCCCTGATGGGGGGGTCGTTGCCTCAAGTGCGAAGGCCCAGGGGTTTGGCGATCCATCGTCTACGCCAGCGTCTGCAGACGCAGAGCAGTGGGCGAGAGAGACTCTGAGGAATATTGCGAGAGATGAACAGCGTCATAAGAAACTAGTGGAGGTCGATTATGACGGTCAACCTTACTTCGCGTTTGCTGAACCGCTGTCGGCGAGGGCCAAAAGTCCATATTTTTTTGGCATATTGGTGCCCGCTTATGAAGTCGTTGGAGCCTTGATGGACAGGGTTATGCTATCAGTAGCGATTACTGCTGGCTTTCTGTTCCTGCTTCTGCCTATGTCGTGGTTTTTTGCGAGCCCTATTGTCCGGCCTATCAGACAGTTAGCTGCTGAAAACGACAAGGTTCGAGAGCGTAACTATGAGCAGGTGAAGCGGGTCAATAGTAGAGTGCTTGAAATAGATGAGTTGTCAGAGTCTATGGTGAGTATGGTAGCTGCTATTCAGACTTATGAGCGTGACCAGCGCAGCTTGATGGACGCATTTATCCAACTGATCGCGGAGGCAATTGATGATAAGTCTGCGTATACCGGAGGCCATTGTGCGCGTGTGCCGGAGTTGGCTTTTATGCTCGCAGAGCAAGCCTCTAGAAGCAGCGCACCGCCCTTCAAAGACTTTGAACTCGAAACCGATGAGCAATGGCGTGAATATCGTGTCGCTGCATGGTTGCATGATTGCGGAAAAATAACAGTGCCAGAGCATATCGTTGACAAAGGTAGTAAGTTAGAAGTTATTTATAATCGGATTCATGAGGTTAGGATGCGCTTTGAAGTACTGTGGCGTGATGCTGAAATTGAATACTGGCAGCAACTGAATGCGCAGCCGATAACAAAGGAGCGTCAAGACCGACTAGTGTCTGCGCTGAATAACGGTCGGCAACAATTGCTAGATGAGTTCGCGTTTGTCGCCGGATGTAATGTTGGTGGCGAATTTCTCGATGATAACAAACGTGCGCGTTTGCTGGATATCTCCCGAAAAACCTGGCAGCGAAACTTTGATAATAGATTGGGGCTATCGCCGGCGGAGGAGCTGGGTTTTTCGGAGCCAAGACTCAGTGTGCCAGTGACCGAGCAATTGTTAAGTAATAAACCCGAGCATATCGTAAAACGCATTCGTCCAGCGGTGTATCCGTCGCACCTAGGGATCAATATGGATGTCCCTGAGCACCTTTATAACCTAGGTGAAATATATAATCTGTCCATTTCGCGTGGTACGTTAACAGAGGAAGATCGCTTTAAGATTAACGAGCACATGATCACGACGATTAAAATGCTGGAGGGTCTGCCTTTTCCAGATGAACTGAAAAACGTGCCGCGATACGCCTCCACGCATCATGAGACCATGAGCGGATCGGGCTATCCTCGGAGGCTGCCGGGCGAGGCGCTTAGTGTGCCAGAGAGAATATTAGCGGTTGCCGATGTATTTGAAGCGCTAACGGCTTCAGACCGTCCCTATAAAAAAGCAAAATCCGTTAGCGCCGCTATCGATATCTTACACAAAATGGTTTTGGACAATCATATCGACAAGGACTGTTTTCAGTTGTTTATCCGCAGTAAGGTCTATTTACGCTATGCGGAAAAATTTCTTACGTCTGAGCAAATCGACTCGGTTGATGAGTCTAAATATATGTCATGGGAGCATTAGCTCACTTACAGGTTCAAGGCCTCAAACTCACCAACTGCGATGCACCGCCGTTTGTTATGGCGCCGAGTATACGCGCAGTAATTAATATGTCATAGTATGTGTCATATTAAGCGGCCGTATCCGCGGTTGTAAATAGCAAGGAAAAGACATGAAGAAGTTTCTCTCTGTTGTGGCTGTGTTCTTGGTTCTGGCAGGAGTCTTGCTGTTGTCACTACCGACGATAGTGCACAAGGCCGGTTTGCACCCCAAGTATGACGGGCCATCGGTGGCATTGCCGGGCAAGCGTGCCCTGATTATTACCACCAGCCATGGCGTGCTGGCAGCGCCGGGAGAAATCGAGGGGCCGGCCACTGGCGTGGCTGCTTCTGAGTTGACTCACCCGTACTACGTTTTCCTTGACGGAGGCATGGACATAGACGTGGCCAGCATTATCGGTGGGGAAATTCCCATCGATCCGCAGACGCTCTCCTTCGTAATTAAGACACCAGAGGACGAACGTTATCTCACCGACCCGATCGCGCAGGCCAAAGTTAAAAACTCAATCCCCATTGCCGACGTGGATATCGATCAGTACGACATTATATTCCTATCAGGTGGATGGGGGGCGGCCTACGATCTCGCGCAATCGCCTGAGTTGGCGGAGCAAATCAGCGAATCCTATTATGGGGACAAGGAGGCTATTATCGGTGGCGTCTGTCATGGCGTCTTGGGCTTGGTGAGTGCTGAGGGTCGCGATGGCGAACTGTTAATTGCTGGGCGCCGAATGACGGCTGTGACGGATAAACAAATTAAGGAACTGGGCATTGAAATTACGCCGCTGCATCCTGAAACGGAGCTGCGCAAGGCCGGTGCGGCGTTTGAGAGTCAGACCGCATTCAGAGATTTTTTGGCGACTCATGTAGTTGTCGATGATGAGCAGCGATTTGTCACTGGGCAAAATCAAAACTCTGGTCTTGAGACAGCGCATAGCATGATGCTGGTTCTGAAAGGACGCGATTAACGCGGGCGAGTTAAATGACGTCAAAGACTTTCGCAACACGGAGTTATAATGTAATGAATAAAATATTGAGTGCGCTAGTTTTTTTGCCAGCAATACTGTTTCTTGTCACCGGGCTCCGCTGGCTGGTGGATCCCGCCGGAATTGCCCCTGAGTTCGGACTGGTATTAGGCGACGGCCTAGGGCTCAGTTCGCAGGTGGGTGATATGTCGAGCTTCTTTCTGACCATAGGCATTCTCATGCTTGTTGCCTTGGTCACCGGGCGGCGGGTATGGTACTACCCGCCGGCGATGTTACTTCTGCTCACTGCCATCGGTCGTCTCATTGCTTGGCTTGTGCATGATGCGGCGCTGGCGCCGCAGCAGATCGGAGTGGAGATTGTTGTCACGGTGATTTTGCTCGTTGCGAGTCGTCGGCTAGCACAGTTAGCTTAGCGTATGACGATTGATTATGTTTTTCGCCATGCCATTGTGGCAGTGGCACTGTTTGCCTCGTGTGGTTCGCTGGCAGAAGAATGGGTTCGGCCCACAGCACAGCTCAATATAGCGACGGTTGAGCGACCCAATATCTTACTGGTACTGGCCGATGATCTGGGCTTTACCGATCTCGCGGCCTACGGCAGTGAAATTAGCACGCCCACTATCGATGCGCTGGCGCAGCAGGGCGTTAGTTTTACCAATTATCATACTGCGGCCAATTGCGCGCCAGCTAGGGCTATGTTGCTCACCGGCGTGGATGCGCATGTTGCCGGTGTGCCCAATATTCCAGAGATGTTGGCATCCCATCAACAGCAGCAGTATGCCCACTATCAAGGGGTGCTGGGCAGTAACGTTGTAACCGTGGCCACCCTGCTGGAGGGAGCGGGCTATCATACGTATATGGCGGGTAAGTGGCACCTTGGCACGGGGCCCGGTCAATTGCCCAGCGAGCGGGGTTTTGAGCGCACGGTTGCTCTGGCGGATTCAGGCGCCGATAACTGGGAGCAAAGGCCTTATATGCCGCTTTATGACAAAGCCAATTGGTATGCAGACGGGAAGGAGTATCAACTGCCCGAGGATTTTTACTCTTCGCGCTTTCTGGTAGACACGACCATCGAGTTTATTGCCAGCAATATCGACGATGGCCGTCCCTTTTTTGCCTATCTGCCGTTTCAGGCGGTGCATATTCCAGTGCAGGCGCCGCAAAAATTTATCGATCGCTACATGGGTGTCTACGACGGCGGCTGGGACCAGCTGCGCGAGCAGCGCAGGGCGCGGGCCGTGGAGTTGGGCATCATCCCGGCCGATAGCGATATGGCGCGCATGTCGACGACCGCTGACTGGAACGGCCTGAATGCTAAGCAGCGTCTTTATCAGGCGAAACGGATGGCAGTCTATGCAGCAATGGTGGAAGCGATGGATTACAACCTCGGGCGTTTGATAGATTACCTCAAGGCACAGGGGCTCTATGACAACACTATTATTATTTTCACCTCCGACAATGGCGCTGAGGCCAGTGGGCCTCAGGATCAGGATTCCTTTTGGGGGCGAAATGGACCGGCGGCGATGGGGTATCACACCGACTATGAGCGCCTAGGGCTCAAAGGCAGTTACAATAGTATCAGCCCCAGTTTTGCGAGCGCTGCTGTGAGTCCGTTAGCGTATTATAAATTTTATGCCGGAGAGGGTGGCATGCGTGTACCGTTGATCGTGGCAGGCGCTAGCCTGCCAGTAAAGGGTGAGTTGACTCAGGCTTTTTCTTTTGTCACGGACATTACGCCTACCGTCCTGTCTTTCGCTGGCGTCATGCCTCCCGATGGTCGCTACCGTGGCAGATCGGTGGAGCCGATGACAGGACACGATCTTGGGCCGCTGCTGCGACACGAGACAGACCGTGTCTACGGACCCGAGGATACGGTGGGCTATGAGTTGGCCGGACATGCAGTGCTATTCCAAGGCGATTATAAAATCGTATTTCACCGGACTCCACTGAGCGACGGCCAATGGCATCTCTATAATATCCTGCGTGATCCGGGTGAAACCGAAGACTTATCCTCTTTACAGCCCGTCCGGCTGCAGCAAATGTTGTCGGCTTATGAACGCTATACCCGCGAAAACTCGGTACTACCAGTACCCCTAGGTTACAATCATCTTAAGCAATTAGTTATCAATACCCTGCATAACCGAATGGGAACGCCGGTATTGGTGGCGCTGCTGACAATCCTTATTCTGCTGCCACTTCTAGTAGCTTATCGTATGAAGCATAAGAAGTAACAACGCTAGAATAATCACCCCTAAAGCGCCCTAGGTATTTCAGTATTGCCGCAAACCGTGTCAATATTCATTAGGTGATGCGGGTGCAGGACAGGTGCGAACATTGAGGCTTGCTTCAGCACCGGTGGATGAGTGCGCCGCTTTTTTCCCGACACGAAAAGCAACAATTGCGATAGAAACGATCTAAGACTCCTTCTTTACCCGATAGGCGTGCATATAAGCTTCTGCTTCCTGTTCTAGGGTTTCAGTGTCCATGCCCCAGTCTTCGGGCAAGTACTTGTGCTTCCCATGCTTCCCTTGTGGCTTGCTTGTTAGGTAGTCGGTGATCGCGTGTTGATAATCCTGGCTGAATGTCTTTTCGGATTGGCGATAAACTGCTTCCAATGTTTTGACGGGATCATCCATTAAGTCACTAAAATGGAGATCAATGAAGCGGTCTGGCAAGTCGCCGGCTTCCCGCTTGCGATGTACGTCTAGCATCATGTCATTTCTAGCATTGCCGGCAATCTCAAGCAGTTGCTCTGAGGCTTCTCTGTCGCTGCGCATATATCGACTAGCGGCGAAGGTCGACATGCCCGAGGGCACTGTTTTGAGCGGGTCTCTATGATTCAGAATAATCCAGGCGTCGGGATACATTGAGAACACTAGATCAAGCATGGGCAGGTATGTTGGTGTTTTTAGTACCCAGTGCGGCGTTTTTTTAGCAGCATATTTTTTCCTGTGTTCGAACTGCATCACCTGCATAACGACTTTTTGGTATTTCATCGCAGCTTCTGGATCCATAGGAAACGTTTGTACGTCATGAAGCACCCACCATAGCATGCCGCCAAAAGAAGGCTTTTGGACACCGATGCACTCATCCGGAATGTCCGAACGCAACTCGTGTATAGCGGCCATCTGCGGGCAGATGTCCAGCCACAAGTCTTGTTCACACTCTGTAAGCTTAAGCAAGGTATCGTTATCACCTAAGTCAGCAGTGGGATGAAATGCTTTCCATGCGATCGGTGCCAGTGCGTTTGTATCTTGGCTGAGCAATTCAAGCGTAATCGTAGTTCCCGAGCGACCGGTTCCAGTAATAATAAACGGCTGAAGAATCTGCTCACCCAAAATTTCGGGCTGATCGGTGATTTTTTTAGTGAGATATAACCGGCTTTGTAAGCAGCGTAAAATCTCCTGTCGCACTTGCAGTCGGCCCATTACATTTAAATCGGCTTCAGCGTTCAGGCTTGCAACCAAACCTTCCAGCCGACCTCGCCAATCGCCATCGATACGTTCACCAAAATCATCTAACCCTGTAACACGACGGCTGGCCTCAATCATTTCACTCGCTTCGAGGCTGATTAATTCAGCCGCCCCGCCGACGGTGTTGGCCATTAAATTAATTCTTTTGACTAAATCAGGACGGGGAAATCGTTCGGCAAGCGTTTTCATAGTAAGCACACGTTAGTTGAAAGAATTCAAGGGCGTGGCCCTTAGCGGAGGCAACAGAAATAGCGAGACCTCATTCCGTAAACCTAAACATACACCGCATTGCCAGCACCGTAGAGAGCCTGCCGAATGATAACCGGGAAAAAGTAGATGAGTCCCGCGAGAATTACAGAAAAACAAAAAAATCATTTTTTCTTCGTCTTTTTTGTTGCGATGGCGCAAGAGTTTGTCTGACAAGGATACCAAATGTACGAGGTGTGCGCTTCAAGTGAAAAATTAAATCTGTGCAGAGAATCCACAGATCTACATCTGATGTCGATTGCCTTTGGGATGCTTGTTAGAGCTGTTTGGGCAGTTGTCAGGCTAATAACCTGGTCGCTGCACCATATTTTGGCTCAACGGCTTGTTCTTGCCACGCGCATCGGGCTATAAATGAGTCTATGTGATAAGCAGAGCAGTACTAAAGCATGAATAATTTTTTTCACAACTTGCCTCACGGTCTATATGAGTGGGTAGAGGAAGTCGGTGGTGGCTCTATTACGCGTCTGGAGCGGCACCTTGCGCGACGTGAAGCGTGGGTCGTTGACATTACCGCACCCAACGGCAGCGTGACGGAAGGATTTCTCCGTTTAGATCGAAACCCGATTAAAGGAAGTACAACATCACTGTATAAGGAAGCTATGATTTGTCAGGCGCTTGGAGATACTGATATTCCGGTGCCGCAGTTGCATGCCTGGAGCGACGAGCACTGCGCTGCTTTGCTTGCGCGTGACGGCGGCCGCTCTGATATTGATGCGCTGGAAGACACGGTGCGTCAGCGGGCGATCATGCAGGACTTCATCAGAATTATTGCACGCTTGCATCGTCTGAATACCGACACGCTTGATCTCAACAAGGTGCTGGGCGCAAAACCGCAAACGGCGGCAGAGCTTGCGCTGGGAGACCTAGATCTGCAACTAATGAATTTCAAGCGCTTTTTGGCTGATTATACTGATCCACTGATGACCTATGCGGTGCAGTGGTTGCGGCGATACGTGCCGCAAGAGGTGCCACAAATGGCTCTGGTTCAGGGCGATACGGGCCCGGTTAATTTTATGTTTCAGCAGAATAGAGTCAGCGTAGTCGTTGACTGGGAGTGGGGTCACTGGGGCGACCCGATGGAGGATCTGGGAAATATCTGTGTGCGGGAGTTCTGGAATCCCTGTGGTGGTCTCGATGGGCTGTTCAAATTATATGAGCAGGAATCGGGTTTACCTTATCAGCGGTTTTCAGCTCAGTACTACCGGATTCAACAAAACGTGCGCGGCATGGTAGGAATTCACGCGGTGTGTGCCAAGCCGCCGCCACAGGAGCCGCTCGCTTGGTATCTTTGTTATCGGTACGTGACTGACCGTGCCACCTGTGAGGGCATTGCCGATGCGATGGGCATACGAATCGCGCGTCCCGAAATGCCAACCACGACGGCATCGGCCGATCTGCTCGCGAGTACATCCGCCGATAGTCTACGGCGCGATGTTTTGCCCCGGGTTGACAATGCATTTGCCCATTCAAGAGCTCTAGACGCGGCAAGGCTTATAGAATGTCTAGACCGGCGTTTGCGGTTTAACGCCATCCTAGAAAACACCGAGCGTGAAGAGATAGGTGAATTACTGGGCCGCCGTTTTACTGCTGTGGCGCAGGCGCAGCAGAGCCTTGTCATGGCCATTGAGGCGCGGGCGCTAGATGATGAAAAATTGTTGCAACACCTCGCTCGCAAAGCTTATCGCGACGAGTGGCTATATGCGCCTGTCGTCGAGTTGTATCCGGACCGTCAGTGGTCGCCTTTAGACTGACGCTGACGTTTTGGGCTGATGCGGGCCCGCTGCAGCAGAAAATGTCCAAGTCTGACCCTCAGCCAAAGCTTCACTGCTAGCGCTACTGCGCCAGGTCTCCTCTCGCTTATGGGCCAACGAAGCTAGAGGTGACACGATCTACAAATCACTTAGCTTCACTATATCGACATCCGGCATCGGAATATTATCGCCTTTGCTGCCCAACCATCGGAAAGTCATAAATCCAAATTCCTGGCCACTGGTGTCTAACCAGTTTGGATGTCCAGGGTTTTGATGGGCAATAACAAATTCAACCTTACCATCGTCTTCAAAGGTCACCTCCTCTAACGTAAGCGATACGGGGCGATGCAAATAATCAGTTGTTTCATGCCAGCGGGATTCCAGCGTAAAGTTCCAATAACGCGATTGTGGTGGTTCTACTCGAACAATCAACGCCTCATCTTGCGCTAGTTGGTAGCTTCCGACCATGTATAAATTATCTGCACTACTAATGGCCCCGCCAAGTGATTCGGACGTGGTTTGGATAAACCTGTTTTTTTCCTCCAACAATTCCGGAAGCACGTACTTGTGCAGGGTTGAAAGTTTTAGAAAAGCATAGCTGGTTCCGATCAATGCGTTGGCAATGTCGTCATCAGTGGGCGGCACGAATGGGGGCTGTTCACCCAGTATGTCAATAGAAAGTGTCGGCAGGATTTCAGTGCTGCGATCGGCGATGTATTCTCTTACCAAAATCCCAGAGACATCTTCGGGTATTTGTATCCAATTAGCAGGCCCTGCCGAATTACCATATGCATCAAGATCCGGTTTCTCCTTGGTCAGCAGTAATGTGAAGTTGCCTTGATCATCGACGTTCAATTCGAGGTCATTAATATAGCCCACTTGGCGGCGCGGGGTCATACCTTTGCCTCCCGTGATCGTAAACCCGATATAAGGGACGGTCCCTCGTGTGCCAGTAATAATATAATCGTACTGCCCATCAATCTGAACATTGTAGTACTCAGCGTCCGGATTATCGCCACCGACCTTGCGCACCAGCGTATCCATTTGCTGAAAATGTGGGTACCGTGGGTTGCCGTCAGCGGCGACTTCGGCGCTCATCGCCATGACTCGCAGTAGCCAACGCATGCCTTCTATCGCTTCTTGCGGGGTCTGTGCCTCATTCAGGACCATCTGATGTGTGCGGTTGAACATAGCCTTAAAATCGATTAACGCTTGATTCGACTTTAAGCCGGTATAGTTCGACTCATTACTGCTGCCAACGCTCGTTAGTGCGGCTATAAGACCTGCGCCTCTTGGCAGTTGAAAACCAATGTAAACGCCGGCAACCAGCACTAGAGCGCACGCAATTAACCTTTTTATCATGCTATCGGTACCTCTAATTCGTTAAGAAATGTGCAGACTACTCTAGCTTTAATCACGCGTCGCGTAGTCAAGCGCTAGTATCCTGTCACACGGCCACTGCTTACCCCGATTGACGAGTTGATGCCGACGCAACGCTCAGCAATAGCACAGCGTCGGTGTAAAACGGCTCTATAAACCGGATTTAAATGCATAAGCCGACGCTGAGACAGCTTGACATTGTTTTGATTTGAATTGAAGGCTGATCTAGCAGGTTTGACATTGCGAGAAGCAAATAATTAATTGTCAGCAGCATAATTGCGCCGCTAACCTGCTGTAAATATAAAAACATCTGATTGACTCTGGCAGCGTGGGATAGCATCGCCGCGGATACAGAAACCTTTCTCATAAAAATTTGGGATTCGCGTGACAGCATGTCGCGGCGGAGGCAGTGCCCTGCTATGATGTAAGGACTAATCGGTCCAAAAGGGGCGATCTGGATTATCAATTCCTTGGATTAATGGGGTCTCGAATTGGTTAACGTGCTTGCCAAAAATGTCGTTCCCGAGCTGGGGTCTGGCGAGCCCACAGCGCTGCTCTATGACTCTTTCTCCAGTCAGCTGAGACGCTGCCGAGGGCGTCGCCCAAGATGATATTATCAAAGAATTCCCCTTTGCGGCAGGGCCTGTTCTCTTGGCGCGCGCTTCGTCGGCACTCGATATGGATTCTGGCCGCATCGGCAACCGGCGCTGTGGCCGCCCTGTTTCGATATATTGATGATTGGAGTGTCCAGTTTTCGCAATGGCTCGCAAACGTGTCACCCTGGATTCAGCCAGCTATGCTTTTTTTCGGTATGATCCTTATTTGCCAGTTACGCGACCGCTTCTTTCGTGGCACCGATGGTACTGGGATTCCACAGGCCATAGCGGCGTTAAAGATCGAAGACGGTCCGGCCCGCGATCATGTTCTTTCTTGGCGTATTCTCGTTGGCAAGGGGCTGCTTCTCTCAATTGGTTTGTTTGCAGGAATGACCATTGGCCGTGAAGGTCCCTCTGTTCATGCCGGCGCGTGCTTTATGTACCTTTCGAATCGTTGGGGAAACTTTCAGAGCTGGCTGGTGCAGCGAGGACTGATTCTTGCCGGCGGCGCCGCCGGGATCGCCGCGGCTTTCAATACACCCATTGCCGGCGTAGTTTTTGCGCTCGAAGAAATTGGTCGCTCTTTTGAGAAGCAAAATGCAGGCACGATTGTGCGGACAGTCTTGGTTGCGTGTGTCGTCTGCATGGGCCTTTTCGGCGATTATTTGTTTTATGGCAAGCTCGAAACCCGACTGGAACAACCATTGGAGTGGCTAGTCGTGCCCGTTCTCGGGGTAGTCTTCGGCCTTCTCGGTGGGCTTTTTGCTCAAAGTCTACTTTTGACAACACGTCCTTATGGCCGTTTTTATCGCCGCCGTCCCTTGCTGGCGGCGGCGTCTCTGGGCGCGGCTATGGCGCTGCTCGCGATCATTTCGGACGGGTTCAGTTACGGTAGCGGATACCCTCATGCACAAGCAATTCTCATGGAAGGAACCGAGGTTCCCACTTGGGGGTTTGGGGCGATTGCTTTGGGCAATTGGATTGCCTTGCTCAGCGGTATCCCCGGAGGCCTTTTCGATCCGAGCTTGGCAACCGGCGCTGCGCTGGGCCAAATTACTGCACCCTTTTTAGAGTTTATGGATCCTCAAGCCGTGATTCTCCTGTGCATGGTGAGCTATTTCTCCGGAGTTGTGCAAAGCCCAATTACCGCATTTGTCATTCTCGTTGAGATGACCGATGCGCGTTTCATGACCTTGCCTCTTGCAATCGCTGCTATGCTGGCTTTCGAGGCTTCGCGCTGGGTTTGTCCGACGAGTCTTTACGAGGGCTTGGCGGAGAATTTTATGGCTAGACTGCGCCCTACTGAAAACAAGGATTCTCCGTCCACCTGAAAATTCAACGCATGGAATGTCCACCCTTGCCGATGCAGTGAACGTAATCACGCACTTAAAACAATTCTATTTGGTCTGTTGTCCGGCTCTTTTTTGATTTTTTTGCCCTTAATTTCCTACTGCCATGCTTGTTGTAAACGGTTTTTGATAATATTTGAAACTGCGTGTCTCCGCGCACCTCTGCTATTCGCTGCTTAGCCTCTTTTACGGCCGAGGCGTGGTCAACAATAGGCTGTGGATAATTGGTGTTGAGTAAATAATGGGTATTATCGATTAAGTCGTTACTGCACTTCCACGGTTCATGGATGAATTCATCGGGGAGGTTTTCTAACTCCGGAACCCATTTGCGAATATAAAGGCCTTTGGGGTCATGCTCGAGTGACTGTTTGATTGGGTTGTAGGCGCGCATTGCGTTTATACCGGTGACGCCGGATTGCATCTGCAATTGGCTGTAGTGAATGCCGGGCTCGTAGTCAGTAAATAACCGTGCTAGATGATCGCCCGTGACTCGCCAATCCAGCCAAAGCTGGTAACTGGCAAAGCTGACAAGCATGGCTCGCATTCGGAAGGTTATCCACCCATCATAAATCAAGTTGCGCATGCAGGCGTCAATAAACGGGTACCCCGTATGCCCTGTGGCCCACGCCTGATATTTGGCTTCATCATGGTAGCCTTCACGCAAGCCTTCGAACAATGGATGCATACAGTGGATTTCTATTTCTGGTTGGTCCTCAATCTTCTGTATAAAATGACAGCGCCAGGCGAGTCGCGAACTAAAAGCAGTCAAGTTTCGACCAAAGCGCTTTCTTTCTTCGGGCGCCAGTTGTTGTTGTCTTTTTTTAACCGACTGAACGACCTCTCTTGTTGACAGGCTTCCCCAAGCAAGATGAGCCGACAGACGCGAACAATGCGTGGAAGATAATCCAGGAGCGGAAATATGATACAAATACCGACTCGATCTAGTGTTTAGAAAACCCTTTAATTCTGTAACTGCAGCGTTGCGTCCGCCATGCTGGACTTGTCCGTTCAGGTCTGCGCCAAAAATTGACGAATCTTTATCCGGTAATTTATCCGATGTAAGGTCGTCTACTGGATGTAAAAGTTCAGGTTTTGGCAGAATCTTCTCACGCATTCGCTGATCTCTAATTGTCGACCACGTATTACGTGTCTGGAGTCTTCGAACAACGCCATTTAATGGATACTCATGCAAGGGAATATTATCTCGAGTGCACAGTCTTTTAACATTCACATCTCTTTGATACGTCCAGAGATTCCCCGTCTCTTCATGAACATAGATTCCTGCGATATTAAACTCTGAATGAAGGCTTTTAATAATGTTGCAAACATTACCCACTTTAATCACTAGCGGCTGACCTAGTTCCGTCAGGGCGACATTCAAGTCGACAAGGCAATCGTAGATGAAATGCCAATGGCGTCGAGAGCTAAAGCTCTGTTGCCAATAATCAAGTTCAACTACATAAAGCGGCAGTACCGGTCCATCTAATACAGACGCCTCAAGCAGCGGGCGATGATCAGTTATACGTAGATCACGCTTGAACCACACGATATTGATATTTTTTGTCATTTAGGGCTTAATTTTTTCGTGAGCGACGGCAAAGCTCTTCGCAGTATTTTAACTCGTCCCAGGCTTCACTTCATTTTTCCGCATAAATGGGCGCTGACCCACTGGATACCGCTTTTAGGAGGCTTCTCTTTTTCGACGAAGTAAGTATAGGATAAATCGAAGATTTTTTGTGTAGTTTTTCACTGCTGCGGTATCCTGAGCTGTAGCCATTCGCGAAATCTCAACTTACTCGGCATACCATGTATTGACCCAACACATAGGCGTCGGTTCGTGAACGAAAACATTTAAAAAAATCGCCAAAACGATTGCCATAAAAGACTAAGTGCGCCCTCTGTGCGTCATAATTAGATTTGCCAAACGTCATTTGCCCCTGTAAATTGTGATTCAACTCAAAGAGGACAGTCAAATGGACACTGGAAAAGTTATTGCCCACTTAAACCGTATCCTAGAGCTCGAATTGGCCGGCGTCGTCCGCTACACGCATTACAGCCTCATGGTCTTCGGCTACAATCGAATTCCAATTGTAAGCTGGCTGCGTAGTCAAGCGACTGAGTCGCTTGATCACGCGAACAAAGCGGGCGAGTTAATCACGCACCTTGGAGGTCATCCATCCTTAAAAATCGGCCGCTTATTGGAGACTGAGATGCATAATGTAGGAGAAATTCTAACCGAATCTCTTGAGCATGAAGAAGTTGCCTTAGAGGCATACCAAACCTTGTTGGGCGACGTCGAAGGCCACTCAGTGATGCTTGAAGAGTACGCGCGCGAGCAAATTTACACCGAAGAGTTACACCTTGGCGAAGTCGACAAGATGTTGCGCGTGCCCGGCACTATCGGGGTACACAGAGAATCTTAAACTAAGAACACTGAGATGTATCACCTGTTTGATTGGGTGATCCAAAGCCCTCAGCCGTTATACTGTAAATTTGCCTGCCATAGTCTATCGCCTACATCGATGATCTCTGCATAAGTCGCGATCACCAGCGCATTTCTCGCCCCATGACGCAAATGCGCAGCGATAGTATGAGGTGTTTAAACCGAATCTGATGGCCGCTAAAAATACAATTCTTTTTCTGAAGGCGAGGGTCAACCTGATAGGTCGGCTAGGTACTGGCCATCGAGCTAAATGGCGAGTAAGCGGGAATTTCCGTCAAATGCCGCATTGACTCAGGCGACGATGCCGCTGCCTTGCGGTTGCCAAGTTGTCGAGTCTAAAGTAAGCATGCCTGCCGCTATGAGAAGAGCGAAAATCGCGAGCAGTAGCAAAAGGCGCGCATAATGGCGGCAGTGCGACGGGATATGCACTCGAAGGATGGCGCGCCTATAAAAATTAGAGATAATTATGAAACATAGGGTTTTCCCTACATTCGAGTCTAGTGAAAACTAGTACACTCCTCACTGTACTAAAATGGAAGAAGCGCGGTAGCGATAGGAAATTCTGCCTTGCGGGACGGAAAGTGTTAGGTGAAGCATGACAGATGAAGTGGCCATCATTTTGCATAGCCCTATCTAGGGACTGAGAGGGATTTTTATCAGAGATGTTCTAGATTATTATCTCAGTGTGTTTTCGCAGACTGTTGGTAAAGAAAGCATCGGTATTTTGGTAAGGTCATATGATGGCGATGTATTGTCAATTAATGAACCTTTCTTAGAGCTAGCCGGCACATCGAAAAGTTCTAATAATATGACCATTGATGATTTTCCGTGGAAGGCTTTTAAGCAAGAAAGCGATGCTGCCGACATTCTCGCAAAATCTGGCGACGTCAAAGAAGCGGTCGGTCTTTACTTTCATCCGGCTAGGCTAGAATGGGTGCAATTCGTAACGGTAAAGTTTTCTTATCAATCATCTTCCGCTAGCGGGCAACCACTGAAGTGGGGCGGTCAGCCCGTTATCTATATCCTCATGATGGATGTCAATTCGCTGTCACGCCGGTTATCGAAATTCAGTGTGTGGAGCGACAGAATCCGCATAGACTACAAAAAAAATAGAGTTTTTCTTAGCGCGGGTACCAGTGTATCGCGGAATGATCTCATTTGTTTAAGTTATTATCTAGAAAATACGTCTCAAAGCGTCATAGCAAATATCATGAACCAAAGTATCAAGACGGTAGAGAAAAGAATATCAAACTTAAAGGTCACGCTTTTAAAGTTTGATCCTAGCTGTGACAGCCTACACTCATTGTGCAGAAAGCACGGTCTCACACAGATGTTTGAAATGAAACGCGACTGGTTCGATAGAAACCCTGTGGCTTGGAAAATTGCAAATATGCAGTGGCAATTATTTAGAGATTGGATCGTTATGTAGACCAGTAAAATTTGCAGCAGGCGGGCGATCTTATGCCTTTCGCTGTGGTCACTATTTAATGAACGCTCGGCCCTGGAAAGTTCTCATGTGAGATGCTCACTTCCAACGCGTTGCTGGACTCTCTTACTGGTTGCCCAACCATTTCATCGTAAGCCGATTCATGTCGCAACGTGATTGAGCGAACTGGCAGGACCTTAAGCATTTCCCTTATGCTCTGCAGGTTTCGACTGCGAATAGTCACACCCTTTCCGTCCACCAACACATGAGAACCGGTGGGCAAAGAAACTGTCACCTGATATAGAGCCTGTTCGAGAGAATGAATCGTGACATCAGCAGCGTCACGCAAAGCGGCAAATTGAGTAATCGTGAGTTTCATAGGTATGCTCCACCTGCTATCGACCCAGCCATATCTCCTGATAAGTCGTTTTTTTAGATAAACTATTTTAGTTACGGTGTTTTAACGTCTTTGGATCTAATCCAGAACGGAAGTTTAAGCGTAATTTGTGTCAATGACAAAATACAATGTGACATGTTCACTCCGAGGTGGCTTTACAGACGCTTGCCCTTTTTGCAAAAGGTCGCAACCGCTCACTTTTCATCATCTCATTCCCCGGAAGATGCATCGCCGGCGGCGTTATCAACGCCGTTACAGCCGTGAAGTGCTTGGTAGAGGAATTTATATCTGTCGCGATTGTCATGACGCCATCCATCGCACCTACGGTGAGCAGAAACTGGCAGAAGCGTATGCTTTGCCGGAGTTAATTGGCTCAGATCCTCGGCTCAGGCGTCATTTTGCCTGGTTATCTCGGCAGCGCCGCGATTTTGGGGTGTTCAAGTCAGGCAGTCCATCGCACGATTTTTTTCGCGCAGGCTATTAGTGTAAAAGGATTGGTTACCACGTAACCGCGAGCGATTTTTGCTGCTGTTCGTGATCAGGCGCATTCAGCGCTCGACATCGTCCACATCAATCTGGCCTGTTAAGCGCCGGCGTAGATGTGACCAAGACATACCCACGGCTAGCAGTATTGACAGCAATAACAGCAACAGATACGCAAGGACGCCAGCCGAATTAATATTCAGCCAGCCAATATCGACTAGCAACCACACAATCGCAGCGAACAATGCCGCGCCAAGTGACACCCCTAACCAACCCATCGATAAAAAGGTTGCACGTAAATACACAATCCAGGCTATCAGCCCCACTAGACCGACGATTGCTAGCACAGGTCCAAACGTTGTGCTTTCCGCCAGCAGCCAGCCAACATAAGAAAAGCCGCTGGGGTTGTAGGTTCCGAAAACTAATACTGCAGCGAATAGCCAGCGGCCTATGAAACTTCCGGACGTGAAATCTTTTGCCATATTGCCGCCTGCAGACGCGCTAGTAAATAATATGCCATGACTGCTTACGCCGTGTAATAGATGCCTAACTATAAATGCTTATTACGTTAAAGCAGTGTGCATGCATTGAAGAGGCTAACATACTATGTCTGGTCTCAGGTCGAAAGAAAAACGTTGCAGTGATATTATTTACGCGTCGTGACATGTCTGTGCGCAATGCGGTCCCTTTAATGTTTGTTTAGTTTATTTCTTGTAAAAATTGGTAGCGATAAATGGCATAACGCGCAATACTTCCGTGTCTGCTCTGCGACTGGCGCATCGTCTTGGCATGGCGTCTGAGAGCAAAACATTGGAGAACTTTATGAAATTTGCTTCTATTACAACGACAGTTTTACTGCTGAGTGCGGTCACCCCTGCTTTTGCTGGCGATTCAATTAGCGAGGCCGAAGTTCTGGCAGCCCAGCAAGGCTGGTGTAAGGCGTTGCTGGAAATAAGCGCTACCAACGCGAAAAGTGGCGAGGCAGCGGCTAAAGTACTGGCCGAAAAAGTCATTGATTCAGCTTACGCTTACGAGACAGGTCCCGTTCTATTTAATCCAACGCTCTCTTTTTACCCTCAGACTTTTCGCACTGAACGTGAGGGCGCACTCGCTTATTTCGTTGGCGGCGACCCTGCCTATCCCGATGATCATGGTTTTGCGCTGAATGACTGGGTCAAATGCGAGATTGATAACGCCGCAGTCCTAATAGTTGGCGAGAGCGCTAGCACGATGGGCAAGGTGCACTTCACCGACAGCGACGGCCATGTCACAACGGTAGACAAGAGCTGGCAGTTCGTAAAAGATGACGCTGGGCAATTACGTATTGTTCTGCACCACTCGTCGCTAGAGTTCACAGGCGGTGGTATGTAGATTGAGTTTGCGTGAAACCGTCTGATTCAGCGATCCTGATTGCAACTTAAGTCTACCAATCGCTGACGCAGGCGTGTCTCTTTGAAGCGGCGCGTCTCCTTACAAGGAACTCTGTCCACGTGGCAGTGCGATTGGTACAAATATCGGTTGATAATAGCCCGTTTAATGTTTTCCTTCCGCAAAATTAAGGCAGCCTCGTTAGCATCTATAGATTCGATGCGGCAATACCACTGATAGGCTTGGGTTATGATTATGAGGGCACGCTGATATCTGTCCCAACGAATATCGCTTTTTGTGGCGACAACCTAGACAATTGACTAGATGCAAGTCTAAGACGCTGGCATATCAGTCGCTTGAACCTTAACGCGGCCTGGCTGCCACTAAACTATCCGGTCATTGGGTGTATTAGTTTGCATCTATTATCAGCGATTCAACGCAGTATCAAGGTCACGTGGAATAGAGTTCCTAAGCTTTCTTGTTAGATAGGCTGTAAAGTAAATGGAATTCCTTGACTGGCTTCCTTGCCACGCCCGATGGCGTTAACCGCCCGGCAGAGCCTGCCGTTGCGTCCTAGCAGGGTATCGCCGATCTCAATGATACGCTGATTCGGTGTGGCGCACGCCGAGGCTTCTCTGAGTCTGTATGCAAGTTCAAAGTCATCTTGGTCAGGCCGATTTGCTAATGCAGATATGAGGGCAGCGGCTGGCGATCTCGATATACCAAACCAACAATGAATTAAAAGTGGCTTTTTCTGATCCCAACTCCGCGCAAACTCAATAATGTTGGATACGTGACTTTCTTCTGGATATACCAACCCTTGCATTTCAACGTTGATATCGTTGATGCGTACTATGAGGTGTCGATCTTGACGGATGATATCGGGTCTATCGAAATTCTGAATAGGGCCCATAAGGCTGATCATCTCATGCGGCCCATGTATTTTTGCAGCATCGCCTATATTTTTTAATGGGGAAACAATAATGTAAGTCACGGTTTGATCTCTTCGCTTTGTCTTCAGCGTAATAAGTTTACTTGTAAAAAAGCGAAAAGCGCTGTCGACGATGTCTAATACGTTTCAATGCTTAGTTACGCTTTCCGTCGGGTGAGGGCCACCGGTAATATATGCAGCTTCCAGTATGTTATGTGCAAACTTGGCTTCTATGATCCCGAGCGGCAAATGAGAATTAAGGAGGACGCCGCGAGGAACTTTCACGATAGAAAGCTCGTTCAAAGCGACTCAAAAGTACTATCGCAGCGCGTGAAATGCTAACTTGACTTACTGGTCCTCTAGACGTAGAGTCCGCGTCACTGTTTAAAGGTACTGGTTGCACATAAGTAAAGCGATCAGTTTAAATGGGAAGTACGGTGCGCTCGCAGTCAATATCGATTCTGCAGCAAGACCGACGCTGCCCCCGCAACGGTAAGTGCGATTATTCGCATAAGCCCGATACCAGCCTCTATACAGCCCGGAAACCGTATGAGTTTCCACACGATGATGCGGAGGGCGTCGTCGGTAGCAGCCCATCGCTGTCCTACTGTTCCCTCCCTCAAGCTTTTAACGATTTAAAAAGATTGGGGAACCCACATGAAGAAGATATTTCTCTACGCAGTTACAGCCGCCATTGCGCTTTCGCCGCAACTGCAGGCGCAAGAATTAAGCAACGACGATGGTATGGAGTATGTCGTTGTCAGTGGCACGCGCTCAGATCAGCCTAGCGTCAAAGTTCCTGCCAGCATTCAAATTGTGACAGCGGAGGACATTGAGGAGAGCGGCGCTATAAACCTCTCGCAGGTGCTCAATGCACAGGCTGGCATTCAAATTAACGATAGTATCGGCAACCAAGGTCGCGGCGCAGGTATTTCGATGCGAGGGTTTGGCGGTAACAGCGCTAACAACGTACTAGTAATGGTTGATGGACGAAAACTTAATAATCCTTCACTAGCCGGACCTGATTTGTCAAGCGTTGCGCTAAAAGACATTGAGCGTCTAGAAATCCTTCAGGGCAGCGCCGGCACTTTGTATGGCGATCAGGCGACCGGTGGCGTTATAAATGTCATTACTAAAAGTAGTGGCGCCCTCGCAGGCTATATTGAAGCCGAGGCTGGCACAGAGAGCTATCAGTCCTATCAGGGTGGCATCAGCCAGCAGCTGGATAGCGGCTTCAACTATCGACTCTCTGCTGAAAAAACAGAAAGTGATAATTATCGTGACAACAACGATTCCGATTATACCAATCTTCTTGCCAACGTTGGATTTGAAAACGATCGTTTTAGCGTTTTCTTTGAAGGGCAAAAAATTGACGATAAACTACGCCTTCCTGGTTCGCTGACTGAAACTCAGATCGAAGATGATAGGAAGCAGACGTTTACTCCAGCTGACTATAGCGATAGGGAGACCTCGATTTTTATAGCCGGTGGTGATGTGAAAATCAATGATGACTGGATCTTTCTCGCTGAGTACACCTATCGGGATGAAGATGGCAAGGGTTTTAATTTTAGCGATTTCACTAACAACTTAACGGTTCAAACGTTCGAGCCTCGCGCTAGTGCAGATATTGAGATACCGACCGGAACCATGGTGCTCACTGCCGGAGTTGATTTGGAGCGTTCAGAATACAAAACTAATTACGGGTCGTCGGCAAAATTTAAGCAAGAGCTTGCCGACGTCTATGCTCAGCTGATAATACCACTTATCGAAGACCTTAAAATGACCATAGGGGCTAGAAACAGCAACTATGAAAGTAAAGACGAAATTGACAAAGAGGACTACAGCAGTGATTTGAATGTCTTTCAGTTGGGCTTCAATTATCAAATTGGTGACAGTTCTAGAGTATTTCTTCGCAGAGATGAAGGTTTTCGTTGGCCAAATGCTGATGAAAATGGGTTTGTTCTTGAAAGTGTGGATTTCTTAGAACCACAGAAAAGCATTTCTTGGGAAATGGGTTACGAGACACGTATCAACACCCTATTTTTGTCAGCGCTAGTCTACGAGTTAGAGGTCGAGGATGAGTTACTATACGACCCTATCTTATTTGCGAACATCAATCTTGACGACTCTCGTCGCCGCGGTTTGGTGCTTAACGGCGCGTGGGATATCACTGATAGTTTCGCCGTGAAGATGAATTATAGCTACGTCGACGCAGAAATCACCTCAGGCACGTTTCAAGGCAATGAAGTCCCTTTTGTGGCCAAAAATATGGCTAACTTTGCGTTAACCTATACCCTCAATGATAACTGGTTATTCTTCGCTGATGCCGAATATACTGGAGACATGTATTCTATTGGAAATGACGCCAATAGCGGCGATAAGATAGATGACTACACGATCTTTAATGCCAATGTGAGATTTGATTACAATGACTTTTATGCGCACCTCAGAGCTAGTAATCTAACTGGTGAAGAGTACAACGGGGCAGTCTTTTTATCTTTTGACGGGAGTAACGCTTATTACCCGGCCCCGGAGGATACCTATCAACTGACTGTGGGTTATAATTTCTAAGAATAAATCCGCTCGGGTGCCCCTTTTCAGGGCACCTTTTTGAGAGATAAATATGGCTGACGATAAAAAATCTCAGAAACACAAAACTGCGATGGAAAAGCAAAAGGTTAGCGTTGACAGCAGCATCGAGGCTGCGAGCCTCGAGCGCGGCGTATCGATTTTATTAACAGGCAATGGTAAAGGTAAATCGAGTTCTGCTTTCGGTATGGTAATTCGCAGCCTCGGCTACGGTTACAAAGTCGGTATTATTCAGTTCATCAAAGGCGAGCAGCTTTCTGGCGAAGAAATTTTTATTCGAGAGCAACATCCAGATGTAGATTTTTATCAGATGGGTACTGGTTTTACTTGGGATACGCAAGATCGCAGCGGCGATATTGCCGCGGCTGAGAAAACTTGGGTGGAAGCTTCTCGTATGCTACAGGACGAAACGCTTCATCTCGTCGTGTTAGATGAGCTCACCTATATGCTGGCTTATGACTACCTCGATGAAGCGATGATTATCAATGCGATTAAGAATCGTCCCGCTGAACAAAGTGTTGTGGTCACGGGGCGCGGTGGCGGCTCAGCGATACGAGATGTGTGTGATACCGTTTCTGAATTGCAAGATAAGAAGCATGCCTTTACCTCCGGAATTAAAGCACGCAAAGGCGTGGACTATTAAATAGTCATGGCCATCACCTTTATTGTAGGTGGCGCGCGATCTGGGAAAAGCCAGTTCGCGGAGCGCAGAGCTCTAATGCTCGCCAAGCGGCAGCCACGGCCGGTCTATTATATTGCCACCGCAACGGCCGGCGATACAGAGATGCAACAGCGCATTGATCACCACCAACAACGCCGCCCTGATGACTGGGTACTGTCGGAGGAGCCCATTTACCTAGCACGGGCCATTACCGATACTGCCTACAATGCTATTGTGTTGGTGGATTGTTTAACTTTGTGGCTCAACAATCTACTACTGCAGTTCGACCAAGAACTATTGCTTGCAGAAAAGGAAAAGTTACTCACCAGCCTCAATCAGATCAGTTGTGACGGACTAAAAGAGATTATTTTAGTCAGCAATGAAACTGGCCTAGGTATCGTACCTGTTGGAGAATTAAGTCGGCGATTTATCGATGAGTCTGGCTGGCTGCATCAAACAATTGCGCAGCAAGCCGATAACGTTATCTTTACGGTTGCAGGGCTCCCCCAGGTCCTTAAAGGGAACAGCTAATGGACAAGTTTTCCACTATTTTTCCTGTAAACCGCGCTCTTTTACCGCAGATTAAGGCGACTATTGATAATAAGTCAATGCCGTTAGGCGCACTGGGACAGTTAGAAGATATTGCCACTATACTGGCGTTGGTGCAGCAGTCATTGCAGCCCGCAATCGATGCACCTCACATTCTCGTGTTTGCGGCCGATCACGGTATTGCCCAGAACGGTGTCAGCGCTTATCCGCAGTCTGTTACATGGCAGATGGTGATGAATTTTCTTGCGGGCGGCGCTGCCATCAATGTGTTTGCCAACCAGCACGGTACCACGTTGAAAGTAATTGATGTTGGCGTCAATCACTCTTTTGAGGCGCACCCACAATTAGAAAACGCCAAAGTTGCGATGGGAACGCATAATTTTAGTGATGAAGCAGCGATGAGTGTCGAGCAATTGCACGAGGCCTTCCAAATTGGCAGGGAGCAGGTCGATAAAGCTATTGCTGCTGGGTGCAACACTATTGGGTTTGGCGAGATGGGTATTGCCAATACGTCATCCGCCGCGCTGATCATGAGTTACTGCTTAGATCTTCCGATTGCGGACTGCACTGGCCGCGGTACTGGCATCACTGGCCAGCAGCTGCAGAAAAAAATCGCGATTTTGAAGAAGGTAAAAAAGGAAAGGGGGCCATTGCAAACCAGCGATGATATTCTTCAGAATGTGGGTGGCTTGGAAATCGCTGCAATGGCATCTGCTATGCGGTATGCCGCCAGCCGCCAACTAACAATATTAATTGACGGCTTTATCTGTACCGCTGCTTATTTAAGCGTCTATCGAGAACACCCTCATATTGCCGATTATGCAATTTTCTGTCACCAATCTGAGGAACAAGGGCACCAGAAATTGTTGTCAGCTATCGGGGCCAGCCCGTTGCTTGCTATGAATTTGAGGCTAGGTGAGGGAACAGGGTGTGCATTAGCAGTACCTATGCTTCATGCGGCGGTGAATTTTTTTAATAATATGGCCAGCTTCGATAGTGCTAATGTCGATCGCGCATCGTGACGAATCAAGAATTCAAACACGGATTAGAAAACGAATGGCAGAAGCTACTTATCGCGATTCAATTCTATAGTCGCATTCCTATCCGTTTGAATTGTGCACCCGAAGAAAAGCAATTGGATAGCGCCTCACGTTATGCTCCAGTAGTCGGTGCATTAGTAGCTGGCATAAGCGCAGCGTTTTATTACTTGAGCGAGCCTTATTTAGGGGCCACGAGCGCGGCTATTTTAGCCGTCGGGGTTGGAGTTCTCGTTACGGGCGCTTTTCATGAAGATGGTCTCGCTGATAGTGCCGATGGTTTTGGTGGTGGCTGGGACAGAAGCCAAGTCCTAGACATTATGAAAGATAGTCGCATAGGTACTTATGGTAGCTGCGCGTTAACCCTATCTCTGTTACTGAAGGTCGGGTTATTATCGGCTCTGAGCGGCGCTTCGGTGCTTATAGCGTTACTGTCTGTTCATATGCTCAGTCGCGCGATTGCGGTCACTCTGATTTATACCATGGACTATGTGCAGCTTGATCAGAAGACTAAGGTGAAACCCGTTGCTAAATATCTATCCAGCCGTGATATGCGCATTGCATTAGCACTGGGTTTAATGCCTTTGTTGTTATTGCCTGGCGCTGCTGTCATTGCTAGCTTAAGTGTTGTGATTCTGGTCCGGCAATCCTGCCAGTATTATTTCAATAAGCGTTTGGCGGGTTACACTGGTGATTGCCTCGGCGCCTGCCAGCAATGTTGTGAGTTAGCCATTCTTATTGCACTCGTTGCGTCCATATGAAAAATAGTGGGCCCCAGGAAAGGCGAGTAAAAAGCAGTAACCCCTTGTCATGGTGTTTAAGAGGGCAGTCAGCGTTAGCACTGCTGTTGGTCGTCTACCTCGCGGGTAATGTTTATGCAGAACCTAATCATGCAAAGCCTCAGCGTATTGTGTCCCTGTCGCTCTGTACAGACCAAATTTTATTAATGCTAGCGGACTCAAAAACTATTGCCGCCGTCAGTAATTTCGCGGCCGACTCCTCTTATTCTTATATGTGGAAAGAAGCGCAGAATATTCCGTTCCACTCGGGCCTAGCGGAGCAAATTATTCCGCTCCAACCCGACCTTATAATCGGTCCTGAGTTTAATATTGGACAAGCTGCCGCCATGCTAGAAGCACTAGGCCTGCATGTTCTGCGCTTCAATACGCCGACGACTCTAAAGGAAGTCAGCGCCTATGTTCAAAAAATTGGTCAGGCCATTGGTGAGCCCGAACGTGCCCAAGCATTGATTGCGCAGTTAGAACAAGAGCTTATTGTTGCAGACAACCTAGTAGCCCAAACGCCCAAGCAGCTTGCTGTTAGCTATGCGCCCAACGGTTTTACTGCCGGCAATAAAACACTCAAAGGCGAAATACTTAACCGCGCAGGCTACCATAATCTTGCTGATCAGTTAGGTATTGAGGATTACGGAAATATCTCGGTTGAGCAGTTACTCTATGCGCAGCCCGATCTTGTGATCATCGACGATGGTACCGAAAATAAGAATTCTCTAGCGCAATCCTTCACGCAGCACCCCGCGCTTCGCGGCTATCTCGCAACAAAGAATACGCTGTCAATTCCCCATAACTATTGGCTATGTCCCGGTCCAACGTCTATTTACGCTCTAACCCTACTAGCGCAGGGCCGACAATGAAGACTCGGATACTGCCCTACAGACTCAATATTTTCCTGATCATGACTATCTGTGTTTTAGTGTTTATTGCTTTGAATATTGGTCCGGTTCCTTTGGTCATGAGCACCGCGATCGAAAACAATTGGCGGGGATTAGACAGCATCGAATCACTCATTTTATTTGACATCCGTTTACCCCGCACCCTTCTGGCCATCATCGTGGGTGGGACACTGGGAATGGCAGGCGCCGCGTTGCAGGGCTTATTACGCAATCCCTTGGCAGGACCGGGTTTGGTTGGCGTCTCCAATTGCGCGGCATTGGGCGCCGTGATCGCGCTGTATTTCGGTCTACAATCCTTTGTTTGGTTTGCCATACCAGCGCTGGGCATGCTCGGCGCTGGGATTTCAGTGCTGCTGATTTTTGCATTAGCGGGCGCCAACAGTAGCATTACCACGCTTATTTTGGCAGGCGTGGCCGTCAATGCGGTTGCATCTTCACTTATTTCTCTTGCGCTCAACTTTGCCCCTAATCCTTATGCGATGTCGGAAATGGTATTTTGGTTGCTGGGATCATTGTCTAATCGCAGTATGGCTGATGTCACGCTGGCACTACCCTTTATTATTGTCGGCTGGATATTGATACTGCTATCGGGCCGTTTCCTCGACGCCCTCACTTTAGGCGAAGACACGGCAAAGTCCCTAGGCTTTAATGTGTCTAACTACCGTGCATTGCTAGTTGTCGGTATCGCTTTAGCCGTTGGTGCAGCGGTTTCAGTCAGTGGTAATATAGGTTTCGTGGGGCTTGTCGTGCCACACTTGCTCCGCCCGCTGTTAGGTTACCAGCCTGGGAAACTGCTCTTTAGTAGTGCATTAGGAGGGGCAATTCTGGTGCTGCTTGCCGATATCACCGTACAATTAAGTTCCCCCAACCAAGAATTGAAACTAGGTGTTGTCACCGCTTTAGTCGGCGGCCCCTTTTTTTTATTCTTGATTATTAAAACTCGGAACAGCCTACAATGACATTGTGCGCGCAAAACATAAGTTGTCAGATTGCAGGGAAAATGATTCTATCGGGCTGCGAAATGTCTCTTTGTAGCGGCGAGATGATTGGGATGATTGGCCCTAATGGCGCTGGCAAGAGTTCCTTCATTAAAATTCTCGCGGGTATAAATATTCCGGACACCGGCAAGGTATTTTTAGACGAGCAGCCACTGTTAAAAAAAAGTCCTAAGCAGTTGGCCAAAATTATTGCTTATCTAGCACAAGGCGCTACCACTCACTGGCCACTTTCAGTGCGAAAGCTGGTTGAACTCGGAAGACTGCCTCATCAAAACCCTTGGGGTGCTTTAGCTCGGTATGATCAAACCATTATTGACGATGCAATGGCGCAAGCGGAGGTCACCGAACTCGCAGATCGGATTATTACTACGTTGTCTGGCGGAGAAAAACTGAGAGCCCTAATTGCGAGGCTTTTTGCTACCCAGCCCGAGATTATTTTGGCTGATGAACCTATCGCCGCGCTAGATCCTTATCATCAATTACACACGATGGAATTATTTCGTCAGCATTGTGATTGCGGTGGCAGCGCTGTGGTAGTGCTACATGATCTGGATATGGCAGCACGATTCTGTGATCGGTTATTACTGATGAACGAAGGGCGTTGCTTGTACAGCGATACGCCCAAGAACGTGTTGACGAAAGAAAATTTGCGGGAGGTGTATCATATCGACGCTTCTATTCAAGAAACACCCGAAGGCTTGCATGTCGCTCCCGCACAGCGATTAATTAATCGGCCCTAAAAAATTGATTTCAGTTTTTGCAGGGAGTAACAGCCAACATTCGGGCTAAAATGAGAGTTTTTGGCTGTGTTAGTCGCTCGGTCTGAACTGATGTTCAAACAAAACGAATATTTGTGGCTCATGTGTAGCTCAGATTTCCTATGATTGGATAGATGCTCCCTTGATTTGACAAATTTGATCCGCTTAGGGCTGTGTAGGCGCCTCACCGTCGACGATAGAACGAATAAAAACTGCAGTCAATTCTGTGTGTGTTTTAGGTGAGGGGGGTTAGTCCCAATCATCGCTGCAGAAGTAGCAGCCGTGCTTGACACGGCGTACCATAGTGTATCTATTAAGATTTTTGTAAAGTACAGTCATTTAGGCTGGTTGAAGTGGTGTCATTTGGGAAGTACGCCTGGTGCCGTTTTTTTCTGGCGTTCTGTCGTTGAAATCATAATGGATATGCAATCTCATTAATTTTCTTTTAGATTAAAGATGGATACCGCTTTGTCGTCTTGGCTAATGCAGGACAATACAAAATCAGTGTCCGATAGTGATTATATAAATGGTATTTGAGACACTAGACGTCTGCTTTTATGTTCCTCGGCTATAAGGCTAATCATGTCAGAAATCATATTTACAAGCGAAGAGCGCGATATTATTTGCCGCAAGATACAGCTTTACTTGCACGAGGAACTCGATCAGGAAGTAGGGCAGTTCGATGCGGGTTTCTTGTTGGACTTTGTTGCCAAGGAAATTGGTGCCTATTTTTATAATCGGGGCCTACATGACGCCCAAGGTGTTTTGGCAAGTCGCATGGAAAATATCTCTGAGGCGATTTATGAAATTGAAAAGCCGACACAGTTTCTCAAATAGTTTAGTGTCAGTTGATGAGGACACGGTGTAATGGGTGACCCTCATTTATTTGTCTTGCTTGCGGTCTATACTGTGGATGCTTGGCGTCCAATATATCCACTAGGACATGTTGTATGACTCTGCGGCGTGGGGTCCTAGCATTGCTCCTATTGGCGGTTATAGGTTTATCACTATTTGTGGTCTATGCGCTGAATAGTTACACGCCGCTGCCGGTTGAGGCCGAATGGGCAGTGGCGGGTTCCGACGTTATACCGGAAGGAGCGGTGACAGTGCGTTTTAGCGGCACGGCGACTCTGTTGTTCAGTGATGGCGAGACACAGTGGATGACCGATGGGTGGTTTAGTCGCCCCGGGCCCCTGCGTTTGTTAGTTGGAAAAATTACCCCTGATTTACGGAGCATAGAGCGGGGTCTGGCGGGCAATCAGGTGACCGAATTAGCGGCCGTGTTGCCGCTGCACTCTCATTATGATCACGCTATGGACGCGCCAGAGGTTGCTAGGCGTACCGGCGCCTTATTACTGGGGTCGGAGTCCACGGCCAATATTGGCCGTGGATGGGGGTTGCCCGAGTCGCAGATACAGGAGTTGGTAGATTGGGAGCCTGTGCAGTTGGGGAAGTTTGTGATTACGCCGATTGAGTCTCGACATTTCAAGTTTCCTAACTCGGCGATTCGCGAGCGTGCGCTGGGAAATCCAGATCTTACCGAGCCGTTGGTGCCGCCGGTACGTATGCTTGATTACCGCGTCGGTACCGCGTATCTGTTGCATGTCAGTCATCCGAAAGGAAGTTGGTTAATAGTGGGTAGTGCGGGTTATGTGGAGGGCGTATTGGAGGGGCTAGACGTTGATATTGTCTTTCTTGGCGTTGGTGGTTTGGGCTCACAAACAGCGCAGTACCGCGAGACGTTTTGGCGCGAGACCGTGGACGCCACTGCCCCCACACAGATTATTCCTATTCATTTCGACAGCCTTACGGGACCAGTGAAAGGTCAGTTCACGGGGCCGGTTCAGGCCGTAGCTTTTATTTCTGGAGGACAGGAAAATACCCTGTCATTTTTGCGCGACAAGGCCGCTGATAATCCTAAGTTACGCTTTAGTACGCTGCCCCGCTTTGAGGAGGTGGTATTGTTCGAGTGATGGTGTGATACGAAGCGTTCGTTATCAGGCAAAAACGCCGTGAACGTACCATTGCTGGGTTAGGCGGTCACGAAATACCCAGTAGTGTTGGCCGCCCTTATCGACCATAATGAAGTAATCCCTGCTCACCGGTTCTTGCCACCAGTTGTCTTCAATACGTTCTGGTCCGCATACCATGCTTAGGACACCGTTCCAGTATAGATGTTTGCCGTGGTGGCGTAGTTTTTCCGGTTGTGGCATTAACCAGAAGGGGCGCTGGGCGCAATGTTGACTGGTGCTATGTTCATTCCCAGGGTCTTCGTTGCTGGCCAGCATCGCAAATTCGGGTAGGTGTTCGTCTCGACAACCGAGCTTTTTCACGGCCTGTAATCCTAGTCGGTTGCGTAGTCGGTCTAGTAAGGCCGTCAGAGGTTCACGCTGGTTGTGGGGGTTGAACAGGTCGATGCTTCCCTGCTGTCCGGGTTGCAGTTGTGGACAAGCTAGAACCAAGCCTTCTACGCTGTTGGTGAGATGTAGTTGTTCAAAACGAAGACAGGTAAGTTGATACCAGTTTTTCCAGTCGCTGTTACTGCTGGCGCTGCGTACGCAGATATTCTGTAGTTTTTTATCACTGCCGATTAGACGCCAGTTAATTTCGTTAGTCTGCAGTTGGGTGTTGCGCAGGAAATTACAAAATGACTGCAGCAGCTGTTGCACGGCGGGAGTTAATTCATTGTTAGTTTTTACTTCATAGCCAAACCAGTATTCGTCGCTGAAACTCGAGGGTGGACAGTAGTCTGCCTGCAGGTCTTCTCGCTGCCCTATAAGCTGTTGCAGAAAATGGGTAAATGCTTTGCCGCAACGTCGACCCAGTGATGCAGGCGGCAGTGCGAGCACATCACCGACTGTTTGTAAGCCTGCACGGCGTAGAGAATTCACGGTAGCAGCGAATTCTTCTAGTAGACTGAGGGGCAGGGGACTCAGTCGTTGTTCCAGTGGTTGCTGTATCGCCATCGCTGTGACTCTGGGAGCAAAGGATAGTAGCCATGCGGCTTTGGGAGTTGGTGCCAATCCATGATGTGCGCAGTAGCCGCGACTGCTGATGCCCGTAGTCACCTGTGCTAGCAGAGTATCCAGTCCTTGGAACAGGCTTAGGCAACCTTCGATTTCCAGCTGCACGCAGTCAAATTGCCAGGTGTAAAGGGTAGGAGTGATGCTATAAGCCCAGCAACATAGTTGCTGCAGACAGCGTTGCTCCGCCTGTTTGTCTCGTTCCAGCAAGCGGATCGGCTCTTCGTCTGCAAGTGCCCGTACCGTTGCAGCACTCATGCCCTGACGTATTCCTAGGGCGGCGGCGCAGTCATTGATACGGATAATACGCTGTCCGGCCATGACTGCCACGGGTTGTTGTTCGCAGTGGCTCAAGCACTCCAGAGGCAACTGATTAAAACGCAGGCACAGCCAGAGACTCACGACTTTTTCCTCGAGTAGTTGCCGATAAGCGGCGATGACAGCATTTTATGATACCAATAATACTGTATATATATACAGTATTATTGGTATTAATTTCTCCGCCTCGCGTCGCTGAAACACGACTTTTGCCGTGTCCAAGGCGTATTCTTTGCCTTCAAGTGTTACCTTATGTGACAAATAGATAGATGAACAGAAATTTTGGATCACTACTTTAGGACGCGATTTATGTACTATATTTAATGAAAAATAGGCAGTTTTGAGGTTGCAGACAGTCTGAGATGGGTAGATAGTAGTAATCTATCCTTTAAGTTATGTTACTTAAAGTTACAAAAGGGAGATCTACTGATGAAAGTGTTATTGATGACTGCCCTGATCTGTCTGGCATTCAATGCTTCTGCTGGCTGCCCTGTTAAGAGGCCGGGAGAGTTGCCGGTCTTACCCGATGGCGCAGTCGCTAGTGATAAAGCAATGTACAAAGGGCAGCTGGCGGCAGAAAAATATCTGCTACACGCAGAGGCTTATATAGGATGTGGCATGATGAGTTCTCAGCAACATCTAGTTTTGGTCGCGAAACTGGAAGGCTTTTCTCAGATTTACAATGATGAAGTCATTGAATTCCAGGTTCGCTCCAATCTTATCGCGGAAAAATAGTACTCGCATGTCCCAATAGGTAAGTGAAAAAGAGTGTGGCTATGCAGCCTGCAATCGCTATAGCGCGGATAAACACATATTCGAGAAGCAACTAAGTCGTCGCAGGTCATGCGCCTACGGCAGGGCTGCTTTGGTTGCTGGCTGTCCAGGCCGGTAATTCCCAGAGTTGGGGTTGTAGTATTTCTTCTTGGGCGGGGGATAAATCTACATCGATGGACTGGCTGCCGCCGCGTTGCTTGAGGATGTGTACTTTGCGGTACTCGCGCATCTGCATGCGTAGGCTGGAGGGAGCGCTATTGTGGTGTGCCTGATTGGGGCGAAACAGTACGGCTAGACTGTCTCCACTGGCGGCCGCCAATTGTAGTTTGCGCAGTTCGCTGTAGCTATAGTCTTGTGCGCCAAGCCAGCTGAATACAGCACTGCAGGTGGTGCTGCGCAGCGCTTGTTCGGTCGCCCACAAGCGTTCCTGACGATTTTTGGGATGGACCATTAAAACCTGTTGAATGTCGATGCCTCGCGCGGCTAAAAGTGGGGCGTAGGGTATATAAGGTGGGGCGATAAATACTTGCCAGCGGCCTTGGTCGCTAAGGCGTTTCATGGCGGGCAAGAACAAGCCCATGGCACCCAGCCCGCAACCATCGCTTAGCAGTTCAATGGTACCGTCCAGAGGCCAGCCGCCCTGCTGCAATTGCGCATCCAGTGTTGCATGGCCTGAGGAAAGGGCCGAAGAGTTTTTGCAATCACTATTCGCAGCAATACTTTTGCCCTGAAAGTGGCGTTGGCGCCCGCGCCAGGTGTCGTTGCGATTGATAATTTGTTTCAGCATCTCATTCATCGTTCTGGCCCTCGAGGTCACTTCCCTTATAAAGCTGTATATATATACAGTATTATTGAAAAAGACAAAATGCAAGCGATGAATGATCGGGTTAAAGGCTGTCGAACGCTATAACCGCTCAGAAAACAAGCAGGTATTTAATTAGCTCGGCATAACGTCATGACAAGACGCGAGAGGTTGTCCCATGGCTTGCCGTCAGCAAAACCTTTGATACTGCCGTCCACTAAAGCGGCCTGCTCCAGCAGTAACGATAAGGAATGCGTATTGTGGCGAGTCAGCGCGGCCTGCATCAAAGGCATCCGGCTTTGCCATATGCGCCGAGAGCTGAGTGCCTGCTGTGCGCTTTGACCGCTGTCGCAATCCAGTTGTGTTTCGTAAAGCGTCCGAATTTCTCGTACCAGGGCCCACAATATCACTGAAGGCTCGGTACCCTCTGCGCGAAGTCCATGCAGCATGCGCAAGCTGGTACTGGCGTTGCCTTGCAGGGCTTTATCGGCCATGTCAAATAGGCTGTAGCGGGCATTATCTGATACCGCTTCAGTGACCGTTTGTACAGTAATTCTAGAGTCTGCTGCCAACAACTTCAGTTTATCAACTTCCTGCCCTGCGGCCAGCAGGTTGCCCTCCATTCGCTCACACAGTAACTGCAGGGCGTCATCATCGATACTCATGCCAGCGTTGCGGATTCTTTGCTGCAGCCAGCGGGGCAGGCTTTTGGCATCTACTGGCCACACTTGGACAGTGACGCCCGCTTTGTCGAGGGCCTTATACCACTTGCTATTCATCGATTGTTTGTCAATTTTCCCTGAGACAATTAGCAGCACATCGTCGCCGTTGGCGATGTCTAGGTACTCGCACAGAGCTTTGCTGCCCTCCGCTCCTGGCTTGCCACTCGGGAGGCGCAGCTCAATCAGTTTGCGATTGGCAAACAGCGACATGTTAGAAGCGCTATGCAGAATGTCCTGCCAGTTGAAGTTGGAGACACCCCCTTCGATAATCTCACGTTCGTTGCAATTCTCTGCCCGCGCTTTTTGGCGAATTTGGTCACAGCATTCCTGTAATAACAGGGGTTCATCGCCACTCACCAAATAAACAGGAAGAAGTGTTTGCTGCAGATGGTTGCCCAGTTTTTCGGGGTATAGGCGCACGACTGACTATTGCGCCGTCACGGGGGCTAGTGTTGTCGTTGGCAGTGGCGCGGGTGTTGAGTACTGGAGGCTAGCAGCATAAAAGCTAATACGGCGCGTGATCTGTGCGGCCAGTTCACTGTACATTTCACCCTGAATCAGCCGAACCTCTGCGGCCTTGCCGACCGCGTTACGTGGGTTATTCTCCATTTGCTTGACCACTACCACGGTGGTTAGCGGCATAATTTCCTTGCCGCGGGCATCCACTATCTTAAATTCCGAGCTCATGGTGAGTTCGAGTTCGGCGACTCGGGCTTCGGAATTGAGAGACAGGTTACGTTGTTGAAAGCGCTCTGGCATTAGCACTAGCCCAAAAACGGCATTTTCACGGTCGGTCCACTGCACATCATTGGCGGCAAGTTGTGACACCACGTCCCGACTGAAGTCACTGTTTGGACTGTTACTGATGAGATACATACTCTTCCACGCTTCAGGTATAGCCATGTTTCCGACGCCACGCAGTTGAAATCCGCAGGCAGCTAGTAGCCAGGTTATGACCAAAATTACGCTGCATTGTCTAAGGCGACTGCCCATGGTGAGCCTCATCGTTGGGGGGTTAGTTGGCCACGATATTAATGAGTTTGCCTGGTACTACAATGACCTTGCGCACGGTGAGCTCCTCCAAAAAGCGCCCCACGTTTTGCTGCGAACGTGCCAGTGATTCTACGGCATCCTTGTCGGCATCGGCGGGGACTTCTATTCTCGCGCGTACTTTGCCGTTTACCTGAACGACTATCTCGATGCTGTCGCGGGAAAGGGCGTCTTCGTCGACACTGGGCCACGGGGCACTGAGAATATCACCCTTGCCATCCAGAATTTGCCACAGAGCGTGACACACATGGGGCACAATGGGATTAAGCATTAATACGATGGCGTGGAGGGCCTCGTCCATGATGCTGCGGCTGGATTCGTCGTTGTTCAGTTTACCCAGCTCGTTACACAGTTCCATGATCGCGGCGATAGCGGTATTAAACGTCTGACGCCGACCATAATCATCATTAACCTTGGCAATGGTTTCATGCGTTTTGCGGCGAGTACTTCTTTGTTGATCATTTAGGGCGGCTGTATTCAGTGCCGACACAGGACCGGATGCAGTGTGTATGGCCGTCATTTTCCAAAGGCGTTTGAGGAATCGGTTGGCACCCTCCACGCCGGCGTCTGACCACTCTAGGGATTGCTCTGGAGGCGCCGCAAACATGCTGAAAAGCCGGACAGTGTCGGCACCGTAGCGATCAATCAACGATTGCGGATCGACGGTGTTGCCTTTAGATTTGGACATTTTGATACCGTCTTTTAATACCATTCCTTGAGTCAGTAAGCGGATGAATGGCTCATCAGAGTTCACCAGCCCCTCGTCCCTCATCAACTTATGGAAAAAGCGCGAGTAAAGCAGATGCAGTATGGCGTGTTCTATGCCGCCTACATACTGGTCCACTGGCGCCCAGTAATTCGCCTCGGCATCCAGCATTTCTTGGTTGTTATTGGCGCAAGCGTAGCGTGCGTAGTACCAAGAGGACTCCATGAAAGTATCGAAGGTGTCGGTTTCTCGGATGGCATCTTTGCCGCATCGGGGACATTGGGCCTCGTAAAATTCTGGCATTTGTTTGAGGGGGGAGCTCTCGGCTACAAACTTTATGTCGGTAGGCAGAACGACCGGCAAGTCCTCAGCGGCGACCGCAACAGCACCGCAGCTGTCACAATTAATAATAGGAATGGGTGCACCCCAATAGCGCTGGCGTGAGACACCCCAGTCCCGCAGGCGATAGTTTACAGAACGCTTTCCCTGCCCCTTAGCCTCAAGCCGATTGGCGATAGTCGAAAAGGCCTGTTGGAAATCCAGACCATCGAATTCGCCTGAATTGACCAGTACCCCCCTTTCAGTAAACGCGCCAAGGCTAAGATCACACGCTTGACCATTATCAGGGGAGATAACTTGAGTGATGGGCAGGTCGTAGCGTGTCGCAAACTCCCAGTCGCGCTGATCGTGACCAGGCACTGACATTACAGCACCCGAGCCATAGCTCATGAGTACGAAATTGGCGGCCCAAACAGGCAGCTCGTCGCCGGTTACAGGGTGAGTGGCCGTTAGCCCAGTCGCCATACCTACCTTTTCCATTGTAGCCATATCAGCTTCGGCGACCTTGACATTGCCGTGTGACTCAATAAAAGCTGCTAGTTCCGGTTTGTCTTCAGCCGCTGCTCTGGCCAAAGGGTGTTCGAGTGCAATCGCTAGATAGGTCACGCCCATAAGCGTGTCTGGGCGGGTAGTGTAAACGCTCAGCGTTGTGCTGTCGGCGAGGGTGAAATCCAGATCCACCCCTTCGGAGCGGCCGATCCAGTTGCGCTGCATAGTGCGCACCTGCTCCGGCCACTGGTCCAGTTTGTCGAGGTCGTTTAATAGTTGTTCGGCGTAGTCGGTTATTTTGATAAACCACTGGGGAATCTCCCGACGTTCAACGAGCGCACCGGAGCGCCAGCCGCGCCCATCGATAACTTGTTCATTGGCCAGCACCGTATGGTCTACAGGGTCCCAGTTTACGGTTGCCATTTTTTTGTACACCAGACCTTTTTCGAACAACCGGATAAAGAACCATTGCTCCCAGCGGTAGTAGTCGGGGTCGCAGGTGGCCAGCTCGCGATCCCAGTCATAGGCGAAACCCAGTCGCTGCAGCTGTTTACGCATGTAATCGATGTTTTGGGCAGTCCACTTAGCCGGTGGAACATTATTTTTGATGGCCGCATTTTCTGCAGGGAGGCCAAAGGCGTCCCAGCCCATGGGTTGCAATACATTCTTGCCTTGCATGCGTTGATAGCGAGCGATAACGTCGGCGATGGTGTAGTTGCGAACGTGTCCCATGTGCAGCTGACCGCTGGGGTAGGGGAACATGGCGAGGCAGTAGAATTTTTCTCGCGTATCGTCTTGTTTTACGGCGAAGCTATTGCTTGCCAGCCAGTGTTTCTGTGCGACCTTTTCAAGCGTTTGTGGGTTGTAGTGCTGATCCATTACGAGTTGCTCGGGGCGTCCTTAGTATTAGAGGAAAAATAGTCCGCATTGCGGGCGTTTGTGAGGCCGCTGCGAGTGAAAATTAGAACCAGAGTCTAGCAGTTATTGCAGCGGGCTGCGAAGGGTCTGGTTAGAAGCCCCTTATTCACCATTGCATGGCTTACCGCGGTGAATTTGGCCGCCCATATTATGCATCGTAGACAGATTGACCGGTCCGCGAGGTGCAAAATTACGCTAGTTATTGCGCCAGAATCCAATATACATTAGCGCCATCAGTAGCAGGCTAATGAAGCAGCCGGCGATAATAGGAATATTGCCAAAGCTGCTAAATGGTGTGTTGCCTAGCATCACTTCTGCCTCTCCTGTTAGCGTACTGGCGACAAATTGCTTTGTCTGTTTCACAACGTGCCCTTGGTGGTCAATGATAGCTGAGATGCCATTATTGGTAGCTCGAAGTACAAATCGTCCATTTTCACGACCCCGCATTTGGGCGATTTGTAAGTGTTGCCAGGGGCCGATGGAATCACCAAACCAGCTGTCGTTACTGATTGTTACAAACAGGTCTGTATCACGAGCGCTTTTTGCGACAAGACCTCCGTAGACGAGCTCATAGCAAATAAAAGGCGCAATACGGTAGCCCGCTGCACGCAGTGGCTGTTGCGCTTGCGGTCCGGGACTGAAGGAAGACATGGGTAAATCAAAAAAATCTATCAGGCCGCGTAACTGGTTCTCCAGAGGGACATATTCTCCAAACGGCACCAAACGCTGCTTATGATAGATACCTTCTCCATAGCCTAATGCGGCAATGCTGTTGTAGTAGATACTGCTGCCTGCCGCACGAAACGGAATGCCCGTAATCAGGGTAGTGTTGGCATCCTCCGCGCGGCGTGCCAATGGCGCAAGGAAGTCCTGCGCCCGCTGATAGTAGTTGGGAATTGCTGATTCGGGCCAAATAACAATATCGTGCCCCAATATCGGGTCGGTGGCTTCGCTTAACTGATTCAAGATGGGTTGGTACCACTGTGGATCCCATTTATTCTCCTGCGAAACATTGGGCTGGACGATAGCCACAGTAAGTGGATTTTCGCTGGCCTTCGCAACCCACTGCGTCGATTTGAGGATAGCTCCGCCGCCCCATACTGTGACCATAATGACTGCATAGGTAGCACATGTGATGAATTTTCGGCTGCGCCAGGCAAGAAAAAGACAGGTACCAGAGAGCGCACAGATGAACGACAGACCGAACACGCCAGTTATAGGCGCCCATCCTGATAACCAAGTTTCAGCATGGGCGTAGCCAAGATAAAGCCAAGGGAAGCCAGTGAGAAACCAGTCACGTAGCCATTCAAACAGTACCCAAAGCGCCGGAAAGCCTACCAGCATACCGCCCGGTAGGGGCCGCACAAAGTGCACATAGCACCACGCAAAAATGGCATGCAGCAGTGCCAGTGCGGCACAAAATAGTGCGGTCAGCCCCGCAGCGAGCAAAATAGTGGCATGGCCATGGACGTGGATACTGACGTAGATCCAAGAAATTCCGCTACTGAACATGCCCAGACCGAAAAGCCAACCGCGCCAAAGTCCCTGCTTAGCGCTGCAGGCACATAGTAGGTAGGCATACATGGCGCAGCTTAAGATGCCCGCCGGCCAGATATTAAAGGGCGCCAGTGACAGGGTGACAAGAGATCCGGCCAGCAGGGCAGATACCAGAACGAATAGAGGGTGAAGGCCAATGCCGGCTTCTGGGCGCATGAATTATTGTCGCTGTGTGTTCACGGGCTGATCGTGCACCGGGCTTACTTGGAGGCTATAAATTTTTCGCTGGTCGGCTCTGACCACCTCAAATTTTAGACCATCGATAACAGTAACCTCGTTACGCACAGGCATACGCCCAAACGCGTGTATGACTAGGCCCCCGATGGTATCGAATTCCTCATCGCTGCACTCTGCCTCAAAGAAAGTATTAAACTCCTCGATGGGTGTGAGTGCATTCACCATAAACAACTGATCCGCTATTACGTGAATAAACTGATCAGCCTCTGTGTCGGTTTCATCCTCGATTTCACCAACGATTTCCTCCAGCACATCTTCGATGGTCACCAGTCCGGCTACGCCGCCGTACTCATCGATAACGATAGCCATGTGATTGTGCTTCTCACGAAATTCACGCAGCAGTATGTTCAGACGCTTACTTTCTGGCACCACCATTGTGGCGCGCAGCATGTCTGTAACCTTGAACGTGTTCTTATCCGACGCGAGGATTTGTGGCAGAAGGTCTTTGGCCAGTAGAATGCCCAAAACTTCGTCGGGGTTGTCTCCAATCACGGGGTAGCGGGAATGAGCCGAGGCAATGATTTGAGGCAAAATATCCTTGAGAGTCGCTTCCGCCTTAATGTAGACCATTTGCGATCGCGGGATCATGATGTCTCTTGTCTGCATGTCACTTACCTGCATCGCCCCTTCCATTATGCTGCGGGCATCCTCGTCGATGACCTCGTTGTCAGCAGCCACAGTAAGCACATCTTCGAGATCTCGACGAGTGCGAGGCTCAGAGTTGAACAGTAAAGCTATTTTGTCTACCCAGGATTTATCGCTGGCCAGACCTCCAGAGCGGTCATCGGTCGTCACAGTAGAGACTCGCAGGACTGAGTAGGGTTGTAGGGGGACGGGTAATTCAGATCTTCGAGGATGCTGCTTTCCAGAGCTTCCATTATTTTAGCGTCTTTGTCTTCGATATGATCATAGCCCAACAGATGAAGCGTGCCATGAACGGCCATATGGGCCCAATGTGCACTCTGGCTTTTGCCTTGCTGCGCTGCCTCAATTCCGACAACTGGCGCGCAGATGACGATATCGCCCAGCAGGGGTATGTCCAGTTCTTTGGGGAGGTGAGCTGGAAAGCTAAGCACGTTGGTAGCTCCTTTTTTGCCACGATAATTAGCGTTCAACTGTGCCATTTCATCTTGGTCGACCAGTCGAACACTGACTTCGACTTTTTTCCGTGTTGTTCGACCCATTAGCGCTGCACCTATCCACTTGCGTAACTCTGCTTCTGCGGGCAAGGTTTCCTGGCTCGCTGTCTGAATATCCACGAGCACTTTCACTGTTTGTTGTGCTCAGACGCAGCGTTATTTTCAGAGATATCATAGGCCTCGACAATGCGTTGCACCAGTGGATGACGAACCACATCTTTATTGCCAAAATAGGTAAACCCTAGGCCTTGGACGCCGTCCAGTATATTGCTTGCATGCGTCAATCCCGATGCTGAGCCGCGGGGCAGATCAATTTGCGTGGCGTCGCCAGTGATTACCGCTGTAGATCCAAAGCCGACGCGGGTGAGAAACATCTTCATTTGTTCCCGAGTAGTATTTTGAGCTTCATCGAGAATGATGAAAGCATTATTCAACGTTCTCCCACGCATGAAGGCCAGAGGCGCCACTTCTATGATATTGCGCTCAATATATTTTCCAACCGTTTCGAATCCCAGCATTTCATAGAGAGCATCGTAGAGCGGGCGCAAATACGGATCAATTTTTTGACTCAGATCGCCGGGTAGGAAACCTAACTTTTCGCCCGCCTCTACGGCTGGGCGCACCAGCATAATACGGCGCACCCGCTCCTCCAATAGGGCCTCTACGCCACATGCGACTGCAAGGTAGGTTTTGCCGGTGCCGGCGGGGCCTATGCCAAAGGTGATATCAAAGTCCTTGACGGTTCTTACATAGGCTTGCTGGTTTTCGCCCCGCGGCTTGACAGAGATCCGTTTGGTACGAATGATCTGATTGGGTTCAGTGGATGGGTCCGCGCTTGATCCTTGGATCAGCCCTTCCACTTTTGCCTCGTGCAAATGCAGATGCAATGACTCTGGACTCAGGGCTATGCCCTGACCAATTTCATCATAGACACGACTCAACAGCTGCTCAGTTGCGGCCACATTTGCAGCAGGACCACTAAGAGTTAAGAGGTTGCCACGCGCGTTGATGACGACCCCAAGGCACTGCTCTACTTGGCGTAAATGACTATTCAGTTGGCCACACAACGCTGCCAATTGACGTGCATCATCGGGTTCCAGAATCAGGCCTTGTTGAATCAACTGTCGAGGAGACGGTTGCGGGGGAGGTTTGCTGTTCAAAGTATCCTGTCGCCCGTTCGAGCAATGCGGTTAGTTATAAGGATATACTGGAATTCGCGGGCGTCAACCATCGAATATCACTCCGCGCAGAGAATTAGGGAGAGCATCGACGATTTCAACATCCACAAAGCACCCAATCAGTGACAAGTCTGTTGCTGAAAAATTCACTGCGCGGTTGTTTTCAGTGCGGCCCTGCAGTTGCCCTGGATCTTTTTTGGATAGGCCTGTGACCAGAATACGTTGCCTGGTGCCTACCATGCGACGACTGATGGCGGCGGCCTGCTGGAGAATTCGCGCTTGCAGTATTTGCAGCCGCTGCTTTTTGATGTCTTCGCCGGTGTTATCCGGAAGCTCTGCTGCGGGTGTGCCTGGGCGAGCGCTGTAAATGAAGCTAAACGAGTTATCGAATCCTATCGTTTCAATCAGTTTCATAGTGGCTGCAAAGTCGTCCTCGGTTTCACCGGGAAAACCAATAATAAAATCTGAAGAGATGCTGATGTTAGGGCGAATGGCGCGCAGACGGCGTATTTTCGATTTGTATTCTACAGCAGTATGACCCCGTTTCATGGCGGCCAGGATGCGATCAGAGCCGCTTTGCACTGGCAGGTGCAAATGGTCTACGAGTTGCGGTATTTGAGCATAAGCGTCTATCAGTGCGTCTGAAAATTCCACTGGGTGAGAAGTGGTGTAACGGATGCGCTCTATACCCGCGATGCGCGAGACATAATGCAGTAGCTCTGCAAAGTCCACGATCTCGCCCTCGTGATTAGCCCCGCGATAAGCGTTTACATTTTGTCCAAGCAGGTTAACTTCATGAACCCCGCCCGCTGCCAAGTGAGCGACCTCTGCGATTACATCATCCAGTGGCCTGGAGACTTCTTCACCCCGGGTATAAGGTACGACGCAAAAGGTGCAGTATTTGCTGCAACCTTCCATGACGGATACGAAGGCGGTGGGTCCTTCCACCTTGGGCTGAGGAAGATTGTCGAACTTCTCAATCTCTGGAAAACTGATATCCACAACCAGTGTGTGGCCCGAGTCACGCTGTTCTAGCATATCGGGCAGCCGATGCAGAGTTTGTGGGCCGAAAACTAGATCCACATAGGGTGCGCGACGACCAATTTCTGCCCCTTCTTGGCTTGCGACACAGCCGCCGACTCCAATAATTAAGTTGGGATTTTTTTGTTTCAATTTTTTCCAGCGGCCCAACTGATGGAATACCTTCTCCTGAGCTTTTTCTCTTATAGAACAGGTATTTAACAGTAATACGTCGGCGTCCTCAGGTTTCTCTGTGGAGACTAGGTGATGGCTTTCCTGCAACAGATCACGCATACGATCTGAGTCGTATTCGTTCATCTGACAGCCATGTGTTTTGATGTAGAGTTTTTTGCTCACTGAAATGTTGCAGCGGATTAATCGCTGATATCGCTCTGTGTGGAATCACGAAGCGTGATTATACAGAGTTGATGGTCGCAAACCTAGTGCGCCCTGCTGCCGTTTTTCGCTATTCATGGGTGGCGAAGCAAGGCATTGCGCTATAGCTGCCGGGGCGCAGTAAATGTGCAGCTGCAGAGTGCGCGCATACTGAAATTGGTATTCTGAGGACGTGGTGGTAACATTGCGAGAATTAGAGGTCGGGGGTTCTTTCGCCGCCTGCTTGCAACTTAGTAATGTCACCCCAAGCGCTACATGAGAAGACAATGGCCAACCAACCCGTATACAAAGTGATTTTTCAGAACGGCAGTCAGATGTTTGAAGTGTTCGCCCGTCAAATCTATCAGAGCGATATGTGGGGTTTTATCGAAGTTGAGGAGTTCGTGTTTGGCGAACGCTCCCAGATTCTGGTGGATCCGGCTGAGGAAAAGCTAAAAAACGAATTTAATGGTGTAAAGCGCAGCTATATACCTATGCAGGCTATTATCCGTATTGATGAAGTGGATAAGGAAGGCTGCAGCAAGGTATCTACTGTCACCCCCGCGGATAATAATATAACCACTTTACCCTTTGCCGGCCTGAATCCCGGTCAAAAAGGCGGTGAAGAATAGTACTACTGCTGTGCGCTTCAGGGCACAAACTGGCGTTCGTCTTCAGTGTTTAAGGTGAAGATAGTGCTCGATTGAAGCAAGTTTCACGCAGATCACAAAAGCGTTGGTGGCAACTCTCACGTCTTCGAGATGAGGAAAAGTAGGCGCTAAGCGGATATTGGTGTCCTGCGGGTCGTCGCCATAGGGGAATGTAGCCCCTGCCGGCGTCAGCTTTACTCCGATAGATTCAGCCAGTTTTACCACGTTTTTGGCCAGCCCGGGTAGGGTGTTGAAAGATACGAAATACCCGCCACGGGGTGATGACCAGTCCCCCATTCCCCTGTCCGACAGTTCCTGTTCTAGTGCATCTATTACACATTCAAAGCGGAGTCTGATGATGGCGGCATGCGCCGCCATATGCGTTGCAAGTTTGTCTGGATTGGCCAAAAAGCGCACGTGACGCAGTTGATTCACTTTGTCCGGTCCAATCGTCTGAAAGGCCAAGTGCTGCATGAGGGCCGTCAAATTGTTTTTGCTGCTGGCCAAAAAGGCAACACCGGCTCCGGCAAACGTGATTTTAGAGGTGGAGCCGAACTGGAACAGGTTGTCCATCGTGCCGTATTTATGGCACAGGTCTCTGACGGGCATCAGGGGTGGTGCATCGTCATATAACGTGTGAATTGCGTAAGCGTTATCCCACATTATGATGAAATGGTCTCCCGCAATAAGGCCCAGATGCGCTATTCGCTCTACCGTCTCGTTGCTATAAACGCCGCCGGTGGGATTGGAGAAGCGCGGTACGCACCAGATCCCCTTAATTGAGGGGTCTTCCTTGACCAGTGTTTCAATGATGTCCATATCCGGCCCGCTGTCGAGCATTGGGACGCTAATCATCTCAATCCCAAGGTGCTCACAAATGGCGAAGTGACGATCATAACCGGGAGTCGGACACAGAAATTTTACCGCGTCATTGTTTCCCCAGGCTGAGAGAGGCCCGCGCAGTCCTTCTGTCAGCGCGAAATCAATAGTGTTGTACATCAGCGTTAGACTGGAGTTCCCTGCGACTAAGGTTTCTTCGGGCGGTGTATTTAGTACCTGAGAGAATAGCGCTCTCGCCTCAGCAAGCCCCCCCAGACCACCATAATTGCGCACGTCAGTGCCGTTCTCTGCTAGGTAATTACCATGCAGAATTCCGTCCAGCGCATCCGATAAAGCGACTTGCTCGCGGCAGGGTTTGCCCCGAGTAAGATCGAGTGCTAAGTCTAATTCTTTTAGACCGTTGTACTGTTGCAACACACTGTCCCGTTGTATTTCGAGTTCAGCGACTGATAGCTGATCGATATGCATGGCTTGCTCCTCGTATCACGCCATCTATAGGTGACGGCAATTGGCAGCGGTGAAGTATAGCGGGAACTGGCGCTCAGAAACACGAACTAAAGCCAACCGCATAGCAAATTTTCGCTCTACTGCTAAAGCAATTGGTGTTAGAAACAGGCTCGTCAAAACGCGGCGTGGACTCCAGCTATCTGGGCTGCACCATCTGCGTTAACTGGGGGTGCTGTTTGAACATAAACAGCATTTCAAGCATGCGCGCCGGATCTCGCGCAGGACCTAATTTGGTGCGCGTGCTGTCACAACAGCTCGGCGTGGCGCGGGATGGCCCTCAATTGATTTTTTTATGTCGTCCGGGTCGAGAAAGTTTTTCAGTGAGTGGAATGTCATCCACTGTGTAGAGCGCTGCTCCTGTATCGTGGTGTCACCGACGTCCACTAGTTGCGCGTCGACAAAGCCAAGCTTGCATAACCAGCTTAACAAAGTGTCACAGCTGGGCAGAAACCATACATTGCCCATGCGAGCGTAGCGACCTTCCGGTAACAGGGTATCGCCCAACTCACCCTCGATGACCAGCGTTTCCAGCACTAACTGTCCCCCTGGTCGCAGGCAGCCCTTAAGTTCTTGTAGGTGATCCAACGGCGAACGTCGATGATAGAGAACGCCCATAGAAAAGACGGTATCGAAGGCGTGCAGTTTGGCTGGTACTTGCTCAATACCCACGGGCAGTAACCAGACATTGTCCTGCTGCAAATACTTTTGCAGTGCCCAGAACTGCATTACGAATAGGGGGGTAGGGTCTATGCCAATGACTTCCGCAGCACCTTCGCCCAGCATGCGCCAACAGTGATAGCCGCTGCCACAGCCGACGTCGAGTACCCGCCGCCCCTGTAAAGAATCAATGTCTCTGCGCAGCCGATCCCATTTCCAGTCAGAGCGCCACTCTGTGTCGATGTGTATACCGAAAAGCTCAAACGGACCTTTGCGCCAGGGATGCAGTCTCTGCAGCGCATCACGCAGCTGTGCCAATACAGACTCGTCAACAGGTAGGGCAGAGTTTGCACCTACTCGGGATGTGTCCAGATGAATGCTCTCTACCGGCAGCGATGGCAAGTCCTGCAGAGCCTGCAGCCAGCTTGCTAGGTCACCGTAGCGTTTATGGCTTAGGCCGCGTTCAATCTGCTGCTCAAGCACTTGTGCCCAGCGCTCCAGCTCGCTACTTCGCCAGTGCGCAATCAATGGTTGGTAATTAATCATTTAAGTGCGATGAGAGACGCAAAGTTGAAGCACTGAAACCAGACATCGCAGCTCCTGAAGCCGGCGCCATTAATGCGCGTTTTGTGCTGGTTGAGCGTCTCGGGGATAAGCACCGTTTCAAGTGCTGCACGCTTGCCTGCCACCTCCAGATCACTGTAGCCGTTGTCGCGCTTAAACTGATGATGTAGTTCGATGTTGAGCTTATCTAGGTGCGGATCTTCGAAGGCAACTTTCTCTGACAGCACCATTATACCGCCTGACTGTAACCCTTCATAGATGCCTTCGATCACCGCGTCGCGCAACTCCCTAGGAATGAATTGCAGAGTGAAGTTAAGCACCACCACTGAGGCGTTTTGTATAACGACATCCTGTAAATTAGCGCAGGTCAGTTCAACTGGGGTGTCATGCGTGTCGATATCGATGATCTTTTTGCATCGATCCAGCATCGCGGTAGAATTGTCCACGCTAATGATTTTACAGTTCGGCTGGAAAACATTGTGACGCATGGCCAAGGTGGAGGCGCCAAGGGAGCAGCCTAGATCGTAAAGTGAGCTTCCAGCAGCGGCGTACTTCCCTGCGAGCAGTCCTGTCATGGCCACAATGGTTGGGTAACCGGGCACGGAACGCTTGATCATATCCGGAAATACGCGGGCGACGGCCTCGTCGAACGCAAACAGGCCGTGTTGTGACAGCGGGTCGGCATAGAGTGAATCGTGGTGTTTACTCACAACTAGTTTTAGCGCCGAAAATAGGGAAACGTTTTAGTAGGTATCATTCTAGCAAGAAGTTTAGCATGAATTAAAACGGTACGTGACTGCTATGAATAATGTCAGCGAGATAGGGGTTGGGCTATACTGCTGACCCTGTCACTGTCGCTCCTCAATGAGCGGTTGATACAGATGTAAATCACTGGGGAATCCTGATGCTACAAAACCTTCAACAACTGCCGGCCGATCCTATACTTGGTCTAGTGGCTGCCTGCCGAGCAGACCGCAATCCTAACAAGGTTGACTTAACCGTTGGAATTTATATGGATGATCAGGGTGTATGCCCTGTGTTTGAAGCGGTGAAGCAGGCGCAGCGCACTCTCGAGGCAGAGGAAGTGACTAAGGCATACCTGCCTGCGGTGGGTGATGAAAACTTCAACTTTGGCATTCAGCGTCTGACGCTGGGAGAGGCCAGTGCGGCGCTGGCCGATGATCGCGTCTGCAGCATACAGACTCCCGGTGGTTGTGGCGCTTTGCGTATAGGTGCGGAGATTATCTATGCGGCTGCACCCAATGCACGGGTGTGGCTTTCTGACCCTACTTGGCCGGTGCATATACCACTGCTAGGCAGTGTCGGGCTCGAGTTTCAGGCCTATCGGTACTATGATCCTGAAACCCACGGTGTGAATTTTGATGGCATGGTACAGGATCTAAAAAAAGCCGTCGCAGGAGACGTAGTGCTGCTGCAAGGGTGTTGTCATAATCCTTGTGGCGCAGACCTGTCTCTGTCTGAATGGGGCGTTATCGCCGATATGGCTGAGCAACAGGGCTTTACACCGTTTATTGATTTCGCTTATCAGGGGCTCGGGGATGGTCTGGAACAGGATGCCGCTGGTTTACGTTTGCTGGTAGCGCGCCTGCCAGAGGTGATTATCGCTGCATCCTGCTCCAAGAATCTCGGGCTTTACCGAGAGCGCACCGGTGCGACGATTGTGGTTTGTCGTGACGCCGCCAACGCCCGCGCAATCACAAGTCAGGCGCAGGTAGCGGCGCGGCGAATCTATTCCATGCCGCCGGCACACGGTGCACTACTGGCAGGCCGCATTTTAACGAGTGATCATTTGGGTGGCATTTGGCGCGCGGAGTTGAAACTTGTATGCCAGCGTATTAATAACCTGCGCAGTGACTTACGGGAGGTGTTGGAGCTACGCTGCGGTGGAGATTACAGCTTTATTGAGAGAGAAAAAGGCATGTTTTCTTTTCTCGGCCTGAGTGCACAGCAGACGCGGCGTTTGCGTCAGGATTTCGGCGTGTATATGCTCGATTCCTCGCGTATTAATGTAGCGGGCGTGAATGCGCGAAATATAGATTACCTTGCAGAGTCGGTTTCGAAGGTAATTTAGCCGGCGGCAAAGACTGGTTTGAGATAATAATCGGTCAGCGTCGGCGGGTACCCAATAAGGTTGACCAGTCGCCGGCGACACTCAGCAACGTCTGCGCCTCGACTTTTCCATATTGGTACACGCTTTACCATGGTTTCGACATATTCCCGTGGGGTGATGATCCAGGTGTCCTGTTGTACTTCACCAAAAAAAAAGTCTACTGGGCAGGCATCTTGTGCTTTGGGTTTCATGTAGAGCGCAAGTGTCAATATCTTTTTCGCTCCCTTTTTCGCTGCGTGCTGGATGAGGAACTCCATGGTGCTACCGCGATCGCCTAAGTCATCGATGATGAGCACAGTTTTGTCGAGAATGGGTATTGAAATGTCCTGCTGCAGTTGCGGATTGTCATAGCGCTCATTGGGACCTTTATAATATGACAGACCAATGGTGCCGAACTCTATTGGTGATATTCCTCGAGCTTGGCCATGCCTTAAGTGATCGTACAGGAGTATGCCCGGCAGCATGCCGCCCATAGTGGCCATCAGCGCGCGCGTTATCGGTGTGCCGTCCGGCGATTGCTTCTGCTGGTACTGATGCACCTGTTGTGACAGTTCGAATACAACCATGGTCTCGACGGCATCTGGGATCAGCAAAAATGAGAGTTCGTCATCGGGTATGGCGACGCCCTCTGGCGCTCTCCAAAAATCGATGTCGATTTCACCGGTCGCATAGTGAACCTGTTGTTGATAATTGCTCATGTCTTTTCCGCTTGTCTTGTTAGTGGCAGCATAATGAGAACGTACCAACATCGAATGGTCTTTGAGACCAAACTGATCAACCTTCCAGCTCTTCCCAGCGTTCAAATGCTGTTTCCATTTCGGTCTTTACATTCGCTAAATCGACGAGTACCTGCTGCACCCGGTCTTGATCGCCCTGATAAAAGCCGGATTTAGAAATGGTATCCTCGAGAGTTTGTTGACGTTGTTCCAGACTTTCTATGACGCTGGGCAGACTGTCTCTCTCCCGTTGGTCCTTGTAGGAGAGTTTGGCTTTTTTCGCGGCAGTCGTGGCTAAATCTCCGCTTGCGCTCGGTGCAATGGGTTCCGGTGTCGCTTGTTTAGTACGCTCTTGAAGTCTTCCTCCGCGCGCGTCCCAATCACTATAGCCACCGGCATGTTCGCTCACTAGGCCATCGCCCTCGAGCACGAGTAAACTCGTGACCACGTTGTCCATAAAATCTCGGTCATGGCTGACTAATAGCACGGTTCCATCGAAGGTCAGTAGTATCTCTTCTAATAGCTCTAGGGTCTCGATGTCTAGGTCATTTGTGGGTTCATCCAGTACTAGTAGATTGGCGGGTTTGCTAAACAGTTTGGCTAAGATTGCTCGATTCTGTTCGCCGCCGGATAGGGCCTTCACTGGGGTGCGCACGCGCTCCGGGCTAAATAAAAAGTCGCCCAAGTAAGAAATCGCATGGCGTCGCTTACCATTAATCTCTATAAAATCTTGGCCACCACAGACATTATCGATTAAGTTTTTCTTTGGGTCGAGTTGGCCTCTGAGTTGATCGGAGTAAGCTATCTCGAGCTTGCTGCCGAAATTAACCTTTCCAGCGTCAGGCTGCAGTTCACCGAGTAAGATCTTTACCAGGGTGGACTTGCCGGCACCGTTGGGCCCGACGATTCCCACTCGGTCTCCCCGTTGAATAATGGTGGAGACATTTTTCAGCACGCACAGGTCGTCGAAGCATTTTCCCACCTGCTTGAGTTCCGCCACAATCTTTCCGGATTTGCCAGACCCTTCTACTGCAAAGGTGGCGCTGCCTGTGCGCTCGCGTCGACGTTGGCGTTCTTTGCGCATGTCTTTGAGGGCCCGAACACGGCCCTCATTGCGGGTGCGTCGCGCTTTAATGCCTTGGCGAATCCATACCTCTTCCTGTGCCAGTTTTTTGTCGAACAAGTCGTTGGCCCGCTCTTCAGCCTGTAATTGCTGTTCTCGATGGCGCAGAAAGCCTTGATAGTCCCCACGCCACTGAGTGAGATGTCCTCGGTCGAGTTCAGCGATGCGGTTCGCCACGTTTTGCAGGAATCGTCGATCGTGAGTGATGAGGATGATGGCGCCCTGAAAATTCGTCAATTGCTCTTCTAGCCAGCGTATCGCAGGGATGTCGAGGTGATTTGTCGGTTCGTCCAGCAGCAATATATCCGGTTGGCTTACGAGTGCCTGCGCTAGGGCGACCCGTCGGCGCCAACCGCCAGAGAGTTCGCTCATGGTGGACTCTGCGGGGAGTTGTAATTGGCTAATGGTAGTTTCGACCCGTTGTTGTAATGTCCAGCCATCGGCCGCTTCCAACTGCTGTTGAACGCGTGCGAGCACATCCATATCTGCTGGAGGGTCCGCTTGCACCAAGCGGTGATATTCGCTTAACAGGCGGCCGGCTTCGGCAATTCCGGAGGCAACAGCCTCGTAGACCGACAGCTGATCTGCTTCTGGCAGGGTTTGCTGCAGGCGAGCAATGCGCACGCCAGGCCGCACCCAGCTCTCGCCAGAGTCCGATATCAACTCTCCTGAGAGTACCTTGAGTAACGTTGTTTTGCCCGCGCCATTGCGACCTAGCAATCCGAGCTTTTCTCCTCGGTCGATCGTCAGGTTTATGTCATCCAAAAGCACCTGTGTGCCGTAATGTAATTGAACAGAATCTAAGCTTAAAAGAGACATGGGCCGTCACGGTGGAGTGTGGAAGTGCATTCTACGACAGCATTGCATACGCTGGCCACATTCGGTTTCGCGATATAATATGCGTCACGATAGGAGCGTATACAATACAAGTTGCCTAGGTCCGTCAGGCATGCTGTTGACGCCGCTGATAGTCAGGCGCCTCCTGTCGCGCTCGTCGCTTTGGCTTAAGTCTGGGTGCAGATGGCTTTGAAGGCTCTGCTAGCGTGTCAGGCCGCCGCCACTCTGTTCGGTTAGGCGCGGTACTGTACGTGAAAGAACAGGGGCGGGGGGGTGCTCAGGTTGCTACGCGGGTGAAGGTGCATCCCTCAATACAATATGATGAAACAGGGGCCAAGAAAAACCTATGAGTAGAATCGATCAATTACGTGATGACCGGCAAGTCGCGCAATGGCTGATTTTGTGTGCAGTCGTAATTTTCGGCATGATTATGTTGGGCGGGGTAACTCGACTTACACATTCGGGTCTGTCGATGGTCGAGTGGAAGCCCTTAGTAGGGGCCATACCGCCGCTAACCGAGCAGCATTGGCTGACGGAGTTTGAGAAGTACAAGCAATTTCCCGAGTACCAAAAGACCAATTTCGATATGAGCTTGGATGGATTCAAAACCATCTTTATGTATGAGTATCTGCACAGGCTGCTGGGCCGTGTGATCGGCGTTTTGTTCGCGTTACCTCTGCTATATTTTTTGTTCCGTGGGCGCGTGCGACCGGGTCTTGCGCCGAGTTTAGTATGCCTTTTTTTTCTGGGCGGGTTACAAGGTTTTTTGGGCTGGTATATGGTGAAAAGTGGCTTAGTCGATAATCCACGCGTGAGTCAATACCGCCTCACTGCGCATCTAGGCGTTGCTGTAGCTATTTATGCCTACATGTTATGGATTGCGTTTGGCTTGCTGTTTACAGACAGAGCTACTCGAGAGAAAAAATCTAACAGCAACGCTCGCTGGACGCTGGCGCTGATGGCGCTAGTCTATTTGATGATTTTATCGGGAGGTCTGGTGGCCGGCACGCGCGCCGGTCTGGCGTATTCTACCTGGCCACTAATGGGGACCTCTTTTATTCCGGCGGGACTGTATGCGTCTGTCCCACCTTGGCTCTCGATGTTTGAGGACATTACTACCATTCAGTTCAATCATCGTATGCTGGCCTATTTATTATTCGTCTTACTGAATGCCTTCGCGCTGATGGTTTATTTCAGGGCGCAAAAGAGACATGCTAAGCTCGGTGCTATGTTGCTATTGGTGGCAGTGTGGATGCAGATGGGACTCGGTATCAGCACATTGTTACTGCATGTGCCCGTTGCTTTGGCGACTGCCCATCAGGGTGGCGCGGTACTATTGCTGACGGCTACAGTGTTTCTCAGTCATGTGCAACTGCGCCAATGAAAACCCAGTAAAGCCTGCCGCCTCATCACTCGTTTGTTTGCCCAGCCAAAATAGTTGCCATCAGACTACAAAGGCATTCTTTCATGTAGGTTTTCGGGTGAGCTCGAAGGACCGTCACTTCCCGTGGCGAGTTGGCGAGACTGTCCCTGTAAGCTTTGCTATAAAGAGAGGGCACAGATTCTGCTGATGTGACTGTAAGGAAGGCCTGATTCTTCATGCCATTCGTTGAATGTGTGCTGAATAAGGCCAAGTTCGCGCTTACTGGTGGGATTTTCGCCAATATCTAAACCAATGCGTTGTAGGCAGCGTACGACATCGGGCGTAGTGATAAAAGTGTCTTTCCCCATATTACGTAAGACGCGTTGCCCTGTCATGCCGCCTAATCGACTACCTCGCTTTTTCATAATAGCAAACAGTCCAATCATATCATGTACCGGCCACCTGCTAATAAATTTCCCAAAGCTACCGTGCTCTTCAGTGACATCCAATATGAACTGGGCGTTGGCCTGAATGCCTAGTACTTTTTGGCGATTACGAATGATGCGAGGATTTTGCGCAAAGCGATCGATCTGATCCGGGCTGAGCATGACAATTTTTTCTGGCGGAAAACCAAAGAAGACGTCCTCAAAACCCTCCCATTTGTAATTGACAACGCGCCATACGAATCCTGCTTGAAAGACGCAGCGAGTCATCTGCGCTAGCCAGCGATCGTCTTTAGTCTGACCTAATGCTCGAGGGCTGCGCACCATAGGCATCATTCCGTCTAAGGAGGCCTGCCCCCCCTGCAGGTCGCGAGCGCGTTGAAAAATATGTTGGAAGCGTTTCAATTATCTATTGTCCTGATCTTTAACGGCGCCATGCGAAACGGCGAAATCGAAACGGTGCATCACACAGTATTACTGGCGCCGCTCGGGTAGCATCAGCCGCTGTTGGTTTTTAGCATCAGCTGCTTGAATACGACCGCATTGTGATCACTCGCATCGCGTTCCGGCTCTGTCATCAGTTCCACGTCAGGGAAGCGCTTAAATAGCTCGGAAATAGTGAGATAGAGCTGGCGCTTGGCGAGCGCCGCACCGATGCAGAAGCGGGGCCCGTACCCAAATAGTACGTCCGGATCGAACACCCGCTCTACATCAAACTTCTCAGGATTTTCGTAGTAGTCTGGATTGTAATCTTTCAGGTGCGGCATCATCAGCACCATCACCCCTTTGCGTAGCTGCTGTCCCATAAACTCCATATCTTCAGGTGCATAGCGTGCAAAACCCATTTTGGAGGAGAGGCCCCAGCGATTTACCTCGCAGAACGCATTAGCGAAGCTGTCTGGCGTTGCGAGCGCTTTTTCAATCTGGTTTCGATCGTTCTTTAGTAGGGAATATACCGTCCACTGTTGGGCTACTAGAGTAGTATCAGCGCCCGCGCCTATGAGAGCGAGAATCAGTGTAATGATGTCACCTTCTTCAAAACCTTCGTTCTCCATTTCGATGCGCAGAAGTGTACTGAGAAAATCATCCTGCACCGGCGCAGTACGCCGCTCGTCAATGATTTTTTTGATAATATCGATAGCTCGGTTGCTGTCCTGACGGGCACTTTCGCGTTGCTCATCCGAGATAGTGGGATTCCACGTTTCTGTGAACGTCACAATAACTTGCTTAATTTCTGGCCAGTATTTTTCAGGTATTCCGACCATGCGCGTGATGGAAATGAAAGGGATGTGGAAGGCGATTTTTTCGTTGTAATCGAAAATATCAGGCTCGCCCAGTTCGTCGAACAGTTTTTTAATTTCCGGTTCAATTTTAGCTTGGATTTTGTCTACAACATTGCGCGAGAAAGCCGGAGCGGTAACGCGTCGGACTAGGCGATGATGATCCGGGTCCGCAAGCAGACTGTGTCCAATCAGGGCGCGCTCGAAGTTACTCCATTCGTCTTCAGGCGGCCTGCTTGGTGCGAACTCCCAGTCATAAAAGTCCGAAGACAAAGGCTCTGTTTTCCAGCATGCCATAATGTCGTCGATGCGGGTGATGATCCAGGCCTGCCAGGGCTCATACCAGACCAGTCGGCCGCGCCTAGCCAATTCCAGGCACTGCGCAATCGGATTTTGCATGTATTCTTGCGAATTAGGATTAAAAACCTCTTCGATGGGCGGCAGTTTTTCGGCAGATGCGGCCATGCTTGTCTCCTCAGTGCAGGTGTGACATGTCACTCCCCTGCGTTACTAACGTGTTGTATCAATTTATGTTATCAAGTTTATGAAAAAGTATACATCTGTATACCTTTCGGTTGTACTATTACTCGCTTTTGTTTGAACGTGAATTCAGATGCCAAGATTGGGGCCATGCTGAGGCTCTGATGCGTATTTAAAGAAAATGGATGTCGATATCGATGGACCTCATAGTTTTTGACCTAGATGGGACCCTGCTCAATAAAAAATCGCAGGTATCCGAGCATACACGTGATACGTTGCAGCAGCTGCGCAGACGGAATATTGCATACACGGTTGCCACCGGGCGTACATTACAGTCTGCGCGCAGCTTGCTGGATGGTCAGGGGTTTACATTGCCGCATATTTATAAAAATGGAGTGTTGACCTGGCGTCCGGAAAGTGACGTTTACAGTCACAGTAACCTATTAACGGGCGCTGAAATTGAAGCTGTTTTAGAAGCGTTCCTGTCTGTCGCGGTAACCCCTTTTATTTTTACAGTAGAGCCAAGTAACCGCCACGTCGTCTATCATCTGCCAATGCAAAATGACAGCGAACGGCGGCTGGCCAAGATCTTCAGTCAAGATCGCGGTATAGAAATCCTTCCAGTCACTGCAATGCCTTCTGATGCTGAAATAACCAACATCAGCGCGCTGGGTGCGCGCGAGGCAATAGAATATGTTGCTGATTTGGTGAAAACCGAAGAACACTTGATGGCCTATGCTGGCAATGCAATTGAGGGCGAAAGTCTTTGTTGGATAGATGTTCATCACAGTGCCGCAAGTAAGGGAGGAGCGGTCGCGAATTTGAAGCGGGATCTTGGCGTCAGTCGCATAATTTGTTTCGGCGACAGCGACAATGACCTCAGTATGTTCGCGATGGCGGATGAAAGTTACGCGCCGAGTAATGCTAAAGATGCGGTGCGGTCTGTCGCCACCGAGGTTATCGGTCATCACAACGAAGATGGTATCTCACGGTTTTTGCGCAAACGTTTCGATTTGGTAATGCCTTAAGTGAATACAATAATGCGACTGCATAGAGTTGATACTTGCTGCAACTCGACATAATATTCTTTCATGCGATTGCTGCTTATAGTGCTTGTTACGTCATTTCTTTGTGCCTGCGGTGGTTATGAGCTAAAAAACTTGGCTAAGTCAGACATTGATCTCGTCACTGACCAATTCATTACTAAAACACGAGAAGACGTTAGCGAGTTGATGGTTATGTTGTATAACCGCAACCCTGAGCAGTTAGCAAAAAATCCTGGCATGACCATTGAGGGCCGTCTCGCCCAGCTCAAAGTCCACCGGTACAAGTTGCAATTCCTAGAGCTGGAATATAATCAGGGAATTAATGCTATGAACTTGGCCTTCAGTTCAGCTTTCACCGGTGACCGCGTCTTTGCTTTGATCGTCGGATTGGGCAGTATGCTGCGGCAGGCTTATGCCTACCAGCCTGAAGTGTTTTTTTCTGATCAGCTTGAAGCAGAGGTGTTGTTGACCAGCGCCCAAAACGTTGAAATGTTAGTGTGGAAATTAAAAAATAGTCGCAAGCCTAACGGCGACCACTACATTATTACTTATGAAAAATGGGGTGTGGTAGACAATCTAAGTTTTGAACGTCTGTTCGGAGAAATCATTGTGCTGCAGGAGATGATGGCAGGTATCGTCAGTGATTCAGACAACCGCACCGTGACGGGGGCGGTATACGCCGTATCGAAGGTTTTCATTCCGCTTCCAATCTAGGTTTTGAATATGTTGCGTAACGAAGCCCTGTGGACAGATTTACGAACAGCATCGCGATAAGATTCGCCAGTAAAACTGATCCCGTTGCTCTGTTGGGCCAAGCCAGCGGTCGACGGGCTGCTGATGCCGCGTGCGTGTAAGGATTTTTATTAGGATGGCGCCGGAATAAGTGACGCGGCTATTTTCCTTGCCAGTTCCTCTAGCAGGCCTCTCTCGGCCTCGACTAAGGCGCTGTAACCACTTGCTGTTAAAGCGCGTGATGTTGAGAAGCGGTTTAGGTTGACGATCTCTCCGCCACGAACCAGCCACCAGTAGGCTAAAATTTGTGCCGTGCCATCGAGCGTTCCGTCGAGTTTATCGATACGAATGTTAACCACGGTCGCATCCGTGCTGAGTCTGGCCGGCATCAGTTGTTCGCCATTGGCGGCCGCGATATCCGTGGTAAGGAGTGTGCGTATGCCATCGTAGATGGGCTCAGCCCAGAGGTGGTTGACCGCTGGCCGGACTTGGTTATCAGCAATATCGATCATCAGTCCGAGTTGGTTCAGGTAAGGCGCGATTTCTATTGTGCCGAGGGCAAATTCTACGGATGGACTGAGCTTGCTAGAGGGCAAATCCTGATTCGAGCGCAATAGATAGTAGCTGGGCTCAATGGCTTGACTTGCACAGCCGGACAACAACGCTATTAATAATAAAATTACGACTTTCATTGTGTACTCACCTCTGGAATAGGATCGACCTCAGGACGAGAGGGAAATATCACAGCGCTGGGCTGCCGTGATAATGTACCCGTGAGTGACTCCAAATTTGCCAAAGTGCGGTTCAGAGATAGCAGGCTTGAATTGAGCGTTTGAGAGGCATCCGAATTCGGAGCCAAACTGTTTATTGCGTCTCTGAGTTCCTGTACTGTTTGGTCTAAATGCTCCGGTAGCTGCTGCGTGCTCTGATTGTCTAAAATAGACTGCAGGCTTTGCAGGTTCTGGTTTAGGCTGGCTACGGTGTCTGCTAATGGAAGTTCATTAATCGTATTCAGGATGGACGCTAGTTGTTCCTCGAGTGCTGCCACCCCGGTCTCAATCGTTGGAATGGTGGTATATTGCATGAACGTTCCGGCGGTGGCTTTTTTAGCAGACGGATAAAAATCCATATTAATATATTTTGATCCGGTGAGTAAGTTGCCGCTCTCCATGGACGCTCTAAGCCCATTTCCTATACCTAATCTGATGGTTTCTTTGAGGACCTTGAGTGAAGCTTCAGTATCAGATAATTCCATCCGGCCAGGCTCTACGTACACTAAAACGGGGATAGGAGCACCTTCGCCCTCATGCCCCGCTTCAATCTGTTCCGTCTGCCCCTCTTTCAATAGCACCCTTACTACGTTGCCGATTTTAATGCCACGGTATTCAACGGGAGCTCCAGGACTAAGCCCTTTGACAGAGTGATCAAAAGAAACCACGTAATAAGTGCCATATTGGAAAGGGTTTTCCAGTATGTCCTTGTAGGACTCGTACAACTCGAATGTAGAATTTTTTGTGACTTGATCGCCCTTTTGAACGCCCGTCGGGACATCGAAGCTCACACCGCCGAATAGTATCGTTTCTATCGATCCGGTGCGAACCCGGAAGCCAGTTGCTCCTGTGCTAACGGATATACCGCTAACATCCCAGAAGCGTACGTTGCTGGTAACCAGTTCCTGAAAAGGGGCATCAATGAATATCTGATAGTTCACCAGCCTATCCTCGGGGTTGAAGCTCATAGTTTCAATGCGTCCAACCTTATAGCCTCTATACACAACTGTGTCGCCAGCTGTAACAGAGGACGCGTAATTACTGGTCAGTTTTAAACGCAGTCCCGGCGCATCTGCAGGGGTTAGCGGAGGTTGCTCAAGCCCGACAAATTTTCGTTCTTTCGCCGTGTCAGTGCCGGGCGCCAGCTCGATGTAGGCGCCAGATAGCAGGGTGTCAAGCCCCGTGATATTGCCCAGCCCAACGCGCGCAGTGACAACCCAAAAACCGGTATCCTTTACGAGCAGCGGTGCAGACTGAGTGTCCATTTGAACTCTAGCGATTATGCCATCAAGGTGGTCATTTAAACGCACCTCTTTAACTAAACCCATTTCGACATTACGATACTTTACTTTGGTTTTCCCTTCTTCCAAGCCGTCAGCTGTCTTGAAGGAAATTTCGATATCTGGACCCTGGCTCAGCCAATTGTGAAGAACCATATAGGCTCCCAGCACAAACGCAAGAAAAGGTATGAACCAGATTCCGGAAATTCTTCGCCCTTGCTTGATACTAGCCTGTTCAGTTGACACTATTTTTTTCGTCCATGTTGTCCCAAATAAGTCGGGCATCAAAACTTTCGGCTGCGATTATTGTGAGAATGACAACCGCGGCGAATGATACAGCGGCAATCCCCGGTAGGATGACCAGCAGCCCACCAAGCTGCACAAGGGCAACCAGTATAGTCACTACGAATATATCTACCATAGACCATTTACCGATAAATTCGACGACGCGATAGAGGGTTGACCGCTGACGAGGGTCTAGCGGCGAATGTCGTTGCACGGTCCATACAAGATAAAACATAGCCATTAATTTAGCGGATGGAACCATCACGCTGAAAACAAAAATAACGAGTGCCACTGGCGCTGATCCTAAATTGATTAGCAGCACGACGCCACCCATTATAGTGCTAGCCTCGTTGGAGCCAAGAGCATCAGTGTACATAACGGGGTATAGATTGGCCGGGATGTACAGTAACGAAGCCGTAATCAAAAGTGCTAAGGTGCGTTGAATGCTGTCACGCTTCCTTACATGCATTGTTGATCCGCAGCGTGGGCACTGAGTCACAGTGGCAGCAGCCAACTTGAAACAGGTATGACATGCGGCCAGATTTCTGTGCGCTGCTGTCTCGGGTGTCGTCTTCATTTTATCGCCAGTAGCGCAATTTTTTGCCAGCACTGGTAGCGGTCAAGACTAGAGGCCGCCAGGGTAAAACAGATCGCAAAAGCGCCATAAGCCCAGAAAGAGATGCCAATCGTCACTGTCGCCATCGCAGCAATTTTTACCATCGCAACAATTACTGCGATTAAAAAAACCTCTACCATAGACCATTTCTGGCCGATGAAAATACCTTTCGCGAGTGGTAGTAGTGATGAATGGTAGCGTCCACGGGTTATCAAAATGCACAGGGTTAGCATCATCATCAACACTAATGCTGGAATGGCAATAATGAAAGCGGTCACCAGCACGGCTACCTCCGGCATGCCTTTAGACCAAAGCGCAAAGGGGGCCTGAATTAGCGTGATAGCGCTCTCTACGCCGCTGCTGGACAAAGAAAGAAAGGGATAGCTACTGGCGAAAGCGAGGAACATTAGGCCGATACTAGAAAATGCAATTACGCGGTGAAGAGCATCATCATGTAATTTGGTTAGGAAGCAGCCGCAGCGCGGACACGAGGCACTTTCTCCATGCCTTGTAGCCGCCACGTTTACCAGCAGGTCGCAGCTTTGACAGGCAATCTCGCCATCCATAGTTAGTGAGGCAGCCCTTCTGTCGCGTGGACATCAGGGTTGTAGCCCTTTTCCATTTCGCCAATGGTCTGCTGCAACTGATCGGGTGACTCTGCTCTGATACGTGCTGCCTCAGCCATGAGTTGGTCTTCGGATTCACTGTCTATACTGGGTCCTCTGACCTCCTGGGCATAGGTTTGTCCGTTGGCATCGAGGCAGGGATTGAGGCCGCCACCCTCACCACAGACGCGAACCACACCGCCATCATAAGTTACCCGCTCTCCTACGACGTTGCCTACAGATTGCGCTAGGGCACCCGCCATGGGCAGGCAAAGTAACAGCGTCAGGGCAGGACTAAATCGAGTCAGTAATATCATTATTTATTCCCTAGGCTCTTAACCCGTTATTTTCGTTGTTAGTTGACAATGATGGAACACTTTTGATTTTACCTGGTCTGCAGGTACATTCAAGTCCGAGGACTTGTGCTTAAGCGGCAGAGCATCTAAATAGCGCGTTATTGACTGTGATCATGCCGCTGGTGTGTACCAGATAGGTGAGCTCCAAGCGCGTTCTTGAATCACTTTTTGGTGTTCGGGCGCGCAACAGTTTTCCATTCCCTGAGGAATACTCTGCGGATCTTCGCAGCGCACACCGGCATTGGCGCAGATGCGCTGACTCCAGCGACAACTTGGGTTTTCCAGTATACGAGTATAATAAAAAGCCGAGGCAGAGGGATTAAAGTCGTTATCCTGCCATACACTGCAAAGCTGACTATGCCCGCTGCCTGAAGGTTTGCAGCTATTGATGTCCACAGTGGCATCGTTGTGACCGCCGGCAACGCCTATTACTTTCTCATGCAGTTCGCCGTTTTCATGCCAGCCTTTAACAAGTTGGATGCGCTGCAGAGGACTGCCTGGATACTCAGGGGTCCCATTGTCCATGCTGGCCGAAACTAGGAAGCGAGGAGAGGTGTTGGTGACGGTGGCTGCTGGCAGATCCCCGCCCATGGGCACCCCACCGGCATAACCTCGAGCGATCATATCATCCATGTCACAAAGATTTTCTGGGTAATCCCATCCGCCAAAGAATCGCAGTGTAGGGCGCGTGCCACTCGTCGCATAGGCTTCACGCCGCTGCATGGCAGCGAACAATGCATCGCGACTATTTTCTTCGGCATACAGCACAGCAAGGCCTCCAGGGCCATATTCAAGCTCATCGGGGAGTCCCAGCGGGACACCGTCACGAGCACCCATGCCAGCGCCGCCATGGCCAGGATGGTTTTTCTCCATGGTAAGTCCCGGCGCCGCAATATGCGTGTCGGTGCTCGATATCAAACCAAATTTAAAACTGTTTACACCCAACGCATCCTGCTGCTGCAGACCCTTCTTTAAGGCGTAGCGCATGAAATTGGTCTCGGACGGCGGGGTTGTTACTGGGATGATGTCTTCGCCGAGTACGGGACTCAGAAATTCCAAGAGGGCGAACTGAGTGTGTCCAGTATTTTTCCCGCCAAAGCTGTCATAGCCCATCTTCTCGAAATTGCAGTACTCATCTTCAGACCATACTGGCAGGCGGCTGTCGCATTCCGAAGAACCCTTGTGCTGCATCATTTCAAAAAGGGTATTCCAGCGAGCCCTTCGCGCTGCTTCCTGAGCTGTGACTGGATCTGAGGGAATATCGGCGTTGGTAATGCGAGCGGTTTCAAACATCAGCCCGCCCGATATATTAGAATTGTGCGGTATTACTACGGCGTCACAGCCTGGTTTGCCTAAAACACATTCTTCATCTAAGTAGTCCCAAAGCTGCACCTGCGATGGCGTCTCTATCCAGCTCATGGCCCGGTTGGGAACGTGCTCGTTGCGGAAAACGACATTGTGATGCAGGTTCTGTCCCGTCCCGCCACTGGCAGTCCACTCATAACCCACGAAGCTGGTAAAGCTGCAATCGCTGCTTCGATCATAGGCGTC
>JAQWNG010000001.1 GCA_029246385.1 Halioglobus sp.
TGAGTCACTTGTTGCATCTGAATAGTTGTGACAACTATCCCAACAAGTGCCCACACATCTGTCTTCATCTTCTTGTTAAACAACATCTGACGCCGCTAGGGGCGCAGATAAACGGTGAGAACCTGCCTCATCGAGGAGGCGCATTATACCCAGCAATGTCACGCAGGCAACCCTATATTTGCAAATACATGAACTTTCTTTTAAAAAACCCAAAGACTGCAACTTGAGCTACAAATTTTGTACGTTTTGAGGCGATTAAAAGAGACCAATGATGCCTAGAAATGCCACTATTTAGACAACTAAAAACACCGTGCAGCGCATTTTTAAACGAACAGGAAAGAAATCGGCAATTTCACGCGGCGGCCGTCGAAATATAGATACGCATGAACATACTCGATGAGCCCGCCAGTCCTAAATCACTTCAAACAGATGATATTTTTTCTTTCCCAGCTTGACCAAGTAGAAGCGACCAAACATAGCGTGTGACAACGCGAAGCAATCAGGCACCTTACCGTTGTCCTCCAGACTCAGGGTCCGGTCATTAACGTTGACGGCCTGCCGACCAAGGGCGTCCTTCACCTGCTTACCAGAGCTCACCATCCCGGCATCGGCGAGAAGTTGGGTAAGCGTTTCAGGAAAGTCAGCACGCGAGATAGTACTTGCGGGCAACCCATCCTGGCGCAGCTGCAAAAGGTCGCCTTCTCTCAACGCCTCGATAGCGCCGCTAAACAGCGACTCGGTAATGCGCTTGGCCGCATCGAGACCATCCTGCCCGTGCACCAGCCTTGTCACCTCACTTGCCAACAGCGCCTGGGCTTCTGGGCGGCCAGCGCGCTCAGCATCAGAGCGCTCAATGGCATCGATATCCCCAACATCAATGAAGGTAAAGTATTTCAGGAATCTGTAGGAATCCGCATCAGATGCCGACAACCAAAACTGATAAAATGCGTACGGGGATGTACGCTGCGCGTCCAACCAAATAGTGCCTGATTCAGTCTTGCCAAACTTCGTGCCATCGGCCTTTGTAATCAAGGGCATGGTTAGGCCAAAAACCTGATTACCGTGGAGGCGACGAGTGAGCTCGATACCGCCCGTAATATTGCCCCATTGATCAGAGCCGCCCAATTGCAACGTGCAATCATAGCGATGATTTAGCTCTGCAAAGTCATAAGATTGCAGAATCATATAGGTAAACTCGGTAAAACTGATACCGCTGTCGTCCCGTTCAATGCGCTGCTTCACTGACTCTTTCTGTATCATTGCGTTGACGGAGAAATGTTTGCCGACATCACGCAAAAACGTGAGCACGTCCATATCTGCAGTCCACTCTAGGTTGTTCACGACCTCAGCTGAAACCTCGTCAGCTTCAAAGTCAATAAATCGAACAACCTGGCTCTTGATTTTTTCCACCCAGCCACCGATTATCTCAGGCGTACTCAATTGCCGCTCTTGAGCCTTAAAGCTTGGATCGCCAATCAGCCCCGTCGCACCTCCCACCAGCGCCAGAGGCTTATGCCCAGCCAACTGAAAGCGCCGCAGCATCAATAACGGCACAAGTGAACCAATATGGAGGCTATCGGCGGTAGGGTCAAAACCGCAGTAAAGCGTCCTACTGCCGCTCTCTAACCAATTAGGAAGTTCATCCTCTCCAGCCACTTGGAAGATCAAGCCACGGGCGCGGAGATCATCGAGTAGGGCTTTGCTCATGGGGTTCACTCCAAATGCAGTGGTTCTTCGAAAATCGGAGCCAACGATACAACACATTCCCTTAAAAGCAAGCCTGAGCACTCGCGAGGAGGTTGAATTTTCGACTGTTTTAAATATACTAAACTCTTAATTGCGAATAAGTTTTCTTGATCCATGTTAGACGTTAAAAACAAAGATCAAGGCGCGCTCAGACGCCGCTCCCTATCGCCAACGCCGCGGATGTCACGCGGACGACTGTTAATGGTTATAACTGCGGCTGCCGTTGTGGCACTGGCAGCAATCGAGTTCCAGACCGGCGCCAATCGCGACAACAATTCTGTGCAGTTTAAGCCCTCGCAATTAGACACTCAGCAACAGGCACTGCGCGATAAAACCTCAGATTCAGCGACTGATGCGGTAGCCGAATTATCCCCACCAACAGAGCCGCCTTGGCCGGAACAAATTGTAAAAAAAGGTGAGACTCTTTCGCAAATATTAACGCGAGCCGGTTATAGCGACCGCGAAATCTATAACATAACCAGTGAGCCACAAGATGGAGAATCTCTAGTCCGACTCCTTCCTGGTGAAACCATTGCCTTGCAGCCTGACGACTCCGGTGAGCTTGTGGGGCTGCGCCATATTAAATCACCACTGGAATCGGTCACCTATCTGCGTACCAGCGCTGGCTTTGAGAGCCATACCGAAATTCTCTCTCCAGAACCCCGAGAAACATGGGCGACCGGAACCATCAACACGTCTTTGTTCGTTGCCGGAGAGAAAGCCGGCCTGTCACAGCGTACCATTCTAGCCATGGCAAACATCTTTGGTGGCGTTATCGATTTTGCCCTCGATACTCGCAAGGGCGATACCGTGCAACTGTTCTATGAAGAGCTTTTCCTCAATGATAAAAAATTCGAAGACGGCGACATTATTGCCGCTTCATATACAAATCAGGGTGAGACATTCAATGCCTTTCGCTATACCGATGCCAGCGGAGATACCAATTACTATAATGAAGACGGTGTCAGCATGCGCAAGGCCTTCCTGATGGCTCCTCTTGATTTTACTCGGGTCAGCTCAAACTTTAACCTGCGCCGCCTGCACCCAATTTACAAGACCGTGCGTCCCCACAGAGGAACCGATTATGCTGCCCCCACCGGCACACCCGTTTACGCCGCTGGGGATGGCCGCGTAATCCGCGCTGGCTATACGCGCTCTAATGGTAACTATGTTGTTATCGCTCATGGTGAACAGTACGTCACCAAATATCTTCATCTCCACAAGCGCAAAGTTAAGGCTGGACAGCGCGTATCGCAGAGCCAAGTCATCGGAACGGTAGGCTCTACTGGCGCGGCTACTGGTCCACATCTACATTACGAGTTCTTGATGAATAATAAGCATCGCAACCCGCGCACGGTTTACAAGTATTTGCCGAAAGCAAGCGCGCTTCCGACAGCTGAAATGGCCGATTTCCGTCAGACTATCGACAAGGCGAACAAGGAGCTCGACCGACTGAACGCCAACAATAATATGGCGACACGCACTCCCCCCCGCTCTGACGTCGCTCTCAACTAACGTGGACAATGGCGACCCGCTATATGTCGGTTTGATGTCCGGCACTAGCGTGGACGCTATAGACTGCGCCATGGTGCGCTGTCGCGGAAATAAGGTAATGATTGTGGCAACTCACGAGCATGCTATTCCCCCGCACGTTAAAACGCAGATAGCCGCAATAAGCCACTCTGGCAAAGATGAAATCGAACGAATGGGGGTGCTAGACCGCTTGCTAGGGCGGCTGTTTGCAGAGGCCACAATGCAACTTCTTCACCTCAGCAGCAAGCGTCCTGAAGAGATCAAAGCGATTGGAAGCCACGGACAGACGATCCGTCATCGACCGCCGTCTGCAGCCGCCAACGGCAAGTCGAGCTTCAGCCTGCAAATTGGCGACCCCAACACCATTGCCGAAATGACGAGCATAACCACTATTGCAGATTTCCGACGCCGGGATATTGCCGCAGGCGGGGAAGGCGCGCCACTGGCGCCAGCGTTTCATGCAGCAGCATTCGCGAAAGCTGGCGTCACACGCGCAGTCGTCAATATCGGTGGCATTGCAAACGCTTCGATCTTGGATGGCAAAGAGTTGTTAATGGGGTTCGATACCGGCCCCGGAAATACCCTGCTCGATCACTGGATTGCGCGTCACCACGGGCAATCCTATGACCATGATGGCCAATGGTCCGCGGCGGGGCAAACCCATGACGCGCTACTACAAAAATTATTAGCTCATAGCTATTTCAGTAAAACGGGCGCACGCAGCACAGGTAAAGAGGCATTTAACCTTCCTTGGCTTGATAGCCAGTTAGCCGGACTCGAACCCATCGCAGCAACGGACGTGCAAACCACTCTAATGGAGCTCACCTGTATCAGTATTACCAATGCCATTCGGCGCTGTCCGCTGCAGGTTGCCGAAGTGTACATTTGCGGCGGCGGCAGCCATAACGCCTATCTCATGCAGCGTTTGGCACAGCATCTAGCGCCCGCAACGTTAGCCAATACCTCAGTCCTTGGAATGGATCCGGACTGGGTGGAGGCCGTTACGTTTGCTTGGCTTGCAAGCCGCACCCTCGAGGGCCTGAGCGGCAATTCCCCGATGGTGACAGGGGCCAGTGGAGCGAGAATATTAGGGGGCCTCTATCCGGGCCGGTATTTAAAAATATGAGAAGTGGTCTCTCAGCCTTCATCGTTGAAGGGGCATGATATGCCTGCGCCTTCATCAATGCCATGCCACCGGACCAACCAATGTTTGAAAATGCTAGATTGAAAAGGACGAACCACAGCCGCACGTGGCAGTGGCGTTAGGATTGCTAACGACAAAACGCGAGCCTTCCAATCCCTCGGTGTAATCGACGGTCGATCCAGCGAGATATTGCAAGCTCATTGGATCCACAAGCAGAGTGACGCCGTCTTCTTCCAGAGCCGTGTCGTCATCTGCACTGAGCTCATCAAAGGTAAAACCGTATTGAAAGCCGGAACAGCCTCCCCCAGTAATGAACACTCGCAGCTTAAGTTGGTCATTGTCCTCTTCTGCCACTAGATCACGTACTTTTTGTATGGCACGAGCGGAGAGGTTTATGCTCGACGGATTAAATGTTTCAGCGACAGACATCAGTATTTTCCAAATCGGTGGGAGCGAGTTGATCGCATTACACAACGGTATTATGTTAATTCACACTAAATTAGTCAACTTTAGAACCGAAGACCTCGTTAAACGACGGCAGGAGGCGCGCAATCAGTCGCGCTTGCTGCCTTGTTACTCCCCGAGATTAATGAACTGCTGCTGCAACTTCCAGGGAAACTCTTCCCTGATTATAATGTCGCGTGGTTCGGTAGCTTCCACGATCACAGCTAGCCCTTTAGGCTCAAAGCCTTCCGGCAGCGTCAAGACACCCTCTACAGCCTGAAAATAACGGAAATGCAGTGGTTTCAGCGCATCATCAATTCCCGCTGACAACTCTGGCAGCGCGTACCGGACCTCCCTTTGACCGTCGAACCCAAACACCTGTAGAGACATGCTTCCCTCTACCAGTTTGTTAGCGCGAGATTGCTGCTGAACAAAAATGCGGTATTCAATACGGCGCGGCGTTCCAACAGCCACTAACTCCGGGTCACGCAGGCGCAGGCCTGCAGCGTCCCCCTCAGACACCATGAGACTCCGAAAGAATCGCAAGCCCTCTTCGAGGTTCGCTGTGAGCTCTTTCTGGTCAACCATCTCACTGCGCACCAGCTCTAAAGCCCGACTATCTACCTCGTGTCGAGTGCGCTGCACCTGAATATCATCGAGCACAGCAGCGAGTTTTTGACGCAGGGCCAACAGCTCCAATTGCGTCCCGTCTCCACCGTGCCGAGGACTGGCGCCCATCTCCTTATAAGCCGTTACCCAGCCCACATAGATTCCCGCCAAAAGTGCCAGGACAAGAAGCAATAGCGATAGGAGGACTGCGTTTAATCCGGGTTGACTAAAAAAACGGGGCATCATAGAAAACGTTTTACTCATCCCACAGCGAGGTTCAAGGCAGAAGGCCAATCTGATGCAAGCCTGCCTTTTCATTCAGGCTAAACATAATATTCATATTTTGAACAGCCTGCCCAGACGCACCCTTAACTAAATTATCGATGGCTACCATGACCACCGCTGTGTTCCTGCCTTGTGGCACCGCTACCGAGATCTGACACCTGTTTGCGCCTTTTACCGTGCGTGTTTGCGGGAACTTGCCCGCTGGCAATACGTCGACAAAGGGCTCTTGGGCATACCAGCCTTCATACAGCGCCTGTAAGTCTTTACAATCGCCCAGCAATTGAGCAAACAATGTCGAGTGAATACCCCGCACTATCGGCAACAAGTGTGGCACGAAGGTCACCTGCGCCTGCTGCGCGGCAATATCCGACAAACCCTGTTCAATCTCTGGGAGATGACGGTGACCATGCACCCCGTAAGCCTTGAAACTGTCTGCCGTCTCACTGAGTAAATTGTCGATGCTGGCCTGACGTCCGGCACCGCTAACGCCCGATGCCGAGCTGGCAATAAGGTCTTGGGCGTTCACTAAGCCGCGCGCTAACAGCGGCATAAAGCCCAATTGCACCGAAGTCGGGTAACATCCCGGACAAGCTACCAAGCGGGAAGCCGCGATCTTCTCGCGGTTATACTCCGGCAAACCATAAACCGCTTCGGTCAATAATTCGGGACTCGCATGCGCTTCACCGTACCATCGGGACCACAACGCAGCATCTCGGATACGATAATCTGCAGATAAGTCTATAACTCTGGCGCCGGCAGCCAGTACTTCCGGCACCAGATTCATCGCAACATTGTGTGGCGTAGCAAAAAATACTACGTCGCATGCTGCCAGTTCACCCACGTCCGGCTCCTGAAAAACCAAATCATAGTAGCCACGCAAATTAGGAAATAGATCATCAACCCGCCGACCGCACTCCATGCGTGAGGTTATAACGACCACCTCTGCCTCGTCATGCGTCGCTAACAGACGCAACAATTCAACCCCTGTATAACCAGTCCCCCCAACTATACCCACCTTTACCATGTCTCTAACCACGCTAGTCTAAGGATAATTTCGCCGGCTAACTTCGCAGGTCGCATAACGCGAAGGGCGATTCAGCAAGCCCAACGCGCAACAGTATAAAAGTAATACGCTGCGAGATAACTGGTAATATTCTCCTTTTGGCCACCATCAAAGTTCAACGGCAGAGCATTTTATGAGCCCGTGCAGACGATAGCGATGAAATAGCAGCCCCATTATGAGCTGACGCGGGCCCGGGAGAGCCTGATAGCATTGGATCTGAGCAATCCAGTGGCGGCAGCGGTTAAAATGTGACCTAGACTTTCGCCTCTACGACAAGGGGCGCTGCCCTGCGGCGGGTGATGACCGCACTTGGCACAAATATTACAGCGGCCGCTTGTATCTCTGACCTTATTCAGCATACTGGCGAGCAAACCGTGTCTGGCAGCGCGAACCGAGTGAAGATGGAGAAATTTTCACCGGCAAGTATGCTCTAATAGGGTACAACCGTGGCTCATGCGAGGGAACAAAATGCTGTGGCTGAAAGCCTTCCATATCATATTCGTTGTGTGCTGGTTCGCAGGGCTTTTTTACCTGCCCCGAATCTTTGTCTACTACGCCGCCAGTGAGCAGCAGGTAGTGCGCGAACAACTCGCTATTATGGCCCGCAAGCTCTACCGTTTTGTCACGCCTTTTATGGTCATCGCCATCGTCCTAGGTATAATCATGATCGCACTGAATCCGGATTATTATCTGGCAGCCCGCTGGATGTGGCTGAAGCTTGGCGGTGTCGCCCTGCTTGTCGTGTACCACATTATTTGCGGGCGCTATGTTCGAGCAATAAACGACCACCGCAATCAACATAATCATGTGTTCTACCGCTTTTTTAATGAGGTTCCGGTCCTCTTCCTATTCGCCATCGTAATCTTAGCGATAGTGAAGCCATTTTAAGGCTCTGTTACACCTCTCAAAGGCACATTTCCTGCGGGAATCCCATCATGGACAGATCCCTTACACACAACGCAGGGGGCATACTCTGCGTCAGGAACGTACACCACATAACTACTAATTGGGAAGTACACGTAATACTATAACTGCGGCATTAAGTAGAAATTTTCAGGATATTCGAGGCAGGCATGTTTATTACCATGAACAGATTCAAAATCAAGCTGGGTAGTGAAGAAGCGTTTATTGCGATTTGGAAAGGTCGTGACTCTCATCTTGATGGTGTGCCGGGCTTCAAAACCTTTCAACTGTTGCGCGGCCCAAGTCACGAAGACCACACATTATTTTCGTCTTATGCTGGCTGGGAGTCACACTACCACTTTGAAGCATGGACAAAATCAGAGGCCTTTCGAAAAGCACATGCTAACGCCGGCGTTAAGAGAGATATTTATATGGGGCCGCCGCAACTTGAGTGCTTTGAAGTGGTGATATGAGAGCCGCGCCCGAAGGAACACATTGGTGGCAGTTCACGCCGGAGCCAATCTCCTAAGGGCGAATGGTAGCTGAGTAGTCACTTTACAAGTCTGACATATCCTGTAACGATACCAGCACGTAACGTTGTGGCATCCCAACGATATCTGTTAGCCTTTGCTCAATGTAGTCTAGAGCGGCAGCGACATGAGATCATAATGAAGGAAGCACTCAGCGACCACTAGAGCCATCTGTAGTGCAATGGAGAGATATTATGACGTTCCTAGACAAATATTCAGACGTGAGCTATTTCGCATTTAGGGTAGTTGCGGGTTTTTTATTCTTATGCCATGGCACTCAAAAGCTTCTCAACTACCCAATCGAGTTCCCGTATCCGTTAAGTGCTATGAGTACAAGCGCTGGTATAATTGAGATTCTCGCTGGCGTACTGATCATGGTGGGGTTCTATTCACGCCTCGCAGCGTTTATTGCAAGTGGCACAATGGCTGTCGCTTACTGGATGGTGCATGGACTAAATCAACCCTTTCCTATCGCAAACGGAGGCGAGCTATCCGCTCTTTATTGTTTCTGCTTCCTGTATATTGCGACAAAGGGGCCTGGAAAGTTTAGTGTGAACACGCGATAGCAGTGCCCGTATAAAGTGCGGTGGTTCGCTCCCAATCGGCGCTGAGGCAGTCCTCTACTGACGATTTTTAACGCTGTCACGGGTGCAGACCCAAAGCCACAATATTGTCAGCTAGTCCCGTTAACTTAGCCTGCTGCAGTCACTCTGTGTTAGCCAGAGACAGAGCCCGTATATAATTCAGCTTCATGAGGAAACGTGCCGGCACTTAGAGCCTCTCCATCGGTGTTTGCGGTAATCACGCCCTGAGGTTTTCTGTAAATTGCTTTAGTAACTGCACGTGACCCTGTAGCGTTTTGGGATATCTCCTTTGAGTCAGATAGGACTGTATTTTTTAGCTTCATCTGCAACCCCTGACCATAAGTATCCATCGGAGCATATATGATCACCGCCTCTACAAATACAAATACAAATACAAATATAATCAACGACATGGAATAATACTGCGATCCCTTTCAGGGCGCTGGATATTTCACACTACAGCACTGATAATTTTGACCTAACCCGCTGCTAATCACATAAGCGAGTTTCCGACAAACAGGACAGCTATGAACACCTCGAGACAATTATTTGAACGTGCACAAGAATATATCCCGGGCGGGGTTAACTCGCCCGTGCGAGCCTTCAAGGCCGTTGGCGGCACTCCGGTGTTTGTCGATCGCAGTGAGGGTCCGTATATTTTTGACTGCGAGGGAAAACGCTATATAGATTATGTTTTATCCTGGGGGCCGATGCTGATGGGGCACAATCACCCCGCAGTGCGCGAAGCAGTTATACGCCAATGCGAAAAAGGACTTAGCTTTGGCACCCCCACGGAACTGGAAATCGAACTGGCAGAAAGAATTTGCAATATAATGCCCGGGATGGATATGGTCCGCATGGTGAATTCAGGCACTGAAGCTACCATGAGTGCGATTCGTCTTGCGCGCGGCTTTACCGGGCGGGACACCATCGTCAAGTTTGAGGGCTGCTACCATGGGCACTCTGACTCTCTGCTGGTCAAGGCGGGCTCTGGCGCGCTCACTCTCGGCGTCCCCAGTTCTCCTGGCGTTCCCGCCGCACTCGCAGATCTCACTCTCACGTTAACCTACAACGATATCGACGGCTTACGCCAAGCATTTGCCGAGCACGGAGAGCGCATTGCCTGTGTCATTGTAGAACCTGTAACCGGCAATATGAACTGTATACTGCCAGCACCCGGATTCCTAGAATCCCTGAGGTCCGTCTGCACAGACAGTGGCGCAGTGCTAATCCTGGATGAAGTCATGACCGGCTTTCGTTTTGGTTTGCAGGGCGCTCAAGGCTACTATGGTATCGACGCTGACCTGACGGCACTGGGAAAGGTTATCGGTGGAGGCATGCCAGTGGGTGCCTTTGGCGGAAAGCGTGAAATCATGGAGCAGATTGCGCCGCTTGGACCGGTGTATCAAGCTGGAACCCTATCGGGCAACCCCATTGCAATGACCGCAGGGCTTGCCACCTTGGATATTATCTCTCAGCCCGGATTTTACGAACCCGTTTTTCAGCGCACAACGCAACTGTGCGAGGGTCTCAGTCAAGCAGCCGCTGCAACGGGCGTTCCGTTTACCACTAACCATGCAGGCACTATGTTTGGTGGCTTCTTTACCAACGCGTCGAGCGTCACTAATTATCAGCACGTCATGGATTGTGACAGTGGGGCGTTCAATCAATTTTTTCATCAGATGCTAGAGCAGGGCGTGTATCTTGCCCCTGCACCCTTCGAGGCTGGATTTATGTCCAGTGCTCATAGCGATGAAAATATTGCCGACACCGTTGCGGCGGCCAGCGCTGCCTTCGCCAGACTTTAATCGAGGATTATCCTATGGTGTTTAGTACCCAGCGCGGCATGTTTCCCCAGAGTCGCATGCGCCGGCTAAGAGCCAATGAATTTTCACGTCGCCTGGTCCGAGAAAACACGCTTAGCCCGGCGGATTTGATTTTCCCTGCTTTCGTTGTCGACGGCAGTGACCAACGTGAGACTATTCCCTCCATGCCGGGTATAGAACGGCTCAGTATCGACTTGCTGGTGAAACAGGGTAAGGTTTTGCAACAGCTGGGCATTCCAGCCATGGCGGTATTCCCTGTGATCGCCGCGAATCGAAAAACCTTACTGGCAGAGGAAGCCTTTAATGCAGACGGTTTGGCCCAACGCGCGGTGCGCGCGCTGAAAGACGCAGTGCCAGAGTTGGGTGTTATCACCGATGTGGCGCTGGATCCCTTCACCATCCATGGACAGGATGGCATCATCGACGCCAATGGGTATGTACTCAATGATGTCACCACTGAGGTACTGGTGAAACAAGCGTTATCTCACGCTGAGGCAGGCGCTGATGTGGTGGCACCGTCGGACATGATGGACGGCCGGATTGGGGCCATCCGGCAAGACCTCGAACGTGCCAGTTTCCATAACACATTGATTATGGCTTATTCGGCTAAGTACGCCTCTGCGTATTATGGCCCTTTTCGCGATGCCGTCGGCTCAGCCAACAATATCAAAGGAGGAAACAAATTCAGCTACCAAATGGACCCCGCCAATACCAACGAGGCATTGCACGAATGTGCACTTGACCTTTCCGAGGGTGCAGACATGATCATGGTAAAACCGGGTATGCCCTATCTAGACATCGTACGCCGGGTCAAGGACGAATTACAGGCGCCCACCTTCGCATACCAGGTCAGCGGCGAATATGCGATGCAAGTAGCTGCCTTCGAGCGCGGCTGGTTGCCTCGCGAGGCTGTAATACTAGAATCTCTGGTGGGGTTCAAACGTGCGGGCTGCGATGGGATTCTCACCTATTTTGCGGTCGAAGCTGCGCAGGCACTAAGCTAGCCTGCTAGTCCCTTTTGTGCGCTTTCGTTCATCCTTGTGTTATATTCTAACGTGGCCTAGTCTGTAAGGCTGAGCGCAATGCGACTGTGTTTGGCGGGCCTTTTTAGTGTGATTAAAGCCGACCCTGCTCTTGTGGTAGATTTTGTGCAAGGTAAAAAGCGTCTGTCCTGCAGGTTAGCAGGGAAAATCCGACATTGCGCAACTTGGTGCGGATTGTTTCCTGCGGAACAGCAATTAGCCGCTATTTAAGGCCATTATTACAGACAAACATCGTCTGCATCCGATAGAAATACGCTAAATGAACAACAAAGCCCTGAAACAATCTAAAGGCTCACTCCGCTCTAGGCTTAACAAGCTTCCTGATTGGCTATTCCGCTTGTGCACCGGAAGCCCTGTTTACGACGCGTTGAACGAAGAGCATTATCGCCAGCGTATACTCGTGATGATCAGCTGTTTTTGGTTGTTATCAGCGGTTTTTTTCAGTGTCATGACCCCCTTGCTGATCAAGCTTGATTTTCGCGGGCACGTGGTTGCACAGGCCTTATTCTTTAGCACTATATTTGGCGTCGTCATCAGCATGTTGGTTTTACGCTTCAGCGGCAATCGAATGAAAGCGCTCAACGTGATGCTTTTGATTTATACGAGCGCTTTTTTTATCGCGTGCCTTATATTTGGCGGCTCACAATCCCCCACTTATCCACTCCTCATAATGGCACCGGCGATAGCTGCCATCGCTGGCAGCATCGTCTTGAGCGCGGGCTGGGGATTACTTGTCGTAGCTATTTGGGTGGGCCTATTTATAGCGGAGAGTAATGGTGCCCCATACACACATATCATTGCGCCTGATAGCCGAGGCATAGCCACGCTGTTGGCCTGCTCAGCGCTGGCTATTGCTGTAGTCAGCGTGATTATTATTTACGCGGAGATGAACAAAGCACTAAGGCTCAGCCTGCAGAGCACCAACTTAGCGCTGGAGCACTTATCGTCCCATGACCAATTGACCCAGTTGCCCAATCGCAGAGTCTATAACGAGCGCATAGAGAATGCCCTGCAGCGTGCGGCCGAGCGTGACGGCATGGTAAGCCTATTGTTTATAGACCTGAATGGCTTCAAGAAAGTCAATGATACCTATGGCCACGGGGCGGGCGACAAACTTTTGATCGCCACTGCCCAGCGCATCCGCAATAGCCTTCGTGAAACTGACCTAGTCGCGCGTCTAGGCGGGGATGAATTTGTAGTCGTGGTCGAAGGTGCAACGTCAGTGGACGAAATTACACGCCTCGCCCACAAACTGTCACAGGCTATTGAAAAAAAACTGTGCGTTCGGCAGCAGCCACTGACGTTTAGCGCGGGTATTGGCGTAGCAACCTTCCCTCTCGACGGACGTCAAAAACAAGAACTTGAAGAAAAAGCAGACAGAGCCATGTACCTAGCCAAAAATACAGGTGTTCCGGTAGCGCTTGCGAGTGACGAATTCGTTAGCACGGCTTAACCCATCAAAACGCCATTGAACTGAGTCAAAGGAGCGCGTCGTGCGCAGACATTACCTGCGACGCCAACGCAGAGGTCTGGGCTTCCTGCCAGCCGCAAGATCTAATAATTCATCCAGCATCATCAATGACAGGCCCCAGATACAACGACCTTGATAGCGATAGCAAGGGACAGATATTCCGGCGCCCTTATAAGTCCACGTCATTTCTTCTCTGTTATCCGCATCAACCAAAAACTCCAAGGGAACCCACATCACTTCTGCCACCTCGTAATTCGTCGTAAAAATGACCTCTCGATCCAAACGGAACACAAATGGGCTGACCGCCATACCCAGCCTACCCCACTGCGGCTTGGCATTAAGATCAGACAAGCGGCCAATACACGGATCCTGAGATCCCAAACTCAAACCCACCTCTTCTGCTGTCTCGCGGGTTGCCACCGCAAAGCCGTTAATATCTGTTTTATCCATGCGGCCACCTGGAAACGCCATATGCCCTGACCAAGGGTCGCCCTTCCGCTCCGCCCTTTTGATCATCAGAATATGCAGCTTGCCGTCACGTATTTGCAGTACCATGGCCACCGCTGAACGCTTCATCAATTGACGCAACCGCTTTCTTTTAGGCTTGTAGTCGCCGAGGCGTGATTCAATAATTTGTAGCAATGATACGGACACTCTAGACTCTTCCCCTTAGGGTAGTTGCAGGCGTTAGGATTAAGCCAGTCGCGCGCCAGGATGACAAGGTGTCACACTAATTTATAATGCGGGGTACATCATGGTTAGCCAAAAATGGCAAACAAGCGAGCTACTAGAGCTGCGTAATATCAGCTTAGTCTATCGTGCTCTGCCGGCATTGCGTAACATTCACTGGCGTGTAACGCTTGGCCAGCAATGGGCCTGCCTTGGCCTCAATGGTGCGGGTAAAACCAGTCTCGCAAAAATCATCAGCCGCCAGGCCATACATTTTTCGGGTGAACTGTTGCGCTCATCCGAGTTAGAAAAAGGCGGGATAGCGTACGTCTGTTTCGAGCAAGGCAAAACCCTGTGCGAGCGAGACAAAAAAAGGGATGACTCAGAGTTCCGTGCTGACGCCAGCGATCCAGGGACAACCGTGCAAGCACTTATTCTTGACGGGCGAGACTCAAATGAAGCTTTTCACTACTGGGTAAAACGGCTAAACATGGAACGCTTCCTGCATCGAGGTCTGCGTTTTATTTCAACCGGTGAGATGCGCAAAGCACTGCTAGTAACAGCCATCCTAAGTCAGCCGAATCTACTCATCCTCGATAGCCCAATCGACGGGCTAGACCTCGCTAGCCAAAAAGAAATGCAAACAGTCATCGATGAACTCCTGCAGTCAGACCTCACTGTGTTAATGCTGTGCAGGCAAATGGAGGATGTCCCCATGAGCGTTACCCATGTAATCGTTCTCGATAATGGCGAAGTGCTCGGCTGTGACACTAGGGAACGCATTTTTTCGGATACAGATATACAAACGCGAATGCACCCCCCGCTGCCCAATTTCGAAACACTGCCCCCAGCCTCGTTACGGCCGTATTCACTACCTATTGGCAAACCTCTGCTGAAGCTTAGCAATGTAGCGGTACACTACGATGATCTGACAGTGCTGCACAATGTCGACTGGACCCTTGATCTGGGCACTCACTGCTGCATTTCGGGCCCCAATGGTTGCGGCAAGACGACACTGTTAAGCCTTATCACCGGGGACAACCACAAAGCCTATGGACAAGACATCACCCTGTTTGGCGTCAAGAGAGGCAGCGGCGAAAGCGTGTGGGACATCAAACAAAAATTTGGTCAGCTGGATACTCAACTGCAGCTCAATTTTGCGCGTGGCATGCGCACAATAGAGGTGGTAGTGTCGGGATTCTTTGACACGATTGGCCTGTATGACGAATGGGGTGACACGCAACGCAATACTGCAGAACAGTGGCTATGCGCATTAGGAATGGCTGACTACCTGAACGAAAGTTTTGATGCGTTGTCGTTTGGCTTACAGCGCATGGTACTGCTCGCCAGAGCAATGGTAAAATCTCCTATCATACTAATACTGGACGAACCGACTCTAGGGCTCGATGGCCACCATCGCAAACTAATGTTACTTGCGATTGATCACATCGCAAAGAATAGCGACACACAGATTATTTTTGTTAGTCACTCGGTAGGGGAGACGCCTGCCTGTATCAATCAATACCTGAGCTTCGAGCCATCCGATAATGGCTTTGAATTACTACAACGCCGCGCCGAGACTCTTACAATCAATACCTGATTTAGCGCACAACTCGCTCAATCAACGGGGTAGGCGCGCAAGGTGCCGACACTTTCACCTTCACTCTCACCAAAACAGGGTTTTAATCGGACGCGCCGAAAGTCCGCGCAGGTCACTTCACCGAGTATAACGGCGTAAGGCATCGCATTGAGTCTTTCCACTGCAGTACAACTGTCCGCGTTCAGCGGTAGCCCGTGCCTGCACATTATCACCGCTGGCACTGTGAGTCTTGGCCATACCGAGATAGACCTCAGCACTGTCAGGGTCTATCCGCTGCGCCCGCTCAAGCAGCGCCATCGCCTGCTCATAATCGCCTCTATTAGTGGCCTGCTCGGCTTTTGCTAGCAGTCCTTTCCAGGCAGCGCTAGCGGAAGGCGTAGAGGCGCGAAACGGAGCTTCCGGCACCCTAGCATCAGGAATCACCGCATGCTGTGACGCTTTTACCACTGGCGCGGGCTCACCCTCCGGAAGCGTTGAGCAAGCGGTTACCACGGCGAGTAACCCCAGCGCTGCAATCCGAACCACTAATTTACAAAGCATGACTAAGCTCCCCCAAATAAAGACTCGAACCAATTTTTAATACCTGATTCGGCGTTCGACTCAGATTGACGTGGCGAGCAGTCCGTCCGCTCGGTGGGCGCGGAGCCAATAATAAAGGGCAGCATACGCGCATTGGGGCAACCGTCACCGGTCAGGTAACCGTTGCGATCATTAATCCACTGGGGCTCAATGCCATCAGGCATACGATAGGCCAGCGGTTGCTTGCTGGCACTCGCCATAAAATGCGCCCACACCTTCAGCGCCCCACTGCCACCCGTCAACTTGGTACCGGCATTGTCATCTCGTCCTACCCAGCTGACAGCAAGCAAGTCACCAGAAAAACCAGCAAACCAAGAATCCCGACCGTCATTGGTCGTGCCGGTCTTACCGGCGACCGCAAAATTTTCGGGTAAATAGCGATAAACGCCGCGTCCGGTTCCCTCGCGTACCGCTGCTCGCAGCGCATAATGTAATAAATGTACAGACTGTATGCTGGCGGTGCGATCATACTCTAGCGCGTACCGCTGCAGGGATTTACCATCAGCATCAACAACATCTCGGATACTGCGTAATGGCATGCGGAATCCGCCAGCCGCTATCGATTGATACATGGCGGCCATATCCATAGGCGAATATTCGCCAGCACCCAATAACAGCGCAGGTACCCGCGGCACACCTTGCTTGACGCCGAGCCGTGCCAGCATGTCAATAACAGAGTCTAGACCCACTTCCATACCCAACCGTGCGCTGGCAAGGTTGTAGGATTTAGCCAAGGCATGATAAAGCAGCACGTCGCCATGAGCCTGAAGATCAAAGTTTTTCGGTTGCCACGACTTTGCACCCCCCAGCCTGACGGTCAAGGGCGCATCTGACAGTCGTGTCGCCAGCGAATATTCGTTCGGGCGCTCTAATGCCACCAAATAAGTGGCGGGCTTGAGCAAGGAACCCGCTGGTCGCCTGACGTCTAGTGCTCGGTTAAACCCTGCGAAACGCGCCTTGCGACCTCCGCTAAGTGCGGCCACTTCTCCTGTGTCAAAACGCGTGACAACCGTGGCACTTTGCAACTCATCGCGCGGATCAAGTTGATCCATAATAACCGTTGTGCTGCTCTCCAACTTGCGCTGAAGCAAGGGGTCAAAACCAGTAAAGATACTAAGTCCCCGGGTGGTCAAATCCTCGTCTCTGTAATCCCGGCGCAGCTGCCGACGCACCACGTCTAGGAAGGCTGGGAACGAATCTCGCATCCGACGTTGTTTATTCAGGCCCAGTGGCATGGCGCCTGCCACTGCGGCCTGCTCCGGTGAAATCACCCCTTGGTCCACCATAAGATTCAGCACCAAATTACGTCGCTCCAACGCTCTGTCTGGATTGCGCTGTGGGTTATAAAAAGAGGGGCCCTTAATCATCCCAATCATTAAGGCCTGCTCATGCAATCCCAGCCGCTCCAATGGCTTGGCGAAATAATGCTGTGAGGCAAGCGCAAAGCCGTGAATGGAGTGACGACCTTCCTGGCCGAGGTACACCTCGTTGATGTAGCTCTCCAGTATCTGGTCTTTGTCGTAATGCAGCTCTAGTAGCATCGCCATTACCAGTTCTGTCAGCTTACGAACGATGGTGCGCTCGGATGTGAGGTAATAGTTTTTCACCAGCTGCTGAGTGATAGTACTTCCACCAGCGACCACCTGACCCGAACGCAAATTACTGAGGGCTGCGCGGGATATCCCGGCAATTGAGAAACCCCAATGCCGGTAGAAGTCACGGTCCTCTACCGCCATCAACCCCTGACGCAAGCTCAGAGGAACATCATCCAAACGTGCCAGAACCCGGTCTTCCCCATGCTGAGGATAAATCCCGCCGATTATCACCGGATCCAGTCGCATAAGGTCAATATCTCCGTCACCGGCTGACAAGCTTTTAACTCCGTCGTCGCCGAACTCAATCAATATACGCCGTGCGGGTTCTTGCTCCTCAGGGAAATTAAAGCCTCGCGTATAAAGTTCAAAGCGATTTTTGAAACGTGACACCTCCCCGGGGTTGCGGGCGGATGTCACCGAGCGATACCCCAAAACTTCCAACTCGTACCCTAGATCGTCCGGCGACAGAGGGGCGCCAATAAAAATCTCCAATGGGCGAGCGTAAACCTTAGCAGGCAGATCCCACATCTTGTGATTGAACGTTGCAGTAATACGGGCGTCAAAATAGATCACAACGAGCCCTCCTAGAATGAGAGCAACAAGTGTCAATTTAAGCAATAGATGGCTGGTACGAAACATAGGGTTCAAGTTTACACCAGCTGCTCGATAAATCGGATTGTCTTTACACTTGTTTTTACCGGCATCATCGCAAGGCTAATCGCCGGCATTGCGATCTAGCGCTTTTATTCGACTGACAAATCAGGATAATGGTGCAAGACTGTTTACCTGATAGGCGAAATCAACAATGAAAAAATATGTGGCATACGGCATCGGTGCAGCTTTGGTAGACACCGAAATCAAAGTGACGGATGCCGAATTGGCTCAGATGAAGATTGAAAAAGGTCTGATGACGCTGGTCGATGAAGATCGCCGACTTGAGCTACTCGACCATCTTCAAGATCACCTGATTAGAGCTAACCATGCTAGCGGTGGCAGTGCAGGCAACTCGATGATTGCAACTGCACAGTTTGGCGGGCCAACTTTTATGTCCTGTAAGGTCGCCAATGACAGCGACGGTGATATCTACATCGCCGATTTGGAAGCTGCCGGTGTCGATCACTGCCTGCAAGCCAAGCGCGATGCCGGCACAACCGGCAAATGCCTAGTATTGATTACGCCTGATGCTGAACGCAGCATGAACACATTTCTGGGCATCAGCGAAACGTTGTCGACCGAGCAGTTGGATGCCGACGCAATTGCCGCCTCCGAGTATATGTATCTAGAGGGCTATCTGGTGACATCCCCAACCGGTCGCGCAGCAGCGATCAAGGCGAGAGAAATCGCCGAGGCAGCTGGCGTGAAAACCGCTCTGAGTTTTTCCGACCCAGGAATGGTGGAGTTTTTCCGTGATGGCATGACTGACATTATTGGGAAACGTCTCAACCTAATATTCTGCAACGAAGACGAAGCTCTGGGCTGGGCCCAAAGCGATAGCCTGGATGTTGCAGTGGAGCGACTAAAAGCCATTGCCGATACCTTTGTCATCACCCGGGGTAGTGACGGTGCGCTGACGTTTGATGGCTCTGCGCTGACCGAAATTCCGGCGCATAAAGTGCGTGCCGTGGACACCAATGGTGCCGGCGACATGTTCGCAGGCGCATTCCTCTACGCTATCACCAACGGAGAGGACTTTCCCACAGCAGGGCACTTCGCCAGCTTGGCGGCGGGAAGGGTTGTCGCCAGCTATGGCCCTCGACTGCCTGCAGAAGATTATCGGACACTGCGCAAAGCGTTTTTCAATCGCTAGTTAGGTCTTGAATGTCACGGCCGAAGCAGGGCGGTATATTTATCCGCTAATGACGCAGCAGCAGAACCCCCCGGCAGACTGCTATTAAATGACACCGTCAGTTTCTCTTTAATAGGGCTAGGCTTGCGGCTCGCAGTGGCTTAAGCTATCGACTGACAAAGTACCGTAGTCCGTCGCATGCTGGAGCGGGCAATCATCAACAAGGTAATCCCATGGACAAGCCCGTTATAAAAAAAGACCCGCTATATCAGCTCCTTCGCACCGAAGACATTAAGAGCTTCAACGAACAGCGGGACCAATTAAACACCAGCGAACTGAAAAGCGGCGACTACCGCGGTCGCGACTTACGTAACATGAAGGCGCAGGGACTAGACTTTAGCAATTCCTACTTCCGCAATGCCGACCTGAGCGGCATTGATTTTAGAAACACTAACTTGGAAGGTGCCAGTTTGCTGGATGCCAAGCTGTCTGGAACCTACTTCCCAGTGGCGCTTAGCGCGCAGGAGATACGCCTATCTCTGGACACGGGGACCCGGCTGCGCTACACCCTAGACTAACTGATTAACCTTGAGACAATAAATCACGCAAGTCTACAATCGCTGCATTGGCGCGGCTAAGATAAGATGCCATCACGAGTGAATGATTTGCCAATGGACCAAACCCACTACCGTTAAGTATCGTTGGGCTCCACACGGTTTCCTGAGTACCTTCGAGTTCACGAATGATCTGCTGCAGGCTCACCTGCGCATTCTTCTTGGCTAGCACGTCGGCAAAGTCCACCTCCACCGCTTTTAAGAACAGGATCAGCGCCCAAGCGGTTCCTCTCGCCTCGTAGAATACATCATCAATCTCGCTCCACGGCGTACGTACTTTTTGTTCCACCGGCGTCTCAGTTGACTGAGCGGCCTCAGCATCACCCGCAAGATCGGTATTAAGTCTCGACTTACCCACACTGGCGCTAAGACGCTGCGAAAGACTGCCGAGGCGACTATCAACGGCGGCCAAGTAATAACGCAGACTATCTGAGCGAGCATAAAACTGCGCGCCTGGCGCACTCTTATCAGACAAACGATTAAAATAGTCACGCGCATATTTCAGACCATCCCGATACTCGGACTCAGAAGAAGGCAGGATCCAGCTATCGGAATTAAAATTAAAGCGTGGCTCCATTTCCACCAGATCTTTATCTTCTGTCGACTGCGATTGCGAGCGACTGAATACCTCCCGCAGGGCGCGGGACATGTCACGCACCTGAATCAGCACGCCGTACTCCCAGTTCGGCATGTTGTCTAACCACACCCCCGGTGGGAACTTATCATTGTGAGTATAGCCCCCCGGCTTGTCTAACAGCGTCTGCACCACACCAATAAGAGCGCCCGTGGTAACCGAGCCAGTGACTACAGTACCTCCGCCTTCAGTCGCCAGCGCTTGCGCCTTAGCCAGCACATCAAAAGGCTTTGGCTCAATACTCCAATACATACCCAGCAAGACTGCGCCGAGCAGATAAAGACAGATTACAATACCTATAACTTTGCCTCGCCCTTCGTGTGGAAGAAACTTGTCGCGCCATCCGGCAATTTTTTCAATGACTGTATTCATTAGATTACTCAATTATTGGTGATGTTGATGATTTTGACCGCCCTGCGAGTCCGACCTGTCACTGCTCTTGCGCACAACAGCCGACGTGCAAACGTCGCGATGAGACGCAAACTGTAAACACAGCTGCACGGTGTCACCCGCCACCGGCATGGTTTCCAACCCCAACAGCATTAAATGCGTCCCGCCGGGCGCCAGCGCCAAACGCTGTCCCGACGCCACCTCTAGGCTTGGCAACTGCGCCATGCGCATAAGCCCGTCAGCGTTGCGCGTAGTATGTATTTCTACCATGTCTGCCACGTCTGAACTCACACTTTCAACGACAACTGCTTCCCCACCTCGATTGACCAATGTGAGGTATGCTGCCGTATTGGGCTGCCCCGGGGGCAAAGCCCTAACCCATGCATTTTCTATGGTTAGCACTGCATCCTGCTCGCCCTGTGCTGCCGCCACAGCTAGCGATATAACACTAGCCAACCCTATGACCATTCCTTTTTTAATCATCGTCAAACTCCAGATTCGTGACTATTTCGCTATCCAGCGATGGCGCATTGTAGCACTGCTCACAAGATTGATGCTCATACTCTGGGCTAACGTTATAAAGTCTTGGTACACTCCCTACCCAAGTTAGATAGACCGTGCCGCGGATGGCACAGTTTCCGTTCAGGAGTTGTTATGCGTGCCCTGCTCGCCAGTTTTTTAGTCCTCATCAGCGGCGCGTGTTACTCCGCAGGCTTCGGTGCCACGAGCCAGGCACTGCCGGGCGCGAAGATGGCACCTGAATTTCTTCCGGTTGAGCAAGCGTATCAGCTCGAAGTTGAGATAATCGATGGACAAAATATACGTGTTTACTGGCAAATCGCGCCCAATTACTACCTTTATCAACATCGTTTCGACTTCAACTTAGAAACCGACCAAGGTGCTGTCGACCTCTCTGTCGACATGCCAGCGGCCCTTAGCCGCAACGATGAATACTTTGGCGAAGTAGAGGTTTACTACCAAAACGCTGATATCAACCTGCAACTGCAGCGGGCCTCCGAAAGGGGCATCTTGTCGGTCACCTCACAGGGGTGTGCAGACGCCGGCCTTTGCTACCCGCCCTTCGTACAGAAGTTCGACCTGGACTTCAGCTCCAGCACGGTAACGCCAGCAACACAGCTCAACACAGACACACAGACAGTGGCTGTCACAGCGCAGGACTCCTCCACCGGCGACGGACTGTTATATATGCTGCTGCTCGCCTTTATGGGCGGTGTCATTCTTAATCTAATGCCCTGCGTATTTCCAATCCTGTCTCTGAAAGTATTGAGTTTCGCCCGCAGCACAGATCATGACAGACATCTGCACAGCTGGATTTACACCGCAGGTGTGATTAGTAGCTTCGTTTTCGTGGCAGCATTGCTCATTGCCCTGCAGCAAGCCGGGAGTGCCATTGGCTGGGGTTTTCAGCTCCAATCTCCGGTCTTTGTAATCGCTTTGGCGTACTTGTTTGTCGCTATGGGTCTATCGTTATCAGGCTTAGTGGAAATGGGGGGAAGCCTGATGAATACCGGCAGCGGGCTGGCTAATCGAGGTGGGCTCAGCGGCAGCTTTTTCACCGGCGTACTAGCAGTGATCGTAGCCAGTCCCTGTACAGCCCCGTTTATGGGAACAGCCCTAGGGTTTGCCGTCAGTCAACCACCGCATATAGGATTGCTGGTCTTTGCCGCTTTGGGCGCGGGAATGGCAGCCCCGCTGTTACTTTTCAGCTACAGCGGTGCCGCACGCGCACTCATGCCAAAACCGGGCGCTTGGATGGAAACACTCAAACAGTTATTGGCATTTCCGCTCTATGCTACGGCGATCTGGTTGCTGTGGGTAGCGGGTAGGCAAACCGGGGTGAATACGATGACAGCCGCGCTCAGTGGGGTGTTAATGCTGGCCCTGGGACTTTGGCTATGGCAGCACAGTTGGTGGCGCAGAGCACTCGCGGTGGCCTGTCTAATGACCGCAGTCGGTTTGGGTTCAATGCGCGAGCTTGATGTCCGTACCGGTGATGCGACGCAACTTGCGCAAGGAAAATTCATCTGGTCAGAAGCCGCGGTGGCTGAGCAACGCAGGGCTGGAAATCCGGTATTCGTGGATGTTACGGCCGCCTGGTGCATCACCTGCATCGCCAACGAGACAGCTGTGCTCTTCACAGACGACATCGAGCAGGCCTTCGCTGACTACGGCGTGGTCTATATGGTTGCGGACTGGACCAATCACAACGCCGACATCGCAGCGCTGTTAGAACGATATGGGCGTAACGGTATTCCTCTGTATTTGATGTATGCCGCCGATACGTCAGAAGCACCCCTGATTCTGCCGCAACTTCTAACCGCGCAAACTGTAATTGACGCGTTACAAGCGGTATCAGAGAAGAAGACTGATATAAAGGCTATTTTTTAGGATGATAGCGACATTTCTACCATTTCAGGCGGATAAATATCCTATAGGACCCCTGAGGCGCTAGCACGACGAACTAAAAGACAAAAACCACCTAACGTCTGCAATTCAGCCGGTAAAAGTACACAAAATTCGCATAAACAGCAAAACTCATAGACAGCTCCCATAAATTACGCCAGACTTTATATTAATTGAGTCCTCATCGGAGAGCGTCACTCAAATGTCGAGCATCCTGGTCCTGCATGGCCCCAACCTGAACCTATTGGGCGGCCGTGAGCCCGATATCTATGGTACTACCACCCTGGCTGACCTTGATCTGCGCCTCGAACATCTCGCGCAGGCTGGCGGTCATCGACTACTATCGATGCAAAGCAATGCAGAATGTGAACTGGTCGAACGGGTTCAATCTGCACCTCAAGAGGGCGTCGATTTTATCTTAATCAATCCTGCCGCCTTCACCCACACAAGCGTTGCACTGCGAGACGCATTGGCCGCCGTGGACATTCCCTTTATTGAAATTCATCTGTCTAATACTCACGCCAGGGAGACGTTTCGACAGCATTCCTATTTTTCTGACATCGCCCAAGGCGTGATCTGCGGACTAGGCGCACAGGGCTATGAACTCGGACTGCAGGCCGCTTTAACGCAGCTAAAACAACCATAAATTTTATCGAGAGACCGCACTATGGACATTCGCAAAGTAAAAAAACTGATCGAATTGCTGGAAGAGTCCAACATCGATGAGATCGAAATCAAAGAGGGCGAGGAGTCAGTGCGCATTAGTCGTAATGGCGCCAAAGCACTAGCCATGGCAGCACAGGCACCTCCCGCTTATGCGCCGCCAGTCTATGCCACTCCGGCCCCGACGCCGCAACCGCCCGCCGCACCAGCCGCCGCACCGACTGCCGCCGCACCGACTGCCGCTGCACCCGCTGCTACCACTACCGGCCATATGCTCACATCACCAATGGTAGGCACCTTTTACCGTGCCCCCTCACCCACCTCAACATCTTTCGTCGAAATAGGCCAGACAGTCAAGGTCGGCGACATCGTTTGCATTGTCGAAGCAATGAAAATGATGAACCAAATAGAAGCGGACAAGGCAGGTACTGTCGAAGCTATTCTGGTTGAAAGCGGCGAGCCGGTCGAATTCGACCAACCTCTGTTCTGCATCGTGTAAGTCCAGCCAAGTCAGCGACAAGCAAAGGAACAAAGCATGCCCATATTGGAAAAAGTACTCATCGCAAACCGTGGTGAGATAGCGCTGCGCATTCTGAGAGCCTGCAAGGAACTGGAAATTCAGACAGTTGCCGTACACTCCAAGGCGGACCGGGAACTCAAGCACGTGCTACTAGCAGACGAGGCCGTCTGTATTGGCCCCGCACCCTCTGCCGAAAGCTATCTCAATGTACCGGCAATTATTAGCGCAGCGGAAGTCACACGGGCAACTGCTATCCACCCTGGATACGGATTCCTGGCGGAGAACGCTGATTTTGCTGATCAGGTAGAGAAAAGTGGCTTCATATTTATCGGCCCTACAGCAGACACAATTCGACTCATGGGAGATAAGGTTTCCGCTATTCAAGCAATGAAACAGGCGGGAGTGCCCACCGTACCAGGCTCTGATGGCCCTCTGACAGAGGACGCTGCACACACGCTTGAGGTAGCGCATCACATCGGCTACCCGGTGATTATCAAAGCAGCAGCCGGCGGTGGCGGTCGCGGAATGCGTGTAGTGCACAGCGAAGAAGCGCTGCTCAGTTCAATACAGCTCACGCAAGCTGAAGCGGCGGCGGCATTCGGCTCGGATGTCGTATACCTAGAAAAATTTCTGCAAACACCCCGCCATGTGGAAATTCAAATACTGGCGGATGGCCAGGGTAACGCCATCCATCTAGGCGACCGAGACTGCTCCTTGCAGCGCCGACATCAGAAGGTGATAGAAGAGGCGCCTGCGCCAGCAATTCCTCAAGATGCGCGCGATGCAGTGGCCCACTCATGCATCAAGGCCTGTATCGCTATCGGCTACCGCGGCGCCGGTACATTTGAATTCCTGTACGAGGATGGGGGCTTTTATTTTATTGAAATGAACACGCGGGTGCAGGTTGAGCATCCCGTTACCGAGATGATCACTGGGGTAGATATCGTTCAGGAACAATTGCGCATCGCAAGTGGCCTGCCTTTGTCACTCCAGCAAAACGAGGTTCAATTTCGTGGGCACGCCTTTGAGTGTCGCATTAACGCGGAAGACTCAGAAACCTTCATGCCCTGTCCCGGCATGGTGACAACATTTCACGCGCCGGGCGGACCCGGCGTGAGAGTGGACTCACATCTTTACGATGGCTACACAATTCCACCTTACTATGACTCCCTGATTGCCAAGATAGTCTCCTACGGTGAAAGTCGAGACATTGCGCTGGCCAGGATGCGCGTGGCGCTAGACGAACTCGTAGTGGAGGGTATTCGCACGAACACACCTCTGCATCGAGACTTAGTGCGCGATGCAGCATTTAAAGCGGGAGGAGTAAGTATTCACTATCTTGAGAGCAAGCTATCTACATAGCTTCCATCATCCTCATCCTGTTCCCAGTCATCAAATGATAGCACTCACTCCGTTCGTCATTAGCGTTATTGCGCAGGCCGGAGTAGTGCTGTGACGTGGTTACAGTTGCGGCTGAACATCGTAAAGTCCGATGTCGCTGAAGTGGAAGACTTACTGCTAGCGGCAGGGGCCGTCGCTGTCACATTAGAAGACAATGCCGATCAGCCTCTACTGGAGCCTGGCGTGGGGGAAACCCCTCTTTGGAGCCAGACACGCCTTACCGCGCTCTATCCGGCGGACACGAATATGGAGCAGGTGAGGCAGGCCCTCCCTGGCAGCTTGCTGCAGGGTACTGCCCCACGCGTAGACATCCTGGAAGACAAAGACTGGGAGCGCGAGTGGATGCGACACTACCAACCTATGCAATTTGGACAACGCCTTTGGGTCTGCCCTAGTTGGCTTGAACCCCCTGATCCGACAGCGGTGAACCTCTTGCTGGATCCCGGCCTAGCATTTGGCACTGGAACTCACCCCACAACCGCCCTGTGCCTGCAGCAGTTGGACGACATGCCATTGAACGGACAAACCGTCGTAGATTACGGGTGTGGGTCTGGTATCCTTGCGGTAGCCGCGCTGAAATTAGGCGCCACTCTGGCACTGGGGGTCGATAACGATCCACAGGCGCTAGCCGCCTGCCGAGATAATGCGGCACGCAATAGCATTGCACCAGAAAACCTGCCGGTGGCTTTGCCAAGCGATGTAGACCAAAAAGTCTGGGCGCATCGAGCCGAAATGGTCGTCGCCAATATTCTCGCCGGACCTTTGATCGACTTATCCGGCACCCTGCTGGGTTTTCTTCAACCCGCCGGCACACTCCTGCTATCAGGTCTATTGCATAATCAGGCCGAAGCCTTATGCGCGCACTATGCGGATAAACTGCAACTGCGTATCGTCGGCGAAAAAGATGGCTGGGTCTGTTTACAAGGAAAGCGCACGCTCGGCTAGTCACTGCGTTAGACCAAAAATTAAAATCGCTGCTTTTTTATGCATAACTTCTTTTCCACGTCACACCTACCGAGTATCATGGCGATCCATTTTTGATAGCCGCTTGCAAACATCACTGCATGATAAAGATTGGATCGTACAGATTGCCCAACAGCGTTGCGCTAGCCCCCATGGCGGGCGTTACCGATTTGCCCTTTCGACGCCTATGCTCGGAGTTCGGTGCGGGGCTAGTCGTGTCGGAAATGATAAGCTCCAACCCGCGTTTGCGTCACTCGCAGAAGACCCAATGGCGCAGCCAGCACGACGACGAGATCGCCCCCCGCTCAGTACAGATCGCAGGCAGTGAGCCCTTGCAGATGGCCGCCGCGGCTCGTTACAACGTCGCACGCGGCGCGCAGATCATTGATATCAACATGGGCTGCCCTGCTAAAAAAGTCTGCCGCAAGGCGGCAGGATCAGCGCTGCTGGCCGATGAAGCCCGGGTGAAATCTATTTTACTGGCAGTGGTTGATGCCGTAGATGTGCCCGTTACCCTCAAAATTCGCACTGGCGCCGCACCCGGCGCTAGAAATGGTGTCTCCATCGCTCACATTGCCGAAGATGCCGGCATTGCGGCCTTGGCAGTACATGGTCGAACCCGCGCCTGTGGCTTCACCGGGCAAGTGGAATACGACACCATTGCTGCCATTGTCGCAGCAGTAGATATTCCCGTGTTCGCCAATGGCGACATCAACTCTGCGCGGATGGCAGCCAAGGTAATTGCGCACACGGGGGCTGCCGCTGTAATGGTTGGCAGGGCCGCCCAAGGTCGGCCATGGCTTTGCGGTCAGATAGCAGTATACCTGGACACCGGGGTGATACCTGCATCGCCCTCGACTGACCAGCAGGTGGCGACACTTCATCGCCACGTCACGCAACTGCACCAGTTTTATGGCGACTTCATGGGCACGCGTATCGCTCGCAAGCACGTAGGCTGGTATTTAAATGCCGCCCGCGACACGCGCGAACAGCACAGACAATTCAATCATCTAACATCTCCCAAAGAGCAGCTGTGTTACCTGCAGCGGCTTTCGGGACTCACATCTGATAAGGAAATTGCAGCATGACAAGGGCTGGGCATTTATCCGTTCCCGAAGCAAACTCATTGACCGCCGCCAATGATGATGACCAGTTGGCAACAGAGGTGAGTAATCTGCGCGATTCAGTGACAGCGTCGGTGCGCAAATACTTGGCTGAACTAGACGGCCAACTCTCTACAGACGTGTATCAAATGGTGCTCGCGGAAGTCGAAGCGCCGCTGCTAGCAGAAATCATGGTGTATACCCGCAACAACCAAACTAAGGCCTCGCTGATGCTAGGTCTGAACCGAGGCACACTGCGTAAAAAACTCAAGCAGTACAATCTGATTAGCCATAAAGACTAAGGAAGCGGTATACACATGAGTGATCTCGTCAAAGTCAGGCGCGCCTTAATCAGCGTTTCCGACAAAGCAGGTATTGGAGAATTTGCCGGTGGCCTGCGCGCACTTGGCGTAGAACTGCTATCGACAGGGGGCACCTATCGCCTGTTGCGGGAACTGGGGCTGGATGTAACTGAAGTCGCAGACTATACGGGTTTCCCCGAAATGATGGATGGGCGAGTCAAAACTCTGCACCCTAAAGTGCATGGGGGAATTTTGGGCCGCCGAGGGCAAGATGACGACGTGATGGCTGCACATGGCATCGATCCTATCGACATGGTTGTGGTAAATCTTTACCCATTTTCTGCAACCGTGGCTAATCCTGACTGCACCGTCGAAGACGCCATCGAAAATATTGATATCGGTGGCCCCACAATGGTGCGCGCAGCCGCTAAGAATCACCAGTTTGTTAACATTGTGGTCAACGCCTGCGATTACGACGAAGTCCTCAGCGAAATGCAGTCTAATAACGGCAGCACCAGCCTGAAAAGTCGCTTTAATTTGGCGATCAAAGCCTATGAACACACGGCCGCATATGACGGTGCGATCGCCAACCACTTTGGCGCGCTGGTCGCAGACGGCTCGCACAAGTTCCCCCGGACGTTCAACGCCCAGTTTCACAAGGTGCAGGAAATGCGCTATGGCGAAAATCCGCATCAGCAGGCGGCCTTTTATGTCGAGGCTAACCCCGCTGAAGCCGGCATTGCTACCGCGCGTCAAATTCAGGGTAAAGCCCTTTCCTACAATAATGTGGCGGATACCGACGCCGCGCTGGAGTGCGTCAAAAACTTCCAGCAGCCTGCCTGCGTGATTGTCAAACATGCCAATCCCTGTGGCGTAGCGATCGCTGAAAATATCCGTGACGCCTATGACCTGGCTTTTGCGACAGACACCGAATCAGCTTTCGGCGGCATAATTGCCTTCAACCGCGAGTTGGACGCAAAGACAGCGTCAAGCATCGTAGAGCGGCAATTTGTCGAAGTGATCATCGCACCCAGCGTCAGCAAAGAGGCAGCGGCACGGGTAGCGGACAAGAAAAACGTGCGTCTGCTGTCTTGCGGTGAATGGTCCTCGTCCCGGCCCGCGCTTGATTATAAGCGTGTCAATGGTGGCCTGCTGATACAGGATCGTGACCTAGGAATAATTACCCGCGATGATTTGAGCATCGTCAGCGAGCGTCAGCCGACTGAGCAACAGTTACAGGATTTAATGTTTGCCTGGATCGTTGCAAAGTTCGTCAAATCCAATGCTATAGTCTACGCTGCCAACGGCCAGACCATTGGCGTCGGCGCAGGGCAAATGAGCCGCATTAACTCTGCGCGCATTGCGGCGATCAAGGCCGAGCATGCTGGATTGCCTGTGCAGGATTCAGTAATGGCCTCCGACGCATTTTTCCCGTTCCGTGATGGCATCGACAACGCCGGACAGGCGGGCATTGCTGCCATCATCCAGCCGGGTGGCTCCATTCGTGATGATGAAGTGATCGCCGCCGCCAATGAGCACGGTATGGCAATGGTGTTTACTGCAATGCGTCACTTTAGACACTAGAGAACTCGCATGAATATTCTAGTCATAGGCAGCGGTGGTCGTGAGCACGCTCTCGCATGGAAAGCGGCCCAGTCAGACGCCGTAGAAACGGTCTATGTCGCTCCCGGCAATGCCGGTACCGACGGGGAGGCTGGGCTTGAAAACGTCGGCATTGATACGATGGACTTTCGTGCGCTCGCCGATTTCGCTGAAGGTAACAGTGTGGGCCTAACGATCGTTGGCCCTGAAACACCGTTAGTTGAAGGTATCGTCGACTACTTTCAAACACGCAACCTGCGCTGCTTCGGTCCAAGCAAGGGTGCAGCCCAACTGGAAGGCTCAAAGGCATTTACCAAAGATTTTTTAGCGCGGCACAACATCCCTTCTGGCTCTTATGGCAACTTCACAGAGTTGGAACCGGCGCTTGCCTACCTACGAAAGCACGGCGCCCCAATTGTCGTCAAAGCAGATGGGCTGGCCGCAGGCAAGGGGGTCATTGTCGCGGAGACACTGGCGCAGGCAGAGGAAGCGGTCACCGACATGCTCTCTGGCAATGCGTTTGGCGAGGCTGGCTGTCGCGTGGTGATTGAGGAATTTCTACCCGGGGAAGAAGCCAGCTTTATTGCCATTGTCGACGGCCGGCATGTATTACCCATGGCCACTAGTCAAGACCATAAACGCATCGGCGAGGGTGACACAGGCCCCAACACGGGCGGCATGGGTGCTTACTCACCCGCCCCAGTGGTAGACTCTTTGGTGCATCAGCGAATCATGGATAAGGTAATCTTGCCCACGGTTGCAGGCATGGCTGCAGAAGGCAATGAGTACACGGGGTTCCTCTATGCGGGTCTAATGATTGATGCCGATGGAAACCCCCGCGTCATCGAGTACAACTGCCGCTTTGGTGATCCTGAAACCCAGCCTATCATGATGCGCTTGCAGTCAGACTTGGTAGCGTTGTGTGGCGCCGCTCTGGAGGGCACTCTGGACCAAACCGACGCCCAGTGGGATGAGCGCTGCGCCATAGGAGTCGTCCTTGCCGCCGCCGGCTATCCCGCCACATACTCTCAAGGTGCCCTAATTCATGGTCTCGATACGGCGTACAACGACAACATTAAGATTTTTCACGCGGGCACCGCACACAGCGACCAAGGGGTTGTCACTAGCGGCGGCCGCGTTCTGTGTATCACTGCACTAGGTGGCAATATTACCAGTGCACAGCACGCTTGCTATGAGGCCGCGGACAACATCAGCTGGGACGGAATGACCCTGCGCAAGGACATTGGTTGGCGTGCCATAGCGCGCTATAATAGCTAACACCAGAAGCCAAGCAGAAACCTACCATGCAAGAACGGCGCCTTTCACTGCTAGACAAACTCATTGGCGAAGCAGACTTGGTAATGAAAACGATCACCAGTCGGGGCAATCAGGCCGCTCGTCCATCGCCCTCGCACGGCCACCTAGAGTCGGAACTGTCAGAGTCGGTGCGCAAGCATGTGGCAGGCTTGATGCGAGTGAACCACACCGGAGAGGTCTGCGCCCAGGCGCTGTATCAAGGGCAGGCACTCACCGCGAAATTGCCCACCGTGCGCGATGAAATGCAGCAGGCTGCGCTGGAAGAAATTGACCATCTAGTATGGTGCGAAGAGCGTTTACAAGAACTGGGTAGTCGCGCTAGTTATCTAAATCCAGCATGGTACGGTATGTCTTTTGCGCTAGGCGCAATCGCTGGTGCAGTCGGCGACAAAGTGAGCCTAGGGTTTGTCGCCGCAACGGAAGAGCAGGTCTGTGGTCACTTGCGCGATCATCTGAAACAATTACCCGATGAGGATCGAAAATCCTCGTTGATTTTGCAGCAAATGCTGGAAGATGAACAACGCCATGGTGATCATGCGCTGGACGCCGGTGGCATAAATTTTCCACGGCCGGTAAAACAAGCGATGACGGCGCTATCGTTATTGATGACCCGCACAAGCTACCGAATTTAATAGACTTTTACATACCTCTGAAAAGCTATGTCAGTACCTGTTGATGATATTGAGAGAGCCGCGGGCATTTTGAATGCCTATTATGAACGCAAGTTAAACGGCAGGAGCAAACTCTACAATTTCATAGCTGTGCGTAATGTCGACGCCAGCCCCACCCAGCATAATAGAGGCTGAGCAATACTTCTCGGCAGAAAGCTCCACCGCCCGCTTTACATGGCTCTCTTTAAGTCTAACCCCGACTACGACAAAATGCATATTGATTGTCGTAAAAACTGCGGGCACTGCATCAGCCCGCTGCGCGTCCAACTCTACGCGACAATCTACCACCTGCTGCCGCGACTTCTTCAGCATGGTCAACACGTCATAGATCGAACAGCCTCCGGTCCCCAGAAGCAGCATTTCCATTGGGCGAGCCGCAAGGTTGCGACCGCCAAGGTCTTCTGGCCCATCCATCACAACGGTGTGTCCACTGCCGGACTCACCCACAAACATAGCACCGTCCGCCCACTTAACTGTCGCCTTCATTGACCATATTTTCCCGTATTAAAAACGCGCGAAATCTTCGCATGCCATCGCGAATGATGCTTACCAATGACCATTGCGGTGCCGGAGCGTGTCTTCGAACCCGACAAAAAAAGGCCGACACCAACCCCGCAAACAATGCGATCCTCATCATCCCTAGGCATTCAAAAAAACAACTCGCGTAGCTTCTGACCAGGCGCTTCAGCACGCATAAACGCCTCCCCTACCAAAAAAGACTGTACACCAGCATCACGCATCAGGGCCACATCCACAGCCGTATGGATGCCGCTCTCAGTAATAATTAATCGATCATCAGGAATATACGGCAGCAGGTCTAGGGTTGTTTCCAGCCGTGTTTCAAAACTGTGCAAATCGCGATTATTTATGCCTATCAGTGGTGTTGCCAACTCAAGGGCTCGCTCCAGTTCCGCACGGTCATGTATCTCAACCAACACATCCAGCTCCATCTCAGCGGCAGCGTGCGCCAATTCGCGCATCTGCTCATCCGCTAGCGCAGCCACAATTAGCAACACCGCATCTGCACCAAAGGCTCGAGCTTCCACTACCTGGTAGGGATCAACAGTGAAGTCCTTCCGTAATACCGGTAAACCGCTAGCTGATCGAGCCTGCTCGAGATACGTTTCGCTGCCCTGAAAGAAGTCTTTGTCAGTCAGCACCGAAAGACAACAGGCACCACCGTCACAGTAGCTGTTGGCAATCTGTATAGGGTCAAAGTCCTCGCGAATCACACCTTTGCTGGGAGAGGCTTTCTTGACTTCGGCGATCACCGCGGGCCCGCCCGCGGCTACCCGCTGATGTAACGCATCAGAGAATCCACGCAATGCACTTTGCTCTTGGACACGTCCCTCCAAACTGGCGAGAGAGTACTTTAATTTACGCTCGGCGACCTCTTCCGCCTTGCGCGCCAAAATCTTGCGCAAAATAGTGGGGGCGCTCTTTGTCATCACATCAACCCTGTCCGCGCATCAACTGCGTACAATCAACAAACTGCTTGAGTTTTTCCGCAGCCAACCCACTAGCCAAAGCGTCTTCAGCCATGGCGACACCGTCCGCCAAGGTCGCGGCAATTCCGCTAACATAAATTGTCGCACCGGCGTTGAGGGCGAGCATCGCGCCAGCCTTTTTTGACGCCTCATCACGAGCACCTGATAAGGCGCTACGAATCAAGTTAGCAGAGGCCTCGGCACTGTTAACAGACAAACCATCCAGACTTTGCAGCGGCAGTGAAAAATCCTGCGGGCTGATGTGATAAGTTTCGATATTACCATCACACAGTTCCGTAACCGATGTGCCCGTGGCAATTGAAATCTCGTCTAGACCATCATCCGAGTGCACAATCATTGCGTGTTCGGACCCGAGCGATTTGAGTACTTCTGCCATAGGCTGACAGAGATCTGCAGCGAACACGCCAATAAGCTGACGCGTCACGCCGGCCGGATTGGTCAAGGGCCCCAAAATATTAAATACCGTCCGTATGCCCAATTCTTTACGTGGGCCAATGGCATGCCGCATGGCAGAGTGATGCGCGGGAGCGAACATAAACCCGACCCCGACATCCATAATCGCACGCGCTACCTGAGTAGGGTCAAGATCAAGAGGCATCCCCAGTTCCTCCAGCACATCAGAGCTGCCACTGGTGCTGGAGACAGACCGATTTCCATGCTTGGCAACTTTCGCTCCAGCGGCAGCGGCAACAAAACTTGCGCCCGTCGAGACATTGAATAAATTGGCACCGTCACCCCCGGTACCTACCAAGTCAACCAAATGAGGGTCACTGACCATTACCGGTGTTGCCAGTTCACGCATTACCTGCGCTGCCCCAGCAACCTCTTCCGTTGTCTCCCCTTTCACCCGCAAGGCAACGAGCAGCCCGCCTACCTGCGCATCGGTGGCATCTCCAGACATTATTTGACGCATCACAGCCTTCATTTCCTCACGCTGAAGGTTCTCCCCCTCCACTACTTTGGCCAACGCCTGTTGAATATTCATTCTTAAATCCTCTATTGCTGCAAAAAATTACGCAACAAATCATGCCCATGCGCTGTAAGTATAGACTCCGGATGAAACTGCACACCTTCAATAGCCAGTTCCCGATGACGCAAACCCATAATTTCGTCCAGCTCACCCGATTCGGTCTCGGTCCATGCGGTAATTTCCAGACAGTCTGGCAGACTCTCCCGCTCCACAACTAAACTGTGATAGCGCGTCGCCTCAAACGGTTGACTGAGATTTCGAAAGACACCGTCACCTCGGTGGTGTATTGGCGAAGTCTTGCCGTGCATTACTCTGCGTGCGCGTACCACGTTGCCTCCGAAGACTTGCCCAATGCTCTGATGACCGAGACAGATGCCAAGCACAGGCACCACCCCTGCAAAGCGGCGAATAACTTCCATTGAAATACCCGCTTCATTGGGCGTGCAAGGCCCGGGAGAAATCACAATTTTCTCCGGTGCGAGTAACGCGATATCGTTCACCATGATCTCATCATTTCTGATCACCCGCACCTCAGCGCCAAGCTCGCCCAAATACTGCACGACGTTGTAAGTGAACGAATCATAGTTATCAATCATCAAGAGCATGTTCATCCTCCCCTGCCAATACCATGGACGCCGCACGAAACATGGCCCGGGCCTTGTCATGGGTCTCCTTCCATTCCATTATCGGAATGGAGTCGGCGACGACACCGCCACCCGCCTGCACGTATAATTTACCGTCCTTGATCACCGCAGTACGAATCGCGATTGCGGTATCCATATCCCCCGCCCAAGAGATATAACCTACCGCACCGCCATACACCCCGCGCTTGACCGGCTCCAATTCATCGATAATTTCCATGGCACGGATTTTAGGTGCCCCACTCAGCGTCCCCGCTGGAAGGGTAGCACGCAGCACATCAAAGGCAGATTTACCGGACTTCAACTTGGCACGTACGTTCGACACAATATGCATAACATGAGAATAGCGCTCTACCACCATTTTATCCGTTAACTCTACCGAGCCCGTCTCCGCGATCCTTCCTACGTCATTGCGCCCAAGGTCAATCAGCATCAGATGCTCGGCGATCTCCTTGGGATCGGCCAATAACTCCTCTTCCAAAGCATCATCTTCATCCTCTGTGTGGCCGCGACGCCGCGTCCCCGCAATAGGGCGGACCGTCACCATTCCTTTTTCCTGTCGGGCCAAAATTTCAGGCGAAGAACCCACAATGTGGAAATCTTCCATGTCCAAATAATACATGTAAGGTGACGGATTGAGATTACGCAGAGCTCGATAGAGGTTTAGAGGCGGCGCAGTGAAAGGAATACTCATGCGCTGCGAAGGCACCACCTGCATGACGTCGCCGGCCAACACGTATTCCTTGACCTTCTCAACGCTGCCCTCATAAGCGGCCTGAGTAAAATCAGATTCGGCCCGCTGCTCCAAAGCAGTACTGTCTGCGGCTTCTAACACCACGTCTGGCAGAGGCCGCATCGGTTCGCGCAAACGTGCCACCAGAACGGACAGCCTTTCCTGCGCTTTTTGCAGTGCATGATCAGCCTGGGGGTCTGCATTGACTATTAGGCGAATGGTGCCAGAAAGATTGTCGAACACCAAGACTTCCTCGGATACCATCAACAAAATATCAGGCGTCCCCAAAACGTCCGGAGGCATTCCAACTCGCAGCCGCGGCTCAACATATCGCACAGTATCGTAACCAAAATATCCTACTAATCCACCGTGAAAAACAGGGAGATCAGGACGTGGAGCAGTGCGATAACGCTGCTGAAAAGCCTCGGCAAAAGCTAACGGGTCGGCGACTTCGTCCGTCTCGCTGAGGACGCCATCCACCCAGACCTCAATACGATACCCAAAAACTTTTAATAGCGTTCGACACGGCAGTCCGATAATGGAGTAACGCCCCCACTTTTCGCCTCCCTGCACAGACTCAAAGAAATAAGAATAGGGCCCTTCCGCAAGTTTACGGTAGGCACTAAGAGGGGTTTCAAGATCGGCCAGCGCTTCGCGGCTGACAGGTATTCGGTTGTAATTTTGAGCTGCAAGCGCAGCAAAGTCTTGCTGTTTCATGGGGTGTCCTCGGAGAATAAAAGTGCTTAATCAGGTCGTAAAGAAGCCTTGGCTACCATCGCCAGCAGGTGACCTCACACATTGGCCGCAAGCCGATGCTTTTTCGCATTGCTGTTTTCACAGCGCTCTCCAAGAAAATACAGGACTATTGTACCTGTAGGTTTACGGTTGGCAAACGGGCTTAATGGTCCAATTATGTGAAGAAAGTTTGATTTTAGACCGCTTCAGACGCCGCTGCTGGCGCACGGCGCACTCGCAGAGCGACGCGGGAAGGATTCAGCCGTTGAATCCTATTCAATCGACAATAGGATGCGTGCATACCCATGGCCCTAGGCTTATGCGCAAATACCTGACTACTCGTCAGCAACCGTGCGCAACTCCGCCCGCATCTGCCGGATAACGTTTGCGTAATTGGGCTGACTAAAAATCGCCGAGCCAGCCACAAAGGTATCGGCCCCCGCTGCCGCAATCTCAGCAATGTTCTTCGGCGTGACGCCACCATCAACCTCCAGGCGAATATCAAAGCCTGAGGCATCAATCATGTCGCGTGCTTCGCGCAGCTTGGACAGCGTCGACGGAATGAACGATTGCCCGCCAAAACCTGGATTGACTGACATCAGCAGCACCATATCGACCTTGTCCAGAACATAGCGCAGAACGTCTAGGCCCAGATGGGGATTGAGGACCAGTCCTGACTTACAGCCTGCATCGCGAATAAGTTGCAGTGATCGATCAACATGCGTCGATGCATCAGGGTGAAAGGTGATATAAGTGGCGCCAGCTTCAGCAAAATCCTTAATTAACGTATCAACAGGCTTCACCATCAAGTGCACGTCAATGTCGGCGGTGATGCCGTACTTGCGAAGGGCGCTACACACCATGGGTCCGATGGTAAGATTCGGCACATAGTGGTTGTCCATGACATCGAAATGCACAATATCCGCGCCTGCATCGAGCACGGCGTCGACCTCCTCTCCTAGACGGGCAAAATCAGCAGAGAGAATAGAAGGGGCTATCTTGTAGTCGGCCATTTTGATCTCCAGTCCATATTCAATGTCACATTGTAACGACTAACTGATTACGATATACAAAGATATCAGTGGCGTCATGCAAAACGCGCGTCACACTGACCCTAGATAAAGCCTTTCATCACGTTATTGAGTTCCTGCAAACGCTCAGGAGTACCCACATCCTGCCACTGCCCCAGATACCGCTCGCCGCCCAATTGGCCTTTGCTTATTGCCGCATCCAATAGGGGTCGAAGAGGCTTTTTACCCTGAGATATTGCGGCAAAAAACGTCGCCGAATAGACACCCAACCCAGCATAAGTCCAGCCATACGTGCCCGCTTCCAACGGCCTGACCCAACCCTCATCGTCTAGCTGGAAATCACCAAAAACATGTTGCGGAGGATTTTCTACCATCACCAGATGAGCCACCTCATCGGGCCGCAGACGATATACTGCAAGCTTTGCAAACGGATAATCGATCCAGATATCACTGTTTACAACCAAAAAAGGCTTATTTCCCAGCAGTGGTAGCGCGTTCACAATACCGCCCGCTGTCTCCAAAGGTGACCGCTCTGGCGAGTAGACGATGGTGACACCCCACTGCCTGCCATCCGCGCAATAGTCCATTATTTGCTCGCCCAGATGCGCAACATTGATTACGATTTCACTGAACCCCGCCGATGCCAGTCGCCGAATGTGGTGTTCGATCAGAGGGGTATCAGCCACTCGCAACAGTGGCTTCGGGGTATGCTCCGTTAGCGGGCGCATGCGTTCGCCAACACCTGCTGCCAATATCATCGCCTTCACTTTACTTTTCTCCAGCTCTGCGCCATCACTAGAGGCTCCAGGCGCTGCGAAAAAAAGATGCTAAAGTCGGCGAAAAGGGGTTCTTTGTCAGCATATTGATCTGCTATTTGCAGCACATATTGAATCACCAGCGGGAGGTCAGCAAGATAATTAGACTTGCCATCGCGAAGGTAAAGACGGGAAAAGGTGCCCAATACTTTTATATGCCGCTGCAGCCCCATCCAATCGAACCAGCGCAGGAACAGCGCGTCGTCCGTGTGCGCCAATAGCCCTCGTAAACACAAACGCTCACGGTAGCTGCGCACCCAAGCCTGCACCCGCTCCAGCGGCCACTGGATATAACAATCACGCAGCAGGGATACCAAATCGTAGGTAACAGGTCCCATGACTGCATCCTGAAAATCGATAACTGCCAAACCTTTGGCACCAAACAGCATCAGATTACGACTGTGAAAATCCCGATGTACCAACACAGATGGTTGCTCTAGTGCACTGCTGATCAACCGCTCAAAGAACTTTTCTAATAGGACCTGCTCAGACGGATTCGGGTTATACCCCAGCAGACCCCGGACAAACCATTGCTGGAAACGACTGAGCTCTTCACCTAACAGCGAGCGGTCGTAGGGAACGAGGTCAGCATCGATGGCCTTTACTGCGGCCATTTTAGCCAGCACATCAAACGCTAGATCGTAGTAGCTGTCGGCAGAGGCGTTGTTCAGCGCAGGCCACAATTGCTGATCACCAAGATCTTCCAACAACAAAAAACCACGATTCAGGTCTACGCCCAAAACCGCAGGAACTTTCACTCCCGCCTTATCCAACACCGCGCCGATCTGCAAAAACGCTTCATTTTTCTCGGTTGAGGGGGGCGACTCTGCCAGCACATAGGTCTGCGAACCGACCTCAAATCGAAAGTAGCGCCGATTACTGGCATCCCCAGCCACAGCGGCCAAATGTGAGTCTAGGTCGCCATCCCGCAATCCCAACACAGACATTGCCCACGGTAAAAGTGCTTTAGGTATGCGGCGCGATGACACAATTCTCTCCTGCTTGAAAATTTGACGGACAACACGTAGGGGATGCTTTAAACTTCGTATTTGCCCTAAAATGTACTCTAACTTAGATGACGCCTGTCTGCGCTAACCTCTCTCGCTTTCTCGCTTGTGCAACCACGTGGTTCACCATCATGACGCTGGCCCTTGGTCTATCACATGTGGCAGCGGCACAGGATAACAATATGGGGGACTGTGCCGCCAATGAAAATACAAATACCGATCGCTGTTCTGTGGCCACAGACCTCACCCCCGAGACGCCGCCTTTTAAGCTGGACTGGGTTCCATTGGAAGCGTTGCCAGAATCGTTGCATGATCGCCAGTGTATAAATTGTGAGGGGGCTTATGTAGACCCTCTGGCACAGGAAAACACCAGCACGCCGTTAGAACAAGAAAATATTCGCGCCTTAGCCAATAGCACGCAGATGCAAGGCAATGAGATCATCATGATAGGCGAAGCGAATGCGGTGCAAGGCTATCGCCGTATGCGCAGTGATGAGGTGTTAATTGATCGAACAGATGATTCCTCTATCCTCACAGGCAATATCACCCTGCGCGAGCCCAATCTATTGCTGCAGGGTGATAATGCCGAGATTTATTCCAAAACAGGTGAAGCTGTCGTGCACAACAGCCAGTTCGTGTTCCATCGTGAGCATATGCGAGGCTCCGCAGATACACTCGAGCGTGACTTCGATGGCTTGATCCACGTCCATAATGGCACTATCACGTATTGCCCGCCTGGCGAAAATGACTGGGCCGTGCTTGCAAAAGACATGGAATTTAACCTCGATGAGGGTTTGGCCACGCTCCACCATGCCAAGGTTGAAATAGAGGGGGTACCGGTTTTTTACAGCCCATGGCTGCGCATACCGCTTGATGATCGGCGCCGCACAGGCGTTTTATGGCCAGATTTTGGCAATGATAGCAGCGGCGGGCTAGACATCAGTGCGCCTCTCTATATCAACCTGGCTCCCAACTACGATGCACTTTACACGCCCCGCTATATCGAAGAGCGGGGCTTAAATAACGCCCTGCGGCTGCGCTATTTGAATCCACTTTTTGGGGAATGGCTGATCGGCGGAGCCTACATGGCTGATGATAAAAAATACAGTGACCAAATATTAGGCTCCGGCAGCAATGATCGCTGGCTGGGCGTAGTGAAGCAAAACGGTCTGTGGCAGCAACGCTGGCAGTCGAGGGTAGATTACAGCAAAGCCAGCGATGTCGATTATATGAAGGATCTAGAAACGAGCAGTATCGACGCTCAGCGCAAGACTAGCCTGCTGCAGATGGCTTCTTTAGATTATCTGGGAGACCGCTGGTTGACGCGTCTTCGGACCCAACAGTTCCAGTCACTGGCAGACGACATCAGTAATGGGTATGAGACGATACCGCAGCTCACCAGCACGTACCGTGGTCGCAACACCCCGTTTAAGGTGAGACCTCTTTTCCTAGCACAATATTCGAATTTCGATGCCCAGCGAGATGTCGTGACAGGTCAGCGCGCCTATGGCGAGGCAGGGCTTAGCTATCCGATGTTGTGGTCCTTTGGCCACCTGAAACCAACATTAAAATATCGACAAGTGAACTATGAACTGAGTGACTCAACCTTATATACAGACCGCAGCCCATCGGCCGGCGCACCGCTGGCCAACCTCGATGCCGGACTGATTTTTGACCGTCAGACCCGTTTTGCCGGTAAGCGTTTTTTGCAGACATTAGAGCCCCGTGTTTACTACCTCTACAGCAAGTATGAGGACCAAACAGACCAACCACTTTTCGATACGGCTGAACTGACTTTCACTTATTCCCAGCTATTTCGAGAGACACGCTTCGCGGGATATGACCGCCTAAATGATGCCAATCAGGTCTCCATCGGCCTGACCAGCCGATTAATTGATGATCAGTCCGGTCGTAATTTGCTCACAGCCAGTCTCGGTCAGATCTATTATTTCGACGACAGAAAAGTGCGCAGGAACTTAAACACAGCGCCACAGGAACAATCGGCTTCTGAAGTAGCCGGGCAACTGGTAGCGAGTCCTACGAAACAACTAGCGCTTCGCACAAGTCTTGTCTGGGACCCGGAAGAAGATAATTTCAACTCGGGCTTCTTTGAGGGGAGCTACCAGCCGGATAACGGCAGTATTTTCAATATTGGCTATTCCTACCGCCGTCTCACGCCCGCATTCAGCAATCAGCAGCTAACCAACGAGATTAGCGTGTCTAGTTACCTGCCTCTGAATAGCAATTGGAGCGTATTCGCATCCATGAGCTACTCTTTAGAAGATGATATCAGCGTGGAAGATATGTTCGGTGTCGAATATGATAGCTGCTGTTGGACGGCGCGCTTGCTGCAATTACGCTATTACAACAATGACTCAGGGGCTATACCTGACTTTAGTAATCCCAACTTGGAACGGGAAAGTACGATCCAGTTTCAAATTTTGCTGAAGGGCATGGGTGGCTTCGGAAACAGGATAACCAACATTATGCGAACCATGATTAGAGGTTTTGACGAACGTGAATACTAAGACACTACTGTTATCTGCTTACATGATCTGCACCGCTCTCACTGGGGTCATGGTGCAGGCTGCCACTGAAGTCATCGATCAGGTGGTAGCGATCGTGGATGACGACATTATCATGGCCAGTGAATTGCGTGAGAGGGTTGCCGCTGTAACCAATAATCTTCAGGCTCGAGGTATTGAGACGCCACCGGATAATGAGCTGATTCAAGATAGCTTGGATCGTCTGATTCTCGAAAGTATCCAGTTACAAAAAGGCAGTCGTGCCGGCGTCCGCATTTCTGACGAACAGCTTAACCAAGCGATAAGCCGAATTGCGGCGCAAAACAATATGACTCTCGAGCAGTTCCAGCAAGCCCTCGAGCAGCGCGATCAATCTTACAACGCCATGCGCGAGCAGGTTCGGCGAGAAATGATCATTCAACGGGTGCAAGCCGGAAACGTCAATCAACGCATCCAGATCACAGACCAAGAAGTGGGCAACTTCATGGGGACGAAAGAAGGTCAATCCCTAACGCAACCACAGTACCATGTGCTCCATGCACTGCTAGCATTAAAGCCAGAACCCAGTGAGAGTTCAATTGCTGCGGCCCGCAAACAAGTGGATCAGGCCATGCAGCGAATTCGAGGCGGTGAGTCTTTTAAGCAGACTGTTAGTAGCAGCAATCTACCTTACCCGCTCACCGGCGGGGATCTCGGCTGGCGCAAACTGGATGATCTGCCCTCCATTTTCAGTACCATCGTGCCGCAATTGGCGCCCGGTGAAACAGCAGACCCGATCCTCTCAGACAGTGGATTTCACTTGGTCTACTTAGAAGCTGTGCGCGGTGGAGAGCAGGTTGTGACCCAAACCAAGGCCAGTCATATCCTCGTGAAGCCCTCAGAGATACTGACAGATAAGCAAGCGAAGGATTTAGTGGCCGAACTCAGGACACGTGCCCTCGCAGAAGAAGACTTCGCAGAGCTAGCCAGAGAGTACTCCGATGATATTGGTTCCGCCCAAGAAGGCGGCGAATTAGGCTGGACTAATCCCGGTCAAATGGTGCCAGCATTCGAAGCCGCCATGGCCAACACGCCGCCAGGCAATATATCTGAACCAGTACAGACGCAATTTGGCTGGCACATCATAGCGGTAGAAGACCGCAGAGAACAGGACATGTCCGATCAGGCCTCTCGCGCCAAGGCTATGGACTACGTGCACCAGCGTAAATATGAAGAAGAACTCGACGCGTGGCTGCAACAAATTCGCGATGAAGCTTTCGTTGACGTGAAGTAGGCGGCCAATATGCGGCTACCTAGGATTGCCATCACGACAGGTGAACCCGCAGGCATCGGACCCGATATCGTGCTAATGGCTGCGCAGCGCCCTTGGGCTGCGGAATTGGTTGTTATCGCCGACCCAAACATGCTGCAACAGCGAGCTCGGGCACTTAAAATACCCATCGAGATACAAGCTTGCACGCCAAACTTGCCGCCGCAGGCACAGCAGCCAGGCACGATAAAGGTTCAGCCCATTGCGCTAGCCGCCCCCGCTATCGCAGGGACACTGAATACAACAAATGCCGCTTATGTTTTAGAGACCCTGCGGCAAGCGGTAAAAGGCTGCGTTAGCGGCCACTATCAGGCGATGGTAACTGGGCCCGTGCAAAAATCTGTCATCAACGAGGCCGGCATTCCTTTCACAGGCCATACGGAGTTTCTAGCACGAGAGACGGGTACCGATAGGGTCGTCATGATGCTAGCAACACAGGAACTGCGTGTCGCACTGGCCACTACTCATCTGGCACTAAAAGACGTCCCTAGCGCCATCACGCCCGAACTTCTGCATCAGGCCCTGAGCATTTTATATCACGATCTACGCGCTAAATTCGGCATAGACGCGCCGCGTATCGCAGTGCTGGGCCTGAACCCTCACGCTGGCGAGGACGGCCATATGGGGCGGGAAGAAGTGGAAATACTGGCTCCGGTACTAGAGAATTTGCGGGCGTGCGGCATGGATCTACTGGGACCACTACCGGCCGATACAGCCTTCAATCCTAAGGTGCTTAACAATTGTGATGCCGTTTTTGCGATGTATCACGATCAAGGCCTGCCCGTACTAAAATACTCAGGGTTCGGCCGTGCGATTAATATTACGCTTGGACTGCCTATTATTCGAACATCGGTGGATCATGGTACGGCCTTAGACCAGGCGGCAACAGGCGGGGCAGACTGGCATAGTTTAGAACATGCACTGACCATCGCCTGTGAACTGTGTGAAAATAAGCGGCCAGCAGGTGACTACCGAGCCTAGGTCTTTATTTTACCCCTGCGCGCCCGTGCAACACTTTCCGTATAGGCGCTGGTGACCTCTTTTGAATCGCCTGCGGCCACAATGTTGCCATTGTCTAGCCAGATGACGCGATCACACAACTTCTCGACCTGATCGGCCATATGAGACACAAATACAACCGTCTGCTCACCGGTAATGCGGGCCTCCATCGCAGCCAGCGCCTTCCCTCGAAAATGGGCATCGCCTACGCTTAGAATTTCATCAATCAACAGCACATCCACATGAGTCATCAGTGCAGTGGTAAATGCCAGGCGTGAACGCATACCCGCCGAGTAATTTTTCACCGGCTCATAAAACGAATCACCCAACTCAGAAAACTCTTTAATGCCATCGAGGAACGATAAGGCTTGTTTACGTGAAGAGCCCTGCAGCATTGCTGAGAGAAGCGCGTTGTCGCGACCGGGGAGGTCAGGCTTGAAGCCAAGCCCCAGTGTCAACAATGAAGCTGACTTTCCGCGTGCCATCGTCACGCGACCCTTAGTAGGGGCCAAAATACCGGCCAACACCCTCAACAGCGTGGTTTTCCCCACACCGTTTCTACCCACTATACCAAGGGTTTCGCCCTCATAAAGCTGCATAGAGACGTCCTGCAACACATGATGCCTACCGTGATCAAAAGATTTTTTGCCCGCGTGGAAACTGAGGCTCACGTCCATCAACTCGAGTATATTAGGCGTCGTTGTATTCATGCCGTAAGCGCTCGCAGCGCTAAATATTGACTGCGGTGACGCATTAACAACACCATGGCGCACAACAGCGCTCCGAAAGCCGCACCTATGATGGCCAGATGCAGCATATCCGGGGCCGTGGCATGCATCATGATTTGGCGATAGGCATCTATTAAAAAAGCAATGGGATTATAATCCAGAACCAATTTAGCCTTCTCGGCATCAAGCGACCGAACGTCCCAAAAAATACCTGATGTGAACATCAGGAAAATCATTCCTAAACTAATCAACTGTAAAAAGTCCCGCGCCAGACAAACCAGACAGGCCCCGACAAAAGCACAGGCCACTATAACCACATAATTCACGATCAACAGTGGCACCAGATACCACCATGTGGCGGTCACGGCATAGCCATTGATAAACAGTATGCCAACCAACGTGACAAATACTGCAGCCTGCTTATAAATCCCTTCTTGCACAATAGCCATTGGAAATAGACTCTTGGGAACATCAATTTTTCCGACCAGTCCTTTCCCGCCAATGATACTGTTGGACGCCGCTGTGACAGACTTTGAAAACCAAACAAAGACCAATTTCCCCGTCGCCAGAAACATCAGAAAATCAGCCTCACGCGACGCCATTATCGTTACAAAAACAAAATAAAAGACGCCCACCCAAAGTAGGGGCTCCAAAACCCACCAGATGTAACCAAGAAAAAATCGCGTCGCGTCAGCGCGTAAATTCATTCTTGCCATAATATCAATGAGGTGAGCGTACTGAAGTAGTGACATGCAGCGCGGTTTCTCTGAAAGGGTTAGATAAGCGTTTTTTCATTAGTGTAACAAAATGTTTCAGGAATGAACCAACCCGCGGTATAAATACCCAAGACACAGGTTACAATGCCTCCCATGAGTCGCCAACCTTTAGAAAATCGAGCCCGAAAACGTTTCGGTCAAAACTTCCTGCATGACGCGGCAGTCATCGATCGAATAATCGCGTCAGTTTACCCCAAAGCCGGCCAGCGGGTGGTGGAGATAGGGCCAGGGCAAGGTGCCCTGACAGCACCGCTAAGCGACAGCGGTTGCACACTGGACGTCATCGAGTTAGATAGAGACCTAATACCGGCTTTACTGGCGGCATTCAGCCTCAAATCCGGCTTCACTTTGCACAACGCCGATGCGCTTGATTTTGATTTTTCGAGCTTGCTCAGCACCACACTAGCAGTGCCAAACCGTCAGCACCAACTGCGCGTAGTAGGCAATCTGCCTTATAACATTTCCACCCCGCTTATTTTCAAATTGCTCGCAAACAGTGGCATCATCAAGGATATGCATTTTATGCTCCAACGAGAAGTTGTAGAGCGGCTTGCAGCATCCCCAGGTAATAAGAACTGGGGGCGTTTGGGCATCATGGCGCAGTACCAGTGCAAAGTGGAACATCTGTTTGATGTCCCTCCTCATGCTTTTAGCCCTCAGCCTAAAGTGCAATCGGCTATCGTGAGGCTAACCCCTTGGGCGGATTCACCATGGCCCGATTGCAACGAGCTTTTATTGCGAAAACTGGTAAAAGCGGCCTTTGCACATCGCCGCAAAACCTTGCGTAATAACCTGAAAGAGATTATAGATAGCAGCCGCTTAGAGGCGTTAGGCGTGAACCCAGGGGCCCGCGCCGAAACCTTAGAGCTTCGACAATTCATAGAGATTACCAACGCTATCCATGACAAGAGCTGACTTTAATTCGTTGCTGGTAAGGGTTAACGTGGCCGCCGTCTATTTACCCAGTCACTCCAGCCCTACCCAAAGTCAATACACGTTTGCCTACACCATTACGGTCACCAATGGGGCAAGCCTACCAGTGCAATTATTATCTCGACACTGGATCATCACTGACGCTGACGAGCAAATACAAGAGGTCCGCGGTGAAGGGGTCGTGGGAGAACAACCAGTTATACAACCACAGGCCGCTTTCCGCTATACCAGCGGGGCCACCTTAAACACACCAATAGGTTATATGGAGGGAAGCTATTCCATGGTCGTGCGTGAAAACATGGAGATAGACCCCGCCGGTTTGCCAACTTTTGAGGTGCCAGTCCCTGCGTTTTCTCTGCACACTCCCACCGCGCTAAACTAGGGCGTTATTATGAGCACCTATGTCATAGGGGATATTCAAGGTTGTCTACAGCCGCTCAAATGCCTGCTCAATGCTGTGCAGTTCAGCCATGACCAGGATGTGCTGTGGTCGGTGGGTGACATCGTCAACCGCGGTCCCGAATCGTTAGAGTCTCTGCGTTTTCTCTACCATATGCGAGACAACCTAACCGTGGTTTTGGGCAATCATGACCTACATCTTTTGGCAATCGCAGCAGGCGTGCGTCGACCCAGCCGCTCAGACACCTTCGACGAGATTCTCAATGCACCAGATCGACAGGAATTACTCGAGTGGCTAGCGCAACAACCGTTGATACACCACGAATACGGCCATACGCTGGTGCACGCAGGTATTCCGCCCCAGTGGACCTTATCTCAGGCGATGGATTATGCCCGTGAGGTTGAGTCGGCACTGCGTGGTTCGCACGCTACAACGTTTTTAGGCGCAATGTATGGTGACGAGCCGGCCATCTGGAAGGAGGATCTCTCAGGCATGACACGCCTGCGCGTCATTACCAACTACCTTACACGGATGCGCTACTGCACCCGCGCAGGCAGACTCGACTTCCAAAATAAGGGCTCCAGCCCTGCACTCGACACCCCCAAATCAGACCATCAGACTGTGGATGCCTGGTTTAATCACCATGACCGCAAGACTGCCAAAGATCGTATCCTGTTCGGCCACTGGGCCAGCATTGCGGGACAAACCAACAACCCGAACGCAATCGGGCTTGATACTGGATGTGTTTGGAACGGGGTCATGTCGCTCTACCATCTAGAAAGCGGTGACGTTACGCACTGCGCCTGCCAAGACGGGGTATGCCACGATCAACCGGCTACTCGCGAGTCATGACGCAGCATCGTCGGCCCTGTACACTGACCCAATGGACATCTATTTAGTTGGCGGCGCGGTCCGCGATACACTGTTGAACTACCCCGTGCTGGAGCGCGACTGGGTTGTCGTCGGTGCGCAGCCGGATGAGCTGTTACGGCAAGGTTATCTGCAGGTGGGTAAAGACTTTCCCGTTTTTCTGCACCCACAAACCAAAGACGAGTACGCCCTGGCGCGTACCGAGCGTAAGCAGGGGCACGGTTATACCGGCTTTGTAGTGGATTGCGACCCGTCAATCACTCTAGAAGAAGACCTACTGCGCCGGGATCTCACGATCAATGCCATGGCGCTGCATACGGATGGCACTGTTATCGATCCGTATGGCGGCCAAGACGACCTGAAAAAACGGGTATTACGCCATGTCTCTGATGCCTATGCAGAGGATCCTCTAAGGGTGCTGCGTACTGCACGATTTGCCGCCCGTTATGCGCACCTGCAATTTACGGTAGCGCCAGAGACCATCAATCTGATGGCCGAGATCGTCGACCAGGGTGAACTCACCCACCTGCCCACTGAGCGCGTTTGGGTAGAACTGGAAAAAGCCCTAGGGGAACGCAATCCCGACGTGTTTATCAAGATATTACGCGACTGTGGTGCGCTGGAGAAATTGCTGCCTGAAGTGGAAGCCCTGTTTGGTGTACCGCAGCCCGCAGAGCATCACCCGGAGATTGATACAGGCCTTCATATTCTAATGGCAATACAGCAGGCAGTCGCTCTGTCCGCCGACACCGACGTTCGCTTTGCTGTGCTCCTGCATGATATCGGCAAGGGCACCACACCGCGGGCTGAGTGGCCCCGACATAGCGGCCATGAGGAACGCGGTGGGAAATTAGTCGAGCAGGTCTGCAAACGGCTGGGAGCGCCGCGTCGCCACACTGAACTGGCGCGCACAACATGCCAATACCACACCCTTTGTCACAGGGCACTGGAACTGCGCGGCAAAACAGTGCTGACCTTACTCAATGCCACTGATGCCCTGCGCCGTCCAGATCGATTCGAAGCGTTTTTACTCGCATGTGAGGCGGATGCGCGCGGCAGACTTGGGTTAGAAGATCGTCAATATCCCCAAGCAAATTACCTGCGCCGGTCGCTAGCGGCGGCCCAGAACGTCAGCGCAAAACAGTTCGAAGATTCGGGGCTGAGCGGCAAGCGCTTGGGAGATGCCATTGCCGCAGAACGCATTAGGGTGCTAGAGCAGTTGCGCCCGGGCTAAAGCTAGCGGGGGAGCGTTTATTCTGCGCGGGAAATCACCTGACCACGCCACCTAAAATCCACTTTTGATAATGCCTGGCTGGATTGATCATAAGCCTGCCACAGAGACAAATAACTGCGTTTCAGCACCGGGTGCAGTGTGTGAGGCGAAAGCTCTGCCAATGGACAAAGCACAAAAGCATTGTCCAAAATTTCATCCCGTGGCAGCTGCACACCCTGCAAGATACCCACTTCATTGTCGAAGGTCAGGATGTCGATATCGAGATGTCTGGCACTGAAGCGCGCGGCATTAGCGGGGCGCCCGTGCTCCACCTCAATGTGGCGCAGTATCGCCGCTAGATCTGCCACCGCCAAGTCAGTGCTTACCGCTGCGACCAGATTCAAAAAAGGCTGCCCGTCAAAACCCACGGCATCACTGTCATAAACTGACGACAGAGCCAACTCATCAAACAATCCGCGGAGCGCATCCAGCCCAGCCGCAATGCAGCGCTCCCGCTCTATATTGCTGCCTATCCCCAGAAAAACCTGCGTCATGGTTAGGGCCGCTCGCCAACTTCGATAATAACACCCACGTCCTCAGCCGCAGCCACTGCGCCGGGCTTACTCAGCCGCAGCCGCAGCCAGGACACAGCAAAATCCCTCAAGACCATTTGGGCCACCTCTTCGGCCAATGATTCTATTAACTGGTACTCACTGTCCTCGACCAGGCTGATCACCTGATTGGAAATAGCCGCATAATCCAGTGCGTCGGCAATCAGATCGCTGGCAGCGGCGCGCGCTGTGTCGCTGGCCATCTCCAGGTCCAGCACCAATGTCTGGCGAATTTCCCGCTCCCACGCATAAACTCCAATGACCGATTGCGCCTGAAGACCCTTGATGTACACAATATTCACTCAGACAACCTCCACATTAGGTAATGGCGGCAGTTCCTCCATAGGCCAGCGCGGGCGCACGCGGGTACTGCCATCATCCACCAGTCCGGCCTGCATGCGCTGCGCGCCTGCATAGGCAATCATCGCTCCATTGTCAGTGCAAAACATAGGTGCCGGGTAAAAGACTCGAGCGCCTTCCTTCGTCAAGGCTTGTTCAAGTGCAGACCTCAGGCGGGTATTGGCGCTCACTCCCCCGGCGATCACTAGTGTTTTGAGCGCTTCCTGACGCAGCGCCCTGCGACATTTGACCACCAGCGTAGATACCACCGCCTCCTCAAACGCGCAGGCTATATCACAACGATCCTGTTCACTGAGCTCTGCGCTGAGGCGGCAGTCGGCAATCGTGTTGAGGGTATAGGTTTTAAGGCCGCTAAAACTGAAATCTAACCCTGGTCGATTCACCATCGGGCGGGGGAAGTCAAAACGCTGAGCATTGCCATGTTGCGCCATACGCGCAATATGGGGTCCTCCTGGGTAGGGTAAACCGAGCATTTTCGCCACTTTGTCGAATGCCTCGCCCGCCGCATCATCCAGAGACTCGCCCAACAGCTGATAGCGGCCAATGCCATCCACACGCACCAGCTGGGTATGACCACCGGATACCAAAAGTGCCACAAAGGGGAACCGTGGTACGTCTGCCTCCAGCATGGGCGCGAGCAAATGACCTTCCATGTGATGAATACCCAGCGCCGGCACACCCCAACCCCAGGCCAGCGATCGAGCTAGCGTAGCACCGACCATCAACGCGCCCGCCAGTCCTGGGCCTGCCGTGTAAGCCACGCCATCGATTTGTTGGGCAACAATACCCGCCTCCTGCAGCACCTGATCTACCAATGGCAACGTCTTACGCACATGATCTCGAGAGGCGAGTTCTGGCACCACACCACCGTATTCCACGTGGATATCGACCTGGCTAAACAGAGAATGCGATAGCAGGCCGAGCTCAGTGTCGTAAAGCGCGACACCCGTCTCATCGCACGAGGTTTCAAGCCCTAAAATTAACATACAAAGTACTCTACCGAAGCGGTGCATAATACTGGCTGAATGCCCGCCAAACCAGCACATGGACCCAAATTAACACTTTGAGAGTCTTTGCAAAACACTTAGGTTCGGGATAGAATGCGCGACCGTTAGTGGTGTTGGACGTGGTTTGTGAGTCCGGCATTCAAATATAGGCCTGGTGAGGTAGGACATTAATGCCCCATATCAAAATTAAAGAAAATGAACCTTTTGACGTAGCGCTGCGTCGTTTCAAGCGGTCGTGTGAAAAAGCCGGTGTCCTTGCTGAAGTGCGCAAACGCGAACATTATGAGAAGCCCACTACCGTGCGCAAGCGTGCCGGAGCTGCTGCTGTCAAGCGCCACCTAAAGAAGCTTTCTCGCGAAAACCGCAAACACGTCCGTCTTTACTAAGATTCCCCTAGAGTGAGCGAAGAAACTCTCGCGCAATCTATCAGGGCGGCCATGAAGGTCGCCATGAAAGCCAAAGACAAAAATCGTCTGTCCACCATCCGCCTGATCCTGGCAGAATTCAAACGCATAGAAGTCGATGAGCGTATAGAGGTCAACAACGATCGCGCCCTCGCTGTGCTGGACAAAATGGTCAAACAACGCCGTGATTCCGCCGAGCAATACATCAATGCAAGTCGCCAAGAACTCGCTGATCAAGAAAACGCCGAAATCAAGATTATTCAAACGTTTTTGCCCGCACAGCTTAGCGCAGAAGAGCTCAGCGCTATGGTGGATGCTGCAATTGCCGCCAGCGATGCGACGGGGATGTCCGCCATGGGCGCGGTAATGGGACAGCTAAAACCCCAACTGCAGGGCCGGGCAGACATTGGTGCGGTCAGTAGCATGGTCAAGCAACGCCTAACTGCCTGAATCCTGTCGGGCCATTCACTGCGTTAACACACTAAACTTTTTCCTGCTGGCGTGGTTCAATAGCCAACTGGTTTATTGGCTCGAAACCCCACATGGCTGGACGGATACCCCAAGCTTTCCTCAATGACTTGCTGGACCGCGTCGACATCGTCGAGGTGATAGACCGACGTGTCAAACTGAAAAAGTCAGGCAAGAATTACTCGGCGTGCTGCCCGTTCCACGAGGAAAGAACCCCATCGTTCAGCGTCAATCCGGACAAACAATTCTATTATTGCTTTGGTTGCGGCGCGGGTGGCAATGCCCTCACCTTCCTCATGGAATATGAGAATCTGGAATTTCCCCAAGCGGTGGAAAACCTCGCTACCAATGTCGGCATGACTATTCCGCGTGAACCGAGCCGTGGCGGCTACGACGCTGCGCAGCAGGACGTGAATAATAAGCCACTCTATGCCCTAATGGAGCAAGTATCCACTTTTTACCAACAACAGTTGCGCAGCCATCCACAGGCCCATCGGGCAGTGGACTACCTTAAGGCGCGTGGCCTTTCGGGCGAAATCGCCAAGCAATTCGACTTAGGGTTCGCTCCACCCGGCTGGGATAGCTTGCACAGCGGCTTGGGCGGTGGCGATGAATTGCGCGAATTGCTAATAAAGACCGGTATGCTGGTCAAAAACGAAAGCGGCAGGGTCTATGATCGCTTCAGAGATCGGGTGGTATTTCCGATTCACGACCGGCGCGGCCGGGTCATTGCCTTTGGTGGACGCGTGCTTGGAAACGATAAGCCCAAATATCTCAACTCACCGGAAACGGAGATTTTTCATAAGGGTCGTGAGCTATACGGCCTCTATCAGGCGCGGCAAACGACGCGCAAGCTGGATCGCGTTCTCGTGGTGGAAGGCTATATGGACGTCATTGCGCTGGCGCAGCACGGTATCTCGAACGCCACGGCAACACTGGGCACAGCTACCAGCAAGACGCATCTAGAACGCGTATATCGCCTGTGCCCGGAAGTGATATTTTGCTTCGACGGTGACGAGGCCGGACGCAAAGCGGCCTTTCGGGCACTCGAAGCCGCGCTACCCTGCATGGAAGACGGCCGGCAAGCCAAATTCTTGTTCCTGCCCGAAGGGCAAGATCCCGATGATGCGGTACGAGGGGGTGGTCAGGCGCATTTCGAAGCACTGCTGGGCAAAGCGGTGCCACTGGAAACATTCTTATTTGATGCTGTAGCGCAGGGGCTTGATCTTGCTAGCCTGGATGGTCGTGCGCGCATGAGCAAACTGGCCCTACCCTATGTCCGCCAGCTACCGGAAGGAGTCTATCGCCAGTTGATGTTCCAAGCACTGGCACAGCGCACTGGGCTAGAGCTAAGCAGCCTGATGCTGCTGGAGACGCCACCGCCCTCTCCCACTGACGCGCTGCCAGATTATGGCCCCGAACCTGACGATGCGCCGCCAGCCGGTTACGATGTACCCTCGGAACCAGATCATGCGCAGCCTGCGCCCCCGCAACCTGCGCACTTCACCCATCAAGCCCCGACAAAGGGCTACTCCAACCTAGCACAGGCCGCTATTGCTTTAGTGTTGCACCAGCCGGATATTGCGCAACTGGTTAGCCCCGATCTACAGGATGCGATAGACGGAGTGGGCGGCGACGATGGCCGGTTGCTGCAGGAATTACTGCAGCTACTGCATCGCCGGCCGGAATCAAGCACTGCGATGCTGCTGGGCCACTGGTACGGAACCGACGAGGGCAACCTACTTAGCCGGCTGGCCGGACAGGAGCGGCTAATACCGGCGACCGCCATCGAGCAGCAATTCACGGACACGATAACGGCACTGGCAAACCTGCCGCACACATCAAAATTGGCCGCGCAGGTCGACAAATTGAAACTCACCAACTACGCTGAAATGAGCCTACTGGAAAAACAGCGGCTCAAAGACTTATTGCAGGAAAAACTGCAGCGGGACGCTCTGCGCGGCAACAAGCCCAAGGCCTAAAGTGCCATCACCGCCGCTGCGTCAGCAGGGTATTTGATAAATGGCGGCTAGATCGGTTGAAAACCACAAAAATCGCTCCAATCCCCCCCACAGGGGCCTGTTTGCTTGGATTACAGGCCAAACAACCGGCTCAATGGGTAAGTTTCCTAACTTTACTATAGGTAAGGCACCGGTTTCTGGTTATAATATGCGGCTAATTTTTTGTCCACTTTTTTAGGGTCTTCGATCAATGACAGACGTCGTAAAACAGCAGTCTCGCCTCAAGGACCTTATCGCCAAGGGTAAAGAGCAGGGGTACCTGACCTACGCAGAGGTCAATGATCATCTGCCTCAGGATATTTCTGATCCAGATCAAGTCGAAGATATCATTCAAATGATCAATGACATGGGCATCCAGGTATTTGAATCTGCACCGGATACCGATGATCTATTAATGACTGAGGGAGACTCGTCGGCCGATGATATTGCCTCGGCAGAGGCTGCTGCTGCGTTGGCGGCGGTCGAGACAGAGGTAGGTCGAACGACGGACCCAGTGCGCATGTATATGCGCGAGATGGGCACAGTGGAGCTACTCACCCGCGAGGGTGAGATTGTCATTGCCAAACGCATTGAGGAGGGTATCCGTGAGATGCTGGCTGCCGTAGCACTGTTTCCAGGGTCAGTACAGCACGTGCTTGATGAATACGATTTAGTCGCTAAAGAAGAAAAGCGACTTTCCGATATTATGGTTGGCTACTTGGACCCGGCAGAGAATGTCCCTTCCGCAGCTGAAGTCGCTGAACTTGCCGCAGCAGCGCCGCCGTCAGCAAATGACGATGATGAGGAAGTAGACACCGGGCCGGACCCGGTAGAAGCCAAAAAACGTTTTAGCGCGCTCAAGCGCCAACATAATAAAACCGAAAAGGTCTTAGCCGACAAAGGGCGCCTAGACAAAGCCTCTATCAAAGAAATGGAAAAACTGGGTGAGCTGTTCAAATTCTTTAAGTTCACACCGCGCATTTCTGATCCAATAACCGAGTCCCCGCGAATCGTTCTTCTTGCCATACGCGATCACGAGCGTCAGATCATGCGTTTAGTTGTCAGGGGCTGCGCTATGCCGCGCAAGGAATTTATAGTGTCATTCCAGGGCTTCGAAACAGACCTAAAATGGGTGTCTCGCTACAGCCGTAAAAAAGATTATGGGCCAAAGCTGGCAGCAAATAAAGATGAAATCCAGCGCCTACAGCGCCGCATTGCAATTTTAGAGAATGGGACAGGGCTGACCGTTACCGAGATCAAAGAAATCAACCGCAACATGTCTATGGGCGAAGCACGTGCACGCCGCGCCAAGAAAGAAATGGTAGAAGCTAACTTGCGGCTTGTTATTTCTATCGCCAAAAAGTACACCAACCGAGGTTTGCAATTCCTTGACCTGATACAGGAAGGAAACATTGGCCTGATGAAGGCCGTCGACAAGTTCGAATACCGCCGCGGATACAAGTTCTCCACCTACGCCACATGGTGGATTCGGCAGGCTATCACCCGCTCCATCGCAGACCAAGCCCGCACCATTCGCATTCCGGTACACATGATCGAAACCATTAACAAGCTTAACCGCATCTCCAGGCAGATGCTGCAGGAAATGGGCCGCGAACCCACCCCTGAAGAGTTGGGTGAACGCATGGAAATGCCCGAGGACAAGGTGCGCAAAGTACTGAAAATCGCCAAAGAGCCTATCTCTATGGAAACCCCGATTGGCGACGACGAAGACTCTCACTTGGGCGATTTTATCGAAGATCATACTATCCACTCACCGGTGGATTCGGCGACCGGCCAGGGGTTGCAAGAAGCCACCAAGGAAGTGCTGGCGGGCCTCACCGCCAGAGAGGCCAAAGTGCTGCGTATGCGCTTTGGTATCGACATGAATACAGACCACACCCTAGAGGAAGTTGGCAAGCAGTTCGATGTCACCCGGGAACGTATTCGACAAATCGAAGCCAAAGCACTGCGCAAACTGCGCCACCCAACCCGCTCTGACTATTTGCGTAGCTTTCTGGACGAAAACTAATCGGACAGCACGGCAGCGGGGCTAGTTTGTTTGAACTCGCCTCACAGGGCAGGGAGTGAGCTGAACGTGCAGAAGCAAAAAGTAGTCATTATTGGCGGCGGTTTCGGCGGCATGTTTGCTGCTAAAAAGTTGCACACGCTATCTCAGGGCGACCTAGATATCGAACTCATCAGTAAAATCAATTATTTCGTCTATCAACCACTGTTACCCGAAGTCGCCGCAGGCACCCTCAATCCGCAGGATGCGGTCACGCCGTTACGCAATTTGCTTAAAGGCGTGCAGGTTCGTCTTGCTGAAGTGACCGACATCGATTTCGATGCCAAGCAGATTACTCTGCTACAGGGCCAAAGGAAAATTCTGCAGCGTGTGGACTACGACCATCTAGTGATTGCTACAGGACAAGTTGCCAACCTGTCGCTGTTCCCGGGCTTTGAGCATCACAGCCTGACCATGAAAGACCTGTCCGACGCCTATCGGCTGCGCAACCGCGTTATCGAATGTATGGAAATGGCCGATGTCACGCGGTTTTCTGACATCAAGCAGCGCGCGCTAACATTCGTTATCGCTGGTGCCGGATTCTCTGGTGTGGAAACTATGGGCGAACTAGCAGAAATGGTAGATCGTATTTTACCCGAGTATCCCAATATCGAGCGCCATGAAATACGTCTGGTCATGATTCAGCACGGCAGTCGCATATTGCCTGAGTTACCCAAACACCTCAGTGAGTATGCGCTCAATCAGTTAGAGAAACGTGGTGTTGAAGTGTGGCTAAACACCGGCGTTCACTCAGCGACGCAACATGCCGTCTATACTCAGGACAGTCGTTCTCTCCCTACCCGCACAATCGTCACCACAATCGGCAACGGCCCATCGGAGTTTGTGAAATCTCTACCCATAGCGTTACAGCGCGGCCGCATTGCCGTAAGCGCTGAATTGGAAGTGATCGGGCTTTCAAACATTTGGTCAATTGGCGATGCAGCGCTGGTGCCACTCAACACTAGCCAAGAAGAGCCGCTCTATGCACCTCCTACCGCGCAATTTGCCGTCGCCCAAGCGGAAGTACTGGCCCAAAATATTCTTCATCGCACGCGTGGCCAGAATCTGGCCGCATTCTCTTACAAGGCAGTGGGAATCATGGCCTCGCTCGGCGGGGGGCGCGGAGTGGCAGAAATTTATGGAAGACGGGTAACGGGCATTGCCGCCTGGCTTATTTGGCGAACCGCCTATATTGGTATGCTCCCGGGGCTGGCAACCAGAATAAGAGTGGCCCTCGATTGGTTATTTGACCTGTTTACGCCACGCACCATTGTATATATGGCAGAGAGTGACCGCCCGGCAACGCGCTATCTGGACTATTCCGAGGGTGAGGTGGTGCAGCATGCGAATGAGGTGCCAGCCGGCTTCTATGTCGTGCTGAGCGGCAGCCTCACACAAGAGTTCGAAAGGGCTAACGGCGCATCAGAGCATCACCAGTTGCAGGTTGGCGATAGCTGGGGGTCTCGCGCACTGAAGGAACATCGATTGACACACGGAAAAATCACCGCACGCGAGGAGACTAAATTACTATTAGTTAACAGCGATGATTTTCAGCGTTTGCGCAGTTCCTATGCCGCATTTAACGACTTACTGTCGGCGGGCGATAAATAATTGTCAGCACAACTAACAGATCAGCTATGTTGAACTGCTGATCGTTCCTCTTGATGCATTGTGATAACCTTTGTCCTATACCGTCGCCTCCCAGAACGCGACCCTATATTTATCTTAAAAGCAAAAAACGAAAGCGCGTTAGCAACTCTTTATTCATTAAACGCGTTCTGGCTCGCGATACACCTGCCTCTGCAGGGCGTTGCTAATAGTAGAGAGGGGCATTAACCCGCCTAATTAGACGTCGATAAAGCCCCAAAGGAAAAATCATAATGACAAATTTCCAGCCCATTGCGAGAACGTTCAATATGCTTGTGGTTCTCATGGGGCTAATCAATTTAGTTGCATGTTCAGAGTCAAAAGATGCGGAAATACCCCCCTTCCAGCCCCCTTCTTTGGCTTCCTATCAAGATCCCGGTACTGCCCCATGGGAAGTTGTTCCGCCCGAAGAACTTATAGAAACCTGCGGCCTGGATCCGGATATTCTTGCGGCGATCGATGCGGTAAACACCTATTCCTATGCCATCGTCAGGTACGGCAAACTCTGCCATGAGTTTTATCATCCTGGCGATCCCGGACGTGACGAGATGGCGCACAATTTTTCTGCCACAAAAACCTTGGGCGCAACGGCGGTAGGAAGAGCCGCGTTTATGAGCGCAGATTTGTCACAACCACTGACGGACACGGATCGCATGGATAGTTGGGTTGACGACATTACCTTCAATCCAGATGCTCAGGTGGCCCACGTTATGGCAATGGTTGCTTTCAATGAAAGCCTGGCGTTCGATCAGAAAGTATTTTCCTATGACGCTCTCGGAACGCGGGAAATAAATCGCCTCAGTGATGTGATTGAAGCAGTGATCGCTCAAGACCCGAACCAATTCGATGGAGCCACTACAACCGCTGAATTCGCACAAAAAGAAATATTTAATAAATTAGGTATGAGCACAAGCAATTGGGAGGGCGAGATTTTTGGTATAACCTGGTACTCCAATCTGAGGGATATGGCTCGACTTGGTCTGCTACTTGTTCACAATGGAATTTGGGACCAGCGCCGCCTCCTCAGCGAAGAATGGGTCTATAAGATGACCCACCCCTCGTTTGAGGATGCCAACACAGGTTATGGCTATCTCACCTGGGTTGCCGCAAACGGCAACTATACTTTGCCGGGATTCGATAACAAAATTCAGGGGCCCCTTGGAAACTGCCAACCTTTTGCAGTGTGGCCGGAGTATCCACATCCCCCTAGTAGATCAACTGAGTGTAACTACGATGGGGCAGCCTCCTGCATTCAGGCCTTTGACGTAGGTGCATTTGCCGCGGCCGGTCTTGGCGGGCAGCTCATCGTAGGTCATCGCGGTCTGGACCTTGTTATCGTCACTCGCAACGCAGGTAACCTCGCTTTTGTAAGCACGCCATGGGATCTGATTCGCAGTGCCCTTATCGCGCATGATCCACTGTATAGCGGCGACGAGGTTGCCTTTTGCGATGCCTACCGCAGTGGAGACTATGCTCCGGACTTAATTAATGTCCAATGAAATTGCAAGTATGCAGGGATTTTCAGCGTTAATGGTCTGGGGCCACCTCCTTAACACGAATAAAATTTTAACTCGGGCCTGTGCCACCGAGCCTTTCTTATCTATACTAGATGCTGACTTTTTCGGGCCCATAGCTCAGTTGGTTAGAGCATCCGACTCATAATCGGCAGGTCGAAGGTTCAAATCCTTCTGGGCCCACCATATTATTGATTCTTATAGGTTTTCTATAGAATAGAGCATCCGACTTTTTGGCAGGAGTCATAGACCGGAGTCAAGGGAGAACAGGAGCCCTCTACCCAGCCGCTCCCGGTGCCCCCAACCAAGGCGCCACCTGCCACGACGTCAACACCCCGGCGGCTGGGTGACCGCAACATTAAATGTCGTTAGTAAAGAGCCATATTCCTTGTGAAGCTCAGTATATTTCCCGATCCTATTTGACCTAAGTACATCAACTACAGGAGATTTTGCGCCGTGACAAACACGATTAAGAGGCTAGGGCTCCCCATGATACTGTTAACCCTCGCTGCTTGTAGCGGCGGCGGGAATAGCAACAACAGCATGCAGATCGATAACCGGGAGCCACTCAACCTGAGTTTCACAGAGGCTCCGATCGAACTGTCTGGTATCTCCGCCGACTATGCCGAGGACGTGCCTTAC
>JAQWNG010000008.1 GCA_029246385.1 Halioglobus sp.
CACTATTACGCGAACCCCAAAAATGCAAAAACCCGCTAAATAGCGGGCTTTGCGGTGTTTCTGCGGTCAGTCTCTGGGAAGAGTCTCTAACTCGCAGACTGCATGGCGGAGAGCGAGGGATTCGAACCCTCGATAGGGTATTAGCCTATACGCCCTTAGCAGGGGCGCGCCTTCAGCCACTCGGCCAGCTCTCCGTAGGTTTATGTGGTTCGCTAAACAGGTATACCCACAGGCGCGAGATAGTACCACAAATCGTGCAAAATCAAAGCCATAGAAGGCAGTAGCTCGGATTATTCCTTCTCTTCTGTGCTCGGACCGTCGCCATCGCGAATGCGAGCAAAGATTTCTTCTCGATGCACTGCAACATCTTTTGGCGCGTTGACGCCAATGCGAACCTGATTGCCCTTAACGCCCAACACGGTCACAGTCACTTCGTCACCTATCATTAACGTCTCACCGGCTTTGCGGGTCAAAATCAACATATTTGATGCCCTCTACAGTCATGATTTCCGCAATGTTAACGCTGTGGACTGAGCTTTATACGCCCCTATCCCAACGCCTTAAACACGTCGCTCGCATGTTCAGTTATAGCATGGATTTGCATAAAAACAATGCCGCCGTGTATCACTTTTCTTCGATGAACGCAGTCCTATTCTTCTTCACGGACGTTTTCGTCTTTCGGTTCCTTCTCGAGGCCAAACGATGAATGCAGAGCACGCACTGCTAACTCCAAAAACTTTTCCTCAACAATGACCGAAATCTTTATTTCGGAAGTAGTGATCATCAGAATATTAATGCCCACCTCGCCAAGAGCAGCAAACATCTGACTAGCCACTCCCGCATGCGAACGCATACCCACTCCAACCACTGAGACCTTCGCAATTTTGCTATCGCTGGTCACTTTCCCAGCGTTAATTTCGTTTGCTATCTGATTGAGCACCTCTTCCGCGCGCGCTAAATCCCCGCGTCCGACGGTAAAGGTGAAATCGACTGTATTTTCATGGCTTATATTTTGCACAATCACATCCACTTCGATATTGGCTTCGCCAATAGGGCCCAATATCTGATATGCCACACCCGGCACATCTGGTGCCCCTTCGATAGTTAGCTTTGCTTCATCGCGATTGAATGCAATGCCAGCAATTGTAGGCGTTTCCATAGCGCTGTTGTCCTCCATTGATATCAGTGTTCCTGGACCATCTTTAAAACTGTGCAGAACGCGCAGCGGAACATTGTACTTTCCTGCAAATTCAACGGCGCGGATTTGTAATACCTTGGAACCCATACTGGCCATTTCCAGCATTTCCTCAAAGGTAATTTTGGAAAGACGGCGAGCGCCATCCACCACCCTAGGATCTGTGGTGTAAACACCATCCACATCAGTGTATATCTGACACTCGTCTGCTTTCAGTGCAGCGGCTAAAGCAACGGCTGTGGTATCGGAACCACCTCGACCGAGCGTCGTAATGTTACCGTTTCCATCAACACCCTGAAAACCCGCCACCACAATTACGTAGCCCTCTTTCAAGTCTTCAATCAGGCGATCGCTGTCAATTTCACGAATTCGCGCCTTTGTATGCGCATTATCAGTAAGAATGCGCACCTGTGATCCAGTGTAAGATTTAGCTTTCACACCCTGCTGGTTCAGTGCCATGCTAAGCAGCGCAGTGGTGACCTGCTCACCCGTTGAAAGCAGCACGTCCAATTCACGGGGTAATGGTCGCTCTTGTATCTCGTGCGCCAATGCCATCAGCCGGTTAGTCTCACCGCTCATGGCCGAGACCACCACCACCACGTCGTCACCCTCGGCACGACAGGCGGCAACTTTTTTTGCCACTAGCTCGATACGCCCAATATCACCGACCGAAGTGCCACCAAATTTTTGAACGATGAGACTCATAGTTTCTCGCGCAGCTCGCTGCGACCTTAATTGTGCGCGCCCAAAAGGTGCACTGCTCATTACCAAAGTGAACTAATGTTACACAGTCCGGAAAGCTTAATCCGCACCACAATTCACATCAATCTAATTGAGATGACACCCAATCAGGCACAGACTTCAACACGCCAGGCAAACTCTCTATATCGCTACCGCCACCCTGAGCCATGTCGGGTTTTCCGCCTCCCTTACCACCGAGACGCCCCGAAAATTCACGCATCAGGTCACCCGCTTTGACCTGATCAGTTAGGTCATTGGTCACACCGGCCGTTAGGGCGATCTTCTCCCCTATCACAGCTGACAGCAGAATCACCCCGCTTCCCAACTTGTTTTTACACTGATCTACCGTGTCACGCAGCGATTTAGCATCTGCACCCTCTACATTAGCCGCAAGTACTTTAATGCCTCGCACTTCCACAATCCCTGCAGTGAGATCACTGCCCGCGGAGGTGGCCAGTTTTTGCTTTAGTCGCGCAACTTCTTTCTCTAATTCTCGATTCTCAGTACGCAAGGCCCCTACCTTCAACGCGACATTATCAGCACTACCCTTGACCACCTCACACACCTCGGTCAACTGCTGTTCATTAGCATCCAGCAGTGCTAGGGCACCGCCGCCCGTCACGCCCTCGATACGACGCACCCCGGACGCGACTCCAGATTCAGACACGATACGCAGCAAACCAATATCACCAGTACGATTTACGTGAGTACCGCCGCACAGCTCCACAGAAAAATCTTGCTCACCCATGGATAGCACGCGCACTTCTTCACCGTACTTTTCACCAAACAACGCCATCGCGCCAGACGCTACAGCCTCATCCATCGTCATCAAGCGCGTTTCAACCGCTGTATTCATGCGTATTTGATCATTGACCATATTTTCAATTGCCTTTAATTGCCTCGTGGTCACGGCTTCAGAATGCGAGAAATCAAAACGCAGCCGCTCCGAGTCCACCAGCGAGCCCTTCTGCTGCACATGTTCACCGAGCACCATGCGCAGAGCGGCATGGAGCAAATGAGTGGCGCTGTGATTGAGACGCGTCCGCTGTCGAACATTCTCATCGACAATCGCCGAGAGCATGTCACCGCACCTTACGCTGCCCTGCAACACCTTCACCTGATGCAGGTGGTGATCAGAGGCCTTCGTTGTCGTTGACACTTCCAGACGCCCACCCGCAGCATTGAGATAACCGGTATCTCCCGCTTGACCACCAGATTCCCCGTAAAAGGGCGTGCTATCGAGAACCACTGTGCCGGTCTCGTCCATGTCGAGAACAGTAACGTCTTCGCCGTCTCGCAACAGCGCGGTTACCACGCCCCTCCCCTCTAGCTTATCGTAGCCAGTGAACTCGGTCTTGCCTTCAAGCTTCAGCAGATTGCTATAGTCGACCTTGAAGCTCCCCTTATCCTGAGAGCGAGAGCGTTGCTCAGCCATCGCAAGGTCATACCCGACCATATCCAGCGTCAGGTTTCTCTCACGTGCAATATCGTTAGTCAGATCTGTGGGGAAACCGTAGGTGTCATACAGTTTAAACACCATTTCTCCGGGAATTTCATTACCGTGCAAGTCTGCCAGCGCTTCCTCGAGAATTTGCATGCCATTATCCAGCGTCCGTGCGAACTGTTCCTCTTCGATCAACAGCGTCTTTTCTACCAGCGCCTGCTGTTTCACCAATTCGGGGTAGGCACCGCCCATTTGCGCTACCAATGTGGCCACCAGTTTATGAAAAAACGGTTGGTCCGCGCCCAACGTATTGCCGTGGCGAACGGCCCGACGAATGATGCGTCGCAACACGTATGCGCGACCCTCATTGCCTGGCAGTACACCGTCGACAATAAGAAAGGCACAGGAACGAATATGGTCCGCGATAACTTTCAGAGAGTTATGCTGCAGATCTTTGACCTGCAATAACTCCGCCGCAGATTTGATGATGACTTGGAACAGATCGATATCGTAGTTATTGTGTACCTTCTGCATTACAGCAGCAATACGCTCCAGACCCATTCCAGTATCGACAGAAGGGTGCGGCAGCAGATGCAGTTCCCCGCTCTGGTCGCGGTTGTACTGCATGAACACTAGGTTCCAGATTTCAATAAACCGATCCAAGTCCTCGCCCTCACTGCCGGGCGGACCTCCCGGAATATCTTCACCATGGTCATAAAAGATTTCGCTGCAGGGGCCACAGGGGCCGGTATCGCCCATCTGCCAAAAATTATCCTCGTCAAGGCGTGAGATGCGCGCCTTGGGGAAACCGATTTCATCGATCCATATCTGCTCCGCCTCATCATCGGACAGATGCACGGTGACCCACAATTTTTCCGGAGGGAGGCCAAGCGTTACGGTGAGAAAATCCCATGCATAACGGATAGCATCACGCTTGAAATAGTCACCAAAACTAAAGTTACCCAGCATCTCAAAGAAGGTGTGATGCCGCGCGGTATACCCGACATTCTCTAAGTCGTTATGCTTGCCCCCCGCGCGCACACAGCGTTGACTGCTCGTAGCACGAACATAGGCGCGAGGTTCCGTGCCTAGGAAAGTATCCTTGAACTGATTCATCCCGGCATTGGTAAACAGCAGGGTGGGATCGTTGGCCGGAACCAATGAGCAGCTCTCAACGCGGGTGTGCGCATGCTGTTCAAAATAGGCCAGAAAGGCCTCACGTATTGCTACGGTCTTCATACTCAATCTCAGTTATGTTGAGGAAGCCGGCGGTTCAGCCAGCCATCTGGCCTTCGGCGAACGCCCTGCCTCCTATGATGTGCAGGTGCAGGTGAAAAACCGTTTGACCAGCATCGGCGCCATTATTGACCACCAAGCGAAACGCATCACCTATGCCCAGCCGCTGCGCAAGTTTGCCTGCAACCAGCATCATATGTCCCAGCAGAGCTTGATCGTCTAACTGAGCATCCACCAATCGCGGAATACTTTGTCTTGGAATGACCAACACATGAATGGGTGCCTGCGGATTGATATCATTTATAGCTATGCAATGCTCATCCTGATAGAGAAATTCACTCAGAATTTCACCGCTAATAATTTTGCCGAATATCGTGTCTGACATGCTAGATAACACTCGTGTCTTAACCAAGTTTTTCGTCAGCCGTAAGCTGCCGAGCTTCACTTTCTAGCATCACTGGAATGCCATCACGCACGGGATAAGCCAAGCCGGATGCCCTGCAGACTAACTCATCCTTTTGCGCATCATACTCCACAGGCGCCTTGCTCACAGGGCATACCAGAATACTGAGCAGTCGTTTGTCGATCATTACCATCTCACAATGCCAAACTAAAGACGTCTACTATACGGGGTTTTTAGGGCTTTGGCATGGGCGGTGCCAGCAATTGTGGATCTATCCGATGGTTACGCCAGTTCATGCGCCAGTCTAAGTGCGCCCCCGTGGCGCGACCGGTAGCACCTACCTCCCCAATCACATCACCAGTATTCACCTCCTGCCCCACTTCAACCGTTATTTTACTCATATGCAGCAATGCTGAAGAAACGCCGAATCCATGATCCAAAATAACCGTGCCGCCAGAATAAAACAGATCTGGTTCTGCCAAAGTGACAAAACCGGCAGCGGGAGCGCGCACAGCAGTGCCCGTCGGAACGGCCACATCTACACCATAGTGGGGATTCCCAGCCGCGCCATTGTAATAACGCTGGCTACCGTATACGCCTGATATTAGACCTACTGTGGGCCATTGAAATCCGGCTAAAGCACTCTGCAGCAAGTCAGGACGCTGCAAGCGCTGGGCTTTGGCCGCATTAACAAGTGCCCGCTCCCGTCGGATTCTCTCTAGCTGCTCAGGCGGTGGAGTCACCGTTTTCTGTGGCACACCCTGCACCCGCTGGACAGCGTACTCGCGAGGCGCAATCTGTAGCGTCTGCCGGCACACGGCTGCGCCATCATCCACTACTAACTCAGCAGTCGCGGCGGCATCTCGACCAAAACCCGCGACGGTTGTCCCTTCTTGCAATACATCCAGAGTCTCCCCGTCCAGTGTCACGTGACTTCCTGATGGCACTGTGCCCCATATCAGCCCGCCCTGAGTCAGACTGCCCTCAAGCTCTAGGCAATCTGCCAATGCGCAACCCGGCAGATAAGCCGCTGTGGCCACAACAAGGCCCAATACTGTCGCTAACCTCGCACGTTGCTGCTGTGCCATTTACTTCCCCATCCCAATATCCGTTATGCTTGTCTTTCTAACAGTGAAAACAGAAGGAGTCCAGCAGGATTTTGTTACTCAGTGACAACTGCTAAAATATTGTTATGGGACGTTACCGACCGCCGCGCCAACGTGGCTCCAGATATATTACAGCCGAGGGCGAGCAGGCCCTGCGGGACGAACTGCAGCAATTATGGAAAGTGGAACGACCGGTTGTCACCGATGCGGTTCATGAAGCCGCCAAGAACGGTGATCGATCTGAAAATGGCGACTACATTTACGGCAAGCGGCGACTCCGTGAAATAGACTCCAGAGTACGTTTTCTCAACAAGCGTCTCGATGAAGTTGAAGTGGTGGGGCGCGTTCCCAGCGAGACTAGTAAGGTGTTTTTCGGCGCGTGGGTAAGACTGGAAAACGAAGCTGGCGAAGAAAGCACTTGGCGCGTGGTGGGCCCGGATGAATTTGATCTCGCCAGCGGTAAACTCAGCATGGATTCGCCCATGGGACGCGCGCTGCTGGGCAAACGCCTTGGCGATGAAGTTCGAGTGCGAAGCCCCGGAGGCGAGCACGTTTACTTTATTACGAATATCCTTTACACGGAATCTAAAGAACGATAGTTACCCCTGCGCGAGGTTTTTGTTTGCGCGGCGGGTGCCGCCAACACATGACCGTGTAACTCTCGCTAGCGCAGCGCACCATAGATAATATTCTCCAGTTGTCCTCTAAAGTTAAACGTACTGGAGGGCATCAACTGAGTCACAAAAATCACCACCAGCTCCTCCACTGGGTCTACCCAGAATAAAGTGCTGGCCAAACCGCCCCAAAAAAAACTGCCCGTGGACCCCGGGTAACCATTACCCACTGGATCCAGTTTGACCGCGAAGCCCAGCCCAAAACCCACACCTTCATAGGCTGATTCACTAAAACCACCGGTTGCCATGACAGCAAGGTCCTCACCACCTGAAAAATGGTTACACGTCATGAACTCCAGCGTCCGTGACCCAATAATTCGCGCACCCTCTAGAGTGCCGCCGGCAAGTAGCATCTGGCAAAATCGATAATAATCACCGACCGTGGACAACAAGCCGCCACCGCCCGAGTAGAAACTGGGACTGATAAATCGGCTGTCTTGTCCGTCATCGTTCAATACCATTTCCCGGTTAAGATTGCGCTCGTAGCATGATGCAAAACGTGCAGCTCGCGTCGCATCTATCTCAAAGCTTGTATCTACCATACCCAAAGGCTCGAAGATAACGGTGCGTAAGTATTCTGGCAGGCTCTGCCCACTAATCACCTCCACTAAGTAACCCAAAACGTCGGTAGCCAGTGAGTAGTTCCAGCGCTCCCCTGGGGAAAATTCCAGTGGCATCGATGCTAGTTGATCGACCATATCCTGCAGCGTATACCCAGGCTGCGGATTCCCGATCTGTTGTTTTCGATAGGCGTAATCAATATTAGAAGCACGCAGAAAATCATAGGTCAGACCAGAGGTGTGCATAAACAAATCGCGAATTGTCATGGCGCGTTTGCAAGGCTCGGTTGCAAATAGCGGATAAGAACCCGCCGTCCAGACACCCAAGTCACGCCAAGCCGGAATAAATCGATGTACTGGATCATCCAGCGAAAATAAACCCCTCTCAAGCAGCGTCATCATAGCCAGAGAGGTAATCGGTTTGGACATGGAGTAAATACGCACAATGCTATCCTCGGCCATTGGGGTGCCACGCTCGCGGTCACACTGCCCTTGGACGTCCAGATAACAGGCCTTTCCGCCGCGCGCCACTAGCGCAATACTGCCGGGAATTTTCCCTGGCTGGATATAGCGCTTCTTCAGATGCTCACCTACGCGAGCCAACTGCGCACTGTCCATACCAACTGATTCGGGGGCAACAATTTCCAACACACTCACTCTCCCAAGCTCGATAATGATGTCCAGTGATACCTGCGCCAAAGCGAAAACGCAAGTCAGGCGGCAATTTTATCTTTCCCAAAAAATGGCCCTCAACGCGCCCTTTTATTGCCGGTCAGAGTCGTATTTTGCTATACTTACGGGCTGTAGTGCCGTCTGCACTATTGCCCCACTTTAGTAACCCTTGGAGCGTCATCAATGAGCCGTCAATCTCTATTTGATTTGGAGAATCATGCCGAATTTGTCCAACGGCATATCGGACCTACAATCGAGCAACAGACAACCATGGCCCGCACTACTGGCTACGACACCCTAGATGCGCTGATCGATGAAACCGTGCCTATGACTATTAGGCGACAGCAGGCTATGCAGCTACCCGGAGCACAGACTGAGCAGCACGTCATTGCGCGGCTGCGTGAGCTAGCAAGTCTGAATATCGTCAATCGCTCCTTTATCGGCATGGGTTACCACGACACTTTCACACCGGCCGTCATACAGCGCAACGTGCTGGAAAACCCTGGCTGGTACACCGCATATACGCCCTACCAGCCGGAAATATCACAGGGCCGATTAGAAGCGCTACTGACTTTTCAGCAGATGGTGCTCGATCTGACTGGCATGGACCTAGCGAATGCCTCCATGCTGGACGAGGGCACTGCTGCTGCAGAGGCGATGACGCTGTTACATCGGGTCAACAAAAAAAACCGCAGCAACACCTTTTTGATAGCAGACGACTGCCACCCCCAAACTATCGCAGTGGTACAAACACGCGCCAAGGCGCTGGATATTGAGGTGTCAATCGGCGACCCAGAGGAACTGCTTGAGACTACCGAGGCCTTTGGCCTTCTAGTGCAATATCCTGGGACTTATGGACATCTCCGAGATATTGCTCCACTGACACAGAAAGCTCGTGAAAAAAACACGCTAGTGGCGGTGGCGGCAGACATAATGGCGTTACTGTTAGTGAAGTCACCCGGTTCAATGGGTGCTGATGTGGTTTTAGGTAATACCCAACGCTTTGGCGTGCCTATGGGCTTTGGCGGTCCACATGCGGCTTTTTTTGCCACTCGAGATGCCTACAAACGCTCTACCCCGGGACGCATTATCGGTGTTTCAATAGACCGACGTGGCAATCAAGCGCTGCGCATGGCTATGCAAACCCGCGAGCAACATATTCGGCGCGAAAAGGCCACCAGTAACATTTGTACGGCGCAAGCACTGCTTGCGGTGATGGCCGCTTTCTACGCTATGTACCACGGGCCAACGGGGCTGCGACGGATTGCTAGCCGCATTCAGCGCTTAGCCTGTATCCTAGCAAAGGGGTTAGAGGATGCTGGCTTCAACCGCAACAACGCCAGTTTCTTTGACACCATCAGCTACACCGTGGGTGATCAACAGCAGGCTATTGTTAAACGCGCGCTGGCCCGCGGCCTAAACCTGCGAATCATCGGCAGTGACCGTCTGGGCATTTCTTTGGATGAAACGACCTCCGCCTCAGATATCGAAGCGCTGTGGAGTGCCTTTAGCGGCGGCGTCATCAAAGGTTCCATGGCAATGACTGACACTCAAGTGGCAGAGCACGGCGGCATCCCTAAGCACTTACTTCGACCGATTGACTATTTACAACATCCACTCTTCAACAACTACCACTCAGAGACTGAAATGCTGCGCTACATGCGCTACCTAGAAGACAAAGACATGGCGCTTAATCGCGCGATGATCGCTCTGGGTAGCTGTACGATGAAGTTAAATGCTACCACCGAAATGCTTCCAGTGACTTGGCCTGAATTCGCCGGATTACACCCGTTTGCGCCTCTTGAGCAGACCAACGGCTACCATGCCATGCTTGCGGAACTTGAGCAAATGCTCGTGGAATGTACCGGCTATGATGCGATATCTCTGCAACCCAATGCGGGCTCTCAGGGTGAGTACGCTGGGTTGTTGGTTATCCGGCGTTATCACGAAAGTCGCGGTGACGCGCAGCGCAACGTTTGTCTCATACCTTCCTCTGCACACGGCACCAACCCTGCCAGCGCCGCGTTGGCAGGCATGCGAGTCGTGATTGTTGAATGCGACGGTCTTGGCAATATCGATATGGCCGACCTGCGCACCAAGGTCGAGCACCATACGCAAGATCTATCGTGCATCATGGTGACGTACCCATCTACTCACGGCGTATTCGAAGAATCCATAATTGAGTTATGTGAACTGATTCATCAACACGGTGGCCAAGTCTATGTCGATGGCGCTAACCTTAACGCGCTCGTTGGCATTGCTGCGCCCGGGAAATTCGGTGCTGATGTGTCGCATCTTAATCTACACAAGACTTTTTGCATTCCACATGGGGGCGGCGGCCCTGGCATGGGACCCATCGGTGTGGGTTCGCACTTGCAGCCGTTTCTGCCCAGCCATCCGGTGGCACCCATTGCGGGCTTAGACCCGAACAACGATGTTGTATCTTCCGCTCCTTCTGGAAGTGCTTCTATTCTGACGATCTCTTGGGCCTACATCGCACTGATGGGCGCAGAGGGTCTGACACAAGCAACTAAAGTGGCCATTCTTAGCGCCAACTATATCGCCCACCGACTGAAGGATCATTATCCCATTCTCTACACCGGTGCCAGCGGCAATGTGGCGCACGAATGTATTTTAGATATTCGCCCAATCAAAGAGGACAGCGGCATATCGGAAGAAGATATCGCTAAGCGCATGATCGACTTCGGGTTTCATGCGCCGACCATGTCGTTTCCAGTCGCCGGCACGCTTATGGTGGAACCCACAGAATCAGAATCATTAGCAGAAGTTGATCGATTCTGCGATGCCCTGATAGCAATCCGTGCGGAAATTAACGCAGTACAGACTGGCGCACTCGATGCGACCGACAATCCATTAATAAATGCGCCACATACGTTGGCTGACATCGCCGCCACCAACTGGGACCATCCCTACGACCGCGAACATGCAGCCTATCCGGTTGCATCTTTACGACACTATAAGTATTGGGCGTCGGTTAATCGGGTCGATAATGTCTATGGTGACCGCAACCTGTTTTGTGCCTGCCCAGCCATTGACTCGTATCGAGATGAGGCTTAGCACGCTATCTAACAAACCCTTGGCTTACCGGCCATCACTTGTACATAGGAACTGCGATGTCTGACATGCTCGCTCAATCACTGACACTGCCTTGCGGCATAACCTTAGAGAATCGCATCGTTAAAGCCGCTATGACAGAGGGTCTTGCCAGCCCCACAGGGTTACCGACGGACGCACTGGAGCGATTATATGGTCTGTGGAGTGATGGCGGTGCAGGACTGCTACTATCGGGAAATATTCAGATAGATGGCGATCATTTAGAGCGTCCGGGCAACGTCATTATAGACAAACCGCCGAATGAAATCATGCAACAGGCACTTTCACGTTGGGCCAAAACAGCAACCCGCAACGGTAATCATTTTTGGGCGCAGATTAGCCACGCTGGGAGACAAACTCAAAAAGTGATAAATCAAAATCCAAAAGCTCCATCAGCGGTAAAGATGTCTCTCCCTGGAGGTCAATTCGGAGAACCCGTTGCGCTAACAGTTGCTGAGATCGAAGACATCGTGCGTCGCTTTGGCGTATGTGCTGCTGCGGTTAAGGCGGCAGGTTTCACGGGCGTCCAGATTCATGCAGCTCACGGATACCTGCTGTCGCAGTTTCTTAGTCCACGCACCAATGTGCGCACCGATCAATATGGCGGCTCACTGGCTAATCGCGCGCGAGCATTGTTGGAGTGTGTCAAAACTGTGCGCAAGGCAGTCGGCGATGAGTTCCCAATAGCGGTTAAACTCAACAGCGCAGACTTCCAAAAAGGTGGATTCGCCTTTGAAGACAGCTTGCAGGTATCACAGTGGCTGGAGGAGACAGGAATCGACGTGCTAGAAATTTCCGGGGGGACTTACGAGCAGCCAAAATTACTTGGTACAGCGGGAATTGAGGAGGAGGAACCACAAAATGTCGCAACGTCCACGCTGATGCGTGAGGCCTACTTCGTTGATTTCGCTCTGGCTATGAGGAAAACGCTCACAATTCCTTTGATGGTGACAGGGGGGTTCCGTCGACGCGACGTCATGGAGGAGGCCATTACCACGGGTGGAGCGGACCTAATTGGACTAGGGCGGCCCTTGTGCGTGGTCACAGATGCGCCGGCAAAATTATTCGCTGGCATAACGGAACTGCCGCGCTTTGAAGCGCAGCTGTCAATGTTTCCGCCTTGGCTAACGTTTCTGAATCGCTCTACAACGCTGCGCACGATCGCGAGCTTTGGCATTCAGTACTGGTATTACGCACAACTGGATCTTCTTGGCGCCACGGGAAAAGCTGAAGCAACCATGACTGTCTTTGCCGCAACGCGAAAGGTCATGTCGCAACAGAAACAGTGGCTCACTGCACGACGTCAGCAGACAAACTATTCGAGGCAAGAAAACGCATAAGTTTCTCCGTTTCCTGGCGAGTCTCTCTCGTCTTATTCACCAAGTGGGTACTGTGCTCAGCTCTATCGAGAAACAACTTTCCGCTGACTGAGCCAGCCTCGGTGGCTACGGCCAACCATACTATGGTGTCTGCGCCTTCTTCGGATGACCGCAGCACATGCTTAGTGATCTTCCGAAATTGTGGCAGCGCACTGCGGACACCGGGCGTATCAGCCCAACCAGGATGCATTGCGTTCACAACAATACCCTCGCTCTCCCACTCCGCGGCCCACTCCTGCGTCAACACCATTAATGCGCGCTTTTGTCGCGCATACGCCACACTGCCAGAGTAAGCATCCGTATCAGGAACAATAAGCTCGTCAATATTCAGAGACTCACTGTACATTCCTCCCGAAACGACATTAACGACCCGCGGCGATGACGCCATTAAAAGCAGGGGCTTTAGGCCCTCCGTCAAGCAATAAGGACTGAGAAGCAATAGCGCAAAACTTTGCTCAAGCCCTTCAATCGTCTCACTTCGAGGGTTAAATAACGCGCCCGCATTATTGACCAGAACGTCTATCGGTTGTCCGCGCTTTTTCATGCGCTCGATAAGGCTATCGACATCTGCAATGAGACTTAGATCGGCTAGTTCATACCGTATCGCTGGGTTTCCCGTTTCCTCCTGCAAGTCAGAGATCACTTTTTCTGCCTTCGCTCGATCACGCATCACCAACGTCAGGTTCGCCCCGCGACGCGCGAGTTGCTGAGCAGTAGCATAGCCCAATCCGGCAGATGCCCCAGTCACAACCATATGCTTATGCTTCACAGAAGCCGTCATCGGATGAAAGCGCTTACGCCCTAGTTTATATCCAAGCCGTGAGAACAACGATAATGCCGGAAGCACCAATTTGTCCGCAACTTTGTCCGCTGCAGTCGGCGTGGTGAGCGGAAAGTTATCTTTTAAGGCTTCGGCTAACCCTGCAACAGACTCCCGCCCCATACTTTCTAATCCCGCTTTTGAAAATCCAGAAATGGTTGACATTAAAGGCTTGAAAAAAAACTCAGCGCGGTAATCGATACGCGTTCCACCGGGCAGTTCCGAAAATGAGATCGTATCTTCTATATCAAAAAACTTGCAGCTACCGCTTAGTATAATAAGCTTATTAGGCTGTAACTCTGTTACAGTATATCGCAACGTTATACTGCTCACAGGGAGCGCACACTCTACTTCAAATTCCGTCCCTACGGCGACGGCGCCAGGTGTTAACTTGCGCGCCGCGATAGCGGTAGCATCCCATTCCACGGTAGTGGTGAAATCGCTAACGTAGTCATAGACTTCCTCTGGGGAGCGTTTTACATCTGCGATCTCATGCAGAACTGTCATCGTATTTCACCATTAAGTTTCTACTCAGTAATATTTTCTTATCCAGACTTCATGTCCGCATAGGCAGCTAAAGCTGCACCCCGCGCATCCCGATGGTCAACAATAGGGTGCGGATAGGTCTGCCCCAAAATGACGCCTCCAGCTTCCAACACATCAGCAGGCGCAATTGAGGGCTCATGCAGAAATTTATCGGGCAAAGCCGCTAACTCGGGCAGCCAGCGCCTGATATAACCACCATCAGCGTCAAACTTTTGTGCCTGCGTCGTTGGATTAAATATCCGAAAATAGGGCGAAGCATCAGCGCCACTGCCCGCAACCCATTGCCAGCCGCAGGTATTATTGGCCAGATCAGCATCGACAAGCGTGTCCCAAAACCAACGCTGACCAGACCGCCAATCAACGAGTAAATGCTTGCACAAAAAAGAAGCGGCGACCATACGTACCCTATTGTGCATGTAACCTGTCTGCCAAAGTTCTCTCATTCCTGCATCAACGATGGGGTACCCCGTTTTCCCCTGTTGCCATGCGCTCAGCGCATCCGCACCACCAACCCAGGGAAAGGCGTCAAAATCAGCCTTGAATGCCCGCGTGGTCATACGAGGAAAATGGAACAAGAGGTGATGAGAGAACTCACGCCAGCCCACCTCGCTCAAGAATTTGTCAGCCTCATGGTCAATCGCTGGATTAGCCATGGTAGCTTCCCTAATTGTATAAACAATTCTATGGGGCGCTATTTCTCCAAAATGCAAATGTGGCGACAGCCCCGATGTTGCAGCGCGAGCCGGATAATCCCTGCCCTTGCCGTATTCGGATATAGCACTATGCATGAAGGTGTCAAGTTTAAGAACGCCGCCGTTCTCGCCGGGCTGCCACCGTTGCTCCCAACCCTCCGACCAGTCCGGGTTTACTGGCAACAACTGCAACGCTTCAAGGGTCAATGATCCGGGCGTATAACGACTCCATGACGCCAAGTCGGCGTTGAACGTGGATGTCTCAGCAACCGGTAACATCCGACACTTCCGCCAGAATGGTGTAAACACCTTGAAGGGCGCGCCGGCTTTATTCTCTATCGCCTCGGGCTCCCACAAAAGTGACCCACTATAACGTTTTAGCTGAACCGCCTTGCTTAGCAGAGCATCGTGCAGCTGCTCTTCTAACACACGAGCCCACGGCTCATACTGCCGGGAGCAGAAGACAAGGTCCGCGCCCGTTGATGCAGCCAGTTCTATAAGGACCGTCTCAGAACGCCCTTGCGCCAAATGGAGTTGCCCGCCAGACTTTGCAATAGCTGCTGCAAGTGCCACCAGACTATGGTGGAGCCACCAACGACTCGCGCCGCCCAGCGGCCAATCGCTGGGGCTGGTGTCATCGAGGATATAGCAGGCAAGCACGGGTCTGCCAGTTGCAAAAGCCGCATTGAGGCCCGGTAGGTCGTTTAACCTAAGGTCCTGCCTGAACCAGTAGATTACCGGTCTTACGACATCAGGCTCACGCTCTGTCACTGCTGCAACCGCTGCGCAGCAGGGCTCTTTTCGTTCACAATGCTGCTGTTGGCCTCAGTAATTTTTTCTGATATTTTCAGAAACAAGGGGAAGATAATAGCCCACAGCGTGGCTATTATCAGGGGGCCCCACATAGCCGAACCAAACTCTATTTGCGTTAGGCGAACGCCAGCAATATAGGACAGACAGCCGCCCACCGCTCCGACAACGCTCGATACAATAATCCGGCCTTGAAGCCAGTCAAAGGCGTGCATCAAAGTGGTTGCGAAAACTGGCCACAAACACGTTAGCCACAGTGGCGCTGGCGCTGCCTTCCCGGACAAGTTAAATACATCCATCCCGAACAAGATCTGGTCAATAACAAAGCCGAGGCATGTGACGCCAGCAATAAGCAATAACTCAGGCTTTCCCTTCCCCATAACTTGGAAGTGTGCGAACAAACTTAAGGCCACTATCATGGGCGCGATCACTGACGACTGGGTCAACAGAATGGCAAACCAAGCAGCGTTAAACATCAGGACATTAACGACTTTTGAGGATGCAGAGTTAAGCCAGCGGCTGGATTTTAAGTTATTGACCCATCTTTGAATCATAGAGCGTGTCTCACAGCTCACTCAACCAATATTGCGGTTGTAAGCCGTTATGCAGAAAGGAACTCAGCTCGCGTACGGGGGTCTTCCTTAAACTGTCCACCCAGTGCAGTTGTGCGCGTCCGAGAATTAGAATCCATCACGCCCCTGGCTTTTACACAATAGTGAACAGCATTGATGGACACTGCCACGTCGTCTGTTTCTAGCAGCGTTTGTAACGCGACTAACACCTGTTGTGTTAGTCGCTCCTGCACCTGGGGTCTCTGAGCAAAGAACCGTACAATGCGATTTACTTTAGACAAACCAATAATTCTGCTGCTTGGAATGTAGGCGACGCTCGCCATGCCATCGATGGTGACGAAGTGGTGCTCACAGGTACTCACCACCGCAATATCATCGATGCGCACCATTTCCTCCACACCCATTTTGTTATCGATGGCAGTGGCCTTTGGGAAAAAAGCATAATCTAAGCCAGAGAAAATTTCATCGACATACATTTTGGCAATACGTTTCGGCGTGTCACACAAACTGTCGTCTTTAAGATCTAGGCCGAGAGTAGAGGCAATATCCTCAAAGGCGTGTTTGATGCGCTCGAACTTCTCGTCCCGTGTCAGACCATTGTCGACCAAAGGCGTCTCGAGACCTCGCATTATCAAAGCATCGCGAACCCGACGGGTGTCGTCAGACATGATCTGCGGAGTTGCAATCACGGTTTGCATCAAGGCTTTTTCCATCACATGGACCCAGTCTGGTTAATTTAGTAGGTATTACGCATGTTAGTATACTTCAGATCTGTTCTCGCTGCAGGTTCTTACTTGTGGAGTAACGCAGCTGGACAATGAAAGCGGTAGTCAGGCTTAGCGAACGCCAGTTGTACCGTACTGATAACGCGCTCACGAAAGCCGCCCTCGCAATAACACAGGTAAAAATCCCACATTCGGACAAACTCCTCACTGAACCCCATGCCTCGCACTGCCTCGAGGTTAGCAAGAAATCGTTGGCGCCAGTGTGCCAACGTTTCGGCATAATCAGTTGTAATATCGCGCAAATGCACGATCTGCATATCCGTGTCACGCGCAATGTGGTCAGACATTACTGCGACGGACGGCAGACAGCCGCCGGGAAAGATATAGCGCTTGATAAAATCAACAGAGTCTCGCGCCTCTTTGTAGCGCTGATCAGCGATTGTAATGGCCTGAATTACCATCTTCCCATTCGGCTTTAACAATCCAGAACACATACTAAAGTAACTTTGGTAAAAATCATGGCCCACAGCTTCAATCATCTCAATGGATACGAGCTTGTCATATTCCCCAGTGAGGTTGCGATAGTCTTCGCAAAGTAATGTGACTTGACCTTCGAGCCCTTCTTCTTTGACTCTGGCAGACGCGTACTCGTACTGCTCTTGCGATATTGTTGTCGTGGTTACGCGACACCCGAAGTTTTTCGCCGCGTGTATTGCCATTCCGCCCCAGCCAGTACCTATCTCTAATAAATGATCATCAGCCTTTAATTCAAGTTGCTGACAGAGTTCATCAAGCTTATTTTTTGATGCCGTCTCTAGATTAGTGGATTCATCAGAAAATAAGGCCGATGAATACATCATGGTAGGATCGAGGAACAGCTGAAAAAATTCATTACCAAGATCGTAATGGGCCGCAATGTTAAGCTGCGAGCCTTTGTGAGTATTGCGATTGAAGCGGTGAGCAATCTTGAGTGTCAGTTTCACGAAAAAAGACTGACTTGCGTCAAAAGTATTCAGTAGCACAAGATTGGCGCTGAATACGCGCATAACATCCATTGCATCAGGCGAAGACCAGTGGCCCTTCATATACGCCTCCCCAGAACCAATGGAGCCGCCGGTCAGCATTTCTGCGTACGCAGCGGGATCGTGAACATGCACTTCCGCCTGCGGCTCATGCGGCTTATCTACGCTACCAAAATGATGGCTGTTGGGACCCTCATGCAGCGTAAGTGACCCAATCTGCAGCTGACCCAAAAACTTGAATATCGCTTCCCTAGCTATTTTTTCGCCAACTCTGGCGCTGCGCGTCTGTGGCAAACGCAACGCGCCAATACTGCCCTCATTCATCCTTCGCTCCTGCCGCATTATTTGCGGGATGTGTATAGACTGGCGTTCCCTTAATGTAGAGTCTCAAAGCCTGCCAATAGATGGCGAGCGCTACCTTCACCGACATCAGCGGATACCGGAAAAGCAACTTATTCAAGTTAACCGCTGACATTGGTCGGGCCGACAGTGACAGAGTCGCGTCGAACACCTTTTCCTCTTCTACCACGTTCTCCATGTGCAACACCAGACGCCGATCAGGCGTATTACTTCGCCAACGATAGCGCATATTCATAGGATTAAAGGGCGACACATGCAATTGCTTATCAAACATGGTTCGGAGCCAACGACCTTGCTCCGGGCCTTCCAGCACGTAGCTATGCCGCTCATTCCACGGTGTATTGTTCACCTCTGCCACTACATAGTCTAAACGTGTCTCATCACGATTAAAACAGTAGTAGCATGCAATAGGGTTCATCACAAAACCGAAACAGCATAAATTAGCCAGCAAATAGATGGGCCCAATATGGTCTGCACCGGTTTCCTCGCGTATGCGTCGCCGCACTTCATCTTGCAGAGGCAACGCAGGATCACCGAGAAAATCACTACGCCTAAACTGACCCAAGGCCCAACCTGTGGCAGACCAAAACGGTGTTTTGGCAAAAATATGGGGCAATTCGTCTAGACACACGTAAGGCATAATGACCCTATATTGAAACTGATGTCGTGCCGGAACTACCCGACGATGCTGGAGAATTCCTTGGTAAATACGTGACTTCAAGCAGCTGCCACGTGCCTACTACCTAGCCCCCTGGCGACGCGAAGTGCACTGACTACGCCGTCCTCATGAAAACCGTTCTGCCAGTAAGCACCGCAGTACCAAGTGCTGGAGACGCCGTTGATTTGGCCCCAGCGCTGCTGTGCGGCACAACCCTCTAGCGAGAACACCGGATGATCATAGCTAAAGCGGCCTAACACCTTGTGTGGATTGATCGCTGCAGTATTATTCAATGTGACGCAAAATGTTTCGGGCGCTTGAATCCCCTGAAGGATATTCATATTGTAGGTCACAATCGCACGCTTCTTACTCTCCCCAAGCGTGTAATTCCAACTGCTCCAAGTTTTCACCTTACGCGGCAGCATGCGGACATCGGTATGCAATACCACGTCGTTGGTTTGGTAGGGAATAGCGCCAAGAATGTCTGACTCTAGCGCAGAGGGCTCCTCCAGAAGCGCCAAAGCCTGATCAGAGTGGGTCGCAAATACAACCTGATCGAACTTCAGTTGCTGGCCATCTGCCATCAACAGCGTAACGGCTTTGTCAGAATCTCTGACGACACGACTCACCGCGTTGCCGACGGATATACGCTCCGAAAATCGAGCGCACAGGGGTCGTAGGTATTGTCTAGAGCCCCCTTCAATCACTCGCCATTGAGGCCTATCTTTAACCGACAGCAGCCCATGATTGCGAAAAAATCGCAGGAAAAACGTCACTGGAAAGTCTAATATGGTCTCGCAGTCAGCAGACCAAATAGCCGATCCCATAGCCGCCAAATAATGGCGCTTAAATTTTTCACTGTAGCCCCTGCGGATAAGATAGGACCCCAGAGTTTCATCCTCTGCTATCCTGCCGCTGTCAAGATCTGCCACGGCTTCGCGATTGAAGCGCAAGATATCGCGCACCATACCAATAAACGCCGGTGATACCAGGTTGCGACGCTGGGCAAACAGCGTATCGAGGTTTGAACCCGAATACTCTAGACCCGATTTAGGGTCCCGCACGCTGAAACCCATAGCCGTAGGCTTGCTGGCAACTCCCAGTTCATCCAATAGCGCAATAAAGTGTGGGTAGGTCCAATCATTAAACACGATAAATCCGGTGTCGATCGCATACTGGCGGGTGCCAAGTGTTACATCCACAGTGGCGGTGTGGCCGCCAATCTTGCCTGCTGCTTCATATACCCAGACCTCGTGCTCGTCGCTGAGATAATGGGCACAGGCCAAACCTGATATACCCGAGCCAATAACCGCGATCTTCATTCGTTGCGTGTTCTCACTGCCGGTACCTATTTAAGACGTTGAATTATATCGCTAAATTACGGAGACAGACCGAGTATGGATCAGTTTTTTTAGATTTTACATGGATTTTGTTGTCGTGGCGCGCCCATGAACTCTACCTACGTTAAATTATGTTGCATTCGAGTGATCCATTTGTCTGTAGACGCGTATACTTGGGAAACATTAAGGGCCTCAGAGAATGATGATTGTGACAGACAATTTCGACGATGAGACAGAGTCGCAGGTAGCGTCTAAGGAAAAGCGTACTGACGAATGGAGCGAATGTCTTACTTTAGTTGGGCAAAACGGAGACAGGGCAGCCTTCACACGGCTGTTTCGGCACTTCGCCCCATTGATGAAGGCTTTCGCTTTATCTGGCTCTACGCTGTCCGCCAACAATGCAGACGAGTTAGTGCAGGAGGTCATGATAAAGGTGTGGCAAAAAGCCGGCGCATACAACGCAGAAAAAGCCGCAGCCAGTACGTGGATTTATACGATTGCGCGAAACAGTCGGACCGACTTATTTCGCAGACTGCAAAAATTTGACACCCCATTGTCAGCTGATGATATAGCCGGGTCACAAGAGAGTGAAGAGGCGTTTATGATGCTTCACCAAAAGCGCGGCAGGGATAGAATCAGAACGCTTATTAGTGGCCTGCCCAGTGATCAAGCTCAAATTCTTGCGAAAGTTTACATGGAGGGAAAGTCTCACTCTGAAGTTGCCGGAGAACTTGACATCCCTCTAGGTACCGTAAAATCCCGCGTGCGATTAGCGCTGCAAAAATTACAAATCCGTTTTGAGGAATAGCGTTATGTCAAATGCCCACCCAGATTTAGATCTGCTTACAGAATATACCGCCGGCTCACTGCCGCTAACGCAGTCAGCCTGTATCTCACTTCATATTTCGCAGTGCACGCGATGTCAGCGCATTGCAGGGCAGTTGGCCGACCTAGGAGCATGCCTGTTTGAAGCGCAGGAGCCGTCAACAGTTGGCGATGCACAGCTAGACGCGGTGCTCGCCAGATTAGACGAAGAGCCGCCGTTGTCCTACGCGAAAGCCAGCAAGGATATTGGCAACACGCCCGCAGTATTGCAGCGCTTAATGCGCGGTGATTTCAGCGACCTAAGCTGGAAAAATATTGGGTCTGCATTGCGCATTAGCTACTTGCAGACCGGCGATCCGCAGCACGAGCTAGCCATCTATCACTTTAAGGCGGGTGGCCGGATTCCCGAGCACACGCACCGCGGCAGTGAAATGACGTTGATACTGCAGGGGGGCTTTTCAGACGCTGATGGCAGTTATCACAAAGGCGACTTTTTAGTTCGACGGCAAGGTGATGTCCACGCGCCCACAGCCCTTCAGTCAGAGGACTGCATCTGTTTAGTGGTATTGGACGCGCCGTTAAAGTTTACCGACTGGAAGTTTCGGTGGATGAACCCTTTCTTAAAGTTACGCACTACTGCCTAAGCCAGTTTACTCAACTGCCAAAGGCAATTCCGCCATCTACCTTAATAACTGCACCAGTCGTGTAACGAGAGGCCTCTGATGCAAGGTAGAGCGCGGCGCCAACAATTTCCTCAGGCTTTCCTGCTCGCCCTAATGGCACCGACTCACCCAAGGCACTCTTCACCTTATCAGACCAAGCGATCGAAATATCGGTTAGAAACGCGCCCGGCATGATGGCATTGCAGCGCACTCTGGGGCCAAAGGTATGGGCCAGACCCTCAGTAAGATTATTTAATCCTGCTTTCGCTGCTGCATAGGGTAGTTCGGATGCGCTAGGTGCCACTGCTGCAATACTGCTTACGTTAATAATTGACCCCCCCTGCCCAAGCGCCATTTTCTCACCAACGATCGCCGATAGTCGGAAGGGGCCTGCAAGATTAACTCCGATTACCTTGTTAAATAACTCTCGAGACACAGTAGCAGGCGACTCATAACGCGGTGACATGCCTGCGTTATTCACTAGCACATCAATACAACCTAATTGTTCATAGACTTTTTCTACCATCGCATCACACGCATCCCAATCACCCACATGGCACGCAATCGGTAGACATGCTTGCCCCGTCTCCTGTTCAATGAGCTGTGCCGCGTGCTGGCACCCTTCGGGCTTGCGAGAACTAATTACAACTTTAGCCCCCGACTGGGCAAAGGCTCTGCTCATTTCAAAGCCTAAGCCTCTGCTACCGCCAGTAACCACAACCACCTTGTCAGTGAGGTTAAAATAATGCGCAATTTTATCCGCTTGCATAATGCTATTCCTACATTGTGAACTTTCGCTAATTGTTCGTGCTATCGATGCGCTGGTGGCTATTTCTTGCAGATAGCATACGGAAATGCAGGCAGCCTGTCAGTCACCACACAATGAAGGCATCGTCGTAGAAAATACGTGAAGTGATTAAGACAACGCCGATTTTGTCGCTGCCAGCAAAAGTAGCGCACCCAAAAAACCCATCACGCGAAGCCTGCCTAAGAAATTGGCAAGCAGTATTAGGCGACAGGGCTAATCGCGGTTTGGACAATGGCGCTGATTCGTGCAACATGCCAATCTCCAATCAGGCGTTACGGATTGTCACCCCACCGTCCACGACTATCGTCGCTCCGGTCGTAAACCCTGCAGCGGGCAATACAAGCCCAAGCGTGGCATGCGCAACCTCCTCGGGATCGGCATAGCGGCGCAGTACCGTGCGACGATGAGCAAAGGTTTCCTTGTCTTCCTCCGTTATGCCATCGGTGATTGCTGTACGAATCGGTCCCGGGCAAACACAGTTTACCGTGATGCCTTCCTTACCGAGATCAACCGCCATTGCGCGGGTTAAGCCCACACTTGCATGTTTGGCTACTGTATAGGCGCTACCGTAACGGGTCGCGCCCAACGCCTCAGTAGAGGCAATATTTACAATTCGCGGATGAGCGGATTGGCGCAGACTTGGCAACGCAGCGCGAATAGCCCAGGCTTGCGCGCCAGCCATCACCGCCAATGACATGTCCCATGCCTCGCCAAAGTTGTCAGCATCCACGGCCGTTGGAATCACCAGCCCCGCATTATTAACCAGAATATCAATCCCACCGAAATGCTCGGCAACGTCTAACACGGCCTGCCCTACCCCATCTCGTGACGACAAATCTACCGACAGCGCAAGCACCTCTGCACCAACTGAGCGGGCTTCTTCCGCCACCGTCTCCAAACCATTGCGATTAATATCCATAATCGCCAGTCGTGCGCCCTCATCAGCGAACAGGTGAGCTGTCGCGCGCCCCATGCCACTGGCCGCACCGGTAACAATTGCCACACTTCCACGAATAGAGCGACTGAGCTTGCTTAATCGTTTCATTATTGCGTCCTCTTAACGCTGAATATTGTGCATATAGGCTTTACGACCGCTCTGGACCTAATAAGACCAGCCTGGGACATACGGCGTCACCCGCAGCACTCTGAGTACCTGACTCTGTAAACACTGTCTCTGCCAAAGGGTTATCTGTCTACCCTGCCCGACACTCACGCCTAAAAACAACGCGACCGGCTATCGAATCTCTCTGCTATTGGATAACACCTGTGTAAGAATGCTAGTCTACCACTCTACCTAACATCAAGAGACACCCATTATGCCTAGTGAAAGAATGTCACCTATAGCAGTAACGGAACAATTGGCTAAAATGGGAGACTGGACGCTACGCGAGGGGAAGCTACATCTGCAGTTAATATTCGTAGATTTTATTGCGGCATTTGACTTCATGAGCAGTGTGGCCGCGCTAGCGGAAGCGGCCGGCCACCATCCTGAGTGGTCAAATGTCTACAATCGAGTCGAGATCAACTTAACCACTCACGACGCTGGCGGAATTACACAGCAAGACTTTGATCTTGCCGAACAGATAAACTGCGTGCTGGCAGAGACCGCACCAAACGACTAAAGGAACCCGCTCAACCTGATCGCAGAGCCGCCGTGCCGCACACCTATTCCTCGGCGGGTGCGTCCGCCCCCTTATGCCCGGCGTGCGACGCAACCAATTTAGCCTGCTGCTCTGGCGTGAGAACGGCGAGGACCTCGTCTCGCGACCCTCCACCTTGCCGAATACTCTGGATTTGCGTCATTTGTTCGTCACTTAGGTTCAACTGCTGCAAGCGATGCTTACGGCTCGCGTCTTTACCCTTGATGTTTCGGCGAAGTTCAACCGCTTTTGCCTGCTGCTCTGGACTGAGGACAGCGCGAACATCTTCACGACTGCCACCTGCCTGGCGAATTTCGCGAATCTCGCTCACCTGCTGATCTGTCAACCCCAAACTTTTTTTCATCTGCTGAAGCCTAGCAAACCTGCTGGCGCCTGGCGGCTCGGCCTCAGATTGCGCCAACACCGTGCTGGCAACGAGCGTTAAACTCAGTACTAAGATAAATGCCTTCATATCTAATCTCCGATGTTGTGTGGAGACTCCATTCAAACAAAACACCCTGTAAAGTAGGGAGTACTTTGGTTAAGAATTGTTAAACGTGTCGCGCGTATATGGGCCCGGTGACTCACGGCTCCAACACGACTTTGATTGCGCCGCCCTTGCGATCCGCGGCAATGGTAAAAGCCTCTGCAGCAGCGTCAAGCGGCAGTCGATGAGTGATCAGAATACCGGGCAATTCAGGACGCTGAGCCATAAGTTGGGCCGCCAAATCAACATCGCGCACTAACCCACTGCGATCATACATTGAAGACGCATAAATTTTCAGCCCCTTCAGCGTCACCTCAAACGCAGGTAGACTGACGCCCTCCCAGTAAGTCGCCAGTAACAAAATTATGCCACTGGGTTTACACAAGCGCGCCGCCTGCATTAAGGCTTCAGAATTTCCGGCGCATTCCACGACCGCATCGTACTCCCCGCTAGGATCAAGGCCTGCACCAAGACGCAGTGCAGCATCTCTTTGCGCATCGTGCCTGGCGGCGACGTCGACCTTAGCCACAAGCGGCGCTAAAATTGCTGCAGCCGCAAGCCCTACCGCACCTGCACCAATGATCGCAATCCGGCTGCTGGGCTTGATGTCCAGCATGCGTATACCGTGCGCAGCTACCGCCAATGGTTCAACAAGGCAGGCATCCGCGACACTGACGTTATTGGGCAAGGGCACGATGCAGCGCGCAGGAACAATAATTTTATCCGCCATACCGCCATCGCGACCAACACCGTAGACCATCCCCGCGCTCAAACGGCAAAGACTGTAATCACCCTGAACACACATGTCACAGTGTCCGCAGGGCGCAATCGGCTCTAGTGCCACAGCACGGCCGTCATCCAACGTCCCTGCAACCTCGTGCCCCAGCGTCGCGGTGAGATTAAACCCCGCATTAAGCATATGTAGATCGGACCCACAGATACCCGCCGAACGCACGTTGACAATCACACCTTCGCCCGCTGGTGCAGGCACATCCACCACGTGAATCTCTTTATCGCAACATCGAACTGCTTTCATTGGGCGTATCCTGAATCAATGATCTGACGGGGTCTACAGTATCCGAGTATGAATACTACTGCCACGCTATATAGCGTCTACTCACAGGCGGCCCATGCCACTCAACCCGCAGCGGGGAACGTCAAGTGGAGGAAGAAGCCAAAAAGTCTCGCAGCCAGCCAGAATAATCTACCCGCTGCACCGCCGCGACAGAGCGTCTGAGGACCTCAGTAAAGAGCGCATCCTGGTCTTCGTTGAGCGCACCAAAACCAATAGTGACGATGATGGTCATCAACGTGTGAAAGGTGAAACTACGGTACTCCTGCCATGTCTGCTCGAAATCGATAGCCGTACCATGATGCGCTCTGCGCTGCACATAATATTCGACCAGTTCTCGCTCATGAGCGGCCAGCGTCTGCGCCGGCAGCGAATCAATAAGGAAGTACTGCACATCGCGAATACCCTTTCCCCAATGTGCTGCTTGCCAGTCCAGCATGCCCATCTCTTGTCCACAGACAAAGAAATTACCCAGATGACTGTCCCCGTGAAGCAACGACAGCGGGCCAGAAAACCAAAATTCCAATAAATCGTCCCAGTGACTGATGGTAAGCCGATACGCCTCTGATACGTCAGTCGGTATCTCGCCGGGGCGTTTCTTAATACAAGGCGCTAAGGCCAGACGGTTCAGATTTCGTGCGACCAGCCCCATCGTAGGTGAAACAAAGAGGTGGTAATCCATTGGCAGTATCGCTTCACGTTCATCACCACTGAGATCGTAGTGGAAGGCGTGCAATCGGGCGAAGGTATCCAGACAACTGTAGACTCGTTCAAGAGATGGCCCTGTCATCATATCCGGATTGATAAATAATTCGACGGCAGGATCTTCATGCAGATTTTCCTGCACCAAGTAAAAGCGAGATCGCCGCCACGCAGTCGCATACGTTTTGGGCGTACGCAAGGGCAGGGTTTGCGCTACATGGCGAAAAAAATAAGACTCTAACTGCCAAGAGTTGATAATGCTAAAAAACCAGCGCGTCGCCAGAGGCTCCATCGGTACCTTGACGAATAAGCTAGAGGGCAACGTAGCGTCTCCAGCCTGCTTAATCGTCAGCACTAGATTTTGACAATTACTGCTGACCGATGGAATATCCTGACGCACTACCGTATTGATGACGATGGGGGTCGTGTGCGGCTGCAGCGCACCTCTATTAAGCAAGCGGGTCAAGATTTCCGGCTGAACAATGTCGTCTGCCTTAAACGGCAGACCGCGACCCGTAATATCGCCTAGGGCATCAAGGACAAGCCGGCCCAAGCCCCTGATCACGATCAAAACGATCTTTACCGCATTGAGTATTGCCATGACAATCCTACGTGAAAAAAAATAATATACGCTGTTTCCACCTTGCTGTGGTCGGACATATGCAATAATATGTCCGATAAACCGGTTATACAAGTAAGTCCTCGGGGCTGGAGCGCATAGTATGAGCAAGCAGACTGAAGCTAATATCTTCCCCGAGGCATCTACTGGCAAATACGACTGCATCATTATTGGAGCCGGCCATAATGGTCTCGCCACAGGCTTGGTGCTGGCTCGTAACGGACAAAAAGTCCTTGTGCTTGAAAAGAATAATTACGTTGGAGGAATGGGCGGAACGCGAGAAATTCTCAAAGACTGTCGTAATGAGGTCGGTGCTAGCTGCCTGTTTCCTCTGTCTGCAGAAATAAAGTCGTATTTTGATTTTGAATCGCATGGCGTAGAGTTAATTCCGCTACCAGTAATGGCAGTAAACTTGGCAGGCGCCAAGGCTCGGCCGTTGATACTTTTTAAAGATCCGCTGAAGCTTGCATTCAACGTCCTGCGCAGTTTCGGTCCCGGTGCTATGTTGGGATTCGTCCGGCTGATGAAGTTTTGCCAGTATCCAGCGCAGGTGCTCGATCGCTTCACCGCGCGCAAAGCACCGCGCAAATTGGAGGAGCTGATTGCCGAAGCGAAAACATTAAAACAGCGAGCGCACCTGGAACTTGCCTTCAAAGGCTCAGCCATGGATATCATCGATAAGTTTTTCCCAGACCCTATTAAGCATCGCGAACTGCGCTCTAGCATGGCCTTCGCCGCGGTGCAGGCAACCTATAAAGGGCCGTATACAGCAGGCTCAGGCATGTGTCTGATTTATACGATGGCGCAGGAAGGTTCGGACGGCTTGATGCAGCGCGTCAAAGGCGGCATTGGCAAACTATCAGATTGCCTCACCGAGCAAATCACCGCGCTTAGTGGAGAGGTCAGACTGAAGCAGCGCGTTTCACACATTGTTGTGGAAGACAATCGCGCCGTCGCTGTTGAGCTAAAGAATGGGCAGCGCCTCTATGCGGACACCATCGTTTCAAACCTAGACAAACAGGCAACCTTTAATGGTTTGCTCGCGAACCACACCCTAAGCGAGAACGACCAAATAAAAGTAGACGCGTTTACTCACCAAGGCGCATTTGTGCATATGCTGTTTAAGCTTAAAGACAGACCCACCTATTCTTCTCACCTAAAAAAATTAGACACCATACCTGGGGCATATTTTGGTGGCGCCATGGTTCTCGATCCCAGCGAACTACAACGCAGTTACGAAACCTGCCTGCGCGGTGAACTACCTGAGAATGTGCCTTTGGCATTTCAGATCCCTACAATAGTCGATCCAACACTCGCGCCACCCGGGTTCCATATCGCAAGTGCCTATGGCTTCTATTTTCCATGTGAGGCAGACAAGGATAAACGCGGAAAATTAAGGGACGAGATGGGTGAAAAGCTCATTGATCATATCTGCCTGTACATGCCTGACTTCCGTGAAGTAATTGTTGATCAGGCTATGTTTTCATCTGATCACTTCGCTAGCATGCAAGGCGTTACTAATGGCGATTGGACTCATGGCCTGCTGCATCCTGACCAAATGATCGGTGATCGCTGTCTTATTGACGGTACCGGCCACACAACACCCATCGACAACCTGTTTCTGTGCGGAGCGTCTTGTCATCCCGGCCCGGGCGTGACCTTTCTGCCTGGCTACAACTGTGCGCATGAAATAATCGCAACCAAAAGCGCCAGATCAGAAACCGTCGCAGAAACTGCCTCGAAAGTTACTTCAACAACACAGGGACCAGCAGCGCATGCAGCGTAGCGCGCAATTGCACATCGCTTTTGACCCAGTTACTGGGCAACGTGAGAAATGACAATAAAAGACGATAGACCCACTCTATCAGAATTTCAGGACGCACCGCGTCCTGCAACAAGTCCGCATCGCGAGCAGGCTGAATAACGTGATCCATCAGTTCCTCCCCGAAACTAACAATAACGCCGGAACTCCAAATCACGCGGCGCGCTCGGCTGTCGCCTTCCGATGCAAACACCGCGTGCAGCAGTGGCCGCCGAGGAATTTCCTTGATCGCAACTAATAGCCCCTCAACCACTTGGTCCGCAGGATGGGGGTATCTCGCTAACCGCTTGCGGATACAATCGTTAAGCTCAATCATTTCCTCCATAATCGTCGCAACCAACAAGTCGTCACGGCCTGAAAAATATCGGTACAAGGTGGAGCGCGCCAGATCAGCACTGGCAGCGACGTCTTTCATACCAGTAGCAGAAATACCATTGGCAAGATAACAGCGCCTGGCAGCGGCGAGAATGGACACGACCTGATCGGGCTTTACATCAATCATTGATAAAAAAGTCTCTTTTTAAGTACATCTAGTGTCGCATCCTCGTCTTAATAGATGATAGCGTAAATCAGTACCGACCACATAAGAGCCGGTGATTTGATATTGCCTCAATGAGAACACAAAATGACTACGAAAAAAAAACTGCAAGCCATCGATTACCAGCGCACTCCGATGCGCCTCCTCAACAGCGCATTGCGCGGCGCGGGCGCCCTAGGTATCGCTCGCTTTGATCTTAATCCATCAGCGCTAATTACAGCGGCAAAAAAGAAAACCGGTCTAACCGACTTTGGCGGAGACAGTTTCCTAGAGCCGATGGAACTACTTGTGAAATCACTAGAGAATGAAGCTGACCTCAATCCTTTGGGGAGGTTTATGAGCAAATCTAGCATTTTGCGCCTGCTAACGGATCGCTTATACGCTCAAGACCTTGTCAAACGCCATCCCGAAATTCTGGCACGCTCGATGCCAGACCCGGTCGCCATTGTTGGCCTTGCGCGCTCTGGCACCACTCGACTACAGCGACTGATGGCATCGGATTCAAATTTCTTGCATATTAAATCGTGGGAGTCAGTTTATCCGGTGCCTTATCCAGAATGCTTTATGGCAAGGGCCAATGGGAAAATTGACCCGCGTATCACCGCAGTAGAAAAAGGCTTAAAAGCGGTTTTATATATGAGCCCACAGATTGCCGCGGTGCACCCACTAGACACATTCGAAGTGGAAGAAGAAATTGGCCTAATACAGCACGGTTTTTCAACACAGTTATTTGAAGTATCGGCAAAAATACCGACGTTTGCCGAATGGTTAATGACGCATAATCAGACAGCCGCCTACGAGCATATGGCGCTTCTGCTGAAAATTATTTCATGGTTTCGAAACGATCCAGAGGACAAACCCTGGCTTCTCAAATCTCCGCAACATATGCAGGACTTAGATGCGCTTTTACAGGTATTCCCCAATGCTAAACTGATTTGTCCACACCGCGATCCGGTCAAAGTAGTTGGGTCTTCGTGCTCGATGGTGTGGAATGCCATTGTGCGAGACAGTGCCAGTGTAACGCCTGAGTGGGTAGGCCAAGAGTGGCTAAAAAAGACTGAGCGTATGCTAGAGAAAAGTCTTCAAGTCCGTGCTGCTAGCGTTTCTGATCAGAATCAGTATGACGTTTTGTATGCAGACATCACTGCAGACTGGGAACATGCGATGCAAGGAATCTATGGTTTTTTAGGACGACCGCTAACACCTGATACACATCTTGCGATGCAAGCCTGGCTAGACCGTAATCAGCAGCACCAGCACGGTGCACACAAGTACAGTCTGACCGATTTCGGCCTCGACCCACAGGAGGTCGAGCAACGATTGATGTTTTATCGTAAACGCTTCAATATTCCTTTCGAATCCACTAACCCACACACGGCGACAGCCAATAACTAAGACCTTACGGAACTCACTATGACTATTCAAACACAGAGTCGCACTGCCCTAGGCGAATTTATTGAGCTACTGCAAGAGATCGACACTCGTTGGTCAAGCTCTGAATGGAACCTAAACTCTCCAGAGGACATCGTCGGGTCCCACCGCGCGCTAATGCACATTATAGAAGCGTCTCTAGTGGGAAACTTCGAATTGGATGCCAGTCGTCCAGACTTTCGCCGCATCACGACATCAAGCCGCAAACTCACAGGAGACAACTCAGACGCGATTTATTTCGATGCCCCTGTAAGCCCCGATCATGCCTACGTCATACACGGCAATATCCATGGCGCAGCCTATTTCTCGCTTACGATCGAAGTGGGCGCTGAAGAAGGACATATGGCAACCAGAACTGCTGGCGTCATTAATGACCAAAATCTAGAAATTGACAGCAATGGCGATTTTACGCTGTATCTGGGCGGCGAACCAAAGGACAAAAGCTGGATGCCACTTGAGACTGGCGCCTCTCGGGTAACAACGCGGCATTATTTTGAACACGTAAGTCCTGCCGCTATGGAACCCAACCTAGAGCCGCGTATCCGCATAGAATGTCTGACGGCGAAAGGCGTGCCTGCGGCACCCACTGACGAGACGGTGTCTGCCGGTATTCGACGCGTCTGCAACGCCATACACGGCAGGACGCTTGGCATGCCACCAATGGCCAACGGCGTACTCCCCGCTTTTGTGTCACTGACGCCCAACGAGTTTCCACCGCCACAGCCACCCGGTGACTTTGGCCTCGCAGCGTTCGATGCACACTATTCGATGGCGCCATTTTTTATTGGCCCGGATGAGGCTTTAGTCATTACTGGTCGTTGGCCTGAGTGCCAATTCGGCAATGTGTGCTTGTGGAATCGTTTTCAACAGACCTTTGATTTTCGCAGCCGCAGCGTATCTTTGAACCGGAAACAAACGGTATTAGACAGTGACGGTAGCTTTAAAATGATTATCGCCCATTCCGATCCTGGCCTACCCAACTGGCTAGACACTGAGGGCAACCTTTTAGGTTTGGTGTTCTGGCGTTTTTTCTTAGCAGCGGGAGACGTTGAAACGCCACAAACCAAGCTGATGAAGCTTGCTGATCTAAGCACCTGAAATGCAAACAGCAATGCCTTTGCCCGTGCGTTTTCTCAATATGATCGGGCGCAGCGTCAATACCCTTGGTTTTCAACCGGTTAGCCTAAGCCTCGATAAACTGCTGCAAACAGCGTCAGACAACACCGGGCTCGATGACTTTGGTGAGAATAACTTTCGGCAGCCGTTGGCGCTTCTGCTGGACGGTTTAGAGAGGGAGGCTAATCTGTCACTGCTGGGTCGCATTGTTGCAAAATCTGACCTGGTGCGCACACTGGAGAATAGGCTCAGTTTTGTGGCACTGCTTAAGCAACAGCCTGGCATCGAGGAGCAGCGCATAGATCGACCTATATTCGTGGTCGGGCCGCCCCGCTCTGGCACAACAATTTTCCATGATTTGCTGGTGATGGATTCAGACAACCGCGTGCCCCTTACCTGGGAAACTGCCCGACCACTGCCGCCGCCAGAAACAGCGACGTATAGCACGGACCCGCGCATTGCATTGGCGCAAGAGGACCTGAAGAGAGTTGACCACCTGTTACCAGAATTTAAGACGATGCATCCCATGGGCGCCGAGCGGGCGCAGGAGTGCGTCACTATGACCAGTCATGATTTCACTTCAATGATTTATCTGGTGCAATTTTTCGTCCCCACCTATGACCGCTGGGTAATGGAATGTGATATGCGGTCAGCGCTCAAATGGCATCGGCGATTTCTACAGGTCCTGCAGTGGAAAGCACCGGGGAAACGCTGGGCTCTCAAATCTCCGCAGCACCTCTGGCATCTGCAACACATTCATAGAGAATACCCCGATGCACTTTTTGTACAGACGCATCGCGATCCGGTGAAAATTGTCATTTCCACCAGTAATCTGGCGACGACTCTGCACACGATGTCCAGCGATCACACGGATCTAAGCAAGGTCACCGCCTACTATGCCAAAGCATTAGCGCAGGGTTATAACAACACTGTGGCGTACCGCAAATCAGGCAAACTTCATGAGGATCAGGTCGTAGACCTGTATTTCCATGATTTTATGTTGGATCAGGTCGGCACGGTTCGTCGCGCGTATGAGCACTTCGGGATGGAGCTTCCAGACCAAGCTGCTACGGCGATGCAATCTTTTCTCGATAACAACCCTGCGGACAAACACGGCAAGCATTTATACAGCTTAGCCAATACCGGCATGGAGGAGGACGAACTGCGTGCACTGTTCACGGAATACCAAGCGTATTTCAACGTCCCGCGAGAGTCCATCTAAAACGGCAGTCTCACCGTACACTATGTGACAGGACCGATATGAAATTCTGGCAAGCTATTACCTGGGCCGAAACTGAACAGCTGATTGAAATTGCACGTTTTGCAGAAGAAATGGGCTTCCATGGACTTATGAGTGGCGATCATGCTGTCTATCCTGAGTCGATTGCGCCCAAATATCCATATTCCGAAAGCGGAGTGCCGCCGATGCAATCCGATGATGAATATCCAGATCAAACTGCTATTTTCGCTGCAATGGCGTCTGTCACGAGCCATATTTTATTCACCTGCGGCGTCTATGTATTACCGCTACGCAATCCTCATGAGGTGGCGCGCGCAACCGCCACACTGGCCATCCTCAGCAACAATCGCTTCATCCTCGGTGTCGGTATTGGTTGGATGAAAGAAGAGTTCGATATCTACGGTATCGACTTTCACCGGCGTGGAAAAATTACCGACGAGAGTATCGAGGTTCTGCAAACACTATGGAGCGGCCAAATGGTTGAGTACCACGGCGCTCATTTTGACTTCCCCCGAGTGCAATTGAGCCCTGCGCCCCGCACGCCACCCCCGATTTACATTGGGGGGGGCAGTCAAATAGCGCTGCAACGTGCGGCGCGTGCTGGCAATGGCTATATCGGAGCAGGTACTGCGCCTGATGACGTCGGCCCTCTGTTGCAGCGGCTGTCCGCACTGCGCAGAGAATACGGACGCGATCATCTCCCTTTCGAGGCAATGATCGGTATTACCGCTGCTCCCAGTCTAAAACTTTACCAGCGATTGGCCAATGATGGACTAGAAAGCACTGTGGCGCCGCCCTTCCATTATGCATTAGGCAAAAAACACTCTACTATTGATGAGAAAAAGCAGTTTATGGAATTCTACGCCGAAAGCATCATACGCCACTTCTGATTACGAACACACGCTTAGTGGCGCCAATATCCATGATGCGCTAGGCTCACACTGCGCGGCTTCAAAGGACATAGTATGACGTATTCTTTTATGCCCATTGCCAACTACAGTGCAACGCCCTTTGAAGCGACATGCAACACCGGACACGCGATCAGCCATGCTGTCTTCCGCCGCGGTAGCGGCCCACCGGTCATAATCATTCAGGAGTTCCCCGGCATCGGACCCGAGACGATGCGATTAGCCGATGAGTTTTTTGACCGGGGCTTTGAGGTGATACTGCCGCACTTGTTCAGCCCACTGGAAAAATTGAGTGTCGGGGGCAATCTGATGCGCGTATTTTGCATGTGTAAAGAGTTCAGCCTATTTAGAGGGAATGGCTCTAGCCCGATCGTGGACTGGCTAAAAGCCCTGTGCCGCAACGCCAAACGCGCTATCACACACGTTGCCTGGAAAAGGCCATTCGGTGTTAACCCTTGATTTTGTCAATGAGCGTGGCCACCCCACGTGCGAGCGCTAAACGATGTCATAGACTATTTTTCAATCCAGCTCCTGTAAATGGCTACTATTGCCATCATCTTTCATTCGCCACGCGTACACCGTTGATATGAAGTTTGTTCACAATGACCTGCTAACGTGTCCGCTAGACCAGCATGCGCTGCAGTTGGATGGCGATTGTCTGCGCTGTGAAAGCGGACATGCTTTTGATGTTGGTAAGCAAGGTTATGTTAATCTCCTTGGCGCCGCGGACAAGCGTAGCCGAGATCCTGGCGACGACAAAGAGATGGTGGCGGCACGACGAAATTTTCTTAGCGATGGCCACTACCAACCCATAGCCGAAAGGCTCACCCGCCTAGTTGAACCGCTGATAACTAGGGACTACATTATTGTAGATGCAGGTTGCGGCGAAGGCTATTACCTGCAACAACTCGCCGCACAAATCGCAGTCTCTAGCGCCTGGGAGCCATCAATGATTGGCTTTGATATTTCCAAATGGGCCGTACAAGCGGCAACACGTCGAATTGCGACTACATGGCTGGTCGCTAGCAATCGCAATATCCCTTTAGCCGTAAGCAGCGTCGACTGCCTGCTCAGCCTATTTGGATTCCCCGTGTTCAACTCGTTTCAATCTGTACTGAAAGAAGACGGCAGATTGCTGATGGTCGATGCGGGACCACAGCATCTGGTCGAACTGCGGAAGGTTATCTACCCTGAGGTCAGACGCTCTGACTCAACGATATTACAACAGGCTTACGCAGCTGGGTTTTTGCAAGGGGAAACCTCAACACTACAATTTCGAACTGCCCCGCTAAGCCAACTACAAATTCATCAACTCCTCAGCATGACGCCTCACCTTTTCCGAGCAACTCGGGAAGGTAAGGAGCGCGCAGCACGTTTAGATCAATTCTCGGTCACTGTTGATGTCGTTTTTCAATGGCTGCACAGCGGCGGAGACACCTGAAATATTCTTTGTCATCAAGCAGCCTGATAGTATCCATGTAGAGCCGGAAGCACTTGAAAAACAGACTATTGCGCACTAGTTTCCCTGCACAAATTAGCGAACAAGCACACTCCCCCTTAGCCGATAGATCATGATATGGAGTGCAGGCCTTGCATTCAGACAGTTGAGACATCAGAGAGGCTGTCAGACTGCTGAGACTGGCAAAAAATGTCCAACACTTTGGAATCCTCAACCGCATCGCATGGCTGCTCAGCGTAGCGCCTGACATCAAGCCACCCCGTGATTGATATCTTTAACTATAGTACATAGGATACGTCGTATCACGTATACATCTAACTTGAAGGTATGTCATGAGCGATAGCCTGCAACACGCCTTTTCGCCAGCGATGCTCGGAAAATTGCCGCTGAAGAATCGAATCCTCAAAGCAGCCACCTACGAGGGTAAAACGCCGGACGGAATACCCGGCGATCTACTGCTGAATTTTCACAAGGGTATCGTTAGGGGCGGCACTGCGATGACCACTATTGGCTACTGCACCACTGAAGCAGACGGCCGCATTAACGATCAGATGATGTGGATGCATGAGGGAGTCCGCGATCGCCTTATTGACATCAACCGTGAGCTGAAAAAAGCGGCGCCTGATGCTGCGATTTCAGGCCAAATGACTCACTGCGGAAATTTTTCTAAAAATAGAAAAATGCAGCGACTGAAGCGTCCACTGGGGCCTTCCCGCCAATTCAACATGCTCGGCGCAGCATCTGGCATGCCATTCGCAGGGGCGATGGCAGTCTCTAACATTGATTATCTTGTGCAGACCTACTTTGATGCTGCCCTGTTAATGAAAGAAACGGGCTTCGATGCAATAGAAATCCACTTCAGCCACGGCTACGGAATTAGCCAGTTCATTAGCCCCAAAACCAACCGGCGCACCGATAATTACGGTGGCAGTTTAGCCAACCGGATGCGACTGCCCCTTCGAGTGATGGACGCAGTGCGCCAAGCGGTTGGTGATGACTTCCCTATTCTGGGTAAAATAGGTCTGACAGATGGCATCAAGGGAGGCCTCCAAATTGATGAGGCGGTAGAGGTAGCTGCGATGCTAGACGCAGGCGGAATTGACGCATTGATCTGTTCTGGCGGCACTAGTAGCTTTAACCCTATGGTATATTTCCGCGGCGACACGTTAGAAAAAGGCTTAATTGAGGTTGAGCAAAACCCTATTATGAAAATGGGCCTGAAACTCATAGGATCCAGAATGTTTCACTACTATCCTTATGAAGAGTTGTACTTTCTTGACGACGCCAAGCGTGTGCGTGATCGCGTCAACTGCCAGATGGTGTATATCGGTGGCTGTACCGATGTTGCTAGTATAGAAAAAGTGATGTCAGAAGGGTTCGACTTTATCCAGTTGGGCCGTCCTCTCATCAAGGACCCTAACTTTGTGAAACACGCAATGTCGGACCGTAACTATAAAAACGGCTGCACTCACTGCAACCGCTGTGCCAGCTTGATTGAGGCCCCTGGTGGCATCTACTGCCCGCTCAATCTAGAAGACGCGCCGGCGTGACGTGGCTCATCTGCTCAATGATGTTGAACGGCAATGTGCTTGGCGCTAGCCTATTTGATCTACTAAATAGTGAACCCATCGGGTCTAGGCAGTAGACGCTGGCCATCGCATCCCCAAACCACGGCGTATAGAATCATTGACGTAAAATAGGAGATTTTCTTTGGACGTGCAACTTTCAGGTTTACCTAAAGGCCCCTTGCATGGCATTCGTATTATCGACATCACGTCAATGATTACAGGGCCCCTGTGCAGCCAACAACTGGGCGACCTAGGCGCCGACGTAATAAAGATCGAGCCCACACATGGCGAGGTGGCACGCTGGATGGCGCCCCCCCAAAAAGCCGGTCTCACGGGTTTTTACACCCAAATGAATCGCAATAAACGCAGCCTGACGGTGGACCTTAAAACGCCCGAAGGTATCGCCATCATTAAAAAATTGGTGGAGAGCGCGGATATGTTGGTTGAGAACTTTCGCGGCGGGGTTCCGGACCGGCTCGGCATAGGTTATGAAGACTTACGCCACATTAACGACAAGCTCATTTTTGTATCCATCACAGGTTTCGGATCTACCGGCCCTTATTCCCATAAACCTGCCTATGATCCACTCGCACAGGGCCTAGTCGGCATGATGCCGATTCAGGGCATGCCTTTTGGCGGCAAACCGCAACTTATTCAATCAGCGATTGTCGATAAGACGACAGCAACAACAGCGGCCGGCGCAGCCATGGCCGCGCTATATGCCCGTGACCGCCCTGGCGGCACGGGTAAGGGACAGCGCGTGGATGTGCCAATGATCGACGCTTGGGCCGCCAACTCACTTGCCGATATGATATCGGTCGACAGTTTTGTGCCTAACGACATGCAAGATCCTGTGCCTCTCGCCGTGCTGCGCACCTTTGAAACCAGTGATGGCTTTGTTGTGGGAATGGCTTTGCAGGACAACCACTTCAAAAATCTATGTAACGCATTAGACTGCCCCGAACTGTTGGACCGAGAGGGCATGCGCAACGTAGGAGAGCGTATTAGTGATTTTGATCCATGGCTGGATGCCATAAGTGAAGTGATGAAGCGGTTTACCACCAAAGACCTGCTCTCGAGGCTAGACGCGTCAGGCGTACCATTCGGTCCAGTCAAGACTGTGCGTGAATTTGCCGAGGACCCGCAAGCTAAACACAACCGCACTATCTTTGACGTCGAACACCCCGAGGCGGGAACCCTTCGTTACGTGCGCTATCCAGGGCATTTATCCGAGACACCTGCCGCCGTTCATCGTCATCCTCCCCGTTTGGGAGAGCACACTAACGAAGTACTTCGGGAAGCAGGATATAGCCTCACGGAGATCGAGGGCTTTGTGCAAAACAATATTGTCGGCGCATACTAAGTAAACGCTTTATTCGCCTTCTTATGCAGCACGCTGTCAATATGGGCAGTCCGGCACCAGCCATTTGCAGGATTCGACTGATCATGCCCCCCACAGTCAATATACCGACTGCACAGCAAGTTAAATTAAAGGGCACCTTGTTCTCACTGAGAATATTGTCTTTAATACGCACCTACGTAAAGGTACGAGAATGATCCGTAAAGTCACATCCACATTGGCAGCACTTTTACTGCCTTTTTGCGCATTTGCAGACAGCGACTACCCGCCTAAGGTCAAAGCAGTCGTGGAACAGCGATGCATGGTATGCCATGGCTGCTATGATGCACCCTGTCAACTAAAAATGGATGCCTGGGCGGGTGTCCAAAGAGGTGCTAGTAAGGAAATAGTCTACGACGGGGCCCGGATCACTGATGCTGTCCCTACGCGGTTGTTTGAAGATGCTCAGACGGTTGAGCAGTGGCGGCAAAAAGGCTTTTATCCAGTATTGAACGATGAATCCCCAGACCGCGGCGTCATGGCCCGCATGCTGGCATTAAAACAACAGCACCCGTTGCCTAACGAGAAACTCCTACCAGATACCATTACACTGGGCGTGGATCGCGAGCAACAGTGCACCAAGCCTAACAACTTCGACGCGTTCGCCGACAAACATCCACTGTGGGGAATGCCTTATGGCCTGCCAGGACTCAACAAAGAAGAGCATACCACGGTCACTCAGTGGCTGAACGAGGGCGCACCAGGGGTGCCAATGCTGTCACCCTCAGAGGCAGAATTAGATGCCGTGCAACAATGGGAAGCATTTTTCAATGGTAAAAGCTTAAAACACCGGCTGACGGCACGTTACATGTATGAACACCTTTTCGTAGGCGATTTGTATTTTTCGGATCTTGGACCGACGGGCCTCTATTACAGCTTAGTGCGCTCACGCACACCAACAGGGCAGCCCATTGATATTATCGCCACCAGACGCCCCTATAATAGCCCGGGTGAAGCAAGATTCTATTACCGATTGCAACAACAGCGTTCTGTTGCTCTTGCTAAGCGGCATATGCCCTACGCATTAAACGCAGAACGCATGCAGCGCTGGCAGTCGCTATTTCTCAATCCAAGCTACAAGGTGACTACTCTGCCACCCTACGGTATTGATGTCGCTGTCAACCCCTTTATCGCTTATCGAGAGCTGCCACAAAGTGCCCGCTACAAATTTATGCTCGATGAAGCGCACTTTACCATTATGGGCTATATCAAAGGGCCGGTATGTCGCGGCCAAATAGCTTTAAGCGTGATAGACGATCATTTTTGGATTGTCTTTATCAGCCCTGACAGTAAAGACAGTCTTTTAATGGCTGACTTTCTTGCCAGTGAGAGTGATAACATGCGCCTGCCCAAGACGGGACAACGCGCAGTACTATCCCTGCTGGAATGGCGCAATTATGCCAAGGGCCAATTGAAATTCCTGCAAGCCAAGACAGCATTCATTGCCGATATAACGGCCGGATCTGACGGCACAAAAATTGACTTAGACCTGATATGGGATGGCGATGGCTACAACGATAATGCCGCCCTCACAGTCTTCAGGCACATTAACAGCGCTTCTGTGGTCAAGGGCTTTGTAGGTCAGCAACCCAAAACGGCGTGGGTAATCAACTACCCACTACTGGAGCGTATTCACTATCTGCTAGTCGCAGACTTTGATGTTTTTGGTAACGTCGCACACCAGCTTGAGACCCGTCTTTATATGGACTTTCTGCGCATGGAAGGTGAACAAAACTTTCTGTTCTTCCTGCCAGAAAAGGATCGCATACCGCTGCGCAATTTTTGGTATCGAGGCGCGACCGAAGACACTAAAAACCAAGTCATGACCGAATCAGTAGCTTATAGCCAGCAGACTGACATTCAGTATCACACTGATGATCCCAAGCGAGAACTGCTAAGCTTACTGCAACAGCGTCAGCCCGGTGGCGAGGCTCCCCAGTACCAGCCAGCTGATCCGCGTTTCGCCAAACTGCAGACACTCCAGGGTAAGCCGTTTAGTCTAATGCCAGAGGTCGCTTTTGTGGAAGTGCGAGGAAAAGACAATAAGGCACGCGTATTTACCATCTTGCATAATGATAGTTATTCAAACAATGCACAGATTTTTAAAGAAAAAAAGCGACGCATCCCGGAAGAGGACTACCTAACCGTTGTTAAAGGTTTTATCGGCGCGTACCCTAATGCCTTCTTCCAGTTGTCTGATCAGAACCTCGAAAATTTCGTAGCGGCGATCATGTCCATGCGCAGTGAAGCAGACTATGCCAATCTCGTCACTGACTATGGCGTACGCCGCACAAACGTCCCTCTATTTTGGCCATTATCTGACCGGCTAAACGCGCAGTATAAAGAAAGTCAGCCCATTGAGGCGGGCCTGTTTGACTTGAACCGCTATGAAAATCGATAGAACCTCCGCATAAGAAGGAATACCAATGGCAGCGTATATCACACCCATTATTGGCGGCATCTTTATTGGCATCTCGGCCTTTGTCCTGGTGCTTTTCCTTGGACGAATTGCAGACGTTGGGGGCATTATTTGGGGTGCCGTTTCGGCTCAACCTGACAACGCATGGCGCTGGCTATTCCTTATTGGCCTGGTGCTCGGTCCACTTCTTTATCACACGCTGTTGCCTACACCCTATCCACAAGTCAGCGTCTTACCATGGTGGTACGCCGCTATCGGCGGACTACTAGTGGGCTTCGGGTTGAAGTTAGGCTCAAGCTTTACAAGCAGTCAAGGATTACTGAGGATCGTTTGGTTTTCTGCACGCTATCTTGCTGCCGCTGTGATATTTACTAGTACGGGAGTCGCCACCCTCTACGTTGTTCGCCATTTAGTGCCGGGGTTGTAAATGAGGAATATAATCGCCCTGCTGTGTGGTCTTTTTTTTGGCATAGGTCTCGCAGTATCTGGCATAACCGATACGGCAACGGTCTTGGGGTTCCTAGAGGTGCTCGGCAACTGGATGCCCGATTTGGCGTTAGCGATAGGTGCGGCAGTCTTCGTCATTTTAATAACATTCCCCTTCATCATGCGACGCAAGAGTCCACTAATGTCTCAGCGCTTTTTACTGCCTACGACCAAATTCATCGATGGAAAACTCGTTGGAGGTGCCGCTATTTATGGCGTGGGTTGGGGGTTATACGGTTATTTCCCAAGCTCGGCAATGTCATCTTTGGTGTATCAAGACTGGAAAACCGCAATATTCGTTGCTGCTATGCTGATCGGCATGACACTGGCCAATAAAATTTCAGCCAACTGACTATGTCCCTATAAACACCCCAACACCATCACTACCACATCAAATCATCAGGAATCTGGAATTCGGCGTATGGATCATTTTCATCAGTATCGCTTATATCATAGGTGTTCAACAGCAAAATAACCTGAGGATCACGCTGCATTATTTTTTCGGCCGCGGCAGATGGTAACAATTCAAATTTGCTTCCCAACTTGGCAATCGCCAATCGTCCATTTACCAAATCTTTTTGCAACTGCTCGGTAACATATAATTTCTTTATTCGCTTGCCGTCCGTGAACTGATAGGCAATATCACCACCCTCACGATTGATCCGATTCTGCATAATCAACTGGGAAATTTGTGCTTTAACTGCTTTTCTTTCAACACCCTCCTGCCTCTTTTTATTGAGTTGACGGTCGCGGTCCGCCTTTTCGAGTGAGCTTTTTTTAACCCGCTCCTTATTGTCATCAACCTGAACCTGACCTTTCTGTCGAGTCTTGGCTTCCTTGCGAAGCTCTTGCTTAAGTTGCTTAGCCTTTTTCTTATCAACAAGGCCTGCGTTAAGGAGTTGGTCTTGCAGCGATGACATGGCGTGTCCCTGTTACCTGCTTAGTTAAACGATGAGTATGGTGAAACATGATCATGCTAGCAAATGGATTCACAACATTCGCATCAAATACAAAAATAAACGTAATTCCTCTAGCGCTTAATGACTGCTAATGATTTCTAGAGGCTATTCCCGGTCAATCCAAAGACGCAGGTCATTGAGGCCGAGAGCACCATAGACTATAATACAAGCGATTTAAAGCAATGAGATAGGCAAAAAACGTTTACTCTTACCACAAGTGATTCGAGTGCCTGCGCGCCCTACGCTGGCTCAGTAGGACCAAGGTAGCCCAGCATGAATTTAGAATTTTCTGAAGAACAGCTTTTTATTCGCAATCAGGCGCGCAATTTTCTGAGTCAGGAATCGTCCGCCGATGCTGTGCGCAGCGTTATTGATACTGATACCTCTTTTGACCAGGCACTGTGGCAAAAAATTGTGGACTTAGGGTGGACCGCCATGTCGATACCCGAGACCTATGGCGGCCTTGGCCTTGGCTATCTAGAACTGTGTGTTATCGCTGAAGAGCTCGGTCGCTCTCTAGCGCCCGTACCCTTCTCTTCAAGTGTCTACTTGGCAACGGAGGCGATCAAAAGCTGGGGTACACAAGCGCAGAAACAACACTACCTGCCAAAGCTAGCTGCAGGAAAGCTGATCGGCACGCTGGCAATAAATGAAGGTTTGGGAGTACCGTCGGTTGCTATGCGAATCGTTGAAGGCAAAGTTTCTGGCAGTAAAATACCGGTACCCGATGGTGATATTGCCGACTTTACTGTAATGACGATACGTGATGGAAATGACAATATTGGCCTCTATCTCGTTGACCTTGCTAATACGGCCATAACGCGTGCGGTGCTCTCCAGCATGGATCCCAGCCGCTCTCAGGCGCGCGTAACGTTTGATGCTGCTCCGGCGCAGGCCTTGGGGGACGCCGGAGAGAATGAACTAACCGAGCTGTTGGATCGAGCAGCAGTGCTGCTGGCTTTCGAACAGATAGGAGGGTGCCAGGCTGCTCTAGACATGGGCATTGCTTATACCAAACAACGGTATGCTTTTGGCCGTGCGATTGCATCGTTTCAAGCCATCAAGCACAAGTTTGCTGACATGTATGTAGCACTTGAGCTAGCTAAAGCTAACGCCTATTACGGCGCGTGCGCGCTGTCCAGCGACGCACCTGACCTACCCCTGGCGGCAGCCGTCGCCAGAGTGAGTGCAACCGATGCGTATTACTTTATCACTAAGGAGAATATTCAAGCTCACGGCGGCATGGGCTTTACTTGGGAGTTCGACTGCCACCTTTACTACCGCCGTGCGCAGCTGTTATCGGGGCTAATCGGCACCCAATCAGTATGGAAAGAGAACATCACACAACGCCTAATATAGGCGGCTTGCGGAGAACACCATGGACTTTCAAGACACAGCTGAACTGGCTGCCTTTCGCAGCGACGTAAAAATCTGGCTAGCAGCGAACGCAACCCCGCGCACTGACAAACTTCACATGGGGATGGAGGGGGATACTGCGTTTCAGGAGGCACAGGACTGGTACAAAAAGAAAGCTGTAGATGGTTTCGCTTGTCTGACTTGGCCCAAAGAGTATGGCGGCGCAGGACTCACCTCGCTGCACGAAGTGGTATGGACGCAAGAGGTAGAGCACTACAAAACGCGGGACGCGCATTTTGTCATCGGCATCGGCAATTGCGGGCCTGCAATCATGCACTTTGCCAGCGAAGCAGCGAAACGCGAACTGTTGCCACGAATGGCCAGTGCCGAAGATGTGTGGTGCCAATTGTTCAGCGAACCGAGTGCCGGCTCAGACGTGGCAGGACTGCGCACCCGTGCAGAACTCGATGGGAGTAACTGGATTCTCAACGGCCAGAAAATTTGGACCTCGGGTGCTCAGTATTCAGATTACGGCGTCGTACTAACCCGTACGGATCCCTCCGTCTCAAAATATCGAGGCCTGACCCTCTTTATGATCGACATGCGTCAAAGCGGCGTGGAGGTTCGCCCCATCAAGCAAATGGATGGAGGAGGACACTTCAACGAGGTTTTCTTCCGTGACGCCATCGTTCCTGACGACTATCGATTGGGCGAGGTCGGTGGAGGCTGGACCGGCGCGCTAACCGTGTTGATGAGCGAGCGGCTGGCGATCAGCGGTGTGCAGCCGACCGGTTTTCCGCAGTTTCTAGACCTGGTCAAATCACTGGAGCTGAACGGGCAGCCAATTGTCAGCGACCCTATCGTCCGCGACCGACTAGCAACGTGGTACAGCCAATATGCTGGCCTCCAAGCGGTCAACAAGCGCATGTTAACCGCCGTTGCCAAAGGCGGTATCGCGGGCGCGGAAGCATCACTTGGAAAACTCGTCGGAGCAGTAATGAACCAAGAAATTGCGAATTTTGCCTGCCAAATATTCGGTCCAGCCGGGATTATTCAAGATTCACAGTTGAGCCCTGAGCGAGCCCACTTTCAGGAGCAGGTACTGTTCTCACCTGGCGTACGCCTAGCAGGGGGCACCGATGAAGTCATGCGTAATATTCTGGCTGAGCAAGTACTGGGGCTGCCACAGGAACCGCGGGCGGACAAAGGCATCCCATTTCAGGATATTCCAACAGCGCCTGCCTAGCTTTTGCTAAAGTCTAAAATGGATTCTATGGCCCAGATCCGCTCTAATCAATGATGCCCATGATAAAGATCACCAGCACTGCAGGCGGGACGATATACCGAATAAGGAAGTACCAGATTGTATGCTGGTAAGTGGACAGGGAGTTCAATTCACTACGGGTAGCTTCTTTTTTCATGATCCACCCGGTGAACACTGCAATCAATAAACCACCAAGAGGGAGCAAAATCTGATTAGAAAAAACGTCCATAACGTCATTAAAATTTCTGCCTGCAAAAGCCCAATGCGACAAAATATTATAAGATAAAATTGAGAAACCGCTGAGAACAGCGATCGAACCCACCACCAGAATCGTACTCTGATGGCGTGGAAGATTAAAACGCTCCTCTATCCATGCGGTAACCGCCTCGACGAGGCCCACCATAGAAGTGATACCGGCCACAGACAGCATGAGAAAAAATAACACGCTAAACCAGTAACCCCCGGGCATTTGTGCAAACCCCACAGGCAGCGTCTGAAAGATCAGGCCAGCACCCGCGGCTGGATCCAGAGCGTTGTGAAACACCACTGGAAAAATAACCAAGCCAGCGAGCAAAGCCACGACTGTATCAACCATGACCACAATTAATATGGACCGAGCAATAGACACCGATTGTGACAGGTAAGCGCCGTACACCATCATTCCCGCCATTGCCACACCCAGCGAAAAGAAAGCCTGACTTATAGCGGCTAACACAGTGCCAAATCCGATTTTGCTGAAGTCAGGTGTAAACAGCCACGTAATCGCCTGTGAAAAACCGTGAGGCTGAGAGTCAATTGCCGGGACGAAGTAGTTATAAATCGCCAGCCCCAGCAGCAAGATAAACATCAGCGGCATCATCACAATAACTGCGCGCTCAATACCATTCTTCACGCCAGCAAATACAATCAAGCCTGTGATACTCAGACCGACCAACGTCCAGACAAGCATGCCGACGTTGTTGTCCAATACTGCCGCAAACTCAGCATTAGCCACAACGCCATCAAAACCTACAAAACCAGTGGTAACCGCTTTAAACAGATACCAAAGCACCCAACCCACCACCACCGCATAGATTATTTCAATGGTATATGCAGCGAGCAGACCCATGGTGCCGACCAACCGCCAGTGCCTGGATCGGCCACTCTCCTTAGCGACGACAGCCATGGCCATTGGGGGGCTACCCTGCCCTCTTCGACCGACCAGCATTTCTGCAATCAAAATAGGAGCGCCAATACCAAAAGCACACGCAAGATAGACCAGCACAAATGCCGCGCCACCATTTTCACCAGTGACATAGGGAAATCGCCAAATGTTGCCAAGCCCGACAGCAAAACCCACTGAGGCCATAATAAAGGCAAACCGCGAAGACCAATGAGCACCAGCTGCAGCTGCCATATCACGCATCCTTGACAAGTGTTATCGACACAGTTTACACAGAATGTCGCGCGGATTCAGACACTGATTTTTGCTGTAGCCTGCAGCAGCCAATTCTGATCTGAACTGCACAGCAAAGGACCGATAGCCGCGGCCACACTTTGATGATAACTATTGAGCCACTCGACTTCCTCAATGTCCATCAAGGCTGTGTCCAGCATTCGAACGTCGAAGGGTACAAGCGTCAACGTTTCAAATTCTAGCATCGGCATTTCCCCCACATCGGAATCGGAAAGACGCACCGCCTGCAGGTTTTCACATCGCATACCGAATACACCTTCACGGTAATAACCCGGTTCGTTTGAAACAATCATGCCTGGAGCCAGCGCAACACCGTTGTGATGTTTAGAGATGCGCTGCGGGCCCTCGTGGACACTGAGAAAGACGCCTACGCCATGGCCTGTGCCATGATCATAATCGTAGCCCGCGCGCCACAGATACTGCCGAGCCAGCGCATCCAGTTGCGTGCCTGTAGTCCCAGGAGGAAAGCGGGCCACCGCGAGGGCGATATGACCTTTTAAAACGAGCGTGAACAGACGGCGCGCCTCTGCCCCCGGATCGCCAATAGCGACGGTACGCGTAATATCGGTTGTTCCATCAGTATACTGACCGCCACTATCGAAAAGATACACGGTGTCCATTTCTAAGCGAGCAGGGACACCATTGAGGTGGTTATAGTGGCACATAGCGCCATTGACTCCCGCAGCGGAAATCGTGTCGAAAGAACAAGCATGGAAATACTCGCCCTGTTGCCGCAGGCCAAACAAATAATCTGACAACTCAGCTTCGTTATGCAGCCTTGCTGCCGCCACCTCTCCGTCTAGCCAGGCCAGAAAACGAATCTCCGCTACAGCATCGCGAATATGGGCACTGCGGGTACCCGCCAGTTCAAGCGCATTTTTGCACGCCTTGGGGAGTAAAACGGGATCTTCTCCCTGCACCAATGTCGCACCATAGCGCGCTAATTCCATCTGCACCCAGGCGCCAGCATTTTGCGCGTCAGCCAATACTTTATGGTTTGCGTAGGCGGCAAATGCGTCACTAGAATCGGACTCATCCATCACCGTAACGCCATCGCCAACGTGCTGATAAAAGCCCGCTGGCAGCCGACGAGCATCGACAAATAACGTCATTTTTGCCGAGGCTTCCAGTATCGCAACGCTCTGCAAGACTGGTAACTGAGGCATATCAGTACCGCGAACATTCAACAACCAGCTAACGGAATCAGGAGCAAATATCAGCGCCGCGTCACAACCTTGAGCCGCAATTTGAGCAGCGATACGCTGACGCTTATCTTCACTGGATTCTCCGGTAAAAGCCTCATCCAACAGTAGCGCAGAATTGCAGACGGGCTCGGGCCGATCCAGCCAGCAGCGGTCAATCAGATTATCAGTGTCGAGCAGAAGCTCCACACCAGCATCAGACAACGTGTTTTTTGTATCCCTGCACCATTGCAGACTGTGCAGGCGAGGATCGCAGGCTACTCTAGTACCCGCAGGGAGCGCAGCAGCCAGCCATTGAGCCTGAGGGTCATCGGCGAGGTGATAATAGTCAAACAGATGAGACGGAACTTGTGACCGCACCTGCACCGTGTAGCGACCATCCACAAAAATTGCCGCTCTATCACGCAGTATCAGCGCCATACCGGCAGAACCGGTAAAACCAGTCATCCAGTGCAAGCGCTCGTTGCGCAAAGGAATATATTCCCCGAGATACTCATCCGCGTGGGGCACAACGAGAGCATCATAATTTTCCAGCACCATCAATTGGCGCACTGCCGCCAAGCGCTTTTCACTCGCTGTCATAGGAGGTTCTGCTGAGCAAGCCTCTTAGCTTGGACACCGCTATCGCGGGAAAAAATAGTCGACTGTGGGCACAATAATGAATCAAAAACTATGCCACATAAGGATCAAAGTCTGCTTTCCCTATTCCACAATCTGGGCACTCCCAGTCCTCTGGTATATCTTTCCACAGCGTCCCCGGGGGGAAGCCATCATCTGGCAAGCCCTCCTCCTCATCATAGATGAAACCACAGATCACGCATTCATATTTCTTATAATCGATGTCGCTCATATTTGTCTTTCTCTCACAATAATCTCACCACAACTTAAAAGTATACGTCACTCTGTCAGCAGATGATGTCACTACGGTCAACAGGTCTATACCAAGAACTATAAGTCTCTCGCTAAACTGATACGATAACGCCCATCCTCTGGAACAGCGATCAAAGACAGCATTGCCTGCAATTGCCCATCCAACGCATCGTCGCTGTCCAACAGTATATCGACATCGTAACGCCGGTCTGTTAGCTCCAAGCTGCCACTAGCGCGCAGTGGTCCCGATAGTGTAATCACCTCACCGCGCAGCGCTTCTGCCGGCGCCTGCTCGACATCCAGGGCGTAACTCCCCAGGGGCACAAGGCCACGGGGAGACTCCCAGCCAGCATCCTGCCAAACCAAACGACCCAAAGTGCTATACGGTAAACCCTCCCGCAACTGTAGCCGATCCAATTGCAGATTAAACATTCCGACAACTGATACGGGCGCGAAACGGCCTAATAGAGTTGCGCTCAGCTGGGCTTCCGCATTGGATATCTGTAAATCGTTTCGACCGCGCACTGCCAACTCACCGTTAAACCTCTGCTCACCCCACTCACTGTTCACCGTCAGATGCGGTGTTAACAGCAACAGGGACAGCGGCTTTAGTGACCACTGCACCGCGCCCAACTGCAGATAGCCCTGCGGCAGATGCACGATGACACTACTGGCGCCACCCTGCCAAACAGTACCGCTCAACCCGCGCATCAGCACCTGCTCAGGCGGCACAACATGACTCAGCAGACGAGCAGGCGCCGACATCAAAAGACTGATAAAAAACAACAGAATCAGGGCTGCAATCCACAGAAGGCGGGACTTTTTCACGTTATCCAGCCTCTGCAATTCGCACGGTGATGTTAATGCGCCCAGCGGCGGCAGCTGGGGTCACAGACACCTCACGTATCAGCAGACTTTCGGTATATTCCATTTCATGTAGCCACTTCAATACGTCATTAAAAGAAGCATTTTCAATACGCACTTGAATTTCACCGCGAGTATTAGGTTGCAGACGAATAACGGGCAACTGCAGGCGAGACGTAGACTGATTAATTACTGACGTCAGGTTACGCTTTACACCCCCCTTGGCGCCGCCCTGACGCAACTGTAGCAGCTGCGACACCATCGCATCTACGCGGCCTTGAGACTCGATGACAGCAATATTTTGCGCTATCAGTTGCTCTCGCTCACTCTTCAGCGGTACTAAAATCAGTATGTAAAGCAGGTACAGAAGCAATGCTACACTGAGTAGAACCAGGCTCAGCTGCTCGCGCTGGTTGAGTTGAGAAAACCACTCCTTCATGATCTCTCCTTAACTCGCAAGCGCGCGCTGACACGATCGCCCTTCGTATTACTACTTTCAGTTACCGCTTCGAGTCCAGCTTCATTCATCCGACTGCGTAACTTCTCAACACCTTCAAAATCTGCGGCGACGACGTTAAGGCGCATTTCACCAGCCTTGTCGTTGTAGTTAATACTCGCAATAGTGGTGCCCGGCATCCCGACAATTGCGGCACCAACACGTTCCATCAAACTCACAAAACCAACGCCATTGCCTGTTCCTCCCAGTGCGTCCAGTTGCCGACGCAACTGCTTCTCTGCATCTACCACCACTCCGCTGGGAAACGCCGAGCGATAGCTAGCCTGAACCGCGCTGCGCAACGCTATATTTTGCGCTGACAGACTGCGGTAGTCGGCATAAACCGCACCCAATTGCAGGACAAATGCAGCTGCCAATACCGCGGCAACCGCGCGCCACTGTCGCCACCACTGTCTAACGGGCAAGCGCGGAGCGAAGTCGCCAGATAGCAAGTTAAGGTTTACCTCGTCGGTTTTGCTCAGTAGCATCGCTGCACTCAGATTGCCGTGACGCCACTGCAGACGCTCGCGCAGCGCAGTGGGCAGCATATTCGTGTCAGCCTCTTGATCCACACCGTAGACAATCACCGCAGTTGGCGGAGCTGCCTCGTTAAGCATGGCCTGTACCAGCGCTTCTAAGAGATCTTTTTCAGCAGTAAACCCCTTGCACTGGCCAACGCGGAAAATGACAGTGTCTCCCTCCAGTAAAAGACACCACTCGCCAGGCTGCCATGGCAGCAGAAGTGGCTCCGGCAGCCATCGCTGGATACCCGGAAAATCTGACAACAGTACCTGCCACTGTGCCATTTTTTCCCGTGCTGTGGCAGCCACTGCATACTCACCTTCCTGCAACGGAGTAGAAGCAAAGTGCAGAGTATCGACATCTGCAGCAACCTGCTCTTCTAGCATATAGGGTAAAGATTTACTGATATGTTTTTTTTCATCAGGCGTAATTGACAACGTCAGTAGAAGAACATCTTCACCCGGCGCCGCAAAACAGGCTTTAATCTGCCGCTGAGCCAATGTCGCGCGCAGATGTTCTCGAGCAGCAGCATCATCCAGCCACTGCGGCTCCGCACTGGCACCGGGCGGGTACCATGCGAGCCGACCCTCGACCAAACGTACTATGGCCATATTATGCAAACCTGTATCTTCACAACTGAGGACTTCTCCGGATATATCTCGCTATTTGACCAAGGATTCATCTATAGGCTACCGCTGGCCCTGGCGATAGTAGCAATGTTACGGTCGCTGCGATTGATCACACTGTACAAGCGCGTGCTCCTGCCGGCAACCTCCACCTGTGCCTCTAGCAAGAAGTAATCGCTATTTTCTCCTAACAACGCCAAGATCTCTGTCATATCGTCTCGCTTCCCATCAAATACCGGGTTAGCTTGAAAATCGGTCTTATCCTCAAAACCAGTTTCCTCGCGGTATTCCACAAGAGATGCCCCTTCTGCCTCGGTAAGCGGACTCAGGTCTCCCTTGGCATTAATACTGCGCAATACCATCGCGGGTGCGGTGTGTATATTGAGCTTTACTGCCTCCTTGGGCCACACCGTAATCCAGGGCAATAGCGCTCGATAAATTTCTGGCGTGATGTTCGCAACCGCGCGCAGTTCACTGACGCTGGACATGTTGCGATTGGCCGCGCGGTATCCTGGCGTCTGCCCATAATAATAATCGTCTTCTGCGCCATCTAAAAGAGGCTCCCGATCGGTATCGAGCCAATCGCTTATCGACTCAGTGATCGTTATTGCTTCTTGCTGACTGACGGCGGGATTTCCCAGTGCCTGCAATAATCGAATGAACTGCTCCTGCGCCGACGTAAAACGCTTTTTGACGTCCGAAGTTCTGTCGCCAGACACGGTTTTTGCTAGCGCATTTAGGTTGAATCGTCCCTGCAAATCCTCTAAAGAACCACTCATCCAGCCCTCCCCGTCTAGCCCATAGGTGGGCGGAGGGTTACCCGGCTTGGTCCACCATATCTCATTTAAATCATCGCGCCACACGCCCGCTCTTTTATCACTATCATAATCGGTTAACAGCAATATTCCTGCAAGGTCTTCCGCTCCGCGCAGGTAGGCCTGTGACTGCCCGTCCAACAGAATATTGCCAGTACGTTGATAAAAACGCTCAAACTCGCCCTTCATGGCCACAACCAGCGCCGTCGCAAGCGCAAACACTAACATGGCAAAAATGAGCGCGGCCCCGCGCTGACCTGAAATCAAACGCTGAGACTTACAGTGGCGGCAATGCATATAAACGCCTCATCTCACCCCAGCCTTGCAACCGTAGGCTGATTTCAACGCCAATCGGACTTCTGAGTTCAGTGTCTAACGACCCGACATCGACCACCCAGTTTGCTGACCAATTGCTGGTGTCGGGCTCTGCCCCGCCCGGCTGAATCTGTAGTTCCGTCAGTGAAGCCAAAAAAATCAGTTGCATATCCTCTACGCCGTCTAGCAGCATCACGCTGTAAGGCTCAGTATCCGCCGCCCGGTCCAATACAGGATAGCTATCACGCCATAGGGCCTCATCTTCGATGCGATAATTAACGCGCTGCAAATTACTACGCGGGTGAGCATTAGGGTTGTGCCATCCAGCACGCGTAAAGCTCAGTGGGAAGCGCGCCAGCAAGCCGCCGGTAAGGGCGGGCTCAATCTGCCCAAATTCGTCACGTACAGGCCGCTCCGAAAAATGGCGCAGGTCTCGCGAAATAATCATCCAGGCACGGTTCACTTCATAAGTTCGATCCGCCGTTGCGCGCAGACTTTGCACACCATCCATTACCCTAGAAAGACTGGTAGTTGCGATTAAGGCAACAAAGGCCGTAATGGCCATTGCGATTAACACCTCTAGCAGGGTGAAACCGGCTGACCGTCGCTTACTCACCAGACAAGCCATCAGGATCACCTGCAAAGTCCCCCGACATAAAAGCCGTCAGGGCATAAAGGGGCTGCTCCTGCTGCTCCTCCTCAAGCGACACAGTGATCTCAACACGAAAAAAATTGGCGACCTCAGTTGTTTTCGTTTCAACCCACCAATACCAATCTCGGTCGGCCATTGTCGCGAAACCATTGTCCTTCCCTGCGGACAGATTTTGTGTCGCACCAATCACAAGGCGTATCTCCGCAAGCTTGTTCTGTGCCACCATATGCGCTAGGGCCTTATCACGTAAATAGGCGGTGTCATCTACCTGCTGATACAGCGCCATTAATACTGCCGGCAAGACAACAGCGACAATCGCCAGCGCCACCATCACCTCCACCAGCGTAAAACCTTTGCCACGCACTAGTCTTCCACCTCTGCCTCGCCGCGTCGCAGCACCTCAAAGCGGCCAAACAGATCCCATTCGATGCGCCACAGTAACTCGCCATCTTGCGCTTGAATTACATTGATCCAGCCGACGGTTGCTTCCCCACTAGAGTAAAAAACCACCTGCGGGATAATAACTTCTGCCTCATCATCCAGAGACAACTCGATCAACGGCGCATCCTCCAACACCAGTTCAAGTGCGATACCTAGCGGCAGTCTTTGTTGCGCAAACAACTCCTGACCACCAAGGGGTTCAACCCATCCGTCGGCACCACGCTCCAACCATCGATAGCTGTAGATGGCCTCGCCCGCTTTCTGCTCCTCCTGCAACAATAGTCCATAGTCAATACCCGTCATCTGCGCTTCGTCCAACGCGTAGCCGGCGACGTCTGCAAGCTTATACACGGTACTTTGCAGCTGAATGTCCTGGCCGCCCGACGTGACGGTAAGATTCGCCAATGACGTGAATAACGCAATGACCACTAAAACCGCTAACAGCTCCAGCAGACTAAAACCGCTCTGCGGCTTCAGCACCGTGGTCGACACCTGCCGCATATTGTGGCCGCCCAATAACTGCGCACAGCAGCTCAGTCCTCTTCTTTCCAGTTACCAATATCGGCACTTTGACCTTCACCACCAGACAGACCATCTGCACCTAGTGAATAAATATCCACCGAACGTTGCTCGCCCGGACTCAGATAAAGGTATGGACGCCCCCATGGGTCAACAGGGACCTCTTCGAGATAACCACCGACTTTGAAGTTTCGCGGCTCAGGCGCGAGTGTACTGGCCTCTACCAGTGCCTGCAGCCCCTGTTCTGTTGTCGGATAGACATAATTATCCAACCGGTAGATCTTCAGTGCCGTCTCTATGGCGTTAAAGTCAGCCTGCGCCTTTTGCACTCTGGCATCATCAGCACGGTTAAGCACGGTGGGTGCGACCACACTGATCAGCAGCCCCATAATGACCAGCACCACCAAAATTTCTACTAGGGAAAACCCCGAGTTACGTTTTTCTTTCATTGTTCAATTCACCATCGTATTAAGATCAAATATGGGTAGCAGAATAGCGAGAACGATTGTAAGAACCATTCCCCCCATGAACACTACCATTAGTGGCTCGAACAGACTCATCATCGTCCCGAGCGTCATTTCCAGCTCCCGCTCCTGATTTGTCGCCGACCGGTCAAGCATGGTTTCCAACTCACCGCTGGCCTCACCGCTGGCCACCATGTGCACCATCATAGGCGGAAAACGGCCACTTTCGCGCAGCGCGCGATTCAAGCTCGCCCCCTCCTGCACGTATTCAGACACCGCCTCACTGTCCTCTCGCAGCACCAGATTGGTTAGCACTTGTCCTGCAATACGCAGGGACTCAAGCAAAGGCACGCCGCTGGCCATCAGAATACTGAGCGTTGAAGCAAAGCGCGCCGTATCCATGGAAACCAGCACACGTGAGATACCCGGTATGCGAAGCAGAAAGCGGTGCCAACGTTTTTTGCGCTGCGGATCTTGCAGTAAACGCCGCGCGATAAAGACCACTGCGATCGCCCCCATCACCAGCCAGAGACCGTAATGCTGAAAAAAATCACTAGTCGCAATAAGACCGCGCGTCAGCGCAGGCAGTTCACGATTGCTGTGGGCAAAAATACCAACCAGTTCAGGCACGACAAACACTAGCAGCAACAACACCACTGCAATCGCGACACCAAGCAGAATAAAAGGATAAATCATCGCCATTTGCAGCTTTTGGCCAGTGTACTGCCGCTGCTCTGTGTAATCTGCTAACTGCTGCAACACAGGGCCCAGATAACCCGCATGCTCACCCGCGTTTACCATGGCACGGTACATTTCATTAAACACGCTAGGAAATTCCCCCATCGCGTATGCCAGTGTGTGGCCCTCAGCGACTCGAGAGCGCACCTGCAACAGCATGCCCTTAATACGACTGCTGCGACTCTGCTCCGCTGCAGCTTGCAGTGCTTCATCCAGTGGCAGATTAGCCTCTATCAGAGTCGCCAATTGACGAGTTATAAGCGCAAGATCGCTGACACTGATACGCGAAAAATAAACTGAAAAATCCCATGCCGATTTGCCGGGTTGTGCCGTGCTGTTAGCCTCGGCAACCTCAACCGGACGCATATCCTGACCACGCAACTGCGAGCGAACCTGCCGCTCGGAATCGCCTTCGAGGACACCCTTGATGAGTTTGCCCGCGGCGTTAAGGGCTTGATAGCGATATGCGGTCACGATTCAGACGGCATAGGTCAGACGATAGAAGTCACACGCATGACTTCCTCAATACTGGTCTCACCTGCCATTATCCGGCGCCGACCATCGGTCTCTATGCCGGGATAATGCTGGCGCGCCAGGTGCAAAATATCCTGCTCATTAGCGCCACTGTAGATCATCTGGCGCATGGCATCATCAATCTCGATTATTTCATAAATACCCGTGCGACCGCGATATCCGGTGTATTTACAGTTCTCGCAGCCCTTGGCCTGACAAACACTCTGGTGCCCCTCGCCTGACCCAATGCCCAGTAATTCCCGCTCCGCGGGGTTTAGTTCAGCGGGCTCCTTACAATCCAAGCATAGCAAGCGCACAAGTCGCTGCGACATAACCGCTATTAAACTAGACGACAGCAAGAAAGGCTCGATGCCCATATCCTTGAGGCGAGTGATGGCGCCTATCGCCGTATTGGTGTGTAGGGTCGACAGCACGAGGTGGCCAGTTAATGAGGCCTGCACTGCAATTTCAGCGGTTTCCCGATCACGAATTTCACCCACCATCACCACATCAGGATCTTGACGCAAAATAGCCCTTAACCCGCGCGCAAAGGTCATATCGACCTTGGCGTTAACCTGAGTTTGACCGATGCCAGGCAGCATATACTCAACAGGATCTTCAATGGTAAGAATATTACGTGAACTCTCATTGATATCACCAAGCCCAGCATACAGTGTCGTTGTTTTACCTGAACCAGTAGGGCCGGTTACGAGGATAATGCCATGCGGGCTGTGCAGGTGCTTTTTGTATGCCGCAAGGACCTGAGTATTCATAGCCAGTTGCGTCAACTCTAGTTGTCCCGCCGCTGTATCGAGCAGTCGTAACACCACCCTCTCACCGTGTGCAGAAGGTATCGTCGACATGCGGATGTCCACTGAATGACCCGCTATTTTGACTGAAATTCTGCCGTCCTGAGGGATGCGCTTCTCGGCAATATCCAGCCTCGCCATCACTTTTAACCGTGACACCAGCAATGGTGCCAACATGCGCTTTGGCGATAGCACCTCCGCCAAGACCCCGTCCACACGGTAACGGACACTCAGCCGATCTTCGAAGGTTTCAACATGAATATCTGAGGCCTGCTCACGCACCGCTTGCGACAGTATGGCGTTAATCAGACGAATAATAGGCGCGTCGTCTTCGGTGTCCATCAGATCGCCGGAATCAGGAATGGCATCCGCCAAGCGACTGAGGTCAACATCCGCACCAATGTCTTCAGCCATTTGCACAGCTTCGTTGTTATTGCGCTGATACGCCAGCGTCAGCCTCCGCTTGAAATCGCTCTCGGATACATCGTGCAACGTAAATGACCTACCGAGAATACGACGCAATTCAGTCAGCACTAAAACCTGTGGCCTTCCAGCATGCACTACCACGGGAGAACCGTCTTCGGCTGCATCCAACAATACGCCATACTGCTGAGCAAAAGTAAAAGGTAGCCCGGGCACTGCCGCAACGTTCGCTATGGGCGTATCCATGACCGCCTGCACCACCGGCTCATTCACCGCCCATCTACCTGCGATGCGGGCGCACCCGGCGCATTGGCACTCGCCTTAATTTGATCCAATTGCTGCATTTGCTCTTCCCACTCCGACATCATAGGCAGATTTGCGTCGCCTAAGTACAGCAGCCCTTTTTCTTTGCGCAACGCTTGCTGGTCGCGAATATAGCGATATTTCTCGGCACTGGCGCCCGCCAGTTGCTCGTCGTCACGGATAATTGTGGTGCGTATAAACACCATTAAGTTTTGTTTATTGACCCTTTCTGCATCGCTGCGGAACAGCCGGCCAAGATAGGGAATGTCACCTAATAGCGGCACTTTTTGCTGCGCGTCCTGCACATCGTCCTTGATCAACCCACCCAGAACGATTACTTGACCGTCCAGCGCCAATACCTTGGTCTGTATTTTACGCTCATTAGTAATCACGTCCGATGCAATCACGGACACACTACTGATACTGGAAACTTCCTGCATAATATCAAGCACCACCGAATCACCGTCATTGATATGCGGGGTCACCGTCAGCGTAATGCCGACGTTCTCTCGCTCGATCGTCTGGAAAGGATTCTGCGCACCATCGCCGCCCGCACCGGTATTAGTGAACGAACCAGTCACGAAGGGCACCTGCTGCCCCACCGTGATATAAGCCTCCTGATTATCCAATGTCAGTATACTGGGGGTAGACAGGATATTCGTATTTGCCGTTTCATTGAGAGCATTGAGAATGACCGTCATGGATAAACCCATCCGATCCAACTGAGCCCAGCCAAGGGACACGCCCCCCGTCCCGGCCAGAGCCGCAGCCAACCCGCCTAAATCAACACCGTCTGGAGTATCCCCACCGTCGTCGGATAGTTGTGAGCCCGCAATACCTCCCAGCCGAGCATCTCCCCGGGTAATGTTACTACCAAACACACCATCGTTATCGGCAAACAGCCACTGTAACCCCAATTCTTGGCCGTCGACCACTTCCATTTCTACAATAATGGCTTCCACCAACACTTGAGCGCGGCGAATATCTAGGCGCTGAATGACCGCCTCTAAAGAGGCCATCTCATCCGCATCGGCGGTGATAATTAGCGCATTAGTGCCTTCGTCGGCCTCTATTGTTGAGGTTTTACTGCCGCTTCTGCTTGCCGCTTGTGTTCCATCACCGGTGTCCAACTCTGTGATATTCTTCATCACTCGGGTCAGCACTTCAGCAAGGTCTTTGGCCTGAGCGTATTGCAGGTAAATAACCTTCACATTGCCGCTTTGCTCCAATGGCGTATCGAGATGAGTGACCAGTTTTCGCAGTCTCGCCCGCTCTAACTCATCACCGCTGACAAGTACACTATTAGTGCGCGCATCAGCAACCAGCAGCACGTCTTGCTCACTGCCGCTTTGCTGGGCAGCCGATTTGTTAAGCTGCTCCAGCATCCTTACCACATCCTCTGCCACTGCATAGCGCAACTTAATAATATCTGTCTTTTGCACGGCAGATTTGTCCATGCGCTCGATAATGTCCCTAATCTTGTCGATATTAGCTGAGACATCCGAGATAATAATGGCATTGCTCGGAGCATAAGCCGCCATATGCGCCTGCTGTGGCACCAATGGTCGCAGTACCGGTATAAGTTTCGCAGCTGAAATATTCTCCAGCCGAATAACCTGCGTCATATATTCATCAGAGACCATATTGGACCGATCATCACTAACCTCAAGCGGCGCCGAACGAGCGTCTTTAGCGGGTATCACACGCACTATGTCGCCCGATCGCACCGCAGTGTAGCCATGAACCTCCAAAACTGACAGAAACAGTTCATACAACTCGGCTGCCGATACGGGATTGGATGAAATCACCCTCACCTTCCCTTTAACCGCAGGGTCGACCACGATGGTCGTCTCGGTTGCGTCGGAGACAAACTGTATGAGCTCTCGAATATCGGTATCCTTCAGATTAATCGTATAATCTTGTGCCTGCAGTGATCCACTACCCAGCATTAGAGCAGACAGCAATATAATTGCCGTCAGAGGACGGAGTCGAGTTGTCGCTTTCACGAAAAATTGTATCCTTTCAAAAAGTTTCACTAAGTCCCACCATCGTCTAAATTGACACTCAATGTGAGGGCCTGTCCATCACGCTTCAGCTCAAATACCGCTTCCTGAGCTGAACGCATGTCATTAAAAAGCACCATAGTATTGGTAGGGTTATCGAGGCTTACCCCGTTTACAGCTGTCACCACGTCGCCCGTTTTAAATCCCAATTGCGCAAATTGTGCCTGATCCTTCCCTGCACTCACACGGTAACCCAGCAGCGCCCCATTTTCGCGCACGGCACTGACATTAACCACCTCGGCTAGCGACTGAGGGTTCTGGTACAGACGCTGCCGGTAACTCTGAGCCAATCGAGTAGCCTGATCATCACCGCGCTTATCGATATTTTCACTGACCGCAGGCGCCGCGGCCTGAGCCGACATTAGCTCCGCCGTGCCCAAAGTGGACTCCTCAAACAGCATCAGTAATTCATAGGTCCCACCATTGTCCAGAACGACCTGTCGCGGCATTACCTTGGCCAATACTACATTGCCCCGCACCGGCAATTTGTCTTCGACCACATAAATCGCCTGTTTATTTGCATTTTCAATAATGGCATACCCCAGGCCGTCCTCCGTAGAGGCCACAATACCGCGCAACTTCAGTTGCAGAGAGGTTTCCCTAGCGCCATCCTCTATACCCTCGCGGGAATCAACCTCGACCTGCGTTGCCGCTTCAATAACCGCCTGCGCCGTTGCACCGAGCTCCCCAAACAAATGCCAAGCCACCATGCGATCGATGTCAACAGGCGCAACAGTCGCCTTGGAGCCGCTGGCTGACAGAGGGTTAACGACTTTGGGCGAGGCAACACCGGCGCTTTGCGCATTGGGAACTAACGCCCACAGCAGTTGAGTAAGCGACAGCAGCATCCAGACAATGAGCAGCAACAAGATAACGTCGCGTATCCGACGCATACGGCGCGGATGTGCCATTGCGGTCACGGCACCCGCGACCATCACACCTACGCGCTGCGACACCGCGCTAGAATTACTAAGCCAATCAGTTGGCACCCATTACTCCCTTGAGTCCCCCGCAGGCATTATTTCCGCGGCTCTATATTGGTTTTGATTATAGGGTGAGCCGCTCAAAGTTGAAACTCCCGTATACGCAACAAACTGCCAAAGGTCATGCCTGTCTAACACAGCCCAATTTAGCACATCTTGAGCGGTATTAGAGGGTAAGCGTGACTTTTACTCCTGCCTCACCGATACTCAGGCTGTTATCACAATGACTGGTCTAAGGATTACCTGTGCCGGAGTTGAACGCACTCGCTGTCTTATGACCTCTAAAACTAGGATTTGTTCACTTACTCACGCGCTACTACGCGAGCGAGATAGACCGAGAGCAAAATACGGGCCCAGCAACAACAGACCGATGAACCAGCGAGCCAGCACATGATGAACTTCGATATTCCCGAATACTTGACGAGCTATCTGCAGGAACTCGATCACTTTATTGAGCACGAGATTCTCCCACTGCAAATGCAAGAAGATAATAATCGATTCTTTGACCACCGTCGCGAGGATGCGCGCACAGACTGGGAAAAAAACGGGCTACCCGACGAAAAATGGGAAGAGTTGTTAATGGAGGCTAAGCGACGAGCTGATGCCGCAGGACACTTTCGTTTTTCCTCTCCCAAAGAGTACGGGGGCAAAGACGGCAGCAATTTGGAAATGGCAATCATCCGTGAACATCTTGCCTGCAGGGGACTTGGACTGCACAACGATTTACAAAATGAACACTCCATCGTTGGCAACAATGTCGGATTACTGTTGATGATTCAATACGGATCGGCACAGCAAAAAATCGATTGGATTACTGACCTGTGTGAACTTCGTCGCTACTTCACATTCGGCATTACCGAGACGGCCCACGGATCAGATGCGACGCATATGGGAACCTTTGCCAAGCGCAGCGGGGACACGTGGATAATAAATGGCGAAAAGTCGTGGAATACGGGCATTCATCGTGCCAGTCACATACTAGTCATCGCGCGAACAAGCGGCGAAGCTGGCAACGCGAGTGGCCTAACGGCGTTTCTCGTGCCAACTGACACGCCGGGGTTTAAAATCGAGGAGATGCTGTGGACATTCAATATGCCAACGGACCACGGCAGGGTGTCTTTCACGGAGATGAAGGTACCGCACAGTTGCATTTTTGGCGGTGAAGGTAAAGCTCTGCAAGTGGTGCAGCATTTTTTCAATGAAAATCGCATTCGCCAAGCTGCGTCTTCCCTCGGCGCCGCCCAGTACTGTATTAATGAATCCGTGAACTATGCAATGCAGCGGGCGCCCTTTGGCAAACCTCTGTCGAATAACCAAGGCATTCAATTTCCTTTGGTGGAGCTTCAAACCCAAGCAGAAATGCTGCGCGCCCTGATACACAAAACGGCTTGGCAAATGGATACTCATGGCGCGTTTTCGGTATCCGACAAGATATCTATGTGCAACTTCGTCGCCAACCGACTGTGTTGCGATGCCGCCGACCAGGCCATGCAGGTTCATGGCGGACTCGGTTATTCTCGCCATGCCCCTTTCGAGCATATTTACCGCCATCACCGCCGCTATCGGATTACCGAGGGTACGGAAGAGATACAGAAACGCCGGGTAGCAGGCTACATGTTTAAATTTATGGATAAAAAAGCGCCTAAAGGGGTAAGAATCTAGCCTGTGATTGCAGACACTTCTTGTTATAGTAATTGACAGGTTTACCACAGCAAGGCTTCAGCTGCTGCAGGCATCAAATTCTAAGCAATAAAAAACCCGCCAAAGCGGGTTTTAGTATCGGCTGGCCTTCTAAGCCTTTTTGCGTCGCGCCACTCCCATCAGCCCAATTAGGGCCGAACCGAACAACCAAACTGCCGCAGGGACAGGAACATTGCTCACTGCATCGTAAGTAAAATCGACGGCCGCATAGGGCGCCACATCTTGCCCGGCGACACAAACACTGTAATTCCACCAGCCACACGAGGCGATTACCCCATCGGCGAAGTTAATACCCACGACGCTATTGTTCATAAACGCGGCCGTTTGCGCTGCATCAAGGTTGAAATCTAGTTTGTATCGATATGTATTCAAGTTGTTGAAGCCTTTTACCTCCACACCATAAGCCGCAGTGGAATTGATATCAAAGTCTCCCTGAAAGTCGTTTCCGAAAGTAATCCCCGTGAACTGCGTTGAGGTATTACTAAACCCCCCCTGCAACGAGATAGTAAAACTACTGAGGCTCCCCTGTTGGTAGGCGCCGGGATTGAGATTAAACGTAAAATTCTCACCATCCACCGTCTGGTTTTGCGATTCAGACAGCGTCATTGCTGCTGCGTTTACCGCACCAACGATAAACACCAACAAGCTTAAAAAACATATTTTGTTTGCCATAACGCTTACTCTCTTATTTTGTGCATCGGCTACGTTCTAATCTCACGAGCATGTTACTTTACCTCGAGGCTTAATCCTAACGCTGCCGACCGACACAAACATTGTACTTTTGGGCAGTTTTTGAATTTATATCGGACTTTTCCTCAGCGACACGAGGCGACGCCGCCTCAGCGCCACCCACAGGGGCAGATGAAAATCGGAATAGGCTCATAAAATCAACTAGTTAAAGAATATCCGTCTGATTTTCCACTGCGCTTATAGGGTAATCAGACATGCTTGTCGGCATTGCAGAGCGACATGCCCGTATACCCACCCAAGAGAAGACCTGAATAAGTGATCACTAGGGCATGAAAAACCGCCTCCGCACTATCGCACCCAGCGGGACCTAGCCTGATGCAGACCGGAGTATTTTGGGTTATCAATAGCGCAGGCGTGCAACGTGCGCTGCTTCAGATACTCGAGTATTCGCTGGTCTTCATCCATCGTGCCATCGCGCAGGGCAAGCGCAATTTGCCGCATAACGGGGCCCGCCTGCGCGTCAAGGTTAAGTGCGGAGGCTATTTGCTTGTCCAACTCTGCTAAATCAGCGCCCATCTCCATTTCCCTTGCCACAATGCCCAATGCATTAGCCGCCACCCTAGTAGTGTATGCCTTAAAGCCGTCCAACTCGGGTAACACCTCCTCACGCAAAAACTGGCGCACGGCCGCTAACAACTCTGCCGACTCAGTACCACTCATACACAGTCTCCTTCCATCAACAGCAGAAGATCGATTTCAGCCTCCGACAGGCGCCGGCCTACGGCTGCCCTCTCCAGACTGGAATCCTCACCGTTTCGATACATCTCCAGCATGCGCAGACAGACCATTCCCCATGACAGCGCAGCGTGTACCTGCCAATAGTGAATATCCGCGAGTGGCGGTGCAATACCGGTGACAGACTTATAGCCTGCCAAAAGATCCGCATAATCACCAAAACCGCCTACCGGCTTGGGCGAGCCGAAACGCCAGACATTGGCGCACAGGTAACCAAGGTCCTGAACAGGATTACCCAGATGCGCCAGTTCCCAATCCAGCACGGCAACCAATCCAGCTTCATCTACTAGCAAATTCCCATTGCGAAAGTCTCCATGCACTAGCGTGCGCGGCACCTCTCGACGCGGCCTATCCCGCAGCCAATTGAGCCCCAATTGCAACACAGGTGCTAGATTTCCATGTGCATCGAGCATGTCCTGGGCACGTTTGAACAAAAGCTCACCACTGTGATCGGACAAGCCTACCGGCAGAGCTTCCAGTGGAATCTTATGGATACGGCCCAATGTCTGGCCGCACTGAAAAGCCAATCCCTCGCGCGCGTCTCGATAACAATCGTCCGCCAGCAGGCGAAAAGGCAGCGCCTCACCGCGTTCCCTACTCATAATATAGCCTTGACCGAGCGCATGTTCAGGGCGCAAAACCAGTCGCACAGCTGGCACAGGAACACCATAGCGGCCAGCCACATCGATCAGTGCAGCCTCATCCTTCAGCATGAGTTCACCTACCGTATGCTCAAAGTCTCGCGCCTCGCCCGGCGACCGCCGCAGAATCAAAGGCTCAATGTCAGACGCCTTTACCCAATCAAAAGACCAGGTCTCCATATTAGCCCCGCCGGACAAGCGTGTCAGGGAGGCAATCCTGGCGCCATTGGCACTCGCTGCTTTCTCGGCGCTTAGCAGTGCTACCTGCAGTCCTTCAGCCATTGCCTCGACTAATGTGCCGGTGCGCGTTTCTACTATCACCCGATTGCTCCTTGTGCCTTTAATGCTGTGATTTCGATTGCCGTCAAACCCAGTAGCTCAGACATCACACTGTCTGTATTCGCACCCAGCATTGGCGCAGGGCTAAAACTCTCCTCCTTGGTGCGTGACAGCTTAATCGGGTTACCCGGCCCGCGAGTGCTGCCGCCATCAGGGTGGCGAAGCTCCACCACCATGTTGCGATGCAGCACCTGAGGATCGGACAAGGCCTGGCTGATGCTATTAACCGGAGAACAGGGAATACGGTGCTTCTCCAGTTTTTCTAACCAGTAAGTGCAACTTTGACATTTTAAGGCATCGCCAAGCCACCTGTTAATAAGCGCTCTATCCCTGAACCGTCCGGGCTGCGTGTCATACAGCGGATTGTCAAACTCGACACACTTCACCACACTCTTCAGGTGTTGCCAAAAATTATCGGTAATCACCGCGATAACAATAACGCCGTCGGCACAGCAAAACGTATCGTATGGCACATGAACGAAATGTGCATTACCGATAGGGTGAGGATCTTTACCAGAAAGACAATGCATAGTCGCCATATAATTAAGCATGGATATCTGACAGTCGACCATGGCGATGTCCACGTGCTGGCCAGCACCACTGCGCTCTCTTTCATAAAGCGCCGCCAGAATACCCATAACGCCAAACATACCGCCACCAAGATCGCCAATGGGTATACCCGCTCGCATCGGATGCCCCGAATCGGGCCCCGTGATAGACATGCCGCCGCCACTAGCCTGCGCTACTTGGTCAAAGGCAGGACGGTTGGCCCCCGGGCCCTCTGATCCGTACCCGGTAACAGTGCAGGTAATGATGCGTGGATTGACTTGGCTGAGCGTATCGAAGTCCAGTCCCAGACGCTGTGGCACACCCGCTGCAAAATTACTTAACACGATATCCGAAGCTTTGACTAACCGGTTGAACACGGCCATACCGCCTTCAGATTTCAGATCAATCGCGACACTTTTCTTGTTGCGATTAAGAGTCAGATAGTAGGCACCCATTCCATGCAGTGAGTTTTCAGGGTCCGTTGCCAGTAGCGCGCGCGTCCCCTCGCCGGCCAGAGGTTCAATTTTAATCGTCTCCGCCCCCAAATCGGCCAGAATCATGCCGGCATACGGGCCCGCCAACATATGTGTCAGATCCAATATGCGCAGCCCAACCAACGGTTTATTCATCATAGGGTCCCGGTAGATCAAAGGGCTAAAGATAGTAGTCCAACAGAGACAGAACCAGCATCAGCCCGACTAATGGCGCCAACCAACGTTGCAGCCGAGCCAACTGTTGCGGGTCTTCCGATTTGGTAAATCGCTCACCCAACATCGCCATCAACGCGACGCCGCCGAAAATAAAAAACAGTATCAACAATACAGTAGTCAACGACTATTGCCTCCACACGCTTTAGCCGGCAGGCTCATGCTTACAGGGATCGCGCAACAGCATGAGCGCTGTGGATTGCGCCTTCAATATAGCCTACCCCATCACAGTCACCTGCAATATGTGTTTCATAGCCAAGGCTCTGACTCAAGTCGGCCAACGATAAATCACCCGTGGCGCCGTCGGCCAAAATGACTGTGTCCGCCACTACTTCCACTTCAACTCCGTCACACGTGAGTACCAGAGACTGTGCTTTGATGTACGACACATCAGTCCTATTAATTAGCACCGCGCCCAACTGCTTTAGGTCCTCGAGCATCCGCCAGCGCCGGACAATGGCTAATTCCGTACCAAATTTTTCGCCCGCTTCTACCACCGTCACATCGCGGCCACGCTGTGCCAAAAACTCGGCCAACTCCAGACCTACAAGTCCACCGCCGATAATACTCACGCGTTTTCCCAATGGCATCCACAAGTAACTGAGGCGCCGTAACCAGTGCGCATTTTTAGTAATTCCCAATAAGCCCGCTACTGACAACAGCGCGACCTGCCAACCGCAGAGTTTATCGCTCACTGCCGCAGAATCGCTACCCGTCATCAGAGCGCGCAATTGATCCCCGTTGAAAACGTGAGGCTGCTCTGCGCCCGGGATAGCCAGAGCATCCCTACGCGCTCCTGTAGCGACCAACACAACATCTGGCGCCAACGCTCGCAAGTACCCACCATCGACTGCGGTGCTCAAACGGATATCCACACCTAATTTTTTTACCTGCGCCGCCAGATATCCAGTGAGCTTGCCATTTTCTGGATAGACAATAGAGGAGAAGAAAACCGTGCCGCCCAAATCTGCACGCTGCTCAGCTAGCGTAACCTGATGCCCGCGAAGTGCGGCCACGCGCGCAGCTTCCATGCCGGCAGGGCCTCCTCCGACCACGAGCACATGCCGTGACTGCAGCGCAGGCAGAAGCACGATCTCGTGCTCGTAACCGGTGCGCGCATTGACTGCACAATGCACATGTTCATTGACGAAGATTCGACTGACACAGGTGTAACAGTAAATACAGGGGCGGATACTCGCCTGCTGTCCACGAATTAATTTATTAGGCAGCTGTGGGTCGGCGAGCAACTTACGGCCCATGGCAATAAAGTCGGCATCACCGCGGGCCAATACCTGCTCGGCAACTTCGGGCTCGATGCGCCCAACCGCGATCACAGGAATACGCAATCGAGCCTTAATAGCGGCCGCAAACGGCAGATAACCACCGCTGCGATGCACTAGCGGCGCTTCGGTGAAAGCCGCACCGGAAGCTGGGTTCGCGTAAGCGCTAACATGTATTGCATCGGCACCGGCTGTCTCTGCTAGTGCAGCCGTTGTAACAGCATCGGCAAGACAAATCCCGCCATCGATCCTGTACTCCAGTGCATCTATTCGGCACCATACGGGGAAATCACTACCTGCCCTGATTTTCACCGCCTTGATCACCTCCACCAGCAGGCGCGCACGATTCTCAAGACAACCGCCATATTCGTCGTCCCGACGATTAATACTGGGGGAGAGAAATTCAGACAAGATATAGCCATGACCGGCGTGCAATTCAACACCGTCGAAACCTGCACGGCGAGCACGCTCAGCCGCTTCAGAAAAATGCTCTATCAACTCACGAATATCATCACGATCTGCAACTTTGTAAGCGGCTTTTGCGCCCTTCTTCTGGTACGATTTAACAAAGGCTGACATTTCCGCTGATGTCAAAGCCGCACTCATTTCATCGCGCGGTCTATCGGGAATAGAAGGCACTAGCATAGGACGACCCGCGGCAATATCACAGACCGCTACCTTACCCGCATGCTGCAACTGTATCGCTGCTCGACAGCCATGCCGCTTAATGCGCGAGGCCAGCTCGCATAGACCGGGTAAAAACTCATCGGAAGAGATCGCCACCTGATTTGGATTGCAGGCACCCGATGGCCAGGCAATTGCAGCCACTCCGACAATCAGCATAGCCGCACCGCCTTCGGCGCGAGCCTCATAGTAAGCTTGTATACGCTCACCACAGTGGCCATTCGCTTCAGATAGATTGCTGCCCATGGGCGTCATAATAATGCGATTGCGCAACGCCAGCTGCCCGATTTTCCCACTAGATAATAAGTTCTTATACATTGAGAGGGGGTTACCTATTTGCCACACGGCCCGCCCGCCGAGGCGTGAATTTAAGTCGCAGTTAGTTGGGCCAATCGCTGGCCGATTAGCCGGCACCAATTATCGGGGCCGCCTATCTGCACAGACTCGGGATTTTGCGGCGCAGACCGCTTTTCAAATAACAATGGATCACTGGTTTTGACGCCCGGAGCCCAGTCCTAATTTTTCCTACATACAATGTCAAGCATACTGACGGCAGCCCCTCAAAAAACCATAGTGGTGGGGCTAGCGTGGTTCATACAATTACTGCACTAGGCCGTCTTAGTGTCAAAGGCGCGCTGTCTTTACGATGCGGCATAGTCCACACTTGGCTATATTGGATAATGAGTGTAAGCGGCCTATACTGATCATGCAATGCTCAGAGGCAACGCCCATGGTCAGCACACTGCCGCGCACCATACAGTTGAAGTTAGAGCAGACACTGTCGCAGTGGCCGCACTGGCGATGTGCGCCGGCGCTGACACGCCTCCCAAGCGTCGTACGCACCTTGGCACCCGGCATCAGCAATTTTAGCGTGCTCGTTGAAGCGGGGCAGTACTTCGTTGTGCGTATCGACGGGCTAGACCCTGTATCCAATGGGCTCAACCGCCAAATAGAATGGTCCACGCTTGCAGCAGCTCACAGCGCGGGACTAGCGCCCGCTCCATGTTACTTCAATCCTGAGCTCGGCAGCCTCGTGTGCGGCTATCTGGCACCGGAAGCGTCATACAATGCGGATGTCACTGGCGTTGGGCAGTTACTGCGTGCCATACATCAACTGCCTGCCCGGCATCATCGTCTAAATCTGGCGGAACGGATTTTGCAGTATCAAAAGCGGCTGCAACGCAACGGCCGGCCACTGAATGCTGGCCTGAAAAAAAGTGGAGAACAGGTGGTACAGATCCTATCGGAGATTAACCATACGCCGTCTAACTCTGTCCTGTGTCATAACGACTTGCTGCAGGCTAACCGTATTTATAGCGCTGGCAGGCTGTGGGCTATCGATTGGGAATACTGCGCCATGGGAAGTCCTTGGTACGACCTCGCGGTAGTTGTCAACGGTGACCTACTGTCTAAGGTAGATACAGAAATTCTGATAACGGCCTACTTGGGACGAGCCGCCGACGCTCAGGAGCGTAGCCTACTGGATCAATACAGCTGCATATACCGTTACTTGGAACTGCTCTGGTACCTGGCACTGGAAACACCGGCGTTAAACGCGGCGGCGATAGAGAATAAGTCAGCTGCACTCACAAACCTACTGTCACAGGGTTAAACCTAGTCGCGAAAATTATTGAACTGCACCGGTGCGCCATTGTCTTCGTTGCGCAACAGCGCCATCACCTGCTGCAAATCGTCGCGCTTCTTTCCGGTCACCCGCACCTGATCACCCTGAATCTGAGCCTGAACTTTAAGCTTTGCATCCTTAATCCGCTTGACGATCGCCCTGCACTGGCTCGCATCTAATCCGTGGCGCAGCACGACCGTTGCGCGCACGGCCTTGCCAGTCGTCTGCATGTCCGAGACGTCCATAGCCGCTGGATCAATATCGCATTTGATCAGCGCAGCGCGCAACATATCCTCCATCTGGCTCACCTGAAACTCCGCTTCGGCGGCGAGTACTACGCTGCGATCGTCACGCTCAAAGGAAGCCTCTATGCCCTTAAAATCGAACCGATTAGCCACAATTCTTGCGGCCTGGTCGACAGCGTTAGTCAACTGGTGTATATCCACTTCCGAAACAACATCAAACGATGGCATAGTGTCTCTCTCCAAATTCGCTGAACATAGAGGGTATATAGTAATGCGCCGCGAGCCGTTTTCAATACCACGTCACCCATTTTGACTACGCGGAATGCACACTGGCATATACTGGGCGCCGGTGCCATCGGTTGCTTGCAGGCTGGGCGACTGCATAGCAATGGTTGCGATATTACGCTGCTGATGCGCAGGGGGACACAACAGACATCGATGCCCCTGACTATAGACTGTGACGGTATACGCAGAGAATATCAGTTGCCTGTTGTCACGCCTGATACTCGTCAACCGATCTCCCATCTTCTGGTCACGACAAAAGCGTACGATGCCTGCTATGCAGTGGAGAGCGTCGCCCATCTGCTGAGCGCGGACAGCACCGTAGTGCTAATGGTCAACGGCATCGGCATTGCTGAGCAGTTAGGCAAAGACTGGCCACACCTGAACATTTTTTGTGGTACCACTACCGAGGGTGCATGCTGTCTAGCGCCGCAGCATATTCAGCATACCGGTCGGGGCAAGACGTGCATTGGCAAACAGGGCAAAAAAAAACCCCCTCCATGGTTTGATCAATGGTCTGATCCCATTGACACCTGCTTGTGGGATAGCGATATTGAGGCCGCACTATGGTCAAAAATGGCTATCAATTGCATCATCAATCCTCTAACCGCCGTGCACAGATGCACGAACGGCGAGTTGGGCCAGCGCCAGGAATTGCGCGAACAGGTTGCAACGCTGTGCCAGGAAGTTTCCCAGATCACGCGCGCAGCGGGTTTTGAAAGTATTGCAACAGCATTGCCGCAGCGAGTTGCAGACGTGATCGCGGCGACCGCGCGCAACCGGTCTTCCATGTTGCAGGATATAGAGAGCGATAGGCGTACCGAAATTGACTACATCACCGGCTTCCTCGTGCGGATCGCGGATCAGTATGGCATTGATGCCGCTCAAAACCGGTTATTACTGAATAGCATTAAAAGCAATGTATTCTGAAGCGGCGCCGTTAACCACGCTACTGCCGATAGCACTTTTTTCGGGTGTCACCGTAATAGCGCTAGTGCTGTCTGATTATCACCAAGTTCGCGCCGGACGTTACCTATTCAAACCACTGGCGTCTGCGGCATTTATTTGGTTCGCTCTATCCCTTCATGCCACCAGCAGCGCTTACGGTACTTGGTTGCTCGCAGCCTTGGTTTTTTGTCTGCTGGGCGACCTTTTCCTTATGTCTGACCGCGAACGGTATTTTTTGGCGGGCCTAGGCGCTTTTTTATGTGGTCATTTATTATTCGCAGCGGCTTTTTACCAGTTGCCTAGCAATGTTATGGGCCTCGGTATCACGTTGCTGCCTGCCCTCATAATGCTTGTCTTCGTGTGGCGCTGGCTGATCCCGCACGTGAATCGAGAAATGAAAGGTCCCGTCACTCTTTACATCCTCGTTATCATGGCAATGCTGTTGTGCGCCGGCATGACAGCAGGGCAACCTGCCGCCGTCATAATTATCATCGGTGCTTGGGGTTTTGCTATCTCTGACTTAGCGGTGGCCCGGCGGCAGTTCATCCGACCTTCTTCCAGATTAAATGGCGTGTGGGGCACGCCACTATATTTCCTGTCTCAAATGGTGTTGGCGTGCAGCGTCGCTTTTGTGTAGATCAGCGATAAGTTCCAGCGTCGCACTGCGCGTGATATAGCGCCACTTTTGCATTGACATAGCTGGTAATACGATACCCTGCAGGTTAAACCGTGAACCAACTTGCTCACACCGAAGCATGAAGACAATAACAATGGAAAGAGCAGTAGCGGTGCCAACGGGCTAACGGGCTAACGGGCTAACGGGGCATTGTGTCACGGTTCCAGAATTCGGTGACTCTGGTGCCGAAATGCTGCGAGGCCAGCTGTCCCCGCCAGGCCTCGCCCTTAGGTGTCGAGGATATTACTGTTACCGGAGATTTGGAGCTAAAGTAGGAACGAGATTCAAGCCACAGGAACTGTAATATCTGCCTCACCTCGTCCGCGTGATTGGCCCTGTTAGCGGGATTTTTTTCCAAAAGCCCATCGATCAGCCCCATCAACTGATCAGGCAACTCCATGTTGCCGCCCACAAGGTCCTTCAGGGGGCGCGCGGCTTGCGTTAGCAGCGAATTCACATCAGGCCGCCCACCCTGAAAAAAAGGCTGCTCACCGCTCAGCATGCGGCAAAGCAGGCAACCCAACGCAAACAAATCGGCGCGTCCATCTAACGGATGGCCGAGGTATTGCTCTGGAGACAGCGAATCAAAGCTGCCCGCCTCCCACTGCCGTGATGGCTGCTCACCGATAATGCTCGCAATCCCGAAATCGGCAAGCTTGGCCCGCCCGAATTCAGTAATCAATACGTTTGCAGCTTTTACGTCGCCATGCACGATGCACTGTTGCTGGGTGAGCGTAAGCGCACCGGCAATGTCAACGCCGACCGCCAGCACACTTGCCAGCGAGGGACAAACTGCAGCGAGCAAACTTTCAAGGCTCAACCCTGGTACATATTCCATGATCAGAGCAAGGCGTTTTCTAGACTCAATAACATCGTAGATCTGTACCACCGTGTCACTGTGAATACTCGCCAATAACTGCGCTTCACGCTGCGGCGAGTTACGAGACCTGTCCTCGCTGTCAAACTTGTAAATCTTAATCGCCACTCTACGCTGCAATCGCTTGTCATAGCCGAGGAAAACACTGCCCTGTCCACCCCGATTAATCAGTCGCAAAATGCGATAGGGACCAATTGTGCTGTCACCCTTCATGCTATCAGGTATAAAAAAGACGTAAATTACGCAGGTGACAGCGCAAGCTATTGACCGACACCTGCAACTGCTTTGCGACAATTCTGCTATCACCACCGTGCCGGGTCAATTCTCGCTGTAGCTCGCCGGGTGAAATTTCGGTGGCCAATCGATAGCGAGATGACCGTTTAATACGTCGATACACTGCGCCCCGCGACACGCCTAGCTGCAAAGCGACGCGCGACGCTTCACTGCCATTGGACACCATTGCCTGATCAAATGTCTCATCGTCGATATCGTGAATTTTACGGCGCGACAAGGACCCCTCTGCCGACTGCGCGTTAGCGGTTTTGCTGCTGAGTGTTAACTGCAGGTTTTCATTTAAAACAGGGATGTTCTCACTAGCAAGAACGATTTGTTGGGCAAAGTTGATTAGCTCACGAACGTTTCCCGGCCAGCTATAACGGACAAGCCGAAAAAACAATATTGCCCAAGCGGCAATGTCTCGCGCCGGACTCTGCGCATGCGGTAATAACTCTGTGCGCTTTGCTTCCGCGGCGCTGCACTGAAGAAAATGCAATAGTAGTTCACCCATATCTTCCGGGTGTTCATGCAACGCAGGAAGCGTAATCTCGCAGGCTCCAAGCCGATGACGCAGTGCCCCCTTAAGCTGACAGTCCTTGCCCGCAAGCGCCGCATCAGTAGCGGCTATCACGCGCACATTGACGCGTCTTATTGGTCCGCCAACTGTCTGAATTTCACGTTGCTCTAAAACGCGCAATAACAGCGGCTGAACATCCAAAGCGACATCTCCAATCTCATCTAAAAATAAGCTGCCACCTTCCGCTTGCTCAAAATAACCTGAGGTTGTCCTATCGGCACCGGTAAAGGCACCGCGCGCGCTGCCAAACAAAGCGGACACCGCGAGCGCGCTAGGAATTGCGGCCATATTGACACGAACCATTGGTCCGCTGGCGCGCTCGCTAGACTGATGGATAGCAGTCGCAATCAATTCCTTACCGGTCCCCGTTTCTCCTCGAATGAGCACGTCTAAATCACTTCTCGCGGTGCGAGCGACCTGCTGTCTAAGGGTCTCCATACAATCGCTTTGGCCACGCAGCGAAGCACAATGAGCACTGATTTGATGCCTTGCAGCGCCGCGCTTGGTCAGTCGCAGCAGAAGCACAATACTGTGACCGAGCATCAGAGGAATGCCCTCAAACAACGTCTCCCTGCTTAGCTCGACACTGCTGTGCAGCTCTGCCGAACCGACACGGCATCGACTAGCTGTATCAAAGCGACAAATCATAAGGCGTTTACCCTGATAGTGAAATTGCAAGGCGCTGCGACTGACATAGACGTCATCGAGCCCTGCGGGCATCTGTTCGCAGGTTCCGGTGAACTGAGGGCTGTATCGCCCCAGCACCCATGGGGCATCGCCACTTCGCAGTGGCACCATAGCCTTGTGTCCAATGCGAGCAGTATCAGCATGAAATATAATGGTAAGCACGAGGTCCGACTTCGCATGCGCACCTCCCAGCGCAGCAACGATTGAAGGAAGGGTCAAATCCGTGCCAGCACGCCTCATCATGGATTTTGATATCCGTTGAACGGTTGCAAAATATAGGCTCGTTATTGCTAAAGCTTAGCAGTTAAGCGTGAAAGCGCCGTGATAATGTGACAATTAACTCGATAAAACTCAGCGACGGCCTGTCGCCTGCAACTGCTGCCGATAACGCTGCCAGTCAAAAACAGCCCCTGGGTCCGTTTTGCGCCCCGGTGCGATATCGCAGTGGCCGACAATTTTGTCCAGGCCCATAGCCGGGTATTGGGCTATCAGAGCGTTCGTAACTCCTAATAGAGCTGCATATTGTGCATCGGTATAAGGATCATCATCAGTGCCCTCAAGCTCGACACCAATACTGAAATCATTGCAATCGCTGCGCTCTTTGTAAGTGGAGTGACCGGCATGCCAAGCACGTGCGCTGAAATTGACAAATTGCACCAGGCCACCATCGCGCTGTATCAACAAATGTGCCGACACCTGCATGTCACGAATCTCTTCAAAGAAAGGGTGCTCGTTCCAGTCCAGACGATTCGTGAAAAATCGTTCTATGCTGTCACCACCGTAACACCCCGGCGGAAGCGAAATATTGTGAATAACCAATAGCTCTGGGGTGCAGCCTGATGGCCGCACCTCACAATTAGGTGAAAGCACACGCCTCGCCTCGCGCAACCAACCCTGTTCCAGTGTGTATTGCATGCCTGCTGTTATTCCTCACAATTGTTACCGACCAGACTTTTAAGAGTCTACTCTGAATTGCGCTCAGTATGCAGACCACATGCATTCAGCAATCGGAGTTAACAGCCGCCATCAGTAACTGCTACAATCGCGCCACGTTTACGCTACACACGTTTGTCTTATGAGTCAGTCCGAAATCCAACTCATCGCACCCGACCCTGCAGTGGTGCAGCTAAATGTCCATGCTGCTTTAGCAGAAGATGTGGGCAGTGGCGATATCACGGCCGCATTGATTGCCGCAGAGATACGCGCGACAGGCCATGTTATTAGCCGTGAATACGGCGTGCTCTGCGGCCAGGACTGGGTAAATGCTGTTTTCGCTGCTGTGGATGAGTCCGTGAGCGTTAAGTGGCACCGCCAGGATGGGCAAACAGTTAACCCAGACGACACCCTGTTTACGCTTGAAGGTCCGGCTCGGAGTTTACTCACCGGTGAGCGCTGTGCGCTCAACTTTCTGCAGTTACTGTCGGGCACAGCAACAATTAGTCGTCACTATGCAGATATAGTGAACGGCACAAACGTAAAGCTGTTGGACACGCGTAAAACCATTCCCGGATTACGCAATGCGCAAAAATACGCCGTGCGCTGCGGTGGCTGCCACAATCACCGCATCGGGTTATACGATGCCTTCCTGATCAAAGAGAATCATATCACTGCCTGCGGCAGTATTGCTGCAGCAGTCACCGCGGCCCGGAATTACGCGCCAGGGAAACCGGTGGAAGTGGAAGTGGAAAATTTCTCGGAGCTCGAAGAGGCGCTAGCCGCCGCCTGCGACAGAGTATTGCTAGACAATTTTTCTATTGAGCATACGGCGCGAGCCGTCAGCCTAGCGAATGGGCACGTCGAACTGGAGGCGTCTGGCAATGTCACCGCAGAAACCTTGCTCGCTATTGCGCAAACCGGTGTGGACTTTATTTCAATCGGCGCGCTGACCAAAGACTGTAAACCGCTCGATCTATCCATGCGCCTGCTGTGAAAGCGCATGCCACACTCAGCGGTGTCACTAGAGCAAAGACCGTTTACTGACAATCACACCGTTATTGTCGGCATAAAGATAATCCCCCGGTGCGATGCCCACGCCGCCGATGTGAATGTCGATATCGCGCTGCCCCACGCCGCGCTTTTCAGTCCTGATCGGACAACTGCCCAATGCCTGCACGCCAACAGCAGTACGGCCAATTTCATCCACGTCGCGGATAACTCCATTAATAATTAGGCCGCTCCAGCCATTGGCTGACGCTTTCTCTGCCAGTAGGTCACCCAGCAGGGCACGCCGCATAGACCCCCCGCCATCCACAATGATAACGCGGCCCAGCCCAGGCTCCTCAACACATTGCTTTACCAGTGAGTTGTCCTCGTGGCATTTGATGGTAACTACCGAGCCCCCAAATTGCCGGATTTGTCCATAATTAACCAGTTGCAATTCAAGGGCACAGACTTCGGGTGCCTCATCCGATAGATCGGGGGTCGAAATCGGGGTCATAACCACTCCAAGGGGATGTCACTGTAGGCAGTATACATGATGCCGCACACGCACAAACCCAACCGCGATGCACACAACCCATGCGCAGTGTTGGCAATTGCTAGATTGTGAGTATAATTCCCTCAGCCAATACCTAGCATATCTTTCATTCATAAAATGAATGCGGAGCGTCTCGTGAAAGTCAATCGGATTGATCTAAACCTGCTGGTTTACCTGGATGCGCTGCTGCGTGAGCGCAACGTGACCCAGGCCGCCAACCAACTCAACCTGTCACAACCCGCCATGAGTAACGGCCTGCGCCGCCTGCGGGAACTGTTTAACGATCCCTTACTGGTGCGAACCAGCGAAGGCATGACGCCGACGGAGCGCGCTCTGGAGTTGCAGCCTGTGGTGCGTGAGGTCCTCAGTAAAGTCGATCAGGCGGTACAATCTCGCCAAGATTTTGAAGCGGGCACGGCACAGCGGGTTTTTCGCATCATGGCTAGTGATTATGCGGAGTCGACGCTCTTTCCCAGTGTGCTGGGAAAACTGCGCAACCTAGCACCGGGGCTTACCCTCGATTTAATGACGCCCTCGGACGTCAGTTTTTTAGACGTTGAACGCGGCAAGGTCGATATGGTGATCAACCGGTTCGACTCCATGCCGCAATCTTTCCACCAGATACACTTATGGGATGACAGTTTTACCTGCGTACTGAGTCCGGAAAATCCCGTACTGAAGGATTTCACCTTAGAAAATTATCTTAAAGCCAACCACGTATGGGTCAGTAAGACCGGCATGGGCGTTGGAGTAGGCGTAGACCCGGGTGACGTGCAGCGCTTGGGATGGGTCGATGCAGCCCTCAACAGACTGGGCAAGAAACGACAAATCCGAGTATTCACGCGACACTACCAAGCGGCGATGACATTGGCAGAACAGAACGATCTGATCGTCACCCTCCCAACCCGCGCTGCACAGCTCAAACTGGACAATCCACGCGTGGTATTGCGTGAGCCGCCGTTGGAAATTCCACCGCTAGAACTCAAAATGGCGTGGAGTCCGCTGTTACAACATAACCCCGCTAACAAGTGGTTGCGCAAATTGATTGCAGACACCGCCAGAGAGCTTAATGGACAGGAGCCAACGCTGTAGCAGCATTCACCTCTTTAATGGCGGCGATAAAAACGATAAATTCGCTAAATTTTACGCTGACATCTACACTCGTTTTGTTAGCGTCTTAGGGTTCGCCTAGGCCATCGTTTTCATAGAGGGATCAGCATGACGGATCGTATACAACAGGGGAGCTTGCAGGTTGCCTATGTTCTCAACCAACTGCTGGAAAAAGACATCGCCCCTGGTACGGGGGTTACGCCCGCTCAGTTCTGGCAGGGCCTAGAATCTATCGTCGACACTCTGGGGCCGCGTAACCGTGATTTATTGCAGGTCCGAGAAGATCTGCAGGGCAAAATCGACGCATGGCACCAGGCACATCCGGGTAATGACTACGACCGCGACGCCTATAAGACATTTTTACAAGGGATTGGCTATCTGCTGCATGAGGGGCCAGACTTTGACATCTCTACCACCGGCGTAGACGAGGAAGTCGCGACGCTGGCAGGACCGCAACTGGTGGTGCCGGTGATGAATGCGCGCTACGCACTCAATGCCGCCAATGCTCGCTGGGGCAGCCTTTACGACGCTTTATATGGTACTGACGTGATCCCAGAGACCGTCGGAGCCGTGCGCGCGGGTGCGTATAATCCAGTGCGCGGCGATAAAGTTATCGCCTACGCGAGAGACTTTCTCGACCGCCACTGCCCCCTCTTAGAGGGCAGCCATGCCGATGCGAAAGCCTACGTTGTAGCGGGAGGCACGCTGCAGGTCGCGCTGCACAATGGTGCAACCAGCACACTGCGAGAACCTGCGCAGCTGCGCGGCTATTGCGGTGACGCGGCAGCACCTGACAGCATCCTGCTGCGCCATAACGGTCTGCATATCGAAATCCAAATCGACCCGGCAAGTCCCATAGGCGCAACTGATCCGGCAGGCGTCAAAGACGTCGTACTGGAAGCGGCACTCACCACCATTCAGGATTGCGAAGACTCCGTTGCAGCCGTGGACGCCGAGGACAAAACCGTTGCCTACCGCAATTGGTTAGGCCTGATGCGCGGTGATCTGGAAGATCGCTTCGATAAAGGCGGCAACACTATGACCCGTCGTCTCAACACAAATCGCCGCTTTACTGCGCCCGCTGGTGGTGAGTTAGTGTTGGCCGGCCGCAGCCTGATGTTTGTGCGCAATGTAGGCCATCTGATGACAACACCGGCCATACTGGATGCCAACGGTGATGAGATTCCAGAGGGCATTATGGATGCCATGTTCACTGCAATGATTGCGCTGCACGACCTGAACAAGGCAGCCGGCAGTGATCGCAACTCGCCACAGGGCAGCGTCTATATTGTAAAACCTAAAATGCACGGCCCAGATGAGGTCGCGTTCACCTGTGACCTGTTCGACCGCATCGAGGACGTCTTGGGTATGGCCCGCAACACGCTGAAAATAGGCATCATGGACGAAGAACGGCGCACCACGGTAAACCTGAAAGAGTGTATTCGCGCAGCGCGCGAGCGCCTCGTATTTATCAACACTGGTTTTCTGGATCGCACCGGCGACGAGATACACACCAGCATGCATGCAGGCGCCATTTCACCCAAGGGCGCGATGAAACAGGAACCGTGGATCTCTGCCTACGAGGACTGGAACGTCGATACAGGCCTGCGCTGCGGATTACTGGGAAAGGCCCAGATCGGCAAAGGGATGTGGGCCATGCCAGACCTGATGGCAGACATGATGAAAAACAAGATTGCACACCCGCAGGCCGGCGCCAGCACCGCCTGGGTGCCCTCTCCGACCGCCGCAACGCTGCACGCCATGCATTATCATCAGGTGAATGTTGGCGAATGCCAAGCGCAGTTATTGGGCACGCCGCGTGCCGCATTGGACGATATTCTGAGCATTCCGCTCAAAGGCGCCGACGGCCTCAGTGAGCTTGAAATTCAGCGAGAATTAGATAATAACGTCCAGGGCATACTGGGCTATGTGGTGCGCTGGATTGATCAGGGTGTGGGATGTTCTAAGGTGCCTGATATCAATCAGGTGGGCTTAATGGAAGACCGCGCGACACTGCGCATCTCAAGCCAGCACATTGCCAACTGGCTGCGTCACGGTGTCTGCAGTGCAGAACAGGTGCGGGAGACACTCGAGCGCATGGCAGCGGTTGTGGATACACAAAACGCCGGAGATCCTCTTTATCGCCCCATGGCACCCGATTTTGATGGCAGCATCGCCTTTCAGGCCGCCTGCGATCTGGTGTTTCTCGGCGAGCAACAGCCCAGTGGTTACACCGAGCCGGTGTTGCATGCGCGGCGGCGCGAGGCAAAAGCGAGAGCGTTATAAGGCCAGAGGCAAAGCCTGTCCTCTAAAACGACACTGAATTCTGCTTAATTTAGGCCAAAAAAAGCCCGGTGTAACCGGGCTTTAACCATTGGAAGACTGGGCTAACTAGCGGCAGTTGGCGGGCAAATATTCCACCGCTATTGCACCGCCGGTAATTGCGTTCCCGGTCTCACAGGTCCAGACGAGGGTGGAATCATTTGCGCTTTTCTCGCCCCTCAATACAACAGCCGCTGTGACGGCTGCATCCTTCGCGCCGCCTGACCATACGCTGTCGTAGACATTGGCACTGACAAATACTAAATCGTTGGCCGGATCCGTAATGACCGATACACTCTCAATAATATCGCCACTTGGCCTTGGGCTCGTCAAATCGAGGCCAAACACCGCGACGTCTGCCTGAGCGGGAATAGTTCCTGTCGACGCTACATACTCAGTCACGGACGTCTTCCCCTCTGACAAGGTTACCATCGCTTCTGACATCTTAGAACGAACAATATAGTCTTGATAAGCAGGCAAAGCGATCGCCGCGAGAATGCCGACAATCGCAATGACGATCATCAGCTCGATTAACGTAAAACCTTTCTGTACTTTCTTTTGAATATTCATAATAGTTCTCTACCTTAATGGTTAGGGTTATACACCGTTAAGAGACTTTTCTGTCCGGTATAGGCCACTTGCAGCGATAATAATGCATATCGCATGCCAACAATGCGGCAACACCACAATAAAAATAAAATTACGATATAAATCAATTGTTTATTTGGCATTACTAGCCCTATGCAGGGCGCACATGCCACGCCACGCACGCCGCCAATTCTGTCCAAAAATGTCGGTATCGGACAATTTTTGTCACAATATGGCGGCAACACGGTAACAATGCGCGGATGGGGCTGCCCAGCGCCAGCAGCATTTTGTACACTTTCACCCTAAACAGAGGCTGCCGCAGGGATAACAAGCTGGTTATACTCAAGCTTTAATGGCACTGCGGTATTACGGCTACTCTTCTATCTGTCATAGGAACTTTCGCCTGATGAGTAATAAAGCACTGGGGCAACTCAGCGGTTTGGCGGGCAGCCTGGTCGCTGGCTCGCTGATCACCGCCGAGCAGGCCGCGGAGGCACTGCGGCAAGCGGCTATAGAGAAAATGCATTTCGTTCAGTATCTGGTTGAGAAGGATAATATCGACGGCCGCCGTCTGGCAGAACTGACGTCACAGGAATTTGGCTTGCCCTTATTTGATATTACCGCGCTCGATACCGAGGTGATACCCATTGCCTTGGCCGATGTAGAGTTAATCAAAAAGCATCATGCGCTGCCGCTGCTCCATCACGGCGATCGACTCTTTGTTGCGGTGTCTGACCCGACCAATCTGGCTGCCCTTGAAGAGATCAAGTTTCACACCGGAATCAACACGGATGCCGTGCTGGTGGAAGAAACTGCACTGGGCAAGGTATTGGCCACCTTTGCCGAGTCTCAGGACGCGCTCTCCGATGGACTGACGGATCTGGACGCGTCTTTGGATGATATTGATATTGCCAGCGGTGACGAACCACAAGACGATGATGGCAGCGAGTCGATTGATGAGACACCCATCGTGCGTTTTGTGAATAAAGTATTAATAGATGCGATTCAGCAAGGTGCCTCCGACATCCACTTTGAACCCTATGAGCATTCCTACCGAGTGCGCTTTCGCACCGACGGCATTCTGCAAGAGATGGTCAAGCCTCCGCGGAATCTTGCCCCACGACTCGCGGCACGCTTGAAGGTGATGTCGCAAATGGATATTTCAGAGCGACGATTACCTCAGGACGGACGCATCCAGATGAAGCTGTCGCGCAACCGGGCTATCGATTTTCGCGTCAACACACTACCCACGCTGTACGGCGAAAAAATCGTATTACGGATTTTGGATCCCGGCAGCGCACAAATGGGTATCGACGCCCTAGGTTATGAGCCCTATCAAAAAGACCTGTATCTTAAAGTGTTGAATCAGCCCCAGGGTATGGTTCTGGTTACCGGGCCGACAGGCTCAGGAAAAACAGTGTCGCTCTACACCGGCCTCAATATTCTCAATACCCCTGAGCGCAATATTTCCACCGCGGAAGACCCGGTGGAAATCAATCTTGATGGCGTCAACCAAGTTCATGTGAACGCCAAGGTAGGCCTCAATTTTGCTGAAGCGCTACGCTCCTTTCTGCGGCAGGATCCAGACGTGATTATGGTGGGAGAGATTCGAGATCTCGAAACCGCAGAGATCGCCATCAAAGCAGCACAGACGGGCCATCTGGTGCTTTCTACGCTGCACACCAACAGTGCCTCAGAAACCATTACGCGATTGCTCAATATGGGGGTCCCGGCATTCAATGTAGCATCGTCGGTAAACCTGATCATAGCGCAGCGACTGGCCCGGCGATTGTGCAAGCTCTGCAGCGTGCCAGCGGATGACATTCCCCACGCCACCCTGCTCGAAGAAGGCTTCACTGCAGAAATATTGGCCGGCGCTACCATTATGAGCCCGGTAGGCTGCAAAGAGTGTAATGGTGGCTATAAAGGTCGCGTGGGTATCTACGAGGCGGTTAAAATAACGCCCTCTATTGCCAAGCTTATTATGGGGGAAGGCAACTCAATGCAAATCGCTGCTCAAGCTAGAGCAGAAGGCTTTCATGATTTACGTATCGCGGCCCTCAAAAAGGTAGCCCAAGGGATGACCAGCCTCGAGGAAGCTAACCGAATTACTGTCGACTAAATACTAGCGTCTTAACAAAGAAAGGGGCCGTCAATACCATGGCAGCAAGTGCAATCAGAAACGACGTTTTTACCTGGAAGGGCACAGACAAAAGTGGCCGACCAGGCAATGGCGAAATCATGGCAGTCAGCCAGGCCATGGCAAGAGCACAGTTACGGCATCAGGGCATCAAAGCCAACAGCGTACGAAAAAAACCTAAGCCCCTGTTCGGGGGCAAGGGTAAAGCCATCAAGCCAGCCGACATCGCCACTTTCACTCGACAGCTTGCAACAATGCTGAAAGCAGGCGTGCCACTGGTTCAAAGCTTTGATATCGTTGAAGACGGTTCGGAAAATGCTCAAATGAAAGCGCTCATCGTCAATATCAAAAACGATGTGGCCTCTGGCAGTGGCCTTGCACCCTCTTTAGCGAAACACCCCCGGCACTTTGATGATTTGTTCTGTAGTCTAGTGGGTTCGGGTGAAGACTCGGGCACTCTGGAAGTCATGCTGGATCGCGTTGCAACCTATAAGGAAAAAAGCGAACAGTTAAAAGCTAAAATTAAAAAGGCTATGACCTATCCAACCGCGGTGGTGTGTATTGCGTTGATCGTCTGCGCCATCTTGCTGATCAAAGTGGTGCCGGTGTTTGCGGAGACCTTTCAGAATTTCGGCTCTGACCTACCTGCCTTCACACAGCTTGTCATGGACATATCAGACTTCGTCACCGCGTGGTGGTTTGTCATGTTCGGATGCATTGTCGCGACAATATTTGCCTTTAGAGAAATGAAACTGCGCTCTGTTCGTTTTTCCGAGTTCCTAGATCGGACCGCCCTCAAGACACCAGTTGTTGGCGCCATCATTCATGATGCCGTGATCGCGCGCTTCTCTCGAACGTTAGCCACCACATTTGCCGCCGGCGTGCCACTGGTAGAGGCCTTGAATTCCACCGCCGGCGCGGCAGGCAACTCAGTCTATGCGAAAGCTATTCGCCGCATTCGCGACGACGTCACTACGGGTAACACGCTTTACACCGCCATCAAATCTACCGGGCTGTTCCCCAATATGCTGCTGCAAATGGTATCAATCGGAGAGGAATCCGGCGCACTCGATGACATGCTAGACAAGGTTGCAACCCACTATGAAGAGGCTGTAGATAATGCCGTCGACAGTCTCAGTTCCCTGATGGAGCCACTGATAATGTCCGTGCTTGGGGTGGTTGTTGGCGGCCTGATGGTTGCCATGTACCTGCCTATATTTATGCTGGGATCGGTGATCTAGACCAGCACCGCGAGGACTGACTGTTTATGCTAGAGACCGTCGTACCAATAGGCCTGTTTAGTGTTGGCTTGCTCTGCCTTGGGCTGCTTGTGGGCAGTTTTTTGAATGTCGTTATCTACCGCTTGCCGCTAATGATGGAGTCCCGGTGGCGACGCGATTGCTGCGAATTATTGGATATCGAATACGAAAACGCGGAGACACCGTTTAATCTCGCTATTCCAAATTCCCACTGCACCCATTGCAAGGCAGCCATAAAACCGTGGCACAACATTCCCGTGTTAAGCTACGTTGCGCTAGGCGGCAAGTGCAGCCGCTGTGCGGTGAGAATTTCGCCACGTTACCCCCTCTTGGAGTTAATGACGGGGCTGCTGACATTAGCACTGGCATGGCATTTCGATGTGTCTCTCGCCTTGCTCGGTGCCCTTTTTTTTACTTGGTCGTTGATTACTCTGACCATGATCGATATGGATCATCAATTGCTACCCGACGATATCACGCTGCCTCTGCTATGGCTGGGCTTACTGTTCAACCTCAATGCAACTTATGTCAGCCTGCCGGACGCTGTTATCGGAGCCATAACCGGGTACCTATCCTTGTGGAGTATTTATTGGGTATTTAAGTTGATCACTGGTAAAGAGGGAATGGGTCACGGCGACTTCAAATTGCTTGCCGCATTGGGCGCATGGATGGGCTGGCAGGCACTCCCAATGATTATTTTACTGTCCTCTGTGGTTGGTGCTGCCTGTGGTATTGCACTGATGGTTATAAAGCGTCGCGGCAAAGATATCCCGATTCCCTTTGGGCCCTACTTGGCCATGGCTGGCTGGATAATGCTGCTCTGGGGCGACACCCTAATGGCTCTGTATTCAATCGCATTGGGAGCCGGCTAATATGATGCTAGTTGTGGGCGTCACCGGTGGCATTGGCAGTGGCAAGACCGCCGTCACCCGCTGCTTTGAAAAGCGGGGGGTTACTGTGGTTGATGCCGACTTGGTCTCAAGAATTGTCGTGGAACCAGGCAGGCCTGCACTGGCAGCCATCGCAGAGCATTTTGGCACCGACATCATCCAGACAGATGGTACTTTAGATAGGGCAATCCTACGTACCCGGATTTTCGCCGATGAGACAGAGCGGCACTGGCTGGAGCGTCTTACCCACCCCCTCATTGGGCAGGAAATACTCGACCAGATCAGTGCCTCGCGCAGCCCTTATACGATACTCAGTTCACCGCTACTGCTCGATACCACGCAAAAGGCGTTGGTCGATTGTGTGGTCGTAGTAGATGTGCCAGAAGCACTGCAGCTGCAGCGCACGGTGCAGCGCGACAACAACGATGAAGCTCAGGTTAAACGCATCATGGCGGCACAAATGGGACGACAAGACAGACTGGCACGCGCTAACATTGTGATTGAGAATACCGGCTCTCTGGAAGAACTCGATGACAAAGTAGAAACCTTACACAAAGCGTTTTTACTGCGCGCTGACACTGTGAACTAATGGACCTAGTCGACGAGAAAAAGTTTTTCGAGCGCAGTCACAATGGCTGCATTAGCGGCAGGGAAATCGTATTGTGTTAATGCCTGTGGCGCCACCCATGCCATAGGCTGATTCTCCAAAGAGTGTGCTTCACCGGTGTAGTCCCACACCACGTGCACGTCAAGCATCACCTGCTTATCGCCATAATCGTAATGAATGTCTAACAGTGCGCTAGTGCGGCCAATGACAATACCCAGTTCTTCCTGCAATTCTCTCGTCAGAGCGGCAACAACCGATTCCCCCGCTTCGACCTTGCCTCCGGGGAATTCCCACAACCCGCCCTGATGCACGTTCTGTGCGCGACGAGTAATCAGTACATTGTGCGCCCTATCGACAATGACCCCAACTGCCACATGAACCACAGACATTCAGGAGCGATATTCAGCGTTTATGCGCACATAGTCGTAGGAGAAGTCAGTCGTCCACACAGCAGCTGTGGCAGCACCCCTTTCAAGTTCAACGCGGATAACAATTTCCTCCGGGGCCATGGCAACCACACCCTGCTCTTCTGTGTAGCTGGCGGCGCGACAACCACCCGCGGCAATCAACACCTCATTGAGATACAGCCTGACGCTTTCGACTTCAAGCTCAGGTATATCAGCCCGGCCAATCGCCATAAGCAAGCGGCCCCAATTAGGGTCGCTGGCAAACAGTGCGGTCTTCACCAGAGGCGAATGGGCAATAGTAAATGCAACCTCCAGACACTCTGCTTCGCTACGACCACCGTTGATCTGAACCGTGACAAATTTGCTTGCGCCCTCTCCATCCCGCACGATGTTGTGGGCAAGCCGGATGCACACCTCTTCCACCGCATCATGCAGCGCACTGTAAAGGTCACAATGACTATCATTCACCGGTGTATTGCCAGCCTCCCCAGTCGCCAGCAACAGACAGGCATCATTAGTAGAGGTGTCGCCGTCTACGGTAATGCGGTTAAATGAACGCTCTGTCAGCTGCGCCAGCAATGCCTGCAACAATGTCTTTTCAACCGCCATATCAGTCGCAATAAAGGCGAGCATCGTGGCCATATTTGGGCGTATCATACCGGATCCTTTCGCTATTCCGGTCACCACATAGTCCTTTTCGTCACATCTAAAACGCACAGAATGCGCCTTAGGGCGCGTGTCGGTAGTGAGTATTCCCGCAGCTGCACCACTCCAGCCGTTAGTCGACAGTGCGGCAAATGCTGCCGGCACCGCCTGTGTCAGGCGCTCCACTGGCAGCGGCTCGCCAATAACACCCGTCGAAAAAGGCAGAACAGTAGACACATCAACACCCGCCGCCGAAGCCACCGTCGCCACACTCAGTTGCGCGGCCTCAATGCCAGCCCTTCCGGTGCCCGCGTTGGCATTCCCCGTGTTGATCAACAGATAGCGTGGCTGGTGCGCACAGCTTTGTAAATTTTCTCGGGCGACCGTGACCGGTGCGGCGCAAAATGCGTTGCGGGTGAATACCGCGGCACATTGCGTATTTTTCGTCACTTCGATAAGCACTAAGTCTCTGCGATCCTGTGTTTTTATTCCAGCAGCAACGGTAGCCAACCGAACACCGGGTACATCGTGCAATATTCTATAGCTGTCATCCCCGACTGCCATCTCAATTAGACCCTGCGCTCACTGACAAACCGCATTGGATTCACAGTTTGCCACAGCACTGTTTAAACTTCTTACCGCTACCACAGTGGCAGAGTGCGTTGCGCCCGATCTTAGGTTGCTCTCGAACATAGGTCTGAGGTGTTGCCGGTTCCGCCGCAGCAACTTTAGCCTGTTCCCCTTCAATAGCGGGAGCCTGCGCATGCTGAAATGCCAGCTTCTCTCCCGCGGCCGCCTGCCGACGCTTCTCCTCGATTGCCTCAGCTTCATCTTGCCTCTGTATTTGCACGTGACTGAGAAATTTCACCACTTCATATTTGAGGTTGACCAACAGCTGCTGAAATAATTCAAAAGACTCCCGCTTGTATTCCTGCTTCGGATTCTTCTGCGCATAGGCCCGCAAATGAATACCCTGGCGCAAATGATCCATCGTAGATAGATGTTCCTTCCATAATGTATCAAGCACCTGCAGCATTATCTGCTTTTCGATTCTGCGCATATCCGGCCCGACATCGTCACCCTTGACGTCATAGGCGGACTGAACGGCGCCAAAAATTTTCTCACGCAAGACCTCTTCGTGAAGCGCGTCATCTTCATCCAGCCACTGCTGCAACGGCAGCGAGACAGAGAACTCTGACTCCAATTGCTTTTCAAGCCCAGGAATGTCCCACTGCTCCTCTACACTCATCGGAGGAATATAGCCTTCGACGGCATCAGCCACGACATCCAGACGAATAGCCGTAATCGTTTCGGAGATGTCTGCTTCAGTCAGCAGATCATCGCGCTGCTGGTAAATTATCTGACGCTGATCATTAGCAACATCATCGTATTCCAATAGCTGTTTGCGGATATCGAAGTTACGACCCTCTACTTTACGCTGCGCTTTTTCAATAGCGTTACTGACCATTTGATGTTCTATAGCCTCGCCCTTCTCCATACCCAGCTTCTGCATGAATCCTTTAACGCGGTCGGAGGCAAAGATTCGCATTAAGCTATCTTCCATCGAGAGATAAAAGCGCGATACGCCCGGGTCGCCCTGACGCCCTGCACGACCGCGCAGCTGGTTGTCAATGCGACGTGATTCATGTCGCTCCGTACCAAGAATGTGCAAGCCGCCTGACGCTAACACCCGATCATGACGTTCCTGCCAAGCTTGACGCACCTGTGTATCATCAGCGCCGCCCAGCTTGCTGAGTTCTGCTTCTAGATTGCCACCTAATACGATATCAGTGCCGCGACCGGCCATGTTAGTTGCGATGGTTACCACGCTTGGGCGGCCCGCTTGAGCAATAATTTCGGCCTCTTGCTCGTGATACTTGGCATTAAGCACCTTGTGGTCGATCTTGGCCTTGCGGAAACGCTCGGACATGGCCTCGGATGTTTCAACGGAAGCCGTACCCACGAGTACGGGCGCACCCTTCTCCATGCAGTCCTTAACATCGGCCACAATGGCATCGAACTTTTCCTCTGTACTGAGGTAGATCAGATCATTAAGGTCATTACGCTGCTGTTCGACATTGGTTGGGATAACAAGCACATCAAGGCCATAAATCTGACGAAATTCAAAGGCTTCGGTATCAGCGGTACCGGTCATGCCGGCCAGCTTATCGTAAATGCGGAAATAGTTTTGGAAGGTTGTAGACGCTAACGTCTGGCTTTCACTCTGTATAGAGACTCCCTCTTTAGCCTCGATAGCTTGATGTAGCCCTTCTGACAAACGCCTACCTGCCATCGTACGACCGGTGTGCTCGTCGATCAACACCACCTGTCCATCCTGTACAATATATTCCACGTCGCGGTGAAACAGTACGTGAGCGCGCATGCCAGAATACACATGATGCAGTAAATTGAGATTGGTGGCCCCGTAGAGATTGTCACCTTCCTCTAGCAAGCCCGCGCTGATCATCGATGCCTCAATAAATTCATGTCCAGATTCTGTCAACTCCACCTGTCGCTGTTTCTCGTCAATAGTGTAGTGGCCGGGTTCTTCTTCTGTATCGGGCCGTAAAGAAGGTATCATACTGTTAATTCGACGGTAGAGTTCCGAGCTGTCATCGGACGCTCCGGAAATAATCAACGGCGTGCGCGCCTCATCAATCAGAATGGAGTCCACCTCATCGACAATGGCGAAACTTAAACCCCTTTGCATACGCTCCTCTAAGGAAAAAGCCATATTGTCGCGCAAATAATCAAACCCGAACTCATTATTGGTGCCGTAAACGATGTCCGCGCTATAGGCCGCAATTTTGTCCGGCGTTGCCAGGCCCGACCGAATCACCCCAAATGACACACCCAAGAAGTTATAAAGCGGACCCATCCAATGTGCATCACGGTTGGCCAGGTAATCATTCACCGTAATCAGATGCACGCTGTTACCTGTTAGTGCGTTTAAATACGCCGGCAAAGTCGCCACCAGCGTTTTTCCTTCGCCCGTGCGCATTTCGGCGATCTTGCCCTCATGCAGGGCCATACCACCGATGAGTTGCATGTCGAAGTGCCGCAGGCCGAGCGCTCTGTCTCCCGCTTCACGCACAACCGCAAAGACCTCGGGAAGAATACCGTCCAGTGTCTCACCGTCGGCGAGCCGCTGTTTAAACTCAGCCGTTTTTGCCGCTAACTGCCCATCGTCCAGCGCTTTCATATCATCCGCAAGGGCATTGATCTTTTTAACAACCTTGCCCATGCGTTTTAGCTCACGGCTATTGCGCGTACCGAAAAGGTTTTTCAGAGTTTGGCTTATCATGATATTTCATCGTATTTTTAATAAATTGGACCGAACCGGCGTGGCTAGGCGCGAGCGAGGAGCGAAACAGCGCAGAATCAGGGTTGCGTGCGGGCCACGTAACTTGAAGGGTCAACGGCACGCCCATTTTTGTATACTTCAAAATGCACATGCGGACCTGTGACGCGACCGCTGGAACCCATCAACGCAATAGTGTCACCCTTGCGCACGACGTCACCGGCGACCACCAGGTTTTCTTTATTATGGGCATAGCGTGTGACGAGGTCATTGCCATGGGAAATCTCTACCATGTTCCCATAACCCGCGTTCCTGCCCGCCCAGCTTACTACTCCAGAGGCCACTGCCACGATATCAGAGCCCGTCTTCCCAGCAAAATCGAGACCCCTGTGCATTGAGCGTTTTCCGGTAATAGGATCTGCACGCCATCCATAACGAGATGACATATAGCCCCCTTTGACAGGCATACCCGATAGCAACTCCTGCTCTTGCAGTTTGCGGTTGCTTAATAATGTTTCCAGCATAGACAACTGCTGTTCACGGTCACTGATGTGCACCGCAAGGCGAGACAGTTCACGGGTGAGACTAGTAGCAGGAGCCTCTATCATCACGTCGCCAACCATGGGACCGCCAACCGCAGGTGGCCCGCTAAAATTGAACTCTCCCTCCTGCAGATCTGCAACCGCAGTAAGATGCTGTCCTAGCGCATCAAGGCGCGTCATTCTAGCCTCCAACTCGGCTAGGTTACCTGTCATGGCGCGCAGTTGCGGCTCAGACAGCCCCTCCGAAGCAACAGATTCCGGTGATGCACCGCGCAACGTATCAGGCGCCGCCTCACTCAAACGCGGGCCACTCTGCTGTCCCACCAAGTATCCGGAGGCGGCAAGTCCCAGCGGCAAACCGAGACAACAAAGTGATAATAGTGCACGAGACCAGCGGCTCAGCTCTATGGAGCGCGCACCCTTATGCTTTGAACTAATCAGAATTATTTTCATGTATTTGACAAACGGAGCACAGACTACGACATAGTCCCAAAATTATGCCATAGACGGCGCTGAAACGCCAAGTCGACGGTGTTGTTCGCACACTGGCAAACAACACCAAGACCGCCAAAAAACCGTTCTTCCAGCCGCCGGATTGAGGCCAATCCGGCGTTTGGCACGCTGTCATCGACTGACTCGGGGTTGAGGATCAGTGCAACAACAACGCTAGTTATAGGCGTTTAGTCGGCCTGGCGACGCAAAAAGGCAGGAATATCGAAGTAATCCTCGCTGGCACCCTCTGCTGCTGCTGCAACCTGCCCACCGGCAGACTTGCGTGAACTGCGCATAGCAGGAGGACGTTCAAACTCCTTATAGTCAGGCTCACCGTCTGAGTCAGCCACAGTAGGCCTTGGATTACCTTCTACAACCTGCAGCGGCACTCGAACAGCGGCACCATCAAGACCCGTAGCGACAACAGTGACCTTGATCTCTTCCTTCATACTCGGGTCGATCACCGTGCCGACTACCACCGTGGCTTCTTCAGAGGCAAACTCCTCAATGGTCTCGCCAACCTCTGTGAATTCACCCAACGACAAATCAAAGCCGGCAGTGATATTAACCAAGATGCCGCGCGCTCCAGCGAGATTGATGTCGTCTAATAGCGGACTGCTGATAGCTTTTTCTGCCGCCATGCGTGCGCGGTTTTCACCGTTAGCATAACCTGTACCCATCATTGCCATACCCATCTCCGACATCACAGTGCGAACATCAGCGAAATCGACATTAATCATCCCAGGGCGAATAATGAGGTCGGCTATGCCTTGCACCGCGCCCAACAGTACGTCATTGGCCTCACGAAACGCATCGAGCAGACTAGTATTTTTTCCTAGCACCTCCAATAACTTTTCATTCGGAATAGTAATCAAGGAATCCACGTGCTGCTCCAACTCGGCCAACCCCTCAAGAGCGATATTCAGGCGCTTCTTGCCTTCAAAAACGAATGGTCGGGTCACTACCGCGACGGTCAGTATGCCCAATTCTCTGGCCACTTCAGCAACCACCGGCGCACCGCCCGTCCCGGTGCCGCCGCCCATGCCGGCTGTTATAAACACCATGTCGGCGCCTCGCAGTGCCTCAGAAATACGCTCACGATCCTCCATTGCCGCCGCGCGACCGATTTCCGGATTGGCTCCGGCTCCCAGCCCTTTAGTGATATCTCCGCCCAGTTGCAGCGCTGTCTTGGCTACAATATCTGACAGTGCCTGCGAATCGGTATTGGCGCAGATAAAGTCTACTCCCTCCACATTATTTTCGATCATGTGTTTGACTGCGTTACCGCCGCCACCCCCGACCCCTATTACCTTGATCACTGCGTTTGATGGAATACTATCAATTAGTTCAAACATGGTCTTACTCCCCGTTTTTTAATTTGTCGCGCTCACGCGCCACGCTCTTCATACTCACTACAACTACAACTACAACTACAACTACAACATCTTTAAAAATTACTTTGCAGCCAGTGCTTGGCCCGGCTCCAAACACTCTCGCTGGAACCATTAGCGTTCGCGGATGAACTCTTGCCGCCATCACTTCGATGCTCCATCCCGTACTGCAACAGTCCGACACTGGTTGCATAAATAGGGTTGCGAACAATATCGTTCAAGCCACGTACCGTTTGCGGATATCCCACTCGCACAGGCATATGAAAAATCTCTTCCGCCAGCTCTATCACCCCCTCCATCTTGGAAGTGCCGCCGGTCAGGACAACACCCGCAGGCACCATGTCTTCATATCCGCTGCGTCTTAACTCAGCCTGCACCAGCGTGAACAATTCGTCATAGCGCGGCTCCACCACCTCGGCCAGAGACTGTCGAGACAGATCTCGAGGTGCACGGTCGCCAACGCTAGGCACTTTGATCGTTTCATCGGGACCCGCAAGCTGCGTTAGTGCACAGGCGTATTTGATTTTGATTTCTTCCGCATGCTGAGTGGGTGTACGCAGCGCCATAGCAATATCATTAGTCACCTGATCCCCAGCAATAGGTATCACGCCGGTATGGCGAATAGAGCCTTCAGTGAATATCGCAATATCGGTGGTGCCACCACCAATGTCGACCATGCAGACACCTAACTCGCGCTCATCGTCGGTAAGCACGGAATAACTCGATGCGAGCTGCTCTAGAATGGTTTCTTCGACTTCTAGGCCGCAGCGGCGAATACATTTTTCAATATTCTGCGCGGCATTTACTGCGCAAGTGACAAGATGCACCTTGGCCTCTAGACGCACCCCAGACATGCCTAGTGGCTCCTTGATGCCCCCTTGATCATCAATGACATACTCTTGGGGCAGGATATGAAGAATTTTCTGATCGGCAGGTATCGCAACCGCCTGAGCCGCATCGATGACCCTCTCTAGGTCCGCGCGATAGACCTCCTTATCCTTGATGGCAACAATACCGTGCGAATTGAGACTGCGAATGTGGCTGCCGGCGATACCAACGTAAACGGAGTGTATCTGGCAACCTGCCATCAGTTCAGCCTCTTCCGCCGCACGCTGGATAGATTGCACAGTCGATTCGATATTGACCACGACCCCCTTCTTCATGCCTTTAGACGGACTGGAACCGATACCGACAATTTCAATGTCACCCTCTTGACTAATCTCGCCCACTATCGCCACCACCTTCGAGGTACCGATATCTAGGCCCACGATTAATTTTTTATCTTGTACGCTACCCATGGCAGTGCCTCCCTCTTTCTGTCGCGATGCATTGTTATAGTTCCGCTATCTGAGACGATTCTCTAAACGTTACGGCAACACCATTTTTATACCGCAAATCAACTTTTTTGACGTCTTCTCGCCGTGCGATTAGTTCGCTGCGATACACTTCTTCGAAGCGATGCATGCGGCCAAGAAAATCTTCAGCACCCAACGTCAACCGCATGCCGCCAGCCATAACCGCATCCATTTGCCCACGCTCATCAACTAGAAGTTGTTCCACTTGCAAACCTAGAGGCCTTAGAAATCCCACCAGACGCTGATACCTTGCCATCAGCGACTGAGCTGAACCCTCAGAGCCTTTCAGCAGTGGCAGAGAGCTCCAGTCGCCACGCTTATCCGTGTGAAAAACTTCACCTTCGTGATTAAGAAAACCATTCTGACCCCAGCGCGCTATGGGCAACTCTTCGAGAATGTGAATCTCCAGCGCTGCCGGCCACCTGCGCCGCACTGTAGCCTGATAAATCCACGGCAAACTCTCTAGTTGACGCTGTATTTGACGCAGGTCCGCATTGAGAAATCCGCCAGCCAGGCTTGGCTGCACGATGTCCTGTACCACCTGTGCCTGAGTGTGTTCCAGCTCACCCGTTACACTGATGCGCTGCACTGGCAGGCTCTGTAACTTTAAAAATCCTTTTGTTGCTACCGTCAGAACCACCACTGTGGCAAGCAGAACCAGGAAACGGTTGAGCCAGAAAAATGAGCGATTCGAGCGTTCTGCAACCCCAGCGGTATTACGTGTTGCACCGGAAGCGGACTTGCGCTTTACGCCTGGCAGCCTGCGACCTCGCGCTTTGCCGGAACGCGCTGCTTGCGGCTCTGAATCTGTTGCAGAATTTGTGATTTTTGAGGGCATACTAGTGGCCCTCCGAGAAGCTTAATTCAGCAATACGCCGCACCAAACCGGTGATATCTATGCCAGCTGCAGCTGCGGCCATTGGCACTAAACTATGAGATGTCATACCGGGCACCGTATTCACTTCCAAGACAAAGAAGCGTCCCAAGGCATCGCGCATCAAATCAACACGGCCCCACACGGAACAACCCAATGAGCGAAAAGCACGCAACGACAGCGCTGCAATGTCAGCTTCTTCACGAGCATCCAGCCCACTAGGACATTGGTAAAGCGTTTTGTCAGAAAGATACTTGGCCTCGTAATCATAAAATTCGTTCGCGGTCTCGAGACGTATCGACGGCAAAGCGCTGTCACCCAGTATTGCCACGGTGTACTCCGCGCCCTCTATAAACTGCTCTGCAAGTACCTCACCTGAATATGCATTAGCCATGACGTAGGCCTGCTGCAATGTAATCGCGGTGTCTGCAGTGCTCATACCGAGACTGGAACCCTCGCTCGCGGGTTTGACAAATACTTTGCCAAGGCGATCAATGACCCCCTGCCAATCGGTTCTAGGAGTGAGCGTGGTGAACCCTGGAGTCGCCACTCCAATACCTTGCCACAGCTGTTTACAACGCTTTTTATCCATGGCCAACGCTGAGCCTAAAACACCTGTTCCGGTATATGGAATGCCCAGTGTTTGCAGCGCCCCCTGCATGCTGCCGTCCTCCCCACCCGGCCCGTGCAGGACAATAAACGCGAGACCCGCACCGTGTAATTGTGCAGCCCAGTCCGGCTGCGCCGTATCCACCGCCAAGACATCAACCCCCAGCGACTGCAATGCGCTTACTACCGTCTGGCCACTCTGCAGCGAGATATCGCGCTCCGCAGAATGACCCCCTAGTAATACCGCAATTTTGCTATGGGCGAATTGGTCAGGGTTCATACACGCGACCCTTGTTTGCCGACCATAGCGCTCAGATTCTGCGCCAGCTGCGCGATCGTACCGGCCCCCTGCGTAACTACCACATCGCCATCGATGACGAGGGTTGTTAATAACTCAGGGACTTGAAGGATAGATTCGACAAATATCGGTTCCACCTGACCTCGCTGGCGAATGCTACGAGCCAGACTACGGCTGTCTGCACCCGCAATAATCTCCTCCCCTGCGGAGTAGACATCCAGCAACACCAGAACATCACACCCCGACAGTGCCGCAACGAAGTCCTCATATAAATCGCGGGTACGGGTATACCTATGTGGCTGATAAACCATCACTACTCTGCGCTTCGGCCATGCCTGATGCACAGACTCTAATGTGGCTCGCACCTCGGTAGGATGATGACCGTAATCGTCCACCAGCTGCGCCGTGCCGCTAGGAAATATAAGTTCACCGAGATGGGTAAAACGCCTGCTGACGCCCGCAAAGCCCGCAAGCCCTTGCTGAATGTCGGCGTCTGACAAACCCTCATCGCAAGCGACAACGACAGCTGCCGTCGCATTCAATACATTGTGTGTTCCGGGCATGTTCAGGCTTATCGGCAGTGGCGTGGATTCACCTGGCCTATGAACGACAAATCCGGTAATAAGCCCGTTCCGATCCAGAGCACAAATCTGATAATCCGCGTCTTCCGAAAAACCGTAGGTAATTACCCGCCGCGATATCTCTGGCAACATATCGCGCACCATAAGGTCGTCAATACACAGCACAGCAACCCCGTAGAAGGGCAGATTGTGCAGAAACTCAAGAAACGTGCGCCTTAGAATAGTTAGATCACCGCCGTACGTTTCCAAATGGTCTGCTTCGATATTGGTCACCACTGTGACGACTGGCTGCAGGTGCAGAAAAGATGCATCACTCTCATCCGCCTCGGCGATCAGAATTCGACCAGCGCCGAGTTGCGCATTGCTGCCGACACTATTGACCAAGCCACCAATGACAAACGTGGGATCTAGGCCCGCCTCTGCGAAAACCGCTGCAATCAGGCTAGTGGTTGTGGTCTTGCCATGCGTACCCGCGACGGCAATACCGTGCCGGTATCGCATCAGCTCTGCCAACATTTCTGCCCTTGGCACCACTGGAATTCTCGTGGCACGAGCGGCAATAACCTCTGGGTTTTCCTCATCGACTGCACTGGAGCTGACGACCACATCAGCTCCATTAATATTGTCAGCCATATGACCAATAAAAACTTCGACACCTTGTTGGGCAAGCCGCCCAGTAACCGCACTGGCTCGCAGATCAGAGCCTGCCACCTCATAACCCAGATTTACCAGTACCTCAGCGATGCCGCTCATGCCAGAGCCACCGACGCCAATCATATGTATGCGACGAATGCGGCGCATCTCTGGCACACTGTATACGCTGGCGCTATTAGGCATACATCAGCTCCTCACAACAGTTGCTGACGCGCGCGGCCGCATCTGGAGCCGCCGCTGCGAAAGCGGCTGCGGCCATCGCAGATAAGCGCTGCGGGGTGCGCACAAATTCTTGCAGCAAGCTCACGACTGCATCTTCATTCAGTTCGTGCTGGCATAACAGCACAGCACCACCGCAGTCAGTCAAAACACGAGCGTTTGCTGTTTGGTGATCGTCGATTGCATGCGGCAGTGGCACCAAAATCGCCGGACGGCCAACCACACATAACTCGGTAATCGTCAACGCACCGCAACGACACAGCACCAAGTCGGCCCAGGAATAGGCCTCCGCCATATTCTCTATGAAAGGGGCTACGCATATACCACGATCCAGCAAGGTTCCATAGGCTCGCCGCACAACATCATCATGCCCTTCACCCGTCTGGTGCCAGACTTCGATTGCGATATTCTCACCCTTGAGCAGACGTTCTACGGCCCCAGGTATAACGTCGTTTATAGGACGAGCGCCAAGACTGCCGCCGACCACCAGCAGTCGCAGAGGTCGTTGTCCGACATAGTCATAGGTCTGCTCTACTCTGGCCTGCAGCAGTTCACGGCGCACGGGATTGCCCACCACTGTATGATTTCTTTTGTTATCAAAGGCACCTGGGAAGCCGGCAAGGATTCTGGTCGCCAATGGCGCCAACAGTCGATTAGTGGTGCCGGCGACTGCATTTTGCTCATGGATCACCAAGGGTTTACGCAGCACCCAGGCGGCCACTCCGGCGGGGCCTGAAACATAACCACCCATGCCCACCACGCAACGAGGTCCGCGGCGTAGCAATAAGCACAGAGCCTCTAGCACAGCGATGACCAAGAACAGCACTGCTAGGAGTTTGTCGAAAACACTTTTGCCCCGCACGCCGCGGATGGACAGGCAGTGCAAAGTGATGCCCGCAGCGGGTACCACACGATGCTCAAGACCACGCGCCGTGCCGATCCACTCCACCCGATATCCACGTGACAGTAACTCTAGGGCAACTGCAAGCGCGGGATACACATGGCCGCCAGTGCCGCCGGCCATCATCATAATCAACGGTTTCTCCGCTGCCATCATACGGGTCTCCTGCGCTGAGGAACCGTGCGTGTGTCACGATCAATACGGACCACTAAACCCAACATGACACAACACACTATTAGGCTGCTGCCTCCGTAGCTGACGAACGGCAAGGTCAACCCCTTAGTAGGCAACAAGCCGGAACTGACGCCCATGTTGACAAAAGCCTGGCCAGAAAATATAAGAGCAACGCCGTAACATAGGTAAGCACCGAAGGCATTTCCTTTCACAAACGCCTTGCGCCCCACCCAGAGTATTCGACCGATCAAAGCCACGAACAACCCAATAACCGCGCTAGCCCCGATAAAACCCGTCTCTTCAGCCCAAATAGAAAACACGAAATCAGTATGTGCCTCAGGCAAATAGAACAATTTCTGTACGCTGTTACCAAGCCCAACGCCTAGCCATTCCCCACGACCGAAAGCGATCAGTGACTGAGTGAGCTGGAAACCTGTATTGAACGGGTCTGCCCATGGATCGGTATACGCGGTCAAGCGCTTCATCCGATATGGTTCGCTAAGAATCAGCACTAACAAGGCTAGCAGTGCGCCGAAAACGACCAGCATAAAGTGCCCCACCCTGACTCCGGCCAGAAACAACATCCCAAACGCAGTGGCAGAGACGATGACCGTGGCACCAAAATCTGGTTCTATCATCAACAGCAGAGTAGTCGCGAATAACACCGCCATAGGCTTTATAAACCCCTGCCACTGATTGCGCACTTCATGCTCACGTCGCACCATATAGCCGGCTAGATAAACTACCATTGCAAGCTTGGCAAATTCCGAGGGTTGCAGCGTGAATGGACCCAAGGGCAACCAGCGCTGGCTGCCATTTACTTCACGCCCGACACCGGGAATCAACACCAGTATCAGCAGCGCCAACGCACCAAATAACCACCACCACCCGGTTGCAAGCCAGAACTGCGGCTTCACGCAATAGCTCGCGATGGCCGCAGTAACACCTATAATCAGGTAAACAAAATGCCGACGACTGTGAAACCACGGGTTTTGGAAATGCCATTCAGCGTACTCGATTGAAGCAGACGTACTTGCAACTAGCCCTATCAGTAACAAAGCCAGCGTCAGCATGATTAAGGTCATGTCGGGCGCAGATAACACAGCGGGCTGAGTGACTGTTCTGCTCACTTCACGCCCCCCAGAGCATTAACCAGCGAACAAAACACTTCGCCGCGATGTTGATAGTTGCTGAACATATCGAAGCTCGCACAGGCCGGCGATAGCAACACCACATCACCGGCCTTGGCTTTCACGGCAGCAACATTGACGGCTTCGTCAAGCGAAGACACACAAAGCACAGCAACACATGACGACAACGCCTCCTGCAATAAAACCGCGTCCTCGCCTATAAGTATTAGTAACTTGCAGTGACGCGACACAGTCTCCTGCAGCTGATAAAAATCCGCACCCTTACCCTGGCCGCCAGCAATGAGCAGGATGTCACGCTCTCCTCCCACACCCGATAGAGCCGCTTCAGTGGCACCGATATTGGTTCCCTTCGAATCGTTAACGAAGCGCACGCCCTTGATGTCGGCGATTAACTCACAGCGATGCGGCAGACCAACAAAGTTTCGCAGTGAGGCCTGCATGCCAGATAATGAAAGCCCGGCGCTGTACCCCAGTGCAAGTGCTGCCAGAGCATTGGCAATATTGTGACGACCAATAAGGCTCAGTTCCGACACAGGAAGTAGCACTTCCAAGCCGAAGCATAGGTATTCCAGGCCTGTTTGGTGGCGCAGACCAAAATCACCCGGCTCAGGCTCTCTCATAGACCAACCCACCGCCTCGACATCGGTACTCAGCAGAGGCATTGTTAGGGGCGCATCCCGGTTAATGACCACTTTTTTGCAACCGCAAAAGATTCGCTGCTTTGCCTTTTTGTAAGCTGTCATCGTGCGGTGACGGTCCATGTGGTCAGCACTGACATTTAACACAGTGGCTACCGCCAGACCCAGTCTATCGGCTCGTTCCAATTGAAAGCTGGAAAGTTCCAGCACGTACAGATCACGCTCGCGCGACAACAGATCCAATGCTGGTGTGCCCAAGTTACCTCCAACACCAACGTTCAAGTGGGCGTCCCGCGCCATCTGTCCCAGCAACTCGGTCACTGTTGATTTGGCATTTGAGCCAGTAATGCCTATTACCGGAACATCCACTTCTCGCATAAACAGATCGACATCACCGACCACATCAGCACCCGCGGTCCGCGCTTGAACAACGATAGGCGCCTCCATCGAGATGCCGGGACTAACAACCAACTCAGTAGCATTGGCAATCATCTCGATAGGGTAATCATCGGCATAAACTTCGACGTCCGGCATCTCATTACGCAGTTCATCCAACCCCGGTGGCTGCGTACGGGTGTCAACCACTGAAAACGGATCGCCTCGCCGATAGAGATAGCGCGCGCAGGACAGCCCAGTGGCCCCAAGGCCCACTACTACCCGCTGCTCGTAACTCTCTACCCGTTTTGAAGCCACTGTTATGTTCACCTAACGCAACTTTAGTGTCGCCAGTCCAAACAGGACTAGCATTACCGTTATAATCCAGAAACGCACGATGATGCGCGGCTCTGGCCAACCTTGAAGTTCAAAGTGATGATGAATGGGTGCCATGCGGAAAATCCGCTTGCCTGTCAATTTAAACGACGCCACCTGAATAATCACCGAAGCGGTCTCCAGCACGAAGATTCCACCCATGATAAAAAATACAATTTCGTGGCGCGTGACGACCGCCACCGTTCCCAGTGCTGCGCCCAGTGCCAGTGAGCCAACATCGCCCATAAATACCTGAGCGGGATATGTGTTAAACCATAAAAACCCTAGTCCAGCACCGGCGATACTGCCGCAAAATACTGCTAACTCACCACTGCCAGCGATATAAGGAATGTGCAGGTAATCGGCAAAATCTATGCGGCCAGTGAGATAGGCAATAATGCCTAACGCCGTGCCTACCAGCACGGTAGGAAGTATCGCTAGACCATCCAGTCCATCGGTCAAGTTCACCGCGTTGCTCGCACCGACAATCACAAAATAACTCAACACAATGAAGAATGGCCCCATGCTCCAGACGAAATCTTTAAAGAAGGGCACGTACAGTTGTGTCGTAACGGGCGCATCAAATGCGAGGTATAGATAGAGCGCGGCGGCCAACCCTGCCAACGACTGCCACAAATATTTCCAGCGCGCCGGCAGTCCGCGAGAGTCCCGCTCAACTACTTTACGGTAATCATCTATCCAACCCACAGCGCCGAAAGCCAATGTCACGAGCAATGTTAGCCAGAGATAACGGTTACTCAGGTCGCCCCACAATAGCGTGGACGCGGAAATAGATAACAGCAGCAAGCCTCCGCCCATGGTCGGCGTGCCAGCCTTACTAAGATGGCTTTCGGGACCATCACTGCGCACCGACTGCCCGACTTGATAAAGTTGCAAACGGCGAATCATTAACGGCCCGGCCGCCAGGGCAATGGCAAGCGCTGTGCCTGCAGCCAGAATTCCACGCAAAGTCAGATATTGAAACACGCCAAAAGCGCTTTCATATTGGGTGAGGAAATTCGCCAGCAGCAGCAACATAACTCAGTGCTCCTGTGCCATTATTGGCGTCAGCAAAGCCTGCAAAATCTGCTCCATACCGGCGCTGCGTGACCCCTTGACTAAAACAGTATCACCCTCACCAAACTGTATTTTGATAGCCACTAGAGCTGCGGCGCGATCTTCAAAATATTGGCCGCCAGCGCCAAAGGCATTGACACAAATTTCAAGTTCCGGGCCAACGCCCCATAACTGATCGATACCTGCTGCCCGCGCATATTCACCTACCTCCCGATGCAGGTCACTGCTGCTGTGCCCCAATTCACGCATCGCGCCAAGCAATAACGTGCGCTGCCCAGAGCATGTTGCCAGCATGTCGATGGCCGCGCGGACTGAGCCAGGATTAGCGTTGTAACAGTCGTCGATTATTAACGCTCCCGATGGCAAGATCTTTGATCGCAGGCGACCATCTGAAGGTTGCAGCGACTCCAATCCATCGCGAATGTCTGTCAGAGAAACCTCACAAGCTAAACCCACTGCCACGGCCGCGAGGGCGTTAGCCACGTTATGCGCGCCCGGCAAGTTCAGGCGTATTGACATGTCCCCTACGGGAGTGGACACAGTAAAACTAACGCCTCTGACACCCATGCCCTGAATGTTGCGCGCGCTAATGGACGCTGGCTGCTCGAGACCAAAATCGACTACCGTTGCCGCAGACGCACGTTTGCGCCATTGGCGGGCCCAGGGCTGATCTGCATTAATAACGGCGACATCAGTCTTCATCAAACCGTCAAAAATCTCACCCTTAGCCGCTGCAACGCCTTCAACACTGCCAAATCCTTCCAAATGAGCAGGCATCGCATTGAGCAACAAGGCAATCGTTGGACATGCCAACTCACATAACCATGCGATATCCCCCGCCTTGGCGGCACCCATTTCTACAACTGCAAACTGCACCCCCGGCCGCAGACGCAGCAATGTCAGCGGCACACCAATTTCGTTGTTAAAATTGCCTTCAGTGGCCAAGGTTTCACCTCGTCGGGAAAGCACAGCATGCACCATGTTCTTGACTGTGGTTTTGCCACTGCTACCCGTGATGCCAATCAGAGGGCCCTTATACTGCTGACGGTTATAAGCACCCAATAACCCCAAGGCCCGCTGGGTATCGGCCACCTGCAGCTGCGGCAGCGGACTGTTAACGCTCTGCCGCACTAGCGCCGCAGTTGCGCCAATATTGTGCGCCTGCACCACATATTCCTGACCATCAAAACGCTCACCGCGCAGTGCCACGAACAAATCACCCTCGCGCGCATTACGGCTGTCGGTGGACACAGCCAAAATGTCACAGTCAGCGCCGTGTAATTGGCCTTCCAAGGGTACTTCCAGCTCTGACAAGGTCAGCGGACGCATCATGATGCCGCCCTCCGCGTCAAAGCATCGCGCGCGTGTGCAGCGTCACTAAAAGGTAAACGCTGTTCATCCACCAACTGATAGCACTCGTGACCCTTGCCTGCGATGAATACACAATCGCCGGCCTGCGCAGCTGCCACTGCCGCCGAAATAGCGTCAGCTCGGTCAACCCGCAACATATAGTGACCGCTGCACCCCGATTCAATATCGTGCATAATGCATTGTGGGTTTTCCGTTCTGGGGTTGTCACTGGTAACCACGACGCGGTCAGACAATGCGCAGGCAATACTGCCCATTTGCTGCCGTTTTTGCCTGTCGCGGTCCCCTCCGCACCCAAACACCGTCACCAGAGAACCCGTGACATGAGGCCTCAACGCCTTCAAGGCCTGCTCCAACGCGTGCGGAGTATGGGCGTAATCGACGATCACCTGTATATCCAACGTAGTCGGCAAAAGCTGCATGCGACCGGGCACAGGCTGCAAACTGGCCGCCGCACTCAATACTGAGCCCAGTTCCTCTCCGCCCAACATCAGTGCCGTGACTGAGGCGGCAAGGTTTGCCAAATTGAAGTCGCCGGGAAGTGGGCTAAAGAAAGTCGCAGTACCCCAAGGAGTCTGCAAATCACCCCGCACACCATCCCTGTGAAATTCCGTATTTTCAATACGCACATCGGCGGACGCGCCACCAACGGAATAGGTCAGCACTTGCACATCTGCTGCCACAGCGGCTTTTACAGAAGCGCCAAATGGGTCATCCATATTGATGACGGCATGGCGTAACCCGTCAACAGTAAACAGCCGTTGTTTGGCTCGGCCATAAGCTTCCATACTGCCGTGGTAGTCGAGGTGATCGTGTGAAAGATTTGTATAGACTGCTGTTTCGAACGCTACGCCATTAACTCTACCCTGCTCCAAGGCGTGGGAAGAAACCTCCATGCTGACCGCATGGATATCCTGCTCTAGCCACTGTGCTAGCTGTCGTTGCAGCGACAAGGCATCAGGCGTAGTGTTACTGGCGTCCGTTACCTCGTCCGCCAGCGTGGCACCTAGCGTACCGATTACACCGCAGGGCTTGCCCAGAGAGCGAATCAGTTGCGCGACAATGCTGCTGGTAGTGGTCTTACCGTTGGTACCAGTGATCCCCAGCACCCGCATCGAACGACTGGGGTTTCCGTAAAACCGAGCTGCCAGCAGACCCGCTTCCAAACGCAGCTCAGGAAGCTCTATCAACGGCACTGAGATCGCATCTAAAAAACCTGCTACTGGTGCCTCTGCCAGCACGGCTGCAGCACCATTCGCCACTGCCTGCTCGATAAATTGACGGCCATCGTGCTGCTCTCCAGGCAATGCCAGGAATAAATCTCCTGGTCGCACTTTGCGGCTATCCAGCTGCATACCTTTTATTATCGTGTTGGTAAAGGCTTCGTTCTGCCTGCCGAGCAGTTGTGGGAGAGACATAGGCCGTGGGTCTAGAGCATCAGATGTCCGCATCAGGTAGCACCCTCCGCCGCGGATTTACCCGCTTCACTGATAGAGCCAATGTTAGACGGCGGCACACCAAGAATACGCAGAGTGCCACTCATTATTTCGGAGAAAACGGGGGCCGCCACCGCACCACCGCCATAGACTTCACCCTTCGGATCGTTTATCACGACTACAGTAACAAAACGGGGGTTATCGATCGGCGCGATCCCAGCAAACAGTGCCACGTACTTATGCTTCTCATACCCTTCAGGCCCGACCTTGTGCACGGTGCCCGTTTTTCCACCTACCTTATAACCCAAGACGCGCGCTTTACGTGCCGTCCCGTGTTCACCCGTCACCGCATGCAGCATACCGAGAAGCTGCGCTGCCGTTTCCTGTGCAATGATCCGCTTGCCCTCAGGCGTTTCTCCTTCCAATGCCAACAGCGATACCGGCAGCCGCTTACCCTCATTGGCAAAAACCGAGTAGGCACTGGCGAGCTGCAGCGGCGTGGCAGAAATTCCATAGCCAAACGCCAAAGACACCTTTTCCGTTGCATACCAGCGCGCACGATTGGGCAGCGTCCCAGCACTCTCTCCCGGAAAACCAGTGCCCGGAGCTTTACCAATACCAAAACGATTAAAGACGTCCCAGACGGGCTCATGACCAAGATCCAGCGCTATTTTAGTGACGCCTACCTGGCTTGATTTTTGCAGCACCCGCGTCATGCTAATCAAGCCGTAATTGCGCGGATCAGGATAGACCTTAGGCCCTACCCGAATGCGCCCAGGCGATGTGTCAATCATCGTCTCCGGCGTATAACGTCCACTTTCCAAAGCGGCGACCATAGTTAATGATTTCATCGTGGAGCCAGGCTCATAGACATCAGTCATTGCCCGATTGCGCCTGCTCCCTGGACTGCCGGACTTAGATCCATTCGGGTTGTAGACCGGATAATTAACCATAGCCAGAACCTCACCAGTATGGCTATCGAGTGTCACAACAGTGCCAGAGGCCGCATCCAAGGCGGAGACTGCACGCTGCAGTTCGCGGTGCTGCAAATACTGCAGACGCAGATCGATACTTAGCACTAAGTCCTTACCCGGCATTGCGGGCTCCAGCACACCGATATCGCGCACCACTTCACCGTGCAAGTCTTTGATATATTTTTTCTTGCCCAGCGTGCCCTTCAGCCAGTCATTATAGGTTAGCTCCAGACCTGCAATGCCCTGACCATCGACGTTGGTGAACCCCACCAGCTGTGCCGCTACTTCACCTGCCGGATAAAAACGACGGTATTCGCGCTCACCAAAAACACCTTTTATTCGTTTGTCCAAAATGTCTCTGGCATGATCTGGCACCTGATGACGCAACAGATACATAAACTGCTTGCTATCGTAGCGCGCCAGTTTGTCCTGCAACAGGGACAGCTCTATGCCCAATGCTTCGGCCAACTCTGCCAAGCGATCGGAATGTTTCAGTAACTGTGGGTTCGCCCAGATAGACACAACCGGAGTACTTAAAGCTAGGGGCTCACCGCGGCGATCCAAAATCACCCCCCGATAAGCTGGAATTTCCGCCGTACGGACCGAACGCATGTCACCTTGATTCTGGAGAAATGTATAACCACGCTCCAAATCAAGTATTTGTAAGGACAGTATCCGCCACACCAGCAGTGCCAGCAGGACACACAGCACAGCCACTACTAGGTAAAAACGCAACAGTGACAGCGGCTGTTTTTGTTGCTGGCTCATTGCGTTATTACCTTATAAGCGGCAAGGTCCGGCGCGGCCATACCCAACTCGTCACGAGCAACGGCCTCGACTCGTCGATGGGACGCCCAAATACTCTGCTCTAGCATCAGGCGTCCATAGTCTTCCTGCAAATACCACTGTGCAGATTCCAGCACCTGAAGCTGCGCGTATAGGCCACGACACGCATGCGTTGAATAAATAGTGGCGAAAGCGGACATCATTATCAGTAACAGCGCGGCAGCATTAGCGTAAAGCAGCGCCCGGCTGTCAGCTTGATTATCCTGTTTCGACGCTGCACTGATCATTCTTATTTTTGCCACACTATTTATTATTTAAATCTCGATTCAAGCAATTTTTTCCGCAATGCGCATCACCGCACTGCGAGCACGCGCGTTGCCTGCTACTTCTTTAGCACTGGCCTTAACCGAACGACCTACCAGACGCATACGACGATTGAGCTGACTATCGGTCACTGGGACGCCGCGAGGCAGCGCATCTCCTCTAGCCATATCGCGCATATAGCGCTTTACGAGGCGATCTTCCAGCGAGTGAAAACTAATCACTACCAGACGACCGCCAACGCGCAACACGTCCAATGCCACAGACAAGAACGACTGCAGATCCTCGAGCTCGCGATTAACTTTTATACGAATTGCTTGGAAGGAACGAGTCGCGGGATGCTTATGTTTTTCCCACCGTGGATGCGCCTCGCTGACCACACGCGCCAACTGAGCCGTGGTCTCAATCGGGGACATGGCTCTCGCGGCAATTATTGCGGAGGCAATACGACGGGCGAAACGTTCTTCCCCATATTCTTTCAACACTCCGGCAATATCCTGCAGATCAGCGCGGGACAACCATTGGGCCGCTGTTTCTCCGCGACTAGTATCCATGCGCATATCCAGAGGGCCATCGCGCATAAAGCTGAACCCTCTATCTCCGTCATCTAACTGCGGACTGGAAACCCCAAGGTCAAGTAAAATACCGTCGACGGCATCGACTCCCATTTCGCGCAATTGCTGGGGCAGTTCAGCAAACGAACCGTGGAAAAAGTGCAGCCGGTGCTCATGCGCTGCTAGCTCACAAGCAGACGCACGCGCCGCCTGATCCTTATCAATTCCTAACACCCGACCGTTATCATTAAGGCTTTGCAGCAGACGGCGAGTGTGTCCACCACGACCAAAGGTGCCGTCCACATAAAAGCCATCGGGCAACGTCACCAAAGCATCAACAGCCTCATGCAACAAAACTGTTTGATGCATAGCCGCCACCTAAAGCGTTAGCGACATCAGTTCGGCAGGCAATTCGGCCTGCTGGCCGGAATCCAGCAACGCTTGATCGCGCTGTTCGATCCACAGCGCCTCAGACCACAATTCTAATTTATTACCCTGGCCTACCAGCACTAGCTTCTTGTCCAGTTGCGCGTAGTCTCGAAGCGGCTGCGGCAAAAGCAGACGTCCATTGCCATCCAACTCTAAGTCAGTGGCATAACCCAGCATCAGCCGCTGGAAGCGTTTCACCGCAGGTTTTAGTGCAGGCAAGTTTTGGATGTCTTGCTCTATCCGCTCCCACTCAGGAAGCGGATAGATCACCAAGCAGGCAGCCTGAGTATCGATGGTAATAACAACTTGTCCGTCAGATTGTGAGTGCAATGGCTCACGCTGGCGCGCCGGCATTGCCAAACGTCCCTTTGCGTCCATGTTGATATGTTGTACTCCGCGAAACACGGCAGTTTCTCCACTCGACTTCGACCTTTAAACCCACAAAAGTCCAAAAAATTCCACTTCTTCCCACTTATTGACACTATAGGTCTGCAAACCAGACGCTGTCAAGTGACCGAACCAGAAAAACGTTGTGATTTCAGGCAATTAGAGCAACTTTGAGGCAATATAAGACAAGTTGAAGAGCGATTTAAGAATAAAATAACTCGTTAAAACAGATCGATAAATTATCTTCCTAATGATTTACATTAAGTTAAAGTCTTTTTTTGCGGAGGAATAAATTTTTGTAGCAAAAATTTATCAAAAAGGCGATTGACCGACCGCTAACGCTGAGGAACGGCAACCCCAAACAACAACCTGAGCATTGGCTAAAGTAGGAGACAAAAAAAGCCCGCCCAGCGAGTGCCGGACAGGCCCCTTTCCTGTGTTCAACGAGCCGGTCGGTAAGCCGGGTTCTGTCGTGGACGATCATTCATCTGCGACAGGTGTCACCACCTGCCTGTAGCGACCTACCCGAATCCACTGCGGGCCACAGCTGATGGATTCCTATTTGGTCTTGCTCCGAGTGGGGTTTACCATCGCCACGCCTGTTGCCAGCCGCGCGGTGCGCTCTTACCGCACCTTTTCACCCTTACCTGGCGAACCAGGCGGTATCCTTTCTGTTGCACTTTCCGTAGGCTCTCGCCCCCCAGGCGTTACCTGGCACTCTGCCCTATGGAGCCCGGACTTTCCTCCCCCCAATCGCGCGAACACGATTGAAAAGCGATCGCCTGACCGACTCGCGAGCAAGGTTACGCTCTGGCGCTGTCCAGAGCAAGTAATGCATGCCCCACTATCATTCTACTCGCCAAGACTCTGCTTGTTCGCCAGCAAATAGTCATACAGTTGCCTCTTGCGCAACCCGGTGCAGTCTGCCACTACCGCTGCGGCCCGTTTAGCGGGTAATTCCTCTGATAAGCGCAGCAGCAGCGCCGAGACATCAGAGTCCAACTCCTGTTCTCCCTTTGGCTTTCCAGCAACGATCACAACGATTTCACCTCTTTGCTGATTACTGTCACAGCTCACAAAGCCTGCCAAGTCTGCCAATGAGCCTCGCTTAATTGTCTCAAAGCGCTTAGTAATCTCCCGTGCCAATACCGCTTCTCTCGTCTCACCAAATGCCTTCACCATAGACTGTAACGCGGCTTCAATGCGGTGCGGCGCCTCATAAAAAATTAGCGTTACTGACTCAGACTTCAGCGCCTTCAGTCGATTTAATCTCGCTCCGTCGCGCGCAGGAAGAAAACCCTCGAACAAAAATCGGTCAGTGGCAACACCTGACACGCTTAATGCAGCGATCGCAGCGCAGGCACCAGGGACAGGACGCACAGCAAAGCCAACGTCCTGCACATGACGCACCAGCCGATAACCAGGATCGGAGATAAGAGGCGTACCAGCATCAGACACAAGCGCTACGGCCCCACCCGCAGACAAACAGCTGCCGATGCGATGCAGTGAACGCTCATCGCTATGGTCATGATAGGCCATAACCGGCGTGTCAATTGAGAAAAACTGCAGCAAACGCTGACTGTGTCGGGTGTCCTCCGCCGCAATAAGGTCTGCATTTTGCAAAACCTCGACCGCGCGCTGTGACATATCACCGAAGTTACCTATGGGCGTTGCCACAACATAGAGCCCAGAATCCACAAATTCCCCTTATAATGCACGCATATCGGAAATCCCGAACAGGCAAGATCCATCAACTTATGGGTGAAGCATAACATGAGAAAGAAATATTCCAGTCAGGGCAGTCACGCAACGATGCTAGCGCTTCTCCTACTGACGTTATTGCTATGGGGCTGCGCTGGCACTCCGCACGAAGAAGAACCGGAGATAGACACCACTGCGTCCGAACAGCAAAAGCCCATACAGCGGTCAGAGCTTTCTCTGACACTACCGCCTAGCCAATTCAGTGCCGTGCTCAACAGCGTCGAGCAGTCGCTTGCAGAGTTTGACTGGATGCAGGCCAGCGTTGCATTGCAACAAATGCCCGCGGACGGACTGTCATCGAATGACGCCACCTATGTCGGTTACCTTCAGGCCCGCATAGCCTATATTCGCGGCGATCAGTTACAGGCACTGAGACAATTAGAGCAGCTGGACTCTCCGGGCATGAATCCGGCGTTGCGCTATCGCATCCTCAGCTTCGAGCATTATATTCTGGAAACACAAGGCGACTCGCTAGCGAGCGCGCAACTGGCCGATCAAATTTTACGAGACACCCAAGCGGGTATTGCCGCCGCATGGAAACGCAGCATATGGGAAAATCTAGAGAGAACGGATACTCAGCAATTGTCGGCAGCACTCCCTAACGCCGCCGACCCGCAATGGCGCAGTTGGCTGGCACTTGCGCTCATCAATCGCCAAGCCAAGTCTCAGATGCGGCATGAATTGATTCAGTGGCGCATTGAAAATGCAAATCACCCTGCCGCCAACCCACTCCCTGGCGGACTCGACTACCTGTTAGCATCCTCTACCCACAACGGCAAGATAGCAATCATACTCCCGCTCAGCGGGCAATTAGCGGAAGCAGGCAAAGCCGTACTAAATGGCTTCCTCGCTGCCCATTACGCGGACAGTTCGACAGGACAAACTACAGATGAATTGCTTGTCATCGACGTGGGAAAGTTTCCCTCTGCCAGCGATGCCTATGACGAAGCGCTGCGCGAAGGAGCTAGTATCGTCGTTGGCCCTCTAAGTAAACAAGCGCTGGCTGACCTGGCTGCGCGCCCAGAGCGACCAATACCCATACTCGCCCTCAATCGTATCGATCCGATATGGCCCGCGCAGGGCAGCGCTCTGGTACAACTGTCGCTCGCACCGGAGGACGAGGCTGCCAGTGTTGCGGAACTCGCTTTTAGTAGGGGCGCTCGTCGAGCGATAATTATTGCGCCAGCGGGTCATTGGGGACAAAAAGTGGAAACCGCACTGCGCGAGCGCTGGGGAACCCTTGGGGGCACAATTGCCAGCGATGTAACGTATAGCACCTATGATGATTACTCCGACAACGTGACGTCGGCTCTCGCGCTGGATACCAGCGACCAGCGGGCGCATGACCTCCGCACTGCGATAGGCATGAATATCGAGTTTACACCCCGCCGCAGACAAGACGCTGATGCCATCTTCCTGCTGAGTCATAATGGTGCGGAAGCCCGCTCGATCAAGCCACTACTAGCATTTCATTACGCTGGCAATCTCCCTGTTTACGCTATCTCCAGTATTTACAGCGGCATTCCAGACGAGCGTAATCAGGATTTAAATGGCATCCAGCTCGTTGAGACGCCTTGGCTACTAGGCTTCAATCCAAGCCTGCGGATCGCCCTTTCCAGCGGTGACGACAAACCCGGCAAGTATACTCGCCTCAATGCTCTGGGAGCCGACGCCTATCTCGTACAATCCAATTTTTCACGTTTACAGAGCGGTGCTGACGTTCTACTACGCGGGAATACTGGCCTGCTGAGCATGGATCCAACTCTGACTATCAAGCGGCAGCTGTCGGCGGCCACATTTGATGCGGGCGCCCTGGTTGCGCAGTAGATAGACTGGGCGCTCTCATGCAATCCATGATGACATTGCAATACGCTTATGAAGTCACTGGGAGATTACTACGAAGATCAAGCACTGTCGCTGGTAACGGAGGCCGGACTGCGACTTCTGGAGCGCAACTTCAGAGGCAAAACTGGCGAGATCGACCTCATCGCTAGGGATGGCGTGCAGTTAGTCTTTATTGAAGTCAGAGCGCGCAGTAACCACCGGTTTAGCAGCGCCGCAGGTTCTGTCGACACTCGCAAGCAACAGCGTATTGTGCGAACGGCGCAACTTTTTCTACAACAGAGGCCAAATTTGACAAATATGCCCTGTCGATTTGACGTGATTGCCTTCGAACCCCCACAATCTGGAACTTGCATGCGCATCCGCTGGATTCGCAGTGCATTCAATGCCTGACATTCGTTTCCTGGAAGCACCAGCATGGATTACTACCGCATCATTGCCGATAATTTCCAGAGCACCATCGATACTGTCGTGATGTCTGTAGATCCTCTGGCGCGAGGAATAGAGCGTGGCGGCCAGCTCATGACAGAGGCCCTCCTGGCAGATCGCAAAATCATCGTCTGCGGCAACGGCGTGGATGCCGCACTGGCCCAGCTGTTTACTTGCAATTTACTAAATCGCTTTGACGGCGACAGACCTGCCCTGCCTAGCTTCACGCTGGGTGCAAATAACGCCACTGTCACCGCCATCGCGCAATCTACTGGTATCAGTGAAATATTCTCGCGCGAGCTCCGTGCGCTGGGCCATGCGGGGGATGTATTGCTCTGCATAAACAGCTCAATCAGCACAGACAACCTGTTACGAGCGGTACAGACAGCCCAAGAACGGAATATGGGGATCGTTATGCTGTCGAATGCGCGAGATAGCGAGATCGGCACACTTATGCGCCCAGAAGACGTGGAGCTGCGCGTAGATACCGCGAAACAGGCGCGCATTGTAGAAATGCACACTATGGTCATTCACCACTTTTGCGAACTTATAGACCACAACCTTTTTGGCACCTACAACTGAGACTAAAACATGAGAATCATTTTTACATCACTGCTGGCCTGCTGCTTACTTGCGCTATCTGGCTGCGGGAGTCTTCTCTCAAGCATGCAGGTAGGCTCGATAGACGATCCGCCCAACAAGCGCACCCTAGGACGGATGATTGAAGATGACAATATCGAAACCAAGGCTATGGTAAACATTCATGCTTCGAATGATGCCTATGAGAATGCGCACTTAGTCGTGGTCAGTTATAACGGTTATGTGCTTCTGGCTGGGCAAGTCGGTGACAAATCGCTAAAATCGAGGGCGACTTCGGTGGTGCGTAAAATTCAGAATGTGCGTAGGATATATAACGAACTTGAAGTCGGACCACCCATCTCGAACCTGACTAGCGGCAAGGACTCATGGGTTACCTCCAAGATAAAATCTGTGCTGCTGACCAGTGACAACATTGAGAGCTCACAGATCAAGGTGGTGACTGAAAATAGTGTAGTTTATCTGATGGGCCTCGTAACAGAAAAAGAAGCCAAGCATGTTAAAGAATTGGCAGCAGACGTCTCCGGGGTCAGCAAAGTAGTATCGCTCTTTGAAATTATAAGCTGATTTCCCTGCACTAACAGCACAAGAGCGCAGCGAACACCGACCCTATTTGACAATTTTGAGAGAAGGTCGATTCTCAGGCTCAGGAGGCGTGTCGTCAGGCGAACTGACAACTTCTTCAGGGTCGAACACCATACCCTGGCCATTTTCTCTGGCATAGATACCCAAAACGGCAGGGATAGGCACAAAAATATCGGTTGCAACCCCACCGAATCGGCCGTTAAACACCACGGCTTCATTGGATATATTCAAATCAACTACAGCGTCGGGGGAAATGTTAAGGACAATCTGATTATCCTTAACGAATTGTTGAGGAACTATGACGCCGGGCGTCGATGCTTGCACCAACACATAGGGGGTTAAATCGTTATCTACAATCCACTCATAGAGTGCACGCATAATGTAAGGACGACTAGAATTCATCATCAACTCTACCACCTCGTTGCTAAAGAAAAGCTGTTTTACAATCGCATTTCTCGTTCTTGCTCGGTCAGACTCTCCTGAAAGGACTCCCGATTAAATAGGTGATCCATGTAGGTTTGCAGTGGTTTTGTCTGCTTACTGGGCCGAATTTCCACACCTAAAAACGGAAGACGCCACAAAATAGGTGCAATGCAACAGTCTACCAGGGTGAATTCATCGCTCATAAAGAACGGCTTTTCAGCAAAAATGGGCGCAACACCGACAATGCTTTCACGCAACTCTTTCACTGACTTCTTCATGACATTGTCACTGCGTGTGTGCTGAATGGTATCAACAAGTCCGCCCCAGTCTTTCTCAATGCGGTGAATAAAAAGCCGGCTTTCTGCGCGGGCTACGGGATAGACCGGCAATAGCGGAGGATGCGGAAAACGTTCATCCAAATACTCCATCATAACCTTCGACTCATACAGCACCAAATCACGATCTACCAACGTAGGCAACGTATTGTATGGATTAAGATCAGCCAACTCGGGGGGAGGATGCGCCGCATCGGATTCAACCAGATCGACTGTGACACCCTTCTCAGCCAGGACGATACGCACTCTGTGGCTGTAGTGACTGGAGCTATCAGAAAAAAATGTCATTGAAGACCGCTTTGCCACAACACCCATTGGGGATTCCTCAGTATTTCTTATAGAACACGAAGCAGCGTTGAGTTCGTCTCAACGTCACCACCATCAATTGCGCGCGATCAGTGTACGTCTTTCCAGTATTCTCTATTGAGTAACCAGGCAAAAACCGTAAACAGAGCGATAAATAGTAACGTAAACATGCCTATCCGGTGACGGTCAACAACCATCGGTTCAGCCGAATAGGCGAGAAAGTTTACCAGATCATACACCGTCTTATCGAACTCTTCGGGAGTCATTTTTCCAGCCACTGGAATGACAAGCTGGCCACAGGGGTCATCCAGTATATCTTCGCCGGTTAAGGGGTCACGCTTGACGCCCCCGTTATCGGCCGCAACCGGCCCAGGGGCGCACTCCTGCATACCTTGCAATTCCAACAGCACATGGGGCATCCCCACGTCCTTGAATACCTTGTTATTTACGCCGTACGGTCGGCTGTCATCTTGATAAAAAGTGCGCAGATAAGTGTAGAGCCACTGTGGTTGCCGTGCCCGAGAGACCAGAGTAAGGTCGGGCGGCGCAGCACCAAACCATTTTTTGGCTTCATCCTTATTCATCGCATTTTCCATCAAAGCGCCCATTTTAACGTCCGGATCAAACATCAAATTGACATGGAAGAGATCCTCCGGAATACCAAGATCTTCGGCTACCCGGCCATAACGCTGGTACTGCAGAGAATGGCAGCCCATGCAGTAATTCATATACGTTTTGATGCCACTTTGCAACGAAGCCTTATCGTGTGGATCAGCCACAAATTCGTCGCACTCTATGGTTCCGCACTCATAGGAGGATGCTGCTACCGCTTGCAGAGGCAAAACAGTCAACGCCAAGATCAGGAGTAAAGCACCCATGCTGCCCCAGAAACCAATGCCGCCATCCATAGTGATGCGCTCTGGCAGTGGCTTAGTCTTGTCAATTGACGACCAAATTGGCATCAATAGGAAAAAACTAAAGTAGATTATGGAGCAGATTCGAGCCAGGATAGTCCGACCCTCGGTAGGCGCCCATGCACCCAAGACGCCCAGAATCAGGAATGAGGATACAAAAGCCACCAGCATTACCTTGGTGATATTACCACGGTAGCGCCAAGATCTGACCGGACTGCGATCCAGCCAAGGCAGCATGAACGGTATGGCAACTGACGCTGCAAACGCAATAAAACCCCACAGCTTGTCTGGCACCGCACGCAGTACCGAATAGAAAGGCGTAAAATACCAAGTCGGCGCAATGTGCTCAGGCGTCTTCAAATTATTGGCCTGCTCAAAGTTAGGGTACTCTAGAAAGAAGCCGCCCATTTCCGGCATAAAAAACATGATTCCACAAAATATAAACAGGAATACGCCGATCGCCTGCAAGTCATGTACCGTGTAGTACGGATGAAATGCTACGCCATCAAGAGGAACGCCGTCTTTGTCTTTGTGCTTCTTGATATCGACACCGTCGGGATTGTTTGAACCCACTTCATGCAGTGCTAGTAGGTGCAGCACAACCAGCGCCAGCAAGACAATAGGCAACGCCACCACGTGCAGCGCAAAAAAACGGTTCAGCGTAATACCGGAGAGCAGATAGTCGCCGCGAATCCATGTGACAATATCTTCACCAACATAGGGAATAGCACCGAACAGAGAAATGATAACCTGCGCACCCCAATAGGACATCTGCCCCCACGGCAACACGTACCCTACGAAGGCCTCAGCCATGAGGACAACAAAAATGAGCATGCCGAAAATCCAGATCAGCTCTCGAGGCTTCTTGTAAGAGCCATACAGCATGGCTCGAAACATATGCAAGTACACCACCACGAAAAACGCCGACGCGCCAGTGGAGTGCATATAGCGCAGTATCCAACCGTAGTCGACGTCTCGCATAATATATTCAACAGAAGCAAACGCATCCTCTTGAGAGGGCGTGTAACTCATGGTGAGCCATATCCCCGTAAGCAGCTGGTTTACCAGCACCAGTAAAGACAACACGCCGAAGAAATACCAAAAATTGAAGTTTTTGGGCGCATAATACTTCGCCATATGCGTGTTCCACGCCTTCATGATAGGCAGGCGCGCATCAACCCAGTCTCGCAATCCAATCAGCACATTACTCATCACACATTCTCCGGGTTTACGCCAACAACCAAAACATTGTCACCCTCGTAGGAGTAGGGAGGGACTAACAAGTTAGAGGGAGCAGGAACGCCCGCATAGACGCGGCCGGACAGATCAAATTTAGAGCCATGGCATGGGCAAAAAAATCCACCTACCCATGCCGCTCCGCCCATATCTGGCACGCCCACTTCCGGCACAAATTTAGGGGCGCAACCCAGGTGAGTGCAGAGGCCGACAACCACCAATATATTTGGGTTTGTAGAGCGCTCGATGCCAGTGACATAGTCCGGCTGCTGAGCGGTGTTTTCAGATTCGGGGTCCCGCAATTGCCCGTTAAGGCCCGCCAGCGCCTCAAGTTGGCTCGCAGTGCGATTGACAACGTAGACTGGCTGGCCGCGCCATTCTATAACCAACATCTGGCCAGGCTCTAACAAACTCACATCAGCCTTAACCGGGGCTCCCGCTGCCTTTGCCTTTGCTGAAGGGTTCCAAGATCCTACAAACGGCGTTAATATACCAACAACCCCAGCGGCACCAACTGCGCTCGTGGCAGCTGTCAGGAATTTCCTTCTTCCCGAGTTTACGGCATCGCTCGTCATGCTTTTCTCCCACTATTACAGGTCAACTCACACCCACAAGACAACGGTCTAGAGCGCGGCTTAAAAACGATGCAGATATTAATGATTTTGCGCTGCTGTTACAAGGAAAACACCTTGATTTGAATGCCTTTTCTGTAACAGATTAAGCTTACTTAACGCCCGCGCTTGACGCCTTTGACTAGACCAAAAAAACGCCCGGGATGCATAGCAGCCGACCCTTGGTAGTTTTATCTTTCTCCGCGCCGATGCCGAGAATACAAACCGTCCGCTTAACGCTTAGAAAATTGTGGACGCTTGCGTGCTTTGCGAAGACCGACTTTCTTACGCTCCACTTCACGCGAATCACGCGTCACATATCCAGCGCTGCGCAGACTCGGCCGCAGAGATTCGTCATATTCCATCAGAGCACGCGTGATACCGTGGCGGATAGCCCCCGCTTGACCAAAACTTCCGCCACCGGCGACGGTCACGTTGATATCAAATTTTCCTTTTAACTCAACGATTTCCAGCGGCTGTCGTACAATCATACGTGCCACTTCCCGACCAAAATATTCATCTAGAGGGCGCTTATTAACGACAATGGTGCCCGCGCCGCTTGTTAGGAAAACACGGGCAGTAGAGGTCTTGCGACGACCCGTTCCATAATATTGGGTAGATGACATAGACTTTATCCGTTAAACGTTCAGAGTTTGAGGCTGCTGGGCTGTATGAGGGTGCTCGCTTCCAGCATACACTTTCAATTTGCTAAACATAGCTCGCCCGAGACTATTGCGAGGCAACATGCCTTTCACTGCGCCTTCAATGATGCGCTCAGGCGCCTTGGCGATCAACTTCTCGAAAGAAACTGATTTTAAGCCACCAGGGTAACCAGTGTGATGATGGTACATTTTGTCTGTCGCTTTAGCGCCCGTAACCCGCACTTTTTCCGCATTGACGACCACGATGTAATCACCAGTGTCCACGTGAGGCGTATATTCTGCCTTATGCTTACCACGCAAACGGTGCGCTATTTTACTCGCTAGGCGGCCTAGGGTCTTGTCTGCGGCGTCCACCACGAACCAGTCTCGGGCGACATTTTCCGCTTTGGCACTGTAAGTCTTCATTAATAACGACCTGCTTGAGGAGTCTAGTTTCAAAAGCGCGAATACTACCCAATCAAGTAAGCATTTTCAAGCCACGAATCGCACAAATTTTGTTACCCAGCAGCCTGCGTAGCGGGCTATACAGGTCGAGTCTATGATGCCTGAGCCGCATTGAGCTGCGAAAACGGTTTAGCTCACGCGACGAGCATGTCCGTCGACTGGCGCAGACTCAGGCCAAACAGCCTAATGCCGATGCTGAAGGGCGAGATACTCAACAGACTGCATCTCCAGCAAGCGAGAGGTGGTGCGCTGAAATTCAAATGCGAGCTTACCGTCTAGGTAAAGCTCCAGCAGTGGTTTTGCCGCAGTCAGAACGAGTTTGACGTTGCGATCATAAAACTCGTCCACCAAGTTAATGAATCTGCGGGCCTGATCGTTTTTGTCCGCGTCAAATTGCGGCACCCCCGAAATAAGTACGGAATGGAATATACGCGCGAGCTCAATGTAATCATTCTGGGAACGCGGTCCATCACAGAGCTCAGCGAAGTCAAACCAGGCTACACCATTTGCCACGCAGCGGCACGTCAGATAACGACTGTTCACCACTAGTCGCTCCCAGTGTTTGCCCGACTCCCCTGCGAGACGCGTAAAACTGTCCTCTAGGCTTCTGTCTGCCTCTTCATTTAACGGAAAGTGATATAACGTTGCCTGCTGTAATGTACGCAACCGGTAATCTACCCCGGCGTCTACATTTAAAACCTGCGTATATTTTTCTATTAAGGCTATCACGGGCAGAAAACGCTGGCGCTGCAAACCATTCTCATAAAGCTTTTGGGGCTCAATATTAGAGGTTGCCACCAATGTCACTCCGCGGGCAAACAGTGCCTTCATCAGCCCTGCGAGAATCATTGCATCCCCTATATCCGTGACAAAAAACTCATCAAAACACAGGATACGGGCTTCTCTAGCAAGTTTATCTGCAACAAGCTCCAACGGGTTTTTCTCTCCCTCGAGAGCCCTTAAGTCTTCATGCACTCGCTGCATAAAACGGTGGAAGTGAACGCGCGACTTCCGACTGAAAGGCAAGCACTCAAAAAAAGTATCCATAAGATAGGTCTTACCCCGACCGACACCTCCCCAAAAATAAAGACCAACCTGCGGCTCGACTTCATGCCGGCGAAGTTTATGCATCCACACTTTCAAACCATTACCATACCCATGATGAACTGCTGTTAGACGCTCGTATAGATCCTGCAATGAGAGCACAGCCTGCTCCTGCGCGGCGTCATGGGAGAAACCCTCACCCTGCAGATCAGATTGATAACGTTGCCAAGGTGTCGTCATAGATAGGACTACCAGTTCCCGAATTACTTAAAATTGGCACACTGTAACCAGAGCCCCCGCACTTGGCAACGACACCTGCTGGGAAGACAGACGCTACTGCCTAGTGGATATTCGGGGTATACTGGGCTTTCAATTGTTGAACATGAGGACGTTTTTGTGGAATCACCCGGATACAGCATGGAAATCCTGTGGGCGATGGGCGCCATCATTGCCATAGTAGGTTTTTGGCTAGGCTGGCTTGCGGGTCGTCGCACGTCAGGAACGGCGAAAAAATACCAGGAAACGTCGCAAAAACTGGATCAGGTGATGCAGGACAAAAAAACCTATGAGAACGAGGTAGTTGAGCACTTCACGGAAACGGCAAAGCTGCTAAACAACCTGACTGATAGCTACCGGGAAGTTCACAACCAATTAGCTGCTGGTGCCGCCACCTTATGCCAAGGTGAGGGTCCAATCTCTTTAGAGCGTACTGAAAACAATACCGACCCAACGGAAATCCCGGCACACCTGGCGCATATCCAACCCCCTCTTGATTATGCTCCAAAGGGCTCACCAGAGGAAAAAGGCATGCTCAACGAGGAGTTCGGACTGGATCGCAAACCACAGGAGGCAGCCCCCGAGAAAAAATGGGCCGACGGCTGATGGCACCGCGTCTTAGACCGGGTTGTCAATGTCGATAAACCGATGTTCGAGAGAAAACTGCTCCGCCAAATGCTCCCCCAACGCCTGAACCCCGTAGCGCTCCGTCGCGTGGTGGCCGGCAGAGACGAAGTGTACACCCTCCTCTCTGGCAACATGTACAGTCTGCTCTGAAGCCTCACCCGTAACAAACAAGTCAGCGCCCGCCTTTACCGCCGCATTGATATAGTCCTGAGCGGCGCCCGTACACCAAGCAATACGCCGCACGAGAGCCTCTGACTCGCCCACATGCAACGCTCGGCGCCCGGTTATTCTCTCAAGTTTGACAACAAATTCAGCTGCGGAAACAGGTTCGGGCAAGCTACCGATGTTTCCCAAGCCATCTGGGACGTTGGGCTGCAGTGGTTTCTGAAGCTGCACATCTATACCTATCAAACAGCCGAAACGTGCGTTATTGCCGAGCTGCGGGTGGGCATCAAGCGGCAAGTGATAGGCTAACAAGCTGACGTCATTGATCAATAGAGTTGCTAGTCGCCTACGTTTAATGCCCACCACCTGCGGCGCTTCCCCACGCCAAAAATAACCGTGATGCACGAGCACAGCATCAGCGCCCCAGTCGATTGCTGCATTTAAAAAGCTCTGGCAGGCAGTAACGCCTGTCGCGAGCTTCGCGATTTGGGGCCTTCCCTCAACCTGAAGGCCATTAGGGCAGTAATCCTGAAATTGATCAGTACGCAAACATTGGTCGAGGTACATGCCGAGCTCAGTAAGGGCTACACTCATATCATTATCACCTGTAGTTTGCGGTCACGGCACTAGCAATTTGCCACGCCTGCACAGGCATCATATACAATATGGCTACTAACACCACTGACGGCTGCGCATGAATAAAAAATTGACCCCTATTATTTGGCCCGCAACAGCAGGCTTGCTGGCTGCTTTGCTGATTCTCGACCTCTGGATATTACCCTTGGGCTTGCCTGCAGATGCGGCCCGAGGTCGGGTCAGTTATGCCATCGCAGTGCAGGAGGCTACGCCGTCGGTGGTCAGTATCTATACCGCTAAACTGGTACAAGAGGGGCCCAATCCTCTGTTGAAAGACCTCACTTTTCGGCGCTCAGGTGAACCGCGGCCTCAACGCCAGCGCATCGAACGCTCTCTAGGCTCTGGCGTCATTATGACTAAGCAGGGTCATATACTGACCAATAACCACGTCATAGCAGACGCTGACGCTATTCAGATAATGCTCAACGATGGGCGCTCCGCCAATGCCATGGTAATCGGCTCTGATTCGGCCACGGATCTTGCGGTGTTGCAGATAGCACTGACAGATCTGCAGCCCATAAACCTTGGAGATTCTGATACCGCTAGGGTGGGAGATGTCGTACTAGCGATTGGCAATCCACTAGGATTCGGGCATTCAGTAACACAGGGTATTGTTTCTGCTCTAGGTCGCTTCGGCCTGCAGTTAGACACCTACGAGGACTATATACAGACCGATGCCATTATTCATTTAGGTAACTCTGGCGGCGCACTAATCGATACCAGCGGACGCCTTCTGGGGATCAACACGTTAATCTATGGGACCAACAACCGAGCACAACCCGCCAACACCGGTATCGGTATCAGCCTTGCGATACCGGTGAACCTCGCGGTCTTTGTGATGCAGGGTCTGATCAACTATGGGGAGGTCATCCGAGGGTGGTTAGGCGTCAGCGTGAGACCCACTGGCAGCCCGTCCTCACAAGGAGGCACGGCTATGGCGCTAGCTGTGGCGTCGGTAGCATGGGGCAGCCCGGCGCAAAAAGCAGGCATACAAATGGGCGATATCATCACGCATATTAACGGCGATGAAGTAACAGATGGTAGGCTGACGATGCTACGAATCGCTATGCTTAAACCTGGCGATAACATTGCTATTTCGTTGCAGCGCAAGCAACAGAGTTTAGAACTCAACGCCGTCGTTGGCATATTAAAAGATTCACAAGGACTGAAGACTAGTCGTTAGCGTACGGCTTATCGATAAGGCGCATTTCTGCACTGCGCGCGTGAGCCGTCAATGACTCGCCCCTAGCTAGCACGGAAGCCACAGCGCCCAGCTGCTGCGCACCATGCTCGCTGCCCATGATAATGGAGCTCCGTTTTTGAAAATCATAGACCCCTAACGGAGAAGAGAAACGTGCGCTGCGCGCCGTCGGCAACACATGGCTGGGTCCCGCACAGTAATCACCCAATGCTTCCGAGGTAAATCTGCCCATAAAAATAGCACCAGCATGCTGCACTAGCGGCAACAGGCTTTCGGGATCTTGCACCGATAGTTCTAGATGTTCCGGAGCAATACGGTTACTGACGGTCACCGCCTCCTCAAGATCACGGGTGAGAATCATTGCTCCACGATTGGCTAGGGATACACGAATAGTGTCAGCCCTGTCCATGTCCGGCAACAACCGGTCAATACTAGCTTGCACGGCTTCGAGATAGGTCCTGTCAGGACACAATAACAAGCACTGAGCGAGTTCATCATGCTCGGCTTGGGAAAACAGATCCATCGCGACCCAATCAGGGTCAGTGCCGGCATCGCAAACGATCAAAATCTCTGACGGGCCCGCTACCATATCGATGCCCACGCGACCGAACACCTGACGCTTGGCAGTCGCCACATAAATATTTCCCGGACCGACAATTTTATCAACAGCAGGCACGGTTTGGGTTCCATAGGCCAATGCCGCTATCGCCTGAGCACCCCCTATCGTAAGCAGTCGATCTACTCCGGCTATGCACGCCGCAGCCAGCACCAGATCGTTCAATTCTCCAGCGGGCGCCGGCACCACCATGACAATTTCGGGCACACCAGCCACTTTGGCAGGCACCGTATTCATCAGCACGGAGGAGGGATAACTGGCCTTACCACCGGGGACGTAGACGCCAACCCGCTGAAGGGGCGTAACCTTCTGCCCTAAAAGATTGCCTGAATCGTCATAATACTGCCAACTCTGTTGCAACTGACGGTGATGAAAGTTGTGTACACGTTGTGCGGCATATTCCAGCGCCTCGCGTTGCACTGCATCAATACTACCAAGCGCCGTAATCTGTCGCTCTCGGGATATTTCCAACTGTTCTACCGAGCCTACTTTCAGCTGATCAAAGCGCGCTGTATAGTCAAGAAGAGCTGCATCTCCGCGCGCAGCTATGTCTGCAATGATCTGCGCTACAGTCTGGCTAACAACAGCATCTGATTCAATATCAAAGGTGATTAACTGAGCCAGCTCGGTGTCAAAATCCGCGCGGGTAGTGTCAAGTCGCCGCATCGTGCCCCTCCTGGACTACTGCCGTAAGATCATCGACAACCTGTGTGATGACGCTACAACGAGAGCGCATGGCCGCCTTATTTACGACTAGGCGTGAGCTGATGTTAGCGATGGTCTGCAGCGGTTCCATGCCATTCGCGCGCAGGGTGTTACCGGTATCAACAATGTCAACGATCAAGTCGGCTAAATTCATAATTGGGGCCAGCTCCAACGCGCCATAAAGTTTGATCAGATCAACGTGCACGCCCTGAGCGGCAAAATATTCTCGAGCAATGTTAACAAACTTGGTCGCAACCCTAATTCGTGCCCCGTGACTTTTCCAACCGACCGGCCCTGCGGTCATCAAAGCGCAGCGCGCAATACCTAGGTCTAGCGGCTCGTAAAGGCCCTCCGCACCCTGCTCCATTAGTACGTCTTTGCCGACCACGCCCATATCCGCAGCGCCGTGACTCACATATGTGGGGACATCAGTGCCGCGCAGAATAACCAGTTGCACATCACGACGGTTAGTTTCAAATACCAGTTTACGGCTACTACTAATATCATCTAACGACTCAATACCTGCGCGCGCAAGCAGCGGAAGCGTTTCCTTTAATATGCGCCCCTTGGTTAAGGCTATAGTCAGTTTCTCATTCATAGTTTCAGCCGATCAACAGTGGCGACGCCCGCAGCGGAAATCGACACCCTTTTTCCTTCAAAACGACGCATCGCAGAGACCGCGACCCCCTTCATGCTTCCTCTGTCGCCTGCCACTCCTGTGGCGTAAAAGTCCTTATATTTACTGCATGAACACTGCCATCTGCTATCTGGTCTGTCAGCGCCGCATACACCAATTGCTGTTTTTTAACCGGCCGCAAACCCTCAAACATTGCGCCGATGGCCACAATATCATAATGATTACCCTCACCCTGAACGTGAAATTCACACTCAGGCATCTGATTCTGTAACAGCACTTTGACTGCAGCCGTATTCATTTCAATCCCCTTGTCATGTGTTACCGCCGCGCGCAGTGATACTAAGTGCATCGAGCAATTATCTGCACTGGAGCCCGCGCTATAAAAATCGTATGTTAAGAGAAAAGCAGGCGGATAGCGAATGCTGCGCCGCGACGGAGTCAGCTCTCTACATCGACGACGACGGTGGTCCAGCTGTCAATAACGGCCTCAATATTACCACCTTGTTCTCGCGCTGACGCCAGAAACTGATCTTTGTATATGGCGCCCAGATTGACGCTTTCTATAATCACATTGCGCAACTTCCAGTCACCGGATTTATTGCGCCCCATCTGGTACATCACAACATAGGGCTGCGTCTTATCAGCATATATCAATTGGCGCACCGACAGCCTCGAACTACCTGCATCGCCAGCAGCGTCACTTTCCGGCACTACAAGCTCAATCCGCGACCCTCCGAACGCCAGTAGCCCTTTGCTATAGGTGCGCACCAGAGACGCACGCATGACTGCTGTGAATCGGTCAAGCTCGGCTATCAACTGCTGCCTTCCAGTCTCGTCTAAAGAACGGTAACGCTCAGAACTGGCATAGGGGCCCATAACAGAACGCGCAAACCCTCTAAAATCGATTAATGGATCAAGTAGGTTCTGTATTTGGCCGTAGTACCGCTCTGGATCAGAGTCCACATACTGATCAGCGGCTACCACGACTGCCATCACGTGTTCGGTTGTATTCTGCACCAGATCGTAAGCAACCTGATCCTGAGCTGAGACCTGAGAACTTGCTATCGAGCCCAGCAACATAGCAATCATCCCCACTATCTTCCTACGAAATGACATTCCTGTACTCCAATACTGAATTTTGTGACTAGCTTGGCTTCTCATGCCCTGTATAATCAGGTCCGCATGTAAACGATATCTACTATCGCACCATTCAATAGCACTAGCCGCCTCTGACAACGGATACGCTTTAAGAGTTCCAGTGCCTAAAACGAACGATACTTTAACAGGAAATTCGCGCTTATGCTGCTAGCCGTCGGATCTATTCTTTTTGGCTTTGTCGCTCTTATCTGGAGCGCAAATCTGCTCGTAGTGGGTGCCGCCTCAATCGCCAGGAACCTCGGCATTTCGCCCCTCATTATCGGCCTGACAATTGTCTCTCTGGGCACATCGGCACCGGAGATTCTGGTATCACTCACAGCGTCGCTTTCCAATGCGGGGCCGCTGGCGATTGGAAATGCTATTGGCTCGAATATTGCCAATATTGCGCTTGTATTCGGAGTAACCGCACTGGTGACTCCATTGATGGTTGACGAGCGATGCCTTAAACGGGAGATTCCTGTTTTGCTGCTGGCCACTTTCGGCGTCGGGGTACTGATACTCGACGGCGTGCTCTCTCCACAAGATGGGTGGCTAATGCTCGCGGCCATGGCCCTAATCTTCGTATTTTTGGTGCTCAGCCAGCTCGGCAGAACAGATCAGGCTATCCATTCCAGTGATGAGCCAATGCCGGAATTACGACCTCTGCGCGCTTGGCTCGCATTCCTGTTCGGCCTTTTAGTATTGATCCTCAGCTCCAGACTTCTTGTCTGGGGCGCTGTAATCGTGGCAGAAGAATTGGGTGTATCCGAACTAATAATAGGATTAACCGTTGTCGCAGTTGGCACCAGTCTGCCGGAACTAGCGGCCTCTATCGCGAGCGCCCTGAAGGGGCACACTGCGATTGCGCTCGGCAACATCATTGGCTCCAACTTATTTAATTTGCTCGCAGTAATGAGTATCCCCGGGATCGTGGGAGGCCAATTGCTCGACCCAGAGGCTATTTCAAGAGACTATGCCAGCATGACAGCGTTGACTTTGTTCCTCGCTTTGGCCATTTTTGTCAGCGCTAAGCGCAGCAAATCGGCGCCCCAGCACGCTTATATCGGACGCATCATGGGCACGGTGTTAGTCTCTTCTTATGCACTGTATTATTATTTTATGTTTTCAAGCCAGTAACTAGAAGGAAATTTTATGCCGGAGCAACGCTCCATCAGTTATACCGCGTCCGCGCGCCGCACCATCCGCATGGAAGCGGAGGCTGTTGCTTCGTTGGAGGCGCGTATTGGGACTGAATTCCAAACGGCCTGTGAACTATTACTGCAAGTTCGCGGTCGAATCATTGTTACTGGTATGGGGAAATCAGGTCATATCGCTCGTAAGATAGCAGCAACACTGGCCAGCACAGGGTCTCCCGCCTTTTTTGTTCATCCTGGAGAAGCGAGTCATGGCGACATGGGAATGATCACCTCAGAGGACGCGGTTATCGCTCTATCCAACAGCGGTGCTGTGCCCGAAGTTCTCACCTTGCTTCCTCACCTGAAGCGACTGGGCATTCCACTGGTGAGCATGACGGGTAACGCGCAATCAACGCTGGGGCAGTCCTCTGATGTCCACCTTAATACAGGCGCCGAAATCGAGGCCTGCCCCCTTGATCTAGCGCCCACATCTAGCACCACCACCGCACTGGTAATGGGGGACGCACTGGCCATCGCTTTGCTAGAGGCCCGCGGTTTCACCGCGGACGATTTCGCATTCTCGCATCCGGGTGGGACATTGGGCAGACAACTTCTACTCAAAGTGCAAGATATCATGAAATCTGGCAGCGATATTCCTCGGGTGACTGAACAGACGAAACTAGCAGAGGCGTTATTAGAGATCAACAACAAAGGCATGGGGATGACAACGGTCATCGATAAAGCAGGTAGACTCGTCGGCGTGTTTACGGATGGTGATTTACGTCGCACGCTAGATGCGCGTGTGGATATCAATGAGACTCCTATCGGGCAGCTAATAAGTTCCAGCGCCAAGACGATAGACCCCGACATGTTAGCAGCCGCAGCTATGCGCATCATGGAAGAAAATGAGATCAGTTCCCTTGTTGTACTGGATACCACGGGCGCACTTGACGGCGTTGTTCACCTCAAAGATTTGCTGCATGCGGGGATCGCTTAATGCCTAATCCGTTCAAACCACCCACCCCAGACTCACTCTGGAGATTCTCTATGCCCCACCGTGGCTATGATAACTATGCTCGAGCGTTAACACCCTACCTATGGCTCCTCATTTTGCTTGCTAACTTTCAGGCGGTGGTCACCCACGCCCTGCCAGATGATGGTGATCAGCCCATTTACCTCACTGCAGATAAGGCCATGCGCGATGAAAAAAAAGGGGTTACGATTTACACCGGTAATGTGCAAATGCAACAGGGGAGCATAGAGCTGGAGGCCGACACGTTGACTATTTACCATACATCCGACGATCCTAGTGAAATAGTGGCCGAGGGAAAGCCTGCCAGGATGCGTCAACAACCTGAGTTGGATAAGGGGGTAGTCCACGCTCATGCCGATATTATCAAATATTTCAAAAACGAGGACCGGGTGCATCTGCAAACAAACGCGCATATCGAGCAGGACGGATCTGTCGTGGACGGAGATTCCATTGACTATTTAATGGAGAAGCAATTAATAACTGCTCAATCCGATCAAACACGCGCGGGCAACAAGGTTGTGGTCGTCATTCCACCCAGCCTGCGCGACACGGAAGACAACAAGATACAGCAGGAACGAACATCAGCAACAGAAAACTTAGAAGAGAGCAACAGTGGCAGAATTACGAGCGAATAATCTAGCCAAGACATATCGCGGAAGGCCAGTAATACGCGACGTTTCGCTATCGATAGACAGTGGCCAAATCGTAGGTCTTCTGGGGCCAAACGGTGCAGGTAAAACCACCTGCTTCTACATGATCATCGGAATCATTTCTGCAGACAAAGGCGGCATCACGATAAACGGCACAGACATAACGTCATTGACCATGCATGAGCGCGCGCGCCGCGGCATCGGCTATCTGCCGCAAGAAGCCTCGATATTCCGACGACTCACTGTCGGCGACAATATTCTGGCCATACTGGAAACGCGTTCGGATCTGAACAAACAACAACGCTTGGCGCGGAGGGACGAACTACTGGAAGAATTCAATGTTCAGCATCTGCGCGAAAGCCTCGGTCAATCCCTATCAGGTGGTGAGCGGCGACGCACCGAAATTGCCCGTGCGCTGGCTACAGAGCCAGATTTTATTATGCTTGATGAGCCTTTCGCAGGGGTGGACCCTATTTCAGTTATCGATATCAAAACAATTATTAATCACCTGCGCGACAGAGGTATCGGTGTCCTAATCACCGACCACAACGTGCGTGACACTCTGGATATCTGTGAGAAAGCGTATATCGTTGGAGAAGGTCGAATCATCGCCTCAGGGACACCTGAAGACGTACTAAGCAATGAGCAGGTCCGCAAAATCTATCTGGGGGAACAGTTTCGCATGTAGCTAGCGCGCGGCCGGCGCGCCAGCTCAAACACCTCATAACGTCTTGTTGCAATGTCAGGCCTCCGTCACCGCGTCTACAAACCCGGCCCCAGAGATCGAAAAACAAGCAATTATCGGGCCAACTAGTTGCCACCCTACGGCGGCCAGCGCTACACTAGACCTTTACGCCTGCATCATAACGACTGATAGGGTGGTAAGATTAACGGGTGCTAGAGACCTTCGAATGAAGCAGTCACTACAACTAAAACTGAGCCAACAGCTGAGGATAACGCCGCAGCTGCAGCAAGCCATTCGCCTATTGCAGCTGTCTACACTGGATCTGCAACAAGAGATACAGCAGGCTCTGGATAGCAATCCACTACTAGAGGAATCTGAGCCTGAGGATGACCTGCTTAACCAAGACGATGATCAACCACAGGCATCCAGCGCCGCAGAGAGTGATGGGCCACTAGAAAATCTCGAGCACAGTGCCGACGACAATCGTAACGAGGAGACGGACTGGGATACGCATGAACTAACGATGCCTGATGAGCTGCCCGTTGACGTACAGTGGGAAGACCTGCTGTCTTCTTCTTCAGCTCCAACTTCGCCCTCACAGGACTATGAGAATGTTGATGACGGCATAACTGCGTCCAGAGTCGCCAGTGAATCTCTGCGAGAACAACTACTGTGGCAACTTAGCCTGACGAGACTGTCTGACACTGACCGCCTGATCGCCCTCTCCATCATTGATGCGACGGATGACAATGGGCGCTTGATATTGAGTGTGGAAGACATTTGTGATTCTTTGACTCACGATTTGGATATCGATATCGAAGAGGTAATTGCCGTACTCCATCGCCTGCAACAGTTTGAACCCTGCGGCATATGCGCTAGGAACCTTCAGGAGTGCCTGCAAATTCAGTTAGACCAGTTGCCGTCTTCCACTGCATGGTTGCCGCAGGCAAAACAGGTATTGAGCCGCTACCTCAGCCAACTAGCTACCACAGACTATGAACAGATTCGCCGGCGCATGCGGCTAAAGGAACATGAACTCAAGGCGGTGCTCGCGCTACTTCAATCACTGAATCCCAACCCCGGGCACACTGCAGTACCAAAGGATATCGAATACGTGATACCGGATATTTATGTCAGCAAAAAGAACGAGCGCTGGCGGGTAGAGCTCAACCCGGACATTATTCCTACGCTGCGCATCAATGCCAGCTATGCTAATTTAGTTACGCGGGGTGATGCCGGCAAAGACAACACCTATTTGCGTGACAATTTACAAGAGGCACGCTGGTTCCTCAAGAGCCTTCAGAGTCGCAACGAAACGCTGCTTAAAGTTGCCAGAAAAATCGTTGAGCACCAACGGAATTTTCTTGAATATGGGGCTGAGGCGATGAAGCCTCTGGTGCTGCAGGATATAGCCGAAGCCATCGATATGCATGAATCTACTATCTCCAGAGCCACCACCAATAAATACCTACATACTCCGCGGGGTATTTTTGAGCTGAAATATTTTTTTTCCAGCCATGTGCCGATGTCTTCAGGGGGCGAATGTTCATCAACAGCTATCAAGGCGCTGCTAAAAAAACTAGTCGCCGCAGAAAGCCCATGCAAACCGCTAAGCGATAGCAAAATTACGTTATTAATGAATGAGCAGGGCATTGAAGTCGCTCGCCGAACTATCACCAAGTACCGAGAAAAGTTATTTATCGCTCCGTCCAGCGAGCGTAAGCGGTTAGTCTAAACTGAATGCATTCTTATCTGGCCGCGCGCAATGGCGTCGCCATTTTTAGCCTTTTATAACGGAGCAGTAATATATGCAACTAACAATCACCGGCCACCATCTCGAAATCACAGCCTCGTTAAAGGAGCACGTGGAGAATAAATTCGAACGCCTGCAGCGTCACTTCGACCAAACCACGAAAACCCATGTCATTCTGACTATTGAGAAAATGGTGCAAAAAGCTGAGGCCACCATGCATATAGCAGGTGCCGATCTGTTCGCTCATGCCGATTCAGATGACATGTATGCCGCGATCGATGCTCTAGCCGACAAACTAGATCGCCAGCTAATCAAACATAAGCAAAAACACCGAGGACATTAAACACCCCACTATGCACATTTTAAACCAAATATTGACGCCAGAGCGCACCGTCAGCCATGCGCATGGGCCTAGCAAGAAAAGACTATTCGAAACAATCGTGAAATTAGTGTGCGCGAATGAACCCTCGCTGCACTATGAGGAGATTTTAGACCACCTTATCACGCGAGAAAAACTGGGTAGCACTGGCTTGGGCGGTGGCATCGCAATACCACATTGCCGTGTAGGAAGCTGCACTCAGCCACTAGGCGCACTGCTCTCACTGGCAACACCCATTCCCTTTGATGCGCCAGACGATCAGCCAGTCGATCTGCTGTTCGTACTGCTGGTGCCAGAAGAGGCTTGTCAGCAGCACCTAGATATATTGGCGAATGTTGCACATTTATTTAGTCAGCAAGCGTTCTGTAGACGGTTGCGTGCCGCCAGAGACAGCCACACTCTCTATAAAGCTGCCTGTCGCGACGCAGAGTGAGCAGCAGTATTCTATGGAATTAATTATCATTAGTGGTCGCTCGGGCTCGGGGAAAAGTACTGCTTTGAACCAGTTAGAGGACGAGGGTTTCTACTGCATCGATAATCTTCCAATATTCCTTCTACCCGCGCTGGCTGAAAAAACCGGCGGCGGCGAATTCAGCACTTTTCAAGGTATAGCGGTTTGCATTGATGCACGTAATGCGTGGAAAGATCTGAAAAAATTCAGAGTCATTATTCAGTCACTTCCGGTAACAGTAAAAACTCAAGTGCTGGTTCTTGACGCCCAGGAGATTACTCTGCTCCAGCGTTTTGGTGAAACGCGACGACGACACCCACTAAGCACTGAGTCCATTCCGCTGGCAGAGGCCATCGATCAGGAACGGGAACTTCTGGGCCCCATTTATGACTGCGCATCACTGGTCGTGGACACCAGCCACATGACCGTATACGAACTGCGTGATGCTATCAAGCAGCGACTACTGGGCACCGCTCTGGGAACCATGGCGATACTGATACAATCCTTTGGGTTCAAGCGTGGAGTACCCGCTGATGCAGACCTCGTGTTCGACGTAAGAATGCTACCTAATCCCCACTGGGTAAAAAAGTTGCGATTAAAGAGTGGACTAGATGCCGACGTGCAAGCGTTTCTCGAAAATCAGCCTATGACACAGGAGCTGTTTCAGGACATTTGCGACTATTTAGACAACTGGCTACCACGTTACCGCGAGAGCAACCGCAGCTATATGAATATAACCCTTGGTTGTACTGGTGGCCAACATCGGTCAGTATATTTAGCCGAGCGGCTATTCCGACACTACAAGGGAACGTTGCCAGACATAAATATAAGACATCGAGAGTTACGTTAGGCAGAGCAGATAGTGATACGGACACAGCTAACAATTATCAACAAACTCGGTTTGCATGCAAGAGCAGCAGCAAAATTTGTGGCGTGCACCGCGTCCTTTTCTAGCCGCATACAGACAGGAAAGGACGGCCAACTCATCGATGGCAAGAGCATAATGTCAGTTATGATGTTGGCGGCAGGCAAAGGTACTGTCTTGGATATCGAAATTGAAGGCAGTGATGAAAACGACGCTTTGTCTGCACTGCAGGCTCTCATTGATAATTGCTTTGACGAAGTTGAGTAAACTTTCAATCCGTAACTAATCACGTTGTTGCACGGGCAACTTTTCCGGATAATCTGACACGCACCGATTGCGGTAGTTAGGTTTTGTTTGGGAGGTTCAATGATGCAAGGTCAAGTAGCAGCCCAAAAAACCCTAGACCAATTGTCCGCAGCGCTGAGCAGTGGGACCTTTGTCGACGTGCGAAGAATGCTAAATGGACTGCTGCCGGCCGACGTTGCTCACCTCCTAGAGTCTTCCCCACCCAAATTCCGACACATTCTGTGGCAAATGGTGGAAGTTGACCGTGAAGGTGAAATACTCAGTGAAATGGGCGACGATCTGCGGGCACAGTTTCTTGGTCAAATGGATGCGACGGAAGTGGCTCAGCTAACCGAGGGATTGGCAGACGACGACATGGCCGACATCCTTCAGCAGCTCCCCGACCACGTCACCCGGGAAGTGCTCACTGTCATGGATCAGCAGGACCGTGCGCGTCTCGAAAGAGTCATGCATTATCCCGAAGATTTAGCCGGCGGCCTGATGAATACCGATACCATAACCATACGCGCCAGATTGACATTAGATGTGGTTCTTCGCTACTTACGTCGCCATGATGAAATCCCAGAGATGACCGATAACCTGATTGTGGTCAATCGTTCCGATCAATTCATCGGCTTGCTGTCCCTACGGACGTTACTCGTATCAGACCCCGCAGCCTCTGTAAGGGAAATGATGCTCACCGATGTGAATCCTATTCCGGTTGATATGACTGACAAGGAAGTGGCCCGCCTATTTGAGAGCAACGACTGGGTATCGGCCCCTGTGGTCGATGACAGTGGCACGCTTCTGGGTCGCATCACTATTGACGACGTGGTGGACGTCATTCGTGAGGATACGGACCGCTCTATGATGTCCATGGCGGGCCTAGACGAGGACGCTGACACCTTCGCCCCACTTATGCATGCGGCACCGCGTCGCGCCATCTGGCTGGGTATCAATCTGGTTACCGCGTTCATTGCCGCATCGGTTATTAATCTCTTTCAGGGAACCATTAAGGAATTTGTATTTCTTGCAGTATTAATGCCGATAGTAGCCTCCATGGGTGGCATAGCCGGCACTCAGACGCTGACGCTGATGGTGCGCGGTATCGCATTGGGGCAGGTGGTTAAAAATAATCAGGCGTGGCTGATAAACCGCGAGGTAATGATCGGGCTCATGAACGGCATCCTCTGGGCCTTGGTCGTCGCTGTTGCTGCATCAATTTGGTTCGAGCAATGGAAAATCGGCCTCATCATCTCCGCAGCTATGATCATCAATTTAGTAACTGCCGCTCTGGCGGGCGCAGCACTTCCGTTATTGATGGCCAAAGCAAAGATCGATCCGGCATTGGCCGGCAGCGTTGTGCTTACCACAATTACCGACGTAGTGGGTTTTGTCTCGTTCCTCGGGCTAGCGACACTGTTGTATGCCTGATCGACGAGAAAACGGAGCCACTGAGCCGCAGGATACTCCCAGTAAAAGCGCACGCAAACGGCAGATGCTTGCGCTGCAAACTGTGGGAGAATCGTTACTGTCGTTAAATGATAATCAGCTGTCTAACATTCCCATTGATGATGAACGGCTGTTGTTGGCCATCCGCGAATATCGACAGATTCGCAGCAATAGCGCTCGTAAACGACATCTGCAGCTCATCGGGAAGATTATGCGCAACATAGACCCCGCCCCGATTGAGCAAGCGCTAGCCGCTCTGCATGGCATGCAGCGAGAGAGTACTGCAAAGTTCCATCAATTGGAGCAATTACGCGAAGATATGCTCGCCGCAGGAGTTGAGGGCGCAGAGCTGGCAATGGCTCGCTTTCCTAAAGCTGACCGCCAGCAATTACGGCAAGCCATCTTACAACACCATAGAGAAGTACAAGCCCATAAACCGCCATCAGCCAGTCGGAAATTATTCCGCTACTTAATGGCGCTTCAGCAAACTCATAGCGCTTCAGACTAAATGAAACGGTAACTAGTGTCGGGCTACGAGGCCTGTCTTTCATAGACATACTTTTGGATCAATCTAACGGCTCGGCGTTCAGCGCGGTTGCTATTCCATTCGCACTGAGCAGTTGCCAGGTTTCACACAAAGGCAAACCAACTACATTAGTATAGCTGCCTTCAATAGAGCGCACGAATGCACCGGCCAACCCTTGAATGCCGTATGCCCCTGCCTTATCCCAAGGCTCATCCGTGGCCAAGTAGGCTTCGCATACCGCAGGGCTTAAGGGTAAAAATTCAACTTGGGTCTCTACTAATTCGCATACCATGCCGGCGACTGTCAAAAGACACACAGCTGTTAATACAGAGTGTCTTCTATTACTTAATCGAGTGAGCATAAATAGGGCATCGGCACGGTCTATCGGCTTACCCAGCACTGTGCCAGCGACAACCACAATCGTGTCAGCCGCCATTACTGCGCAGCCCAAAGGTGGGTAGGCTAGGGCTGTGGCCCGCGCCTTTTCTTGCGCCATACGTTGCACGTAATCGGAAGGCTTCTCATCAGCCCGGTAAGCTTCATCGATGTCAGCCGGCACACAGGTATAATTCACGCCCAACTGATCCAGTAACTCTTTCCGGCGTGGTGACGCTGACGCCAAGATCAAACGGGTCTGGCTCATCCTAGGTGACTCGATAATAGCGCCGCACGCCACGCAAACTGTGCAACACCACCGGCCAAAGTAGAGCACTGGAAAGCGCCGGCAATAAAAATAACACCGGTACAACACTTGCACCCTCAAGGGTTTGCACCCACTGGCAGATTAGTTGGTTGATACCAACCAAAATAAAGACGACTGCCGCCTGCTGCCACAACCTAGAGACTCGCAGTCGCTGGTACAGGACAAGCGCTAGCAGCGCCACGACCATCAGTGCGAAAGCATTTTGTCCGAGGGCCGCGCCTTCCAACACATCAAGTCCCACACCCACCACCAAACCAGTAGCAATCCCGACACGCTCTGGGAGAGCGATACACCAGTATATCAGTGTCAATGCCAACCACTCTGGCCGCCCCCACTGCAACCAAAGCGGAAGTGGCACAACGGCCAAAACGTAGGCGACCACAAAGGTCAAGAAGATGACTACATAGCCATGCCCCTCCCTATCCGCCACGGGTCAATCCGCCTGACTTTGCTGAGCGGTGAACACCAGCAAGACATGCCGCGTGCGATCAAGGGCCGCAGTAGGCGCGGCCATTACTCGCACAAAAACTTCACCTGGATCCCGCTCGACATGCGTGACTACAGCCACCGGATAGCCCTCAGGAAATCGTCCTCCCAGACCAGACGTCACCAATAGATCCCCCGTGCGGATGTCGGTAGTCGCAGAAATATGGCGAATTTCCAATGACTCTATAGCTCCGGTACCCTCGGCAATCGCCCTTACTCCATTGCGATTAACCTGCACCGGAACTGCATGAGTTATATCGGTTATCAACAGCGCGCGCGATATGCTGGCACTGACTTCTACAATCTGTCCCATCAATCCATCGGCATCGATCAGGGGTTGACCCAAAAATACGCCGTCGCCGTCGCCCTTGTTCAACACTAACTGAAGCCGCTCTGGGTCAGGCGAGACGCCGATCAGTTCAGCCACCAGGACATCATCTCGCACCAACGCGCTCGAATTCAGCAAGGCTCGCAATCGTACATTTTCTGCTTGCAGTGAGGCCATCTGCTGCGACCGGCCCTGCAATATCAGGTTTTCCCGGCGCAAACGCTCGTTGTCATCCAACAAATCACTGCGGGATCGGACATGCGTTGTAGTCCATTCAGCAGCGCGCGTCGGCAGATTTGCAACCCAGAAAATGGGCGCCGCTAGGGATTCGAGTTCGGCTCGAGTGGAATGAAGCTTGTTAAAATATAGGCCCGCCGTCAACAAACCAAGAACCACGAGCGTGGGGCCTAACACCCGCAGAGTCAGGGAAGATTTTTTAACAAATAATGGCTTTATGTCGGCTCCTTAATTGCCGTGACCGGCACGCGTCACTGCTACGCACACACTATCAAGCGCAGTGAAGACCTTCCGATCCAACAAATCTGCCTATTCGGTGGACAATAAATCTATCGTACGTCGATCCATTCTTTCCATCGCAATGCCGCCGCCACGAGCGACGCAAGTCAGGGGGTCATCGGCGACAATGACTGGCAGGCCTGTCTCTTCAGAAATAAGTCGATCCAGATCTCGTAATAGCGCACCTCCACCAGTCAACACAATTCCGCTCTCGGCGATATCAGCTGCCAACTCAGGCGGCGACTGCTCAAGGGCGGATTTTACTGCCTGCACAATAGATTCTAAAGGATCCTTCAAGGACTCTAGTATCTCGTCACTATTTAACGTAAAGCTGCGCGGCACGCCCTCGGCTAGGTTACGACCACGCACATCAATCTCGCGCATTTCACTACCAGGGAAAGCACAACCGACTTCCAACTTGATCCGCTCGGCAGTCGCATCACCGATAAGGCTGCCGTAGCGCCGCCGCACATGCGAGACGATAGATTCATCAAAGCGGTCCCCGCCCACACGCACAGAATCACGGTAGACAACACCGTTGAGAGAGATGATAGCAACCTCAGTAGTACCGCCACCGACATCAACCACCATACAACCTGTGGCCTCATCCACACTCAGCCCAGCACCGATGGCGGCCGCCATTGGCTCCTCGATAAGCCGGACATCGCGCGCCCCGGCACTCAGCGCGGACTCGCGAATTGCACGACGCTCAACTTGTGTGGACATACATGGCACGCAGATCAGCACGCGCGGGCTGGGCCGAATAAACTTACTCTCATGGACTTTAGCGATGAAGTGCTGCAGCATCTTCTCAGTCACCAAAAAGTCGGCTATCACGCCATCTTTTAAAGGGCGAATAGCGGTAATGTTGCCTGGCGTTCGGCCCAGCATTCGCTTGGCTTCGGTGCCGACCGCTTCGATAGTTTTTTGACCATTATGCATCCGAATGGCCACCACGGAGGGCTCATTTAGCACAACCCCCTTGTCTCGAACGTAAATCAGCGTGTTGGCGGTGCCTAAATCTATAGAGAGATCGTTAGAGAACACTCCACGTAGCTTTTTAAACATGCATTCTTGCACCCTGTAAATACAACGGGGAACTCCGCGCCGCCGTGTTTATCGTATCTTTCATGATCGTCAATCACAGTTAAAATACACTACGGAGTCAATTTTCGGGGGAGCTGGCTAATTTGTGTAACTCTACCAATCACAGGGATTTTGGGCAAGACGCAAATGTGATAAGTTTATGATTCCTGCGCCGTTCAAGGCGGTTTTTAATGGTTATATGACAATGGCAATTGAGCACGGCGAAATTGAAAAGATTGCGGAACTCTCCGGTATTCGCATATCTGACGAAGAAATTGGCCAGGTCACCGAGCGCATTGCGGAAATCCTGCAAATGGTGGACCAGTTGCAGGCAGTGGATACTCACAATATAGAGCCGATGGCCAACCCTCTGGACGCAATCCAGCGCTTGCGCCCCGATGAAGTGACCGAGGCTAACCGCCGCGATGCCTTTCAGGCCATCGCCCCGGCCGCAGAAAATGGCCTCTACTTGGTTCCCAAAGTTATCGAATAAGTGGCTTGTGCCGCCTCAGGATCATTGTAATGCACACTAAGTCTGTTGCCCAACTCGTTAAAGGGCTGCGCGAACGTCAGTTTTCCAGCGTGGACGTTACCCGCGCCTATCTGGACCGTATCGACGCTCTGGATAGCCAGTACAACAGTTTTATCACTGTCGATGACGCCGCCGCACTGACGGCCGCCAAGGCAGCCGATGAGCGTCTGGCTAACGGAACGGCCAATGCGCTGACCGGCATTCCAATCGCGCACAAAGATATTTTTTGCACGGACGGCATGCGCACCAGCTGTGGTTCACGCATGCTAGATAACTTCGTCCCACCTTATGACGCTACCGTTATACAACGGTTTAAGTCGGCTGGAGCGGTGCTTTTAGGCAAGACCAATATGGACGAATTTGCCATGGGCTCCTCCAATGAAAGCAGCTTTTATGGCCCGGCGCGCAATCCATGGAGCACAGATCTAGTGCCGGGCGGTTCGTCCGGTGGTTCCGCCGCTGCGGTGGCCGGCCTGTTGGCGCCTGCCGCCACTGGAACTGATACCGGAGGTTCAATCCGACAGCCTGCGGCTTTCTGCGGTATCACTGGCCTAAAACCCACTTATGGCCGTGTTTCTCGCCTTGGAATAGTGGCCTTTGCCTCCAGCTTAGATCAAGCGGGTCCTATGGCACGCACCGCCGAAGACTGCGCCTTGCTACTGAATACTATGGCGGCACATGACCCGCTGGACTCCACGTCGTCAGCGGTAGCGGCAGAAGACTACACGGCAACACTCGACGACGACTTGCAGGGTCTGCGTATCGGTGTGCCCACGGAGTACTTTGGCGAGGGACTGGATACTGCCACCGGCAAGTGCATAGATCAGGCATTAAAAGAACTCGAATCCCAGGGCGCTGCGCTGGTAGAGATGTCGTTGCCCCACAGCGCGCTAGCCATTCCGACTTACTACATTATTGCTCCGGCTGAAGCATCAACCAACTTGGCACGCTTTGACGGTGTGCGCTATGGCTACCGCTGCGAAAACCCCACAGACCTTCGCGACCTCTACAGCCGAACTCGACAGGAAGGTTTTGGTGAAGAAGTAAAGCGGCGTATTCTAGTGGGTACGTATGCATTATCCGCCGGCTACTATGACGCCTATTACAACAAAGCCCAACAGATTCGACGCCTGATCAAGCAGGACTTCATGCACTGTTTCGAGCAGGTAGATGTTATTGCCGGCCCGACCACGCCGGGCCCGGCCTTTGCTTTGGGTGCAAAGTCGAACGACCCTATCTCCATGTACCTTGAGGACGTGTACACGCTGGCGGTCAATCTGGCAGGCCTGCCGGGTATGTCGCTACCTGCAGGCTTCGTTGAGGGAAAGCCAGTAGGGCTGCAGTTAATCGGCCAACACTTTGGCGAAGCGCGGTTGCTCAACGTCGCCCATCGCTTTCAGCGGGCGACTGACTGGCATTTGCATACCCCCAACTCAGCAAAAGGGGGGGCACTTTGATGCAATGGGAAACCGTCATCGGCCTCGAAGTACATCTACAACTAGCCACCCAATCGAAAATATTCTCGGGCTCTGCCACTACGTTCGGCGCCGCACCCAACACTCAGGCCAGTGCCGTTGATCTCGCAATGCCCGGCATGCTGCCGGTCTTGAACAAAAAGGCTGTGCACTATGCCGTTAAATTTGGTTTAGGCATCGGCGCACAGATAAGCACCCGCTCTGTATTCGATCGGAAAAACTACTTCTACCCAGATCTACCCAAAGGCTATCAAATCAGTCAGTTTGAAGCGCCTATCGTCGGCAAAGGGAGTTTTGAGATACTCATGGATGACGGTAGCTCCCGCACTATTGGTATTACCCGGGCCCACCTTGAAGAAGATGCGGGAAAATCATTGCATGAAGACTTCAATAACCAGACCGGCATCGATCTCAATCGAGCGGGCACTCCGCTGCTGGAAATCGTATCGGAACCGGACATTCGAAGTGCAGCAGAAGCCGTAGCGTACCTGAAGGCACTGCATAGCCTAGTAACCTATCTAGGCATTTCTGACGGCAACATGGCCGAGGGCTCCATGCGTTGTGATGTCAATATTTCACTGCGCCCCATCGGTTCTGCTGCGCTCGGCACGCGCACAGAAATCAAGAACGTCAATTCCTTTCGCTTTGTAGAAAAAGCGATTCATCACGAGTTTCAGCGTCAGGCCGAAATTCTCGAAGATGGAGGCAAAATCACACAAGAAACACGCCTTTACGATGCAGATCGAGACGAGACACGTTCCATGCGAAGCAAAGAAGTGGCCAATGACTACCGTTATTTCCCAGAGCCAGACCTGCTGCCAGTTGTCATTGACAACACATATATAGAATCAATTCGTCAATCCCTGCCCGAGTTGCCCGCCGGCAAGCGATCACGCTTTACTTCACAATACGGACTGGGCCTCTACGACGCTGATGTGCTGTCCAGCAGCCAACCTCTGGCAGATTACTTTGAGGTCGTGGCTGGTGTGTGTGGCGATGCGAAAATTGCCGCAAACTGGGTTCAGGGAGAGTTATTAGGTCAGTTGAATCGCGCGGGCGGTACCCTTGCAAAGTGTCCAGTATCTGCCGCTGCACTTGGCCACCTTATTAGCCGCATTCTCGACAATACTGTCTCTGGAAAAATGGCTAAGCAAGTCTTTGAAGCAATGTGGGCGGGCGAAGGCGACGCTGACGAAATAATCAAGGCGCGCGGCTTCCTGCAGGTCAGCGATACGGGCGCTATTGACGCGATTGTGGATGACGTCCTAAGCGCCAATGCGGCGCAGGTGCAGCAATACCTTGATGCCGACGACGCCAAGCGAAAGAAACTAGTAGGTTTTTTTGTTGGGCAAGTAATGAAGCTTTCCAAAGGCAAGGCAAACCCGCAGGTGGTGAACGAGCTACTGGCTAAAAAACTGGCATAACAGGAACACGAGCAATGCGAAAAGACAAAGAAAAAGTGGTGGACGAAGTTTGGACTGAAGAGCACGTAAAAAGTTTTCTGAATGTGACTTCGCATAATGAATCAGATGAGGATTTCCATATGCTGCTCAAAGCTTACCAAAGCATGCGCGCGTCAGATTTTGAACTATTTGTGTCTTTTTTCTGTAACGATGGTCGGAACCTGAATACTATCGGCAAGGATGGGCGCACCGTGTTGGACATCATATCGACCCACCGCCACGGGGCTCAGTACGCTGCGATTCTGAAGGCAGGCACGCCACGCTAGCGTAGATTAACACGGCACCGGTGCACCGCGAGCATTATAGGGGATCCATAGGCACTCGGCCCTTCGAGAATTTCTCGCGATTTTCTCGCTTCTTCCCCTCGCTCTTGCGCAACAGCACATATACTGCTCCAGTTCCGCCGTGTCGTGGCTGCGCACTGTGAAAGGCTTGAACGACCTCCAACTGCCGCAACCAGTAGTCAACACAGCCCTTCAGAATCGAGCTGCGCTCTTTTTCTAAAGTACTTGCGCCCTTGCCGTGAATCACCAACACGCTGCGCAGACCCAATTGGTAGACCTCTTCAATAAATTCAAAAACTTCGTGGCGCGCAACGTCTGTAGTCATGCAGTGCAGGTCAAGCGTAGACTCGGCCTCATAACGGCCCTGCTTTAATTTACGGAACACACCGTTTTGCACACCGGTGCGTTTGAAGGAAAGTATAAACCAAGCATCCAGTGGCAAAACCCCGGTAATAGATAATGCGTTCAGGTCGCTCTCTGGCATCTGTGCGGCTGCCCACCTGCGGTGCTCGAGGGACGAGTCATTGTGGGGTACAGCTTTTCGACTAATATCGACCCTAGGTTCATTTTTTAAGGGCACCACATCAGACATCGCGTCGGCAAAAGCTTTATCGTTGTCAGCACTCATCATTACCCACTCCCTGTCCAGTCCGGTATTATAGCGCGAGCTCTCAATGAAAATGACACACTAATGAATCAATCTAAGCCAGAAGCGATGTTATGCCCTCTGTGCGGGGATGCCAACCAGTGCGCGGTTGCCGCAGCTCTGCCCCCAGAAAGCTGCTGGTGTCAGAGCGCCAGCATCTGCGGCATGGCAGCAGCAAAAGCCAAGGACTCTGCCGGCCGACGGTGCCTCTGCCCTACTTGCGGCATGCCCGAGGGAGACAAATCAGATGCGAAATAATATTGCGCGCGGGGCCAACTACTTAACACGGGGCGCGCGGCTATTAGCCCACCCTTCTTTGCGACATTTCGTCATCATTCCCCTTGTGATCAACACTCTGATCTTTGGCGCTTTAATCACAATTAGCTTTAGCTATATCAGTGACCTAATGGACGCAATGCTATCCAGCATCCCCGATTGGCTGAACTTCATTCGGTGGATTTTATGGCCTATCGTTGGCATTACCGTAAGCCTGATAAGTGGCTACATATTTACCTCGGTCGCCCTGATCATCGCATCACCCTTCAACGCCCTACTGGCTGAAAAGGCAGAAGAGCTGATCACCGGTCACCCAGTAAAGTCTCTCGAGGGTCTGGGTGCGGCGTTTCTGGCAATGCCGAGAAGTGTTGTGCGGGAACTGCGAAAGTTGTTTTACTACCTTCCAATGGCGATTTTAGTATTGGTGATTTCGTTCATTCCAGGCCTAGGGGCGGTGGCATGGCTTCTTTTAGGCGCTTGGATGATGAGTATACAATTCTTGGACTATCCTATGGACAATCACCAGTTGAGTTTTGCACAAGTGAAGGCCGCGGCGCGATCTAGACGTCTCACCAGCATGGGCTTCGGCGGCTTGATCGCGTTATGCGCCAGCATACCGTTAGTTAATTTTATTGTGGTTCCCGCCGCGGTGGTGGGTGCTACCTTACTGTGGTGCGAGGAGCTAAACCAATAACTCTTTGGGAGGATGAGTACATTCCAGCTTCGCACCCAACAGCGCCTCTAAGTCTGGCAATAAAAACGCATCATCTTCACTGGCAAAACTAATAGACGTCCCCGTTGCCCCGGCGCGGCCGGTACGACCGATACGGTGAACATAATCTTCCGGATCCTCAGGCAAATTATAGTTGACCACATGGCTCACACCGCTGACGTGAATGCCGCGGCCAGCGACGTCTGTCGCCACCAATACTTTGATCTCACCCTGCTTAAACAGTTCAAGCGTGCGGGTACGCTTTGCCTGAGGTATTTCTCCCGACAGGATACCTGCGGACACACCTGATTTGCACAGGCGCTCATGCAAACGGCGAACCTGGTCTCGTCGATTGGCGAAAATAATTACACTGGTACAGCCTTCACTGCGCAGCAAATTTTTAAGTACCTGGAAACGCTGCTGGCTACTGACAAGGTAAACTTTCTGGTCGACTGAATCCGTGGCAACATTTGTAGGTTCAATATCAACAGTAATTGGCTCGTACGTCCATTGCTCAGAAAGATTGAGAATATCCTGAGTAAACGTGGCAGAAAATAGCAGCGTCTGTCTACTCTCCTTCGCAGGTGTTGCACGGACGATACGCTTAACCTGAGGAATAAAACCCATATCCAGCATACGATCCGCCTCGTCCAGCACTAGTATCTCAACATGGTCTAGATACAAATCACGCCGCCCCATGAAATCCAAAAGGCGGCCCGGTGTCGCCACCACCAAGTCCACCACACTATTAGTCAGACGATTCAGTTGCTTCTGGTAGTCCATACCGCCAATCAACGTTGCGACTTGCAATCCAGTATGTTTTCCCAACGCCTCAGCATCCGCACCGATCTGCATTACTAATTCTCGGGTAGGCGCGATAACCAAGGCACGCGGCTCACCCACAAAGCGCTCCGCCTCTGGCGGATGACAAAGCTGATCGTTGAAGATTGTGATGAGAAAAGCGGCCGTCTTGCCAGTGCCCGTCTGGGCCTTGCCTATAGCATCATTGCCTTGCAGGGTATGCGGGAGAATAGCCCCTTGTATCGGTGAACAATAGTGAAACCCTAGATCGGCAATCCCGTGCATCAGTTCATCACGCAAACCAAGATCGTGAAAACGACTCTCACCCTCCTTTGGCTCAACCGTAAAATCACCCAACGACCAAGATAAAACAGAGGCCTCGGGTTTGCGTGAGCGACGCTTGCCACCCTTAACGGACTGCGATCGATTACTCTCGTGCGGTCCATCAACCTTAGAAACTTTGTGAGAAGGTTCTTGACGGGGCGGCTGCCCGTGACCAGAGGAGGCCGGATTCTGAGGCCGGACAGCGTCACTGTTATTCACCATACGATTCACTAACTTCTTGATCAACTCAGTCTACCTTTAACTGCCTAAAACGCGCACTATCCTAACATTACCCACACAAAATAGGTGCAGGACTTTACAGAATACAGTTCAGCACGTCGTATTATAATTTTTTCGGCCATAGCCTTGAAAGAAAGTAATCCACACTGGTGTAACGTCCACCGCCGGTAAACAACAGACTGAATAGCATCAACAAGTAGGTCACGCCAAATTCAATACCGTTATTGAGAATGACAAAGTTGCCTTTTTCTGAGAGCCAAGCGTAATTTCCATGCTCACGCAGAATATCTCTGGCCACACCCAGACGCACTGCGACGTCTTCGGCGTTGGAATCAGCGATAGCCGCCCAACCGTTATCCCAATGCACGGCAAATACTGCAACCAACATGGTGACCATCAACGGTATCGAAATCCAGCGCGTCGCTAATCCTATTAGCAGCAGCAACGCGCCTACCGCTTCTGTGTATGCGGCAAGATGAGCCATCAAGCTTGGCCAAGGAAGCCCCAAACCCCAGTCGGGATTACCGAACCACTGGATAGTGCTCTCCATCCCAGCTATTTTCTGGGTGCCCGCCATCCAAAAAACCGGAACAAGGTAGAGCCGCAGGGCCAGCGGCGCCAGTCCATTTAAGTTCAGGGCGTAGACGGCAAAGACATTATGTATCTTGCAGTACCACTGCACTATTATGTTCATAGATAATCTCCCTTTAGGGTTTAGCGTCTACACCGACACCATACAACGCGTGAATAATCGCGCTACTGCTCGCTGTAATATGTCAACTCAGCGGCATGGCCATCAGGATCTGAACTTGATCTTTGGCTTACCGTATCAATCCGAGTATTTCACTATTTTTTTAAGCTGCAGCTCATGGTGAGACCTAGAACGCGAGCGTCACAGTTTCAGCGCTGCAACTGAGAGCATGCTGGACAATCTACTCGGGCAGCCAATACCAATTGACGAAACTCCATACTGCGTAAGTCTAGCACTAACAGCTTCCCCAGCACCGGTTCACCATAGCCAGACAGGACCTTTAATGCCTGCATCGCCTGCAACGCACCTATGACGCCGACCAACGGCGCCAAAACACCGCTTTGACCGCAGCTAAGTGCTGCCTGCTCCTCTCCCTCTACATAAAGACAACGGTAGCAAGGCCCCCCGCGCACCGGATCAAATACGGCCAACTGCCCTTCACTGCGCACCGCCGCGGCCGATACCATTGGCACGCCAGCGGCAATGCAGGCTCGGTTTAGAGCAAACCGCGCCGGATAGTTGTCCGTGGCGTCCAATACCAGATCGACGCGAGAGATTAATGCTGGCATAGCGCCCTCGACCAGTCGCTGCTCGAGAACTTCCAGCCTCACCTCTGGATTCAATGCAGCAATCGTGGCGGCAGCTGAACGGGCTTTATTGATGCCAATATCAACTTCAGAGTGCGCGATCTGACGCTGCAGATTGCTAAGCTCCACTGCATCCCCATCAGCCAGCAGGAGTTCACCAACACCGGCAGCGGCGAGATAGAGTGCGGCGGGGCATCCTAGGCCACCCAAACCTACCACCAACACCCGCGATTTCTGCAGTCGTTCCTGCCCTGCGATATCAAAATCGTTGAGCAAAATTTGACGGTCATAGCGCATCAATTGTTCGTCAGTCAACATACCAGCAGCCCCCGGTAATGCGCGGCTGTCCTGACATATCAGGACGTGTGCTCACTTGGCTAAAACCGGCGTCATGCAACATTACCCGCACGGCATTGGCCTGCTCACATCCATGCTCCAGTAAAAGCCAACCACCATCCAAGAGTTGGTCTGGCGCGCCTGCCACAAGACGGCCCAAATCCTGCAGACCGCTATCAGACGATACTAGTGCTGAGCGCGGCTCAAAGCGCACATCGCCCAATGCCAGATGGGGATCATCCCTATCAATATAGGGGGGGTTTCCCAGCAGTGCGTGGAAACGCTGACCTTTGACACCCTGATACCAATCCGAGTGCACAAAGTGCACCGACGCCAGTCGCGTCCGCAGCGCATTCCCACGTGCAACCTGCAACGCCTCTTGGCTGACGTCCAGCGCTGTCACATCCCAGTGCGGTCTTTCACTTGCCAGCGCCAGTGCAACCGCACCAGAACCGGTGCCCAAATCAAGCACGCTCGCCGCACTAGGCAACACAAGCTCCAACGCCCAAGCCACCAACGTTTCCGTCTCGGGCCGTGGAATCAATGTAGCTTCGCTCACCGCAAGCGGCAAAGACCAGAACTCCCTCTCACCCGTAAGGTAAGCCACTGGCACGCCTTCTCTGCGCCGCGCCAACAATTTTTCGAAATCTTTAGCGCAGTCTTGGGAGACTTCTTTCTCGGGCCAGGTATACAACCATGCGCGAGATTTACCCAAACAATGGGATAGTAGGATTTCGGTATCGCGGCGAGCACTGCCGGTCGGCAGATCACCGCCCGAACACAGCAGTTTCTGAACGGTCGGCACTAATGGTCCGCCAACGCCGCCAACTGATCTGCCTGGTACTCCTGTCGCAGTGGGCCGATGATGGCACTAAGCTCACCTGCCATCACTTCGTCTAGCTTGTAGAGTGTCAGGTTGATGCGATGGTCGGTCATACGGCCCTGCGGAAAGTTATAGGTGCGGATGCGATCGGAGCGGTCTCCGGTACCGACCAGATTGCGCCGCGTTTCAGCGGTTTCAATGGCCTGTTTATCCTGCGCACTGGTCAGTAACTTGGCCTGCAACAGCGACATCGCTCTGGCTCTATTCTTATGCTGCGAGCGCTCGTCCTGACACTCGACCACGACACCACTAGGGATGTGGGTGATGCGCACGGCGGAATCAGTCTTATTAACATGCTGCCCGCCGGCACCGGACGCGCGGTAAGTGTCGACTCTCAAATCAGACTTGTTGATTTCTACCTGATCCACTCCCTCAGCCTCTGGCATCACAGCCACAGTGCAGGCGGACGTATGTATTCTTCCCTGAGACTCAGTGTCCGGCACACGCTGCACTCTATGGGCGCCCGATTCGAACTTCAATTGAGCATAAACATTGCGGCCTTCGATGCGGGTGATAATTTCCTTGTATCCACCATGATCACCCGGACGCTCCGATAAGACTTCCATCTTCCAGCTCTGATTCTCAGCGAAGCGGGAATACATACGAAACAAATCACCGGAAAAGATTGCCGCTTCGTCGCCGCCGGTACCCGCGCGAATCTCCAAAAATACATTGTGCGAATCGTTCGGATCCCGCGGCAGTAAGAGCATCTGGATCTGCGACTCCATTGCCTCAAGACTATCGCCGCCGGTCTCCAGTTCATCCCGAGCCATCTCACGCACCTCTGCATCGGCATCACCCAACATCTGCCGTGCCTCTTCAATATCGGCCTGAAACTGACAGTACTGGGCATAACAGGCAACGACCGGCTCCAACTCAGAGTATTCGCGCGACAACTCACGAAATTTAGGCTGATTCGCAATAGTCTGGCTATCACTGAGCAATGCCGATACCTCTTCATATCGATCCGTGAGCATTTCTAATTTCGCAAGCAGTGATGATTTCATTGCAGTGTGCGCCGAGTGTTTCGCAGCGCTGAAGGCGGCAGTTCAGAGTCGGCCTGATCATCGCCTTCATCTGGCTGATACAGCAGTGACTCACTCTCAAGACCGAGTAGTTTACGCGCGTTATTGATTAAGTCCTGTCGACCGTCCACGCTCGCCTGTTTTAGACCGGCGGTCGGTGCATGAATCAGTTTATTGGTAATAGCGCGAGACAACTGGGCTAATACTTGGCGCGGATCGTCACCGCGGTCAAATGCGCGCTGAGCGCGTTGCAATTCATAATCACGCAGTTGCTCTGCCATCGCCCGATACTCTTTAACCGTGTCCACAGCGTCAAGGCTCAACGCCTCTTCGAGATACAAGCGAACACCCTCGTCAACAATCAAATCAGCTTTGCGCGCTTCGCTGCTGCGACTGCGCATGTTGGCCTCAACAATCTCGCGCAAATCATCGACGCTGTAGAGATAAACGTCCGATAATTCGCCGACTTGGGGCTCGATATCTCTTGGCACGGCTATATCGACCATCAAAAAGGGGCGATGCTTTCGCACCTTCAAGGCTTGTTCTACAGCACCTTTACCGAGGATCGGTAGCTGGCTGGCGGTAGACGTAATAATGATATCCGCATTAGACAACTGCGTGGGGATATCAGCCAGCAACACGGCTTCAGCGCCGAATTTCTGCGCCAGTTCTCTCGCTCTGCCTAGGGTGCGATTGGCAATGACGATTTTTTGCAATCCCGCTCCAACAAGGTGACGCGCCACTAGCTCAATGGTTTCCCCGGCACCCACCAACAAAGCATTGCACTGGCCCAAATCAGAAAAAATATGCCCCGCCAAATTTACCGCGGCATAAGCCACGGAAACGGGATTTTCGCCGATAGCGGTATCGGTGCGCACCCGCTTTGCGATAGAGAACACGCGCGGAAACAGGCGACCAAACTCACCACTGGCCGTGCCCGCGCCACTTGCCACTGCATACGCCGACTTCAGCTGGCCAAAAATTTGCGGCTCTCCCAGAACCATAGAATCTAGACCACTAGCGACCTGCACTAGATGGCGCAGGGCTTGAGGCCCTTCGTAGCAGTATGCGCAATGGTGCAATTCCTCTACCGACAGATGGTGGTAGTTCGCTACCCACTCGATTAACTCGCGCGCCTTGTCAACAAGGCTTGCACCATCGGACAACATGGCATAGAGCTCGGTACGGTTGCAGGTTGAGAGGATGGCCACTTCTTCTACCCCCCCTATATCACAAGCGTTTAGCAGCGCTTCACCGACCTGCTCAGGCGCAAAAGCCACGCGCTCTCGCACTTCGACTCCAGCGGAGTGATGACTGATTCCCAAAGCGATCAAATTCATGGCGACTGACAATGGCTCCACAACGTTCTGGATTAGGGACTTGCCAACTGGCCAGAGCCTTCCCAGAGTCGGGTGCACCTTAGCACAATTTGCAAAAAACTCTCGCGATATTAACAGGTTAGGCTGAAAATGGCAGCGGTTTAGTAGGATGCTCTCTGTTACGCCGTCCTCCTTACGTGCCGCCCAGTGTGTTTCACTGTCCGTCTGTGTCATTATACCATCTGTCTCATCGATGGATCACCTCGCTTTAAGCCACCATGTTTCGACTACTTGTTCTAACCATCACTGTTGCTCTGCTCGTCGGGTGTGCGGCGCACATGACTGTTGCGGAGCGTGACGCTGCGACGGACGCTGTACCTACGATCACTGCTCGCGAGAGGCCATTTCCGAATGAAAGCCTCTATCCCCTGCTGGTTGCTGAGTTTGCCCTGCGGCGACACGCCTATGATGTTGCATTAGAGCAATATATTGATCAAGCTAGTCAGCTGCGCGATAGCGGTGTCAGCGAACACACCACACACCTGGCACAATTTCTGAAGCGCGAAGAAGACGCACTCGAGGCGGCCACCCTGTGGGTAGAACTAAATCCCGAAAATGCTGAAGCAAACAACACACTAGCACAGCTACTCGCTCGCCAAGGTCGCGCTGTGGAGGCCCTCCCCTACCTGATGGCGGTGCAACAAGAAACAGGAGACGCTAAGTTCCCCCTGTTGCTTGAAGGCTTCACGCAATGGAGCGCCGCTGAACGTACAGAATTAATCCAAGATATCGATGCATTAGCCGCAGAATTCCCCGAAAATACCAGCCTGTTACTAACTCAGGCGCTGATTCAGGCAGAGGCCGGAGAGTTCGATTCGGCACTGAGCAACCTCGATACGCTTCTCGACCTAGACCCGGAAAAAACGCCGGCCCTGCTGCTGGAAGCCAAGATTCTGACCGAGCAAAATGCGGCGCAGCCCGATGAGCGAGTACAACAAACGCTGCGGAATCACCCTGACAACAATCTGTTGAGACTAGAATACGCTCGTCTTTTGGCGGCCACTGATCTACCCGCGGCGCGCCAGCAATTTGAGCTTCTCTCAGAGCAATATCCGGACGACGGCGATCTATTATTTTCACTCGCCCTCATCAACCATGAAATTGGCGACGCAGACGCGGCGCGAGTTTATTTGCTCCAAGTTATCGCGCTGGGTCAGCGCGTCGACGAAGCCTACTACTATTTGGGTCGAATAGCCGAGGAAAACAACAACGCTGAAACAGCACTTTCCTATTATATGCCAATAGCGTTTGGTCCCGAGTATTTTGCGGCGACTAACCGTATCGGCCATATTCTGATCGAGGACGATCAGCTCGAACGCTTTCACGCGTGGTTCGCTGAGCAGCGACAAAAGCATCCTCCCGCAGCCGATCAACTCTATTTATTAGAAACCGACATTCTCGCCGCGGCGGACGCTCAGACAGCAGCCCTGCAGGTACTGAATCAAGCGATACTAGAAACCCCCAACAGTATTCCTCTGCGCTATGGGCGTGCCATGCTTAACGAGCAGCTCAACAACCTGGCTTTGATGGAGCGGGACCTGCGCGCGATTCTCACCACTGAACCGAATAACACCGCGGCCCTTAACGCTCTGGGGTATACACTGGCTAACCGCACAACGCGCTATGACGAGGCACTTAATCTAATTTCGCGTGCATTAGTATTGGAACCTGACGAACCCGCTATCCTAGATAGTATGGGCTGGGTACTGTTTCGCACGGAACAATACGCTGCATCTGTGGATTATCTGACACGCGCTTACACCGTCTTCCCTGATGCTGAAGTAGCCTCTCATCTGGGTGAGGCGCTCTGGGCACAGGGTAAGACAGACGCGGCCATAGCCGTCTGGCAAGGCGCTCTTGTGCGCGAGCCAGGCCATCCAGTACTGCTGGACACGCTGGATCGCTTGGGAATAGACCTACCGGTCAGCCCGACACCGAATATTTACCCGCTGGAGGGTCGCCCTTAGAATGGTCGTCATCAAGCATCTGAAACTTGGGCTTTTTGTGTTGCTACTAGCGGGCTGTTCCGCTCTGGATCAGCGCGAGTCCGGATCCGCTAGCTGGCAAACCCACAGCGAGCGCCTGAGACTGCTACAGCAATGGACTGCAAACGGCAAAATAGCTGTGCGCATGGCGAATGCTGCAGAATCGGCTTCTCTGATTTGGCAGCAGGATAGACAGAACAGCTCCGTGCAACTGAGTGGCCCCCTTGGCATGGGCGCTACCACAATTCACAGTGACGGCCAGAAGTTAGAAATCCATCAAGGCGACCTGTATCGGATGATTGATATCTCCACCCCTGATGCCATTCTTTTGAACACCGGCTGGGACCTACCCCTGCAGGCGCTCAGCTATTGGTTAAAGGGCGTTCCTGCGCCAAACTCGAAAGTACAGCGACTCGAACTCGACCCCCAGACAGAGCTTCTGAAAAGCCTTTCGCAAGATAACTGGGACATTAGCTACCAGCGGTACCAAGTGTTTCAGGGATTTACACTGCCCGCGCGCCTGCAAATACAGCGCGGAGCAACACATGCCAAAATTATCATTTCGCGCTGGCAGACGTTGCCAACATGACCTCCAGCACACTGTCCGCCCTATCGCCGGCCAAACTCAACCTGTTCCTGCATATCACAGGGCGTCGAACCGATGGCTACCACGAACTGCAAACACTGTTTCAATTGCTGGACTGGGGGGACCAAATGGTGCTTTCTCCCAATCAAAGCGGCGTGATCACCCTCGAGAGTAACGATGTGGGGATTCCGCTAGAGGACAACCTTATTGTGCGCGCTGCAGCGTTATTACAGCGCGGGACACTGGGGGCTCACATTACGTTGCACAAGCGCATACCAGCGGGAGCCGGCCTGGGGGGAGGTAGTTCCAATGGAGCCACTGCACTCCTCGCACTCAACCGCCTCTGGGACCTGCAGTTGTCAGGGCCGCAGCTGCAGGCATTAGGCACCCAATTAGGCGCCGATGTCCCAGTGTTTGTCGGCGCCCATACAGCCTGGGCCGAAGGTATTGGGGAAATTCTCACCCCGATCGAACTTCCCGAGCGCTGGTACCTCATCATCGTGCCAGATTGCCATGTATCAACCGCTGAAATATTTTCCCACGATCAATTGACACGCAACACTATCCCCATCAAAATGGCGGCCTTTTTTGAGGGAGATCATCGAAACGATTTCCAACACCTTGTTAGGCGGCTGTACCCAGACGTCGATAATGCATTGAAAGTGCTAGAGAATTTTGGAGAGGCCAAATTGACTGGCAGCGGAGCTTGCGTATTTATAAGCTTCGATAACGCAATTGAGGCCACAGAGGTCAGGGCGCGTTTGCCAGAAGAAATGACGAGCATTGTCGCCCGAGGCGTAAACACATCGCCAGTACTAACTGAATTAGTATAATCCAACAGATTGTTTGGGGTGTCGCCAAGCGGCAAGGCACCAGGTTTTGATCCTGGCATTCGGAGGTTCGAATCCTCCCACCCCAGCCATACAGCCAGCGCCAAATGCCCATGGGGGACTTGGCGCTATTACGTACCATAATTTTTCGAGAGAAACCCAAAGGTAGCGCACTGTGTCCTCAAAAATGATGGTCTTTACAGGGAATGCCAACCCAGAGCTGGCTCAAAAAGTCGCTAGCCGTTTGTATCTGGCGCTCGGCAAAGCTGACGTCGGCAAGTTCAGTGATGGCGAAACAACGGTTGAACTCAATGAAAATGTGCGCGGCAAAGATGTTTTTGTCCTGCAATCTACCTGTGCCCCCACAAATGACAACCTGATGGAACTCATTGTCATGATAGATGCGCTACGCCGGGCATCAGCTTCGCGCATCACTGCGGTAGTACCCTATTTCGGTTACGCTCGTCAAGACAGACGGGTGCGCTCAGCCCGCGTGCCCATCTCTGCTAAAGTAGTGGGTGACATGATGGTCACGGTCGGAGTGGATCGCGTATTAACCGTAGATTTACACGCTGAACAGATCCAGGGCTTTTTTAAATGCCCGGTAGACAACATCTATGGCTCACCAATATTGATCGAAGATATAAAAGCGAGTAATTACAGCAACCTAATTGTTGTCTCGCCGGATATCGGCGGCGTCGTCAGGGCCCGAGCCATTGCGAAGCAGTTAAACGAAGCCGATCTGGCCATTATTGATAAGCGTCGCCCCAAAGCCAACGAGGCTCAAGTGATGAACTTAATTGGTGAGGTAGATGAGCGCACCTGTTTGCTGGTGGATGACATGGTCGATACAGCCGGCACACTGTGCAAGGCGGCGGATGCGCTCAAGGAGCGTGGCGCCTCCAAGGTCGTTGCTTATTGTACGCATGCTGTCCTATCGGGCGAGGCTCTGGAAAATATTAAAGGCTCCCAGCTTGACGAGCTGGTGATCACAGACACGATTCCATTAAGTGCCGAGGCGAAGGCCATTTCAAAGATTCGCCAACTCACAATTGCTGACCTGTTGGCTGAGTCCATGCGCAGGGTTGCCAATGAGGAATCAATCAGCGCGCTGTTTCAGTAGAGATAGCGTAAATAGCAACGCATTGCCGCACTGGTCGCAGGTGCTGCAATGACTTATCGAAGGAGTCATGACAATGTCTGACCAATTTGAATTACATGCAGAGGCACGAACCGACCTAGGGAAAGGTGCGAGCCGCCGCCTGCGTCGTTTAGCGGGTCTGATCCCGGCGATCATTTACGGTGGTGCTAAAGACCCTCAACCGCTCAGCCTGATCCGCAAGGATCTGGAGAAAGCGCTGGAGAACGAAGCCTTCTACTCTCATGTCCTGACTATTAATATTGGCAAGGCCAAGGAAAAGGTAATCATTAAGGATATGCAGCGTCATCCAGCAAAGAACAACATCACGCATATCGATTTGCTCCGGGTTGATGATAAGGTCGCTATCAAGCTCAATATACCGATCCACTTCCTCAATGAAACAGCCTGCTATGGTGTGAAAACACAGGGCGGCATGATCCAACATCAGGCGACAGACATAGAAGTCTCCTGTCTGCCAGCAGACATACCCAGCTTTATTGAAGTGGATATGCTGGAAGTCGAAACCGGCCAAATCATCCACCTTTCTGACATTACCTTACCTAAAGGCGTGACGTCTGTTGCATTGGCATTGGGCGAAGATCACGACTTGGCTGTTGCGTCTGTCATGGCGCCCAAGGGCGGTGATGATACTGATGACGTGGATGATACTCCCGCCGCCGAGGAAGATGACGCGGGCGAAGCAGACGCGGGCGATAGCGAAGAATAATTTCCTCACTGCGCCGCTACGGTGGCATACACATGCCTGAGATAAAGCTCATTGTGGGACTTGGCAACCCCGGTAGCGACTACCGGGGCACCCGCCACAATGCCGGGGCGGACTTCGTTGAAGACCTTGCCAAAGCGTGCGGCGCCTCGTTGCATGAGGAATCAAAATTTTTCGGTCTCACCGGACGGGGCACCCTGTCGGGCCATGATTTGCGCCTATTGATTCCTACCACCTTCATGAACTTAAGTGGCAAGGCCGTTGCGGCAACCGCAGGGTTTTTCAAAATCGTTCCCCAACAAATCCTTATCGCTCATGATGAACTGGACATTCCTCCGGGCAGTGCACGGTTTAAGAAGGGCGGCGGCCACGGCGGTCACAACGGATTACGAGACATTGTTCCGGCACTGGGAAACAATAACGATTTTTATCGCTTACGCATCGGTATTGGCCACCCGGGTCACGCATCGAAAGTGACTGGGCATGTTTTAAGTCCGCCCTCACAAGCTGAGCAGGAAGGCATCACCGCGTGCAGCGCTGAAGCCATCGCCGCCCTGCCTCTCTTGCTTGATGGAGATGACACCAAAGCGATGACCCGATTACACAGTTTTAGTGCAGCCTAAGCTGCCCCGATATAAAGAAACAGGAATAGGCTATGGGTTTTAATTGTGGAATCGTCGGATTGCCGAATGTCGGCAAATCCACCCTGTTCAATGCACTCACCAATGCTGGGATCGGAGCAGAAAATTTTCCCTTCTGCACTATTGAGCCTAACGCCGGCATCGTCCTCGTGCCCGATCCGCGACAGAGTATGATCGCGGATATCATCAAGCCTCAACGCGAAGTTTCAACTACGATGGAATTCGTCGATATTGCAGGCCTGGTGGCAGGCGCATCGAAAGGCGAAGGCCTCGGCAACCAGTTCTTGGCCAATATTCGCGAAACTCACGCGATCGCGCATGTCGTGCGCTGCTTTGAAGATGACAACGTCATCCATGTCGCCAATAAAATCGATCCCAAAGCCGACATCGAAATCATCAATACGGAACTAGCGCTGGCCGATCTCGATAGCTGCGAAAAGCAGCTGCAAAAGATCATCCGAACCGCCAAGGGCGGCGACAAGGAATCTATTGCGATGAAGGCACTCCTGGAGGACCGGCTTCTCCCTCACCTAAACCAAGCCCTCCCCGCTCGCTCGCTTGCCTTCGATGATAATGAGCGTGCGCTCGTTAGGCAATTATTTTTGCTAACCGCAAAGCCGACCATGTACATCGCCAACGTCGATGAAAGCGGTTTTGATGGCAACCCTTATTTGGACGTCGTAAACGAAATCGCGGCACAAGAAAATTCTATCGTTGTTCCCATCTGCAATAAATTGGAGTCAGAAATTGCAGAACTCGCTGATGAAGAGCGCATAGAATTCTTGCAGGAACTTGGCATGGATGAGCCGGGGCTGGACAGAGTCATCAGAGCTGGCTATGAGCTGTTAGAGCTACAAACCTACTTTACGGCAGGCGAAAAAGAAGTTCGTGCCTGGACAGTAAAAACAGGCGCCACTGCACCCGAGGCCGCTGGGGTCATTCACACTGACTTCCAAAAAGGTTTTATCCGCGCTGAAGTCATCAGCTACAACGACTTTATCAAGCATAGCGGCGAACAAGGGGCTAAGGACGCTGGGCGCTGGCGTCTCGAGGGTAAGGAGTACATCGTACAGGACGGCGACGTTGTCCACTTTCGCTTCAACGTTTAATCAACCAAGTGTATTACTGGTTCTTGAAAAGCGTTAGCTCTGAATAATGCCAGAAGCAGAGAAAAAAGGCCTACAGGACTTACTCTGCCTTGACTTGCCCCGTAAAAATCAGGAGAATTCCCGCCTTTCCGGGACGCTTGATACCTGTGAACGTTTATGGCTACGTAGCTCAGCTGGTTAGAGCACAGCATTCATAATGCTGGGGTCGGTGGTTCAAGTCCACCCGTAGCTACCATTAGAATCAATGACTTAGCGCATCCCCTGCCATCTGAAACACTTCAAAAATTACTTTGGGCGACCACTGGGCGACCCTAGAAGGTGACTCTTGATTCAGTGGACATCGGCATCAATCTGTTCAGACCTTAACGCGGCCCAACTCCACCTCCGATCCGACCTCACGTCATAGCGCCGCTGTATGGGATAACGGCGTCTTTAGCATCTGGGTTGCCAATAGTGGCATAGTTAAACCCCTCTCCCTGACTTACCCACGGTGCGAATGCTGCGTGCTCCGCTATAGAGTGGGGAGTGCTTGAAGTACCGTTCAAAGAGGTAAATGCCAGCTCAGCTACTGTATACTAGGAGACGTAGTAGCGATGCCTGCGCGCCGCGCAATCTGCACTTTCCATATTTATATGCTTGGTTCAGAATTGATCTGAATGATATTGTTGATTCCGTCATGCCCGCACCTCAAAGTGGAACTTTCTGGTAGCACGAAATCCCCTTTTTCAATAGATGGAGCAACTATGTTTAAAACGCTCACGGCAACAGTGATATTTTCATTAGCCCTTTCAGGCACCGCGAATGCTGCTACGTATGATGATGCAGTCGATAACGCGCAAGCAGGAGATTATAAGGCAGCATTTGCGGACTTTAAGCTGTTAACTGATCAGAGTGATGCCGATATACAATACAATCTGGGCAATATGTACCGCAACGGGCAAGGCGTTCATCAGGATTACGAAGAGGCCATAAAGTGGTATATAAAAGCTGCTGATCAGGGTTATGCTCTTGCGCAATTCACTTTGGGTGATCTGTATCGGAAAGGCGAGGGCGTGTCACAAAACCACGTAACTGCAGTTACGTGGTACGCTAAGGCCGCAGAACAAGGGCATGCCGATGCCCAATATAATCTGGGCAATATGCATTGCAACGGTGACGGTGTAGCAAGGAATGATGCTCTTGCTGTTAAGTGGTACACCAAAGCTGCAGAGCAAGGGGTTGCTTTTGCCCAACATAATCTGGGCTATATGTATCGCAAGGGTAAAGGTGTGCCAGTGGACTATGTAGCTGCGGTTAAGTGGTATACGGAGGCTGCAGAGCAAGGAAATGCCAAAGCGCAAACCAATCTGGGCTTGATGTATGACAAGGGTAAAGGCACATTAGAGGATGATTCGACAGCTTTAAAATGGTACGCCAAGGCTGCAGAGCAAGGGCATGTCAAGGCTCAAGTCCGTCTGGGTACAATTTACTACAGCGGTGAAGGCGTAGCACAGGACTATGCTACTGCGGTTAAGTGGTACACTAAAGCTGCGGCGCAAGGAAATGCCAAGGGGCAATTCAATCTGGGCTTGATGTACCTTTACTGCCATGACGTCAAACAAGACTACGCCCAAACACACTTATGTTGGGACCGCGCGCCTGCTGACAGTCATGAAAAGACTGCTAGCAATAGAGACGTCGGCATGATGACCCCGTCTCAGATCGAACAAGCACAAAAGCTCGCTCGAGAATGGGCACCCACCAAAGCCAACTAAGCCAGCATAGCGCGGGCTTTCTATTGGGTTAAAGGCATTTTTTGTCGGCCGATCAGTCTACGTTTGGGTCGACGCACTTTGCGCAGATCACTATTAAGCACACTGATAGATAAACGCGAACAGGCCAATGAAAACCCTCTCCATATTTCAGAACCCACACTACTCCATTCTGCAAACGCACTAAGCCTTAAATCCCACTTCAGCAGAAGCCTCAGTGGAATCTTCGTGGAGAGCCGGTAAGTTTTGGTGGAACTTTCTGGGCTAACTGATGGTCGAGGGTACATAATAAAGTATAAAGTGTTAACCTGTTTCACATAGCGCAGCTGCATCTATAACGCAGGCGTGCCTGGCTCAAATCGGGTCATAGCCGCTGCGCTTTTCGTTAATTGTGATGTTTACAGCCTCTATACTGCAATCGACTATGAGATGCTCCGCGTCACCGCAAAACCTCGCCCTCTGCAAATTTTTTATGAGCGTGAGATGGTATTGAGTAGTTAACCACCGGATCGACGTACTCTACGCGAGAGTACTGAGACTATGACAGGATGCTCCAAACCAATGCAAGAACCAGCGTCTGATATTGAAGGCCACCTTCCCAGACCGCCATCGCTAATGCAGAGGTGCAGGAGGCTTTTTTTCGCGCTACTGCAAGTAAAGGCAAGCGGACACAGTTACAGAGTTATACTTGCCTCGTTCTTTAAAACTTTAAGGACCGATGGGCTTGTTGGTGTCTTTTCTCGACTGTCTACGGTCGCAGGATATCAGCCAAACACGGAGTATCAAAATTGGATTCAGCTTTATGATGCTCCGAATGCTGCGCGCACAGCTGCGTTGCATAAAGAAATAGACTCTTTCGATCGCCAGCCACTGATCTCTATTATTCTGCCAAGCTACAAACCACAGATGACATGGTTTAAACAGGCAATAGAAAGTGTCTACGAGCAGACGTATCAAAACTGGGAGCTCTGTATCGCCGATGATGCCTCCAATCTACCCGAACTCAACCAGTATCTAAAAGTACTGCAATCTGAGGACACTAGAGTAAAAGTCGTGTTTCGCAAGGATAATGGCCACATATCGGCTGCGTCAAATAGTGCGTTAGCCCTCGCGACTGGGGAATGGGTTGCGCTTCTGGATCACGATGATCTTTTGCATGAATATGCACTGTTCTATCTTGCTAAGGAAATTTTGACTCATTCTGATGCAGTGCTTATCTATTCCGATGAAGACAAAGTAGATGAGCATTCCGTTCGTCACGATCCGTACTTCAAGCCGGACTGGAATCTTGAACTTTTTTACTCTCAGAACATGTTTAGCCATTTGGGCGCATACAAAAAGCAGCTTCTCGATGACATTGGCGGTTTTCGAGTAGGCCTAGAGGGTGCTCAAGATTATGATCTCGCACTTCGCTGCATTGAGCGCGTTAACGCCGATAAGATCCGACACATACCGAGAGTCCTCTATCACTGGCGAGTTCACGATAAAAGCACATCTAAAGATCCAGATGCAAAGCCCTATGCGATGCTTGCAGGGGAACGAGCGCTTAATGAGCACTTCAGGCGCACCGGGCAAGCTGCCTCAGCGGAGCTTATTGGCTTTGGATATCGGGTACGATACGACTTACCTGTCGAATTACCCATGGTAACGGTGATCATACCCACCAAAAACAATCATGAGCTACTGCAATGCTGCTTAAATAGCATTTTCAGTCTCACGACTTACTCAAACTATGAAATTATTATTATTGATAACGGTTCCGATAGCTTAGGCAGTTTGAACTATTTTGATGAAATCATGTCGATGGACCGCGTTCGCATTTTAACTGATTCTCAGCCGTTCAACTACTCTGCCTTAAACAACGGCGCAGTGGAGGTCGCTAGGGGAACGGTAATATGCTTGCTCAACAACGACACTGAAATTATAACTGCTGGCTGGCTTAGCGAGATGGTGGGCATTGCGATTAGACCGGACGTAGGCGCCGTAGGCGCCAAGCTTCTTTACTCGGACGGCAGTATTCAGCACGCAGGAATTATCTGCGGGATGGGGATTGATAAAGTTGCAGGACATGCGCACTACCGCACGCATAGCACGCATAACGGCTATTTCGGCAGGTCAAACCTGACTTCTTCGTTTTCGGCCGTCACCGGTGCGTGCATGGTACTAAGAAAGTCTCTATACAAAAAAGTACTCGGCATGAATGAAGTCAATCTCAGCGTGGCTTATAATGATGTTGATCTGTGTTTGAAAATAGCATCACTCGGTTATCGGAATATCTACACCCCGTACGCCAAATTATATCATCATGAATCTGCGTCACGTGGTCGCGATTCGGTCACATCTGATCAACAGCGATTTTCTTCTGAGGTTGAGTATATGAGAGCTCAATGGTCAGAAATCTTGCAGGAGGATGCAATGTATAGCCCAAATTTGTCACTAGATCACTCTGACTTTAGGTATGCGTATCCTCCAAGAGTCGCCCTATGACATTATTCCTTGTCGAAGCAACACATTACTGGTTGACTGCAAAGGTTTAGGCTTTATGGCAGGAATGAACACGAATAACGAGCTACTGTTTTTTGTGCATATCCCAAAAACGGGGGGCTCAAGCATCAACGCTCACTTGAAAGCTCATTCTTCAAATGGGGTAGAGCATGCAGAATCTGTTATCTCTAATCCTGAAAAATTTATTCAAATTTGTGCTCGCGCTAATTGGATTTCCGGACATGTCCATTACCCAATAGCAAAAGAAAGACTATTGGCATCGACCAACCGCCCAGTCCGTTTTTTTTCATGTTTACGTGACCCTAAGCATCAGGTAATGTCTCATCTAAATTGGCTAATCGAGATTCAGAACCGAACCAAAACTTTTTTTTATAACCATCCACTTAGCATACAAGAAATATCACATGAAGTTTGCTCATTAGGCGTAAAAGATGAGCATCAGATAATGTATTTACTACTTAAGTACCGCGGTCTGCTGCTGAATACGCAGTGCAGCTTAATGTTGGGGGGTGAGCAGGACATCAATAAAGATTCAATCGCCCACACTATTGAACAGTTTGATTATATTGGTACAGATCACAGTTATGGCCCATTGCTACACCGAATGACAGGTCAGAGAACAAAACGGATTTACCATAAAAATTCTGCCAAATATCACTTTGATACTAAATTATTCGACAGTGAAGAGGTGCGATCTTTCCTAAAGGTGCACAATGCATTTGATGATATCCTTTATCACCTCGTTCATCAGTAACTTCTTTAGGCTGCAGGTGAGAGAAATTTCGCTAAGTGCGAGACGCGCCGCTTTACGTTGAACAGCGCCGATGAAAATATTGACGCGACTTATATCTTAGGAGGCACTAGTTAGGATGACCAATAGAGTTGCTGTGCGATCGTCTCTTTTTTCTTCAAAATTAAGTGCCCTAGTTTTTTTACTGGGTCGTAAATATCGAGCAAAATTTCTTCCCGAAGATTTTGATCCTGAAATTTACCTCGCGCTTCATCCGGATGTGGATGCAGCGAATGCAGATGCTGCCGAACACTATATCTCGCAGGGAGTCAAAGAAGGGCGGGCATACAAGTTGGAAGGCTTGCCGGATGACTTTGACACCACGACTTATTTAGAGCTCCACTCTGACGTGCGCATGGCGAAACTTGGCGCCGCCGAACACTATCTCTCGCACGGGATCAAAGAAGGGCGCTTGTATAAGCGCGGCCAGTTTCCTGAAGAACTTAGAGTCCAAAACTATCTAACCCCTAATTCCACCGAAATTGCAGAACAAGTTGATGCAACGGGCGATGGCCTGAACCCGAAGCGTATTGGAGAACAGACAAGAACGAGCGTTTCAGCGCACAAAACTAGAAAAATATCACGCGCTGAAAAAAAGACGAAAATCACAGCCCTCTTAAACTCTAGATTTGCACTAGCAACTCCTCTGTGTACGTTTGCTATGAGAAATTCGGAAGGAGCTGCACGTATAACAATGGTAACAGACAGTATTGCTCGTTCATCTCTTTTAGGAGGCGTCGGGACTGCCCTCATTTTTTGTGCAATGTTGGCAAATCGTATGGGGGCTTCTTTGCGCATAGCAACTCGGACAGAACCTCCAAAAAGCAGCGACATTGAGCCATTCTTGACACTGTGTAAAATGCACGTTGATCACGGTGTGCAATTCGCTTTTGCACCTTTAAGCGGCGAATCCTACGAGCTAGATATATTCGAAAACGACCTGTTTGTTACAACATCATGGTGGAGTACTGCCGCAACTTTGAACGCCGTAGATCCCTCCTCTATTTTATATCTTTTGCAAGAAGATGAACGCATGTTCTATCCGTTTGGGGATGACAGGCACCGCTGTGACACCATTATGAGCAACAGAGAAATTCATTTTATCGTTAATACAGAATTACTCTTCAACCACCTTGTATCTACTGGGCTGGATAATATTACGGCGCGTGGAGCGTGGTTTGAACCTGCATTTCCAAATTGGATTTATAAGAAAAAAACTGGAAGAAACGGCAGTAAACGAAAATTATTTTTTTATGCAAGGCCAGACAATCCAAGAAATATGTTTTATCTAGGCATCGAAGTGATCGATAGAGCTATACAGTCTGGCCTACTAGACTTATCCGTTTGGGATGTCTACCTTGTTGGAAAGAATATTCCTGCCCTAGAATTTACAAATGGATATCAACCGAGACACTCTGAGGGGCTTACTTGGAAAGACTACGCCGCCCTGATAGGGACAGTCGACCTAGGCCTTTCGCTTATGTCTACGCCGCATCCAAGTTATCCACCTCTCGATTTAGTTGCGAGCGGGGCATTCGTGGTAACTAACCGGTTCCTAAACAAACAGGATTTAACTAAATACTCTCCTAACGTGATCTGCGCTGACCTTGATTTACAATCGCTGATTGATGCCCTATCTCAAGCTATAGCCCTAACCGAGAGTCGAACAGAGGATAGTCCAGCTGAAATTGAAAATCTTCTAAATACTGATTGGCATAAATCGTTCGACAACATTATCACCAATCTTTTGGCAAGTGACTAATGGGCACAGGCAAATTGCCCAGTAAGGTGTATCAGGATCCTTGGAGCACCTCGCTTGAATCACGGCTCAGTACATTAGCTACAGGAAGAGTGCGTATTGCGTACTTTTATGAGCAACCCAACAATAGCACTTTTCGTTATCGTGCCTATAACATGGCACAGGTCTTGAATGAAGATATTGACGAAACGTCTGCAAGTTATTTTTTTCTTGATGACCTGCATGAATTAGAAAATTTAGTGGACATAGCCGATATTATCATCATTTGCCGCTCGCGATACTGCCATCGAATCGCCAATCTAATTCAGCGATTCAAAGCGAGAGGCAAGCCTGTTCTTTTTGACATCGACGACCTTGTCTTCAACTCCAGATATTGCCACCTTATCATACAAACACTTAGCCAAACCAAGGATGACGTTGTCTGGGATTACTGGTTTTCTTACACATCACGAATCGCAGAGACGATGCGCTTATGTGATAAGGTGATTACCACAAACGAATTCTTAGCCAAAAAGGTAGCAGAAGAATTTTCTATCCCCACAGCAGTTGTCCAGAATTTCATTAATAAGGAACAATTAGAGATTTCCAACACCACATTTTTCGAGAAGAAAAGTTTTTCTTTCAAGAAGAACGAAAAAATACGGTTCGGATATTTCAGTGGCTCTCCATCGCATAAAAACGACTTCTCTATCACCTTAAGCGCTCTCGAAAGCGTGTTAGAGAGCGATCCCGCCATTGAATTGACACTTGCTGGCTATGTTGATGTAGAAAAACCATTAAAGAAATTTGGCAGTCAGGTAAAGTATGAGAGCTTTCGCGACTATGTTAGTTTGCAGCGTCTCATTGGCTCGGTCGACTTCAACCTAATGCCTCTCCAATATAACGCCTTCACAAACTGTAAGTCTCCTCTAAAATTTTTTGAAGCAGCTGCTGTCGGAACACTAAGCATCGCGTCTCCTGCAATAAACTATGCAGATGTTATCGAACATGGCGTAAGCGGATATTTAGCGCGAGACTATGAGTGGGAAACGGTCATACAGCAGGCACTAGACGATGATGAATCTTACAGCGGACGTGTAATCACCGCGCGAAACATCGCTCTCGCCAGATTTACGTATAGGAATCAAAGAGAAGCCATTCTCAATGCGTTGGATCTTACCTAAGACATGTAATCCGATGCATTGAACTTCCGCTACCATTTCCTGTTTCGTTAATCTGCAATTTTTTCAAACTTGTTGACACAACTAGTTTTTTGGATAGCTGGTACCAGCATACACTCCATCTAAAGCGCCTCTCCAGTTAAAACCTCTACCGGCATTTAGATCGACGGCATTATGAGTCTTCTTGCACATACTGTGTGTTGAACAATACAGATGCCCGACAGTCTTACCTCTTAGAGATGTGTCACACCCCTCTGCAAAGCGTCCGACCATGGGCAGGTAGTGCTCACACTGTATTTCCTCAAAACCGAGATCCGAGCAAAATAGCGAACGCAATCCACCCTTGTTGAACTGGAAGAAATGCCACGGTAGTTCGTGCTCCGAAAACGCAAAATGCGTTGCAGTGATTATCGTACCGCCAACTTTCAAAATTTTAGAAATTTCCTCCGCCAATACCCAGGGCATTGCTATATGCTCTAGAACAGCCGCAGAGTAGACCACATCAAAGTACTCGGCCTCGAAAAATTCAGAGAGTCTGTGAGCATCTCCCACAACATCAACATTTTCGCCAGGCTCAACATCAAAGCCAGTGTAGTTTTCGGCGGAACAAATTCCCTCAAATTGACGTCCACTCTGTGTCACGTCCCTCGCACCGATTTCAAGCACCTTCAGTGTGTCGGTATTGTATTGGTCTCTTATATATCTCTGCCAATTAAACTCTTTTGCATAGTCGGGGGAAACATTATCGTCTCGAGAACTTGGGATCCCGCAAACTAGAATTCTTTCTACCTCATTAATATGAGCTTGGGATTGGTCCTCTAGATGACTTGTAGACTTCTTAGCCGCGTCAATGAGGGGAGCGTAAAGGGAGAACTCACTCTCTAGTTCTTCAATCCTGCGTTTTAATATAGCCTTTTGAAAGACTGCATCATGAATAAATCTAAGTAGGGAGCGAGCCAGCGCACATATACGTGGCAATAGCTTTCCGTTGACCACCAGTGGCTTTGACATAATTTTTCCTTCAAGCGAAAAACACTAATAACTGCAATCTAGTTAGACCTGACCCATAAGTCCCGACCCGAAAATCATCTGCTACTTATATAATTCAACGGTGAATTCAAAGGTTCCGTAAACTGGGCCTCGACAACTCACGGCTCTAAATTCTATACAGCCCAAACGTATCAAAACATCTAATATGTCTGAAAGTGAATATGGCTCAAATTGCCAAGCGTGAACATCAATATAGCTGCCTTCAGCGCTGTTAAACGCTTTTATCGCGTTTGAGATTCTTTCTGGATCAAGGCATTTGTACCGGCCTCTTTCTTGGTTCGACCAGTGAACCGAGCTGTCATTATGGGTCGTCAGTGCCGAGCCCTCTATGACACTCCCAAGCGTGTGTAAGGTGCGCCGATCGCGGTGCGCGTTAAAAATTTCTGAAATTTTTGACTTCGGAAGATCTGCGTCGAAACAGTACGTGGAATTTGGCACTATCATTACATACTTTCCATCATCTTCGAGCAAAGAAGACACCTCATTTAGGTGCGAAATAAGATCTGGTTGATGTTCTAGGTTGTGCGAGGATGTAACGATTTGGAACTTTTCTTCGATCATATCTAAGCCGCCGTTATTGGAAACGAAGTCAATATCGATGGCCTGATCTATGCAGAGACCTATTTTTTCTGCTCTTTCAACTAATCCCTTTTTCGGCATAATGTCTACGTACTTCATTTTTTCATGCCTTAATAACGGCGTTACAAAAGGGCCGATCTCCAGAGTATTGACATTTCCGAGACTCAAAACAAGGGGCTCTCTTTCCGCGAGAGGATGAGATACTCTACCCTCCTCATAGCCAAATTCAAAATAGTGATCACTGAGTGCAAGATCACTTTTGCCGTGCAAGTCATCATATTTTTCACGATAAAAAGCTAAATCGATGTCTATTAAATTCTGTAATTTATTCATCTATATCGCCTAAAAAATTTCCTTAATGGCTTACATACCAAGTAGCGCTTTCGTATTCGATTTTGCACTTTTGGGCTCAACAATGAAACTCAATTTTCGCAGCGAAGTGTCAGAGATATTTTTTTAGTTTGCGCGCGTGCGGCGGTCTCACCCAAACGTCCCGGCCTTATCGTAAGAGAATGCGGACAAATCCTCTCGGTATATTTTTTCAACAATTTCAGCGGTATTCTCATCGTAATAATCACGGAAATCTTCGAGTAGCATTTGTGATTTTGTCGTCGACGCTGGAGGGAGGACTGCCACTATATCTTGCGCCAAAAGAAAATCAGTAAACTCTTCTTCTAGGTTCTCAAATTTGATAATTTTGTCCATCATGAGTTGTTTATGCTCATCTAGTAGAAACGAATTTTGTGGCATATTATGTCCAATTTCAGCTATGTTGATATTCCGGTTGATAGCTATTCGATTTTCCAGTGATATAACCCAGTCTTCAAACGAACAATGCGGTCCGTATCGCAGATACCAGTGATATTCGGAGACAGTTTTGGAGAAGGGATTTCTGACGACAGAAAACTTAGTATATTCATCCCACAATGCATCGTTATGGATTTTTAGCTTCAGCTCTCTCGCGGTGTTGTGCTGAAGGACATCGAAATTATCGACTGCCCCCCAAAAAAATTGGATAGGATCTCCACCATACATGCCTAGGCAATTCTCGATAGATTCACCAGCAGTTCTTGGTATGTGGACGAAGATGATTTTGTGCTCATGAGAAACTGGCATAAGATACCCGCCATGCAGACGTTTTAAGTGTAAATTGGTGTGACATTAAATACCACTCCGTATCCGATTTTTTTGAGGAATACTGGGAAGATTGGATACGCTGTTAAAGGATAGGCCTTCTTAATAAAGGGCGTCTGCAATACGCAAGCGGCGTCAGTGAAGCTCTATGGCAACTTATGAAAAACTCTACACCGTCTCTTTCAACATCGTGTTTGCCTGGCTTACGATAAGCAGGTATTGCGGCAGCTCGTTTGAGGCCAAGAGGAAAATCGACATCAAGTTGATACTAGAGGCGCCGACGGGTAAGTTAGTTTGATGGAGGTGAGGGATTAATATGGCCTTGATTTCAGATACGGCCTCAGATGTCTATGAGACTAAAGGATTAAAACTTCATTTCTTCCTGTCGACCCGCACAACGCACTTTCTCTGACCAATTGACAACGGTACCGCTGACCGTGTTGGGCTAGTATTATGTTTCACTTAGTTATCAAAGGACGGGGTTGCCCGGTATATGTCAGAGTTCCGTCGCGCCCTGTTGCCTCGATCATTTCTGCACCAATCCTTCTGTCTCCGCTCTTGGGCAGCGCGGGACTGCTCACACCGCGACCACGTCACAGGCAACTGTGCGGGGCAGAGGAGTGATCGAGCGGAAGATAGCGAAGACTGGGGAACTCTAGACTTAGCTCCGGTCAGATCAGAATGAAGCTCCAACCATGAAAGACGGTTTGCTGACGCAAAAACAGTTGCATCAATTAAGGTGCCAAGAAAAGTTTCAATGGTATTCCTGTAGCAGTTAACGAGAAAAAAAATCGCGTATCGAAAAAATGACTCTGTCAATATCAGCGTTGCTTAACCTTGGATGCAAGGGGATACAAAGTGCTTCCTGATTCAGTATTTCTGAGTTTTCAAGGTGTTTTTCAGTTTGCCCATAAAGCTCATTCAAATGCAGTGGATGGTATCTTAACGTTGTATAGATATTTTCCGCGAGAAGTGCGTGCGCTAACTCGTCCCGTCGCTTGACACGAATACAAAACGTGAAGTAACTATGCTGATCATCGATAGAGGCATCCTGCGGCATTGTCAACTCAGGAATAGCTTCAAGCCCCTCTTGGTACAAGTTCCAGATAGCCTTTCTCCTAGCCTGCAGTTCATTAAGTCGTGTCAGCTGCGCAATCCCAATCGCTGCGGCAATATTTGTTGGCAGCATCTTAATGAATGGCTCATTAATCGTATACTCCCACCACCGCCGAGGCGTCCCTACTGAAGATGTAGCCACTTCAAAGCCTGACTTTCCGACGCCGCAATACCGCAGTTGCTTTGCTCGATCAATCATCGTTTGGTCCCGGGCCGTGATCCCACCTCCTTCACCCGTCGTAAGGTTTTTTATGGCATCGAAACTATAGATCCCAACATCGCCAATTCCGCCGCATGGCCGGCCCTTTGAAAACGAGTCAACGGCATGTGCCGCGTCCTCAATCACAGGTAAGCCTAAATCTAAAATAGGGTCAATGTCGACAGGCAACCCCGCGTAGTGTATGACCATAATCGCTGCCGTACGCGGCGACAGGCAGGCTTCTACGTGTTCTCTACGGACGTTCATAGTAAGAGCATCAACATCACAAAAGACCGGCTTTAGGTTCGCCATCAAAATCGCTTGAGCACAAGACACCCACGTAAAGGAAGGAACGATGACCTCGCTTCCCGGAGGCAGATCCAAGAGATGCGCAGCCAGATACAGGGCATTCGAACCACTGTCCACCATCGCAAACGATGATAGCCCCAAGCGATTCATAAGAGAGTCCTCAAACTCTTGGACCTGCTTGCCAAAACCGGGCCATTGCGATTGCATACAGTCAACCACTGCGCCAATTTCCAAGTCGCCAAGATCTGAACCAAATACGGATATAAGCTCTTTCCTTTTCAAGAAGAAGGCCGTCCAACTTGGTGGTGCATTATGATTCTGCCATCACGAGCACAGACCACTTCAAAACCGTTTTTAAAGTACCATGAGATAGCTGAGTTTCCGACAACAGCATGACATTCTATCGAAATTGACCGCACACCCTGGGCAAACTTAATTATCATATTTAAGGCAAGCGACATAAAGCCTGCAGATTTGATCGAACTGACACCTCTTATAACGTTATATACATCCCAAATTCCGCCCCGAAGCCGAATACCGATACACCCAATTGCCTGGTCGCCCAGCATAACCATAAACATGAAATCCTCAGACCGAAGCAGATAATCGCTAAACCAATCTCTCTGCGCTTTATCAGAAATTACTTGTTGGTAGAAGAAACTGGCTGCGTGACGATTCTTCCACCTTCTAAGTGAGCCTTGATGGCAAAGCTCGGCAGTTTGTACCCAGGGTTTGCTGAGATCTTTCTCGTTACCTAGCACAATTTTTTGGGCGCTCATTTCAGCGGTATTGGTTGCAATGGAAAGAAGTCAACTCTCTGGGCCTCGTCATAGTCCGGATAATCATAGATATTAAGAAGACTAAGGTGTCGATGCCTAATTTTAGGCGTTATGGCAGCATGTAGGCTCCGTGCTTTGACCATATCAGCCAAAACCATGTCAACCTGAAACCCGATTTTCTTCATGACATCGGTTCTCAACATCATAAGACGCCCGGGGGGCGAGCGAATTGGGAACGGAGGTTCCGTCAACAAGTAGTCTTGACTCATATCGATGGAACTCGTGCTTTCCATAAATTTTCGCTCAGGGCTTTTACTCTTAGCCAAGAAGTCCGCCTTGCCCGCATCGCCATCAGTAAGACGCAGCGCGACTTTATCCGAAACAAAGTCAGAATGTTCTATCAAACTTCCCAGCATTCCAATCTGCGTATTTTTTTCCATAATACGGCGCATTTCGGACAACCAACAGCCGCTCACTGATTCGATGACACAGTCACTTTCAATATATGCATGCAGCGGCCCAAGATCAGTCAACCGGTCACAATATGCTTGAGCAATATTATCAACACTATTGGTTTTGAAGCGGACAACCTCGCTGAACATCCCTCGACGCTCGAACCCCGCTATGACATCATCGATTAAGGGGTCTGTATGCGCATTATCCAACAGGACAAAACGCACTGCTGATCGAGTCTGTCTATATAAGGCGTCTAGACATGCCCATAAATAAATTGGACGGCCCCAAGAGACAATGAACACGGTAACTGGCTCAACATGCGGATCAGTTACGATCTCTCTACATTGGCGATCTGCTTTCACTGGCCGTATTCCATTTGACTATTTTCTAACTGATACCGCATTTCCTCTGTGCTGCTATTTGACCTAGGCACCAAAAGTGCAAGGTCAGTTTGCACTCCCAAAAACTCGCTAATCCTTAGGAAAACATCTGGCTCTCCTAGGCGTCCGTAGAAAAAATGATTGGGCATGTCCTTAAAATAATTACGAATAGCCGCGATATGTTGTTGATACGTCCGAATATAATGCTCGCGATGTTCTATTATCGACAACAGTCCGGCTGCGGACGCTTGCAAATCCGCATTGCCAGCAAGGACCTGACCAAGTTCTTCCTCCCGACGATATATCCGTGCGTGTATATCAGAAGCCCCGGGATTTCGCCCCCGGCTGTGATGGCAAAGCGATTGGAACCATTCCTCAGGCTGCCGCTCCAAAAGGATAAACTTTGCAGTAGGATATCGCAGGTGAATTGCCTTATAGAAATTGGGGCACCACCATGGATCATCTTCAAAGATTTCAGTATCAATAAATTCTGCACTGCTGAAAATTGCATCGAAATCACCAGCGAGCCACTTCCGACTCCATTCTAATCTAACAGACGTAGGCGAACCGGATCGGTGCAAACCATGTGCCTCTAACCAGTCTCCCACTGACGTTGTGCCACTTCGCTGCATGGATAAACAGAATACCTTACTGTTTCGTTGATTCTTCAATTTGATACGCTCGGCACTTTGGTGCTTCAGGCCCCGTATATGCTCTTGGGACACCTGCACCACAGGTGACGAATATTCTCTGCTTTCTTCGCTCATCCAGGCCGCTGGATAACCACCAAAGACTGCTTGCAACGCACTTATCTCTGAGCGATAAGCAGCTTTCAACCTACCGCTCAAATCAGAAGACACTGGCTCTTTCTTTTCAGTTTGATGTATTGGAGTTTGTGCAATTACAGGGTCAATCGTCAAGGCAGGCAATCCCAGAAACGCATATATCGACTCCAAAACAGAGACCGGCTCTCGAACAATGCCATCAAAAAAAACGAGAAGCATGTTTTCTGGCGGAAAAACTTCGCAAAAGCGAAGAATAGCTTTAGAATATTCACCTCGAGGACGACCAATAAATTCGTCAAAAAGCTGCATCGCGGCTGCGTCACCCACGGCCAGAGAGCCAGCCGCTATTTTCATTCGACATTGGGAGAAAAATCGTTCAACGGGTTCTCTCAGAAGAAAAATCAATTTGGCATCGGGTGAAACTCGATGCATATGCTCGATCTGCGCCTTATTGCACAGCATATAACGAGGAGTGATGTCGCCAGCCACAGTCTCAGTTGGAGCGAACGCAAATAGTGATCGATACCAGTTATCGCTAAGGTCCGAAGAATTGTGAAGAGCCCACCACGCCGCACTCACAATGTCGCCAGTTTGCAGTGATCGCGCCTGTTCTGCGCGCCAAATCTCATTTTCTGTTCGATCTATTGCTGCCTCAGATAGGATGGGCGAGCCACCCAGTCGATTATCAAAATAGTGCATCTCAGATTTCGGTGGCATCCAAATCTGCGGGTGCTGCCGAAGATTGTAACGCAGCCAACCAGTACCCGCCTTTTGGGCACCAATACAGAAAAACTCCGGACTTCTCAGATTCATAAGATAAGGAACCTCTTAGTGACTCGACGTTTCAATACGAAAAACTGCGCAGCTGCTAGTTTAGACGCCGCTTTCGAAACCCAGGACGCAACATCCATGACCTCTTTAGACTAATCGTACTACGAAAATCAATTACAACTAAAGCGGATAGTGAAGCTATACGCCGAGAAAAATGATACCAAGCGAAAAGCGAGAAATTTTTGTCAGAAATTATTATCCGCATATACCACCCTCGACAACTTGCTGTGACGATACTGTGCAGTGGATCCAGCACGTCGAGCCAGTGGAAGACATAATTCCAGTGGAAAATTCGCTGGACACTATTCCTTAACGACAACAAAGGTCTAGAACCGCTCGCCTCCGCACTGCCAGCAAGTATCAAACGTTGCCGGACTGTAAGTAGTGCATTGAGCGCACTGCCAGTCTTGACCTTCAACGGCTCGATGTGATGTCTCAACGATCGAGACCGCTCTCACAAAGTCAGTGTCATACACAACCCAGACCTCTGGCCATGCATTAATAGGCGCTAATTCTCCCATAGCACCGGATGCATATTCGTTACGCAATACGCATTCAATCTCTGCCTGCTCTATAGGACTATAGGCCTGCACTAGAATCGCAATGTTGGGATGAGTGTACACAAGCTTCACGCGAACCGCCCTTCTAATGTTTATCAGTGGCCCTTCCGCTACAAGGGCACATTTCAACGAGCATCAGATCACCGCTATGAACAGCTCGCATGCAAAACCTCGGAAGCCATACTGACACAAGCACATTGTCCTTACGGCGGACTTAACAGCTTGTAAGAAACTGGATTTTCGGGGCATTCACTAAGGCCGCATTCTATAAAAGCAGAGAGAGCGTTACCCAACGTTACCAGCAACGCAATGCCAATGGCTAACTTGCAGAACCACTGTTGATACTTGAAGGACACATACGAACCCTTAGAGTACTGAATACTAAACGCACTGATCACGCCCGTACCAAGTATCACCAATGAAAAGACAACAAATGACCATGTATAGTAGTGATAACCAAGAAAGGGGGCCCCATACGGCGGGGTGCCAGGAATGATATGCAGCAATACTTGCCGCATGGCAATGGCTGCGCCTAGGAAAGCGCTAATGAGGATTAAAGAATAGTGTAGCGGCTTCGCTCCATAAACAACATTGAGCAATAAACCATAAAGCACTGCGACCAGCGCGACCCGCTGCAGCAGGCAAAGTGGGCATGGAAGGTCGCCGCCGACAAATTGTCCATAAAAGGCGTTACACAGCACCGCACTGACGAGGATTAATCCAATGGCGTTGAGTAGCCGGAATTTATCAATATGCATAAAGATCGACTCCGCTAGAGCAATATATCCAGAGTATCAGTCGCGTGATAACTGAACCAATAAACGGTCAAAATAAGCGCAACACTAAAAGTGGTCAGTGAAAATATTCGCTGATTGACTATGGTGGATATCATGGCGATCAGATATAAAGAAAATAATAAACTTATCATGCTGCAATCCCTGCGATTCATATCGGTTGACCGAAATTCTAGATGATCGAATATAGATCAACGCCGCGTGCTCTGCTAGTGTTGTTAGAATAATAACCTCTTAACTCATCATAGGTGACACGGCGAATCCTCCATGCTCTGCTACTCTGTTGCTCTTTGCCCAACCTACTGCAGGTCGACACGAATGTGGAAGCGAATTCTTATTGCAATTAGCGCATCGTCGCTAACGCTAGAAATACGATTGGTGCAAGCATTAAGATGAATAGTGAAGCCAGCTCTACAATTCGCGTCATCGATGGCACCTTCATTTGTCTGATTATCAGTCTGAACAAAGAGAAGATAGCACCCTTATCTGCCGTTACCAGCTCATCAATGACCGAAGTTTTCTCACGACACTGGGCGACACTGAAGGCGTAAGGCAATGAATCTCGGTTGTCCCCCATAACCCACTAAAAGGAACTGCATCAATATGAAGCGGCATAACCAACATATTTTATTTTCGGCACGCCCCCAAGGTGAAATCGAGCCGGCGAATTTTAAGGTAGTAGATGTGCCCATGCCGACCCTAGACACCGGAGAGGTCTTGGTGGAGGTGCGCTATCTCGCAGTGGAACCCGCGATGAAGGGTTGGATGGAGGCGAGAGCAGACTATATCGCCCCGCTGCAGATCGGCGATGTGATGCGCGGCCAGGGTGCGGGTGTTGTTCTAAAATCCGACAACCCTAAATTTCCTGCAGGAATAATGGTGTCCGGCCCTCTTGGCTGGCGACGCTATGTCGCCACTGACGGCCGTTCAATTCCGCTGCGAGAAATACCTCAATCTGCATCACTTCCCGCCGCGCTGAACGTACTTGGCATCACTGGCATGACCGCATATTTTGGAATGTTGGATATCGGTAAACCGCAAGCGGGCAGCACTGTGTTGGTTTCAGGCGCTGGCGGCGCAACCGGATCAGTGGCCGGACAACTGGCTAGAATTGCCGGCGCACGCGTCATAGGTATCGCTGGCGGCAAAGAAAAATGTGATTGGCTTGTATCTGGCCTGGGATTTGATGCCGCTATCGACTATAAATCTGAAGATACGACGCAGCGAGTGTTAGAGTTATGTCCCGATGGGCTAGATGTTTATTTTGATAATGTGGGTGGCGATATTCTCGACGTTGCGCTCAACAATCTTGCCGATCGAGCACGCGTGGTACTGTGCGGTGGAATCTCCCGCTACAACGTCTCAGGGACTGTCCCCGGCCCTGTGAATTACTTTAACTTAGTCTATCGCCGGGCCCGCATGGAGGGTTTTATTGTCCTAGACTATGCTAAGCGATTCCCGGAGGCCATCGAGGTACTCCTGCAGCATTTGGACAGTGGTGAATTACGTCATCGAGAGACTGTTCTGCACGGCTTTGAGCAATTGCCACAAGCACTGATGAACCTATTTAGCGGCGGCAACATTGGCAAGCAGTTAGTCGCAATAAATACCTAAGACTCGGACTCTGAATACGACTCAACCATAGCAAGTATAAGTCATCGCGCATAATCAGACGGGGTATTAGTTGCGGAAACGTCCACATACCTTACCCACAATCACACTTCAAACTCCTCCATACACTGATCCAACCTTGCGTGTTCTAGCGTGCCATTGTCAATACGAGACGCGGAAGGCAGAGTAAGGTCTAGCTCAATCAACCACCCATCAATTCGGCCGCTTTATCCCCTATATGCCTCCGTGTATAATGAAACGTCGATAATGTACGTAGTCTGCACAGGGATAATTCGAAGCGAAGGAGATGGAAGAAATGCAGCAGTTATCCGGACAGGACGCCATGTTCCTGCACGCCGAACTGGACGGCCTGCCGCAACACATAGGCTTAGTCAACATCTATGATCAATCCACGGCACCAAACAGCAAAGTTCGTTTCAAACAGATATTGGATATGTTGGAAAGCCGAGCGCATCTGTCGCCTATTTTTCGTCGTAAACTAGCATTCGTACCGTATAACCTCGGCCGGCCTTACTGGGTAGAAGATCCAGACTTTGACATGGAATACCATGTGCGCCATATCGCTCTTCCTAAGCCGGGCGACTGGCGGCAGCTGTGTATTTTAGCTGCCCGCATTCACTCCCAACCGCTGAGGCGGGACAAGCCAATGTGGGAAATCTATGTTATCGAGGGACTCAATAACATTAAAGGTTATCCTCAGGAGTGCTTTGCCCTTTTAATGAAAGTACACCACTGCGCTATGGATGGCGCCACTGGCACTCAATTCATGAATATCGTGCACGATCTCACACCTGAAACTAGAGACGTAGGTGCAGCGCCTCCGTGGATTGTGGAAAGACTCCCCGCTCCGAAAATGCTAGGGCGTGCCTATATGGACGCCTGGCGCAAACCCGGCCAAGTGTTTGACATGTTAAAAGAAACCATACCGACACTCCGCCGCCTGCGCGCGGGCAGGCAAGAAAACCATTTTCACAATCTTGAGGACAAACCAAAGACCCGCTTTCAGGGCAGGATTTCGCGACACCGCGTGGTTGGGGCAAGCAAGTTTGATTTCGAAGTGGTGCGCGCCATAAAAAATACGCATCCGGGCGCCACCATCAATGATGTCATGGTAACCATCGTCGCTGGCGCCATGCGTCGATATCTTGAAAGCAAAGATGAACTCCCCACCCAAACCTTAGTGACCGGCTGTCCCATAGATGTGCGTTCTGCAGAGGAACGCGCCGCCGGCGGCAACATGGTGGGATTTATGAATGTGGCCTTGCGCACGGATATTGCCGATCCCAGCGCTAGACTAGGCGCAGTGCATGATGAGGCGCTATCTGCAAAAGCCTATGCCGAGGCACTTGGGCCACGCTTTGCTGTCGACCTGACAGACGTCATGCCCGGGAATGTGCTGTCACTCGCCATCCGCACAGCCAGTGCAACCGGCTTGGTCGAGGCCAACACTGTGTTCAACACCATCGTTACCAATGTACCGGGGCCCCCAATGCAACTCTACATGTGTGGAGCGGCGTTGATCGACTCCATCAGCCTAGGCCCTCTGTTACCGAACGTGGGGCTGTTCCACATCGTTTACAGTTCCGTGCAGGATAAAAAGGGCATCATCAGCATCTCGTTTACCGCATGTCGCGACATGTTGCCAGATCCCGCTTTTTACGCGAGCTGCTTGAAATTATCATTCGAAGACTTACGCAAAAGCACACTGCCGAATCAGGCGAAACGCAAGAAACCTAAGGGCAAATAAGGTGCGCACACATCTCACACCAGCCAACGCTGCATCAACTGGTAAACATTGACCCGCGCTTTTAACCGGCTGGCCAACATAAACATACCGCCAACTTTGCGATGGAAATAGACCGCCGCGGAGGGTGGGACCTGCCAAGAATCTCTAAAGCTGGCGACTTCGCCTCCCATCTTCGATATGTTGTGAGCCATATCCGAGTGAGCAAAATCATAATCGATATCTAGCCGCAAAGGCTCTAATGCCAAATCAAGAAACTGCAGAACCATGTTCTGATAATCACTTCCCTCTTCTCCCATAGAATATCCAAGGCGTTCACACGCAGCCACTACTTTAGCTTGATCCCCGGTGATCGCAGCACGTGCCAATCTTTTATAATCCTTGACGAAGCTCGCCTTGAAACGTCGAGTTGCGCCAAAGTCAAGCAGTACGATCTGACCCGTGTCTTGCCTGTACTGGTAATTAGAGAAATTGGGGTCAGTCTGTACCATCCTAAGCTTAAAGAATTCCAGTAACATTAACTCGATCAGAGTGGTCATTACTCGGTCACGCTCCGCCTGCGGCAGATCGATAACGCCCTCGATTGAGGTGCCGCTGACATAGGTCATCGCCAATACATTACGGTGCGTCAACTCCGGCAACACCTGAGGCACCACAAAGCGCTGATCTGCATGCAGCAACTGACCAAAGGCTTCCAGAAATTCAGCTTCTTTGAGGTAGTCTGTCTCGTCCTTGAGTTGCACCTTGGCATCATCTAAAAGAGGCTGTATATCGATATCGGCAGGCAACAGGCCCGATAACCTCAACAGGCTAGCGATGTTATCCACGTCACTATTGATGCTATCTGCAACGCCCGGATACTGGACTTTTAAGACGATGTCGCGGCCGTCTGGAGAAAGCGTTCTATGCACCTGTCCAATCGACGCCGCGGCCAGAGGTTTCATTTGAAAATCATAGAACAGCAACTCCCAGTCGGGGCCATAGGCATCAGACATCGCCCGCTGCAACTGCTGTGGAGGCATCCGCTGCGCATCATCACGCAGACGCGCTAAAATATCAGCGAGTTCTCGTGGCAGGAACTCACCCGTATCCATGGACAGTATTTGGCCTACCTTCATGGCAGCGCCGCGCATCGTAGACAGCTGCTCCGCTACACGACGCGCATTGGCCGGTGTCAGCAGCATATCTTTAGCTTTGGGTCGATTTCCGGCGCTCAGTTGGCGCCCGCCCTCGGCAAGCATTCCTCCAGCAACGCCACCTACCATCCGCGCCATACGCGCAAACCGACTAACCCTTGACGCCGGTATGGCCCTAGAGTTGTCACCCTTACCTTTATTATTTCGCGGCATTGCGATCCCTTGTCTGCCAACGATGAATATGCAACTGCACCATATCGTGGGCGTTAAATTCGGCATCCAGTGCCGCGATAAAATTAAATAATCCGGTTAATTTTCGGGCAATCAGCGCGAAGTCCCGCGAGGGCGTGGCAAAGTGTCGACTGGTAGTCGCCACGGCTGCCTTCTTGGCTGCGCGGCGCATCAATTGAGATTTTCCCCAGCAATACTCTCCCTTGGCATTCAGGTACTTGGCAGGCAACTGCTCCGGCGACCGCAATGGCTCCAATAAATGCATACAGAAATCCGCAAAAAGTTTGCGTCCATCTTCAGGCGTCTCTTTCTGTAGGCAACCCAAAGCAATCAGCCCTTCAACCAGACGCGAGTAGTCATGCTGCTGTCCTGCTTCAATGGTCTGACGTAAGCTACACAAAAAATCTTCAGAACAATGCATGACAGAACCAAAATCGAGTAATACCAGTTCGTCATGCGCTATTTTCTTGCGACGATCATCGAGTCGCAGGAGATAGTTGCCAAAATTGGGGTCTGTTTGCAACATACCCCACTCATAAAGCTCATAAAAAAATAACTCAAGCATGCTTTTAGCTAACGCATTACGCCTGAGAAGGGATAGCCCAACTACGTCAGAGTCAACGACCGAAACACCTTTGATATACTCCATCGCCAACACCGTATCCGTACAGTAATGAGGATAGAGCTGAGGTACGTGGTAGCGGGCAGACGTGGCGCTCACATCCGCTACCAACTCGCGCATCTTTATCGTGGACGCAGCCTCTCGCCGATAATCGATCTCATCATGCAGGTGCTCACGCATCGATTCGAGCCAGTCATCCAAATCGCGCCCGGATTTTACCCATCGGGCCAGTAGCAACATACGTACGACCGCATCAAAGTCAGCATCAATCACCTGCGCCAACCCAGGGTACTGCAATTTCAAGCAAATCCAGTCACCACTGGAGCGAACTCTTGCTAAATGCACTTGGGCCAATGAGGCCGCGGCAATCGCCTGTGGATCAATATCTAATTCCTGATAGCGCTCACCCAGACTGTCGCGGACAGACGACTCCAGGGCGTCCCAATGCAGCGGCTCAGTCTGATCGGAAAGATCACGAAGTGCATCCACTAGTACACTGGGAAGAAACTGCTCTCCGAACAGCGCCAGCATCTGACCAATTTTGATATAGGTGCCTTTGAGCTTACCCAACTGACGCACAAAGTTGTGTGCCTCGCGACGGGCGAAGTCGGAATCGTCTGGACCGCGACCCAACACCCGCTGCACGACACTGTCTGCGGCCAGTGCACTGCCCGCCCTAATGCCCGCGAATGATGCTGACAGAGTGCGCGGCAAAATATTAGCCTTAAAGCTGCGCTGTTTTTTTGCCATAAGAAAAACGAGGTCAAAATTCCGGTGGGAGGAGTATATACGATTATCCCCACGTCCGGAGCGAGAACAACCATTACTACTCCGAGTTAGCGCCGCTGTATTAGCCCAGCAGAAGCGCCGCAAGGCGCTTACGGTGGTGCTGAACATCACCAAACTGCTGCTGACTCCACTGAGCACGGCGAATATAGAGTTGAGCGTCACACTCATAAGTGAATCCCATACCGCCGTGAAATTGTATACCTCGGTCCCCTGCATATAGAAGAGTTTGGCATGCTTGGACTTTCGCCATGCGACAGGCAATTTCGGCATCGGTATCAAGGACGTCGTCATCTACCATCGTCGCCGCATGGTAAATAAATGAGCGCGCCGAGTCGGTTGCAGTCAGTATTTCCACGGTTGGATGCTTCAGTGCTTGATAGGAGCCGATCAACTTGCCAAACTGTTTGCGCGTCTTGAGGTAATCGACAATGGTGTCCAAGCAGGCAGCGGCACTTCCAGTCGCCTCGGCTGCGACCAGCAGAGCCCCTAAAAGGCGAACATCTCGCAATGCAATGGCAACGTCAGGACCCACAATAATATTCTCTTCATCGACAGTTACGCCGCTGAAATCGACATTGGCCGCACGCTTGGTTTGGTCAATTAAAGCATTAGGCCCCAGTGCACCTGCAACCAGCTGGTCCGCACGCACAACCGCCAATGCCGCCCTCCCTTCAAAAGACACTGACACCACAAAAAGGTCGGCAACGGATGCGTCTGGTACGCATTTTTTGACACCACGCAGCACGCGCTTATCATCGAGTATCAGTCCTATGCCATTGTCACCCCAGTCGCCATTATCCAGCAGCGCCAACGTCGCTGGCACACCGGCTGCAATATTTGGTAACAACCGTTCGGTCTGCTGCGCATCACCAGCGCGCAGCAGCAACTGCCCCGCCAATGCGCTGCTTATCAGAGGAGTACCCAACATCGCACGTCCCATAGATTCGATCACTGGAACCAGCGCACCAACACCCAACCCGGAGCCACCGCACGATTCAGGCAAAGAGATCCCGGCCCAACCCAAGGACACCATTTTGTCCCAGAGTGCCTGATCAAAACCGCGATCAGAATCCAACTGCGCGCGCACTGCAGTCATCGGCGATTTATCCCGGCAAAACTCTCTTGCCACATCTAACAACATAGCCTGCTCTTCACTGAAGGTCAGGGTAGTATTTCCAATAAGCGACATAGTCATTCCCTACTTCGGCAAACCGAGCACATGTTCCGCAATAATGTTGGCCTGCACTTGGCTAGTACCGCCACCAATTGTGGCAGAGAAACTGTTCAAATAGGCACGCTGCCAAAAGCCTCCCTGACGTGCATCATCATCGCCTACATAAAGCGCTCCCTCAGCGCCCTGCAAGTTAATCGCCAGTTGGCGCATACGCCGCGTCATTTCAGTGCCCCGTAATTTATGTGACAGCGGCAACGAACCTGGATAGTCAGTGGTCAAGTGTCCAATACGGGCCCGCCGATCACCTAAAAACAAGGCCTTCTCCTCCATAATGGCTTCTACCACCTGATCACGCACCACGGGGTCTTCGAGGACTGGTGCTCCATCGCGCCTCACGCCATCAAGCTGACTAATCATGTCTTCGACCGTCATCCGCACCATTGACTGCCCACCGGCGGCACCGGCCTCAGCCCCGCGCTCATACTGCAGCGTCTTCATAGCGATCTTCCAACCCTGCCCCTCCTCACCCATTATGCTGTCGGCGGGGATGCGTGCATCCGTAAAAAAGGTCTCTGTGAAGCCAAACTCTCCGGTGAGTTTGCGGATAGGACGCGTATCAATGCCCGACACATGCATAGGCGAAAGGAAGAAGGACAGCCCGTCATATTTGCGAGGTGAGTCCGGGTTGGTACGCGCCAGCAGTATCATATACTTAGCGAAGTTACCCATAGTCGTCCAGATCTTCTGGCCATTAAGGACATATTCATCACCATCGCGCACAGCGCGGGTCTGAGCGTTACCAAGATCTGACCCGTGATCAGGCTCAGAGAAACCCTGACACCAGACATCTTCTGCATTGAGGATGCCTTTTAAATATTTCGCTTTTTGCTCCTCGCTACCAATGTCATTTATCAGCGGCCCAGCCCAACCCAGCCCAATCACATTGAAACAAATCGGCACTGCAAGGCGACGCATTTCCTTATCGGCAATACTCTGATAAATGGGCTCCACTCCACAACCGCCGTATTCTTTAGGCCAAGCCATACCCAGATAACCGGCCGACCAAATCTTATGCTGCCAATTCCGCAGAAAATCCAGTTGCCGCTCGTCGCCCACCTCCATAAAGGTCTGGGGCAATAGAAATCCGGGGTCGGCGGGACTGTTGTCTTTCATCCAGGCTGCCACTTCAACCCGAAACTCATTTAATTCCTGCTCACTAGCACTCATGGTATGTCACTCCGTACCGGGGAGCGATAAAGGCTCACCCTGTTCATCAGCCCGCTTAAAGCCTGGGCGATCCATTAGTCGTTGTAAGTAAGCCGCAGTCTGCGGCTTGTATTGCCCATCAAGCTTCAGCGCTTTACCAAGATAGAGAGCGTAACCAACTGCTATGTCGGCGATTGTGAAGCGGTTGTCCACCAAGTATTCATGAGACTCAAGGTGACGATCCAGACGCCGCAAGCGAGAGATGTACCACTTACTATAATCATCCGCCACTGCCTGCTTCTCGGGCGTGGGTTCCAAAAAATAATAGCGCATGGCAATTGTCTGAGGGAACGTCAATGTAGCGTCAGAGTGATGCAACCAGTTTAAGTAGGCACCATATTCAGGGTGAGAGGACTGCAGACCAAAATCATAACGCTGATAGCGATCCACCAAATACTGGCAAATACCCGTAGACTCCGTCATTTCAGTATCGCCGTCTACGAAGTAAGGCACTGTGCCAAGACTATTGACCTTGAGGTACTCCCGCTCAAACATACGCGGAGGGAAAGGGAGTATTTCTACCTCGTATGCCAGCGCCATCTCCTCTAGTGCCCATAAAGGACGCAGTGAGCGCGCACCGCTGCAATGCCATAATTTCATATCTATAATCCGTACTGGCGCGCGGCCAAATCGCGCATGATTTCCTCGGAACCGCCGCCGATCGCGTTAACCCGAACCTCACGATAAATACGCTCCACCCGACTGCCGCGCATATACCCAATACCCCCCAGAATCTGCATCGCTTCGCGGGCACAGAACTCCATGGTTTCGCTGGCCTGCACCTTAAGCAACGCAATGTCGCCAGGATTTGCATTGCCCGCCTCGAGAGATTCGAAGCACATACGGATGTAGGCTTGCGTGGCATTCAATTTTTGTTTCATCTGGACAATTTTATGTCGAATCACCTGATGATCCGCCAGTCGCTTACCGAAAGTCTTACGCTCGCGCGCCCATTCTGCGGCTTCTTCAAGACATACACGGCCCGAGGCTTCCATAGAAACCGCCATGCCCATACGTTCGCCATTAAAATTGGTCATTATGACCAGAAAACCTTGGTTTTCTTCACCAATAAGATTCTCTACCGGCACACGGACGTTATCAAAATAAAGGGTGGCAGTATCGGAGGCCCACCAGCCCTGCTTTTTATCCAACTGCGTACGACTGAAACCCTCGGCATCGGTCGGTATCAACAACATCGAAACACCCTTTGCGCCCTCCCCACCGGTACGCACAGCCGTGGAGACCCAGTTTGCACGCATACCGCCGGTGATGTAAGTCTTAGAACCATTCACGATGTAGTGATCCCCGTCACGCACAGCAGTGGTTGCTAACTGCGCCACATCGGAGCCGCCGCCCGGCTCAGTGATGCCTAAAGCAATATGCTTCGCACCCGACAACACAGGGGGAGCCACCATCTCCTTCAATGCTTGTGAACCCCAGTTAATGACTGGCGGCAGACCAATACCATGCACCATCAAACTAGCGGGGATACCACCAACACCGATACGTGCCAATTCTTCATTCGCAATCCACATATGCCATGAATCAATGCCTTCCCTTACACCGCCGAACTCTTCGGGGTAGCCTAAGCCCAGCAAGCCTACAGCGGCGGCCTTAGGCCACAGCTCAATCGGTATATGGCAGGCCTCATCCCAATCCTCGGCATAAGGCATGATCTCAGTATCGATAAATTTGCGCAGCTGCCTGCGCCATTCATGGTGTTCTTCGCGCAGGTTAGGGTTGGCCATGCGGGCGCTATCGAAGTCTAAGGACATAGGTTGATCTCGCGATGAATTAAGGATGACAGCTCTATAATAGTAGTAGAATATGCCGCTAAGTGCATGCGTTAATGCGCCATTGACTTGGGCATAGGTGACAGGTGCCTTTGCGACATCAACTTTGATTACGTTTCGCCGCCACTGCGCGTCTGGTTAATGCTGGTGAGAACGGAGCGCTAGTACTTTAATCGCCAAGCTTCATATCCGCCGTCCATGCTGTAAACCTCTTCATACCCCTGATTAACAAAATAGTCTGCAGCACTTTGGCTTGAGTGACCATGATAGCAATAGACCAGCAGCGGCTTATTTTTATCACTTGCTGCTAAGAATCCTTCAATACTATCTTGCTGAATATGGATAGCGTTTTCAATATTGCCCGCAAGGAAAGCATCTATGTCTCTGACATCCGCAATAGTGATACCACCTTTGTCTAGCAGCGCCTTTGCTTCGTCGATCGAAATACAGTGAAAGGTCATATTTTTCTCCGCAGCAGGTATGGGGGTATACCGTAGCAACAATCCCTCAGGGCCCACCGCCGCGCTGCAATGTACTGCCAAAAAGCATTGAGCCGGTCAGGCCGCAAGGAGATTCTATTCAGTAAAACTATAATAACTCAAAAAATAGGTTGCTGACTAAATCCAGCGCCTAACGCGCGCGCAGTAGGCCGCAAACTGATCAGGGAAAATATCTCGCAGCATTGCCTCTTCTGGCGCGATAAAACGCAACCAAATGATCACAACGAACAACGGCGGCACCAACAACGCCGTACTGGCACCGACAGTAACCGCACAGCCCAACAAGACTAAAGACATCCCCAAATACATCGGGTTGCGCGTATAGCGATAAACCCCCTCAGTCACGAGTGCAGAGACGTTGCTAAAAGGTATGACGCCGGTTTTGGCACGGCTAAACAAACCTCCCGCACTCACCAACAACCACAACCCAGTAATAATAAATACGCCCCCCAGCACCTGTCCTGACAAACTGGTGAAGCGTGGCCCTGAAAGATATTCATTGCAGGTAAAGATCGCCGTGAGACCTAAAAGCAACCAAACTGGTGGGTAAATCGTCCTTTTGACCATATCGATTCTCCTCAGACTTAATGCGTAGAGACGTGAACGCCGACAGGCTCCGCACTGCCAATCGCATACGCCAAAACCAGTCCTAACAGAAAAGCGAGAGTCAGCTTGACCCGGTCATGACTGTGGAAGTGCACCTCAGGCAATAAGTCACTCAACGCAATACAAATAAACGCACCCGCAGAAAATGCCAGCGCCGCCGCCACTAAATAATTACTACCGTCGACTACAGCATCCGCGCCAAAGAAAAACAGCAGCGCGCCCAGCGGACACATAAGGGCAAATATCAGATTCGCGCTGATTTGTGCTTTGCGGCTCCACCCGCCCGCCGCCATGACAGTAACAATGGACATCGCATCAAGAGGCTTATGCAGCAGTATGGCGAGAAAGACACCAATACCAGCTAACCCACCTGCCGAACTACTAGCAAGCATTACTGCCCCGAGTGCCACGCCATCAATAAGCGTATGCACTGCTAGCCCCAGACCAAGACCGACCCAGCTTAACCCGTGGGCGAGACTCTGATGCTCCCCATGATGAGCGCGATCGTGCTGATCTAGATCCTCAGCGGTGAACTCATGTTGATGAAAGTGAAACACACGCAGCAGCAGCAACATAACGACCAAACCAACCATCAACCACCAAACCGCTGTATCAATACCATGCGAGCCTCCCAGCAGCCCCGCGCTATGGGGAAGCAAATGATAAAACGCCACACCAAGCATTAAGCCTGAGACAAGACTCATAACGAGCTGGGTGCGAGTGTGAGTCATTTTAATCCAGCCAGGCAACAGACCACCTATCCACGAAAATCCTGCAATACCCAGGCAATAAACGATTAGTAACTGAGTTGGGGACACCGGCGTACTCACTGAAACAGGTTAAATGATAAGTGGCGCATTATTTCACATCCGACCGCACTTGTAAGGAGCGCAGGCGCATGTTCCGGATTTATAGGTCGAACTTGTTGCAGTCTGACGTTATTGGTCAGTCACGCTGCGCGCAAAAGACATTGACAGCCAAACTAATGATCATTAGTTTATCGACTTCAACGAAGGAGACCACAATGTCTATCTACGAGCCCATCGAATCCACAGATTCTCGACGCCATTTACAGTTGCGCAACCCCGCCACAATGGAACTCACCGGTGAAATGATCTGCGCTAATGCAGAGGATGTCGCCAGCGCCATCGCGAAGGCCAGAGCGGCCCAGCCCGCTTGGGCTGCCACTGGCATGAAAGAGCGTGCCGCCGTCGTAGAACGCGCGTTGAAAATTGTACTCGAGCGCCAAGACGATATTATTGCTGTAGTGGTGAAAGAGACCGGTAAAGCTCGAACCGATGCCATGAGTATGGAGGTCTTTTCGGTCGCAGATCAACTGTGCTATTACGCTAAAAATGCTGAGAAATTCCTCAAGCCGCGCAAACGGAAGATACACGGCATTTTGGGCTTGATGAAACAACTGCGCATTCTTTATAAACCACTGGGTGTAGTAGGTCTCATTACCCCCTGGAATGGCCCTTTTGTACTGGTCATGAATCAGGTTGCTCAAGCCATACTTGCGGGTAATGCCGTGGTCGCAAAAGGCTCTGAGGTCACTCCCTATTCGGCCAAATTGGCAGAGGAAATTTTTCTTCAGGCCGGGCTGCCTGAAGGCGTGCTACAAGTACTTCTGGGTGATGGCGACACGGGTGCCGCCATCGTGCGTGGCGGAGTGGACAAAGTGTCCTTTACCGGCTCAGTCGCCACCGGCCGCAAAGTCGCCGAAGCCTCCGCCAGTCAATTGATCCCGTGTACACTTGAGTTGGGCGGCAACGACGCTATGATTGTGTGCGCCGATGCCGACTTGGACCGTGCCGCAGATGGTGCCTGGGTAGGCTCGTGCATGAACACAGGCCATTACTGCTGTGGCACAGAGCGTATCTACGTGGTGAAGGAGGTCTACGACGAATTCATGCGTCTGGTACTCGACAAAGGTAAGGGCCTGCGCCAGGGTTCAGAGCATGGTTGGGATGAAGACATTGGCGCCGTATTCTGGGACAGGCAGATGACCATCATCGAAGCGCACGTGGAAGATGCTCGAGCGAAGGGTGCCAATATTCTGATGGGGGGGCGCCGTAACCCCGATCTCCCGGGGCTCTATTACGAGCCTACCGTCATGACAGGGGTTAACAACAGTATGGACATCATGCTGCTGGAAACATTCGGCCCCGTTTTGTGCATACAGAAAGTAGATAACGAGCATGAAGCCGTAGCCTTGGCCAACGATTCTGAGTTTGGGCTCAATGGCAACGTTTGGACCAAAGATAAAGATAAAGGATACCGGCTCGCGGCAGCCATTGATACCGGCGCCTGCAGTGTCAACGATATGGCAGTGAGCTATGGTATTCCCGCCGCCCCGTTTGGAGGGAAGAAAAACTCAGGGCTGGGCCAGGTCAACGGTAAGAAGGGCCTCCGTGGCTATTGTCATGAGATGCCTATCGTAATCGATCGCTTTGGTGGAAAAATGCAGAATGGCTACCCTTACAGCGCCAAAAGCGCAGAAGGCATGAAAAAACTGATGAACTTCCTCTGGGTCAAGACATCTTTGGGGCGCTGGCTGAGCTAGGACAGAGCGCGCAACTCTGCCTTGCGACCAATGAATAAAGTCTAAAACAACACTAGGTTATCTCGGCGGATCAGTTCTTGGTCACCGTGATAACCTAGGGTAGACTCGAGGTCACTCGAAGGTAACCCCAAGATAAGCCTGGTTTCAACCGCACTATAGTTCACCAGTCCGCGGGCAACTTCACGGCCTTGGGCGTTATGACAAGACACCATATCCCCGCGCGCAAACTCTCCCTGCACACCGCACACACCTATTGGCAGCAAACTGCTATCAGAGTCAATCAGCCCGCGCACCGCATTCTCAGACAGCTCTAGCCGTCCTGATGGCTGCTCTATACCCGTCAGCCACTGCTTGCGTGCAGGACGGGGCTGCGCGTCAGTTTTTAACCACGTACCGACATTAGCGCCTGAAACTACGCTGCTTAGACTGTTTTCCACTCTACCTGAGGCGATCACCGTCTGCGTGCCAGAACGAGCAGCCAGTCGCGCAGCGCGCAGCTTCGTTACCATCCCGCCTCGACCCAGAGTGCCACCTTCTCCTGCCATCTCATCCAGCGCAGAGTCATATACGTCGCGTGACTCGATTAGCTCTGCTGCAGGATTGTCCCGAGGATCCTCGACACAAAAACCTTGTTGATCCGTTAGCAGCACCAGAACGTCAGCATCGATCAGGTTCGCCACCAAAGCGGCCAAAGTATCATTATCTCCAAATCGAATTTCCTCCGTTATCACGGTGTCGTTCTCATTGACAATGGGCACCACTCCCAACGTCAACAGCGTCTGCAATGTACGACGCGCATTGAGATAACGATCTCGGGCCACCACATCATCATGCACCAGTAATATCTGGGCGGTGGCAATATCATAGTGTTTAAACGCAGTCTCATAGCATTGCACCAATGCCGACTGCCCCACCGCCGCCGCCGCCTGAAGCTCGTGTATCAGCTGTGGACGTGCGGCCCAGCCCAGGCGGACTATGCCTGCCGCCACTGCGCCGCTGGAGACTAAAACCACCTCGCACCCGGTCGCGCGCAATTGCGCTAACTGCGCCACTAACGTCGAAATGATATCCACGTCGAGACCACGGCCATCGTCGGTTAGCAGTGCACTACCTACTTTGATTACCCAACGTCGCGCACTGGCAATTTCTGCTCGTTCAATCATATGGTGTCCTATGGACGATACTCGACGTCGACTTCAACATCGTCATCATCAATATCATCGTCTTCCAACGGCGCACGACTTTGCTCTGCGCGAAGTTCATCGATGCGTTGACGGCCTTCGAGTTGCATCCGTGTCTGCAGTTCTTTCTCGGCATCTGCTAACTCAGGGTGCGCCGCTTCCCGCGCCCGACACTCCTCCAGATAGCTCATCAGATCACCACACATGGCGGCTGTGCCCTGAGATCGAATCGCGGCAATAGAATAAACGCGGCCCTGCCAGTTCAGCGCCGCCAGCAACGAATCGCGGCGCTGCGCGAAGGTTTCCGCGTCAACTAGGTCGCTCTTGTTAAGCACCAACCAGCGTTCACGCTGGGCGAGTGTCGGGCTGAAGCGGTCTAACTCACGCACAATGGTCAGCGCTGCGTCAGCTGGCTCTATTCCTTCATATGGCGCCATATCGACCAGATGCAACAAAATACGATTACGTGTGAGGTGCTTGAGAAAACGGATACCAAGGCCGGCGCCGTCAGAGGCGCCTTCGATTAGACCGGGAATATCCGCCATAACAAAGCTCCTGTGAGCCTCTACACTCACCACACCGAGATTGGGTACCAGCGTCGTAAATGGATAGTCCGCTACCTTCGGTTTAGCCGCGGAGACTGCGCGAATCAATGTCGATTTACCCGCATTTGGCAATCCCAGAAGACCAACATCTGCCAGTACTTTAAGCTCTAGCTTCAGGCTGCGAACTTCCCCGTCACTGCCGGGCGAAGTCTGCCTAGGGGCGCGATTGGTACTGGACTTATAGCGCGCGTTCCCCAGACCGTGGAACCCACCTTGTGCGACGACCAACTGCTGGCCTGGCACTGACAAATCCCCCAGTACCTCACCCAGATCTTCATCAATCACCGTAGTGCCAAGGGGCACACGCAACACCAAATCCTCCCCACCCTTGCCAGTGCAGTTGCGACCGGCACCGGTTTCACCCGTCTGAGCCCGGTAATGGCGCTTGAAGCGGTAATCAATCATGGTGTTGAGGGCGTCGTCAGCCTCAACAATGACACTGCCGCCATCACCCCCGTCGCCACCGTCGGGGCCACCCCTTTCAACGTACTTTTCACGCCGAAAACTCAGGCAGCCGTTACCACCTTTACCCGCGTATACATTGATACTTGCCTCATCTACGAATTTCATTTTTACCTCTGACTAGAGCTTCTGGTCGCTTAGTCACCAAAATGTCTTCTCGCTGGGACCATCGTGAGCATAAAAAAAAGCCCCGTCAATTGACGAGGCCTTTGATTGACAAGCATCTGTGCCGTCAATTCAGGCGCTCACGACCTGCACAAACTTGCGACTTTTCGGGCCGCGAACAATAAACTCTATCTTGCCATCAGCCTTCGCGAACAATGTGTGATCCTTGCCGATACCAACGTTTTCTCCTGGATGAAAGCGCGTTCCGCGCTGCCGCACGATAATGTTGCCCGCCCTCACCGCTTCACCACCAAAGCATTTGACGCCCAGACGTTTACTTACCGAATCGCGCCCGTTACGGGTACTACCACCAGCCTTCTTGTGTGCCACTATCTAAGCCCTCCCTTAACCCGTAATACCGGTAATCTTCACTTCAGTGAACCACTGACGATGACCGGTTTCTTTGCGAAAGTGCTTACGGCGATTGAATTTAATGATTTTGATTTTCTTATGACGGCCGTGGCCAATCACTTCAGCGGAAACTTTTCCGCCAGCGACCAGCGGAGTGCCAATTTTAATCTCAGCGCCACCCAACATCAGGACTCTATCGAATTCGATGCTTTCACCAGTCGCCACCTCAATTTTTTCCAGTTTGAGGGTTTCGCCCTCGCTGACACGATGTTGCTTGCCACCACTTTCTATTACTGCGTACATACCACTCTCCGTTTAATTAGCCTTCTCGCACTCAAGATAATCCCTCACACATCAAGGGGGGCAGAGCTAGGCACAAACAGTTGAATTGACTCTTAACGGCTGCTATTCCTCGACGCATCGTTCAGAGAGGCGCGAGTTTACTCAAAATGGACTGGCGGAGCAAGGGTTAATTTTTGCACCAAAACAAGGAGTTGCGCCTGGTCGCAGCAGTAACCTCCGCCTTTCCCTAGCTTGACAGCTAGGTGGTCGCACCCTAGCATGCGTGGGCACTTTTTTATTTCACAACGTCACCTTATGGATCAGATACACTCTACCGTAGCACAGGACTTCGACCGAGTTAATCAACTCATTATCGAACAACTCCACTCTAACGTCGATATGGTGGAAAACGTCGGGCACTACATTGTGGATGCCGGAGGCAAACGATTGCGTCCTCTGCTAGTCCTTCTAAGCGCCTCTGCATTAGGACAATGCAGTGATGAGCATGTTACTTTTGCTGCAATAATTGAATTTATCCACACCGCTACGTTGTTGCATGACGACGTGGTTGACCTGTCCACCCTGCGCCGCGGACGCCCTACCGCCAACGCAACATTTGGCAACGCCCCTTCAGTATTGGTGGGCGACTTTTTATATACCCGCGCTTTTCAATTGATGGTCAAGCTAGGGAATATGCCTATACTGACCCACATGGCCGAGGCAACCAATATTATTGCCGAAGGTGAGGTCCTGCAATTGACCCGAGCGGGCGATGTGAACACGAGCGAAGTACAATATCTGGACGTGATAACGCGAAAAACCGCTGTTTTGTTTGCGGCTGCTTGCTACGGTGCCGCCACGTTGTCTGGCGAAAACGAACAAAACCGGAGCACTCTGAGAGAGTTCGGCCTAAACCTCGGTATCGCCTTTCAAATGATTGACGATGTTCTAGATTACGACGGCAATGCCGACGCGATGGGTAAAAACGTGGGGGACGACCTCACTGAGGGTAAAGTCACACTCCCCCTTATACATGCGTTGCTCAAGGCCAGCACTGCCGAGCAAGCGGTTATCCATCAGGGAATTACTGAAAAAAGTACCGACCATATCGAGCAGATCATTGCTATTGTCAGACGGTGTGGTTCCATCGACTATAGTCGTGCACGGGCTAGACATCACTATGACGTCGCGCTGCAGAAATTGGCTATACTACCAGGCAGCAAAGCTCGTGATGCCCTTGAGCGTATCACAGAGCTATCCATCAATCGGAACCACTAACGCAAGGTAGGCACCACCGATGACACCGCGCACCCTCCTACCAGACCTTCAAGCCTACTCAGAAGTAAAGACGCACGCTGCGACGCTCAAGCAGGCGTCGATAGAACGATTTTTCGAGGCGGATGATAGCCGCGCTGAAACATGTACTCTCGAAGCTGCCGGCCTGCAACTTGATTACTCTAAACACCTATTAAGTCATGATGCGTTAGCATCTCTGCTTAAGCTGGCAACTCAGGCTGAGCTGCAACAGCGCATCGCTGATCTGTTTAGCGGAAAACCCGTCAACAATACAGAGGATAGACCTGCACTGCACATGCTATTGCGGGCATCCAGTAGCGGGGGACATAAGGAAAAATTCAAAGACGTAGTGGCAACCCGAGCTCGCATGCAGGCGATTGCGCAACGGCTTAACCGTGGCGAGCACACCGGCTATTCGGGCACAGTTATTACCGATGTCGTCAATATTGGAATTGGCGGCTCTGACCTCGGCCCGAGACTTGTCACGTCAGCACTAAAACCGTTCCAAGGCGATATCCGATGTCACTACGTGGCCAATGCGGATCCCGCCGATCTGCAGGACACTTTGCTGCATCTGAGTCCCGCCTCCACGCTCTTCATCATCTGCTCAAAATCCTTTCGCACTGAAGAGACCCTTGAAAATAGTCTCGAAGCAAGAGCGTGGATGCTAACCGCCGGCGCCAAAGCTACGGAACTGGAAAAACATTTTCTAGCTATTACTACAAATCTGCAGGCAGCAGAAGAATTCGGTATACCCTCTAGCCATTGCCTACCCTTGTGGGATTGGGTCGGCGGTCGTTACTCCGTATGGTCTGCGATTGGTCTAAGCTGTGCCATTGCCGTTGGCTGGGAACGGTTCGCCGAATTTTTGGCTGGAGCCGCGTCGATGGACCAACATTTCCGCACTAGCGCGCCCAGTGACAATATGCCACTGCTGATGAGCCTGCTAGAGTTATGGTATTGCAACTTCCTTGGCGCAAAAAATCATGTGGTGCTGCCCTATGACCATAGCCTAGAGCGTTTGCCTAACTTCTTGCAGCAGCTGACGATGGAAAGCAACGGCAAGCGGGTTAGTGTCGACGGCGAATCTCTTGATTACACCACTGGGCCGGTTCTTTGGGGCTCAACAGGTACCTTGGGGCAGCATTCTTTTCATCAGCTATTGCATCAAGGCCAACTGCTATGTCCTGTAGATTTTGTACTCCCGCTGACCACTCACACCGGCATGGCGCATCAGCATTTAAACCTAGTGGCCAACTGTTTGGCGCAAAGTCGCACACTCATGCTAGGTCGATCACTGCAGGCCGCTACAGACGCTTTGCTACAGCGCGGTCTCGGCATTGAAAAAGCAGAGAAACTCGCACCGCACCTTGTCATGCCAGGCAATCGCCCCAGCAGTGTTATCACGATGGAATCACTTAATCCAGCGACTCTGGGCGCATTATTAGCACTTTATGAACATCGTACCTTTTGCAGTGCCCAATTCTGGACAATAAATCCCTTCGACCAATGGGGTGTTGAATTAGGCAAGGAAATCAGCGTCGGTATAGCGCAAAAATTGCAAGAATCAGATAGTAAAATCACAATGGATGGCGCAACGGAACGACTCATTCAGCGTTGGAAAAATGCTCAGAAATGAACCACTATCAGACGCACGCCAATCTCTCAAGTCAGGCGTCAATTAAAGCCAGTAGCTCTACTGTTTTCACTTCCATTAAACCTTGATCACCACGACTTTCAACATTTAGACGCACCAGTGGCTCGGTGTTGGACATACGGACATTGAAGCGCCATTCGCCCATAGACATACTCAAACCGTCAACGTGCTCTACGGATTGCGCCTGGTCGCGAAAGACCGCCTCTATCTTCGCAAGCACCGCCGCCGGATTTTCAATTGTGCGATTGATCTCTCCGCTGCAGGGATATGCCGCCATGCGCTCAGCGACTAGTTTGGAAAGCGGCTGACCGCTGCTGCTAATCAGACCCGCCACCAAAAGCCAAGGAATCATACCGCTGTCACAATATGCGAAGTCACGGAAATAATGATGGGCACTCATTTCGCCGCCGTATACAGCATTTTCGAGCCGCATCCGCTCCTTGATAAACGCATGGCCAGTTTTGCTTTGTATTGCCTCGCCACCCAATGACTCCACAATATTAACTGTGTTCCACGTCAGCCGAGGGTCATGCACGATGCGACCTGAGCCTTGTTGCTTCAAAAACGCCTCGGCTAATAGACCCACGACATAATAACCTTCTACAAAATTACCGCCTTCGTCAAAGAAAAAACAGCGGTCGAAATCGCCGTCCCAGCCCAAGCCCAGATCTGCCCCATGGTCTCGAACGGCAGCTGTTGCGGCAACACGATTCTCCGGCAACAGCGGGTTGGGTACACCGTTCGGGAAGTTTCCGTCCGCATCATGATGCAGCTTGATAAACTCAAAGGGTAAATGTTGTTCCAGCAGATCAACCACCCGCCCCGCACCACCATTTCCGGCGTCGACTACGATTTTGAGCGGCTTTAGACTGGCGATATCGATATAAGATAGCAGATGCTGCACATAAGCTTCAGACGTATTAAGTGGATACAACTGCCCGCGCTGTGCTGCGGGCGTAAACTGATCCCGCTCCGCCAACTTCTTAATATCAAACAGCCCAGTATCTCCAGAAATGGGACGCGATTCCTCACGCACGAATTTCATCCCATTGTAATCCTTTGGGTTATGACTTGCCGTGATGGCTATACCGCCGTCCATACCAGCATGCGATGTCGCGAAGTAAATTTCTTCAGTGCCACACAGACCGATATCGTACACATCCACGCCCTGATCAAGCAAACCGTCAGTCACAGCCGCCTTAATGGATTCGCTAGTCAAACGGATGTCATGGCCTACAACTACCTGCCGAGGTTTAACGACTTCAGCGTAGGCGCGTCCGATGCGGCTGGCAATGTCCTCATTGAGTTGATCTGGCACTCGTCCACGGACATCGTAAGCCTTAAAACAGGTAATTTCTTGCACACATGACTCGCTTATGTTGACTGGTAATAATTATCGTAAACGAAGTTGGTAGCCTCTACAAACCCCGGGACGCTTCCACAATCGAAACGGCGACCTTTGAATTTGTACGCCATGACACACCCGTTTTGAGCTTGGGTTTGCAGCGCATCGGTGATCTGAATTTCTCCGTTAGCGCCGGGCTTGGTCACACGAAGAATATCGAATATATCGGGCGTTAGTATATATCGACCTATGATCGCTAAGTTTGATGGTGCGTCCCTGGCCTCAGGCTTTTCCACCATCTCATCGACTCGATAAACACCATTGTTGAGGCTCTCACCCCGAATAACGCCATACTTATGCGTTTCATCTTCCGGCACTTCCTGAATAGCAACGATAGAACATCGAAATTGCTTAAAGAGTTGCACCATTTGAGCTAACACACCCGGCCCACTATTCAGGCATAAATCATCCGACAGTAGAACGCCAAAAGGTTCATTTCCTATCAACGGTTCTCCAGTAAGAATCGCGTGCCCCAAACCTTTCATTTCACGTTGGCGGACCTGGGTAAAAACACCTTTATCTAAAATGCCGCGAATACCTTCAAGGTAGGCTTCCTTGCCGCTACCCGCAATTTGATGCTCCAGTTCATAACTGATATCAAAATGGTCGGTAATCGCGCGTTTACCGCGACCAGTAACCATGGCACAGGTCGTCATACCGGCGTGAATAGCCTCTTCGACCCCATATTGCACGAGTGGCTTATTAACCACCGGCAGCATTTCTTTGGGCATACTCTTAGTGGCAGGCAGAAATCGTGTGCCGTAACCGGCCACCGGAAAAAGACATTTTTTAATCAAAACAGTAACCCTCTATGTTGCGCCAGCATCATTGACTGCGGCCGTATACGTCTTCAAAGCGCACAATATCATCTTCACCCAAATAGGCCCCAGACTGAACTTCAATTATTTCCAGCGGTATATGTCCAGGATTAGCGAGGCGATGTTTATGGCCTAGTGGAATGTAAGTGGACTCATCCTCTGCCAACATAAACACTTTATCCTCGCAGGTAACCTCGGCAGTGCCCTTAACGACGATCCAGTGTTCAGCGCGATGGTGATGCATCTGCAAAGACAGGCGCTGCGCAGGGTTGACGACAATACGCTTCACCTGAAACCGCTCTGACGTAATAAGCGATTCGTAGCATCCCCAGGGACGATAGATTCTTCGGTGAAGCGTAGCTTCCGTGCGCCGCCCTTGCTTTAGTGCTGTAACAATCCGTTTAACATCCTGCACTTTATGGCGGTCGGCGATCAGTATCGCATCTGCAGTTTCGACGACCACGAGATTTTCCACTCCGGTCGCAGCCACTAAGCGCGATTCGCTGCGAAAATAGCTTCCACGGCAGTTGTCCATAATGACATCTCCCCGAGATACGTTGTCCTCTGCGTCGCGCTCAGCCACCTCCCACAGTGCAGACCACGCGCCGACATCGCTCCAGCCACAGTTGAGGGAGACAACAGCTCCAGCCTCTGTCTTTTCCATAACCGCATAATCAATACTGTCAGAGGGACATTGCTCAAATAATTGGGCGTCAGGCCGCACAAAATACATATCGACCGTCGCAGCACGCATCGCTTGTTCACAGAATGAAAAAATGTCAGGTGCGCGTTGAGTCAGTTCATCAAGATAGGTTTGTGCGCGCAACAAAAACATGCCGCTGTTCCAAAGGTAGCCACCGCTTTCTATATAGTCTTTAGCCGCAGCAGCGTCAGGTTTTTCAACAAAACGCTCCAACTCATAAAGATCATCTGCCAGCTCAGGTCCACATTTAATGTAGCCATAGCCTGTTTCGGCCTCCGTAGGGACGACACCAAAGGTCATCAACCTACCCTCACCGGCAAGCGGCAGAGATTTCTCTACCGCTGCAACGAATGCCTCGACATCCGTGATCAAATGGTCTGCCGGCAATACCAGTAAAATAGATTCTGGATCTGTAGTAACAGCTTGTAAGGCTGCCAATGCGAGCGCAGGCGCGGTATTTCGTCCCTGTGGCTCAAGGATCAGCGAACTGGCCTGCAAGTCCAGCTGCCGCAGTTGCTCCGCCACCATAAAGCGGTGCTCTTCATTGCACACTACGATAGGCGCAGCGGCCTCCGCCTCCAAGCCGCTAGTGCGCTGCAAGGTTTCCTGTAACATTGTGAGTTCGCCAGCTAGCGCTAAAAACTGTTTGGGATGGCTCTCTCTGGAAACCGGCCACAACCTACTACCCACGCCACCAGAAAGGAGTACGGGTGTTAACATATAAATCCCCTGTAATTTGAAGAATCGGTCTACGCGAGCCCAACATGCAACATCAGTTCGCAAAAAACTACAACTACTTGATGTTAACTGAAGGCCATGTTTTTGACCAGCAAACCACTGGACTTGTGGCTCGCAACTATTAAAATAGAAAACCTCGACCGCCTATTCATATTATCGACGAAAATAAGTTTCTCTACCGCATGATATGCCCACAATATACTCCTTTCAAAGCAAAACTGGAAAATCTATGATTGGCAAACACACGTACTCCAAAAACGAACTGATCGCTTGCGGTAAAGGCGAGCTTTTTGGTCCAGGGAATGCCCAACTTCCAACAGACAACATGTTGATGATTGACCGTATTGCTCACATCAGTTCGGAAGGAGGCAATTATGGTAAAGGAGAAATCATCGCCGAGTTAGACATCAACCCAGACCTGTGGTTTTTCCAGTGTCACTTTCCAATGGATCCGGTCATGCCCGGATGTCTGGGACTGGACGCGATGTGGCAGCTCCTCGGATTTTTCTTGGGCTGGAGGGATAACCCGGGACGAGGACGCGCATTAGGGTGCGGAGAGGTCAAGTTCAGTGGCCAAATACTTCCTACTGCAAGCAAAATAATTTATAACATTGAGATCAAACGTGTGATTGAGCGTAAGCTCATCATGGGCATTGCCGACGGCGCCCTCTCGGTCGATGGCACCGAAATTTATGTTGCAAAGGATTTGCGAGTCGGACTATTCAAATCAACGGAGTCTTTCTAGTCGTATGCGTAAACGAACAGTTATCACAGGCCTCGGCATAGTCTCCTGTCTGGGCAACGATGCCGAAACAGTTTCGAAGTCATTGTATGAAGGGCGCTCTGGTATCACGGTCAATCAGGAGCAGATTGATGTAGGCATGCGCTCGCATGTCTCGGGGTCTCCAATAATCGATATCGAAACCTATATCGACAGAAAACAATTGCGCTTTATGGGCAATGCCGCAGCGTATGCCTATATTTCGATGCAGCGCGCAATCGATGACGCAGGCCTGCAAATATCAGAGGTCTCTAACGATCGCACCGGAATTATAGCGGGCTCAGGAGGAGCCTCTTCTTGCAGTCAGACCGAAGCCTCAGACATTATGCGCGAACGCGGTCTGCGCCGTGTCGGACCTTACCGCGTCACACAAACTATGGGTAGCACTGTATCCGCTTGCCTTGCCACGCCCTTTAAAATTAAAGGCATCAATTATTCGATCTCCTCAGCGTGCTCCACTAGTGCTCATTGCATCGGAAACGCTATGGAGCAAATTCAACTGGGCAAGCAAGACATTGTATTTGCCGGTGGTGGCGAAGAATTACATTGGACACTCAGCTGTTTATTTGACGCTATGGGCGCGCTGTCTACTAAATACAACGATACGCCGGAACGTGCTTCTCGAGCTTATGACGCCAACCGAGACGGCTTCGTCATAGCTGGAGGTGGTGGCATGCTGGTAGTGGAAGAGCTGGAGCATGCCAGAGCTAGGAGCGCAAAAATCTATGCGGAATTAGTGGGCTACGGTGCCACATCTGACGGCCACGATATGGTCTCACCCTCCGGTGAGGGCGCTGTTCGCTGCATGCAGCAAGCGCTTAGCACTGTCGAAGGCCCGGTTGATTACATTAATGCCCACGGCACCAGTACACCGGCAGGAGACATTCAAGAACTGAAAGCCGCAAGAGAAGTATTCTGTAATGAAGATGAAATACCAGTGATCGGCTCCACCAAATCGCTGTCCGGCCACTCCCTCGGTGCTGCTGGGGTGCAAGAGGCGATTTATTCACTGCTAATGCAGCAACAGGGCTTTATCGCTGCGTCGGCCAACATCGAGGAACTCGATCCGCAAGCTGACGGCTTACCCATCGCGCTTTTACGTCATGACGATGTCGATTTACAGCGAGTAATGTCTAACAGCTTTGGATTTGGTGGGACTAATGCTTCTTTGGTGTTTCAGAAGCTATCGACTTAGCATCGCCGGGGGGCGGACTGAGACGGAAGCGCAACGCCAGCAAGCCTCTAATTATCCTGCAATCGAATCAAGCAATATTATTTCTAAAGTATCGCCTTCTGATACGACAGTGCCCGGCGGAATCACCGCCAGTGCGTTACTCTGACTTACCGAACGGAGCACGCCGGAGCTCTGATTTGAAAACTTCTTCGCCAGCAAGCCCTGCGCTGTGTTTTCCAAAACAACGCGGAGATAGTCTTGCCGGCCACTAGGCTTAACAACCGAAAAAGCGGCTATCGCATGCAAATGAGGTAAATCAGGTTCAGCAACACCCTGCATTTCTAAAAGGAAAGGGCGTGCTATCAAGCAGAAAGTAACAAACACAGACGTCGGATTCCCGGGCAAGCCAATAAACGTGGTCTTATCAATACTTCCGAAAGCGAGAGGTTTGCCCGGTTTTATTGCGAGCTTCCAAAGATCCAGTCGCCCCAAGCGCTGCACTTGGGCCTTAACATGATCCTCCTCACCTACTGAAACACCACCAGTGGTAATAACACAATCCGCCACCTCGCTGGCATGCAGCAGCGCCTGCGCAGTGGCATCCGCATCATCTGCTACAATTCCGCAATCGATAACTTCCATGTGAAGATTTCTCAGCAATCCGGCCAAGGTATAACGGTTTGAATTGTAAATACTACCCTCGGGTAACTCGCCACTACCAAGCTCAAACAACTCATCACCGGTTGACAGCACTGCGACCCGCAAAGGACGATAGACCTTCGCGCGAGAGAGACCTACTGAAGCCAACATCCCCATATCCTGCGGACGCAGTATTCGTCCTCTTGTCAAAACGATGTCCCCAGCCTTTACATCCTGTCCACGATAGCGAATATTCTGCCCCGCCATCACAGGACCCGGCACTCTCACTACACCCTCTAGCTCCGTGCAGTTTTCCTGCATCACCACCGCATCCGCACCGGCAGGAATCGCAGCTCCGGTAAAAATTCGAGCGGCACAAGCCTCCTCCAAAGGTGAGCCAACAGTGCCAGCAGGAATACGTTGGCTAACAAGGAGCCTTTGCTCGGTATCACTGGCACGCAGAGCATAGCCATCCATCGCGCTATTATTAGCAGGTGGAACGTCGATTGTTGACAATACATCCTCCGAGAGTGTGTAACCAAGGGCATCGAGAAGAGGTAAGTCAATTGTCTCGTTGATACGTTGAGCGGCGGCAAGTACCATAGCCAGTGCTTCTGCAACCGGAGTCAAAGGGGCCAAAGTCACGTGCCCTTCAACACACTGAGCACGCCAGCGAAATTACAAGGGCGGTGGCTACTATCCAACTGCTGAGAAATCAAGCCATTCCAAGCAGTCTTGCAGGCGCCAGTGGAACCTGGCATGCAGAATATAACCGTACCATTGGCAAAGCCCGCAAGGGCACGAGACTGCACTGTCGAAGAACCTATCTCCTCATAAGACAACGCGCGAAACACCTCCCCAAAACCGTCAATCGCTTTATCAAATAGCGGTTGCACTGCCTCGGGGGTGGAGTCTCGCCCCGAAAACCCCGTGCCGCCCGTCATTAACACCGCGTTAATGCCCTCATCAGCAATCAGCGCTGACAGGACGGCGCGTATCTGATAGATGTCATCGCGCACGATAGCCCTGTCGCCGGTGTGGTGCCCCGCTTCCTCTAGTGCGGCAACCAGATAGTCTCCGGACGTATCGTTTTCCCTTGTGCGTGTATCGGACACCGTTAAAACTGCAATGGACAGACTCTGTAAATTTTCACCTGTCACTAAACTCATGCTGTTCACCCCTGCTGCTGTTCGTAATAATATTTGACGACATCGCTAATTGCACTGCGCCAGGGAACTTGTCTAATGGCAAATGTATTGCGTATTTTGCTGCAGTTGAGTGCTCGATTGAGCGGCCTTAAGCCGTCTGTCTGATACTCCAGTTGCACCGCTGCAGCACTAAACTCAGAAAACTGTGAAGCAGAAGCGAGCAAGGCCTCCGCAAATTCATAATAGGTGGCCGTATCAGAACTGCAATAGTGATAAGTCCCCCATGTTTCAATCCCCGTACCCAGTTGATCAAGCAGTGCTAATAGCACTCTGGCGCCATCATCGGCCGCCACAGGACAACCACGCAAGTTATTATCCAGCACCAAACTAGCGCCCTCGCGCAGCGAACCCAGCAATCGGGTTATTAGATTCGTCCCCTGATTGGAGAAGACAGGACCCAGCCGCAATATTAAGTGACGCGAGCAGGCATCGGCTGCGACCCGCTCGGCACGCGCAAGTAGCTGACCAGTGACTTCGTCGCTGTCTGGTAAATCCTCTTCCACATAAGGTCTTTGCAGTTCTCCAGAGAACACACCCGAACTAGAGACATAGAGATAGGTAGCATCGGTTCGATGGCAGGCCTTGGCCACCCAGTGGCTGCGCTGCAAATCCACCTCTTGAATCGGCAAAGCACCCTCACCAGCGGCTTCTAGACGAAGGTCAACAACCGTCTCACTCTTCGCCCGCACAATGCTTTTTTTCGCCTGCCGCTCGCTCTTCCAACGACAGGCTGAACAACTCATGGACACCAACTCGTGGCGGCCTAACATCGCTTGACGACGAATCAACGCCACGCCTAAAGACGTATCAGATCCCAATATAAGTACGCGCATCGTCGCCGTAAAGCCGATCGCTAATTACTGGTCAGCCATCAAACAAGCCCTCTAAAAAGGTATGTCGTCGTCAAAATTTCCAATGTCTCCGCCCGGACTTGCAACTGGGGCTGGGACAGGTTGAACGGAGGGGCCTTTGGAGGGAGCACTCTGATCAAAGCCTCCTGCAGCAGAACCACCCGAATTGGCACCCCGTGCATCTAACATTTGCATTTCATTACTGACAATTTCTGTGGTGTAACGATCTTGGCCTTCTTTGTCCTGCCATTTTCGAGTGCGCAACTGCCCTTCAATATAAACCTTAGAACCTTTGCGAAGGTACTCACCTGCAATTTCAGCCAGCTTATTAAAAAAAACAATACGGTGCCATTCGGTTCTTTCCTGAGGCTGACCGGTCTGCTTGTCTTTCCAGACTTCAGAGGTTGCTACAGAAATATTGGTAATCGCAGCGCCGGCTTGGGAATAACGGACCTCCGGGTCATTGCCCAGATTGCCCACAATAATGACTTTGTTGATGCCACGTGTGGCCATAATTTTCTCTCTTTTTTACACAGAATTGATAGCTGCTTTACCTGTTGACTATAACAACCTCACCCTTCAATTGCGACACCAAGTCCGACCAAAGTCCTATAATTCAATCGCAACCTCCTGCCGCCAATCGCGCAAAACACGCACAGATTAAGTGTTAGTCACTGGCGGTGACGCGATATTCGTCACCGCCGCAGGCATAGGCGCAGTGTGCACCAGCAACCACCAGACAGCGCACAGTGCGAGGGATACGCCAGTCAGAACGCCGCTCCCCCAATGCTCTAGCAGCCAACCTCCCCCAGCACCACCGGTAAATGCACCCATAAATTGACAGGAAGAGTAAACGCCCATTGCAGTCCCCTTACCGCCGGCGAACACCGTTTTGCTAACCAGTGAAGGAAGGGTCGCCTCTAGATAATTAAATCCAACAAAGAACAACCAAAGACCACCATAGAACAACAGATTGGTAGAGGTGAGGTCCAGCACACCAATCGCTGCAAAAATCAATACAATGCCCAGCAGGAACATCTGGCGCGGTCGCTTGCCGCGTTCCGCCAGAATCATCAGCGGCACCATACCAACAAAGGACAGTAACAATACGGGCAGGTATACCAACCAGTGTTGCTCCCTAGAGACACCAAAGGTCTGCTCTAGCACCCCCGGCATCACAAGAAAGCAGGCCACAAGAATAAAATGTAAAACAAACACGCCAAAATTAAGCCGAACCAACCCGCCATCAACGAGACCACGGCCTATAAATCCCAACCTTGCGCCTTCTTCCTGATGAGCAACACTGACACCGTACGGAGTCGGCACCAGCAGAATAACAATACCCATTCCGACCACTGCGAGCAGTGCTGAAAACCAGAAAACACTGGCAAGCCCACCCAGGGCAGCAACGACCGGACCCAGTACCATGGCTCCGGCAAAGGACAGACCAATACTAATACCCACCAGCGCCATTGCCTTCGTGCGCTGCTCCTCCCGTGTCAAGTCGGCCACCAGTGCCATAACGGTGCTGGCAATAGCACCGCTGCCCTGCAGTATGCGGCCTAAAATAATACCATTCATACTCTCAGCCACCGCCGCGATCACACTCCCCAGAGCGAACAATAGCAGTCCAAAGATTATTACCGGCTTACGACCTACCCGATCAGACAGCCAACCGAAAGGGATCTGCAATGCGGCCTGAGTCAGGCCGTAGATGCCTAACGCCAGCCCAATCATGGTTGGGGTTGCATCCGCAAAATCTGACGCGTATATCGCCAGCAACGGCAACACCATGAACAGGCCGAGCATGCGAAAGCAGTACAATAGCGCCAACGAACCTACGGCCCGACGCTCGCGCCCTGTCATGGGGTTTTCAGTAATCACCGTGTGTTTCACCAAAAAGCGGTCAAAAAAGCAGCCTTTAATGTTAGCATTTTCATTCGCTGCAGGACATCCAAACACCTGCATGCAGGAAAATATATCGGAGGCTTTTGCCACACACCTAGATCTAGGCATATACTGTTAGGTTTAGATTTCAAGGCGGCATCAGGGCTCTTATGGATACCATACAAGTACGCGGGGCACGGACACACAACCTCAAAAACATCGACCTCGATATCCCGCGGGATCAACTGGTAGTCATTACTGGGCTCTCGGGTTCCGGTAAATCCTCGCTCGCCTTTGACACCCTCTACGCGGAGGGACAGCGCCGCTATGTGGAGTCGCTGTCCACCTACGCTAGGCAGTTTCTTTCCATCATGGAGAAGCCTGACGTGGACCACATCGAGGGGCTGTCACCGGCCATTTCCATTGAGCAAAAATCAACGTCTCACAACCCTCGTTCTACGGTTGGAACTATTACCGAAATATACGATTACTTGCGCTTGTTATACGCCCGTGTTGGAGAACCGCGCTGTCCTGATCACGGCATCAATCTGCAGGCGCAGACCGTGAGTCAAATGGTAGATGTGGTCCTTGCATTGCCCGAAGACACAAAACTCATGCTACTGGCACCAGTAGTGCGCGACCGCAAAGGTGAGCATGTCCATACGCTGGAGGAACTGCGAGCCGCCGGCTTTGTCCGCGCACGCATTAATGGAATCGTCGCCGACCTAGACGATGTGCCGGTGTTGGATAAAAAGAAAAAGCATCGTATCGAGGTGGTTATAGACCGCTTTAAGGTTCGAGGGGATCTCGGTATTCGTCTGGCAGAATCCTTTGAGACCGCGCTAAACTTGACCGATGGCTTAGCCTCCATTAGTTATATGGAGGGCAAAAACAAAGACATCAGTTTTTCCGCACGCTTTGCCTGCCCCGAATGCGGCCATAGTATTGACGAGTTAGAGCCTCGCTTGTTTTCATTCAACAATCCAGCGGGCGCTTGCAGTGGCTGTGATGGGCTCGGTGTCAAACAGTTTTTCGATGAAGAGCGCTTGGTACTATTCCCTGAGTCAAGCTTAGCAGAAGGTGCAATACGCGGCTGGGATCGGCGCAACGTCTACTACTTTCACATGCTGAATTCGCTCGCCGAACACTATGACTTCAGTATTGATACTCCGTTCAGTCAGCTGAGTAAAAAGCATCAAAAAGTTATCCTCCAAGGTAGCGGCACGCAAGAAATCGCGTTTTCGTATATCAATGACAGAGGGGATGTCTTTAAGCGAAAACACCCCTTCGAGGGTATCCTGCCCAACATGGAACGCCGTTACAGAGACACGGAGTCACAATCAGTGCGAGAGGAATTGTCAAAGTTTTTAGCCAGTCAACCCTGCCCTGACTGCCATGGCACTCGACTGCGCCGCGATGCGCGAAACGTGTTTGTCGATGAGCATAATCTCCCCAGCATCACAGCAATGCCGGTGGGCGAGGCCGAACTTTATTTCAATCGACTGCAACTCGAAGGCCGCCGCGGTCAGATCGCTGACAAAATCCTCAAGGAGTTACGAGCACGCTACCGTTTTTTGGTTGATGTGGGGTTGAGCTATTTGTCTTTAAACCGCAGCGCGGAGACGCTGTCGGGCGGCGAGGCCCAGCGTATACGTCTGGCCTCTCAGATTGGCGCTGGCCTAGTGGGTGTTATGTATATTTTGGATGAGCCATCCATTGGCCTCCACCAACGAGACAACGAGCGACTTTTGGCAACACTCACCCATTTGAGAGATATGGGTAATACGGTGCTTGTAGTGGAGCATGATGAGGATGCCATTCGCAGTGCAGACCACATTCTTGATATCGGTCCTGGGGCAGGGGTACATGGGGGTCAGATTGTCGCTTCCGGCACTCTCGATGACGTCATCAACAATGAACAGTCCCTTACCGGGGCCTATCTCTCGGGCGCCAAAAAAATCAGCATCCCAAAACAGCGCACTCAGATAGATGTTGACAGCATGCTGGTGCTAAAGGGAGCAACAGGTAACAACCTTCAATCGGTCACCCTAGAACTGCCACTAGGCCTGCTTACCTGCATCACCGGGGTATCAGGCTCAGGAAAATCATCCTTAATAAATAGTACGCTCTACCCGATCGCTGCCACAGAATTAAATGGAGCGACTACTCTCACCCCAGCGCCTTTTGACTCGATAACGGGGATGGAGTGTGTCGACAAGTGCATAGACATCGATCAAAGTCCTATTGGGCGCACGCCGCGCTCGAACCCTGCCACTTACACCGGAATTTTCACCCCGATACGCGAATTGTTCTCTGGTACGCAGGAGGCCCGCTCCCGAGGCTATAAACCGGGAAGGTTTAGTTTCAACGTGAAAGGTGGTCGCTGCGAAGCCTGTCAAGGCGACGGGGTTACAAAGGTCGAGATGCACTTTTTACCGGATATCTACGTACCCTGTGATGTTTGTAAGGGCAAACGTTATAACCGGGAAACACTAGACGTGCGGTATAAGGGCAAGAATATCCATGAGGTCTTAGATATGACCATTGAGGAAGCACTTCCGTTCTTCGAGCCTGTCCCTGCCATTGCTAGAAAAATCCAGACCTTGATGGACGTCGGCCTCTCCTATATCCGTCTAGGCCAAGCGGCGACCACCCTCTCAGGTGGTGAAGCCCAGAGGATTAAGTTATCGCGCGAACTCTCTAAGCGCGACACAGGAAAAACACTGTATATTCTGGACGAGCCTACTACCGGATTGCACTTTGAAGACATCAGACAATTACTGGTTGTTCTCCACCGCTTGCGGGATCACGGTAACACCGTAGTAATTATTGAGCACAACCTGGATGTCATTAAGACAGCGGACTGGGTTGTGGACCTAGGACCCGAAGGGGGTAGCGGTGGCGGTAAGGTGATTGCAACGGGAACACCCGAAGATGTGGCAAAAATAAAGGCTTCATTTACCGGTCAGTTTCTGGGACCCATACTAAAGCGCAAACAGGGAAAAAAAGCGGCCTAAGTAGCACCCTGTTGGTCCCCGATATAAAAAAGCCGGGATAAACGCCCGGCTTCTGGTTTCAATCAGATCCCACAAGCAATCAATCTTCGTCTTCTTCTGTTATCTCGACTTGAGGGCGATCAACCAACTCGACATAAGCCATGGGCGCTTTGTCACCGGTGCGGTAGCCACACTTTAGAATGCGAATGTAACCTCCAGGGCGCTCCTGATACCGCGGACCCAACTCGTTAAACAATTTACCCACAGTAGAGTTGTCCCGTGTCCTATCAAAAGCCAGACGCCGATTGGCTACGCTATCTTTTTTCGCGAGCGTGATAAGCGGCTCAGCATATCCGCGCAATTCTTTTGCTTTGGGTAAGGTTGTGCGAATCAACTCATGCTCCACCAACGAAACAGTCATATTGCGAAACATGGCTTTACGGTGCGAGCTATTGCGGTTCAGCTGACGTCCACTGTGACGATGACGCATTTTTACTATCCTATTTTACGGTGCTATCGCAGCACTACTATCTGTTAATCCGGCCTGATTAGACGCTTAAAACTCGATCATCGTTTTTCAAACTCGCTGGTGGCCAGTTGTCTAGACGCATACCCAATGACAAATTACGCGACGCGAGCACATCCTTGATCTCGGTGAGCGATTTCTTGCCAAGGTTTGGCGTTTTCAGTAATTCCACTTCGGTGCGCTGCACTAGATCACCTATGTAATATATGTTCTCCGCCTTTAGACAATTGGCCGAGCGCACTGTCAACTCTAAGTCGTCTACAGGCCGCAGCAGGATTGGATCAACTTCGTCCTCCTCCACCACAGACTCGGATTCACTTTCGCTTTCAAGGTCAACGAACACTGCCAACTGCTGTTGCAAGATAGTGGCTGCACGACGAATCGCTTCTTCGGGGTCTATCGTTCCGTTAGTTTCTAAATCGAGGACCAACTTATCTAGGTCGGTACGCTGCTCTACTCGAGCTGCCTCTACGACATAGGACACTCGATAGACGGGAGAAAAGGTCGCATCCAATTGCAAGCGCCCGATAGAACGTGTTTCTTCCTCGGGGTTTCCTCGAGAATCGGCAGGAGAATATCCTCGACCGAGCGCAACAGTCAGTCTCATATTTATTTCTGCACCGGCGTTGAGGTGACAAATGACATGATCGGGATTGCGAACTTCAATATCGTGGTCAACCTGAACGTCGCCTGCAGTAACAGTGCCAGGACCCTTTTTACTCAGTGTCAGCTCGGCCTCTTCTTTACCATTCAACACCAGAGCCACACCCTTAAGGTTAAGAAGGATTTCGATAACATCCTCCTGCACACCCTCAATCGCGCTGTATTCGTGAAGCACACCATCAATTTCAACTTCGGTAATTGCACTACCGGGCATTGAGGAAAGTAATATGCGGCGAAGAGCGTTGCCAAGAGTATGGCCAAAGCCACGCTCAAGAGGCTCCAGCGTCACTTGGGAGCGCGTGCTGTTCTTCTCTTCAACATTGATCACGCGGGGGGTTAAAAATTCGTTCACTGCACTCTGCATTGCGGCACCTGTCTTTTAGGTTAGTCCTTCAGTGGGTTACTTCGAATAAAGCTCGACAATTAAGTTCTCGTTGATCTCGGACGATAAGTCCTGACGATCGGGAACTGTCTTGAATACCCCTTCTAGTTTTTCGCTGTTAACATCTAGCCACTCGGAATCTCCGCGATGAGAAGCCAGAGCCAAGGCGGCCTGCACGCGCAACTGCTTCTTGGCTTTCTCGCGCAAAGAAACAATATCCCCGGCCTGTACTTTATAGGAAGCGATGTTGACAATAACGCCATTTACCAAAATGGACTTATGAGACACCAACTGCCGAGATTCCGCCCGGGTAGACCCGAAACCCATGCGATAAACGACATTGTCTAGTCGACTCTCCAGAAGCTGTAACAGATTTTCACCCGTGGCTCCTTTGAGACGCGCAGCTTCTTTATAATAATTGCGGAACTGCTTTTCCAGCACACCATAGATGCGCCTGACTTTCTGTTTCTCTCGCAACTGCACACCATAATCAGACAGGCGACCACGACGGGCTCCATGCTGACCAGGAATTGCCTCTAGTTTACACTTGCTTTCCAGCGAGCGAACTCCGCTCTTAAGGAACAAATCCGTCCCTTCACGACGGGAGAGTTTGCACTTGGGTCCAATATATCGAGCCATGTCAATTCTATCCTGTAAGCGTTATACGCGACGTTTCTTGGGCGGACGACAGCCGTTGTGCGGAATAGGCGTTACGTCAGTAATATTGCTGATGTTATAACCGCAGGTATTGAGTGCGCGAACCGCAGACTCCCTGCCAGGCCCCGGACCTTTGACCTGAACATCAAGATTTTGAAGTCCGTAGTCCTTTGCCGCCTCACCGGCGCGCTCTGCTGCGACCTGAGCCGCGAAGGGTGTACTTTTACGCGAACCACGAAATCCAGAGCCTCCTGAGGTTGCCCAGCTTAAAGTATTACCCTGACGATCTGTGATAGTGATGATGGTGTTATTAAACGACGCGTGAATGTGCGCGATACCGTCGACAACCGTCTTGGTTATTTTTTTACGAGTGCTTTTCGCACCTGACTTCGCCATACTTTAATTCCTGCCTTAATATCAACACTGCACTAAGGTGCAGCTACACTAAAAATAACTCGTAGTTACTTCTACTTACGAATCGGCTTACGTGGTCCTTTACGAGTACGGGCATTGGTCTTGGTCCGCTGCCCACGCAAAGGCAGTCCTCTACGGTGACGCAGGCCACGGTTACAGCCTAAATCCATCAAGCGCTTGATGTTCATTGACACTTCACGACGCAGATCACCCTCTACCATTAGGTCACTGACTTTGCCTCGAAGCGCATCCATATCCTGCTCCGTCAAATCGCTAATTTTGGCACTTTCAGATACACCAGTATCGGCACAAAGGCGCTGGGCCTGACTGCGGCCCACGCCAAAGATATAGGTTAATGAAATAACGGTGTGCTTGTTATCTGGTATGTTGACGCCGGCAATACGAGCCATTCAACTTTCTCCAATCATTTGTCGTCGCTGCATGTTGCAACCTCGTCGTGTCGTTAACCTAAAACTCGACCAGCGTCCAAGGCTATACAAACGGCGACGCAGTCTAGCGATATCGTTAATAAAAATCAACTGTTGATGGCCAACCTCAGCCCTGACGCTGCTTGTGCCGCGGATCTGTCTCGCAAATCACGCGAACCACGCCTTTTCGCCGCACCACCTTACAGTTTCTGCAAATTTTCTTTACTGATGCACGTACCTTCATTACACCTACTCCCTACTCGGATAACCTGAACCTGACTGACTTAACGCGCTCGCCCAGCTCCACCATAACTCTTTAAATTTGCTTTTTTCATCACAGAGTCATATTGATGCGACATCAGATGACTTTGTACTTGCGCCATGAAGTCCATCACAACCACAACCACAATTAGCAATGAGGTTCCACCCAGATAAAACGGTACGTTCCACATAACAACCAAAAACTGCGGCATCAGACATACCAGTGCAATATAGGCGGACCCGAAGACCGTTAATCGAGTCAGCACGCCATCGATGTAATTAGCCGTTTTCTCGCCCGGCCTAATGCCAGGGACAAAGGCCCCTGAACGCTTAAGATTGTCAGCGACTTCTACCGGATTAAACATCAGAGCCGTGTAAAAAAAGCAGAAAAAGACTACAAATACCGTAAATAACAATATGTTTAGGGGTTGGCCGGGGCCGATTGCCACCGCCATATCTTGCAACCAGTCTGCAGAATTTCCGCTACTAAACCATTGGGCAATGGAGGCTGGAAACAGCAATATACTGCTCGCAAAAATCGCCGGAATCACGCCCGCCATATTGACTTTAAGCGGCAAGTGCGAACTTTGAGCCTGATACATCTTTCGGCCCTGCTGCCTCTTCGCATAATTCACAGTAATGCGCCGCTGACCACGCTCAATGAATACGATCATATAAATGACTGCTATCGCCAATGTCAGAATGAGCAGTAATATGAGAACATTCAGCTCTCCCTGCCGAGCTTGCTCCAAAGATTGGCCGATAGCAGCAGGCAACCCGGCTACGATGCCGGCAAAAATCAATAACGATATACCATTGCCCACGCCCTTCTCGGTTATCTGTTCACCTAGCCACATCATAAATACCGCGCCGGTGACCAAGGATGTGATAGCAATGACGTAGAATAGTATTGAAGGGTCATATGCCATGCCCTGATTGGCCATACCCGCCGTCATGCCAGTCGCTTGAATAATAGCTAACACCACGGTGAGGTAGCGCGTGTACTGACTAATTCTTCGGCGACCGGACTCACCTTCTTTCTTTAGCTGCTCCAGTTGCGGCGTAACTGCCGACATCAACTGCATAATGATAGATGCGGATATGTAGGGCATGATCCCAAGAGCTAATATGCTCATGCGCTCTAACGCACCCCCAGAAAACATATTTGCTAAACCAAGAATCGTGCCCTGATTTTGATTAAATAAGGCAGCGAGTTGCTTAGGATCAATACCCGGCACAGGAATATGCGTTCCAATCCGGTAAATAATAATTGCCATCAAAACGAAACGCAGACGCGTAAAGAGCTCACTGAGCCCCGCTTTGTTGACTGAAGGCGTTTGTGCGGTTGCCATTTAGTCCTCTACTTTCCCACCGGCTTTTTCTATAGCCTCACGTGCACCCTTGGTAACCGCTAAGCCCTTTAGGGTGAGCGCTTTAGCCAAATCGCCAGAAAGAAAAACGCGGGCACGCACTACGTTATTCCTGACCAGATCTGCATTTTTTAACACCTCGAGGTCTACAACATCTCCCTCTATGGCATTTAACTCACCCAGACGAATCTGCGCCGTAGTGCGACTGATACGAGAAGAAAATCCATACTTCGGAAGGCGCTTCTGCAACGGCATTTGACCACCCTCAAATCCAGCACGAATTCCTCCACCCGAACGCGCCTTTTGACCCTTGTGACCGCGGCCTGCCGTCTTGCCTGTGCCACTTCCGATACCCCGACCCACGCGCTTGGGATCTTTCTTCGCTCCCGGCGCTGGACTTAGGCTATTCAACCGCATTACGTCCGACATACTTTACTCCTCTACCCTCACTAGGTAGTGCACTTGGTTTATCATGCCCCTGACGGAAGGCGTATCCTCAACCTTCACAGTGTGGCCAATACGACGCAAACCAAGACCCACCAAACACGCCCTATGATTTTTCAGACGATGGAAGCCGCTTCTGACCTGCGTTACTTTGATAGATGCTTTAGCCATGACTAGCAAACCTACTAATTAATTCAGAATTTCTTCGACGGTCTTGCCGCGTTTAGCGGCAACATCTTCTGGTGAAGACATATCACGAAGACCATTGAAAGTTGCCCTTACTACGTTAATTGGATTAGTTGAACCGTAACATTTCGCTAATACATTATGCACACCGGCGATCTCAAGCACCGCGCGCATCGCACCGCCAGCGATAACTCCGGTACCTTCTGACGCTGGCTGCATATAAACCTTAGAAGCGCCATGTGCCGCCTTAATTGGATACTGAATCGTCCCGCTATTAAGTTGAACTTGTATCATGTTCCTGCGCGCCGCCTCCATTGCCTTCTGAATGGCGGCTGGAACCTCACGGGCTTTGCCTCGACCGAAGCCCACCTTGCCTTTACCGTCACCCACAACCGTAAGGGCGGTAAAACTAAAAATACGTCCGCCCTTTACCACCTTGGACACACGATTAACCTGAACCAGCTTCTCTTGGAGGTCGCCGTCTTGTTGCTGCTTTTTCTGATCGTTAAAAGCCATATCTTTACCCTAGAATTCCAATCCGGTTTCGCGAGCAGCATCGGCCAGCGCTTTAACGCGACCATGATATCTAAATCCACTGCGATCAAAGGCTACCGCTACAACGCCCGCTTTTTTTGCCCGCTCAGCGACCAACTTACCGACTTTTTCTGCCGCTGCAATATTGCCAGTAGCGTCGCTTCTTAGGTCAGAGTCTAGTGTAGACGCACTCGCGATCACCTTATCTCCAGCCGGAGCAATAATCTGAGCATAGATATGCCGAGGTGTACGGTGGACACTTAACCGGTTCATTCCTAAGCTACGAATTTGGGTACGAGTGCGACGTGCGCGACGTAACCGTGAATCATTTTTTGTACTCATCTCAAATACCTACTTCTTCTTGGCTTCTTTACGACGGACAAACTCATCAGAGTAGCGGATACCCTTGCCTTTATAGGGCTCTGGCGGACGGAAGCTGCGAAGTTCAGCTGCCGCTTGCCCAACAGCGTGCTTATCAATACCCTGTAAAGTCACTTCGGTTGGACTAGGGCTGTGAGCAGAGACGCCCTCTGGCAATTCATAGTTCACCGGATGGGAGAGACCCACTGTCAGATTGACAACATTTCCACTAACCTTGGCTCTGTAACCTACGCCGTTGAGAACCAGTTTTTTCTCCCAGCCCTCGCTTACTCCTCTCACCATATTATTTACTAGGGCGCGCGTTGTTCCTGCCATGGCGCCCAGTTTTGGGCTATCATACTCAAAGGTAATTACACCGTCGTCCTGCGTAAAATGAATCCCCTCTGAAAGTGACACTTCCAGCGAACCCTTGCTACCTTTTACAGTGACATCGCTACCACTAAGCTTGACCTCTACACCACTGGGGAGCTGGATCGGATCTTTTGCGACTCTAGACATTTTGAAATACTCTTTAGCTCAAAACAGGGTTTAGTAAACAGTACATAGTACTTCGCCGCCGATACCAGCCGCGCGAGCTGCTCGATCGGTCATTACGCCGCGCGAGGTGGAAATGATCGCCACACCTAACCCGGCACGCACCGAAGGCAGCTCACCGCTGCCGGAGTATCGACGCAGACTAGGACGACTAACGCGATCTATTTCCGCCACGACAGGCTTTCCTAAGTGATACTTCAGCTCAATTGCCAAGCGGGGCTTGCCTGCTTCTACCGTAGCGGTAACATTATTAACATAACCCTCGTCTTGCAATACCTTGGCAACGGCTGCTTTTAACTTCGAGCCAGGCATCTCAACCCGCTCTTTCCCTGCCATTTGTGCGTTACGAATGCGGGTTAACATATCTGCTAGTGGATCTTGCATACTCATAATCAATTAATCTCCGTAAACCAATTTTGCGGCTACCAGCTTGACTTAACTAGACCTGGAACGTCGCCACGCATTGCGGCCTCACGCAGCTTATTTCGACAAAGTCCGAATTTCCTATAGACCCCATGTGGTCTACCGGTAATCGCGCATCGACGCCGCTGGCGAACGGGGCTGGCGTCGCGGGGAAGTTTTTGCAGTCTAACCTGAGCATCCCATTTTTCATCGTCAGAGGCATTTGCATCGACCAAAATCGCCTTCAATGACGCGCGCTTTGCCGCGTACTTCGCTACTGTTTGAGTGCGCTTATTTTCGCGCGCAATCATTGATTTTTTTGCCATGTGTAAAGCCTCTTAATCCTTAAGTGGGAAGTTGAAAGCACGCAAAAGTGCACGGCCTTCATCATCCGTACGAGCCGAAGTGGTGATAGTAATGTCCATACCACGCAATGCATCCACTTTATCGTACTCGATTTCCGGAAATATAATTTGCTCGGTAACACCCATAGCAAAATTGCCTCGACCATCGAAAGACTTAGCACTAACACCCCTAAAATCTCGAACGCGTGGAATTGCTATGCTAACCAGACGATCCAAAAATTCATACATACGCTCGGATCGCAGGGTCACCTTGCACCCAATCGGCCAGCCATCCCTAACCTTAAAACCCGCGATTGATTTGCGCGCCTTAGTTACAACGACCTTCTGACCTGAAATTTTCTCCATATCCGCAACGGCATTTTCTAAGACTTTTTTGTCACCCAAGGCCTCTCCCACGCCCATATTCAGCGTGATTTTAGTGATGCGCGGCACCTCCATCATATTGGCCAAGCCTAGCTCCTCCTTCAACTGAGGAACAATTTCGGTCTTGTATTTCTCTTTCAACGCTGCCATGTTTTCTACCCGTCGACCACTAAGCCCTGAGGACTAGGCGTCGATCTCCTCACCACTGGATTTAAAAATTCTGACCTTACGGCCTCCATCAACCTTTATACCAACCCGATCAGCCTTAGCGGTATCAGGGTTAAATATTGCCACGTTAGAAATCTGAATCGCAGCTTCATTTTCCACGATACCGCCGGCAATGCCCGCATCTGGGTTGGCCTTGGTATGCTTCTTAACCATGTTGACTCCAGACACAATAACCTTATTGTTATCTAACACCTTGCGCACCTTCCCACGCTTACCCTTGTCCTTGCCGGCCAGGATAATTACTTCGTCTTCGCTTTTAATCTTTAACATCTGCTTCTACCTATACCTAGCCAGCGGGCTAGATAACTTCAGGGGCTAAGGAAATAATCTTCATAAACTTTTCACCACGCAATTCTCGTGTTACCGGGCCAAATATGCGCGTACCTATAGGGGCATCCTGAGCGTTCAAAAGGACTGCTGCATTATCATCGAACTTAATAAGCGACCCGTCAGGACGTCGCACGCCCTTTCTAGTCCGCACTACCACCGCAGTCATTACCTGCCCTTTCTTAACCTTGCCGCGGGGAATCGCTTCCTTCACAGTTACCTTAATGAGGTCACCGACACGCGCATAACGCCGCTTGGATCCACCTAGCACCTTGATACACATCACTCTGCGAGCGCCGCTGTTATCGGCAACTTCCAAATACGACTGTGTCTGAATCATCTTTTACTCCCACTGCGGACGAACCGCGAACCTCTAACTGCTTACATTCAGGCCAGACCTAAGATGCGCTTACAACGACTTCCAACAATTTCCAAGTTTTTGTTTTGGAAAAAGGACGGGTTTCTGCAACCGTCACGGTATCGCCAACACCACATTGGTTGTTTTCATAATGAGCATGAATTTTTGAAGACCGCGTCATATACTTGCCGTAGACAGGATGCTTTTCCCGTCGCTCTATCAAGACAGTTATTGTCTTATCCATTTTGCTACTTACAACTTTTCCCGTTGCAAGTCTTGCACGCTTCTCTACTACCGACATCTTAGCCACCCGCCTTTTCAGTGAGTAAAGTCTTCACCCGAGCAATATCTCGCTGGTTCTGTTGTAGTAGGTGAGTTTGCCCCAACTCCCCGGTCGCCTTTTGCATACGCATTTTGAACTGCGCTTCGCGCAGGGTCAGCAGTGTCTTACTTAAGTCATCGCTAGACTTTTCGCGTAACTCGCTAGCTTTCATTACATCACCGTCCGTTTAACAAATTGTGTCGCTATTGGGATCTTAGCTGATGCCAACGCAAAAGCTTCCCGCGCCATTTCTTCAGAAACACCCTGCAGCTCATAGAGCACCTTACCCGGCTGAATTTGGGCTACCCAATACTCTACATTACCCTTACCTTTACCTTGTCGAACTTCTAGCGGCTTACCCGTTATCGGCTTATCAGGAAACACGCGGATCCAGATTTTTCCACCGCGCTTGATATGCCGTGTCATTGCTCGACGTGCCGCCTCAATTTGACGTGCCGTGATACGACCGCGGCCTACGGCCTTTAGCCCGTATTCGCCAAAACTAACCTTGCTGCCGCGCTCAGCTAGCCCGCGATTGCGGCCCTTCATCATCTTGCGGAATTTCGTACGCTTTGGTTGAAGCATCTGCGTAGCCCTTAATTAGTTGCTGTCTTCTGAGCGGCGTCATCCTGGCCTTCATTGCCGATGACTTCGCCCTTAAAAATCCAAACCTTCACACCAAGGATGCCGTAGGTAGTTGCGGCTTCATACGTGGAATAATCAATATCCGCCCGTAACGTGTGCAAAGGCACACGACCTTCTCGATACCATTCGGAGCGCGCAATTTCTGCTCCACCTAATCTTCCACCAATCTGAACCTTGATACCCTCAGCACCCTGCCTCATTGCATTTTGCACTACGCGCTTCATGGCTCTGCGAAACATCACCCGACGCTCCAACTGCTGCGCAACATTTTGCGCTACCAATTTTGCATCCAGATCTGGCTTTCGAATTTCTTCGATATTAATGTGCACAGGCACACCCATTCTCTGCGTCAAATCTTTGCGCAGTTTGTCTACGTCTTCACCCTTCTTACCTATAATGATACCTGGACGAGCAGTGTGAATCGTAATGCGAGCGGTTTGCGCTGGTCGCTCGATAACTATACGACTAACGGATGCATTGTCTAAGGCTTTTTCAATGTAAGCTCGCGTCTGCAGGTCAGTAATCAACTGCTTGGCATAATTTTTAGTCTCGGCATACCAGATCGATGTATGATCTTTGACGATCCCTAGTCGTATGCCTGTTGGATGTACTTTCTGACCCATTTAATTTTCTCCTAAACTTCGCGGTGGCTATCTGCAACTTTAATCGTCACGTGGCAGCTGCGCTTTAAAATTCGATCCGCACGGCCTTTAGCGCGCGGCCGTAGCCGCTTCATAGTCATACCTTCGTCTACAAAAATACCGGATACCTCTAACTCATCGACATCCGCACCTTCGTTGTTCTCAGCATTCGCTATGGCTGAATTAAGCACCTTTTTTACAATATGGGCCGCTTTCTTAGAGCTGAACTCAAGCAAACCGAGAGCTTCCTCTACACGCAAACCACGCACCTGGTTTGCAACTAAGCGAACCTTCTGCGCCGAAATCTGTGCGCCTTTCAATTTTGCTGCTACTTCCATTTTCTATACCTCGCTACAGATAAGCGTCTAGCGCTTAGTCGCCTTGTCCGCGATGTGCCCTCGAAACGTGCGCGTTACCGCAAATTCTCCAAGTTTATGCCCGACCATGTCTTCATTTACAAGAACCGGGATATGCTGACGACCGTTATGGACAGCAATAGTCAAACCAACCATATCGGGCGATACCATAGAACGCCGCGACCAAGTTTTAATAGGTCTACGGTCATTGCTTTCAATCGCAGCTTCAACCTTCTTCATCAGATGAAGATCAATAAAAGGGCCTTTCTTCAGTGAACGCGGCACAATGTCTTCCTCTAGTCTCTTTGCTTTAACAAGCGAATTTATTTTTTACCGCGACGGCGGACAATCAAGTTATCGGTGCGCTTATTCTTACGCGTTTTATAGCCTTTTGCCGGTGTACCCCAGGGGCTCACTGGATGACGCCCGCCTGAAGTTCGCCCTTCACCACCGCCATGGGGATGATCTACGGGATTCATCGCGACACCACGGACTGTTGGTCTAACACCACGCCAGCGAGAAGCTCCGGCTTTACCTAATTTACGCAAGTTGTGCTCGGAGTTAGAAACCTCACCCAATGTTGCTCGACAGTCCGCCAATACTTTACGCATCTCACCGGAGCGCAGTCGCAAAGTAGCGTATTGACCTTCGCGAGCGACAAGCTGAACAGAGGCGCCGGCAGAGCGTGCGATCTGTGCACCCTTACCAGGTTTCAATTCAATGCAGTGCAACACTGAACCCACGGGGATATTACGCAAAGGCAGGCAATTACCTGCCTTGATAGGCGCAGCCGCACCCGACTGAAGAACATCCCCCGACTTCACACCTTTGGGTGCAATAATGTAGCGACGCTCACCATCGGCAAACAACAGCAAAGCGATATGCGCTGTACGATTGGGGTCGTACTCCAGGCGCTCAACTTTGGCAGGAACAGCATCCTTGTTCCGCTTAAAATCGATTACTCGATAGTGCTGCTTGTGGCCACCACCGACGTGACGATTTGTAATCCGCCCATTGTTATTTCGGCCGCCATTCCTCGTCTGATTTTCTAATAACGGCCCGTAGGGGGCGCCCTTGTGAAGGTCATCACTTACTACTCGGACGACGTGACGACGACCAGGAGAGGTAGGCTTACTTTTTAAAACTGCCATTTCGTTACTGCTCCTTAATCCGCTAGCGCAAAGTCGATGTCATGACCCTGCTCCAGCTTGACGTAAGCTTTTTTCCAAGTCGATCTGGTGCTGTAACCGTTCTTGTTGCGCTTTACCTTACCTTTCACTCTCAGAGTATTGACATTGACAACCCTGACATTGAAAAGCTGTTCAACCGATTTTTTCACTTCCAGCTTGGAGGCATCGATGGCAACCTTAAATACATATTGATTACCCAAATCGGCAATTATGGTAGCCTTTTCAGAAGTATGTGGACCTACCAGTATCTGAAATACCCTCTCCTGGTTCATCCCAACATCTCCTCAAATTTCTTCACTGCATCGACGGTGATCATTACTTTGTCATGCCCTACTAGGCTTACAGGGTCAACGCCTTCGACATCAAGCACCTCGACCGCGTGCAGGTTTCGCGCAGCCAAGTACAAATTTTCATCTAGCTGTGAGCATACTATAAGAACATTTTCAACACCGTAGTCACTAAGGTGTTTCACTAAAAGCTTAGTTTTAGGTGCCTCCAGATCGAGGCTCTCTACAACCATCAAACGATCCTGCCGAGCCAACTCAGACATAATTGAACGCATAGCCGCACGGTACATCTTACGGTTCACTTTGTGAGAATGATCCTGTGGTTGCGCGGCAAAAGTAACGCCTCCGCTACGCCAAATGGGCGAACGTATGGTTCCTGCTCGGGCACGACCTGTGCCTTTTTGTCGCCAAGGCTTTTTGCCTCCACCACTTACCGCAGCACGATTCTTTTGCGCACGCGTCCCTTGCCGAGCACCCGCCAAATAGGCAGTCACTACCTGATGCACTAGGTCCTCGTTGTACTCGCGCGCGAAGGTGACATCAGAAACAGACACTGACCCTGCTTCACTGCTACCTGATTTTAAAACACTTAATTCCACGTTAGAGACCCCCTAACCTTAAGCCTTGACTGCGGGACGAACAAATACGTCACCGCCCGGCGCACCAGGTATGGCGCCCTTGATAAGTAACAAGTTCCGATCGACATCAACTCGGACGACTTCTAGTCCTTGAATCGTGACGTTCACAGCACCCATGTGACCTGACATTTTCTTACCCTTCCATACACGACCGGGCGTCTGACACTGACCTATCGAACCAGGAGCTCGATGCGACAGTGAATTACCGTGTGTAGCGTCCTGCATCGAAAAGTTCCAGCGCTTAATGACACCTTGAAAACCCTTACCCTTAGATTTCCCAGCCACATCAACCTTCTGTCCTACTTCGAACCGCTCAACGGTCAAATCAGCGCCCACCTCAGGCGCCTCATCAGCGTCGCCTAAACGGAATTCCCAAAGGCCTGTGCCCGCCTCTACGCCCGCCTTGGCAAATTGACCAGCCTTCGCTTTGCTTACCCTAGAAGCCTTGCGAGCTCCCGCGGTGACCTGAATTGCTCGATAACCATCGCTATCGACATCTTTGACTTGAGTAACGCGGTTTGGAGATACCTCCACTACGGTTACAGGAACTGAAACGCCATCTTCGGTGAAGATACGCGTCATACCGGACTTACGACCGACTAAACCAATCGTCATCTTTACTAACCTCTCAGTGTACGGGGCTGAACCCTCTATGGCCGCCTATTGCTAGGCATTACACACTCGGAGTTCCTGCTCCGAGCAGGTCTTGCTATAACATGTTGTTAACCAAGACTAATTTGTACTTCTACACCTGCTGCCAGATCCAATTTCATCAGCGCATCAACCGTTTTCTCTGTCGGCTCGACGATATCGAGCATGCGCTTGTGGGTGCGAATCTCATATTGATCACGAGCGTCTTTATTCACATGCGGTGAGATCAGCACGGTAAACTTTTCTTTTCTTGTAGGCAGAGGGATTGGACCCTTCACTAACGCGCCTGTGCGGCGAGCTGTCTCTACGATTTCCTGAGTAGACGAGTCTATCAGTCGATGATCAAACGCCTTTAGGCGGATTCGGATACGTTGACTTTGCACCTAAACAAACTCCTAACAGCAAAGAACCAGAGGTCCGCAACGGAATCCCCCGAAAAAGTGAACGCGAATTTTAAAGATGGACTCCGGCCCTGTCAAGCGCAGCGTGGATTTAATTGCAGCAACTGACGAATATAGACAGAGCCACCCCACCCCCTGTAAACGCCAGACACAGCATATTGTGAAGTCAGGCGCTCACACACCCCTGCATCCCAACAAATCAATCTGCTAACAGCCCCCGAGCGCTGCTTGAGCAACCCCTCAAGCGACCCGCTTGACGTAAACGCCTTCAAAGTCGACCATGTGGTCTGTTTACCGCAATTATTAGGAAAAATGCATGGAACACAAGCAGCGTACGCATTCAGTTTTTCTCGGCTATTTGCTGTGGATCTTTGGCTTCATTGGCGCACACCGTTTTTATTATGGCAAGCAGATTACTGGTGTTATCTGGTTTTTTACCCTCGGACTTCTCTTTGTTGGCTGGATCATCGATCTATTCCTGATCCCATCAATGGAACGTGAGGCGGAACGTCGTTTTATACCGGGACCGGTCAATTACAACCTGACCTGGATACTACTGACCTTTCTAGGCTTGTTCGGAGTCCATCGCTTTTATATGGGGAAATTCGTTACCGGCTTCTTATACCTTGGACTTACGGGACTAGCTGTCACCTTTCCTCCATTCGCCGTGATAGTCGCTATCGGTGTGCTCTACGACTTTCTGACACTTAATGAGCAACTTTCAGAGCTTAACAGTGGCTATTGAATTTTATCGCTTGCGCCATCCTAGACTATCGACAGCGCATAGCCACAACCGCTCTACCCACAAAAAAGCCCGGCAAGTGCCGGGCTTTTACATTCAACCTGCCAGCAAAGCATCACTCGATAATTTTAGCGACGACACCGGCGCCAACAGTACGGCCACCTTCGCGAATCGCAAAACGCAGGCCTTCTTCCATCGCAATCGGCGCCATTAACGACGCAACCATCTGAACGTTATCACCCGGCATTACCATCTCAA
>JAQWNG010000009.1 GCA_029246385.1 Halioglobus sp.
TGAGTACGGCAGACCCGTAAGCTGTGCTGCCCGAGCCCTTTTGCCAAGGGTTTTTAAAGTCTACTTCGTAGCCTGTGACCCGCACTTTGGCAACAGAGCGCAGCAGATCGTCAGCGGCATTGATCTTGCTACTGAACGCAACGATGCACAGACAGATGAGTAGACGATGGTGCATAAAGGAAAGCCTCGACAGCAATGGGCACGGTATTCTTAACGTTAGATTTTTTATCAGGCTACTGCAATGGTGACTATATGAACATGTCTGGTGATCAACCACAACGCGTGCAGAGTCTCCTCTGCCCGGGTGGGAGAATTAAGGTTACAGTGTAACCGTTGTCTGTCCCCGATTCGTCGCGAGTTGCTAACTGAAGCCGACCAAAAAATATTGGCACGTGGGCCAATGCCCTTACGATTTAGTACCTAAAGGCGTTTGCCCGAGAGATCCTCGGCAGGCAGCGGTAACAGCATCGGGGTGCACCGAAGCGCAGTCGCCGGTGCACACGTGACAGGCGCTAGTATAATTCTACTTTTACCCCGGTCCCCAGTTCATTCAGCCGCTGCTGGAGTAGACTCAGGGTTACAGTATCCCGTGCCTCCACGCCTACATAATCATTGCCAGGGCATGCGCCGTAAGTGAAATCCAGATGACCCACCGCTCTGGCATTCTTCAGTTGTGGCCCCAGATCAAGATCCTCAAGATAGTGATACGCCTTTGCGTTGGAACTGCGTTGCGATGCCCACCAGTCAATGACAGGCCAGAGGTCCATTTCTGCGTCCATGTTAATGGGCTCGTCGTCTTCTACGTCAGTCCATTCCTCGCGCCACCACCTCTCAGGATCACCTTCACCATAGGCCATGCAAAACTCACGGATGGTCATCAGCAGAGGCTGTTCTTCGGGATTTCCCAAATTTAGCTGGTAGCCTTCAGCGGCGAAGTCTTTACAGGCATATAGAATTTCTGCAGGCTTTTTGGGGGTGATTAATAGAGGCTCGCCGTGGTTTTCGAAGTAGCCAAAGGCCTTTTCATAAAATGCAGGCAATATCATTCCAGAGGCAGTGCCCAGTAGAAACTGTCGACGTGTAATAGACATAAATACTCTCCAATGCGCTAGTTGATGAACAGCATCGAAGAGTCATTTTGAGTGGAGTCCCGATTGGTTGCCGGGTTGGCCACATCCCCTTGCGGGTAACCACCTTGCCCGGGGGGCAGGTTGGCGGAGCTTCAGCTCACTCTTGATGCTGAACTCAGTATAGTCGCGTTAAGTTCGAGAGTAAACGTGGTGATCGGTCAATGTCGCCGACAACCGGCGGCAGGCCACGCTTACACATGCATTGCGTTCTGTCTTTCTTTCCAAGGTTTGCCAACACAGGGTGCAATAACCGCTGATAGCAAGACGAATAGAGTCTAAATCTCAGGGACACGCGTATCATGACGAGACAATTATGATATCGTTGCCCGAGTCGGGTGGTTTACTAGGAAAGCGCTAAAAAAAATGAAGAAAACAGCAGTTCTGTTAATCCAGTTAGGCACGCCCGACAGCCCTAAAACGCGTGATGTTAGACGCTATTTAAGCCAATTTCTGAATGATCCCAGGGTGATCGACCTGCCGTGGCTGGCCAGAAAGTTACTGGTGAATGGCATTATCGTTCCCTTTAGAGCACCTAAGTCGGCGAAAATTTATAAACAGCTGTGGGACTTGGGGGAGGGCCATTCGCCGTTATTGGTGCACACTGAAAATGTGCAGGAAAAGCTCAAGGGTCGTCTTAGCGCATCGAATATTGATGTGTATATGGCGATGCGCTATCAAAACCCGTCTATGGTCGATGTGATGGAGCAAATGCGCGCGCGTCACTACGACCATGTCATTGTGCTGCCGTTGTTTCCCCAATACGCGAGTGCGTCGAGCGGCTCTGCTATAGAGCATGCGATGAAAATAATGAGTCAATGGTGGTCTACGCCAGAGATCAGTATCGTCAATCAGTTCTGGGACAATGCCGGTTATATTGATTCGATTGTTGAGCGTGCAAAGGCTTTCAATTTAGAAGACTACGACCATATTTTATTTTCGTACCATGGCTTGCCAGAAAAGCATGTTGATAAAATTTATGAGGGCGATGACCTGTGTGGCGATGAACCCTGTGAGACTGAACTGAATGAGGCCAATAGCATGTGCTACAAAGCGACAAGCTATGCAACAACGCGCCTTATAGCGGGTAAGTTAGGGTTGAAAGACGAAGACTATACGGTGTGTTTTCAGTCTCGATTGGACAAAAAATGGCTTACCCCTTTTTCTGACAAGGTCGTCGCAGAGCAGGGTAAAAAAGGTGCGAAAAAATTGCTCGCATTCAGTCCGGCCTTTGTCGCGGACTGTTTAGAAACAGTGATTGAAATTGGCCATGAATATCAAGAGATATTTGAACAGCACGGCGGTGAGAAAATTCAATTAGTTCCCAGCTCGAATGACCATGAGCGCTTCATTGATGGCCTAGAGGACATCATTAGACAAAGAGTCTAAGCAGGCTTTTCGGGCCACTGATAGCGCTGCAAAAGCCAGTTTAGCACCGTTTTTTGGGCGCTCAATAACCCACCAGCGGTCGGCTTTAAGGGATTGCTTAGCGCTGCATCCCCAGCCCACTGTAAACGTTGCCTAACTGATGCGTGCCCCGGATGCCGGCATCGGCTTCGCACAATGCTGGAATCGAATTAATGACCTGCATTGCCGTTGCTGTCTCAGTGGCATGTACATGGTCTTCCATGCTGCAGTGGGCCGCATTTTCAAAACTGGCGAGCGCGATAAAGTGTGTCTGAAATGAGGGGTCTCCCTCTAATGTGACCGTCCAGCCATCTTGG
>JAQWNG010000031.1 GCA_029246385.1 Halioglobus sp.
GTTAGGTCAGGTTGTCGATGCTGGTGTGATTAATACCTCCAATGCATCAGTAGTGCCTCTTCCTGCCGCTGCTTGGTTATTTATATCAGCGATAGCGGGCTTGGCCGGAGCAAAGCGCCTGTCGCGCGAAAAGCGAGCTGCATAGCAGGGTGTTGATGCTGGGGTGCTTGATGTCTCCGGTGTGCTAGCTCTCTAGGTGCCCGCGTGATTCGTTGTCTCTGCCATCGCAAGTTCAGCTAAATAACACGCGCCTGTCGCGTTCAAAGTGCAACAGGTAACAGAGTGTTCAAGGCTTTGCGTTTTTTCCGCAATGCTAGGAGCGCCTCAACTTATGATCACTCTGGATCGATTAAATAAGGTAGTTCACGTTCAACCAACACCGGGCCGTCAGCGGCGCCGACATTGAGACCGCTTCTAAGGGCATCTTTTGTGGCAGCCACCAAAACAGTCGTGACTCCATGTGCGGAGCAGCAGTTTACGATACTGCCAACAGCTTTACCCGATTGCGTATCATAGACGACAGTGCCCACGTTTGAGGTGCCCTCAACGGCTAGGTGTGCTAGACCTGTGCGGCGCTTGGGTTTGCCGAGGTAGTGTAAGCGCGCCACGACTTCCTGACCGGTATAGCAGCCTTTTTTGAAACTAATATGACCGGTAAGGTCATAGTTGAGTGTCTGCGGGACAAATTCTTCTTTCGTGGCGGCCTCAATGCGAACGATACCATTGGCCATCTGCAGTGCTTGCCACTCAGTCTCCGTCGCTAATTGTATCGCCGCACCAATAGCGTCCTGTGGGAATGACTCATGTAAATAACATTCGAACTGCTCGCCACCCTGATCAGTCTGCACTACAACGTAATTATCTCCATGGATGGCACCGAAGTGCTTTGAGGGTGCGTGGCCGAAGAGCAAGGTTAGCGCTGTTACCGCATTTGGCCCCCAAACGGCGTAGGGTCTCCAGTCCTCTCTTGTGTCGTCGAGTGTTGCTTTTGAAAAAACAATATATTTGCCAAACGCAGCGCTGCTGCTTGCTCGGATACTCCGATGCATACGTAGCGCAAAATGATCTGCACCGAGCTGACACAGCAGAAAGTCGCAGATAACCCGGCCCTGCGGTGTGCAAAAAATACCGAGTTGGCTGCGATTTTCTTCTATTGTGCGGGTATCGCAGGTTGTCTGGCCCTGTAAAAATTTTAGTGTGTCGGGTCCGGTAATATGCAGCAAGGACTCTCGTTCTAGGCGGGTGTAAAGGCAGGTCAAGTGTTGTTACCTCGGATAATGACCAAGCAATAATAGGCCCTGTCACGGCCAATGTCAGTAATGAAGCACGTTATCACATCAATTAAACGCTATACTGCGCAATAATGATGGCCTCCTGAGTTAATTTTGCTGACATGATACAAAAAGAAGAGATAAATCGGATGCGGTGGGCTGCTAGGCGCGGCATGTTGGAGCTCGATCTGGTGCTTGAGCCATTTGTTAACTCGCAATACGCGCAGCTCGATCAGCGAGATCGTTATAGCTTCCAGCAGTTGATGCTGTGCGAGGATCAGGATTTATTTGCTTGGCTCATGCTGCGTAACGCGCCAGACGACGAGGAGCTCATCGGGATTGTCAACCAGATATGCGAATTCACCCGCTCTGCAACTTAGGGTCGGCGAGTCAGGATTACGAGCGTTGCTGCACGGTGGCCTTTGCGTAACGACACTCTTTGCTTTGTGTTCGGTTAGCGCACAAGGCTATACCATGTCAGCCGGTCCTTTGTCGTTTATTGCGTTTGGCCTATTGTGGCTGCTGAGACGCAATCCGATGCTCGGTGCAGAGCTATGTTGGCGCAAGGGTCGCTGGACACTGAAGCGAAACGGTATTCTTCGGGAAATTTTCCCGAGCAGGCGCAGCACCATGCTGCCCTCGCTTATCTATATTGCGTTCACTGATAAAGCAGGCGATTCCGCGGGACATATTTGGCTTTACGGTGACAGTGTGTCTCATAATCAGTTGCGTCGGCTGCGGGTCCGCCTGACATTGCTGCAACAAGGCTTGAGGCTTTAGTGCTCAGCTTCAATGGCGCTATAGAGGAGAGTTTCCTGGCGTCAGAATGGTGTCGCAGGCCGTCGGCAACAGCTCAGGATAGTCCAGCGTGTAGTGCAGTCCGCGACTTTCTTTGCGCGAAATTGCGCAATGAATCATAAGTTCTGCCACCATCGCTAGATTGCGTAGCTCGAGTAGGTCGTTGCTGACTTTGTAGTTGCCGTAATATTCAGCGATCTCCGACTGCAACAGTTGTACGCGATGTAAAGCGCGTCTTAAACGCTTGTTGGTCCGCACAATGCCGACATAATCCCACATGAAACGACGCAACTCGTCCCAGTTGTGGGAGATTACTACATCTTCATCAGAGTCTGTTACTTGACTCTCATCCCACAGAGCAGCATGAGTTGGGAGCGTATTCTGCACCAAGTTATCAGCAATGTGACGCGCTGCAGATTCCGCATACACAATGCACTCAAGCAGCGAATTACTGGCCATGCGGTTGGCCCCATGCAGACCCGTGCAGGAGGATTCACCAACGGCATATAAGCCGGCGATGTCAGTTAGGCCATGACTGTTCACTAGGATGCCACCGCACGTGTAGTGGGCCGCAGGAACGACGGGTATGGCTTCCGTGCTAATGTCGATACCCAGTTCGGCGCAGCGTGCCATGACGGTGGGGAAGTGGCTATTTATAAACTCCGGCGATTTGTGTGAAATGTCTAAGAAGACGCAGTCAGCACCGAGCCGCTTCATCTCATGATCTATCGCACGTGCCACAACATCGCGCGGCGCTAGTTCGCCGCGCACATCGAAATTTTGCATGAAGGGCGTCCCGTCTGGTAGCAGTAGCCTGCCGCCTTCTCCACGAATGGCCTCCGTGACCAAGAAGGATTTAGCCTTGGGATGGTACAGGCAGGTGGGATGAAACTGGTTGAACTCTAAATTGGCAACCCGACAGCCAGCGCGCCAGGCCATAGCAATACCATCTCCGCTGGCACCATCAGGGTTGCTGGTATAAAGATAGGCTTTGCTGGCCCCGCCGGTGGCCAGAACCACCGAAGAAGCCTGAAACAGATCAACATGGCCGCTCTGCTCATCGAGAATATAGGCCCCCTCACAACGGCCGTCATTCACGACTAAATCCACGGCAACCCGGTGCGTGAAGATTTCAATATTTTTGGCAGCAATTGCCTGATCCGTTAAGACTTCAGATATCGCTCGTCCAGTGCGGTCAGCAGCGTGTATGATGCGCCTGTGGCTGTGACCGCCTTCCATCGTCAGGTGAAACTCTTTGCCTAGCCGATTGCGGGGAGCCTCGCGGAGATCGAAATCGACGCCCTGTTCTACCAACCATTCGACACAGCGTCGGCTGTTGCTGACAGTGAATTCCACCGCCTCTCGGCGGCACAGGCCGGCTCCTGCTGCTAGTGTGTCGGCCACATGGGAATCAATGGTGTCTCTGGTGTGGAGTACGGCAGCCATACCGCCTTGCGCCCAAAAGGTTGACCCCTGATTCAAGTCAGCCTTGGTTAGCAGAGCGACCCGGGTGGTGGATGGCAGACGCAGAGCCAGACTGAGACCGGCAGCACCGCTCCCAATAACTAATACAGTGTGTTGATGCCGACTCGCCATGGTGCTCACTACTTGCTGCTTTGGAAGGTGAAATATATGATGTGTCGCAAAGAGATAGCCTCGACAGGCTGCAAATTCGGAGTATATACGACCTCGTGGGAAATACGGAAGCAATCTACACGCAATTTTCTCGGCTACAGGCCACTGTGAGTGGCATCAGGCAAGATTCCACGCGAACTAAATGTGGATTTTGTGGTCTATTAGGTCGTGGTCTTATATACCGCAGGACAATGATATCATGTGCTAGGGAAGGGAACTGCACATGACGGTCATCGCAACGGATCAACAACTTGTCGCAAGAGTGCAAAAGGGTGATTCGAGAGCGTTTGATATGCTGGTGCTAAAGTATCAACACAAAATATTCAGTTTGATAAGTCGCTATGTACGCGATGCTGATGAAGTTCAGGACGTGGCGCAGGAGGCTTTTATAAAGGCCTACCGATCGCTTCCAGGTTTCCGAGGAGACAGTGCTTTTTATACATGGTTGTACCGTATTGCGATCAACACGGCGAAAAATCATTTAGTGTCACGCTCGCGACGGCCCCCAAAGTCAGATATAGAGCTTGAGGACGCTGAGTACTTTGAAAGTGGAGGCGGCTTACGCACTATTGAAACTCCGGAGAATGCACTGTTTGGAGAGGAGTTGAAGGTGGTGGTGCAAGATGCTATTAGCGCCTTGTCAGAGGATCTTCGAACGGCCATAACGCTCCGTGAATTTGATGGCTTAAGTTATGAAGATATTGCCTATATCATGGATTGCCCTGTCGGTACTGTGCGCTCACGCATCTCTAGGGCACGTGAGGCGATAGATGCGTTGGTTCGAAGGCAAATGGATGGTGAGTCTTGATGGCTTGTTTAGAATTATTTTTCGTTAGCGGTGACTCGGGGTCGAGTTCTCCGCTGGTGAGGCATTACCCGGGGTGTTTAGACTATGGATGAAAGAATGGGGGAATCGCTCTCCGCTTTAATGGACGATGAAGCCAATGAACTCGAAGTGGAAAGGGTGCTCGCGCAGATTTCTCAAGACCCTGAACTGCGTCGTTCATGGACGCGCTATAATGTGGCCCAGCAAGCAATGCAGGGCGGTCAAACTGCCTGCCTCGATTGGGATATATCAGAACGGGTGAAATCTTCATTGCAGGCCGCGAGCGCAGCTGAGTCGGAGTCTGCGGATGTGAATTTCAGGCAGCGTATGTTACGCCCCTTTGTGAGTTTCGCTGTGGCCGCCTCGGTGGCGGCAACCGTTGTAATTGGAGGGCAACAACTAGCGCTGATTGGCAGTGAGGGCTCCCATCGTTCTGGCGTCTCGGTCGCAACAAACGTTTCACCGGTGGGTATGCTCAACAGTCTTGGGGCTACGACGGTGCAGGCAAGTTATGGTCTGCAGGCGGTGCCCGTTCTGGAGCCGGCTACCAGCAGAGCTTACCAAGAGCTTGCATTACAACGGCAGCGTAAATATATGCAAGAGCATGCAGAGCAGGCGGCGCTAAATACGCCGCAGGGCCTGATTCCTTTTGCTCGTATTCCTCAGCTACAGGAATGATGACGGTGTTTTTCAGCGTGGCAAAGAGATTGTTTAGCTATTTATTATGGGCTGCTTTTTCGTTAGTTGCAGCCGCGGGAGTAAATGCTACCGTCTGTCCCGATGGTGATGCCTTGGCACTTTCTTGGCTGGATAAAATGTCTAAGAGCATTCGCCAGACAAACTATCACGGCGTGGTAATGTTGCAGCGCGACGGTGACATGCAGGTTATGCAAGTCTCGCACAGGGTGTCCAACGGGCACAGTTCGGAACGCCTCGCTGAATTGACAGGGGGAGGTGCGCAGGTCCAGCGCTCAGGGCACCCAGTTGATTGTATACACCCAGGAGATCGTTTGCTGCGTGGCGAGGCATTGCTGCCAGAAGACACTTGTGGAATTGCTACGCACTACCGTCTTGCTGTGACGTCAGGAGAGCGGGTGGCTGGACGAGAGGTTGTCCGTATTATGGTGAATCCGCGGGATATATACCGTTTTGGATACGTCGTTGACCTCGATGAAGAGACAGGCATTTTGCTTAAGGCGCAGACAATTGGTCACGGACGTAAAATTTTAGAAACCATGCAATTTGCCCACATTGTGTACTCTGATGAGCTGCCTGAGTTTAGCCAGTCAGATGCAGTCCATAGGGCGCAGCACGTTGCCTGTGATGCGCAAAGCGCCCCAGCGCAACACCGGATAACGCGTGCCTGGAGTATAGGGTGGCTGCCGCGTGGATTCACTGCAACCGATCCTTCTACCGCACCCAGTGATCGCAGAACTTACACTGACGGTTTTGCGGTGTTCTCAGTGTTTTTAGAAAATCTGAATGTTGCGGTTCTAGCAGGAGAGGGCTTAGTGAAACAGGGAGGTACTACGTCATATACGCGTGGTATGCGCATTGATGAGCAGGCAGTATTGGTAACGGTGATAGGCGAAGTGCCTGTAAATACTGCTAGAATGGTGGCCGATTCATTAGACTGGCTGCAGTGATATGCTCACAGAAACTGGGCGTGTAGTGGGAATAGAGGGCGATGGAATCTGGGTCGAGACAGTTCGGCGCAGTACCTGTGGAACGTGTTCGGCACAAAAAGGTTGTGGTCACGGGCTACTCAACCGCATCTCCGAAGGTAGGCGTGGGTATGTAAGAGCGTTGCCCGGAGAGCAGTCCGTTGATGATTACAATATTAATGACCAGGTCGTTATTAGTATTCCTGAAGAAGTGATTCTGCGCGGGTCTTTTATTGCTTACATTCTTCCCATTTTTTTTATGCTGGCTGGCGCCATTGGGGGTTCACATTTTTTGATCGGCCAGCAGGATTTGCTCGCGGTCGCGGGTGCGGCTGGGGGCTTGGCTCTCGGTTTCACAGTGGTGCGCCGCCATGGTCTTCAGCATCGGCAGGATCCGGCCTTTCAGCCGACTCTGCTGCGCATCGATGCTCCGGCCTTAGAATCGGTTACTATTTCTAAATAGCGTTCGCGTTTCTCGACATCTTATTTACTGCACTGGATCAACTTTATGACTGCTAAGCTTCGAATGTATGGCTTCTTTTTTCTGATTACAGTTTTATCTGCCACTCAAGTCATGGGTGCGACGTCATTGCCAGATTTTCGTAAAATCGTGCGTGAGCATTCGTCTGCCGTTGTCAAAATTATCGTGGCGCAAAACCCAAGTCAAAGCGGTAACCAGCGATCACAGCAGGATCAAATTCCTGAAGAGCTAAGACGTTTTTTTGATTTTCGTGGTGCGCCTCCCTCTGAACGTCAGCGCATGGGTATGGGATCAGGCTTTATTATATCCGATGACGGCTACATTCTAACGAATAACCATGTTGTTGATGGGGTTGACAGCGTATTAGTGCGGATGAGCGATCTGCGAGAGTTTGATGCAGAAGTCGTCGGTACGGATCCCCGGTCTGATCTTGCACTGCTGCGTATAGATGCTGCGGGCTTGCCCATGCTCAAGTTAGCGCTCGATGATGATCTTGAAGTGGGGGAGTGGGTGTTGGCAATCGGCTCGCCCTTTGGTCTGGATTACTCTGTTACGGCAGGAATTGTCAGTGCCAAGGGTCGCAGTCTTCCCACAGAAAAGAATGAAAATTATGTGCCTTTCATCCAGACCGATGTCGCTATTAATCCCGGTAATTCAGGTGGCCCTCTGTTCAATCTTGACGGTGAAGTAGTCGGCGTAAACTCCCAAATATTCACCCGCAGTGGAGGTTCCATAGGGCTTTCATTTGCTATCCCTAGCTCGGTGGCAAACAACGTTGTCGCTCAATTGAAGCAGAGCGGGCGGGTCACGCGGGGTTGGTTGGGAGTAACCATTCAGGATGTCGATAAGAAACTTGCAGAGTCTTTTGGCCTGACGCGTGCGGGCGGCGCACTGATCTCAGACATTTCCCCTGATGGCCCTGCATCCAAAGCAGGGTTACGCAGTGGCGATATTATTTTCAAATTTGATGGTAAGCCTATCCCCTCAGCAGCCGACCTTCCTCATGTGGTGGGGTTGATCGCGCCGGGATCGACGGTGAAGGTGGAACTTATGCGGGATCGAGAAATTCAAACCATCAATGTTGAAGTCGGAGGGTTAGAGTCGGATGATAGCTATAAGCTCTCTGCTGGAGACACTAGCGACGATCGCGGTGGTCGGCTTGGAGTGGAGGTTGAGGCTCTGTCTGCAGAGAGCTCGGAACACTTTGGAATTAGTGGTGGTGTAGTGGTGAGAAGTGTCGAACCTGATTCAGTGGCGGCAGATTCGGGTATCCGAGTTAGAGATGTTATTACGCTTATAGACACTCAGCCTATCCAATCTGTTGACGAATTTGAGCGGGCTGTCGATGCGTTAAAGGATGGAAGCTCTGTGCCCCTTCGCTTGATTCGGCAAGGTTCGTCCTTATTTATCGGGCTTAAGTTACCTGAATAACTAGTGCCCAACATTTTTTATGTTCTCAATTACTCATTGCGGCCAGAGTTGACGTAGCGAATGTGCGTTCATTACGTTACAATTCCGCGCTTTTTGCAGTGTAACATTAGGCGTGTCGCCTGACTCAGCACTGCTGTAATCGAGTCGAGCATTGTGAGCGATCTCAGACACATCCGTAATTTTTCTATCATTGCCCATATTGATCATGGCAAGTCTACTCTGGCGGATCGTTTTATCCAGCACTGTGGTGGACTGAGCGCGAGGGAGATGGATACGCAAGTCTTAGATTCGATGGATATCGAACGCGAGCGTGGTATCACGATTAAGGCGCAAAGCGTGACCTTGGACTATGCAGCCAGTGACGGGCAGGTCTATCAGCTTAACTTTATTGATACCCCCGGGCACGTTGATTTTTCTTATGAGGTATCACGTTCTCTCGCTGCGTGTGAGGGTGCACTGCTGGTAGTAGACGCTGGGCAGGGAGTGGAGGCGCAATCAGTCGCCAATTGCTATACCGCCATCGAGCAGGGGTTGGAGGTTCTCCCTATTTTGAACAAAATGGATCTGCCACAGGCAGATCCTGATCGGGTGAAACTCGAGATCGAAGAAATTATTGGGATTAACGCGGTCGACGCCTGTCTGGTCAGTGCAAAATCTGGGCTTGGCATAGAAGAGGCACTAGAGTATCTGGTTGAGCACATTCCGGGGCCGGAGGGTGACCGCGGAGCGCCATTACAGGCACTGATCATCGATTCCTGGTTTGACAACTATCTGGGCGTTGTTTCTCTTGTGCGGGTCAAGCAGGGCATCCTTCGTAAGCGCGAAAAAATAATGGCCAAGTCAGTCGGCAAAGCTCATCAGGTCGACGTGGTAGGCGTCTTTACGCCCAAACGTGTTGAGCAGGAGATGTTACAAGCTGGCGAGGTGGGTTACATCGTGGCAGGTATCAAGGATATCCATGGGGCACCGGTTGGCGACACATTGGTGCATGCCAAGGACGCGAGTGTGCCAGCCCTGCCGGGCTTCAAACGGGTGAAGCCGCAAGTATATGCTGGAATCTTCACCATATCTTCAGATGATTACGAGGATTTTCGAGAGGCGCTCGCAAAATTGACTTTGAATGATGCGTCCCTGCAGTATGAACCTGAAACCTCCGACGCACTCGGGTTCGGGTTTCGCTGCGGATTCTTGGGGATGCTCCATATGGAGATTATTCAGGAGCGATTGGAGCGAGAATATAATCTTGATCTTATTACCACTGCCCCAACGGTTATTTATGAAATCGTGAAAAAGAGCGGTGATATTGTCGCAGTAGATAATCCTTCGGCGCTGCCCGATGTCGGGGATATTGAGGAAATGCGTGAACCCATCGCTCGCTGCAATATTCTTGTGCCGCAAGAGTACTTAGGGAATGTCATTACGCTTTGCGTGGATAAGCGTGGAGTGCAGCGGGATATGCAATTTTTGGGCGCCCAGGTGTCGATTGTGTATGACATACCAATGGCTGAAGTCGTTCTGGATTTTTTTGATCGACTAAAATCCGTTAGTCGCGGTTATGCATCACTCGATTACAGTTTCGAGCGCTTTCAGGCGGCGAATCTTTCGCGGCTGGATGTCTTGATAAACGGGGAGCGCGTCGATGCTTTGGCATCAATTATACATCGTGACCACATACTGCAGCGAGGCAGATTGCTGACGGAAAAAATGAAAGAGTTGATTCCAAGGCAAATGTTTGATGTTGCGATTCAGTCTGCTGTTGGCGGTAAAATTGTTGCTCGCCAGACGGTCAAGGCGCTGCGAAAAAATGTGACGGCCAAGTGTTATGGTGGAGATGTAAGCCGGAAGCGCAAGTTGCTGGATAAACAAAAGGCTGGTAAAAAACGTATGAAACAGGTCGGGCGGGTAGAAATACCCCAAACCGCATTTTTGGCAGTATTAAAAGTGGATGGTTAAAAGTGAATGAATTTACTGTAGATTTCCCTCTTATTCTTGTGTGCCTTGTCGCAGTTAGCGGGCTACTGTGGCTTTTAGATAGCCTTTTTTTGGCCCCGGGTAGAAAACGCATAGCCAGCGCGTTACAAGACCAGTATCCAAGTTGGAATGTTGAAGACAGTCCGGATGCTGGGAGTTACCAGTCTCGGGTGGCAGAAGAAGCCAAAGAGCCTGTGCTCGTTGAATATGCCAGATCATTTTTTCCGGTATTGCTAATTGTATTTGTGTTGCGCTCTTTTCTAGTTGAACCCTTCCAGATACCCTCCTCGTCGATGGTGCCCACATTGGAAGTGGGGGACTATATTCTAGTCAATAAATATACCTACGGGATTCGGCTTCCCGTCGTGCGAACCAAGGTGGTGGCACTCAATAATCCTAAGCGCGGAGATGTTGTGGTGTTTTTCCCACCACATATGAACGATACTTATTTTATTAAACGTGTTATCGGCTTGCCGGGTGATACGGTTGAATACCGTGATAAGCAGGTTTTTGTAAACGGGGAGCGGGTGGAGCGTGAGTCTGCCGCTGAGCAAGTCGCGCAAAACCCCGGCAGTGTCGTGGGACGCGAGTCGCTTGGAGAGGTCGAGTACCTGATGCAGATCGATTCTCGGCGCCCGTCAGGGGACTTTTCGGTCGTAGTGAGGCCCGGACACTACTTCATGATGGGCGATAATCGTGATAACAGTAGCGATAGCCGGGTGTGGGGTCAGGTACCGGAGAAGGATATAGTAGGCAAAGCCTTTGCGATTTGGATGCACTGGGACAGCCTGTTAAGCATTCCGAGTTTCAACCGTGTTGGCACGATAGAATAAGTGGTAAAAGTTGTGTGAGGGATAGCGTATGATGACTCGCAAACATGAATCCGGTATGTCCCTTTTGGGGACACTGTGCATATTATTTATGCTCGGATTTTTTGCCGTATGTATTATTCGCATGGCGCCACCCTATTTTGAATATCTCACCGTGAAGAGCATCATTTCTAAGATTGCGATGGATGCCAATTCTAGTATCGAAACAAATGCAACAATTAGACGCAAGATAGCCAATGTTTTTAATTCCAATCAAATATCCCAGCTGGCTCCCAAGGATGTAGAGGTATATCGTTCAAAAGGGAAAACCTATATTGATGGTAATTATGAAGTTCGAGTCCCTATCGTGTGGCGGATTGACGCCGTCTTGATGTTTGATGATCTGCTGTATCAGGTTGGCGATCCCGAGCCACCCTCTAAACCCGCGACAGTTGCTCGGTAGCGCGTGGAAGATACTGCGCGGTTGCAGCGGGCACTGGGCTATCAGTTTCGTGACTCGAGATTGCTTGATTTAGCGCTCACCCATTGCAGCGCAGGTGGTCAGAACAATGAGCGTCTCGAATTTTTAGGCGACTCTATCGTAAATCATATTATTGCAGAGGCACTATTTCTTCGCTTTCCTGCTTCTAAAGAGGGAGAGATGAGTCGAATGCGTGCTGCTCTGGTTAAAGGCGATACTCTGGCTGAAGTCGCACTGGAACTAGAACTTGGTGACCATTTGCGACTGGGCAGCGGAGAGCGCAAAAGTGGAGGACACCGTCGTACCTCTATATTGGCAGATACATTTGAAGCTGTGGCCGGTGCTATTTTGTTGGATAGCGACGTAGAACAATGCCGTCAATGCGTACTGCGCTGGTTTGATGTGCGCTTACGGCAGCTTGGCACCGGAACCGCAGAGAAGGACGCAAAAACGACACTACAGGAGTATCTACAAGGGCGTGGTAACCCCTTGCCTTTTTACGAATTAGTCAGTATCGAGGGGGACGACCATGCGCAACAGTTTCAAGTAAAATGTCGGTTACGCAAACCTAAACTAGTTGTTGTTGGTAGTGGTTCTAGTCGCCGCAAGGCCGAACAAGACTCCGCTGCTGTCGCCTTGGAAAGGCTGTCTAATCATGACAACTGAGACCCGATCTCGCTGTGGCTATGTCGCCATTGTTGGCCGGCCTAATGTTGGTAAATCCACACTGCTAAATCATCTTTTGGGGCAGAAGATTAGCATAACGTCACGGAAGCCACAGACTACTCGTCATCAGGTGCTAGGCATCAAGACCGAGGACAAGCATCAGATTATTTTCGTCGATACCCCAGGTCTGCACAGGGACGCAGGTAAAGCCATTAATCGCTATATGAACCGTGCGGCGAGCGCTGCTATTCGCGATGTAGACCTGGTGGTTTTCGTTGTGGATCGTACGGCATGGACAGACGAAGACACCAGTGTACTGGAGCAAATCGGCCAGTCGGGATTGCCGACTATGCTGGCGGTCAATAAAATTGACCTGCTTGACGACAAGACAGAGTTGCTTCCTCATTTGCAGGTTTTGTCAGCCAAAGCCGAATTTGCGGCCATCTTGCCAGTGTCGGCGCTGCGCCAGCATAATGTCGACGCGCTGGAACAGCAAATTCTCGCGCTATTGCCTGAGTCTGATCACTTTTTCCCTGAGGACCAGATTACAGATCGTAGTCAGCGTTTTCTCGCTGCTGAGATTGTACGAGAAAAAATCATGCGCCAACTAGGCGACGAATTGCCTTATTCTATTGCTGTTGAAATAGAAGAATTTGCGCAAGAGGGCGAGGTGCTGCAAATTTCTGCAGTAATTTTCGTTGAGCGTACTGGCCAGAAAAAGATACTTATAGGTGATAAGGGCTCCCGGTTGCGCTCGATTGGCTCGGATGCGCGCCATGACATGGAAGGACTTTTTGACAACAAGGTGATGCTGCGGCTTTGGGTGAAGGTCAAATCTGGTTGGTCAGACGACGAACGAGCCCTGCGCAGTTTGGGATACGACGACCGTTAGGTCTTCGCCAATACAATGCGCGTTAATTTGCAGCCCGCTTATGTAATACACAGTCGCCCCTATCGCGACACAAGTGTCATTTTAGAGGTATTTACCGCCGAGTACGGGCGCATTAGTTTAGTCGCCCGCGGTACGCGGCGCCAAACCCGAAGGGGCAGCAAAGCGGCGCTGTTGCAACCATTTTTTCCTCTTTTGCTGTCGTTTTTTGGCCGTGCAGAATTGAAGACGCTTAGCGCGATAGAGCCTGTCAAAGGTATGCCAGCTTTGCGGGGTGAGCGATTGTTCAGCGGACTCTATATGAATGAATTGCTGGTGCGCTTGCTTCATCGAAACGATGCGCACCCAGCATTATTTTCAGCCTATGACTGTGCATTGAAGGCGCTTGCAGGCATAGCCACTGTGGATACAGTGCTGAGAAGCTTTGAAATTACTCTGCTCGATGAGTTAGGTTATGGTCTGAACTTGAGCCTTGATGGCGCTAGTGGAGAGCGTGTTAATGAGGCGTCGCACTATCATTATGATCCCGAGCTCGGTCTAGTCGCCGGCAGCGGTGCCTCTGGTCGTCCTGCGGCAACCTACTCAGGAGCTGATTTATTGGCGATGGAATCCGGTGAGTTTGAAGGGCCTGTTCGACTTCCGGCTAAGCTGCTGTTAAGAGAGGTGCTAGCGGCGCATTTAGGCGATATGCCACTGCACAGTCGTGAATTGTTCCGGCTCAAAAGGGCTCTGAGTTCAAAACGTTCCGATGCGCCCCAGTCCTAGCTTGAGGCGGAATCCATCGTGTTTCCAATATCGACGAGATAGGTGTAATGCTATAGCCGCGGGTGAATTCTATATGGCTTCACACGGCTAAAGTTCTATATACTTACAAGCTCGTTTCGAGGCCCCACTTTTATGCCTGACTATCCTACTATTGAAGCCTGTATTGGTAATACACCGCTGGTAAGGCTGCAACGTTTGCCTGGGCTCACCAGCAACACCCTTCTCGCTAAGCTGGAGGGCAATAACCCGGCTGGGTCAGTTAAGGATCGTCCAGCGCTCAGTATGATTGCGGAGGCGGAAGCTCGCGGGCAGATAAAGTCTGGTGACACTTTAATAGAGGCGACCAGTGGTAATACGGGTATAGCGTTGGCTATGGTCGCCGCCATACGGGGTTACCGGCTAATTTTGATTATGCCTGCGCACATGAGTCTAGAGCGTAAACAGGCGATGTCTGCCTACGGGGCGCAGCTGCTGGAAGTATCGAAGGAAGAGGGTATGGAAGGGGCTCGTGACCTGGCGATAAAAATGGAGGCTGAAGGTCAGGGCATAGTTCTGGATCAGTTCGGTAATCCAGATAACCCACTTGCGCATTATCACGGCACCGGACCAGAGATATGGCGGCAGACTAACGGGACTGTTACCCACCTAGTGAGTTCTATGGGTACGACCGGTACTATTATGGGGTGCTCTGCATATCTTAAAAAACAAAACCCCGAGGTGCAGATTGTAGGGTTGCAGCCGCAGGAAGGCGCTAGCATCCCTGGCATTCGTCGTTGGCCTGAGGCTTATCTGCCAAAGATATTTGAGGCATCGCGAGTCGACCGGGTATTGGACATTTCGCAAGAGGAATCAGAATTGGCTATGCGCAGCCTAGCGTATCAAGAAGGAATTTTTTGTGGTGCCTCAGCCGGTGGCGCTGTGGCCGCGGCGCTGCGGCTATCGCTTGAAGTCGAAAATGCTGTCATTGTTGCGATTATCTGCGACCGCGGCGATCGCTACCTTTCCACCGGGATCTTCGGGAGCGGATAGAGGGGCGAAATGCTGCCGATACATCCGCACACGACTACCGGTGCCATTAACCTTTTATAAAAATTATCTGGCTAATGCTAGTGTCCTGTTTCTGTGCTTAGGGGTTTTCGCTCTCGGGGCATTATTTACATGGTTGAGGTGTATTGATCACTTAAAAAATGTACTGTCCTAGCTCTAGGTGGCATTACAAGGAATAACAAAATGGATTTTTTAAACTACTCGCTTGCAGATTTATTGCGAGTGATGCAACGACTGCGGGACCCGGAAACCGGTTGTCCATGGGATCTTCGCCAAGATTTTCAGAGCATCGTATCGTCTACATTGGAGGAGTGCTATGAATTGGCACAGGCCATAGAGGATGAAGATTTTGACCACATTGCCGAAGAGCTCGGGGATGTTTTGTTTCAGGTAGTATTTTATGCTCAGTTGGGCAGAGAAAAAGATGTATTTTCCTTCGATGATATTGTTCAAGCGTTGGTAGAAAAACTGATTCGACGGCATCCGCATGTTTTCGCACAAGGAAACATCGAAGGGATCGTATCCAACCGGAGTTCGCTAGAATCCGTCAGACGTAGTTGGGAGGAAATTAAGCAGATAGAACGGAGCGAAAAGAACCAACCGGGCGCTTTGGCAGATGTGCCAAGGGCATTACCAGCATTGCCTCGTGCGCAGAAGGTGCAAAAGAGGGCAGCGCAGGTAAACTTCGATTGGATTGACACAAATGCTGTCCTCGATAAAGTACAAGAGGAACTGAATGAGTTGCGCGAGGCGATGGATAGCCGGCATACAGCAGGCACAGCTGATGAAATGGGTGATGTGTTTTTCAGCTGCGTAAATCTTGCTCGACACCTTGGTTTGGATGCAGAGGAAACTCTGCGGCGGTCTACAGCGAAATTTGAGCGACGATTTCGAAATATGGAGGGACGTGTCGCGGATGAGGGCGCGTCCTTATCTGCGATGAGCGAAAAACAATTTGATCGATTGTGGCGTCTAGCTAAAGACGATTTGGGCAACTGAGAGTGATGCTTGTATCCTTTCCGTGCGCTGTGTATGGTTACCGGCGGTCAAGTCCCCGATCTATGCGATAGCGCTAGATATTTTCTCAAGCGGCAAACAGGTAAGGAGGTTTCAAATGCGATTGATCTTATTAGGTGCCCCGGGCGCGGGGAAGGGTACTCAAGCTCAGTTCATTTGTGAAAAATTCAATATCCCTCAAATTTCTACCGGCGATATGTTGCGCGCGGCGGTAAAAGCAGAAACTGAGTTGGGGCTGCGAGCAAAGGCCGTGATGGACTCAGGCGGCCTGATTTCAGATGAGGTCATTGTTGGTCTAGTTGAAGCCCGAATTGCTGAGCCGGACTGCTCTAATGGGTTTTTATTTGATGGCTTTCCCCGCACAATTCCTCAGGCTCAGGCTATGGTTGACGCCGGAGTGGCGATTGATCACGTGGTAGAGATTGGGGTGGAAGACGAGGAAATTGTAGCGCGCCTGAGTGGTCGGCGGGTACATCCAGGGTCAGGCCGGGTTTATCATGTGATTTACAACCCACCGCAGGCTGAATCGTTAGACGATGATACAGGTGAGCCGCTGGTTCAGAGGGATGATGATAGCGAAGAGACCGTTCGCAAACGCCTAAATATCTACCATGAGCAAACAAGTCCGCTGATCGATTTTTATCAAAAAATGACAGGCGAAGTAGCACCGCGCTATCACAAAATTGATGGCCAAGGCAGTGTTGAAGACATTCGAAAAACATTGTTCTCATCATTAAATTCTTAGTGGCAAATACGTCACAACATGTAATAAAAAAAGCTGGCGTGTCTAAGATTTTTTTTCAAAAAAAGCAGTAGAAATTTGTGTTTTGTAGATGCGAATTTTCTACAATTTTGACTGTTGTATCTCTATTGCATTGTTGTTACTTTTAACAACGCGGTACCCTCATCAACAGTCTGGAGAGAAGCGTAATGGCAACTGCTAAGAGAAAACCAACAAAAGCGAAGGCGAAGCCAAAAGCAAAAGCTAAGCCAAAAGCAAAAGCTAAGCCAAAAGCAAAAGCTAAGCCAAAAGCAAAAGCTAAGCCTAAAGCGAAAGCCAAGCCTAAAGCGAAAGCCAAGCCTAAAGCGAAAGCCAAGCCTAAAGCGAAAGCCAAGCCTAAAGCGAAAGCCAAGCCTA
>JAQWNG010000007.1 GCA_029246385.1 Halioglobus sp.
CATTAACGTCGATTCTTTGAAAAGCGTACTGGCGGCGATGGGTTCAGCTCCGGTTTTGGCCGATGGCACGCAAAATGGGGTTATTTTCAATGGTGCCGCTAGCGCCGCTGAGGCAAAAGCGGAATACCGAGCAGGCTTGCTCGCTGCGCGTGATATACTCCGCGACGCTTATAGTTTCGATTCCACGAACGCTGAAACTTGGTAAGCCAGCAGAGCAGTCTTTAGTCAGACTGCTCTTTCACTAGCAGGAGGCAGCCCCTCCTGTCGTTCGCTACGGCGAAACTTAAGGCGCGAAAGCGCCTTTCTTGCGATTTAAAAGAGGGTAATCGACACCATGTTTTTCTTAATCAGAGCAGCACTAATAGCGGTACTCCTAGCACTGCCATTAATGGGTTGCGTGGATGATAGCACCGGCGGCTCAGGGTCCGACAATTCTGACGCTGACGGCTTTGATTTCACGGTTATGTTTGCCAACTATGCTGACAACATTATTCTGCCAAACTACGAAGCCGTAGCAAGACTGGCGATAGATATTGAGTCGGAAACTGGGCCGATCTCAACCTATTGTCAAAGCATTGGCACCGCTAATGAGAGTGCCGCGGTTAACGCGGCCAAAAACGCTTGGGACGGCCTGATGTTGGCAATTCAGGAGACGGAACTGCACATCCTCGGACCGGCAGCCAGCAACAATAACGCGCTGTCAAACCGGCTTAACTCGAGCGCCATTGGGTCTATTAGCCTTTGTGGTGTGGATCAGTCGGTAGTGCAATCGGCGCAAGACCCCGGCTTCGACATCGACAGTAAAACCGTCACCCAGCGCGGCATTGGTGCGCTTGAATATCTGTTGTTCAATTCCGACTTGGCACAAAACTGCCCCAGTCAGATCGTTGAAACAGCCGATTGGGACAGTCGACCTGCCGCACAGCGGCAATTATTGCGCTGCGAATATGCCATTGTCGTTGCGAGCGATATTGCCAGCACCGCTGCGGATTTACGCGACGCTTGGTCCAGCGACGCCGGTGATTACCGCAGCACCTTTATCAATCCAGCAAACACCGGTGATAGCTTAGAGGAGTTGTCAGACGCGCTTTTCTACCTCGATCTCGATGTTGCGGATCGCAAACTGGCTATTCCTACCGGCGTCAATGATGCATGCGCGGCATTGTCTTGCCCTCAGAGCGTGGAGTCACCTTACAGTCAATACTCATTGGACAATATCCGAGCAAACCTTCAGTCCTTTGGCACGTTGATGACGGGCGGATCCGGCCTGGGTTTCGACGACCTTATTGACGATGCCGGCGTGCCTGAATTGAACCAGCGCTTTGCAGATAATACTGCTGCGGCCATTGCCTTCATCGACACTGCCTCTGAGTCACTTTTTGAGCAGGCGAGTGCAATCGATTCCAGCGCCGCGGAAACGGACTGCAACAATGCTTATGCTAATCCGGATGTCATCGGTCGTTTTTCTGCGTGTAATCTGTTGGGCGTGATTAAGCTGATTAATGACGACTTGAAAATTGGCTTTGTCGCCGCGATTGAAGTGGACTTGCCCGACAGGGCCCAGTCCGATAACGACTGAGAGGAAACAACGTGAAACATGTAATCAAAAGTCTGTCTGCTCTGCTTGTGCTGGGCGCTGCAGATATCATGGCGGCCGATGGTCAGAGCAATGACGCCTTTAACAAGGAATTCATGGAAGAAGTGATCGTGTCGGGCGGCAAGGAGGGTGCGCGCACAATGTCGGGGTCAGCGTATGTGCTGGACAAGGCAGACCTGGAACAATTTGACTTTTCCGATCTGAATAAGGTGCTGTCAACGATACCCGGCGTCTATATTCGTCAGGAGGACGGCTTCGGATTGCGCCCCAATATTGGTCTGCGTGGCGTCACCAGCGAGCGCAGCCAGAAAATTACGCTGATGGAGGACGGCATCCTGATAACGCCAGCGCCATACTCGGCCCCCGCGGCCTACTACATGCCCAATGTGAGCCGCATGAGCACGGTTGAGGTTGTTAAAGGCCCCGCGACGATTAAGTACGGACCAAACAATGTGGGAGGCTCTGTGAATCTGGTAACGCCTGCTATTCCAGATGAGCGAACGGGCTTTGTGGATCTGGGTGCCGGCAATGATGGCTATGAGAAGTATCAGGTTTTTTTTGGTGACCGAATCGGTGATTTTGGTTACTGGATTGACGGGCTGCGTTTTGGCAGCGACGGTTTTAAAGAGTTGGATACGGACGGAGACACTGGGTTCGAGCGCAACGATATTAACGCCAAAATGCAGTGGGTGCCGGACGATTTGTTAGGGGTGCCACAGCGCTTTATCCTAAAAGCGGGGTACGCTGACGAGAATTCCGATGAGACCTATCTCGGCCTGACGCAGCAGGATTTTGACAATAACCCACTGCGCCGCTATGCCGCTAGTCAACTGGATAATTTCGATTCAGAGCATTGGCTGGTAAATTTGGACCACGGCTTATATTTGAGCGAGTCGCTGACGATAGGTACGCAAATTTATTGGAACTCTTTCAAGCGGTCTTGGAACAAGTTGGACGGTTTTGTGGCAGGGCCAAGCCTGAACACTATTTTAGAGCAGCCTGATCTATTCCCGCGTCAGGTCGATATCATACGCGGTGACATAAACTCTAATCTGGTGGCTACCGACACGCTAGATGTTACCGACAATGACCGCAAGTATGAATCCGCCGGCATTCAGGTAGCCGCTGACTACGCTATCGATTACGGCGCTTTTGCGCATAATATAGAAGCGGGCTTGCGCTATCATTACGATTCGATTGATCGCGACCATTTTTCTCGCAGCTACTTAATGAGCGACAGCGACATGGTCACTGACGGCATCGAGCGTGGGAATAAAACGCTCAACGACGCCGATACCGAAGCCGTTGCGACTTATCTGCGCGATACCGTCGACTGGCAGGACTGGAAATTCAATGTGGGCCTTCGCTATGAGTATATTGATAGTCACTTTAATGACGAACTGAACAGCCGTCAGAGCCGCAATTCTCAGTCGCTATTAGCGCCCGGGGCAGGCGTCTTTTGGCAATACACCGATCAACTTGGCTTTCTGTTGGGCATCAATAAGGGCTTCTCGCCCACTGGGGCCTCTGCCTCGAGTAACGTGGATGCCGAGGAAGCGATCAACTTTGAATATGGCCTCCGCTACGACACCGAAGTGCTGCAGGCGCAGGTGATAGGTTTCTTTAGTGACTACGACAATCTTATAGGACGCTGCCGTGCCAGTGACAGCGGCTGTGAAGTCGGTGAGGAATTTAACGGCGGTGAAGTACAGATCGCCGGTGTTGAGGTATATGGCAATTATCTGCTAAACGCAGGCGGAGCCGTCGAGTTTCCTGTCAATGTCAGCTACACCCACACGGAATCCTCTTTTCAGACGTCGTTCAACTCTAGCTTCTCTCAATGGGGCAACGTCAAACAGGGCGATTCATTGCCGTATCTCCCTGAAAATATCGGCCGGATACAGCTTGGTGCCGAGGCTAATAAATGGGAGGCCTTCGTTGCAGTGAGTTATCAAGGCGAGATGAGGGATCAAGCCGGACGAGGCAGCTTTGATGATGTCATCCACACAGATGAGTACACAACCCTCGACCTGTCCTTGTTGTGGCGACCCTCAGACGCATGGTTGGTGCAGTTCACGGTTGACAATGTCACTGAGGAAGAAGCCATCGTATCTTGGCGGCCTTTCGGCGCTCGCCCCAACTCTCCGCGTCTGTATCGGGGCCGCGTGAGATATACGTTCTAATGCAGCGCAAACTGTCGCTATGATTGATCTGGCAGACCTTTTTATAACGCCGTTGCAGGGGCCGATCGATCCAAGCAAACGCCTGTTTTGGATGTTCTTACTCAGTTCACTGCTGATGGCATCGTTGGCGGTGAGTTGGCGCAGCCGACAGTTTAATTTAGCACGTCAGGTGTCTGCACTTTTTTCTAAGCAGTATTGGTTTCATCGATCCAATGCCACCGATGCTGGTTTGCTGCTGTTGAATCATGCGTTACATATCCTGCTAATAATTCCTCTGGTAGGCAGCTATTTGGCGGGCGCCGTGGCCGTAGGCAGTGTGATGCAAAGCGAGTTCGGCGATGCGCCAGACTTGCCGGGGTCCACACTCGCGGTGGGGATAGCCTACACACTCGTGTTATTTTTAATGGAAGATTTGAGCCGCTTCGGTCTGCATCGAGCATTCCATCGTTTTCCGTTGCTATGGCACTTTCATCGCACGCACCACAGCGCCACAAATCTCACGCCACTCACGGTGCACCGCGTACACCCCGTAGAATCCTGCGCGTATTTTTTTCGCGGCTTCATTGTTTTTAGTGGGGTCAGTGGCTTATTTCTATATCTGTTCGGTGGCCGCCTCAGCGGTATCGATATCTTCGGCGTGGACTGTCTTGGTTTCCTGTTCAATTTTTTTGGTGCCAATCTGAGGCATACGCCGATTTGGCTGGGGTTTGGCCGACTAGAGCGGCTCCTCATCAGCCCGGCACAGCACCAAATTCACCACAGCGTTGCCATGCAACATCGGGGCAAAAACCTCGGTAGTTGCCTGTCCATCTGGGATCGCTTCAGCGGCAGTTGGCTGGCTTCCGGTGCTTATCAGCCACTCGAATTCGGACTGAGCCCACAAGTCGATGTCGAGATTGCCCGCGACGACAGAGCACTTGGCTATAGTTTGCCGACGCGTCTGACGGTGCCTTCTTCATTGGGCTGAGCCGTTACTATTTTATAACCTAGGGTTTGACGATTCAGTTGGAGCCACGCCAATGATGTCCGCGTGTTAATGCTAAGCGACGCCGCGCTCACACTTACGAGCGCAGGATAGCGATTCGGTCTGCCCGTTTGAGTCAATTTTTGTTACCGAAAAACGATGAGATCTTTTTCTGTTAGGCGCACGGGCAGCGGTTCACCACGATCACATTCAATCGTGAGCTCTGTAGCGCACCTCAATATCTGTCCGTCATCTAGCGACAGCTCATACAGGTAGTGGGATCCACGATAGTGGCGTTGAATAATGGTCAGAGGAACGCCGCTAGGGTCGTACACAAGATGTTCGGGTCTCAGCAGCACGTGATACTCAATCGATGTCGTAAGTTGGTTCGCTCCGTTGAGTAGCTGCTGCAAGACGCCGGGTGGTCCATCGGCTGATGAAATGACTTTAGTTAAGCTACCTTCTCCAATGAATTTGGCTGCGAAAGGTGAAGCTGGGGACTGGTAAAGGCTTTCCCCCGTCCCAGCCTGAACCACTTGCCCTTCATTCATCAGTGCAATGTGGTCGGCCATCTCAAACGCTTCATGCTGATCGTGCGTGACGAGCAGCGCGGTAACGTGTTGAGCCTTTAACAGGAGCCTTATTTCACTCGCCAAACTGGTACGTTGTGCCTCATCCAATCCAGAAAAGGGCTCGTCTAACAGCAGCAATTGAGGTTTAGGTGCCAGCGCTCGTGCCAGTGCAACACGCTGCTGCTGTCCGCCTGAAATCTCATGTGGGAACTTGGTGCCGACGTCTGGCAATCCAACCAAGGCTAGCATCTCTTGTATGCGATCACGCTGCTCAGCAGCAGTAAGGTGCCGTAGACCAAAGGCTACATTATGTTCCACAGTGAGGTGGGGAAAGAGCGCGAAGTCCTGAAAAACCATGCCAATGTTGCGATGCTCGGCCGGTATGTTGATCATGTCGCTGGCTATGAGCTTGTCTTTTATTGCGATAGTGCCTGCTGTTATTACTTCGAACCCTGCGATCGCGCGCAGTAGGCTGGTCTTGCCGCAACCGGAGGGCCCCAGTAAACAGCCGATGTCGCCCGTTTGCAGCGATAAGCTGACATCACGTATGGCGACCACATCGCCGTATTGCACCTGCAAATTGTGTAGTTTGAGTTGATCAGGCATGACTCGAAGGCCCTCTGTCAAGGTTACGCATAAGCAGTATTACAGGGAGGAGGCCGATTATTACGATTGCCAATGCGGGAAGGGCGGCATCGGCCAAGCGTTCATCCGAGGCTAACTCGAAGGTTCTGACGGCAAGCGTGTTGAAGTTAAACGGTCTGAGTATCAAGGTCGTTGGAAGTTCCTTCAGTACATCAACAAATACCAGCAGCAGCGCGGTGAGAAGACTGCCGCGCAGCAGTGGTAGATGGATTTCACGAAGCGCTCGTTTATTTGAGCTGCCCAGCGAGCGGGCAGCTTCATCCAGGCTTGGCTTGATGCGACTTAGCCCGGATTCCACTGTTTGCAGAGAGACGCTTAAAAAGCGGACGACATATGCAAAAACAAGTGCCACTAGCGTGCCGCTTAATAGCAGGCCAGTAGAGACGCCGAATAGCGTTTGTGACAGCGTATCAAGTTGATTGTCCAGTGTGCCGAACGGAATGAGTACGCCTACGGCGATGACGGTGCCCGGAACGGCGTAGCCCATTGAGGCAATGCGCACGGCACCCGTCTGCGTTGCGCCCGGATATCGGCGCTTTCCGTAGCCGAAAAATAGTGCAAGCACCAGGCAGATAAATGACGCGAAGAGCGCGAGTGATAGGCTGTTCCACAACAGATACAGGAATTGGCTATCCACTGCAGTTCTCCAGCTAATGCTAGCCCAACTCAGTAGTTGCATCGCCGGCAAAAGAAATCCTAGAGTAACTATCAGTACACAAAAACCTGTGGCGAGCGCTGCATGAGTGCCGCGCAATGTTATCCGTTGAATTGCGCTGCGAGTCGCAGTGGCATGAAACTGCATGCGATTGCGTGATGCGCGCTCTATGGCCATCAGTACGAACACAAATAACAGCAAAAACCCTGCAAGTTGGGCTGCGGTGCGCAACTCGCCCAGGCCATACCAAGTTCGAAAGATTCCCGTAGTAAAGGTGCTTACCCCAAAGTAGTCCACGGTGCCATAGTCCGCGAGTGTTTCCATCAACGCTAGGCTGAGACCCGCGACAATAGCGGGACGGGCCATCGGTAACGCGACGCGAAAAAATGTGCGCCAGCGACCGACACCAAGACTGCGTGCGGCTTCTAGGGCGGCACCCGATTGATTGGTAAAGGCGACGCGGGCAATTAGATAGATATATGGATATAGCACCAGTGATAGCATGCAAATGGCACCGCCAAGTGATCGGATCTCGGGGAAAAAATAGTCGCCATAGCTCCAATTAAACCAACCACGAAGACTCGACTGCACTGGACCCGAAAAGTCCAGTAAGCCGGTATAAGTGTAGGCAATAATATAGGCCGGCAGAGCCATAGGCAGCAGTAAGCCCCAGCTCAATAGCTTGCGCCCGGTAAACTCGCAGGTGGCACACAGCCACGCGGTAACGACACCGAGCAATAAAGTTCCTGTGCCCACCCCTAGCATTAACGCCAGCGAATTTATTAAGTAGCCAACTAGGACGGTATCGAGGATGTGTGTCCACGTGGGGGAATAGGGTGCAAGAAGACTTGAGCCGATGACAAGCACCGGCAGCGCGACAGTTAATGCGGTGAGTACGAGACCGACCCGCCATGCCATTCCATGCCAGCGAGGGGGTTGCAGTTGAATGTTCGCGGGTGCTATTTCCAACCAGCCTTATCCATCGCCATTACGGCTTGAGCGTTTAGTTTGCCCAATTCAGCTACATCGATTGGGTCTGCCTTAAACGTGCCCCATGTGGCTAGCAGTTCGCTTACAGGCACATTGTCGCGTACCGGATACTCGTTATTCGTTTCAGCATACCACTGCTGGCTGCTATCGCGAGTCAGGAACGTAATTAATTGGACAGCTAATTCAGGTTGATCAGAGGCTGCTGTCACGCCGACGCCGGATATATTGACGTGAGTGCCACGGTCATGTTGATTTGGCCAAAAGATGCCAACCTTAGATGCTGCGATGCGCTCAGCCTTGTTGCTTGATGTCATCATCCCCCCAAGATAGTAGCTGTTAACTATGGCCACGTCGCACAGACCGGCCGCCACAGCCTTGATCTGGTCTCTATCGCCACCCTGTGGCGGGCGAGCAAAATTGGCCACGAAGCCATCAAGCCATGCGGCAGTTTTTTCTGCTCCCTGTGTGGCCAGCATGCTGGCGACTAGAGACTGATTATAGATATTAGCGGACGAGCGCACGCAGATTCGCCCGCGCCACTGCGGCTGCGCAAGCGCTTCGTAGGTGCTAAGCGTGTCAGGATTTACGTTGATAAGGTTATACACCAGCGCACGCGCTCGAACACTAAGGCCATACCAATAGCCTTTGGGGCTGCGCAACCGGGCGGGAACAGCGGCCTCTAATTCAGGCGAGGTTCGCGCTAGCAGCGCACCTGCCTCCTCTGCCCGCACCAGTCGACCCGCGTCGCTGGTGATCAAAATATCTGCAGGCGAATTGCGTCCCTCAGCTTGTAACCGAGTCAGTAACGCATCCCCTTTGCCGGTCACAAGGTTGACCGTGATACCTGTTTCCGCAGAAAACTCATCTAGCAATGGTTTTATCAGCGCTTCCTGGCGGGCTGAATAGACATTGAGTTCCTGCGCTATCGCAGGTGCAGTGGCAATCAGCATCAGCATGAGCGCATAGGTCAGTGTTTGGACGGCGCTAAGACACGCGGTGGCAGGGGATTTCATAGTGTTTTCCAATTAGATATCAATGAGAACGACAATTATTCCCATTTAAGCAAACAAAGCAACCTTTAATCGTTGCCACAGCCTGCGTCCACTTGGCCGAGGATTCAACGCCCGATTGGTGCCTCATCTTATACAAATATTTCGTCGACATACAGTGACTTACGACCGCCAGCGAGCGATTACTGCTGTGAATAATCATGCGGCACGTCACCGCGTAGTCGCCTGGCGCAGCTAGGCAATCACTGTTCTCTAACGCTAAATTGCTGATCCGTTGACAGGGGAGACGATATTTTTTGCGCAGCAGTATGGCAGCCATCGCAGCGCACGCGCCGTCAGCGGCACTGCGGTGCGTGATTTGGGGAATTTAATTGGCGCGCCCGGAGAGATTCGAACTCCCGACCAACTGGTTCGAAGCCAGTTACTCTATCCAGCTGAGCTACGGGCGCGCTGCGATACTGAAGTATATAGATTCCTGACCTCGGTGAAAGACCTGCGGTGTATATAGTCAGCGAATATCACGATATTTTCCGTAAATTGTTGCTTTTCTAGGCGCTGGATCGGTTTGATATCGCCGCAGTCTGTTGTTTTAAGCCTCGAGTCCAATCTGCGGTCTTAAATCAATCGTCGGGTGAACGGCCTCACTTTTTTAGCATTTGTCAGGTATACTATCGTCGAGCTAAAGGCGGATAAAAAAAGTGGCAGTCGATGATTCCAACAAGCATGCTAAGGCCGGTATTCCCGCGCCTGATAGCGCCTCGTTAGCCGGCCAAGACACTTCCCAGACGGCTGCCGCGATGGCTTCTTTCCAAGCCGGACCGGCATTGCAGGGTGAAATGCCCTTTGCGATGGTAATGGGACAAGCCGTCACGGAAATCCCCAAAGACTTATATATTCCACCGCAGGCGCTGGAAGTGTTTCTAGAAGCCTTTGAAGGTCCCTTGGATCTACTTCTTTATCTCATTAAGCGTCAAAACATCGATATCTTGGATATCGATGTGTCTCAGATTACCGAGCAATATATGGAATATGTGGGATTGATGGATGCAATGCAGTTTGAGTTGGCGGCAGAATACCTGCTGATGGCGGCCCTGCTGGCAGAGATCAAGTCGCGTATGTTGTTGCCGCGAGCGAGCGAGTTGGAGGACGATGATGAAGATCCGCGCGCGCAGCTTCTTAGACGTCTACAGGAATATGAGCGCTTTAAAAAAGCGGCTGAAGATATTGAAGAGTTGCCGCGTGTAGAGCGAGATACGTGGGTCGGTAGTGCTAACCCTCCGGAGCTGAAGCGCACGCGCCCTGACCCGGAGGTGGATTTGCGGGAATTAATGGTCGCCTTGGGCGAGGTAATGCGCAGGGCTGATATGTATGCAAGCCATCATATTCAGCAGGAGGCACTCTCTACTCGAGAGCGCATGAGTGAGGTACTTGAAAAGTTGACAGGGCAGCAGTTTGTGCCGTTTGTGTCGCTCTTTCGAATATCAGAGGGGCGCTTGGGAGTTGTCGTGACCTTTCTAGCATTGATGGAGCTTATCAAGGAAGCACTAGTGGAGATCGTGCAGGCTGAAAACTTTGGTCCTATCCACGTTAAAGCAAGGTCGGAATAGTATGTCGGAAATAGGGTTGGTACAGATTATTGAGGGTGCTTTGTTAGCGGCGGGAAGGCCGATGACAGTGCCGCAGCTCGCGGAACTATTCGAACAGCATGAACGGCCGAACAATGCGGCAATTCGAGAGACTCTTGAAGAGGCTGCGGCGCGCTGTGAAGGTCGGGGTTTCGAATTGACGGAAGTGGCTGGAGGCTTTCGTTATCAGGTGCGTCAGTCGCTCAGTCCGTGGGTGGCGCGTTTATGGCACGAGCGTCCGCAAAAATACTCGCGCGCGCTGCTGGAGACGTTATCGTTGATGGCCTATAGGCAGCCTATTACTCGTGGAGAAATAGAGGAAATCCGTGGCGTTGCTGTCAGCACCAATATTATTAAAACGCTGCATGAGCGTGAATGGATTCGTGTCGTGGGGCACCGTGATGTTCCGGGTCGCCCGGCTATGTATGCCACCACGCGACACTTTCTGGACTATTTTAACTTGAAAAGCTTGGATCAACTCCCCGCTCTGGCTGAGATACGTGATCTGGATACATTGAATGCGGAGCTCGGATTTAGTCAGTCACTGCCAAGCGGTGCCGACGCGGGTGAGGATGCCTCAGGTCTGAGCCTGGTTGGTGGCACTGAGCATGTCTTGGGCGAGGGCCAAGGAAGTGACGCTGCTGTTACGCTCTCGCAGGCCGCAGATGAGCTTGCAGCTAGAGTGCCGTCGTCAAATGAAGATATTGACAGCAGTGGCGATGAGACTGATGTGGCGCCTGCAGTGGCTGACCCTGTGCAAACCGAGTCATTTAATCCCCAACCGAAAACCTGATTAGTCATGGTAAAAAAAACCCAGAAGCCATTGCTGAAGTCGCAGGTCCAGCAGACTGAGCCTGAGCTACCCGGACCTACGGGGGGAGAGAAAGTACAAAAAGTGCTTGCCCGTGCTGGGCTCGGCTCTCGCCGAGAAATAGAACGATGGATTGAGGCGGGTAGAGTGGCGGTTAATGGTAAAGCTGCCCGTCTGGGAGATCGTGTCGACGATCATGATCGGCTGGCGGTTGATGGTCGCGCCGTCGATCTAGCGCCGGCACAGGAGGCGCGTTGTATTCTTTATCACAAGCCTCCTGGCGAAGTCTGTTCACGCAGTGACCCGGAGGGGCGTCGCACGGTATTTGGGCGGTTACCTAATCTGAAGTCCGGTCGTTGGATTTCAATTGGTCGATTGGATTTTAATACTTCTGGCCTGTTGTTGTTCACGACCGACGGCGATCTGGCCAATGGGTTGATGCATCCATCCTCCAATATTGAACGTGAATACATGGTGCGTGTAATGGGGGATGTGCAGGAGGACATGCTCAGGCGTATGTTGGAGGGCGTTATGCTGGACGATGGTATGGCGCGTTTTACAGATATTCAAGACGGCGGCGGCGATGGCATTAACCGTTGGTACTATGTGGTTCTTATGGAGGGACGCAATCGCGAGGTTCGCCGTTTATGGGAGTCGCAGGGCTTAACTGTATCACGCCTAAAGCGGGTGCGTTACGGAGAGGTTTTTATTCCATCGAAGGTCAAGCAGGGGCAGTGGATGGAAATGGAACGCGCGGATATCAAATCGCTATACCGCACTGCGAATCTGAAACCTAAAGAGATAAAACGCAGTACCGCCAGAGAACGCGAAGTCATGGAGCGACAATTTGGCAAGCGTCTTGGGCGCGGTGCGGCAAAGAAGAGTGGCCGTTGACAGCAGAGTGATTCTACTTAGCGAGCATCAAATGCTTTGCCAGTGATGCCGGCGCTATCATCCCCCATCAAAAAAAGATAAGCCGGCATTATTTTCTGCGGTGCGGGATTGCCTGTGGGGTTTTCTCCGGGATAGGCGGCTCTACGCATGGCCGTATTAGTGGCTCGAGGGTTGAGGCTATTGACGCGAATTTTTGATGTGTTCTCCAATTCACTGGCCAACACTTGCATGAAGCCTTCAGTCGCAAATTTAGATACTGCATATGCGCCCCAATACGCCTTACCCACGCGGCCGACTGTGGATGATGTTAAAATAATTGAGGCAGCAGGAGCCTGATGCAGCAGGGGTAAAAAATGTTGGGTCAATAAAAATTGGGCGTTGACGTTCACCTGCATGACATCGTGCCAAGTTGTGTATCTGGCGCTTTCGATGGGGCGGCGGTCACCCAGAAGTGCGGCGTTATGCAGTATACCATCGAGGCAGGAAAATTCTTCCCCAAGGCTTGCAGCGAGGGACACATACAGCGTTTCTGGAGCGGTGGCTAAATCCATTGCTATGATGCCCGGCTTGGGGCCGCCTGCGTTTTCGATCTCATCATAGACGGCTTCCAGTTTTTTCTCCGTGCGTCCAAGAAGCAGCACTGAGGCACCATGCTTGGCATAATTAAGCGCCGCGCTGCGACCTATGCCGTCACCTGCTCCTGTGACTAGAATTGTCTTTCCTGACAGCAGATTAGTACGGGGCTTGTAATCTATGGGGATGCTTAATATTTGCATGCTGTGTCCTTGGTCACTGCGTTCCCAAAATGAGTTCGAGCAGATCATGACTCGATAATGCCTGCGCATTGGCACCCCAGGAATGAGGGTCATCACTCTCTTCGATATAACCGTAAGCAGCGGCAATAGCATACATGCCCGCGCGTCGTCCCGCCTCAATGTCACGAAAATGATCTCCAATGTAGATTGCCTCGTCAGGCGCGCAGTTCAGGTCATGGCAATTACGATAGAGGGATTCTGGATGCGGTTTGCGATGGGTAACGTCGTCTGGGCAAACCACACTGCCTGGGGACGGCTGTATGTTTAGGCGTGCCAGCAGTGGCTCAGTATACGCTCGTGGTTTATTTGTAGAGATACCCCAAACGATTCCCCTCTCCTGCAATCGCGCGAGTAAGGGCTCGATGCCGGGGTATGGCGCTGCTGTTGTGCCTACAACCTCACTGTAGAGGTCCAGTAGACGTAGACGCTTACCCTCGAATTCCGCTGCATCTTCATTTATGTCCAGACCCAAGCTGACCAGTGCACGCGCGCCGTTGGAAACAGAGGCACGGATGCACTGTGGATTCATCGCATCGTATCCATGCTCAGCACGCAGACGCTGCACAACCGATACAAACTCGTCCGCGGTATCGACCAGAGTTCCATCCAAGTCAAAAATGACTGCCTTTAAATTTTTGGGAAACGCCGAGATTGGATCTCTCATCAGCTAGGTTTCACGGTGCGTGTCATATAGTTCACGCTGACATCTGATTCAGTCAGTCGATAGCGTTTGGAAAGCGGATTGTAGGTAAGCCCCGTCATACCTTGCAAGACTAGCCCCGCTTCACGAAGCCAGCTGGCCATCTCTGAAGGTTTTATGAATTTAGCATATTCATGAGTGCCCGCTGGAAGTAATTGTAGAATGTGCTCGGCACCGACAATGGCGAACGCGAACGACTTTAGATTGCGGTTGAGGGTCGAGAAATACACCGCGCCACCGGGTTTTACCAGTTTAGCGCAGGCTGCGATGACCTCTCCCGGTTCGGGCACGTGCTCCAACATTTCGAGACAGCAGACGATGTCATAGCTTTCCGGTGCCGTCTCCGCGAGTTGTTCTGCAGTGGATTGTCGGTAGTCGACCTCGACACCGGATTCTAATTGGTGCAGCCTCGCTACAGCTAGTGGCGCCTCACCCATATCTATACCCGTAACGATAGCGCCACGCTGGGCCATGGACTCCGCTAAGATGCCGCCACCACATCCCACATCCAATAGTTGCTTGCCCGCGACGGGCGAATGGTGATCGATATAATTGGCGCGTAGGGGGTTGATATCGTGCAGCGGACGGAAGTCGCTATTGCGGTCCCACCAGCGCGAGGCAAGTGCTTCAAACTTGGCGATTTCCTGCGGGTCTACATTCAAATCTTTAATCATTGTGGTCGACTCGCATTATCACTAATTTGCTGTTGCCATGCACTGACGCGTGTCGCCAGTGCCTCGAGGTCAATTCGGGTGAGTTGTCGCTGCACCATCACTGGCTCGCCACCGATCCAACTATGCGTCACCTGGCTGCCGTTACAGGCATAAACTAACTGTGACAGCGGATGATACAGCGGTTGAGTTTCAGGGCCAGATAAATCGACAGCAATTAGATCGGCTTGTTTGCCAATCTCTAGGCTGCCGACTCTATCTTCCAGTCCCATTGCTCTTGCGCCATTAATGGTCGCCATTGCCAGTGCATCCGCTGCAGGGAGGACGCTAGCGTCGCTGGATTGTAGCTTAGCCAGAAGTGCTGCGGTCTGTATTTCTCCGAACATATTGAGGTCGTTGTTGCTGGCGGCACTATCCGTGCCCAGTGCAATATTAACCCCTTCCTCCAGCAAGCTGCTGACTCGGCACGCACCTGAGGCCAGCTTCATATTCGATTGTGGGCAGTGCACGACGTGAGCGCCTGTCGCTGCCAACAGCGCTATGTCCTCATCGCGCAAATCAGTCATGTGTACGCACTGGGTTCGTGGGCTAAGCAGCCCTAGCCGATATAGCATATCCAGCGGGCGTTCTTTATTCTGTTTTGCAGCCTGTAGGACTTCTCTGGCGGTTTCGTGCAGATGAATTTGTACCGGCGCATCTAGCTCGGCAGCGAGAGTTGCAACTTTAACTAAGTTGCTTTCACTAACGGTATAGGGAGCATGGGGTCCAAAAACCACAGTCACCAAAGTACTGTGTTTTAAGTCATCCCTTAGGGCTAGCCCTTTTCTGATATAGTCGTCGGCGTCCAGACCCCAGGCAGTGGGGAAATCAAAAATCGGAAAGGTAATCTGGCAGCGCATACCCAACTTTTGCGCCGTTGCGGCGCAGACATCGGGGAAGAAATACATATCACTGAAAGTTGTCGTGCCCGAACGTATCATCTCGGCTATAGCCAGCGTTGTGCCATCGTCCACAAATGCTTCGCTAACATGCGCTTGTTCGGCAGGCCAGATATGCTGTTCTAGCCAGGGCATTAGAGGTTGATCGTCAGCGTAGCCGCGCAATAGGCTCATCGCAGCATGCCCATGACAGTTTATGAGTCCGGGCAGCAGCGCTTGGCCGGGCAACTCAAGTGTCTCATGCGCGTCAATGGCTTCTGCTTTGAGACGAGGTAGCAGCGCAGAAATGCGGCCTTCCGACAACGCAATGCTGTAATTTTTCAGCACTGCACCGTGCGGCAGCACCGGCACTATCCAGTCCGGATGAATCAGCAAATCTGCCCTTTTTTGTGGCAACGTCATAGTTTTTCCCTGTTTCTTGGGGCACATGTGCTAGCCCTAATCTGCCGTCCTGCCCGTTAGAACAGGCGTCACAAGCAGATCCTTGCGAAAGTATAACCATAAATAGAGCAAACACGGCCTAAACTGGCCTGATTTTCTGCAAAAACATGGCGGGAAGGGGGAACCTTCCCGTATAATACAGAGCTAGAATTAAGTGGTAAGCAGTGTGCAATGGTCGCTGCAATGAGTACTCACTTAAGATCCAAATATTGTCTTCGATGCATGTTCGCAGTTACTCTAGGAAATCGTTATACATGGGTGAAATAGCCAAAGAAATAGTCCCCGTCAATATCGAAGACGAGATGCAGAAGTCTTATCTGGATTACGCGATGAGTGTGATTGTCGGTAGGGCTTTGCCAGACGTTCGGGACGGATTGAAGCCTGTGCATCGTCGCGTCCTATTTGCGATGAACGAGCTCAACAACGATTGGAATAAAGCCTACAAGAAATCTGCCCGTGTGGTTGGTGATGTCATCGGTAAGTACCACCCCCATGGTGATTCCGCTGTATATGACACTATTGTGAGAATGGCGCAGCCCTTCTCACTGCGCTATATGCTTGTGGATGGTCAGGGCAATTTCGGGTCCGTTGATGGAGATTCTGCAGCCGCAATGCGCTACACCGAGATTCGCATGCGTAAGATCGCACACTCGCTACTGGCCGACCTCGATAAAGAAACCGTGGATTTTGTAGAGAACTATGACGGCACCGAACACATACCAGCCGTCATGCCGACCAGGATACCCAACCTGCTCATCAATGGCTCCTCAGGTATCGCGGTGGGTATGGCCACTAACATTCCGCCGCATAACCTGACAGAAGTGGTTAGCGGCTGTCTGGCATTGATTCGCGACCCAGAGTTGACCGTTGATGAGTTGATGGAACACATCCCGGGGCCCGACTTTCCCACCGCGGGCATTATTAATGGACGAGCCGGCATCATTCAGGCCTACCGTACCGGACGTGGACGTATCTATGTGCGCGCGCGGGCAGAAGTTATTCACGACGAAAAGCGTGGCAAGGATATTATTCTAATTCACGAGTTGCCTTATCAGTTGAATAAAGCGCGTTTGATCGAGCGCATTGCGGAATTGGTAAAAGAGAAAAAAATTGAAGGCATTACTGAACTGCGTGATGAATCCGATAAGGATGGTATGCGGGTAGTGATAGAGTTGCGCCGTGGTGAAATCGGCGATGTTGTGCTCAATAATTTGTATGCGCAAACCAGCATGCAATCCGTATTTGGTATCAATATGGTTGCCCTCGTTGACGGACAGCCGAAGATTCTAAATCTCAAGGAAATACTTGAAGCTTTTATTCGCCACCGTCGCGAAGTTGTGACACGGCGCACAGTATATCTGCTGCGCAAGGCGCGCGAGCGTGGTCATATTTTGGAAGGACTCGCCATTGCGTTGTGTAATATTGATCCAGTTATTGCGATGATCAAAGCTTCACCCAGCTCGGCGGAGGCCAAGGAAAAACTATTGGCGCAGCCTTGGGAAACTGGTGACGTTAGCACAATGCTGGAGCGGGCTGGCAGTGGCGCTTGTCGGCCTGATGAACTGGAACCTCAATACGGCATGCACGATGGTAAATATCATCTGTCACCAGTGCAGGCGCAGGCGATTCTAGAGTTGCGTCTGCATCGCTTGACCGGATTAGAACATGAAAAGCTGTTAAACGAGTACCAAGAAAGATTGACCGAGATTGCTGATTTTCTCGATATTCTTACTGACTCTGAACGCCTGAAGTTAGTAATTCGCGAGGAGCTAGAAGAGATCGTCACAGAGTTTGGAGATGAGCGTCGTACCGTGATCTCCGCATCCCAGCACGACCTGACAGTGGAAGACCTGATCACAGAAGAGGATCGTGTGGTTACTATTTCGCACGGCGGTTATGCCAAAACTCAACCCCTGAGCGACTATCAAGCCCAACGCCGCGGTGGTGTTGGCAAGGCTGCGCTAGCAGTCAAAGATGAGGACTTTGTTGAACATCTATTAATAGCGAGTACTCATGCCACTATTTTATGCTTTTCTAATCTGGGAAAAGTGTACTGGCTGAAGGTCTACCTGATACCACTTGCGGGTCGTAATTCGCGGGGTCGTCCTATGGTGAATTTATTGCCGTTAGAGGCGGGGGAGCGCATCACATCTATTTTGCCGGTGGAAGAGTACTCAGAGGGGCATTACATTTTTATGGCAACTGCCAACGGTACTGTTAAGAAGACACCCTTGACAGATTTTGCTCGCAGGCGCAGCGTAGGTCTGCGAGCGCTGCAGCTGGATGATGATGATGTGCTGGTTGGCACCGCGATAACGCAAGGCAACTGCGATGTCATGTTGTTTAGCAGCGAGGGCAAGGCCGTGCGATTTAAAGAAACCGATGTGCGATCAATGGGCCGCACAGCGCGCGGCATACGTGGGATTCGATTGGGAGAAGGGCACAATATGATTTCTCTTATGATACCGCAGCCAAACGGCATGGTGTTATCTGTGAGCGAGAATGGTTACGGAAAACGTACTCAAATCGATGGCTTCCCTACCAAGGGCCGTGGTGGCAAGGGGTTGATTGCGATGTCGACGAGCGATCGTAATGGTAAAATGGTGGGTGCTGTTCAAGTATTTGATGGTGACGAGCTCATGCTGATTTCGAACCAAGGCACACTGGTGCGGACGCGCAGTGATGAAGTGTCAATTTTGGGTCGTAATACGCAAGGTGTGCGTGTTATCAGAACCAAGGGCGGAGAAAGTCTGGTGGGCGTGCAACGTATCGATGAACCCGATTCTGACGCAAGCTTCGAAAGCAGTGAAGATGGAATAGAAGACGGCGCCGCTGACTAATGCATCGCGCCCTAAAGATATGAGGAAATAAGTAAAATGTCCCGTTGTCATAATTTTTGTGCTGGACCGGCCGCCTTGCCGGAGTCGGTGCTGGAGACTGCTCGTAAGGATATGATGGAATGGCACGGAAAGGGCTTATCTTTGATGGAAATGAGCCATCGAAGCCCGGAAGTGGTGGGCGTGGTGGATCACGCAGAAAAAACGCTGCGAAGCTTGCTTGGCGTGTCTGACGATTATGCGGTGTTGTTTTTACAAGGGGGGGCCAGCACACAGTTTGCGTCGGTTCCGCTCAACCTGCTTGGTGATAAGCGCAGCGCGGATTATGTTAATACGGGACAGTGGTCAAAAAAGGCGATAGCGGAAGGTCGGCGTTACGGTGAGGTAAACGTTGTTGCCAGTTCACAAGACACCAATTTCAGCACCATTCCGCCTCAAACTCAGTGGCAATTAGACGCCGACGCAGCCTATCTGCATTACACGCCGAACGAAACTATCGGTGGTGTAGAGTATTTTTGGACGCCGCAGGTAGAGGCACCATTAGTGGCGGATATGTCCTCTACTATATTATCGCGGCCGACACGGGTAGAAGACTTTGGTGTTATCTATGCGGGTGCGCAGAAAAATATCGGCCCTTCTGGTCTTACCTTGGTAATTGTGCGTCGTGATTTATTCGGTAGGGCTAATGCGATGTGCCCTGCCATGCTTAACTGGCAGGTGGCTGCGGATAATGAGTCTATGTACAATACGCCGCCGACGTTTGCCTTGTATCTGGCGGCATTAGTTTTTGATTGGCTGGTGGAGCAGGGCGGGCTGTCAGGCATGGAGGTCATCAATCGACGCAAGGCTAAAAAGCTTTACGCGGCGATCGACAATAGTGATTTTTATGCCAACCCGGTAGAGGTTTCGAGTCGCTCCCTAATGAATGTTACCTTCACTCTGGCGGATGCTGGTTTGGACAAGCAATTTCTTGCGGAATCGGAGTCAGCGGGCCTGCTGAATCTTAAGGGCCACCGGTCAGTGGGAGGTATGCGTGCTAGCCTCTACAATGCGGTGAGTGAGACAGCTGTGGATGCGTTGATAGCGTTCATGCTGGGCTTCGAGCAACGTAACGGCTGATGTTCTGCTTATGACAGATTCCAGAGATCTCGATCAGGTCAGGGCGGATATAGATGCCATCGATCAGGATATTCAGGCGCTGATTAACCGTCGGGCCCAGTGCGCACAGCGTGTCGCCGAGATTAAAATGAGCGACGTTGCAGCGGCCCATGAGCGCGGTGATGCCAAGGCAGAGGTGGTGTATTACAGGCCGGAGCGCGAGGCTCAGGTATTGGAGCGCATTCTAAAGCGCAATGCGGGTCCGCTTGATGCCGCGAGTGTTGTGCATATTTTTCGTGAAATTATGTCCGCTTGCCTTGCCCTTGAAAAGCCATTGCAAGTTGCCTACCTCGGCCCCGCAGGCACTTTCACACAGGGCGCGACCATTAAACACTTTGGCCATGCCGGCGTTTACGTGCCGCAAACCACCATTGACGCGGTATTCTCGCAGGTTGAATCGGGTGAGTGTAATTACGGTGTGGTGCCAGTGGAGAATTCAACCGAAGGGATGGTAAGCCATACACTGGACAACTTCATGGACTCATCGCTGAAGATTGCGGGTGAAGTGGAAATGCGCATCGGGCATCATTTATTGGTGGCCCCGAACACCTTGGAAGGCAGTGTCACGCGCATCTGTGCACACCAGCAAGCATTAGCGCAGTGCCGTCAATGGCTGGATAAGCATTGGCCGCATGTCGAGCGCGAAGCAGTTAGCAGTAACGGAGAAGCGGCCCGCATGGCGGCTGAATGTCAGGGCGTGGCAGCAGTGGCGGGAGACATGGCGGCGGAGCTTTATCAGTTAGATACGCTGGCGACACATATTGAGGATTATGCAAACAATACCACGCGGTTTTTAATCATTGGACGAGAACATGTTCCTCCCAGCGGCCGGGACAAAACTTCGATTATTGTTTCCAGTCGCAACAAACCAGGTGCTCTTTTTACACTGCTCGAACCCTTCAGGCGTGGCGGTATCAACCTCACCCGCATTGACACTCGACCCTCTCGCACTGAGAAGTGGGCCTACGTATTTTTTATTGAATTTGAGGGCCATTTGCAGGACGACAAAGTCGCTGCGATTATTGCCGAGTTGGAAGTGCAATCTATTTTATTGAAGCCTCTGGGATCTTATCCGCAGGCGCTGTTTTAGGTACGGTGTGACTTACGCATCTGATAATGTGGTGATTGTTGGTCTCGGTCTTATCGGGGGCTCGCTTGCTAGGGCGTTGCGCATTAGTGGCTTCAGCCAGCGGTTTATCGGCTACGGACACCGAGAGGCTTCTTTAAAGCGCGGTGTGGAATTGGGTGTCATAGACGAATTTACGCTCGATCTTGACGAAGCGATTGAACGGGCAGATATCGTCGTCGTCTGTACTCCGACACTTACGACAGTGCAGATGCTGGAGAAAATCTTGCCTCGGCTACGGGGGCGCGGGCGGGGTCCGGTGGTCACTGATGTGGCCAGTGTCAAAGGTAATTTGCGCAATGCCGCTATTGGAATTGCGGGAGTAATGCCACCGCAGCTTGTGTTGGGCCATCCTATAGCAGGTTCAGAACGCAGTGGAGTGAGCGCCTCAGATGGGGAACTGTTCGTCAATCACCGCGTAATCCTCACGCCCGATGCCGCGAATGATCCCGCGGCGGTAGAATTGGTGCGCGCAATGTGGCGCAGTGCCGGTGCAGACGTAGTAGATATGACGGTGGAGCAACATGATGCAGTGCTGGCGTCAACCAGCCATTTGCCGCACGTGCTGGCCTATACTTTGGTCGATGCATTAGCGTCAGCGGATAACAGTGGAGATATTTTTCGCAGCGCCGCTGGTGGTTTTCGAGATTTTACGCGCATTGCATCGAGCGACCCCGCAATGTGGCGCGATATCGCTATTGCGAATAAATCTGCGCTACTCGATTCAATTGATTTGTTCAGCAATCATCTCGCTCAGCTACGGCAAGCGGTGCAGGATGAGAAAGCGGACGAACTATTTAACACGTTTGATCGAGCCAAGCAGGCTCGAAACGAGTTCGCGACCCTACTGGCTCAGCGTATTCAGCCAAAACCCTCCTGAGGTGCCCAAAGACTTATGCAATTCAATATACTGCCCGGTGGCGCAATGAGCGGGGAGGCTAGGGTTCCAGGGGATAAATCTATCTCCCACCGTTCTATCATGTTGGGTGCCATAGCCAATGGTGCCACTCGGGTTAAGGGGTTTTTGGAGGGTGAGGATGCTATGGCGACGTTGGCTGCATTTCGTGCAATGGGCGTCGAGATAGAGGGTCCAAACCACGGTAATGTTACCATCCACGGTGTTGGACTCCGCGGCCTTAGGGTTCCTGCCGAGGCGCTGGATCTAGGTAATGCCGGTACCGGAATGCGGCTTATCTGCGGTCTCTTAGCGGGGCAGGACTTCGATGCCGAACTAACGGGTGACGCCTCCCTGTGCAGTCGACCCATGGGTCGGGTAATCGATCCTTTAACGATGATGGGTGCGAATATACAATCCGCCTCGGGCGGGCGACCCCCACTCATCATTCGTGGAGGACAGCAACTGCGCAGCATTCACTATGAACTCCCTATGGCAAGCGCTCAGGTTAAGTCTTGTGTGCTGCTGGCGGGTCTCTATAGCGAGGGGCGCACCTCTGTTCGAGAACCGGGGCCTTCGCGAGATCATACCGAGCGTATGCTGCGGGGATTTGGTTATTCAGTGCAGTCCAATCAAGATGCGATTGCTCTAGTTGGCGGCGGCAGTCTAAAGGGTTGCGACATCGATGTGCCTGCGGATATTTCTTCTGCGGCTTTTTTCCTTGTAGCGGCGAGCATTGCGCCTGATTCAGAGCTGATGCTGACGCATGTGGGCATCAACCCGACTCGAATTGGTGTTATCAACGTGCTGCGCTTGATGGGGGCGAATATCACTTTCCACAATAAGCGTGAAGTGGGAGGAGAGCCCGTTGCCGATCTCCATGTGCGGTCAGCACAATTAAAGGGTATAGATATACCAGTAGATCAGGTGCCACTGGCGATCGACGAGTTTCCCGCCTTGTTTATCGCTGCAGCCTGTGCAGTGGGCCGGACAATACTGCGGGGTGCTGAAGAATTACGAGTCAAGGAAAGTGATCGTATTGCTGCTATGGCAGAGGGGCTTAGTACCTTGGGAATCACGAATGAAGTGCTGGAAGACGGCATCATCATAGAAGGTGGCACTTTCGGTGGCGGCGTTATCAAGACGTATCATGACCATCGCATTGCGATGTCATTTGCCATTGCTGCCTTGCGCGCGACAGGCGAAATTACCGTACTGGACTGCGATCATGTGGCGACATCGTTCCCAGGCTTCGATTCTCTAGCTCGCAGTCTAGGCTTGCAAATACACACTGCGGCAAGTTAGCCATGTTGCCCCCCGTCCCAGTGATTACAGTGGATGGCCCCTCGGGCGCGGGCAAGGGCACTATCAGTCATATGCTTGCCGAACGCCTCGGTTGGCATCTGTTGGATAGCGGTGCACTCTATCGCGTGACAGGGCAGGCTTGCGTGATCGAAGGGGTGAGTTGGGATGACTATAGTGCAGTTGCCCAAATAGCGAGGCATCTAGAGGTTGCTTTTTCTACGGCTAAAAGTGGGGAAATTCTGGTCGCCTATAAGGGGTTGGATGTCAGTCTCGCTATTCGCACAGAAGAGGGTGGTCGCGGAGCATCCAAGGTGGCTGCTATTCCTGCGGTGCGTGAGGCTTTGTTGCAGCGTCAGCGAGAGTTACAGCGTTCGCCTGGCCTAGTGGCGGATGGGCGCGATATGGGTACAGTGGTATTTCGCAATGCGCCCCTTAAATTTTTCCTTACGGCCAGTGTGTTAGAGCGTGCGTCGCGTCGCTATGCCCAGTTGATTGCAAAGGGGGAAAGTGTTAGTCTGCCGCGCCTTCTAGAGGATATAGAGGAGAGAGATACGCGCGACAGAAGCCGCGAAGCCTCTCCACTCGTTCCGGCAGAAGACGCCATTGTGATCGATAGCAGCGCCTCTTCCATTGCAGAAGTGTTTGAGCGCGTAATGCACGAGGTGAGGAACAAGGGTTTTGATGAGTAGCCGTCGGCGCTTCAAACCTCTTGCGTAAAGGGCGTTTAACGCTGCTTTATCCACGGACTCCAGTTTAGAGTGGGCAATGCAGTTTTTTATTAGATGACCCGTGTCGACTGGAGACGCGGTAGAGGCAGGCAACTGGCTCGATCAATTTAAACAGGTACTGTGTAATGAGCGATTCCTTCGCGGAGCTATTTGAAGAAAGTCTAAAAACCGTCGATATGAAACCCGGTTCGATTGTCACCGGCGTTATCATCGATATCGATAACGAATGGGTCACCGTGCATGCGGGCTTGAAGTCCGAAGGTGTTATTTCTCTTGACGAATTTGTCGATGCCAGCGGCAATTGTAGCCTCAGTGTCGGTGACGAAGTACAGGTAGCGCTAGAAGCGGTGGAAGATGGTTTTGGTGAAACTAAACTGTCTCGCGAAAAAGCCAAGCGTGCTGAATCGTGGAAAGATCTGGAGGCAGCACACGAGGCCAACGCCGTGGTTGTCGGTATTATCAATGGAAAAGTCAAAGGCGGTTTTACTGTCGACATCAACACTATCCGGGCTTTTTTGCCTGGGTCTTTGGTAGATGTGCGCCCGGTTCGCGAGACGGCGCACCTGGAAGGCAAGGAGCTAGAGTTCAAGGTTATAAAGCTGGATCAGAAGCGTAACAACGTCGTGGTGTCGCGCCGCGCTGTGATGGAGGCAGCTAATAGCGTCGAGCGCGATGCGCTGCTGGAGTCTCTGCAGGAAGGCATGTCTGTTAAGGGTATCGTGAAAAACCTGACGGATTACGGTGCTTTTGTAGATTTAGGTGGCGTTGATGGTTTGCTTCACATTACCGATATGGCGTGGAAGCGTATCAAGCACCCCTCCGAGATTGTGGAAGTTGCCCAAGAAATTGACGTCAAGATTCTCAAGTTCGATCGTGAGAGAAACCGCGTATCACTGGGTCTGAAACAGCTGGGTGAAGATCCATGGTTGGAAATCACAGGGCGCTACCCTGAGGGCACCCGTGTAATGGCTAAAATCACTAATCTCACGGACTATGGTTGTTTTGCGGAGTTGGAAGAGGGTGTTGAAGGACTGGTTCATGTGTCTGAAATGGATTGGACGAACAAGAATGTTCATCCGTCTAAAATTGTCAATTTGGGCGATGAGTTAGAGGTGCTGGTGCTCGATATTGATGAAGAGCGTCGTCGCATTTCACTGGGTATCAAGCAATGTCAGCAAAATCCTTGGGATGCTTTTGCATCACAATATTCGAAGGGAGCGAAAATCTCGGGCAATATCAAGTCGATTACTGACTTTGGTATTTTTATCGGGTTGGAAGGCAATATTGATGGCTTAGTGCACTTGTCTGATATTAGCTGGAACGAAACGGGCGAAGAGGCCGTTCGTAATTATAAGAAGGGTGATGAAATTGAGACCGTTATCCTGTCAATCGATTCTGAGCGCGAGCGTATTTCCCTTGGCGTCAAGCAGTTGGAAGACGATCCTTTCAGCAACTATGTTGCCGAAAATGATCGTGGCGCCATCGTCACTGGAGAGGTTGTAGAAGTAGATGCTAAGTCAGTGACAATAAAGCTGGCTGAAGAGGTTGAAGGAATTCTGAAGGCCTCTGATATTAGTCGTGAAAAAATCGAAGACGCTCGCAATTCTTTCAAGATTGGCGATTCTGTTGAAGCTAAAATAACCTCAGTTGATCGTAAGACCCGTGCTCTAGCCCTGTCGATTAAGGCGAAAGACTTTGACGATGAAAAGGAGGCCGTGCAATCTCTCAAGGACACTGAGAGTGAGACATCGTCACCCGGCACGATCGGTGACCTTATCAAGGCGCAGATGACCGACAAATAGCCTTACGGCTGAGCCTCGGCTCGTTTCCTCTAAAGGGCTCATCTTTGATGGGCCCTTTTTTGTTGGAGAAAATTGAGGCGTTGCCATGCCAAGTTGAAACCACTTTTTCGTTATAAAATAGGGACTTGCGAAAAATTATTGAAGAGTACACAATATCGACTCTGCCGACATAGGCCACAAAAGCACCTCGAGAAGGAGAGTCGCATGACTAAAAGTGAGCTGATCGAGACAATCTTGTCTCGGCAGGGCCAATTATCTTCCAAGGATGTGGAACTGGCAGTAAAGACCGTTCTTGAACACATGTCGCAGGCATTATCTGATGGCGAACGTATCGAGATCCGTGGCTTCGGTAGTTTTTCGCTGCACTTTCGCGAACCTCGCCGCGGTCGCAACCCTAAGACCGGTGATGCTGTGGAGCTCCCAGGTAAATACGTGCCTCATTTCACACCGGGCAAGGAACTGCGTGAACGGGTGAATATAGGCTTGCGATCTGAGTCCCAAGCTTGATCTGCGACCATTAGGCGAAATGATCGAAGGGTCATAGCCCTTTGTTAATATTTTTTAGTGACCTAGGTGACTCAATGAAGCCGTTACGCAAGCTTTTGACTGTTTTAATCGTACTGGCCATGCTTGTGATCAGTGTTCTGTTCACGTTGCAAAACAAGGTGCAGGTGCCTCTCGATATTTTAGTCTATAGCTTCGAACCACAAAGTTTGGCGGTATGGATTCTGCTCGCATTCGTGCTGGGTGGGCTTTTGGGGATGCTTATTTCGTCCTTGATTCTGCTGCGAACGCGCGCATCGCTTCGATCTACTAGACGACAACTGGAAAAGTCCGGGGCCGAGACCAACAAGCTGCGAGGTGAAGTCTCTTCACCACTTGTTTCGTGACAGGGCCTGTCATTGTTGCCTTGGATTATTCTTCGGCGTCTAACGCTCTGGACTTAGCGCGACGTCTGTCGCCAAAGCTGTGTCGCTTAAAAGTAGGGAAGGAGCTGTTCACCAGCAGCGGGCCTGTATTGGTAGAACAACTGCAGAACCTTGGTTTTGAGGTATTTCTAGATCTGAAATTTCATGATATTCCAAATACGGTGGCCGGCGCTGTTCGGGCGGCAGCGGAACTTGGTGTCTGGATGGTTAACGTTCATGCCTCCGGTGGCGGCAGAATGATGGCGGCCGCAGGCGAAGCGGTCTCAGCCTTTTCCCAGCGTCCTTTATTGATTGGCGTGACCGTTTTAACCAGTATGTCCGATGCAGACCTGTTGGAAATGGGTTATCGCGAAACCGCAAAAAATCGTGTTTTACGGCTGGCGGGCTTTGCCGCCGACAGTGGATTGGACGGTGTGGTTTGTTCGGCGTTAGAGGCATCAGCAGTGCGCGAAGCAAGGGGAAATGGGTTTTGCTTAGTTACCCCGGGTATCCGCATGAGCGGCGATGATGGTGCAGATCAGCGTCGTGTGGTGACGCCTTCAGAGGCCATCGCTATGGGGTCTGATTATCTGGTCATTGGCCGCTCTATCACCGCCGCGACAGACCCTTTGGCAGCACTTGAACGTGTCCACCATCAGCTGGGCGTTACGCTGTAAAATCATATGCGGTCTTCAGAGCAACGTTACCCCCGATAAGTGCTAAGATTTTAGTAGTGCGGATGTCTGCATGGAAGCAGTTTACGTAAATGGAGATTTCATTATGATCAATGCTCACTGGATAGAAGGCAATATTCGGGCAGCCATGGCGGCTGGAAATAGGCTTAGGATAAAGTGTAGGGATGCAAGCGTAACCTCGCCTTTCATATTAGCACTGGTAGTGGGGTTACTGATGGGCAGTCCGCCAGCGCTAGCGCAAGAACAGAGTTCGAATATTTTGCCGGTAGTCATTTCGGTAAATATCAATACCGCTGATGCCGCAGCCTTGGCAGCAAACCTCAAGGGAATAGGCGAGTCACGCGCGATGGAAATTGTGCGCTACCGCGAGTCTTACGGCCCCTTTGAATCTGTTGACGAGCTCGCAGATGTGAAGGGAATCGGAAAGTCTACGATCGATATGAACCGCAGTGTAATAACACTGGAATAAGCTAACCGCATCCGTATTATTGGGGGCTCTGCCCCCTTCTTCACAACAGTGACCCAATATCGTGAAATGCCTTGTCAGTGGTGCCACCGGCTTTATCGGCCGCAAGCTTTGCCAGCAACTCGAAGCTCAAGGCCATGTCGTTATTGCGTTAAGCAGGCATGGCGGCGTTTTGAGTAGTGGTAAACCCACCTTGGCACTAGACCTTACGGTGCATGACCCCAGTGGAGATTTACTGAGCGAGGTGGATGTGTTTTTTCACTTAGCGGGTATTGCCCATCAGCAGTCGCCGGCGCCAGCGTATGAAGCCTTAAATTATCGCGCAACGGAACGTCTTGCAAGATTAGCGTCAGCGGCTGGGGTCGGGTGTTTTATATTTCTGAGTAGCGTAAAAGCGATGGGTCCGTCCAAAGCTCTTCACAGGCGTTCAGAAAGTGAGAGCACTGTGCCCAGTGACCCTTATGGATTGTCCAAGTGGCATGCGGAATGCGCACTGCAAAAAATATTTTCCGGTGATGACATGTCTATAGTAATTTTGCGGCCGGCGTTAGTTTATGGGCATGATGTCAAAGGCAATTTACAGGCGTTTGCCCGCGGTATACGCTGGGGTTTACCTAGACCGCCAGAGCGGGGCGCCCGTTCCATGATTGCCGTGGAGGATTTGGTCGCCTTGCTGTGTGTAATAGCACAGCGACCTCCCGTGGGCGTGCGCCTGTGGATCGCCTGCGGTTCGCATAGTTACAGTACGCGAGTCATTTACGATCTGATACGCGCAGCCAGTGGAAAGGGGACGGGTACTGATTGGCTTCCACACTGGGCTTGGTCACTGGGCGCGCGGATGCTTGATATGGCTTCTGGACAGCAAAGTGGGTCTAGCTATGAAAAGCTGTTTGGCACTGAACTGTATAACAATACTGCCGTTATAGGGGATACGGATTGGGCACCTCGAGTTATGCTGGAACACGTCATTGAAGATATCATTGCGCTACGAGGCACTATTTCATGATAGTACTAATGACTACGTTCGCTTTGTCAGTCGTGCTGTGCTTCGGTTACCTAAGGTTCGCTCGAGTTCGACAGGTTTTTGATATGCCTAACGAGCGCAGCTCTCATTCGCAACCGACTCCCCACGGCGGAGGGGCTGCAATATTGCTGGCCTTCACCTTCGGCCTGCTCTTCGCGGCGGTATACTATGACGGCCGGGAAGACTCTTTCGTTCTGCTGGCCGTCGGTGCACTGCTGCTGATGGTAGTGGGCATAATTGATGATCTTCGAGGTTTATCGGCGCGAGTGCGCATGGCCTTTTATGCTTTGGTGTGCCTGTGGGCAGCGGATACCTTGTTACAGCCATTATTTGTCGATGGCGGTGCGAGTCGCACTGTGCTTTGGTTGTTAGCTGCTCTGGCGATGTTGTGGGTGCTCAACCTATATAATTTTATGGATGGCATTGACGGCATCGCTGCACTGCAAACAGTATTGGCCTGTTGCTTTGGCGCGTGGCTCGCCTTAAGATCCGGGCACGGCGATAGCTATGCCATGTTCTGCCTGTTGCTGGCCTCGGCGCATGCGGGCTTTCTGCTTTGGAATTATCCTCCCGCACGATTATTTATGGGTGACGCTGGCAGTGTCCCCACCGGGTTTTTATTGGCGGCGATCGCGCTTCTTGGGGCTGTGCAGGGCCAGCTAAACCCTTGGTGTTGGGTGATACTGCTGGCTATATTTATTGCTGATGCGAGTTGGACTTTAGTGTGGCGACTGTTTACCGGACAAGCGTTCACGCAACCGCATCGGCTGCACGCTTATCAGCGCTTGAGTCGGCATTGGGATTCGCACCGCCGTGTCGATATGCTACTGCTGGCGATAAACGTGTTGTGGTTGTTTCCGTTAGCATGGGCGGTGCAAACTTGGCCGATTTATAGTGTTATTTTTGTAATTTTGGCATATGTTCCCACTCTCTGCGGCGTGGTCAAGGTCGGCAGATTAGCGTAATATTTACTTGTCTGAAAGTGTTTATACAGCGGTGAAAGGTGGATTCATCGTTGTTCTAGAGGCTGTAATAACGTGCAACAGTGGTCTGATATTTTTGTGGTGCGTTGGCTCGTCAGCTTGGTAGCAAGCTCTCGGGATGTTCTTTATAAGGTGGTGGAGCTTCCTCGCAATATCAAGCAGGCGTGTCTGCTAATGCTCGATCTGGTCTATGTGACCGGCGCGATGTGGGCCGCTGTCGCCGTGCCCTGGGGCCACACAAACTTTCAGTTGGGGCCATTGGAATGGATCTGTGCGGCGGTGACCATCGTTGCCAGTGCAGTTATTTTTCTGCGGCTAGGATTATACAGGGCCGTTATTCGTTTCATGGGTCAACAGGCTATCTGGGCCCTTATTACGGCAGCCAGTTATTCCTCCCTTGTATTGGGAGCCGCTGTATTTTTCACGCGGGCTGGTGTGCCGCGGTCGACGCCTTTCATTTATTGGCTGATTATATTGCTCGGTATCGGCGGTACGAGACTCGTCGTGCGCGGATATTATCAGGCGAGGCTGCGCTCTGTGTCTGAAAATGTCATTATTTACGGCGCTGGACAGTCTGGTCGACAGCTCCTGAACGGTCTGCATCATGGGGAGCAATTTAATCCTGTGGCGTTTGTTGATGATAACCATCGCTTGCAACGCTCGGTCATCAATGGGCTACATATCGCATGTCCGGAGGATATAGAGCAGTTGGTCCTGCAGCATGATGTAACGCAAGTGCTGTTAGCCGTTCCTTCTGCGTCGCCAGAGCGACGCAAGGAGATAATCAATTCACTGGTCGGTCTGCCTGTCCATGTGCGCACGGTCCCAACGATCAACGAATTACTGGCTGGTGAGGCTAGCATCAATCAGATTAGAGATGTTGAGCTGGACGAGTTGCTGGGCAGGGAGCCGGTTCCTCCGCACCCCGAGTTAGTTGAGCGCTGTATAGCAAGCAAAGTGGTCTTGGTGACAGGCGCAGGCGGGTCGATTGGCGCGGAGTTGTGTCGTCAAATATTGATGTCAGCCCCACGAGAACTGATTCTATTTGACAGTTCTGAGTATGCGCTTTACTGCATAGAGCGCGAATTACGCGACACAATGAAACAGCTTGGCTTGCGCTCGGAGTTGGTCGCGCTGCTAGGCTCAGTGCAGGACCAGAATCGATTGGAGAGTGTTTATCGCACTTTTAAGGTACATACAGTTTATCACGCGGCTGCATATAAACATGTGCCGCTGGTGGAATACAATATTGCGGAAGGCGTAGCTAATAATGTGTTTGGCACCTGGTATGCAGCAGAGGCCGCCCGGAAGGCAGGTGTAGAGACCTTTGTGCTCGTATCGACAGATAAAGCAGTGCGTCCCACGAACATCATGGGTGCTTCGAAACGTCTGGCAGAAATGGTCCTACAGGGACTTGCTCAAGAAGAGACACAGACCCGATTTTGCATGGTGCGATTTGGTAATGTTCTTGGCTCTTCTGGGTCCGTAGTTCCGCTATTTCGACAGCAGATCGAAGAAGGGGGCCCTGTAACCGTAACTCACCCTGAGGTATCCCGCTATTTTATGAGTATTGCAGAGGCGGCACAACTTGTGTTGCAGGCAGGCGCAATGGGTACGGGCGGCGATGTGTTTGTGCTGGATATGGGTGAGCCCGTGCGTATTGTGGATTTGGCGAAGCGAATGATTAGGCTAAGCGGCCATGATATGAAGCATGTTATCCCTGTGGGCGGAGACATTGAGATTGAATTTATTGGACTACGTCCAGGTGAAAAACTGCATGAAGAATTATTACTTGGAACTAAAGTGAGTGGAACCGGACATCCGATGATTATGCGTGCGGAAGAGGAGTGCTTGCCATTTGATCACATTCAAACACTACTGGTGACGTTGAAAGCGCATTGCGACGCCCTCGATTGCGATGGTGTCAGCTCAATATTGAATTCCGCGGTGAGTGGTTTCGGCAACCATCGCGTTCGCTACGATTATCTTTGGAACAGACAAGCGGAAGCGATGGCCGTGGGTCCTGCCGCTAAATTTAACAGTGCGGCTTCTAATGTAAAGGAATTGTTTCCCGACAACACCTGATCACATTGATGCATGATTGCTCGGCACCGGCACCGGCACCGGCACCGGCACCGGCACCGCGCGTATCTGCAGTCGGAGCATCAGCACTCCGCCGGGGTCATACCGTTGATCCAATCGGCAATTAACTGCACCCCCTCTTTGTGAATAACACTGCGCCCTGATTCTGGCATACGTATTTCGGGCTCGTCTGAATTCATGCGGAAGTGGAGAATAGAATCATCCGCACTCCCCGGAACGATGCTATATTTGAGTCCACCTGAACCGTCTCCCGCGGCGACCGGTGGTTTACATTCACCTACTTCAAATCCGAATGGCCGCCAATACTCTAGGAATAAACCCGAGGTGTTGCCAGCGCCCGCAGCGCTACTGTGGCAGCTAGCACAATTGACGTCTAAATAACCCCTAGCGCGATCGTCCAGACTGGCGCTTGTGTCGCCCCACAACGGAATAGTATTGATGGTGCTTAGATCGCTCGGCACACCGGCCAGAATGCCGGCTTCGCTCCAGTGGGTCAGCTGATTGTCTATGCCACTGTCATAAGCGTAGTCTTTGTTTAGCGAGCGCGCCCTTGGGCCTATCGGGAGCAGTTCGTCCTCGCCATGGCAATTGGCGCAGTTGTTGGAGTTAGGGATGATGTAGTCGGTGGACTGCGCCTCCCCGCTAATGTCGACCCAATTTACAGTCTGTGTGCCGCCGGTGACAGTCAGTGCTGCGTCCGTCTTGCTTGGATTCCAAGTGTATGGCAGCGCTTTCCAACCATCAGCGCGGCGCACTAGCAGGCGCGTTTCAATGAGATCCTGCCTGCTGTCAGCAATTCTCAAATCCGCCTGAATGGTGAACGTCTTAGCGATAATGGTTCCGACGGGGAAGTCGAACACGTCTTGACTGCGATAGGCTGCTGCTAAGCCGTCCGGAACATAGACGAAGCGATATTTATTCGCGTAATCTGAAAATAGTGGGGTATTCAGATCGTATCTAACCCCGTTACCGTTGGGACTCTTAAGCGGGTTAGTGGCGTCGGCGAAGAGACGGTAATCTGACAGATTCGGACAGTCGGCAACGAACGCGGCGACATTTACATCTGTGCCCTCGGCACTGCATAGTGCTGCGGTGTCGACCGCCGGAGCCTCCGGATTATTCGGATCAACGGGCGGTTCGAGCACTATCGGTGGAAGCGGCGCATGGCGGCAGTCAAACAATGCAGAGTCCGTGGAAGCGGCGATATCGCCAAACTCTGAAGCGAACACCGCCGAGATATTGAACTGTCCCATGGAGGTTTCGGGACCATTATCCACAATACAGACTGCCTGGCTCTCGGTTAAGCCATCGGGAAACTCAACCAGTAATCCATAATCGGTTCCAACTCCTGAGCTGTCGTAGAAATGATCCTGAGGCTCGCCGAGAACTTGTCCGACTAGCGAGGCATCACCTTGCGGGTCGTAGGCGTTGTTACTCATGGTGTTATCGTGGATATAAATTTTTTCTGGAACAGGGTCATAAGTTGGCTTGCTGACGTCGCTATCGACAAAGTAGTAGCTGACAGTGAGTGTTGCAAATGACTTGTTGTCCGTGATGGTATTATCAAACACCTCAATGTCATCGTTGGCCATGATCATCAGGCCGATACCGGAAGGCACTGTGCCAACGATATTGCCAGCAGGGGCAAAATTTGGCTCGTTATTAGCGACCATCATGTTATTGAAAACCCGCGTCGCCTCTCCACCCTGAATAGGGGGTCCAGGGAGGTCGAACACCAGAATGCCTGCTGTGTTGCCAGTGGTATTATTCTCATACACATCGGCAAATTTAGAGTTTTCGATTTCAATGCCAGCCACGTTTTCGTAGACATAGTTACGCCTCACGATGATATTTTCTGACTGGCCCACATACACGCCTGCGTCGCTGGCGCCGCGCACCTCACAATCTTCGATAAGCACGTTGCGAGTTTGGACGGGATATAAACCATAGGCGCCATTGTTAACATCGGGTCCGTTAGTCCATTCCACACGAACCCGCCGAATAGTAACGCCGTTCGTGCCAGTGACCTTGATAGCGTCACCGGGTGAGTTCTCTATAGCGAGGTCTTGCACCACGAAGTTGTCTCCGGTGGCTAACAGACTTTGCGCTCCGCTGGTCTGACCATCGAAGCGCAGGACGGTCCCAGACTCTGCGCCCATGCCGGTGCCGCGCAGGACAATATTGTCGACGCTTGAACTTAATTCTCCTATGAAATCGAACGTGCCTGCAGGAAGTTGGATAATAGTGTTCGGTTCCGCGGTAATAAGCGCACTCAATGTTCGAGTTTCAAGATCATCACCGGGCTCTAGTGTGACTAAAGCATACTCAGGAAAATCCGGATCTACCGGGCTTATTACAATCGGATCATCATTATTGCCGCCACCAGAGCAAGACCACAGCAGTGGCAAAATGAATAAAATTGTCAGATATTTTGCCGCTGTTTGGCAGGAAATCATTCTAATCATTGTGCTTCTCCAGAAAATGCAGAGTAAAAACTAATTTTTATATCCCCACATACTATGGTGTTTTTTGTTCTAAGTCGAGATCAAAAATGCTACGTCGCTAGCAGGCCAATGGCAAAGCGTATGGACCGTGGTTAGCGTATCCGGCTTCACCTGCGCTCGAGCACGCCAATTGACAATGATTCACCCGCTATTGGAGCTCGCGCGGCAACAGTGTAATCGCTTAACAGCGAGTTTAGCCATTCTATAGAAATAAGGTGTGAATCTCTGCAAGGTCTCGATTGAGGGTGGTCTGATGGGTGTTTGGACGCGGCGATAGTCTCATGTCTGCGCTTGAAACCAGAGACTAAATCGCAGATTGCACTGCTGTTAATGACGCTCTAAATTTGGTAATGCTATAGTGGAGTCAGATGAGACGCGTTACAGTCGCCCAATGGCCGGAAGCCATGTGGCAGATAAGATACAGAAGGAAGCTTTCTGGGTTATGAAAAAAATCGGTGAGGTAAAGGACGGTCTGGTGAATCGATATCGTTCTAAAATTCGGGAGCGGGCAATTACTCAGGCAAAGGTCAAAATTGCGCTTTCTCAGAAGCCGTTTGAAGATTTCACGGAAGATGAAATTGAGATTGTCGTTAGGGCCGAAGAAGACAATGTAAAGACAAGTTTGAAGCAGTCTGCCGCAGTGGCCCTGCTTATTGCGCTGGGCTTAAGTTAGCACATGCTAAATCAGCTGTTAAAGTTCACTTTGATTAGCTCTGTGCTGCTCTGGCTGAAGCCGCGTTGGCGAGGTTTGCTCGCACTTTCTGTGGTGGTCATTGCGATACATACTTTTCACGGAGAGTATCTGGATTATGCTGAACGCTCGGGTGACTACTCGTTTTTGCTGTGGTCCTATATCATCAAGTGGATAGCTCTAACGGCTGCGGTTCTTCTCTATATAGTCTGCACGATTGCGGGGCAGAATAAGCAAATGCCGCGTGTGGATGAGACGCGAATAAAGAAAAACAGTAGAGGAAATGCCCCTCCGAGTGCTGACGATGGGTTCGATTTTTTGCGAACAAAACGACACCTACAGAGCCGTGCTGACAAAATTTTGGCTAGCAATAAACGTGATCAGTAGGTCCACTTGCCCAGGGCAAAGGCAATCTGGTTACGAGGTCCTGCACGTTATGGCGGCAGCGATGCACTAATTCGTCGGTCATGAAATAGGCCAAAGTTGAGCCAAGATGTCTTAATAACGTCTCCAAAGTGTTTTCCCAGGCAATAAAAAAGGGCTGCATTTCTGCAACCCTTTAACTTGTATGGCTCCGCCTGCTGGGCTCGAACCAGCGACCCATTGATTAACAGTCAATTGCTCTACCAACTGAGCTAAGGCGGAAAGGCTTCCGTAGGGAAGGCGCGAATAGTAATTAGCAGTCCGCGGAGTGTCAATACCCAACCTACTGTCGCGCATCTGTCGTCAATGGTTTCCCTGCGGTGACTTCAAATCATTCATACTCTGCCTTGACCCCCGGAGCAGAAGTTTTTAGAGGTGTTTTTTTGTCCAAA
>JAQWNG010000014.1 GCA_029246385.1 Halioglobus sp.
TGAGACAGGCGCAGCAGAACTATCGGCTCTTTGGCACGATCCGGACTTCGATCCACAGCAGCGCGCCTTTTACTATGCGCGGGCATTGGAAAATCCAACGTGCCGCTGGTCAACGTGGGATGCCATTCGTGCCGGTGTATCGCCCCGGCCCGATTTGGCAACGACGATTCAAGAGCGCGCCTGGTCGTCGCCCATTCATTATTTGACGCAGTAATAGCAATGGCTGTGGACGAGGCTGCCCCAACCATTGTATTGAAGGCAAGAACGCAGCAACCTGACGCAGGGATACGCACAGATTTTTGACAAGCTGCGCTAGGTCGATGCTTTATCGTCACATTGTGCCTGCGCTAGGAAAGAATCGAGTCTCGGTGGTACCGCGAAACAGACCTTAAAAATGTCGGGCATGCGGGCGGGTCTGCCATTGGTCAAATTTGTGCAAATATAGTCACTGCGTGCGCGCAGTACCGTTTTCTTATCACTGATTCGAATGATTTGAAACCTTCGCTCTGCGCGCAAGCGTCCGTCGTTTAATGTCACCCAGTTGGCGATTGCAACGCGGTCACCGGGATAGGCAGCTGCCAGGTAATCAATCTCATGGCGAACAGCGGCAAAGCCTCGATTTAATTCTCGACATGTTTCAGGCGGCATAGCAACCGCATTGCAATGATCCCACACACATTGGTCAAGCCAACTTAGATAAACGCTGTTATTGATATGTCCATAGCCATCGGCTTCATCACTTGTCGCAGTGTGTTCAATGATATGTGCCTCTGGGTAATCCCATTGCAACGTCGACAACGGACAGCTCCTATAAATAATAAATTTTACGTCACATTAGTGACCTAATAGACGCGCTATCAGGCAACTATCGAAATGCAGCGAGACGCGCTGCGGTATCCAAAATATCAGTGTATTCAGCGTCTAGCTCTTTCGCCAGTGCTTCTTCGATAGCATTCCCCTGTTGGCTCAGTCGGTACAGATCTTTCATCGCTGCAACGGCGGCACGAGAATTATCGGCAATTTGTGCAGCGCGCGTGGCGACCAGTTGATCGAGCTCTGCTTGTCCGGCAACAGCATTATTGACAAGGCCGAGGCGTTCGGCCTCGTCCCCCTTAACCACTCGCCCGGTGAAAGAAAGCTCTCTGGCTTTGCGAATCCCTATGGCCTGTGACAGTGTCTGTGACATGCCCCACGTGGGGCGCAGGCCAAATTTGGTGTGGGTATCACCGAATTTTGCGGTCTCGGTGGTGTAAATAAAATCGCAGTGCAGTGCCAATTCCAATGCGCCGGTGAAACAGGCGCCATGGACCTTGGCTATCACGGGTATCCGGGCATTCCGGATCGCGGTATAAGCTTGCCTAGCGGGTTCGTCAAATAGATCGCCTATGCGGCCATAGGCAGGCTCTATGTCCTGCAGTATTTTTAGATCTACACCGGCTGAAAAAGCTCGTCCCTCGCCCTGCAGCACAATGACACAGACGGCATCATCAACACTGGCACGCTCTACCAATGCACCGAGCTCAGTAAGCATTTCGGGGTGTAATGCATTCATGGCTTCGGGGCGATTAAAACTAATGGTAAGCACACCATCGTTTACATCGGTCATTAGTTTTTCAGTTTCTGACTGGTAGCTTTGAGTCATACGGTTTACCTCTCTCTACTATTTTAAATTGCAATAAATCGCACGATCTTCGAGACACCTGCAAAAACGGGTTCACTACGCGATCTGACGACTATGTAACACATGTACTGCGATAAGCCAGCAGTGGCTTGCCGCGCCAATGAGGACAAAACAATGCCAAATGGCGTGATTAAACGGAATTCTTTTACTCATATAGAAAATGACACCAACGGTATAAGCGAGTCCTCCCGCCACGAGTAACACAAAGCCCGGCGTTGGGAGTGCCAAATACAACTCGTAAACTAACGTCACCGACAGCCACCCCATTAGCAGGTATGTGCCAATCGAAATCCATTCAAATCTTCCAGCAAAAAACGCCTTAAAAACGACGCCAACCGCTGCCATTAACCAGACAATAATTAACACCACGTTCGCAGACGGGCTTTGCACTGCAATCGTTAATAGTGGTGTAAAGCTCCCGGCAATTAGCAGGTAAATCGCACAGTGATCAAAGCGCTTTAGTACTTGTTTTGCCCTCGGGTGAGCGACCGCGTGGTATAGCGTCGATGTCAAGAACATCAGAACTAAACTGATACCATAAACAACAACACCCGCTTTCTGCCATCCACTGAGGTCTGCCGGCGTTACATTAATCATATAAACTAACGCTGCAACAGCGACACAAACACCGACGCCGTGGGTGAGTGCGTTAAGAAACTCCTCTTGGGATGAATACGGTGCGATATAAGACATAAATTTTTCTGTTAATTCAATTAGCGGGAGCCAGCATAATAACGCGGTTCGTTCCTGGCGCCACCCAACAACACTACTTAACTATGCCCCTTTTATCTTTCAGTATGTTGCGAGCCACCCGATCAGGAAATTTGTCATTACAAACCACGGTACCACTACCCTCCTCCAGTTGGATATCGATCCAAACAGGTGCTTTGACGTGTTTCCAAAAACCAGAGATATCTCCACTCACTGCCAGTGGCGTGAACAGCAATGCCCCAACAAAAAGCGTGCTTTTAAGCAGTATCGCCAGCGAATATAACTGCGTCAACGCAGCTTGGCGGCAGAGCCTATAGAGACAGCCCTTCGTCATCATGCGCGCCGTGTCTTCGTCATTCGATAAGCAACATAAAACGGCAGCAAAAACAGCAGTGTTAATAACAACACAATGGCTGCGTCCCGATACTGTAGCAATATATTGGAAACAAGCTGTTTTATCGGTGTATAACCACGCGGCACCGGCATTACGCCATTATCTCGGCGGTACTGCTGATACCCAGATAACATGCGTTGGAAGCGCAGTGGGTGTGATGACGCTATATCCTTTGTCTCGCCTGGGTCATCAATAATATTGAACAGGCGCCAATGGCCATCACCG
>JAQWNG010000019.1 GCA_029246385.1 Halioglobus sp.
ACTCGAGGGCAAGCTGACACGTCGGCTGGCTTGGGCACAGAAGAATCTCTCACCTATCCAGAACCTGGCCATTACCGTGGCAATCGAACACTTTACGGCCGTTCTCTCGGAACTTTTGTTAAGTTCAGATTCAATTATGAATAAGGCGCACCCATCAATGCGTGAGTTATGGCGCTGGCACGCAGCCGAGGAGATGGAGCACAAGTCTGTTGCGTTCGATGTGTTCGTCGCTGTAGGTGGTACTGAGAAATTGCGCACATCCGTGATGCGCCGCGCGACATTTTTTATTGGTTTGGAGTTGACGCGCGCCCTCGTTTATATACTGCGTAAAGACGGCAAGCTATTCGACCTCAAAGTTTGGCGCAAGGGACTAGCGGGGCTTTTCGGAGAGCAAGGTGCCTTCAGCGGAGGCCTTGCACCGTATAAAGAATTTTATACAGAGGGCTTCCACCCGTGGCAGCAAGATACACAACACCTACTGACGGGGTGGGCGTCAGAAGACATAATAGAGTTTGGGTGATCGACCCCCAGGACTGGTACTTTCATTTCACTCCGCTAGCGCGCCTGACGGAGGGGGTGCCCTTCGCGCGTGAGTCGTTCGAGAGCCACCGGAGCCTGTCCGTTTACGCGCCTGATCAAGAGGTCGTGGCCCACGTGCTCTCTGGCTGCGCAACATTACTTGCCTGGGTCCGAAACGCGGCCCACGAGTACTACACGCCCGATCGCAGTTTCGTTGAGGGCGCAATCATCGCGCTACCGCTTGCGTCGGCTGGTCGTTGGAAGGGAGAGTGAATTGACTCGTGGAGTGGCAACTCTCTTGGAATCGTTGACGTGCAGGCGGAGGGGCCGCATCAATCTCCGGAACTTGCGGTGCCGTCTTTCAGTCGGGACTTGGCCCTGCGTCTCGATTTAGTAGACGAATAACTGGGAGGAAATCATTGGGCCATACGAATATAAATATTGATCGAGTTGCTCTTCTGATGAAAGAATTGCTCTCCCGCGGCCTAACTCATTCCATATATCAGAATCCACCCCGGCAATATTCCTTATTTCATCGAATGAGATGTTTCTTTTACTTACTCTATCGGTTCTAAGAGCCTCTAATACTCGATCCGTCATCGAAAAATTCCTGTGGTCACCTAACACCGCAATAACCGGCGGGAGGTACGACCGTTCGGCGCCGCAGGCGCGATAATAATTGCCTTGTTAACTGTGTGCTGGCTCATGAAATTCAATAACATTTTTGTCAGGATCCCTTATAAAAAAGAATTTAGCCCCTTCAAACTCAACTTCGCCAGTAATAGCAATACCAAGAGCTTTTACAGAATTTTTTGCAGATTCTGAACTAGTTACTTCTAGCGCTACATGTGTGTACCCAGTATTTTTTTCAGGGACGTCCATTATTACATTCTCGGTACACTCTGCACCTGCGTTCAGGATAAAGTTAATGTTAACACCTGATGGGTGCTCCATTATCGCTATAGGCTTTGGGCCGACCGGTCCAGCCAGAAACACAAACCCCAGCTTTTCGTAAAATTCTCTAGAAACACTTAGATCTTTCACCCTCAAACCTATTTGATTGTCCGATTGAAAGCTCTCCCTCGTAGGATTTAGAAATATCGGCAGCAACCGCTAGTCCTATCCCCTGCCCCGACACTGTTGTATTTGTGGTACCAAGTTCCAGACTTGAACGAAGTCCGCTCAGTATCTGATAAGGTACTCAACCAGCCGCTTCGCCCGTCGGAGCCAAGGATGTCTGAGCCTTGATCGACCCCATGTCGTCACGCCGCGCAGCGGTGCGGTAATACGCCAGCTCCTCGACTGCCTCATCGCCGCTACAAGATGTGTTTGTTGCTCGACTACGGTCTGTAGCTCCTCCAACTGCAACTCCAAAGCCGGCGGCGTCGAAATCGTCGGGATACTGTCCAACTTTCGATGCCTATTGTCTTCACCTTGCAGAGCACTATCGATTTTTCGTAGCATCACGAAAAACTCGATCTCACCATACTCCGTATCGAAGTAATCGACGACCTCGAAATCAAGAAGCCCTAATCTAATCAGAGTTTTAAGGTTTTCAAAATAGGAATAGGGCGTAAATACCCAACAATGGCTATCGACATATTTGTCATGACACACAGCGTCTTGGCACATTTGGAACGCAATCTCCTCTGTGAGCATCTTCTTTGGTGCCTGGTGCTGGTATTCACTCGCCCAAGCCTTCTGACAATCAACTTCCGCGACCAGCGAGAAGTGGTCAAAGATGTGCTTGCATGACGGCTTTCTCAGCCTGCGAATATATGCGTCGATCAGATCCGCGCTGGACGTGCATGTGCGAATCTGGTCGAAGGTGTATCGCTTGTCTGGAATGGCAAGTGAGAGAATGCCACCGGGTTTCAAAATGGTACTGATTTCCTTCAGCCACGTGACCACATCTGGGACGTGCTCGATGACATGTGAGGCCAATACATAATCGAACTTCTTGTTAGGTCCGACAGCCTGCTCTAAAGACTTATCGCCCCAGATGTAACGCACATCCATGATCCGCTCTATGTCCACATTGGGATCATTTCTATACTTTTCACGCAGTTGCTCTGTGCTGGCATGGTCAACGTAGGCAATGTCGCCCATGTCTGGTATTACGATTGGTCTATTAAGGGGCCCGATCTCAATACCCGACTGCGACGCTACATCGATTCTCGAAAGTAGTTTCTTGACTCGTATCATCCTTTATTTCCTGAATTATCCACAGGGTTGAAGCCTATTGTTTGCCTAAGCTCTATAGTTGTGAGTCTAATACAAGAACGTCCGTATGCCCCTTTTTTTATAGGCAGTACGTCGCATTCAGGGTATCGGCAAGTTAACTTTTTGACATCAGAGGAATTTAGCTTCAAGTCTCATGCAACCGCCCTACTCCACTCATCAAGCGCACTTACCCTGAGATCCCGATAGTGCTGAGCTCGGACCAGATGCCTGCCAAGATTGAATAGATTACTGACAGCGGCATGGGCGGATTGCTTCCTCAGTGACAGTGATGCCCCACTCGGCGAGCAAATCCTCGACATCCCGATGGCTGGGATTGAATCTGTGATAAGTATAGGATAAATAAAAGGGCTGTCGTGAGCGAATCTCCTCACGAATAAGCGTTGCCTGGAAGAAAAATATCGCGACTAGCCGATCTATCTCACCGAATGCCTGCCTGTGTCAGTGATCCTGCACTTCATATTCGGTCATTCTTGAAGGAGCGCCCAAAGCAGTCCGTGCCATGAGGTTCTCAGTAGCGTTCTTGCTGATTTAGCGTTGTGGTTATGGATTCGCTTGAAGCGAATATGTGCAGTGTCTCAGGCGGAGCCCGTGATGGTGGCATCAATAGTGGCAGGGTAGAGGAGGCTGGATCCTTGTCGCGAAGATGAGCCAGAATCTTGTCTATGACGTCCTGGTCCTCGATACATGCAATGACTCTCGCAGATCCGCCGCACCGACCGCAAACCTCGATATCGATGTTGAATACGCGTTTAAGCCGCTGCGACCAGGTCATAGCAGCATGGCACTCGGCCGGTGTCTTTACTTCAGCATTTGCGCCCATCTTAGGCTCCTTGCCATGTTTAGCCGGGGTGACCTCCCCGCGCCAGCGGTGGTTCGGTGCCAGAACGCCGCAGTAGCAGGTGAGATTGATACGCGGTTTTGGTACTAGAGCAGCTAAGCGCGCAATGAAATCTACTGGTTCGAAGGCCACTTGCGTGGTGCGTCCCGCCGTAGCGCCACCAAGAATCATCAGGATGAAGCGCAGTGCATAAGGTAATGCGAGCTGAGCGATGCTGTAAGACTGCCACGTAGTGATCGCGAGCAGGGTCAAAAACAGCAGGCGGAGATCGCGTGAGAAAACCGGGTGGCCATGGGTAGATACCGTTCTTTGGATGAGAAACCAATAATGGCGACCATAAAAAGCCCAAGTGGTTTTTTGCTGTTGATTTCCGATTGCCTGTTCATGATTTACCTAGTGATATTTAAGTGGCGCATAGCGATTGAAGCACGGCGCTGAGTGTATTACAGCTTAAGACACCAGACTTACACAGCTCCACGGTCAACAACATAAGACAATCAAAAACTACTATTATGTTTTGGTACATCCCTGCCTATCGCGTGACAGGCGAAACTGTATACGGTGAATGGAGCGTGGATAAAGTCCACCCGCGATAAGAGCGGACGTTACTCTCTTTTAAAGTGCCTCCTACTATGTCTATGCAACATTTTAGGGCATACTGCCGAACCATTAAAACCTCTAAGCAGCAGTATCTTCAAGACAGTCGCGGCCGCTATTGGCCGCAAGTAAACTGCCGGTAAAGTGACCGCAGGCGCGCTTCAGCAATCAAGCGCTACCGTGTTCCAACCAATAATCAGGAGTCGAAAATTTAGTGACCGCATCAGCCTCAACCCAAAAAACCTGGCTTGGCTTTATGAACATGGGCCAGCGAAGCTTTCAAAACGGCGATTTAGCGGCTGCAGTAGTTGCATTTGGCAGCGCCACCTCGCTCGTGCCAGACAGAGTCGAGGGTTGGATCAATCTAGGATCGGCTCAGGTTGAATTGAAGCACTTTGATCTTGCTGCCACCGCGCTAAAAAAAGCCGTGACAATGAACCCTAACCTCATGGTATCGCATCTTATTTTGGGCGATGCGTTGCGCATGCTCGGCCAGTGGCAAGCAGCGTTCAACAGTTATCAGACTGCCGTTGACCTAGAGCGCAATCCGATGTCCCTTAACAAGCTCGCCTGCGCAACCAGGTCGCAAGGCGATTATGACTTAGCAGAGACTCTGTTGAAAGAGGCCATAGCGATGGACCCAAACTTCACGATAGCAAGAGTCAATCTCGCAACGCTACAGATCGCGCGAAACCGTTTCGAAGAAGCCCAGACACAACTAACGAACCTATCAGCTTTATCGCTCGCGGCCCTCGAAAAAGAGGAAGTAGATTCTGCCCAACTAGCGCTATCAGAACATGAACGCCTCAAGGAGGCTATTTCGCAATTGACAATCGCTCAGGATCCAATACCGCTGGAGACGGCCCTGCGCAAACTCCCTAAACATCTCCAACAAGTAGACGAGCATCTGCTGGAGACCCTGCATCGTTATGCCGAGTCTGCTAGCACGATTGATATTGAGTCCGTACCGATTGACTCCAATTTGCCCGCTGAGTGGCCGCAAATTGAGGGAATGTTCATGATTCCCCTAATCTCTAATGTCAATGAGTACCAACAGTTCAAGCAACATGGCAAGGTAGGCAATGAGACTTCGATACAGTTACTCCAGTCCGTTAATATGGCGCCTGCAATTGAAGCGGCTCGTTTATGTGAATTTGACCTGACTGACCCCATCAAGGCTGAAACCCACCTCAGACGCTGGCACGCACTGGGAGTGCATAACGTGCCGGGCTTTCTTGCAGGACACTTCAAATATACGCAAAACATAATCGCTGACACGCCAACAGTTCGCAGGGTGCAACCCGCTTTTGCCAGCGCTACGTTCAGGCGCTTCGTCAGCGATATCTATAGCAAGCTCGCGCCTGGATACCCGCGAGCCATCACTGTGTTAATGGCTTTGGCAGATCTACATCCTTTCGCAGATGGTAATGGTCGTACCGCTATGACGTGGTTAAATCGGGAGCTTGAGTGGGCCGATCTGATGCCCGCTATTTTCTCTGCACAGCTGGGATTTCTGGGGGAGCTAGGCCAAGCTGAGCGTGCAGCAAGACACAATGGCGGAGATCTCTCCCAATTGGCATCAGTGATGGTGCGCGGCCAGCATCAAGCTAAGAACTTCTGCACCGAACTTACGCAAAGCCGATAAAGACTCCGTGTGCCATTTCAGTTTGTTGGCCAAGAAACGCGGTGACAATAACGGACAACCGGCCACACCCCTTCAATGAAGATATTGATCAGGGGGTATGCCAGCTATCCGCGCCCAACTCAGCCACCGACATCGAGCGTGCTGCCTTGCGCTCCATAAAGCGTGATGAGGGCGCGGCTTTGTGGCGATCACTAGCATCAGCAGATCACCCAAAAATCAAGCAGCAGACTTATTGAATTTCAATGACCTCAAAGCCCTGTTCAGCAGTTCGCCACTTCAGCTTTAAGTCATAACCTTGCTGACCAATAGAAGCGCTGTTGATGATGATCTCATCGCCTGATGCACTCAAGGAGGCACTGTTTAGATCAACCACTTCATTGCTGTTAATGAAGTTCTTGTCGTACACAACGACAGTAAACGTGGATATCTGCTCTGTTGAATTTCCGAGTGAATCATAGGCTACAGCTCGAACAGTGTGCTGACCAGCACCTAAGTCGGCATACGCAAATGCTAGCGAGTAGCCTGACAATAAAGAGCTATCGAGATTCGGGAACGCTGCTGCAACGTCGACCCTAAGGCCACCATAAGGTGCGTCATACATATACTTGCCATCGATGAAGATTTCTACCCTGTCGATCCCATCGTTTGAGACCGCCCATCCACGAAGGTTTCCAATGCCGCTGTGAATCTCGCCGTTGATAGGTTCCCCCAGTGACAGATTGAAAACCGCGCCTCCACCAGAGCTGATGGGGTCAGAGGGTTCTGCGGTTGCAATTACTGTCACCGTACCGTACATATTCCTAGCGTGCGGATCACATTGGTAGTTGGTTGCACCAGGTTGATTAAATGTATGAGAAAACACGTTATTAGGCGCCGAGGAAAAACCGCTATCAAATGCTTCTGTGCCAGATGTAGAGGTGAGATTATGAGTGCCTACACCCCAAGTCCAGCTTACTGTATCACCTACCTCTATCGTTATTGTCTGACCTGCACTGCTACCATCATTTACCCAATTTAAGTTATGCGTAGTTGCACCCGATGCCCCAAATGAAATAACCATGAAAACCAAAAGTAATGTTGCTCTCATATTTTGTTCACTGGTGAGACGGTAACGATGGCGTTGTAGAATATCATGCTGGGACATCTTCTATTGCGTGTATTTTCTGGAATAAAGCGCGTTAGCCAAACTTTTGCTGACTATGCTACCAAAAAAGTTGCTGGCGTCAATGACTAGCGTAAGTGCTACATCTTAATGAACCCGCCATGCACAGCAGCGAGCACCTTTAAAGGGCATGGTCCTATGTCAATAGCTTGTTGGCGCTGGCCTTATTTGAGCACGTCTTCAGAGTCGCAACACGGTAATTATGTTAAAGTGATGTTCGGTCTAATAACTACGAAAGGGAGTTATCACCCTATGGCGCTGAAAACCGGCCCGATGCGGGTCATTCATAATTTTTTTTCTACGAAAACTGAAGTGCTCGCAGATATCGACAAATTAGATTTCTGGCCGACGACCTACGTATCTGAGCGTATGGATGAACTCCCTCTTCACTGGCACGATGTCGACAACTGTGGCTATGTGTTGTCCGGCAGTAGCTATGTGCTTGATGAAAACGGCGAACGAATACCTCTCAGGCCAGGCGACAAACTCGTCATTCCAGCCGGCGCAATTCACGCCGAGGGCGAGGTCACCGAGCGCATGGTGTACATCGTTGGCCTGCCTGTGGCGGCGAATTT
>JAQWNG010000020.1 GCA_029246385.1 Halioglobus sp.
TTCCTGCGATATCGGTGAAGCGCCGTCTCCGCGGCTGTGAATCATATAGCCGTCGAACGCATTGTAGAGCGGTTGAATGCCGTTGGCATGGGTAGTTAGCCGTCCAGCCGATTGGGATTCTCCATAGGCGATGATATATTCGGCGTTCAGGCCTCCCAGTGGATCAATATCGCCAGGATTGCGAATGGCTTGAGCAACCTGAGAGAATATATCATAGGAGAAGGCGTCCCCCGGATGATGCAGTGAGGCATAACGCTCTGGGTTGACTGCTTTCAAGTGCAGCGGCGCTAGCGAGCGATCACTGCCTTCAATGCCAATTAATTGTGCCGACACGCCGACCCAAACGGCGCCACTACGTCGCATTTCTATTTGCCCGGTGCCGTTGCTTGGCGGCGTGTCAAACCCTGCGGTTACGTTCAGCCACTCCTGATGCACAATCCCGCTAAAGTCGGCGGGATCAATCGGTGAATACACCACAATGCGCGTCTTGTAGGTCGCCTGCTCGGCAGGCGCTAACGCCCAAAAGCCGTTTGAGCCTAATTCGTCTATATTAGTGAAGGCAGAGGCCGTACCTTCAATAAAAAATTCTCTCTGCTGATAACCGACATCACCCAAGTCAAAGCTCTGTGCCAGTAAATTGAGTGTGCCCACATCGGGTGGCAGCGAAACGGTCGGATTCGCGATCGGCAGATACTCAGGTTGCGGTATAAAATCATCATCGTTGTTACTGCTTGAGCATGCGATCAAAGTGACGCTCGCGGCAATAATGCACAACTCGCGTGAGTGCTTTAGGGCTGTTTGAAACATGATGGTCTGTCCTTATAATAAACGATAGGAGTGACCGGCCACGTCCTAAGAGAACGCTGTAAGCGGGTCGATATGTCTGTAGGACAAAAACATACCGTTAACGTTCCGCTTGTGCAATCCTGCATTTAACAATGAATGAGAAAAGTTACTATAAGTATATGATTAACATATATATTTATAATTTTTTTGTGCGTCCTTATTTGGGCGAATTGGAGCCGTATAGCAGGGTGGTTGCTATCTTGTCGATTGTCATGATCTTGATCTCATACAGTAACGCCATTCAATGACAACGTTGGCACACAATCACTGCTGGGTTGGCGTTTCACGCTCATCAAAGGCGCAAGGAAATTGTTGCCCCATGCAACTTCGTTGAATGTGTCACAAAGCATAAATATAAAGTCCCAGAGTCAACGGCTTGACAGCGATTATCTAAATCAGGATTGTGGTGGTGCGCGTCGTTATGCCGTCAAACGCTGGCAAAAATTTGGGGAGTTGCCATGGAATTTCTGAAACAGCAATGCACCTTAACATTACGCGAAGGCCTTCAAGAACTGTACTTAAATAATCCCGAGGTAGCAGCAACCTCCAATCATAAAGGTAAGACCTTCCAAGACCATGATCTTACGCACGTTATATTTGGCTGTGACACCTCGATTAGCGGGGAGATAGCGCTCAAACCCTGGATCCTGTTTGGCACGACGATAAGCCTGCGAGAGTTGAAAGATTATGCTGCCGATGAAGATGTACAGCGACTGAATAAAGAGGGGGAGACTCTGCTGGGCGGGCCGCTTCTAGCCTCGCTTAAAGCCGTATTTATTTTCCTGCCGCAGTTCTTTACGACGTGGCTATTCAGGGTTCGCAAGATGCACCAAAAATGGCCGCATTCATCTGTTACTGCTGACATGTTCGACACAAAGATCGCCGTTCTGCGCAGTGCTTACGGTATCAAAGTGCTGCCCATCAAGTCTCAGTAGGTCGAGTGACAGAGATCGCACTCTTTGCGGCTCGGGCGCGGTAGCGAACTGGACGGCTCATTTTTTGTTGCACACACACAAATGCCAACCCACTGCCAGTAGTATTGCTGCTATCGTGAATAGGAATAGGTTTGCATCGACCCCGAATGGCCCTTTGTATAAATCGTCCGCCATATCACTCAATGATCCTCCATATAATGAGATCGTGACCGCGCTCAGGAAAAATGCCCCAAGCACGACTACGCTGAGTATCCCAGATAGGTTAATGCGAAATCTGTCATGGGCGTCAGCGGACCAGAGTAAATACAGTGCGATTAGTCCAACGCCTGAGGTCGTACCCAGTAACCACACAGTGTGCATTCGCGCATGGGGCACCCACTGAATATTGAAAACATGCGTATCAGTGATTAGGTCAACCAGCGGTGGAATAACGGTATAGAGTGCAATCGCAACCGACATTGTAAGGCGTCCAACGCTATTCATGCTGGCAATTTCCCTTTCGCTTCAGTATCCGTTAGTGACATATCTAGCCCTCCCGGCGAGCTGTTTATTCTGCACCTTGGAAAGCGCATGAGCATACTTGTGCCACTAGCTGTTTTGGGAAGGCGTATTGCCGCGTGATGCCAGCCTGCGCCTTCCATAAGCCTGCGCCCATGGATTAGCCGTAATGCCGTGGGCAAGAATGCTCAACATAATCGTGCACACCACCGTCATCGCGAGCGAGCCACTATCCGGTAATTCGCTGTTTACTACGATGACGGCAAACACGATACTCGCTAAGCCTCGAGGTCCAAACCATCCAATAAACAGTTTTCCTTCAGTATCAATGCCGCTGCCTGTCAGGGACAGGAATACCGGCACCATGCGGATGACTGTAAGGCTTAGCAGTGAGTAGAGCAGGATGTTCCAACTGAAGTAGCCTAATGCCTGTCCCACTACCGCAGCCCCGAAGGTCACCCAGGTGATCAATGCAAGCGTATCACCGGCGCCCTCTGATGTGAGCAGGTACTCTTCCTTCACTTTATCGGAGAGGTTTCTGTCCATAAAGGCCATCAGCAAACCACCGCTAAAGGCCGCGATGAAGCCGCTGCCTCCAAAATACTGGGCAACTGAAAAGCAACTTAATGCCAGCGCAAAAATGGGTATCTGCGTCCACGTTTTCGTCAGCCACTGCTGGTGTCTGGCGTACGTCAATAGCCGAATGGTAAAAAACGTCAGCACTAGTCCGACCGTTAGTCCGATGCCAATTTGCTCAAAAACCAGTTGGGCCGCTAGCGGAAGGGGACCGGCATCACCTGCCATGTCTAAAGCCAATGCGAGAAAAAGAAGCAAAACCGGCACACAGATACCATCATTTAGCCCACTCTCTACATTGAGGCTCTGGCGGATGTCGTCCGGAACAGCCTCGTTGGTGATGACCGCCTTACCTAATGCGGCATCGGTTGGGGCGAGCATGGTTGCCAATACTGCTATTGCGAACAGGGATGGGTGATCAATGAGCATGGTGCCGGCTGCGAACCCCAGCAAAATAGTGAGCGGCAAGCCTATCAATAGTAGCCTTGCCGGCACTCCCCGTGTCTGTTTTAGGACTCTGATGTCAGCGCCAGCTGCATCTGTGAACAGTACCATGGCGAGCGTCACTTCAGCGAGATTGCGAATCAGTTCTCGGTCAGTGTCCCAGTCAAGCAGCGCAAAACCTGCTGGGCCGATAAGTAAGCCGAAACAGGTGAAGACAATAGGGCCGCTGATCCATCGGCGCTCTATCGCCCCAGCTACCGAACTGTATACCATTATAAACAGTGCCAATACGGCAATCGTTTCATACATAACTACGAGTTAACTCCATTTCGGCATTTGCTATGGTCATAACCGCCCAATGCCCTGTGTTAAAACGGCTGGTCACATCCGACTGAGGCACCGTGCAGGCCTACTCTCTCACGCCATACCGGGCCACATGGCGGCACGGTATGGCCCGTGCAGTCAATGCCACTTTCATGTGAATAACCTTTAATACTTAAGAAAGCGAATACTGAGTGGGTACACCCAAACTTCATCCGCATTTGCTTTGACAGCGGCAATAATCGCGAAAAGTATATTGAGTAGTGCCAACGCGATAAAGCCCAACAGCCCAATGAAAACCAGGGTTAATATCCAGCAGATAACGGAGTAAATCAACAGACTGATCACCCAGTTGATGGTGATTTTTCCATGGATGTCAATTTTTTCGTTTTTGTCTTTGTTTGCTATCCACATCAAAATAGGGAGTATCAGGCCGAGGCCGGGTGCAAATATACTCGATAGTTGACTTAAATGAATCGCCATACAATAAGTGTTTGCTGGCATACCCCAATAGTGTTCCTCAAATTCTGTCATAGCAATCACCCCCGTATGAATAATAATTAGCGGCTTGGGAAACCACTGACCTCGCGCTACGCGTTACCTCGACGGGTTTATCCGCACGAGTGAGCGCAAACAACTCGCGATGCACTCTAAGCGTTGTATATAGTAAAGAAGCCGATACCGATAAAGCCAGCACCGGCAATATAGTGAAGGTATTTTTCATTGACGTACTCTGATAAAAATGTACCTGCCAGTACTCCAAGCGCTGAAGCTATAATTAAAGCAAGCGACGCAGCCAGAAATACGGTGTATTTATTCACGTCTTTGTCTGTCGCGAATAACATTGTCGCCAGCTGTGTTTTATCGCCAAGTTCGGCAACCAATACTGTGGCGAATATGGCTACAAATACTTTCCAGTCCATATTGACTATGTCACCTCTGATGTAGTCTTGGGCGTTGCATCTGTCCGAAAAACTGGCTGAAAATATTGGCGGTCAGGCACAACGCTGTTGTGCCACTGCCTAAACATCAATTTGATAACTCAGGTCTTTAGCCTCATCCCCTGTGATGCCTCTAAATCCCCATTGGTAGGGTTCTTGCTGCTTAATGGTAATCTCTATATCGATGGGGGCAATACCTAGTTCAGACTCGATAGTGCGAAACAGTGCTTTGATAAGCATTTTCTGGGTTTCGGGTTTCCGGCCTGTCATCATGTTGATTTCTATGACCGTATAGGCGCCACTGCGTCCACTCGGATAGTAAAAATTTTCTTTTTTACAAGGTATAAAGCGCTGTGCCCGTTTATCTTCCGGGATGCCCAGTACAGTCTGCATGCAGCGGTGTATCGCATCAGATAGCTGTCCTTTTATTGGATTTAAATTTTCATCAATACCATAGACTACGATCATATTTCTTCCTAATGCAAGTTAAGTCTTTATGTTGAGCTACTCGGTAAGACGGTGTTATCAGGTTGCAAGAAAAACTGCAGTAAACAACAGTTGCCTAGGTGTCTAGCGGCAATCATAAATACTATAGTCATCATCTATATCATCTGTACTGGTAAAGCCAACCGCTTCGGCATCCACTAGATTTTGGCTTGAGATCTCATGCACAAGTATCTCACTAGTGGCTGCGCCACAGACGCTGGGAACGGCCATTAAATTATCGTTTGCACATTCCGAATTAAGAACATCGATGCCGGCCGTGATTAATGTTTGAGCGCTCTGATCAACAGAGAGACCTGATGACCCACACTGAATTGATTGCTTTTGTTCAAAGACCGTGGCGTTTATGGTTGCATCATCGCCACCATTATATGGTCGGTTATTTTCACTATCATTGCTGCAAGCAGACAAAAGTATTACGGTAAACCCTGCTATGTAAGTTCTAGGGCTTGCCATGGACATCTCCTTAAGTGGTACTGGTACCGTGCACCGCAGTGGCTATGGTCGCCACCGCAATCTCGTGTGCGAACCAAAGAAAGCGCGGTACAGTATTATTGTCTGTAAACGTTCTGTTCTTTTAGTATTCGCTCACTAATAATACAGGTTAAGCGACACAGCGCAATTTCGCCGGAGTATGAGATTCGCGTTTCAAATACCTCGTGAGGTGGTGTATTCGTGTATTTGGGGTGATATGTAATATGGCATGGCAAATCTGTGCACTTATGATGGCACCGCTCAAGGCGTTGCTGACTGATACCACCAACTCGAGATTCTATTATGTTTGCTTTATTGTTGCGTCATCAAAGGGCCAAACGCTATTCATCTTTTATAATATTCGCGGCAATGGCATTACTGTGTGCCTGCGGCGGCAATAGTAATTCTGATGAGTCAAATGCAAACGTGCCGCCGGCGTTTTGTAGTGAACAGCCAATCGACCAGCCGTCGGTGGCATGCTCGTTACGAATCGACACGCCCGCCGATTACGCGGCGGCAGTGGCAAACTTTCAAACCACCCCAGAACATTGTATCTCTCCGGATCTTTATGTGACGTCGTTACAGGGTGGCGAGAGGCTCTATCCAGAGCCGTATCAATATGCCTGGGCCAATGGCAGTACCAACGCCCATCGTTATCTCGAGATTAATAAGCGCTGGGGGCAATCGAGAAATCCCTCGACCCTGATCAAGATGCTTACGGCAATCGACACCTTCATTGGCTTTCCGATCTACGTGCGACCCTACGTGGCCGATAATTCGGTGGCGTCGCTGATTCTTGCTGCGTATACCCTGCCGGACGAGATTAGTGTTCAGGTGCCAGCCTTCGAGTCTTGGTTTAAAATTTTGGAGACTGAACTAGACGTTTTTGTGCCGTTGGAATTAGGCCGGCTGATGGTTGATCCTTATACAGCAATAGCCAATCAGGAGGACGTTGTTGAGGTCTTTAGCAAGATAACCGGCTGCGTCGGTTCTGGAACCTACCCAAATCGTGACTGGCCGTCGACGGAAAATCCTGCAAGTTGCAGTCCGGAGGTGCAGATGGCACTAGGCTTTACTGTGCAACTCGGTACAGGGGAGCAAGTGCCCGCGTGTAAAGTGGGAAGCCAAGGCTGCCCAATCTCATCAAAGCAATGCTTTCAGGGTTTCAATGACAGCTATCTCGCGCCAAATTTGGCAAACAAGTTGGACTACTCAGTACTGGTGGGGCCGTTGCGCGCTGCCTTGGCCTTTTGTCAAGACGCCAATCCGTTCAACACGGGAGTTGGCTTGGGTTTCAACACATCGGCTAATCCCTTCGCGTGTGCGCCTTGGTCTGAGCAAAGTGTCGGTGACCGCTATACTGGTCGCGAATTTATCGCGAAGAATATCAAGTTGACAGATCTGCCACAGCTAGAGATTCTGGCGTTTCCGGCGCTACAAGAAGACGATATTTGTGGTGAGTCCGGCCGCGTAGTGCCCGTGTTTTATCCGCCTCAAGAAAAGGCGATCTATACCTGCACGTTTATGCCTGAAAACCAAAGCGTCTTCGATTTCCTGACGCAGGGTTACGGGTTTTGGGATTGAAGCATTAAAAAGTAACGGAACATCTAGCGTAAGTAGCTTGCTGCTCCGGCGTATGCCAGATACGCCTGATGATGCTGCCGGACATGAAATCAAGGCAATATCTGCAAACGGTGCGATTGATAACGCTATTGGCGCGGACGGTATGTCGGCGCTATGTCAGTTAAGTGGTATCTCAGTCTGGGCACCGTCAGTGTCGCGCTGGGTTCATGGCACTGTAAGCCGTTATTTCAGCCGGCGATTAGTTTGCTCGGGGGCACGTCGCAATACTCCTCTAAGATCATTTGAATCACCTTCGATTTTGGTACGCCCTCGGCCAGTAATTCTCTGCCATATTCTTGTTGCTCGGGGGTGAGGTCGAACAGCACCCCGGACCTCTCTGGCGAGCTGCCAGTAACGGATTCAGCCGTGCTAGATTTGCCTTTGTTTTGTGTGTCAGTATGGCCAGACGTCTTGGACATTGTGCGCTCCTAAGTAGTAAGCGCGCAGTCTACAGGAGATGGGATGTCAAAAATGTAAGGGAGATCACTTATGTGACGCGACCTCGGCTCTGCCGTTTCAAGCTTAAAGGTCAAGACGGTGGGTTCGTGCTGAAAAACCAAGCCCAGATGAGTTCACTTGCATCGATATCCTCAGTGGTTAGGCCAAGGATTGGGAAAGGTGCTCCGCCGGGCCAAGTATGTCCTCCGCCCTCCACTTTGTACCAAGTCACGGGGGCGGCGCATTGATTATACGTGTAGCGGATGACTTCGGGACTGATTGCCTCTTCGGTTGCCTCTGGGCTGCAGCCGTTGTGGTCTGCCCAGTTCTGCATCAGCATTGGCACTGGCGGATCGAACCAGGGCGCTCCCTGTCCATCGAAGGGGACGACGAAATCGGCTGTACCATGAAAATAGATCATCGGGCGGGGCGGCGCATCGCGGCATTCTTCGCTGTTGTAATACGCATAGGTCACCGGTCCATGCGCTTTGAAGGGGCTGTCTTGTAGGCACTGGAATGCAGAGCTGATATCACCTCCGGCGGACATCCCCGCGGCGAAAAAATCACCGGTACAGTACTCATCCTGCACGCTGCTCACCAACTGCTGGATAAAGCCGATATCAAAGTCCCGCTCGCGGAGATTAGCTTCCCAGGCACTACTCCAATAGTCTCCAAGGGAATTGTCGGAGTAGTCATAGACCTTATTGGCATCGGGGCTAACAAGGATCACCTGATCCCGATCGGCCAGTGCCATAAAGTCACTATAAGCAAGTTGTTGCAGCATATTGCTACCGGAGCCATGGAAGGTGAAAACGACGTCAGCGCGCCGTGAGGGATCATAATCGGCAGGCAGGCGCAGTAGGTAGCTGCGTTCTTCACCCGTGTTCATCACCAGCGTGCGTTCCATATAAGGACCGGTGGCATTACCGCCAGAACCTGTCAGAGGACCACCAGAGCCACACTGAGCGGCAATAGCATCACCACTGTCAGTGCCGTCGCTGCAGGCCGTCAGCAGCGCTAAGCTGGCGAGCACGATTCCTATCACCGCTGAGTCGGTTGTCTGTGTGATCATAGATTCTCCTCGCGTTTGATATGGTGCAGTACGTTGGCTGCGGCCATAAATATCCTCTTTATATTGCGATGCCAGGCGGCTATTGGCAGATGTTATCACGCCCTTCTCGGCCAATAGTGCCGTCGTCACATGCGCCCCGCGTCACAGTTTGAGTTGCTGGCGCCACGCGGCAAGTTTCTCTTCCCACTTTACTGCGTGCGCAGGACTTGACGACGGCAAACGTGCAAAGTGCAGGTGCCTGCTGTCTATCGTGGGAAGGACATATCGCATGAAGCTCTTTTTCGCTTCTGCGCCATTAAAGCCCACCTGTTCAATCTTTGGGTGGCTATTAAAAAAAGGTTGGAACGCATTTGGCACCCGCGAGCCTGCTGCAATGGCGCTGTCTAGGCTCCCTGAGCGCACGCAAGCTTGGAGGACATCCCAGATCGCCACGCCCGATTTTTGCAGTGCTTCGATGCGTGCCTCATAGGGCAACTCGGCACTGAACCCGAAAAGGCTGCCCATGATTCGCCAGAACGCGTTACGCGGGTGCGCATAGTACTGGCCGGTCTGCAGCGAAATCTCTCCCGGTATACTCCCTAAAATTAAAATACGGCAGTCTTTGTTGGCGATGGGGGCAAAGCTGGTAATCGTCTTCATAGTCACATGTTGCCATTGCAAGCGTTTTTTCGCCGTAACCACTCGCCATCGCGCTGCGTGCCGACGCCCTCTGTCGATACCGAGGTCAGTTGTAACAGCGCTTTAGTTACGAGTCCATTAATAATAAAAGTCGCCTTCATCAAGCTTGTCACTGGCCACGCCTGCTATTTTTGAATGCACTGTTTTGATAGTGTCTTTAAACACCGTTAGCGTCGCTGTTGTCACACCATACAAGCCAATGTTGGTCACCGTGCACCAGCCTAAAAAAATTAGATCGCTGCTATATTGTTCATGGTCTTCTCCTTGCGACTGTTTGCAGAACGCTATTACAACCACAGCGCCAGCAGACCCATCAAGCCGAAACCCAAAACGGTGAGAATCCATTTGACGGCGCGCGGCCCGGGCTGTAGAAATTCGTCACGTAGGATGTCAAACGCAGCAATATAAATAAAACTGCCTGCTGCAAGGGAAAGGAAAACCGCCTGAAAAATAATTTGAGCGCGACCCTCAAGCGCATTGGTTACTAGTAACCCGACGATAATACCAATCGGCGTCATGACGGAGAAGAGTCCAATGAGGCGCAGCGCACGACCTCTAGGGACTGCATTTCGTGCCAGACTAACACCGAGGGCGAAGCCGGCTGTCGACTTATGCGCGGCGATGGCGACAAAGATCAGTAAAACGTTGGCTAACGAGGTTTGGGCGCCCAGTGTAATCCCGGCAATCACGGAATGAATTGACAGTGCGACAATCAGCGCGTAAGGATAAAAAGCCATTTTTTGTGCAGTGGAATCCTCTGTATTTGAGGTGCCATTGGTAGACGGTGTTGTATGGTCAAAGTCTGGGATGATGCCACCCGGCGCATGCACCGCATCATGGAATCTGTCCTGCAGGGCAACATGCTCAAACCACAGTAGTAACAGGAAGGCGACGCCGGCAAGTAAAAGCGCTACGGGGTAGTCTAACCCCAGCGATGTACGCCATGTATCAGAGGCATCACCGAGCATATGAATCAGTCCGATACCGAGAAAAATACCTGCTGCAAAGGCATTGCCCAACGACAGAAAGTGCGACGATTGCGAAGTCGCTTTGCCAAGTGGAATCAGTCCGCCAATCCAGGCCGACGCAAGGATTAGTGCCATCAGTGCGAATTTAAGCTCGATAATGTCCATACCGTGTCTCCGACATTTTTTCAGTCATAAGTATGAAAGCACCGGCAATGCATGGGAAGTAAGAAGGGTGGATGAATAGTGCTATGCGGGGCTAGTAGTCGTGCGCCACAGAGCAAACGTAGACAAATGCGGTTTTGAGTAATGATGCCCCTTCGGTCGATGCCGAACGGGCGCTTACATCATCCGTTCATGCAGATTAAATAGAATCCAAATAGTGCCGCCAACCATTAAAAATAGAATAAGACTGGTGAAGAGCACGAGCTGAAGGTCGTCGCGGTGAGAGTGCCAGCCAATGTGCAGAAAATAGCGAAAATGCACAATGATTTGCGCTATGGCCAAAACCGCAAGGGCAAGCAGTCGTTCGAAGTGCGGTAAAATTTCGAAGATCACGAGGCCGAAAGCCAGGCCAGTCAGCACGAGAGCCAGAAGGCCGCCGATGCAGTAAGACCTAAAATCCTGTGCATACGTCTCGACATGCTCGTCAGTCATTGCGTCGCTCTTCATAGTGCCACCCCGAATAAGTATACAAAGGTGAAAATACAAACCCACACGATATCTAGCATGTGCCAGAACAGCGCGAGACGCATCAGCCGCAGTTTCACCTCGGTGGTGCGACCTAGTAACCACAGCTGCACCAGCATTACGATCATCCAACACAAACCGGCGGTCACATGGATGCCGTGGGTTGCCACCAGCATATAGAAGGCCGATAGGAAGCCACTGCGTTGAGGCACAGCCCCCTGCTGCGTCATTATCCAAAAGTCGCGCACCTCCATAGCAATAAAGCCCGCACCTAAGCAAAACGTTAGGACTAACCAAAACACCAGGTGCAATCTGTCGGCTTTGTACTTCAGGGCCAGTGAGGCCATGCCGAAGGTAATGCTGCTGCTCAGGAGCAGCATTGTTTCGATAAAGGCGCTGGGAAGGTCGAAAACATCGGTCGGGCTGGGGCCGCCTGCCTGGCCTTGTACGCTCATACTGGCATAGGTTGCAAACAGTATGGCGAACAACACGAGGTCGGCCATAAGGAAAACCCAGAACCCAAAAATGACGGGCTCGGACTGGGCATGGCTATATTCGTCGGCACTGCCCAGGTTCAGTCCTGGGTGGAGAACTGGCTGTCGCTTCATGCGAGCACCTCCGCGCGGCCGACATTGGTGCTGGTGTCTTCCTGTTCACGCGGCGTAGTGGCGCACTCTCGCACCTGCGCAAGCCAGGCTTCATGATCTGCACGCACTGTGCTGGCGGGAATAACGCGTTCTGTTTCAGTGACAAAGCTGCGCGCAATTACCGCACTCCAGATAATAACGAAGGAAACGGCCACCAGCCACCAGATGTGCCAGACCAGTGCAAAACCCAGACCAATGGCGCCAACGCCGATAACGGGGGCCACCATGCTATTTTTGGGAACAACAATGTCTTCGTAGGTGGCCGGCGACACGTAGGCTTGGCCCTGTTCCTTCAGTCGGGTGAAGGCGTCCTGCCCTGATACCTTGGGAATAACGGCGAAGTTGTACTCCGGCGGCGGCGCGCTATTGGACCATTCCAGTGAACGGCCATCCCAAGGATCACCTGCGGGTACGCGCCGTTGATCGCGGTGGCGCACGCTAGAGACCAGTTGCACGCACAAGAAAATGAAGCCTGAGAACAATAGCAATGCGCCGATAAATGCCACCTGCAGCCACCCCAGATACTCAGGTCGAAACCACTCAACGGTGCGACGCATCGCGCCCATCAGACCCAGCGCGTACAGCGGCATAAAGGTCAGGTAAAAGCCTATCGACCAGCACCAGAAAGATGCTTTGCCCCAACGCTCCGATAAGCGGAAGCCGAATGCCTTGGGAAACCAGAACTGGTAGCCGGCGATCATGCCGAACAACACGCCGGGGATAACCATATTGTGGAAGTGCGCGACCAAAAACAGGGAGTTATGTACGGCGAAATCTACGGGTGGGTTGGCCAAAATCACTCCGGTGAGCCCACCAATAACGAAGGTAATCAGAAACATGATGGAAAACAGCATGGCCGTGGTCAAGCGGATACGTCCGCGCACCATCGTCAGCAACCAATCATAGACTTTTACCCCCGTCGGCACGCCGATCAGCATCGTCGCGATACCGAAGATCGCATTCACATTGGCACCTTGGCCCATCGTGAAAAAGTGGTGCAACCACACGGTAAAAGATAGTACCGCAATCGACATCGTGGCGACGACCAGTGATTTATAGCCGTAAATGGTTTTGCCGGAGAAAGTAGAGATGACCTCGGAGAATACGCCGAAGGCGGGCAGAATTAAGATGTAGACCTCGGGATGGCCAAACAGCCAAAATAGATTGGCGTAGTTCATCATGTTGCCGCCCAGATCATTGGTGAAGAAGTGGAATCCGGCATAGCGGTCCAGCGCTAACATTAGGGTTGCAATTGTCAGTGGCGCCATCGCAAAAATCATCAGGACACTAGTACATAAGCTGGTCCAGCAGAACAGTGGCATGCGAAATAGTGTCATGCCGGGAGCGCGATTCTTATAAATTGTGGTTGCAAAGTTAACGCCTGTCAGCGTACTACCGATAGACGTCAGACTAATAGACCAGATCCAGTAATCCACGCCTTCGCCGGGACTGAATTCGATACCAGTGTAGGGCGGGTAGGCTGTCCAACCTCCGGTTGAGAACTTTCCTACCACGAGGGAGATCATGACCAGTGCGGCACCTGCGGCGGTCAGCCACAAGCTGATGGCATTCAGCAGCGGGAAACTCACGTCACGAGCGCCAAGCTGCTGCGGCATGACATAGTTGATCATACCGGTAATAAAGGGCATCGCCATAAAGAAAATCATGATGCTGCCGTGGGTACTGAATAGCTGGCCAAAGTGATCAGGCGTCAAGACCCCCGGGTCGTTCACGGCGATGGACTGTTGGTAGCGCATCAGCACGCCTTCGATAATCGCTCTGGCGAGCATAACGAAAGAGACCACGATGTACATGATGCCGACTTTTTTGTGGTCGACACTGGTCAGCCAGTCGAACCACAGTGTTTTCCAACCGCGGTAGTAGGTGAGCAGCACGGTCACGATGATGATGCCCAACACCAGAACGCTGCCAGCGGCCCCGTCGATAAACTCGCTCATGACCGGGTTTTCGAAGGTTTGTACGAAAGAAATGTCTTGGGGCGTTAGCGTCCCCATTAAGGAAAAACTCGATTCAGCAGTCACAGGTCAGTCCCATCCGCTTTCATGTGGGGGTGGCCGCCGGTGAAACCCGCGATGACCCCGGTAAATAGGCCCTCGGCAACGCTGCCGAAGGATTGCGGCGCCGGAAGCACCGAAGGTTTTGCCAATAGCGCCCATGCGGCACTATTGAGTGGCGGCTTTGAGTCGCTCATTTTGGTTGCCCAGGCATCGAAGTCGGTCTGACTAACCGCGTTCGCCATGAACTTTTGGTTGGCAAAGCCCATGCCGTTGTATTGGGTGTTGAGGCCGCGAAATTGTCCGGGCTCTGAGGCGAGAAGATTCATCTGCGTCACCATGCCTGCCATCGTATAAATCTGGCCGCCGAGCCGCGGGATCATAAAGGACTGCATTACCGTGCCACTGGTCAGGCTGAAGTGCACCGGCCTGCCCGCCACAATCATCACCTCGTTGACCGATGCAATGTTTTGCTCGGGGTAAATAAAGACCCACTTCCAATCTAAAGCTATCGCCTGTATTTCCAACGGTGCTTCGGTCGCGGCCAAAGGTTTGTAGGGATCCAGTTCGTAGGATTGATGCCACAGATTCCAACCCAGTATAACCACGATCACCGCAGGCAGGCCCCAAATCAAGATCTCCAGTGGCCACGAGAACTCCCAGTTGGGCTGGTACGAGCCGCTTTTAGTACGCAGACGGTAGCGCCATAGCGTCCACGGTAGAGCGATAAAAAGCGGCACAATAACGACCGCCATGACCACCACAATAAAAATAAGATGATCGCGCAATGCCTCGGCAATCGGCCCGGCGGGATTGATAAAGCCATTGCTCGCCGCGGCGGTCACGCTAAGCATCAGTAATAGCAATCCGCCGGTGCTGCGCACGAGTATGTTGGTCAGTTTTTGATGTCGTCGCATGGGTACCACATTTTATATTGTATTGTCTGGGCCAATGCCGCTCGTCAGCGGTATTTCTATGTCACAATTGCCTTGTCTAACACCTACATCAGTAGTATAACCAAAAAAGCAATGCTGGTCGCCCTACATTCTCCCTTTCTGGCCTCAGAGTATCGCCTATTCAAGCAAGACTAACCAGTGCCCCGGCAATAAAATCTACGGGCTTATCTGAATGGTAATACAAAAAGGTGATCAATGACTGATCAATTGCTCCAGAAACCGATACTCAAAGCGCTCTGTGAGTATTCTCTCCGTCATCGATAGCTTTAGGCGTCCAGCCAGCCCCACCGAAAGGGTGGCAGAAAGCCGCCGGTGTGCGGAGTTTTTAGCCCTCAAACCAAACTCAAAAAAACAGATAGACATGAACGGCGCCGAGAATCTAGTTGCCAGTGTCGTCAATACGAATCCTGCCGACAGTGCCATCAGTAAATGGCACCCAAAACAGCTATTTAAAAACATATAAGATCCCGATACCGCCGCGTACTTCATCATAATCACCCGTCGCAGCGCTGGAATCTCCCTGTTCATAACCCAGGGAATAGACGACTGAAAATTGACGTGTCAGTGTCTGATTGACCTCAAAGCCAACATTGACGATAGTGTAATCGTCCCGAGCGTTGTTATTTTTGAAACTGAAATCTCGGTAGCCAAGCAGCACCCCCGCACTCAGCAAGCTATTCACCCGATAAGTTAGAGAAGTCCCGAAGGCATATTCATCGGAATCATTATCGAGTTCTTCATAATCTTCTGACTGCAGTAAAACTGCAGCACTGAACAGACAAGCTTCACATAAGCCCGAATTATTATATTCCAACTCTAGGTTGGTTAGCTCAAAAACATCGACTTCCAGGGCGCTGTTGTAAGGATCACCTAGATCGATGAAGTCGCCGATTTGACCTCCCCTAGACGTGTCTGTTAGCTCATGTAATACAGCCAGTCGCCAACTGGAAGAACCGCCTAAAAAACTTGATTCCCCTCGAAAATAACCTCCACTGGCATCCCCCGACTCTCGTTGTGATACGTTGTAGCCAACATCAATGCTGTAACTCAGCTTCGAAAGCGATGCACTGTAACCGACGGTGGCGCGGTAGTATTGATTGTCACCAAGGCCTGAATCGAACCTCACGTCTTGATAGTTAATATTGAGGGAGGCGACATCAACTTCAGATAAACTGCGTTGCCAACTAAGGCTAGCACCGGTACTGCTTGAGTCCTGCTGGTCGCTGTCACCGTAACTTGTGTCGGAATACGATAGGCCCGTAAATATTGCATCGGATGCCGATGGCCGCAGTATCAATTCAGGGCCAATAGTCGAAATTGAACGAATTTCACGATTGGACTGAATATTCGCCAAAGCCCTATCCCTAACAAGGTTGCGACGGTTATTTTCAACCGTCCAGTATAATTGGTCATCGATTTGTTCATACACTATCGATGCGTCACCGGTGAGTTCGCTCTGGTCGCTTTGAGTGTCTTCATCATAGACGGTAAATCGAGCAATATAATCGAGCTCGGCAATAACTGAGCTACTTTCATAAGACAGACCTAGCACCGCAATGGCCTGCTGCTCGAGTTCAGAGCGCTCTCCTGTTGATGTTTTCAGTGCGTTGCTGGAATACTCTAGCCCAGCACCGAGCTCAATCGTTGTGTCCAGTGTCGACGCATGCAGCGACTGCAGCGATAGTGCTAATAGTGGCACTGCTAACGGCGCAATGCTCAGCCTTTTTTGGCTCTTTCTGTTCATTCTAGACAGCGCCCCACGGTCTTAACGTCGCCGATGATCAAGTTAAGCAATTCTATCTTTAATCGAAGCTGATCGACTCTGGCAAGAAGGGAATTCTCATTACGCTCAGTCCAATACGCATTCAGTACAAGAGAGCACAACGAGGTGCTAATAAAAATATTAACCACCCAAAAGCACCACTTCATAATCTCACGGCAAAGGGCCTTGACCGGATCGAATAAAAATGTGGTTTCCATTTCTTTGTAATTACCTCATCGCTAAAAAACTTAAAACGAACGCTCAGGCACAGTGACGATGTCAGAAGGAACCAACATATAGTTTGATTCCAGCTTTCCAGCTTTCAAAATGTCGTCTAAGTAGATGGGATACACTTTTATCTGTCCTTCAGATTTTCGATAGAGCTTTGAATCATTGGACACTGCGAACTCATTAGGACCGCCGGCGAGTAACACTAAATCTAGCACCGTCATACCTTTGCGATAGGGTACCGACTGCGGGCTGTTGACCGCGCCTGTCACTCGTATACGCTGCTGGAAGTCAGAGCTACTTGGGTTAGTTACAATGACCGAAACCTGGGGGTTTTTAACGTATTCTGATAATTTGCCGGTAATAGATTTGCTTAGGGCCTCAGTGCTGAACCCCGCGGCCATTACGTCACCGATAAGTGACATTGATATTTTGCCGTCAGGCCTCACAGGGACAGCGAGGCTCAACCTATCATCGCCCCACACCTCTACCCGTATCTCATCGCCGACGCCGATCTTATATTCTTCTGAACTGTAGCCTTGAACATTAACCGGCATATCCGACATATCTGACATAGTGCGCGATGAACTGCCACAGCCCGCTAGGGCTGCGGCGATTGCCGCGCCGATCAGCAGTGCGAGGGGTTTGTTACGCTGTAGCAAATTGCGCGATAAAAAAATCCGTAAAAGTTTCACTATAACCTGACTCCTTTTCCAAGCAGTATAACGTCAACGGTCTGCAAGGCGGTTAACATATTCAGCAATAAACTGTGGTCTTTGGGAGGGCTCAAGTCGTGACGAACGGTATTCGTAGTGAAACGATCGTCCATCCCCAGCTTTGAAACGGTGGCAAGGGAGTCGAGGTCCGCATCCAGATGATTAACAAATTTTTCAGCTGGCGATGGGCAAAGATCTCTAAAAGAGCACTGTAATTCTTGTAAACCTCAGATACTTTAATCATACAAGCTCTAAACGCAAACACTTTTTAAGGGTGGCAATGGGTCTCTCTAGCGACAATTTTTACGCAGATCGTGACTGCCAATCAAGGCTCTGAACAAAGTTAGTGTGGATAAATGCTGCTGCACAATTATTAATCTTTTGAATCTGAAAATGGGCCTAATACACGTATTTTTGCTTATCGGTGTTGCCCTTTTATGATTCAAGTCAACCGGTTGGGGCCTGAACCAGTTCTGCACTTCGTGCTATATCCGTAAAAACTAGTATGATGGCGGCGAAGGTGTGGGTTCACCGCTTCCTGCGAGTGGTACGAGTAAACGTTGCTAACCGTGAGAATGCTTAACACCCTGCAGAAAACCCCTCGAATAATGTCTGAATTTTTTACACTGTACGGCTTTTCGCCTGTAGTAAAAAAAAAATACCGTTATTTTTCAATTATATAAGATCATCGGCATAAATATTGCATGATCCTATGGAGGGGAAATCGGCGTCAGTCGCTGGATACAGTTTGGATTAAGGTACCAAGGGATGGCAGATCAATTAGAAGCATCAGAGACAGTTCTTCTGGAGCAGAGCCCTAACTTTACTAACGTTTTACCCAACGCTGTGAGTCGACTTACGGTGCCAGGCGCGAGATTTGCTATTTTTTTTACAGCCGTGGCTTGGCTCGCCTATGTTGTTGAACAGGGCATCAGATTAGGTGGGCTAGACCTCACAACAGCGACACTCGTTGAGGCGATTACCTATCTGACAACCGTTACATTGCTTACGATGTCATGCCTAGCTTACATGATTACTCGGTTAGGACATTATGAAAGAATTAAGGTCCACCAGCGTGTGCCGCGCAATAAAATTGACGACTGTTTAGAGAGCGACGCACCCAGTATAACGGTTCTGGTTCCGTCTTATCGTGAAGAAGAAAGAACAATTCGACAAACTGTTTTATCTGCAGCGCTCCAAGAATATCCAGACCTTAAAGTTGTGCTGCTTGTTGATGATCCGCCTTATCCAACGGATCCAGAGGATCAGGCGATATTAGACGTGTCTAGGGCAGTTTCTGCGCAACTATCACGCGAACTAAGTGAGCCCTTTAAAGAGTTCAAGGACGCTTTAACCGCATTTGATTTAAACATCTCAGGTGACCTCGAGGCACGTATGTGCCCTGAAACGTTATTGGACTTGAGCACACATTATGATTCTGCAGTCAGCTGGTTTGAGGCAGAACGTGAAAAGATGTCGATGAACGATCATGTTGATCGTTTTTTTGCGGTAGATGTTTTGGAGCGTATTGCTACAGATTTGCGGATGACTGCTAGCGCTTTAAGATCGGCAGCTGTCGAACCTGATGCGCTTCTCACAGTGTCGAGAGTGCGCCAGTTGCACCTCCGTTTGGTCAATATCTTCCAAGCTGATATTTCCTACTTCGAGCGTAAACGTTTCGCATCGTTATCTCATGAACCCAATAAAGCGATGAACCTGAACAGTTATATTGGTCTGATGGGACGGAGATTTTCCAGAATACCCTCGGCTCGTGGGCCTGTTCTGAAGCCTACTATAAGTCACGCTGCCGACTTGACAATACCCGATTCCGATTACCTGTTAACGCTAGATGCTGATAGTGTTTTGTTGCCAGAGTACTGTTTGCGGCTGGTATATCACATGGAGCAGGAGGGCAATAAACGGGTAGCGGTTGCGCAAACCCCGTATATAAGTTTTCCGGGACCGCCCGCGGCGATTGAGCGCATTGCCGGCGCCACCACTGATATACAACATATTGTCCATCAAGGCATGCAGCGGCATGAGGCCGCATTCTGGGTCGGTGCTAACGCCGTTATCCGTAAATCAGCACTGATGGAGCTAGAGGAGCGCGAAAATGAAAATGGCTTCGAAATTAGGCGATATATCAGTGACCGGACGGTAATTGAGGACACTGAATCGAGTGTGGGCCTAAGACGACTGGGTTGGAAAATATATAACTACCCCGAACGTTTGAGTTACAGCGCCACTCCGCCTGACTTCGGCACGCTGGTCGTTCAACGGCAGCGTTGGGCCAATGGCGGACTAATTATCCTGCCGAAATTATTAAGCGTTTTCTGGAAAAAAGATAATAACCAGCAGCGTCGGGAAAAAGATAAAAATCAGCAGCGGCGAGAAAAAGATAAAAACCAGCAACGGCTAGAAATAGATAAAAACCAGCAGCGCAGGCAAGAAGATAAGAACAAGCATAAGATTGGCGTACTGGAGCTATTTTTACGTATTTCCTATTTAGCCTCCATAGCTTGGACAAGCCTTTGCTTGTGTATTTTATTTTTTTACCCGTTTGCGGACGGATTGTTGAGCAGGACGGCCATCTTGATTGCGCTGCCTTACTTCGTCGCTATGACGCTCGACTTGGCCTGGTTAGGTTATCGTAAACGGGATATTCTAGCGATCTACGGCTTCAACTTGTTATTGTTGCCGGTCAACATAGTAGGAACTATTGAGTCGATTATTCAAATGATCGGTGGTCACAAGCTCGCGTTCGCACGCACCCCTAAAGTCGCTGATAGAACGCCGGCCCCATTATCTTTATTGTGGGTTGTTGCGACTTTTTTGGTGTGGTCTGTGTGGACCCTGCGTAATGATGTCATTGATCAGGACTATCTTCACATGATTTTTACCGTGGCGAATTTGGCCATGCTTTCGTTGGGCTGTATTGCGTTTATCGGTATGACCAACTTCTTTTTCGATATTTTCCATAACATTAAGAACTTTATCTATGTCCCGATACGGTCTGCTGTTCCCGCTAGGCAAGATGATCTGCCAGACTGGGCGTCGGTGTTGTATGTTGGCAGCTCGCTCCCTCTAAACCATGTTGCTAACGCTGAAGTCGTGGAAAGTTCGTCGCGTGAAGTTTCTAGCGAAAGTCCTCCCTCGCCATTGACACGCCAGGCATAGGGAAAGCCGTCATGGAAAAAAAGAGTATTAAAGGGCACCGCTTGTCGATCGCTCGCCTCTTACTGGCGATCCTTTTAGTCGGAGGATTTGGGGGCTTCGCAGTCATGACCGTATGGAGAGCGGGCGTTGATATGTATGTTTACTTACAGGGTACAGGCCCAACCTGGGTTGCCCCGTATGTAGATGTCACGTCTAAACCCGAGGTGTATTTCGAAAGCGCAGAGGATTCGTTATTAAAAAATGTAGTTATTGGTTCGATCGTCTCCAGCCGGCTTGATCCAAAGAAGCCGACATGGGGGTCTTATTATGATTTGGACGCAGCTGCACGCGCACTAGACCTAGATCGCAGATTGGTTCGATTCAAAGAGGAAGGTGGAGTCGCGATAATATCATTCGGAGGAGATGCTACCAGCGAGATGGCATCGGTGAATAGCAACGCGGAGGATTTAGCCGCGGCTTACCAAGCGGTGATCAGTCGTTATGAACTAGAGACGTTGGATTTCGACTTGACTAACGTTGTACTTTCAGACTCGGTCGCCACAACGCGGCGGGTTGCCGCTCTTCAGAGTCTTCAGCACGACAATCCAAATATTCAAGTTTGGTTGTCGCTGCCCGTATCCGTGGACGGGCTAACTGCGGGCGGGGTTTCGATGATCGAAAGCGCGTTACGCGCAGGAGTCCAGCTAGCCGGCGTTAATATGAGGACTATGGATTATGGGTCTTCAAAATCACGCGATGTGTCGTTGTGGGACCTGACTCGGCTTTCGCTGATGGCGGGGAAAGAGCAGCTAGCAGGGATTTTTGTGGCCTCAGGCCAGCCGAAAGACGACCCTGAGCTCTGGGGGATGATAGGTGTGACCCCGATGATCGGTAAAAATCAATCGGCAAGGGAGACGTTTACGCTTAAGACCGCTACCGCCTTGATCGATTTCCTGCGGAAACACCAAGTCGGGCGACTCTCTTTTCTAACGGTTAATCGAGACCGGCCTTGTGGTGTTGGAGATGGCATCAAAAAGGCTTCTGGTACCTGCAGCGGAATTGACCAAATAAAATATGAGTTTGCTAAGCTGTTCGTCGATCGTTTTCCAGTCTCTCTTGCAAATACAGCTGCAGGTGGTCAACAAGACTCTTTGCCCCCATTGGGCCTCGCAATGAACCATGCAGGACTATACCCCTATCCGCTTTGGCGCCAGCAAACGGACTATGACGAAACTGAAAAAGTGGTCTGGCAGGGACGAGTTTATAAAGCGAAATGGCACACCCGAGGCAAGCAACCCGATGCGCCGGTCCGTGAGTCTTGGGATAGCCCGTGGCTTTATTTGGGGCCGGTTCTGGAAAGTGATCGAAAAGCTGTTCAATTAGCAAACGCCAATTCCAGCGAGAGGATTAAGTGGACGCCTGAGCGGGTGTTTCTTAGTGACGATGAAGCCGTGCACAACGACATGATGTTTCGCGCTCGGTGGTGGACACAGGGCGAGCCCCCGGTCTATGGCTCTGAGCGTTCTTACGATCACCCTTGGGAGTTTTTGGGGACGGTGAATTGTGAGGGCGGCAGCTGTAATCAAAGCGGAAGGGGCGCGTCGCTTTTAGTAAACTATGGCGGCCTAGGCGAAGTCAATTTAGAAATCCGGGAAGAGGATGATGGTGTCGCAGGTTCCGGTAATCTTGTGCAATCCCACGCTGTGCAAAGTGGTCAGAAAACCTATAAGTTGTGGAGGGGATCCTATGACCTTGTTTTTAAGGTTGGCTCGAGTGAGTTAATTCTTGATAGTGTCGATTGTGAGAGTGGATCATGTAGTGCTGGGAATATTACCTCGACGTTAGCGGTAGATTACGAAGGGCTGATCGATATCACTATGTCCCTGCACCAGCCAGACGCAGTTTTGAACACGACCGGCGAAATTATCAATGTTCGAACCGCCCAGAGTGGCCAAAAGACCTATAAGGTCTTGCGCGGCCATTATGATCTGGTTTTCGAGATGGGACCTTCGAGATTCATTGTCGACTCTCTGGATTGTACTGACGGTAATTGCAGTCCCGGTGATATTGCGGCGACGTTGTCCGTAGATTTTCAAAATCTTGAGGACATTTCAATGGAGATAAGGGTGGCCGATGGGCGCGCTGGCAGTTCTGGCCCTATGGTTCAACTGCTCACGGCGCAAAGCGGCCACAAGACCTACAACGTGTTCTACAGCCAGTATGATCTTATCTTTAAACAAGGTGCCTCAGAGTTAATAAAGGATGCTGTTGACTGCCGTTCTGCCAGTTGTGATGCGGGCAGAATTGCGGCGGACCTTACGGTTGACCTGGGTGAGTCAGCCGCGTCAGTGGAGATTCGCATTGATGATGGTCAACAGGGGAGTACCGGAGGTGTAGTTGAAATTCATCCCAGTCAAAGTGGTGTGCAGCGGTATTCAGTGCTCAGGGGTATCTATGATGTCTCCATGAAGGATCAAGACTGGACACTCGTTGAAGACGCTATCGATTGCTCTGACACAGCCTGTAAATTGGGCAGAAACTCGCGGCGACCGAACCTCCAGATAGTCAAACTTAAACAAGAGCTGGCAGTCATGGCGGAGCAGTATATGCCAAGCCACCCCGACTATATCTCGTTGCTTATGCGTATTGAGAAGTTGCAGGGTAAGAGGTAACTCAGTGATCCATTAAGGTTTTGGCGAAGATAAAACCGTTGGCCCGGTCAAAGTTAACATTCCAATTGAACACACCACCAATAGGTTGCGATAGGGCAACTCGCGGTGCAATCTGTTCGCAGTGAGTACTGCGATTAAGGCAATTGACTGCTTTGATAATGGCGTTCAAGTTGCCGCTGGGTAAACCGTCTGATCGTTGTCCATTGCTCGCAGGATACCCAAGAACGACCTGCTGCGGTTCTAGCAGGGCCTGCCTATTATCGATGAAGGAATGCGGCGCTCCTTGAGTCCACTGTTCGAGTAAGTTGAGGGCCATGGCGACGGAGGCATTGGCCTGATTGTCGGCGTTGATCGGCTGTATTTCGCCATCAGGGCCATACATGCCGCCGGAATTATAGATCTGCACGCCAACCCACGTTAAATGATCACGGATGTTGGCAATAAGGGCTGAATAGTTCAAGGTTTGTCCCTGTATTAGCCGATTGGCAGCAATATTCAGAGTCTGTGGCGCCAACGTTATAATCATTGCGGGATATCGATCAACCAGCTGATTAACGACTTCCGTCAGCGCGCAGACGCTGCCGGTTTGTGCCGTTAGGCCGGTTGTCGCGTTAAAGACCTTGTTACAGGCTTCCACACTGCCAGCTGTTACCAAATCCGTGCTTGCCGGCGCCGACAAACCTGCTTCAATGTCTATATCAATACCGTCAAAGTTAAAATGTTCGATCAAATGAGAGATAGAATCTGTATAGGCGCGCGCAGTGTTGGTAAAAGAGCCCTGGCTTTTTTGGACGATGTTGAAGCTGCGTTCAAAGTCAACGGTACCGAAGCTCGATGAGGCACCACCTAGAGACAGTAAAACCTTAATGCCTTGCTGCTGTAACTGCATCACATACGTTTTAAGGTCGATTTTTTGCGCACCATCACCGGAGGTGATCTGAATATCACCGTACTTATCAGGTGACAGTACAATACATTCTTTTTCGATGGCGCAATTCGCGTCAATGCTGAACACGCCAAATGCGATTAGGATATGCGTATAGTTTGCATCGGACAACTCGTGAGGGGACGCTATAGAGTTCAGGTGACTGCCCGAATTGTTCCAGTTTAACGGTAGATAGCCAATCATGCGTTGAATTTTTGGGTGAGCGATAGGCGGCTCACTCGTCTTGGCAGATGAAATTGCCGAAGGTTTCCGTGGCGAATGCTGTGACGCATCTGTTGCTGAGGATGGTATCTGAGTGTCCTTTTGCAGGTAGTAAACCGCTGCGGATTCTGATGCATAGGCTATACGGGGAACGCCGTAATTGAGTGCGATAGTTTGTGTGGGCGCCAATGTTGATCGAACGTATGGGCCCGACTCAAAAACCAGCTCTAATCGGTGGACGTCAGTTTCTGACGACCACTTGATCTCGGGGTATGAGGTATTGACATTGTCGGCGTACCAAATGTTTTCAATTGGCTGGTCGTCGTTAAATTCGATCGAGACGTTGTTTAGATCAATATCGTCATTACACTCATTGACCACAGTCAGCGTAACGATTTGCCAATGCTCGTTACCTTGTTGTGAAAATGCTGACGCCATGCAATCAATCTTTTCGGGGGCCTCGTCATTAGTGGCGTTTGCGCGGATTCCAGCGCAGTACGTCAGCAACAGGAGCGAGAGAAAAAAGCGAATATTCCGGGCCACTATGGATGTCCTTGCGACTTAAGGTAAGCAATAACGCTATCGATTTTGGGCCAGCATGGTCCCGAGTCTCCGAACAAAAACTGCTTTGATCTGCCTAGTGTCGGGAACCTCAGTAGTATAATCGATTGTGCAGAACGAGGGGATATTAATCCTTCCTCTACCCGAACGAATCTTACTGTGAGTATTATGTTCGTCCCGCACTTGCTGGTACCGCCATTAGTGACGCTCCTTGCCCAATAGCGAGTATACCTCCCGCCAGCGTGCCTTTGCGCATGATGCGCCTGAAAACAGTACCTGTGCATGCATACACTCTAAACATCTCGCGAAAACTGACTACTATAAACACCCTGCGGTACGAACCTGCGCCTGAATGGCGAACGGTCACCCCGTCGGATTAATCCGCAGCGAGCAAGTACATCGACTACCACGAGCAGGGCCAGGAGCGCGCAATGGGCCCAAGGGCGAAGCTTTGCCTACCAAAACTGAAAGGGCTGATAAGAACGCAAAAAACCAAGCACTCTATTAGAAAAAGAAAAATATGATGACTGCGATTAACAAAGCGTATTAACCAATGAGGAGTCGATCATGAAAATGATTAAGCAAGGTGTAGTAGCAGTATTGATAGGATTTAGCGCAGGGTGCGAATTGCTGCCGGAGCTTGACGTTACGTCGGGCTATCAGACTCAAGTGATTCAGAAAGTGGGTGCCAAGTGTCCATCTGGATATGGCAATGGCAGGGGAGCTTATTGCTATTCTATCCGAAACATGTAGTTCAAACAGGAGAATGACTATGGCAGATGCGATAAGCGTTGCCACTTGGTCGCCGCGATCAAGCACATCGACCACCACGAGCAGGGCCAGTAGCGCGCAATGGCCCCTAGGGCGAAGCCTTGCCTACTGACACTGAAAGGGCTGATCAGAACGCAAAAAACTAAGCACGCTATTAGAAAAAAGGAAATATGATGACTGCGATTAACAAAGCGTTACAGGCTGTGACTCTGGGCGAAGTACAGAGTTTTGAAAATCTGCAAATCACACCGCTGCTGACAGCGGTGCCTGGCATCGCCGACTATCTTACGCTGGGTGAGGCCCAGGAGCAGGGTCTCGCGATCGTGACCGAGGTCTCGGATTCCGGCAGTGTGCCAACCCTGCTGCTAGAAAACAGCGCCGAGCAGGCCTTATTTCTGCTCGACGGGGAGGAGTTGGTGGGTGCTAAGCAGAACCGTATTCTCAATCTCACCCTGCTAGTGCCGGCGCAAACGACACTTGAAATCCCGGTGTCCTGTGTAGAGCAGGGCCGGTGGAGCCACCGCACGGAAGAGTTTGCCTCAGCCGATCGGGCCATGTTCAGCAGGGGGCGGGCGCGCAAGGCGGAGCGCGTCAGTGAGAACATGCGCAGTAGTGACAGTCGTCACTCAGATCAGAGCGAGGTCTGGGATGATATCGCCTGCAAGATGAGCATGATGGACGTGGATTCCAGCACAGACGCAATCGCGGATGCCTTTGAACATTTCTCTGGCTCTGTTGATGAGTACGTTGGGGCTTTTAGTACTACCGAGACCCAGGTGGGCGCCTGCTTCGTGATCAACGGCAAGATCTGTGGTCTTGAATTGTTCGACGTGAGCGCGACCTGCAGCAAGCTGATGCCAAAGCTGATTCGCAGCTATGCAATCGATGCCATTGAGGAGCAGCAAGAGACCACGCCTGCCACGTCGCCCGGCATCCTCGAATTCATCCAGCAGGTTGCGGCCGCCCCCGCAGACAGCTTCGAAGCGCTGGGTGAGGGCGAAGACCTGCGCATTCACTCAGCGGCAATCGCTGGAGGTGCACTTGCGGCGCGCGAACGGGTAGTGCATCTGTGTGCATTTAGGCGGGAAGCCGAAGCTGGCAGCGAAAGAGGTTCCGACAATATGCGTCGCGCCAGCGAGAGGCAGCGTTATCGCAACCGCTAGCGGATTTTTTAAACAATCATGACGGTGCAGCAAACGATTAATCGACATTACGATGAAAACCAGGAGATGACTATGAACAGATTTATCATCAGTGCAGTGCTTGCAACGCTGCTGGTCAGCACGGCGTATGCCGATGAGTATATCGGCAACTACAGTGCTAATAAAAATAATGCAAACTCGACGTCCAATCCCAATGGGGCAGGGAGCCCGTACAATGCCAATAGTATTAACAATCCTAACGGTAGGTATGGCAGCCCCAACAGCCCGACGTCAGCGAATAACCCGTATGCAACGGAGGCGCCGAAACTGTATAACAGCGATGGAGAATACCGCGGTCGACTCAGTGACAACCCGTATGACGCGGATTCAACGTCTAATCCTTATGGCCGCTATGGCAGTGAATACTCCAGCGACTCGATCAACAATCCTTACGGCGCGGGCAGCCCTTACCGCAGTGATAGCCCGAATAATCCGTATGGCGAGGGGTTGGAAATATATGGGGAGTAGCGATAGGCGCGATTGCCCCCGTGGTTACTCTATACAGCCGCTGGGCGCTAATTTTTTACGAACGTCTCAGTGCTGATCTAGACTACAACCTCCACCATGCCGCCCGTGACCGCAAAATGGATGTAGCGGGCAATCACGGGCTTATCCATGGCCCGATTGATGCCGTCGGCATAGGCCGCCAGCTGTCCCGAATAGCCCAACGCAATCTTTTCCCAGTCGGATCTCGCCCGCGGTGACGCTTTATGATCAATGAGCACAAAGCCCTCTGGCGTCTCTACTAACAAATCAATCCATCCGCTAACTACCTGGCCATCAGCCGTCGTGTAGTAGAGGGGAAACTCGGTGTAGTAGTGCAGCGGCGTGAAACGTTCGTCTAGCGTATCGATCAAACGCTTCGCACTGTCATCGGCCGCCGCAACCGATATCGTGTTATGCATGGCGTGATCATGCAGTACTCTGTGCGTGGCGTTTTGTCCCAATATTGTCGTTGCGATCACCGCGTGTAACGCCGAGCCCAGCGTGGCCGGATCGCAGTCGCCGGTGATTTCCAGTCGCTCGCCCAGTTCGATGATCTCACCAATACGGGCGTCTTTGATCGCGGGTATTGACGAGGGGCT
>JAQWNG010000038.1 GCA_029246385.1 Halioglobus sp.
AGCGCGATAAAGTGTGTCTGAAATGAGGGGTCTCCCTCTAATGTGACCGTCCAGCCATCTTGGGGCTTGGGCCAGTGCTCTGGATATCTGCCACCAACGGTCCACAGCGCATCGATTTCAATACGGCTTTTTCCGTCTACCATGCCTTGCCATATATACCGCTGGGCATGCACCGTGCCCTTTTCAATTCGTCCGCAGATAATATCGTAGCTATCGTCAGTTGTGAGCACCTCATGCTCGATTTTTATCTCGTCCAATTCAAGCTGCATTGCGTTAGCCAGCATGGCGATTTGATCGGTAAAAATATTCGCGTTAAATTGTAAAAAAGGATGGCTGTCGAAGGTGACTTGGTCGGCAGGGTAGCCAAAACGCATATTGTCAAAGGTGATCATTGGCCGGTTGTAAAAAGCCCAATCCGCGCGCTCCTGAATGACGATTTTATCGATACGACGGGACATGCCTGACAGCGCCAACGGCAACACCATACCCACAAAGCCCGGATGAATGCCGGTACCATGCACGCTGCTATTGCCCGCCTCACACGCGGCGCGAAGTTGTTCGCGCTCCGTTTGCGGCAGATTTTCAGCATAAAACAGGAAGGGCGAGCAGGCGATATTCTTGCCGGAACGAAGCAATGCGCACACTTGATCGAAATCGGTCAAATTCGGCATATAGCTGACGCAATCGGCCTCTAGCGCAATGATGTCACCAACAGACTGTGTCGCTATGATCCCTGTATCGGGCATGCCACACAGCGCACCGGCGTCTTTGCCGGCCTTGTCGTCACTGTAGACCTTGACGCCGACCAACTCGAGTTCAGGGTGCATGATAATCGCCTTCAAGGCTTCGCCCCCCACGCCACCGGTTGCCCATTGCACCACTTTGTATCTGTTGGCCATTGAATGACTCTCCTATTAATAGCAGGTGTTGCGGCAGTCGAAATATGACGCATACTGTCTGGTCGTTTAGAACCGGGCAACGTGCGCGCCCGGGCCGCGGCCGATATTTAGCGAACAGCAATCAACTCGACTTCAAACACCAGTGTTGTATTGCCCGGAATTGGCCCCGAGCCATTAGCGCCGTAACCTAACTCGGAAGGGACAATCAGTCGCCACTTGTCGCCCTCTTTCATCATCTGCAGTGCTTCAGTCCAACCTGCAATGACACCGTTCACCGGTAAATCAATGGGCTGGCCACGCTCAACGGAACTGTCGAAGACTCGGCCATCCTCGAATGTCCCGTGGTAGTGTGCGCTGACGGTATCAGTGGGCCCAGGCGTTGCGCCGCTGCCGCTTTCGAGAACTTCATATTGCAAACCTGACGCAGTAGTAATGACATCACTCATATCGGTACATCCTAATTAAAATAAAAAAGCACCATACCATAACAGTCCGGATTCAGGGGGCAGCGTGGTATAGCCTATTACTCTGCTAGGCTGTTGATCCGCAGGGCGATAATGATCAGTTTTTAATGAAGACTAGCCACAGGTGAGTGTATTAGCACTCTGGCGGCTTTCACCTAGCGCCGTGTGCCGCTATAATCGCGGCCCAATATTGCAGTTCTATGGGTTCGGTTAATGCGTAAAAATCTGATAATAGCGTTGCTCATCGCTGCTGGGATTCTTCTGTGGTTAGGATCAGGCTTGTTGTTCAATAATTCAGCAGTCGAAGCCGTGCCTGCAATTTCCGAGCAACAACGTAGTACCCAGGTGCAAACAGATACAGATCGAGCAACGGTGCGAGCGGCGGTATCGCAGGCAGAGAAACGCGCTCGGATATTGATTTTGCGCGGCAAAACGGACAGCAAGCGCAGTGTAGACGTGAAAGCAGAAATAGCGGGTAATGTTGTAAGTCGACCGGCAGAGCGAGGCAGTCGTGTAGAGTCCGGTGACGTGCTGTGTGAGTTAGCGGTCGATGATCGTGATGTCGCCATTGCTGAGGCTGATGCGGCACTCGCAGACGCTGAAATTTCTTATCAGGGGTCTCTGAAGCTCCAGCAGCGCGGGCTTCAATCCGAGACCGCGATCGCTAGTGCAAAGGCGAAGCTCGAATCTGCTAAAGCGCAATTGAGACGGCAAGAGCTCAATTTGGCCAGAACGCGTATTGTTGCGCCGTTTGATGGCGTCATTGAAAACTTGCAAATGAATGTCGGCGATTACGCCACCCCGGGGGCAGTGTGTGCCACCTTAATCGACCTTGACCCTATGCTAGTGCGCGCTGATGTGACCGAATCTGAGGTGGGTAATATGGAGTTGGGTGCCCGCGTGGTCGGCACCACCAGCAGTGGCGCACAGATTGTGGGCACGCTGACGTTCATCGGCAAGCAAAGCGACCCCATGACGCGTACTTACCCAATTGAAATCACCGTTGAGAACGATGATTACAGCTTGCGCTCCGGGCTCACAACGACAGCGAAAATGCAGTTAGGTGACGTGTACGCTCACAAGGTTTCGCCGGCATTGTTTACATTAAACGATGCAGGTGACCTAGGTGTACGCACTATTGACGACGATAACGTGGTTGAGTTTTTCAAGGTCGTTATAGTGGAAGACACTAACGAGGGGGCATGGGTGACGGGTCTGCCTGACACGGTAAACCTGATTACCGTCGGGCAGGAGTTTGTGCTTACTGGCGAGACTGTTGACCCCGTTTATCCTGCACCCTCAACGTATGAGACCAGTTCGGAGTGATAACGTCTTATATTGACTCGGCGATAGAGCGGTCCCGCACTACGATGTTGCTGATGGCGGTAGTCATTCTGTGTGGCTTGCTGGCCAGGGCAGCGTTGCCGATCGCTAACGACCCCCATGTTGAGTTGCCCCTGTTCATTATCGGTATTATTCATGAGGGTATCTCGCCTGAAGACTCAGAGCGCCTCCTTGTTAAACCGATGGAAATCGAATTGCGTAAGATTGAAGGGATCAAGGAACTCACCGCTAATGCATCTGAGGGAAGTGCGACATTATTAGTGGAATTCGACGCACAGTATGATCTTTCAGAGGCTTTACTAGACGTCCGAGAGGCAGTAGATCGTGGCCGGGCAGAAATACCCAATACCGCAGAAGAACCCTACGTGCGTGAGTTAACGGCCGATGACTTTCCTATTGTGCAAATTAATCTTATCGGATCGGGAGTCGACGAGCGCGGTATTTACGAGGCAGCAATCAAGCTGCGTGACGAGATCGAGTCTGTTACTGATGTACTTTCTGCGAACCTTAGAGGCGACCGGGAAGAAGTGCTTGAGGTGGTGATCGACACAGAAGCACTGCAGGCCTACCAAATTTCCAGTGAAGAACTTATCAGCAGCCTGCAGCGCAATAATCGCCTGATACCAGCCGGCAGTATTGATACCGGCAAAGGGCGCTTTTCGGTAAAAATTCCCTCAGTAGTCGAAGAGGCCAGTGACCTTGGCGGCCTGCCTATACGCACCGTGGGAGACACTGTAGTCACGTTAAGCGATGTTGCTAGCATCCGCAGAACCTTTAAAGATCGAACCAGTTATGCCAGATTTAACGGTCGCGAAGCGATATCGATAGAGGTGACCAAACGCAGTAACGCCAATACGGTTGAGACGGCTAGCAGCGTGTTAGCGTTGGTGGACAGTTTGCGCGCAGAAATGCCAGCCGGTATCGAGGTGGTTGCTTCGCAGAATCAGGCTGAGTACGCCAGCCTGCAGGTGACAGAGCTCCAAGGTAATATCGTTACAGCGCTGGCGCTGGTGATGGTGGTGGTCGTTGCTGCCATGGGTTTCAGAAGTGGTGTGATTGTCGGTATGGGCATTCCCGTATCCCTGCTGTTCGCAGTGACGGTTGTTTATCTCCTCGGATACACGTTCAACTTTATGGTGATGTTCGGACTGCTGCTGGGGCTAGGGATGTTAATCGATGGCGCTATTGTCGTTACTGAGTATGCGGATCGAAAGATGTCTGATGGTATGGAGCATAAGGAGGCTTACTCGCAGGCAGTGAAGCGTATGTTCTGGCCCGTTATAGCGTCAACGGCTACGACGCTTGCAGCATTTGCGCCGTTGATGTTCTGGCCAGGGGTATCGGGTCAGTTTATGCGCTATTTGCCGGTCACCGTGTTTAGTGTTTTGTTGGGCTCTTTGCTCTATGCCCTCCTATTTGGCCCGGTACTAGGAACCTTATTTGGCAGGCCCAGTGGGCACAGCAAGAAGTCTGTAAAAATGGTACATGTTTTAGAGACCGGGGACCCAATGCAGCTAGCCACTTTGACGGGCAGTTATGCTAGGTTTCTTGGCAGAGTATGCGCAAATCCGCTGCGCACATTGAGCGTCATATTTCTGATACTGATAGCGTCTTTCTGGGCTTACGGTAAGTTTGGCGTTGGTACTATTTTCTTCACGGATGGCGAGGCCCAGTATCTTCAGGTATCAGTGCTTGGCAGAGGAAACTTTTCGGCCGATGAGGTTAACGAGCTGGTTTGGGAGGCTGAGAGTGAAATACTCCAAATAGAGGGCATACGATCCGTCAACGCTAGCACTATTCTGCCCGGAAATAATTCTTCAGGGGGTATCTCAAGCAGCAGCTCAGATCGTATCGGCGTTATTTTTCTTGAGTTGCTAGCCGAGAGCGATCGTGAAATAAAAGCTGATGATATCGAGTCAGAGATTAGGCAGGCCGTTGCTTTGGTACCGGGTATTTCGGTTGAAATTTTGCCGCTGGAGATGGGGCCGCCCGTGGGCAAACCCATTCAGATAGAACTGGCGTCGCGCGATCGTACGCTACTGGAGCCGGCCATGGCGCGGATTCGCGCCTATATGGATACACTGCCTGAGTTGTTATATATTGACGATACGGCTGCCCTGCCAACTATTGAGTGGCGTGTAGCAGTAGATCGAGCGCAGGCTGGCATCTATGGTGCCGATGTGTCGTCTGCAGGCATTGCAGTTCAGCTTGTGACTAACGGTGTAAAAATCGGCGAATACCGGCCCGACGGTGCCGATGACGCGGTTGATATTCGAATCCGCTACCCCGAGCATGAACGCGGTATCAAGGCGCTCGACACAATGCGTATTAGTACGTCGCAGGGCCTGGTGCCAATGTCCAACTTTGTCCAAATGAAGCCTGCGCCCGGCCTTGATACCCTCGAGCGTATTGATTCTGTACCGGTTGAGCGCATAAGGGCCGATGTGGTTCCGGGGGTGTTGGCAGATACTATGGTGAAAAAAATTGACGCTTGGTTATCGCAGCAGGAATTCGATCCTAACCTTGAGGTGCGGTTTCGGGGTGCGAACGAAGAGCAGGCTCAATCCCTGGACTTTGTGGGCGTCGCTTTTTCTCTGTCGCTGATACTAATGTTTGTATTGCTGGTGACGCAATTTAACAGTTTTTATCAAAGCGGATTAATTTTGCTTTCAGTGATCATGTCGACGGCCGGTGTTGTTCTGGGCTTGCTGATTTTAGGTAACCCGTTTAGCGCACTGTTAACGGGCGTGGGCGTGGTGGCGTTGGCGGGCATCGTTGTGAATAATAATATTGTGCTTATCGATACCTTTAATCGCTTGCGTGTCATGCATCCCGAATTAGATGTTCGGTCTGTCATCGTGCGTGCAACATCGAGACGGCTACGGCCGGTGATGCTCACTACAGTAACGACCGTTTTTGGTTTACTGCCGTTGGCTGCCGGCCTGTCGATTGATTTAATTAATCGCACGATTACCGCGGATGGCCAGATGGCAATGTTTTGGGCACCGCTGTCTCAGGCCATTGTGTTTGGCCTGTCCTTTGCGACTATTTTGACGCTGATTGCAACGCCGGCCCTGCTGGCTTTGCCAACCGCCGTGCGAGAGAAATATCATGCTTACCGTGAAAAAAGTAACCGAGTCGATGTCTAGATATTAGGCAGTAGTCTAAAGCTAACGTGTTACCGCATCAGCCAGTGGTATGAATTAACTAAAGCATGCAGCTTTGCGCATCCAAGGTTAAGGCTCAACGCCTGCGTCATACCAGTGGTTATGAATTACGCTATCAACTAACTGTGCTGTGCTTTGCGACCAAGTTTGCCATTCTACGCCTAGCGACTTGGGTTCAGACGAATTGTGATACAGGTTCAGCCACTTTTGAAGTTCCGTTGCCAGTTCTGTTGCCGTTTGCGCTTGAAAATACCAGGCATGGTTCCCGCACACTTCATGGAAGATCGGAATGTCCCGCGCTATCAGTGATGCGCCGTAGTGTGCAGCCTCGATCAGTGGCAGTCCAAATCCCTCGCCGAACGATGCCATAATTGTACCAGCACAGCCTTCGTAAAGTGACTGCAGCATTGGGTCACTGACGTAATTCAACCATTGAATTACATCCGTTTTGGTATCCCGGTTGTTGAGTTCTTTAAGGTCTTCGATTGTTTTTTTGTCGACCCATCCTTCCGATCCGACAATGATCAGACCGATATCTACCTCGTTTTTCTGCATGATCTCAATGGCTTCAATAACCTGACTGTGGCCTTTTCGAGGTTCGATAGTTCCTACCATGAGTAAGTAGGTTCTACCGGCTATCTTTTTGAGTACGCTGGCTTCAGACGCTTCGAGGGTTGCAATATTAGTCCGTGATTCCATTTCTGCGCCGAGGTGGAAATAGCCGATATGTGGCCTAGCGTTTGTGTTATAGGCCTTCTCATCCATCCATGCTTGGTATTCATTAGCGACTGTTCTGGAAATTGTGATCACACCATCGCTAAGGGCTGTGATAGCGGAAATCCAATGTTCAAAGAAAGGAATATGATCGGCAGGAAAGCAGTGGGGTAACTGGATCGGCATTAAGTCATACAGTACGTGATAAATCTTGACGCCACGCCCTCTCCACGTTTGGAGGCACCACCTAGACTGATTTTCTCTCGCTATGCGGGATTCAAAGTCGAGGCCCAGATAAATATCGCCGGCTCTTGCTTCTACTACATCATCGACTAAATGAGTTGGCGCTAAGTCTAGAAAGGTGTTAATAAAAGTCCGCGCATAGCGAAACTGCCCAGACTTGAAATCGAAGTAGACGGCTTCGACGCGCAAGCCAAGGTAGGAATTTTTTAGTAACTCGCGCAGTATGTTTCTCACTACCCTTTGTACGCCACTTTTTAAATCGTGGTGCACTAATACCGATATATCGACGATAAGCTGGGAGCCGGACAGGGCAGTAGTTCCTGCAGTTGCGCAGGACATGAAGTCGGTAAGCGCTTCAAGGCAGTCAAAAATAGAGCTCGGTGACAGTTCGTCCAATCTAGGCGTGAACAAAGTTTTTTGAACTTCGTTCGAAAGGACGCTTGGATTTGTTCGATAACACTTTTCTATATAGCCTATATATGAGCCGACAACTTTTTTAGGTGAATGTATATCGTCAACGTATGAACGAGCAAGGGTCCCCTGTTTCCCCGGGCCAGCGCTTTTGTTGAGCGCCTCGGTAAGCTCTCCGATAGTAAATTCGTCATTCAACTTTATTACGGTATTGTGAGGAATCTCCGTCATACTGCCGTGTGAATTGATAATGGTCGTGAGTCCGGCAGCCATACTGTCCAGAAGTGCTGCCGACGATTCACCTCGAGAGTTACAGCGCAGTTGGATCGAGACGTCTACCGCGCTGAGATAATCTTGATAGGCAGTGGGTTCCACAAATCCCGTCATTGTGAACTGCTCGGGTAATGGCATGTTTGATATGCGAGTCTTTAGGGCGATTTCCAGCCCTCTCTGACCACCACCACCTATTAGATATAATCTGGCAGTGGGGTCATTGGCGAGCGTTGATCTGGCCCAGGCTTCCAGTAATTCATTGAGATACTTATTGGAATTTAGAAACCCAAATGTTGCATAGACTTTAGCGTCTTCTGGAATTCCCAGCTTTTGGCGCGAGGTTTTTCGGTCGGGAAGCTGCTTGATATTGCACGCGAGGGGTGTAACGCAAAGATTAGACAAAGTGTCTTTATCAAAAAATAGAGCGAGAGTGTCCTTTGCAAATTCATTGTGGACCAGTACACCGTAACTATTAGCAAATAGAGATCCGCATGCGGGGTACAGATTTATCGTCTGTTGGACTGAATCCTGACAATCAAGCAATGCAGACCACCCGTGAGAGGTGTAGATTTTTTGATGCAGCTCAGTCAGTCCTAATTGCATAAAATTACTAAAAATGCAGTCGCCAAGGTAAATATCATGGAGCACGACAACACCCGGATGTGCTTCTAGTAAGGCAAAGTACTCGTAATGAAAAGACGAGTTACCGAAGTGATACATAACGCGGTCGAAACAATTACCCAGTCTGACAAATTGCGCGTGGTTTATTACGTCAAATGCGTCCATGAGGTCAGGGTTGAGATCAGCTGGGCTATGCACGACCAGCGTTACGTCGTAATGCTCTGCAAGAGTCGGAAGAATTTCCATGCAGTAGTTTGCAACGCCTGATGCCGTTGGCGGCATCGGAGAAACCAGCGCTAATCGGAGTTTATCTGTCTCCTTTTGAATGTGCACCTGCGCAAGTATTATTTCTTCCAGATTGTGTTCCGCCACCATTTCCGGTGTCAGCTTAAAATATTGTTTTGCCCCCAAACACTTTAGAAATGCGCTATGAAGTAGGGCCAACTCCTCTTGAGCCAGAGTATTTTCCAAAGATTCATAGACTGGGTACGCGATCAGGCAATCTGGCGCAGGGACCATCGCACGGAGGATTGTATAGTCATCGGGATTAGACAGTCGGCAAATCAGTCGCGCTTTGTGGGCTGAGATCCAGGTAGAGGTTAGCCAAGCGGGCCATTTGGATGCGCTGTCCAGCCAGCGAGCTGACTCCAGTAGGTCGATAACGAGGCTCATGAATACACCGTGGCGGGGTCTTCGGTTGCGCTCTTGGCGAGGACGATTCTGAGTAAGCTCGTTTCAGCCCTCGACGTAGATAGTAATTGGCGTACCTCACTGTCTTGGATCAGGCGTTGCCGTGTAAGGCCAAAATCTTGCAACGAAAATCGCGTCTGAGGACTCAATTGTTGAAGAAGATGCCATTGCCTCTGGCCCGCATTGGATATAACAGCTTCCCTGGCGTTGTTTTTGGGCCTTTTATAAACCAGCGGCTCCACTTTATTGTATTCGCCTCGTCCCAGGCCTCTTCCTTTCATAAGTCTGAGCCATATCCGCCCTAATACACTATCCGATGCGCCAATTTTCTCAGAGAGAGACCAGAGAAATATGCGCCATCCTGGAAAGGTCGCGGTAATCTGTGCAATAACAGACCAAAGAAGCTTGCGTCCCTTAGGGAAGATAATCACAACCAGAATAAGTGGCAGTATAGGTAGCATCGCCAGAGCACCAACGGTTAGTAGTAGTAACAATTTCCAGTGATGCTTTATCTTAGGAATAATTCGTATTAAGGCATATAGCCACGGCGAGTTAGCATCTAGCTGTCTGACATGCTCTTCGTGCTGCTTGGCAATTGTTTTCCAGCGCAACATTTCGCGGCGGGCGTAGAGCAGTTCGCCTAAGGTTTCTTCAGATAGCCCATCCGCATTTGCAGTGGGTGGCTCAGGCTGGGCAGGGCTATGCTGTTGTTGTCGAAGTGTCATACGTTTCTCTTATTGTACTGTCGATGAGTATATCAACCCTTTAGGCGTGTTGCATTGGCTAGGACAACGTGCAGTCGTTACCGCATCGAATTCTGTTTATGTGTTCCGACTTTTATAGGATGCGCATGGAACGTGCTGTCGTAATCCTCGGTCATCCGCTTTCAGCTGCTGGGGTGGTGATCTGGTGCGCGGCACAACCCCTTCAACTTTAGTAAGATGAATATCAACAAATGTGATACAGTCATACGATAATGCAATGAGTGTTATCTAACTCTTTATTTTTAATAGTAATTTAGTTCATTATGAATCCAGCGTTAGTTTATTTGAATACCCCAAAGTTAGCAGGCTCGGCTCGCCAAAGGTATTTTGTAAAGGGCTACGGCGAAGTAAGTAGCTTCTGCGTTAGGCTCTATTTTGAGGTGCACCAATGTGGTTGACAAGCAGTTGGCGGTGCGCCCGTGTTAGGAGTGCAGAGTGGCCATTGCTTGAAAAATGGCCATCCGCTAAGTTTTACCGTCGCAAATTCATATACGCCATAATATGACTTCCCGGGATACAAAAAGTGAGGTGCTGTCTGATCAGTTAATGTCTCTGCTCCAAGAGAGAGTAGAGGATAGGAACCTCGCTAAGTATCTCGATGAACTCATTCCCGCTTATGAGTTACCCGATGCATATACTTATGAGCTTGACGATAGAAAGTTGGTTTATCAGGTCAGTGATTTCATGAATTATTTTGACGCTGAGTTTGTTGAAGTAGCATATCTCTGCCTTTTCAAGCGAAGCGCTGATGCGTCGGGCCTGATGTCCGCACTGCATGGATTGAGATTTGATAAGAGTTCGCGTATTTATATTCTTGGAACTCTCCGTTATTCGGAAGAAGGAAGGAGAACTGGTGTTAAAGTAAGTGGACTTAAGGTCAGATACTTTTTTGCGCGGGTGCGAAAAACAGCTTCTTTGGGTTCATTGACGGGCGTCGGAGTGAATCTAAATAAATTATTGCGAAAGACACCGGTTTTGGGTTCGTTGGTCGCCGCCGTAGCTAATCTGCATAAATTGCCGAAGCTAGATCCTGATGTAGGCGAGCAGAATGCAAAGAGCGTCGCCAATATACGAAAACTGTCATCATTAGAGCACGTCATACCTGACCGTCATAACGATGTTATTGAAAACTCAGAACAGACGTATAGAGGTGAAAATGACGTTACCTCCTCTGCAGGTTCGTCAGAGCAGGTCGCCGATGGTTACCAGCTATCCTTAGTTGAACTAACGAGTCTGCCTAGCGCAGAGTACTTAGATTTGATCTACGATTTAGTCCTTGGCCGTAAACCATCGCCAGCTGAAAAACATCGGGCAATGGAATGTCTGGCTTCTGGCTATAGGTCCAAAATAAGGCTGGCTGGTGACTTGTACGCATTATCAGAAGCGCGTGGGCATGTGGGTGATATACCGGGTTTGAGTGCAGCTTATCGCACTGAAAAAATACTGTCGACTCCATGGATTGGGCCTATTTTGCAGATTCCTCGAGCCATCAGAACCCTGTCACGGCTTGATCTGATAATCGCTCATCAAAGTAGAGAAAATTTGCACCAATTGTCTGCGGTGGAAACTCGTCTGATGCTTCATAGGAATAGAATACTGGCACGCTTGAAGAGTGCGCTAGCTGAAGCAGCGGAGCGCGAAAACACGCAGAGATAGAGACTGGAGTTAAGGTGAATATAGCTGTCCTGAATACTCAGATTCCATTTTGCACCGGTGGTGCGGAAGTCTTAGCTGAAGATTTGATCTGCTCGTTAAGAGAAAGAGGACATCAAGCAGCCTTGATAACGGTGCCCTTTAAATGGTACCCGCAGCAGTCCCTCGTTGATAGCATTCTAGCTTGCAAGTTAATGGACATTGACGGGTTTAATGGGGTGAAAATTGACAAAGTTATTGCCTTAAAGTTTCCCGCTTGGCTTATGGAGCACAGCGATAAGGCCCTGTGGATTTTGCATCAGCACCGTACCGCGTATGAACTGTGGGATACAAAATATAATGACCTAGCGTCAATGCCAGATGGTCAGAGAATCAGAGATTTGATTTTTGGTCAAGATAATGCCGCAATATCCGGCTGTCGCAAGGTCTATACAATCTCGCAGAATGTTTCAGGGAGGCTATTGAAGTTTAATCATCTTGATTCAGGAGTTTTGTATCCTCCTCCGAGGTCAATGGAAAAATTTTATCACGAAGAATATGGAGACTACTTTTTTTTCCCCAGTCGAATAACGCCTATGAAGCGTCAAGAGTTGGTTATTGAGGCTCTTGCTTATTGCTCGCCGGGTGTCAGGGTCGTGTTTGCGGGGGAGGCGGATGACGGCAATTATCTTGAAGGTTTAAAGCGGCGGGCAGCTGAGCTAGAGGTGACGGAAAAAATTATGTGGCTCGGGCATATAACCGATGAAGACAAACTGGACTACTATGCACGATGTCTTATGGTGATTTTCCCCGCATATGATGAGGACTATGGATACATTACACCCGAAGCCATGCTTTCGTCTAAAGGTGTGGTGACGCTCACAGATTCAGGTGGTTCGTTGGAGTTCGTCACCGATGATGAAAATGGATGCGTGGTTAGACCTGAAGCTAATCTGTTGGGTGAACAATTGGACCGTATTTGGTCGGATAGAGCTTTAGCCACGCTTTATGGTGAAAACGCTGTCGAAAGAATAGCGGGCATGGGTATTTCTTGGGATCGAGTGATCGGAAGCCTGCTTTAGTGATGAACATTCGCTGGTTTTCTCCGCTCGACGCTGAAAAAACAGAGATAGGCAGGTATACCCAAGCCTTGCTCCCATATCTAAAAAAAGCGTTTTCCCTAGGCGTGGCTACTGATGCTACAGAGGTCTATCAAGAGTTTACGACCGAAACTCATGCTTGGGCAGTGAAGGCGCTTAATATCTACAATATCGGTAATAGTGCTATGCACACTGGTATTGTTAGTCGGGCAATGGAGCAGCCAGGTGTAGTGATTTTACACGATATTAGCTTACTCGAGCTCGGCTTAGCTTATGCGCGAGAGCGCCCCGATTTTGATTTGCAGGAAATGGTTATTAACGAATACGGCGCGGATGCGGGCAACCTATTTTTCCATCTCTATGGCGAAAAAACGTATAGGTGGTGCGGTGACTCTCAAGAGCAATACGATGAATTTGTAACATCCTATCCGCTGTTTGAGGCATTTACCGCTAATGCGCTGGGAATCATTGTTCATTCAGACTATGCCCTGCAGAGAGTAAAGGCTAGATATAGTGGGCCAGTCATTAAGCTCGATTTGCCCTATCAAGGGCGAGGTGGTAATCCTAATGATCGACAGTTCACCGGTCCCCTGGAAATTATTTTCTGCGGGCATGCGGGCCCCAACCGCCGCCTGAAGCAATTCTTGAGCGCTTGGGCTGCAGTGAGTCAGCCTAGGTTTTTTCGTCTTTCTCTGTATGGCAATATCGATAAAGTTGACGAGCTAATGGCACAGGCCGCGGAGCTGGGGTTGGCTGACCTTGTTAAAATCGTTGGATTTGTTGATGATGAGGTTTTGGATCGGGCGATAGCCTCTTCGCATCTTGCGCTAAACCTCAGAAATCCAACAATAGGCGAGGCGTCTGCAGGCCAACTGCGCTATTGGTCTCAGGGAATAGCGTCGATTGTTTCAGATGTGGGTTGGTACAGTGAACTGCCTGATAATGTGGTTTTGAAAGTGTCCCCAGATTTGGAGCAGGGCGGGTTGATTTCTATCATGGAGAATATTGTGTCGTGCGAGCAAGGATTGCGCGATATTGGTATGGCCGGCCATCGGTATTTACAGGGTCATCATTCTATTGAACGCTATATTGACGCTATGTCGGATTACCTTCCATCAGTCATTGAGAATCGTTTTGTGTCCTCAATCGTTGATAACCGGTTGATTGGCATAATGGCGTCGATGTGTCAGGACGTCGAGGACGCTGTACTGTTCGAGGGGACACTGGCGAAAATTGCTATGATGCTGCGTGAGGTGGAGGAAGTTCAGAATCACCAGTAGGCCGAAGTCCGGAATACAAAGTCTCCTAGGATCGCTTCTTGTACTTTCGTAGCTGTTGATGTTTGATAACCATAATAGTGCGAAAATTTTTGTCATTTAATGGGACGAATTTTGCTATGGTATAGGTAGAACTGTCCAATTGTAGAGCAAGATACGCAGGGTCAAATGAACCCGTTAGATAGTGAATAATGGAAAATAATATGAAGAAAGCAGTTGTTACTGGTGTGACTGGGCAGGACGGGGCATATCTTGCTGCATTGTTGTTGGACAAGGGCTATGAGGTCTATGGCGCCTGCCGACGTACAAGCGCGGTGAACTACTGGAGGATGGAGGAGGTAGGAGTCCTTCAGCACCCCAACCTCAAGCTTGTTGACTACGACCTGACAGATTCTATGGACGCCATGCGCTTGCTGGAATCCAGCGAAGCCGACGAGGTCTACAATTTAGCGGCTCAGAGTTTTGTGGGCGTGTCATTTAAGCAGCCCATGGCAACCTCTCAGATCACTGGTTTGGGTGCACTTAATTTGCTTGAAGCAATCAAGGCTAAGGATAAAAATATTCGCTTTTATCAGGCGTCAACATCAGAAATGTTTGGCAAAGTTCAAGACGTTCCTCAGAAAGAGGACACACCGTTCTATCCGAGAAGCCCATACGGCGTAGCAAAATTATATGCACACTGGATGACGATTAATTATCGAGAGTCATATGATATGTTCGCATGCAGTGGAATCTTGTTTAACCATGAATCACCTCTGCGTGGAAAAGAGTTTGTAACGCGCAAGATCACGGATACAGTTGCTAGAATCAGCTTGGGTATGACGGATGTTCTTGAGCTAGGCAACCTAGATGCGAAGCGGGATTGGGGCTACGCTAAGGACTATGTAGATGGTATGTGGCGGATGCTTCAGGTGGAAACGCCTGATACCTTTGTCTTGGCAACAAATAGGACAGAAACCGTCAGAAATTTCGTAGAACTTGCTTTTGCTGCCATCGATGTATCACTAGAGTGGGAGGGCAAAGACGAGAAAGAGGTTGGCAGATGTGCCAACTCTGGAAAAGAACGCGTTAGGGTTAACCCAGAGTACTATCGCCCTGCTGAAGTCGAGTTGTTGATCGGAGACCCTTCCAAGGCCAAGCGTCTGCTCGGATGGGAGGCTGAAACAACATTGGAGCAACTCTGCGAAATGATGGTAGAAGCGGATATCCGAAGGAACACGACCGGCATATCTTTCTGATGAGTAAAAGGGTACTGATTACGGGTATTGCGAGTTTTACTGGCCCCTATATTGCCCAAGAGCTGTCATCGCATGGCTATCAAGTCTTCGGGCTAAGTCAGCACCCTTTCGACAGTGAATGTGCAACAGCATTAGAGGGAAACCTTCTGGATGTTAGTGGTCTGGAAAATATTATAGAGACCTGCAAGCCAGATTTCGTCATACATTTAGCCGCAATCACGTTTGTCCCCCATGGGGACGTTGCTGAAATGTATATGACCAATATAGTGGGCACAAGAAACCTGTTAGCTGCTCTTTCCCGACTAAGTACTGTGCCTGAAAGAATCCTGTTAGCGAGTAGTGCCAATGTCTATGGTAATACTGTCGAAGGAGCATTAGACGAAAGCACGCCATTTTCGCCTGCCAATGATTACGCAACGAGTAAGGTTGCCATGGAACTCATGGCGAAGACATGGTCGGAGATTTTGCCGATCTCTATAACTCGTCCATTTAACTATACCGGTGTCGGCCAGGCTGAAAAATTTCTCATTCCCAAGCTTGTGACGCACTTTCAGCAGAATAAGCCAGAAATTGAGTTGGGCAACATTGATGTTATCCGAGATTTTTCTGACGTAAGGTTCGTCAGTGCAGCTTATCGCCAACTGATCGAAAGTGCTTTTCCTGGCGAGGCCTATAATATTTGTTCGGGGCAAGGATGCACACTCGAAAGTATCATCGCTGAGCTCAGCGATATTGCCGGGTACAAGATTGGTGTGGCCGTAAATCCAGACTTTGTGCGCGAAAATGAGGTTAAAAAACTGGTAGGTGATACTGAAAAATTACTTAGGCTATGCCCTTCACTTGAGGTGATGCCCATACAGAACACCCTGCGCTGGATGTTCGAAGAATGCAGGCCTCTTTAATCCCAGCTCGCGATTAACGGGATTCAGTCTTCTTGCCGCGACACTTTTAATTTTTTTGCCACCTTGGAGCCGATAGATAGCATTGGACTCTCCAGTACCATGAACATGATTCCAGCTAGAATAGACGTAAGAATCATGACTGCAAAGTAAAAGGCAAATAGTGTAACTGCATTAAATTGCATGTCTCCATAATAATCCAAATACATTTGCATCAAGAAAAATAGCACGAAAAGGTGCAGCAGATAGGTTCCATACGAGATTCTAGCAAGAGGATACCAAAATGCGTGGCTAAAAAACCTCGTTAAGGTATTGTCGATAAAAAGTACATTTAATAAAACTAGCCCCGTCGAAAGAGCCATTACTAAAAATTGAAAGACGATAGTGAATGCGTTATCTACCAGTAATCCACCAAAGATCCAGACACTAGCGCCGCCTAAAATCCCAATAGTTCCGAGCCAGTTGCCAGCTTTTTCGCATAGTCTTTGCAGTTCATCTTTGTATATGACGTAAAAATAGGCGATGGCAACTCCCACAAATATTTCATCAAAGCGGTTATGAGAATAGTAATAAAAGCCATCAAGCAGAATGAGGTCGGGATTAAGGATGTATTGCGCTGCTCTTCCCAAAAAGGGTATGGCAACTAGGCTGAGGATTACTAGCACCTTTATTTTTTCTGACTTACTCTTAAATAACAGCCAAAGTATTGGCGGTAAAAGCAGATAAAAATGTTCTTCGACTGAAAGAGACCAGCCCCAGCTTAGGATGCTTGGCTCATTACCGGAGTGAACATAATTTATTAGATATAGATAACTAGCCCAACTACTGTTTAGTAGTTCCTGCCAGTCGGAGGTCAGATATAGGAAATTAAATGCAGGGACGTTCAACGGCGCGATGATAAACAGGCTGACGGTAATAACCAAATAGTACGCTGGAAAAATACGAAACGAACGTCTGGCAATAAATGCAGCATAGTATAGTTTATTGCTCTCGTGTAGATCTTGAATGAGCATTCTTCCGATTAAGAACCCACTCAACACGAAAAAAATATCTATACCGGTCCAAAAGCCATTCGAAAACGAGATTACCCAGGCATCCGGATTGTCGTCAGTGCCCGTGCTGTTGTAAAAGCCCATAAAGAGTGCACAGTGGTAAAATACAACAATGCATGATGCGAAACCACGAAGCCCGTCTAACGCTAGGACATTAGATTTTTCCTGTTGAAATATCTCCTTTCTTACCTTTTGTGCAATATTTGACGCTCGCAAGGCTTTACTGGTGTCCATTTTCTGAGGCTCAACAACGATTTTTAGTGAGAAATTCTGATCCCGCGATGCGGCGTGCCATGGCGTTGTTTATCGCTCACTAGCTTTACGAGCGGTTTTATAGAGGTAGTCTTTCATCTTTTTGTGAACGACCTCGTGTCCGGCAACCGCTTCAACAGAGGCTATGCTGTTAACGGACATAGCTTGATAGGCCTCTTTACCAGCGTTCGCAACGTTAAAGCTATCCCTAAATGAGTCCATGAGAGTGTGCCAGTCAATTCGATAGCATAAAGTTCGGATCGCTTTACGCTCGTCAAGTGGCCAAAAAGTTGGGTACAGACTTGATTTCACTATGAAGCTATTTTCTGCAGTCACGTAATCAGCCATCGCGGTGTGGTCAGGCGCAACCGCCGGAACGCCTTGTCCCATAAACTCCATCAGCGGCAGACACTGACCCTCGCAGTGAGAGCTGTTAACAACAAACTGTGATCTATCGATGAGCTGTTGGAATTGCTCGCTTGTCAAAAAACCGTGTATCGCTACAACGCGGCATTTAAACGGAGACATCTGAGAATAGAGAAGCAACAGTTTGCCGAGAAAGGTGGCTAGCTTGTGATGAGTCATTTTTAGCACCAGCGTTGCATTCTCATCATTTCTGAACGCCCAGCAGAACGCGGTTACCAGATCTTCCCAGTTTTTGCGTCCATCTTGTGGGTTGAGTATGCTGGTGTATACGACACCTTCTAGTTCTAGTAAATTAGAAACCTCTTCTAAGGCTGGATTCAGCGACGGTTGAGAAAACAGAGAGATGTTCTTGATTTTTTCCTGCAGCGTAGACCAAATTTTCTGTGATAGTGTATTGGGCCTCGATATTTTCAATGATTTAATGCCGATTCCAAGCGACCGGTGATCGCGAGATCCAGGCGCATGTGTTAAATCCAGCTTGGAAAACTTCAGTACGTCTGTGTCGTGCTGGGGATTAAAATCCAGTGAATAAATTTTCGGCAATGCATCGATAGTGACTAGTGTCGATTCCTCTCCAAAGTTTATTTGAATTTCGCGCCCGATATTTGTCCCGTATGCTACCAACTCCAGCTCTATGCTTAACGGACCCTGCACAATGTAGGGAAGTAGGATCCAGGGAACCTGCGTTCTAGACCATGTCCCCCAGTCTTCCGAGCTATAAAAGCCAACTAATAATTCAGTGGAGTCTGAATCATCGTCTGTAAATGTCAGATAAGTATCTCGCCCGTCCCAAGATTCGAGTTGCATTGGATCCCGTGAACCTCGAACTTCGTCATCAACCATATCTGTCTTGAGATTATAGGTTCGGCTGTCATACAACGTTGCTTTCACGGTTAACGCGGTACCGTCTGTAGTCTTTGGCCCAATGGGTGGTTGCACAGTATCGACAGCAGCAGGTATGACGGCGAGATTCAACCCATTAGGGATGGCTTTATTCACCACATCTGCAGCGAACTCCGAGATTGTAATAGCGTTCCCAACTTTCTCAAGCGAGGCCGCCCAGTTATATTCAGGATGACCGTGCCAAGACTCCTCCGGGATAGTACTAAACTCCCACGCGAACACGCAGACTGTTGGGCAGAGTAAGTCGAATAGTGTTCTGTGAGGGGGGGAAAAGGAAAGAAAGATGCATTCTTCATCAGGGTTTTCGAGGAATATTTTATCAACTTCACTCTCAGGTGTATCCACCGCAACTAGAGTACCGATTCTTTCCAAAGCAGGTAAATATTTCTTGTAGATGAAATAGTAGCTATATTCCGCTTTGCCTAAACGCTGTTCTATTGTCGTAGCGTTTGTCTCTGAATAGGTAATGATAATCATAAGAACGTTATTTTTCTCTAATGCCGTCCAAAAAAGATTCTAAGCGAATATTCAATTTTTCACGTGAGCAGTACTTATATTGGCTTTCCCAGGCGCGCTGAGCCATCGAGCTGTAAGTCTCAGGGTTTTGTGTTGCGATCTCATAGCTCTCTAGATAAGCCGCGTGGAGCGATTCCCAGCTAGGCCTATACCATAGCGTCGTAAAAATTTGTTGTGGGTCGTGCGGCCAATAATGTGGTTCCGGGCTAGACGCCACAATAAAGGAATTACCTTCATTCACGTAATCAGCCATTGCTGTGTTATCCGGCGCAATGGCGGGAATTCCGCATGACATATACTCCATGAGTGGCAGGCATTGTCCTTCACTTCGCGATGAGTTCACGATGTAGCTAGTAGCGGCGATGAGAGATTCGTACTCATCAGGTTGTAAATAGCCATGAATGACGACTACCCTGCACTTGAATGGATGCAGTTGGCATAAAAGTGAGAATACATCTTCAAGGTAACCGGACATATCCTTATAGGTCATCTTAAAAATCAGTGTGACATCTTTTTGCTCACGAAACGCGAGGCAGAACGCCGTTAAGATGTCTTCCCAGTTTTTTCTGCCATCTCTGGGGTTAAAAATGCTGGTATAGACGACGCCATTTAGGTCTATGCGATGTTCTAAAATATTTTCTTTTGGTTGCTCGTTGGGGTTCACAGTTTTCAGGTCTAGGCTTTCTATAGATATACTACCCAGGCCGATACCGATTGTGCGAGGGTCAGTAGGAGTGCGGTTGGCCGATAAGTCAATATTACTAAATGAGATAAAGTTACTCGGCTGCGCGACATCTAATTCAAATTCTTGTTCAGACATTTCAGCCTTTGGCTTCAATATTACACGCAACTCCCCTAGTTTGAATTCAATAGCACGGCCTACATTTTTACCATAGCCATTGACGGCGATCTTCAGCCTGATTTTTCCTGAAACGACACTTGGTAACATAATCCAGGGGTTATTTGTTTTTGACCAGGCGCCCCATGGCTCGGCTGGGTAGAAGCCTACCATCCATACATTGGGATTGCTTTCACCAAACTCTATATGAATGTTGTTGGACATCCCTGCGCTGGTGACTTCATCAGAAAACGGGCGCGCTATATGTTTTGACGGTGCAATACTTTCTGAGTCTATAGCGAAGTCGTAGCTGTCGATCACGGTTGTTTGAAATGTAATCGAGCAGCCCTTGACGGCCTTTCTAATGTTCGCCTGACCTCTGAGGGTTTCACAGGAATCCCACAGAGGCGCGGGTATGCTTTCAATAGCAAAGTCCGGATCTGTTTCTTGCATGTCACGCTTAACAACCTGCTTAGCATATGAGGAGTGAGTCAATGCTTGGCCAAAATGGCTAAGTGCATTGCACCAGCTGTCTTTAGGGTCACTGATAAACTCCCGATTAGGAATGCTTGAGTATTCCCAAGCGAATACAGGAATGACCGGGCAGGGGAGGTCATAGGGAATTTTATGTGGAGGTGCAAATGCGAGCAGGTAGCATTGAACGCCGCTACTTATAGACTGTTTACATTCTTCGGTGAACGTCTTGTCAAGGCTGTCGACTACTTGCACAGAACCCACATGCTCGAGCAATGGCAAGTATGCTTTCAGTACGAAGTAGTAGCTGTAATCGGCATCGCCCAGGCGTGCCTCGATGGTTGAATCTGTGACTTCTGAGTAGCAGTAGAAGAGCATGTAATTATTCTCATCCCCTAGAGGTCCGAATTATACACAGATTGGCACTTACGAACACTATAACATGGGGTGTTGTAATGAGTTTCATAATCATGCATTCAGCAATAGTCTGGAGTTCAAGTGGCGCCAAGTGACACTTGTAGCAGCATCATAAATCACTAATTAAGCGAATGTGGCTTAAGAGTAATTGGGAGACGTTAGTTCAAACGCCTCTCGCACAAATATGCCCTAGATGAACTCATCTAGTCCCCAAAATTTAGCTGGCTTATTATAGAAGTCTAAAAACTTTAAGCTATCGGGCACTATTTCTTTCTGGAAGATTTCATGCGAATGAGGGTCCCATTGCAGAGCGGATTTTCCAAAAGCTCGCCTCAATCCGAGTGGTGCAAATATACGATCTTGCTCCGCTCCCTGAAGCTTTGACAGCCATTTACCAGTATATCTTTTGGTGCGCAAAAAACGGTAAAGGCGCGTGTCGTAAAGCTTTTTTTCACCGGTGTTGAGGTTGACGATTTTTTCTGCAATTAGCTTGTCGGGTTTCAGGCCAATATGTGCTAGGCAACGATTGAGGGTCTCTGTATTGTCTGATTTTAGATCTTCTAAGAAGATGACAAGTATTTTATTGTCACCAAATACCCTCCTATAGACCGATATACGATCCCAAAATAGGGTGTCTTTGATCATCTGGGGATAGGCCTGCAAGCAATCACTTAGACCATAGGGCACGTTTAGACCAAAAGTAACCCCACTATGATGCATTTCACGATAGCTTGATTCAATTCTGGTTCGTGGGTCGCGTGCGATAAAAATGAAGCGGCACTCGGGGTTGTTTTCAAATATTCTATGGGCCGAAATTTCTTCGCGGAGATAGCCTGTATAGTCGGTGCTTCCGTCACCCTTTAGCTGCCCCAGTGACGCCGCCGAATAGTGGTCATCGTAGCAAGTGTGCTGTGTTTCGAAGCTTTTATGGGAGAAGTACCAGGGCTCTTTGATTGGCGGTATGTAAACATCTGGATGGAGATCTAAAAGAGCGCAAAGTGTAGTCGTACCGCACTTGCTAAAGCCTGGTACGATGAAGTCAATTTTAACTGACGTTGGCACTTTTTTTCCTAGCGACAATCATCTGACTTCTGGGGATAGCTTGATCCAGCGCGGCACGCATTTTCGCGCCGTTGGGGTGGCGAAGCGCTTCCTCCCATGTCTGTGTCCATAAATAGGTGGCTGGCTGTGCATTCTCTGTCAGTGTTTCTCCAGGCTGAGCAGTAGCCCATTTGAGCAGATAAAATATAGACCAGAAACCCGAGAGGTATTCGTGTCTGACCACTTCAAGCCCGCATTTGTCGGCCAACTCTTCAAAGTCATCGGAAGTAAAAATTTGAATGTGGTTTGGCTCCTGAAAATACACGGCGGGCGCGAGGTCTTTAACGATATTCTCACCACGCGCATCCGGTACAGTCAGGACATAGGTTGTGTCGCGGTGGCCTAACCGAACGATTTCTCGCAGGACTTTTTCAGGATCACGGACGTGCTCGAGTACTTCCGTGCTAATTACAAGATCGGCATATTCATCTGGTAATGGTATCGGATCACATTCAGAGACGATCCCTTTAATTTTCCCTGTTGCAGTATTTTTGAGCCGTTCCTCTAATGCCCGCACCTTATTTTCCTGCATATCGACAAACGTAACATCGGCGCCCTGGTCGCTACAGAACTTTGCATATCCGCCGTCGCCACAGCCGATGTCGACTACTTGCATCCCGCGCTTAATGATGACGCCGGAGACTAGCTCACCCGTCTGACCGTTGCACCAGCCGCCCATTTGTCGGTCAGCCACGCCAACCCCTATAGCGCTTGATTTAATGTCTTTAGGACCCACAGAATTCTCCTAGTCTTGAGCGCAAGTAACATGCTGAAGTCATGAACGTTGGAAGCCAGATAAGCGGGTGCTTATCGCAACGTTAGAGCTATCAGAATATTAACAAGTCTTTTTTAGTATTCACTTTATTATCGAAATATCCATGCCGACTTAGTGTGACACAAAGTGGCTGCATAATACAGAAATGAAGGACATGAACAGATTCGGCTGTAGTTTGTGTTTATTGCTTGCGGACTCGGCCTGAATCAGACGGTATTTTAGCGCAAGCCTCTTGATTGAAAATCTATTTTGACTATTTCCGGGACGCGGATAGTTGACCATTTGTAGCGCGGCACTGCCCAAGAGTCAGTAGTGAAATGTGGCCGTCGTACAACGTCAGACCTTTTGTAAACATTAGATAGAGCTGTGTGTTTTCCTTTTGGATAACGCAATGCCGGCATCCCTCATAGGGGTTTCTATAAAACGATAACTCAGATCTGCAAATATGAATGGGAGGAGTAGGCCTATCAATACAAAGAAAAAAAGTGAAGCCCCATCAGGCTGTTGGCGCGCGAAAATCAAGTAGGACATTTCCCGCGTGATAAAAAACGCCGGTATATGTGCTAGATATAATGCGAAGGATCTGCTCCCTATCCAACATAAAAGATTACGAATACGACCCTTATTTACCAGTACATTGCGATCGCATGATGCGAAAGCGATGACTATTAGCCCTAATGCCGCTGCATATTTAAATTTAGACATTGATAGAATTTCACTCGATAATTGTCCCAAGGTGATAAACATCAATCCAATACAGCCATAGCAGATGAGACGAATGATATTAGGACTGGTGTTGGCGACTAAGACGTTAAAACGCTGGTAGGGCTTTGTGTTTAAACACTGTGAAAAAAGCACACCCATGAGCAGTCCCTCATATCGAAATCCGAAATGATAACTTATTATGTACAGTTTATAGGCAAGTAAAATCGCGAGTACGGGTAATGCGAATCGCCTGAAAACAAGCATGACTAAAGGCAGTGCAATGTAAAACTGTTCCTCGAGAGATAAACTCCAATACACGAAGCTAGCCCCATATTCTTCGCGCATGAAGGTTTGCTCAAATCGATAATTAGCGAATTGAAATACACCCGCAATAGTTGCGTCAATATTTGCATTAACGGATCCAAATACTCCAGAAGAATTGAAAAAATAAGTTGCAAGCAGGGTTATTAAAAGCCAGGTCCAAGCTAATGGATAAATTCTAAAAGCACGGCGAATGAAAAATGATTTGGTGGTGGTGAAATGTGTATGGGGTTCAGAAAAATCCATTTTGCTGACATAGCTTCTCCCGATGACAAACCCCGAAATGACAAAAAAGAGATCCACGCCGGCACCTCCGTTAAACATATGCGTGAAGTCTCGTAGCCAGATTGGCGACTTAGTGACCAGGTTTCCGACAGCGTGATGAGCAATTACGCTTAGGACCGCTATTGCTCTAAGAATTTCGATGTCGCTATTTATTTTCCGACTGTGCATCGTTTGAACGCCATTATCCATCATGCATGATGTGTATGTTAGGCTAGCTTTAAAAGCTGAGCTTGTTATTCTAAATCGAGCTTAAGCAGTCGAGTGAACAGCTGATAAACCCTGTTGCTTTGGTCTATAGTAGCTCTTTCGTGCCGCTGGCAACAATGGTGCTAAGTAGCCTGATCTACAATAGAGGCCTGTGGCTATGTCAGCGCCACTTCATGGCAATTTATCGTAAGTGTGTAAAGACTCGTAAGTCGTCTACGGGTATCCGAAAGAGATTGTGGAAGGCATGGAAGTTCGACTGCCTCAGGGGCGTCCTAAGTGGAAAACGTAGTCTCAAGCCTTTTTTGCTTCCGGCCGCACTGTATTGTGAGCTGGTAGTAATGCGATTAAACTGCACACTACGTATCGCTATTTATTTTGAAATTCCTTAAGTTGAATATCGTATCACGAACCTTCGGCATATTGTTCGGCCGGCTTAAGAGCAGCATTAATATGTTAGATGACAGTCTTGGTGGGCCTGAAATAAAGACAATTGCAGTTTGTTCTGCACAGGTGCCATTTTTTTCGGGTGGGGCGGAGATACTCGTGGAAGCGCTGATTTTCGAACTCAGGCAGAGAGGGTATGAGGTTGAGCACATAAATATACCTTACAAGTGGTACCCGCATAGCCAGCTTTTGGACATTATGAATTTTTGGAAAAAGTTGGATTTGAGCGAATCTAATGGGAAAAAAATTGATCTCGTCATCGCGACTAAATTCCCTTCATATTTTATTCAACACCCCCGAAAAGTGCTGTGGCTGGTACATCAATATCGACAGATGTATGACCTCCTTGATTCGCAGTACACAGCCTTCAATCTGCGTAAGCGCAAGGATAGAAAGCTACGCGATCAGTTTGTAGCTATGGATACTGAGGCGCTTGCTGGGTACGGACATCGATTTACAATTGCAAAGAACACGGCTTCTCGTTTACAGAACTACAATGGATTGGCTTCCAAGGTTCTGTACCATCCGCCTCGATTGGTTGGTCGTTACGAGAATAGGGGCTACGAGGACTACATTTTGTCTGTCGGCCGGTTAGACAAGCTCAAGCGGATTGATGCTTTGATAAGTGCTCTACCCTACGTAGACGATAAGATTAAATGCATGATAGCCGGAGCCGGACCTGAGAGAGAGTCGCTAGAGAAGTTGGCGAGGAAGTTGAAAGTGTCGGATCGGGTGGAGTTTCTGGGATATGTTTCTGACGAAGCGCTTATCGGGCTATACGGCAGCAGTTCGGCCGTCTATTTCGCCCCTTTAGATGAGGATTATGGATACATTACTTTGGAGGCTTTTCTGTCTCAAAAGCCCGTAATCACCGCTGTGGATGCAGGCGGTCCTTTAGAATTTGTTGCTCATGACGTCAACGGGTTGATTTTGCCCAGCCTTGTGCCTCAAGAGTTGGGACAAAACATTGAGAGTTTAATTTTTGACAAGCCATTGTGCGCTGAAATGGGGCGATCTGGGTTTGACAGTATAAAGGATATCATGTGGGATCCGGTTATAGAGGCGCTAGTGGGAGGCGCATCGAGGTAGATGCGGCGCAGGTAAGTTCAATAAAGAATTAGTTTCTTAAGAGCTGGGAAGTTTGCATCGCCTGCTTTCTGTAACGTCAGGATGATTGTTAGCTGAGTTTTGATGTGCGGTCAACCACGACGTATAAAATGTGCTAGGGTGACCCTCAGTTTTCTAATGTAAGTCGTTGAGGATATTAATAAATATGAGTTCCTCGTTAGTTTATTTGCATATACCAAAGTCGGCGGGCAGTTCACATCGCGGGTACCTACGTAAGGTATTTGGTGAGGACGCCTTGTTTTGGTATGGACTTCATTCTGAGGCAAAAAGGTTCAACTCTGATGAATTGGGCGCGTCTTTTGTGTTGGGCGGGCATCGCCCTTTGTCGTTCTATCCCCGTTCATTGGATGCGCTGTATACATCGGTCGTTCGGGATCCGGTAGAACGTGCTGTCTCATTCTTTAATTATTGTATAGACGAGGGGGGAGCCGTCAGTGGAGCTTGGCATGAGCAGAGACAGAAGGAGATAATTAAATGGCAGAAAAAGGGCATTGACTCATCTAGTTTGTCTAGGTCGATAGAGCGTTGTAAACCCTTTCGTAAGATGGTCTCTAATTTGCAGTGTAGCTATTTATCCCGATACGAGCCGACCTTTGAGGGTGTCCTTAAAACGCTTGAGGAAGAAAGCATGGTGATTGGAGTGTTTGACAAGCTTCCTCTTTTTAATGATTTCCTAAAGACAGAACTTAACTTTCCTATAGATAATCGCGTGCGGTCAAACGTAGGGCGTGAGGGATACTCTTCGGATATTTTCAATGAAGTTGGAGTTGCGAGCCTGATTCGTAGTGTCAATATAGAAGACCAACTTCTTTATGACTTTGTTCGTTTTGCGCGAGGGGGCCTTTATGTGGGTGCAAATAATATCGATGCTGTAAGGAAAAAAATTCCCACAGGCGGGCATCGTAGTAATTCTAGCAGTGGTATTCCCTTGAGCCAGAATAAAGTCCAGCTTTTCAATAAAGGTTTTTTGCAGGTGCTTGATGACGGTACTGTGCACGCTGCTTTGGCCATTAATAACGCTGAGAAAGAACCACTAATATTCTCTAAACCCTGCGAAAATTCTTGCGCAGTTGGCTGGCTGGTAAGAGGCGAGACCGGCGCCCAGATCGAGGGCCTGCGCGGCATTGTCGAAATAGAGAAGACGATCCAAGCAGGAAAAATAAAAATACTATCTTTTTCTTTTAACGTAGACCGCCTGAAGCTGCAAAATAATGCCCAAGTTTCCGTTGAATTCTCTATCGTTAATGCCGGTGTCTGGCTAAATCAGAAGTATCCGATGAGTTCCGCTACATCGGTACTGTTTTTAACTACCTGACTACTCAACCCTTTGTCCTCACGCAGCCCACCGTCGAATGTGAATGTCGACGGAGTCGATATTAGTTGTATTTTTGTATTTGGACCGAACCTAAGTATCGCGCAGAAAAGTTTGGCGTTTCAAGCGTAGGTATTTCTATCGTTGTAAAAAAATATCCACAGTGCGTCAAGATTTCTGTCATATCAACGTGAAATTCTTTGTAAATTGAGTTACGCAGAACCTGTATTAGGCCTTCGATTAAGCAGAAGATTAAAGCCAGCAACGATGAGACCTTTCCAATATGGGTTTGCAAAGCACCACGGCGGAAGGACTCGACTCCAACTGGCACCTTAATGGTTATTACACTACCGCCGGATTAAATTAACCAGCGCACCGGCTATGATTAGTCCTCCGCCAATCCAGGTCCATATCGAGGGTAGCTCGGCAAACACAATCCAGCCCAACAGCACTGCAAAAATAATCTGAATATAGGAATAGGCGGCCGTCTTTCCCGCACTCCCGTGGCGCATAGCATGGGTAAGACCGAGTTGGCCAATCTGGGTAAATACCCCAACCATGAGCAACAATACCAGAGACTGTCCATCAGGCATGACGAATTGGTTGCCCAAAATTGCCACGGAAAGGGGTAGTGCAACGAGTGGGAAGTAAAAAATAATGACGGAAGCATCCTCTGCTTGACTCAAGCGTCTGACCAGTACATATGCTACTGCACTGCCAAAGGCACCCAGCAGTGCAACGGTGACACTCAGTGACGGAAGTGCAGGAGCCGCGCCACTGAACAGCGCAGGTTCTACCATTACAATCAGGCCTGTGATGCTAAGCAGAATGCACAGGACGGTTGAGCGTTGAATACGCTCTTTAAGTAAGAGCAAACCTAAAAGCGCAGTGAACATCGGATGCATGTACTGTAATAAAGTGGCCTCTGCCAACGGCAGAGTCATCAACGCGTAGTAAACGCAGACTAGGGCAAACGAGCCTACAATGCCGCGCGCGGCCAGCAGTGTGCGATGTGTTCCCCATACCGACAGGCCTTTTCTGCGCACATCGACATAGCTGATTACCAGCGATACTAATGCGCGTGCCGCTACGATTTCCAGTAGTGGAATGCCGCGAAGCGACACCAACTTGACACAGGCGGCCATCAGCGCAAAACCTAAAGCTGACACGAGCATATAACGTGCGCCGGTAAGTTGGGCCTTTGGTTGCAAAGAGTTTGCCGTCACATATTACTCGCGGGTTTGCGTTTTGGGGGAGCGCATTCATAGTGACGCTGGAGAAATGAAGTATAGAAACTATAACGGGGAGTGTCGAGAGGGCGCCAGAGCTCTACCGAGAGGCTTTTAGCGTCTCGTGGGTTGATGTGTTAAATATTGTCGACTCTTTAATCTTCTGGGTCAGCTACAATAAGTTATGTGTCACGGCTCGACGGCAGAACAGTAGGAGACAGTTATGGGATTTAACAGAAAATCGACTGCGGAGGCGGTAACCGAAGGTCTAGATTTGACGGGAAAGACGATCGTTATCACGGGTGTTAATTCTGGCCTTGGCTTGGAGAGTATGCGCGTATTGTGTCTGCGCGGCGCGCATGTGATTGGGTTAGCTCGAACGCTGGAAAAAGCCCAACAAGCGTGTGACAGTGTCGCGGGAAAAACCACACCGGTGGCGTGTGAGTTGAGTGAACTCGGCTCAGTGAAGGCGGCGGGTGAGAGCATACGCACTATGGCAATGCCAATCGACGCGTTGATAACGAACGCTGGGATTATGGCGCCCAACCAGCTCAATCATGCTCACGGGCTGGAGATGCAGTTTGTCACCAATCACATAGGGCATTTTGTGCTGATTCAGTACCTGCTGGAGCAGGTCAAGGAGGCGGACGCTGGGCGCATCGTGATTTTATCCAGTGCCGCTCATACCATGGCAGTAAAGGGCGGCATCGACTTCGATAATTTGGATGCCAGTCGCGGATACAGCCCTTGGCGTTTCTATGGTCAGTCAAAGCTGGCAAATCTATTAACGGCGCGTTATCTGTCTGATCAGCTCAAGGGTCATAATGTGACGGTCAATGCGGTGCACCCGGGACTCATTAAGACCAACTTAGCGCGTGATGCCGGCGGTCTCTTAATAACGTTAATGGGTATTTTTGCTAAACCCTTAGAAAAAACGGTAGAGCAGGGCGCGGCGACCCAATGTTATGTGGCGGTTAATCCTGAGGCTGCAGACACTTCTGGAGAATATTTTTCAGATTGTGATGTTGCCAAAACCTCGCCTGCGGGGCGCAATGAGCAGCTGGCGAAGAAACTGTGGCAGAAATCAGAGGCCTTAGCGGCGGATTACTTGCCCTAGGCTGAGAGGCCCGACAGTGAGGCCATAGTGGGCGCAATGACATAATAATTTACGCTTTTAGCTCATTAGCAGGAGTCTTCTAATGCAGAAAATATGTAGCGCACGGTTAAACGGGTGCACATGCAGTGCCGGGTTTTTGATACTCGCATTTTTTAGCGCGGGTCTTATCGCGCAAGAGCCTTTCGAGCGCACTGAGCAGCGTGAACCGTGCGACGAATATCATGTGAATAAACGTCCGATGTTCGGTGACCTGCATGTGCATACCAGCTATTCGTTTGATAGTTACGTTTCAAGTCAGCGCAATGATCCTGATGCCGCCTATCGCTACGCTCGCGGAGAGCCGATTACCCTGCCTGACGCAGACGCCAACCAGACGGTCATTGCACAGATTCAGAGGCCGCTGGATTTCACAGCGATTACCGACCACGCAGAATTCCTTGGCCCTATTAATCTCTGTACTCAGAACGCCTCTGCCCCGTCCTATTGGTTTCCTGCGTGTATTGCGACGCGAAACGAATTTTTTCTTGTGCAGTTGCTAGCGGCCAACTACTGGGTTTCATTAGGCGTCACGGACACCTCCAAGGATAAAAAGCAATCGCTTGTTTGTTCCATTGGAGACTGTGACAAGGCACATAAACAGACTTGGAAAAACATTCAGGACGCGGCCGAAAAACATTATGATCGCAGCAGCGACTGCAGTTTCACCACATTCAATGCCTACGAATACACCGATGCGCCTAACTTCTCCAACCTGCATCGTAATGTTATTTTTCGCAACAACAACGTGACAGCAACCGCCATTTCCACCTATGACACCGGTTCGCTGAACTACCCAGAGCTATGGAAACGGCTGCGCCAACAGTGTATCGACCGCGATGTCAGCTGTGATGTGATGTCGATACCGCATAATTCAAACCTCAGTCGTGGCCTGATGTTCCTCGATCCTAACAGTGAGCTCGAAGCGCAGGATCGTCTGTTCTTCGAGCCCCTGGTGGAACTGGTGCAGCATAAAGCGGCCAGTGAATGTCGCTTCGACCGACTTCTGGGTCGCGGTGTGGCAACCGAGGATGAGCTGTGTGATTTCGAGCAGGTGCAGTCGGACAACCTGTCAATGCTCGGTTCAGTGTTCGGTGAATTACGCACTGACGAAGCAGGCCCCGTGCCAATCGATCAGTTCGGGCGACGTAATATGGTGCGCAATGCACTCAAAGATGGCCTTGCGCTGGAGCAGGCAACGGGCATCAACCCGTTTAAGATGGGCTTTATTGGCAGCACCGACACTCACAGTGCAATCCCAGGAGGCGCGGAAGAAGACAATTATGTGGGCCATCTTGGCAGGCGCGATGCCGGCTACCGTAATGTTCAGGATCACTTTTTCGATAATCCAGGGGGTTTGGCCGTCGTCTGGGCAGAAGAAAATTCTCGTGACAGTATTTTCGAAGGAATGCGTCAACGTGAGGCCTATGCCACCAGCGGCACCCGCCCCATTGTGCGGTTCTTTGCCGGAGAACACTACGCGGCTGAACTGTGCAGTGATCCACAGATGATAGAGAAAGCCTATGCGGGCGGCGTACCCATGGGCGGCGAGATAGAGGCCTTCCCCGCTTCACCCACCTTTTTAGTCAGTGCGGCCAAGGACGCCGGCAGCCGCGGACATCCCGGCTTGGATCTGCAGCGTGTTCAGGTCATTAAAGGCTGGCTGGATGACGCAGGGCAGACGCACGAACAGGTTTTTGATGTGGCAGGCAATGAAGACAATGGGGCGGGCGTCGATCCCAACTCCTGCAGGCCGACGGGTAGCGGCTACAAAAACCTTTGCGCGGTATGGCAGGATCCTCATTATGACGACAGTGATGCCGCCTTCTATTATGTTCGAGTGCTTGAAAATCCCAGCTGTCGCTGGAGTACCCTGCATTGCCAGGCTGCCGGGGTGAATCCCTTTGCGCCGAATTGCGCTGATCAAGCTGCCACAAAGACTGAGTTGATGAAGGACAGCGGCGCGATAGGCGACGTCTATGGTAAGTGTTGCCTTGACCCCAGCCAGCAGCCTTTCTATTCTCCCACGCTGCAAGAGAGAGCGTGGACCTCGCCTATTTGGATCAATCCGCGTAAAACATTGCGTAAACCACTCAATGCAGAGTAAGCCAAGGAGCGGACGGTGCTTTTGCGGTTTTACTAGGAGTAGGAATGTTCACTCGGACACTCGGTCATTAGCTGTCGGCAGGGCGTGAGGGTTTTATGGCAGTGCAGCGCCCCAAGACACAGCAGCTGATGCAGAACCTATGACCGCAGCTAAAAACTGCAAACGTGCCGTAGTACACTCAGTGCTCATACAGAACTTTACTGCTGTGAGTTTTTTAGAGTAAAAAAAACAATGCAAACAACAACCCAACAGACCCTCCCGTTGCGTTTGGGCATTACGCCTTGGCACATGAGCGGTGCGATGGACGCCAATGCGCTGTGCACTCAGGCCGAGCTAGCTGAGCAGTGCGGTTACCATTCTTTCTGGTTGCCAGAGAGTCATTTTGCGGGCCCATCTTCAGTGCCTGAGCCTATTCTTCTGCTAGCGGCGGTGGCTGCGCGCACGATCACTATCAAGCTTGGCACCACCTCGTATCTTCTTCCTATCCGCAATGCTCTGCAGGCTGCGGAGCAAGTAGCGGTGCTGGATCAGCTCAGTGGCGGCCGACTTATTCTCGGCCTCGGTCGGGGTTTTGAAAAAAACATGCTGAGCGCTTTCCACGTTGACCCCAAAGAAAAACGCGAGCTACTCAACCGCAACCTTGAAGTGATGAAAGCGGCTTGGGCAGGCGGAGTTGTTGGCTCTGAGGCGATCGGTGCGGTGATGTCGCCACTGCCCGTGCAGAAGCCTCATCCGCCCATTTGGATGGCGGCATTCGGGCCGAAGGCACTGGCTCAGGCGGGTAAAATGGGCACGCCCTATCTTGCCTCGCCAATGGAATCACTGCAGCAGTTAAAGGAAAACTACGCGATCTATAACGCGGCTTTAGAACAAAGCAACCAGCCTAGGCCGAGTGAAATAGCGCTGATGCGCACAATTTTCATCAGTGATGACAAAGCACTGTGTGAACACATAACACGCGGCCTTGTGTACTCGGCCAGCACGTTAAAGTTCGGCAACACGGCAATGGAAGCGGCCTGGATTGTGGGTGATGCAGAACATGTTGCGAGCAAAATTCAACAGTATCGCGAACAACTTGGCATGAACTACCTGATCGTTGCGCGACCGCGTATCAAGGGTTTAAGTCCTCAATGCGCTGAGCACTCGATGCGCGCATTAGCCGAAGTCGTGTCGCGGCTTTAGAACATCTGCTCCGGCCACGCCTTGTGCTGCAATCGATACGCCTCAGTCAGGTGTTCAGCCGCAGGCTCACGCGACCCGGTATTTCGAGATTTGAATGTCCTCTGCCCCAATGTCCGCGTAGTTATCATTGGCGCGACCAATGCCGAACTCACGCCAAGTAAAGGGGTGATATCGCGGGTTGCCTCCGCAGAGTTCTGGGATCGGTTCTATCACGGCATCAAAGGTGGGATTCAGGAAAAAGGGGATGCTGTAGCGATCCGTCGCGCGCATCGGCGTGACCCGGTGGACGGCGGCTTGGTAATGGTCGTTGCTCCAGACTTGTAGCGAGTCACCCAGGTTTACGACGATTGTGCCGGGACGCGGGGGGACATCAATCCAGCCGTGCTCGGCGGACTCAGTCTGCAGCCCGCCTGTCTGGTCCTGCAGCAGCAGCGTGATCACGCCGGGGTCGGTATGCGGGCCCAAGGCCAAGTCTCCTAACGGCGCGAGATTCTCTCGATCAGACGTCGGGGTGGGATCATCGAGCGTATAGTGGTTGAGGCGCATTAGACTCCCAAGTGGGCTGCCATGGTATTGCGCTGCGAGATCAGGCGGCAGGTTCAGAGCAGCGAGCACAAGTTGCAGCGTTTTTTCGGCCGCCGCGCCCATGACGTCGAAATATTCTGTTAGGGTTTTCTGTAGGTCAGGCATCCAGTTAGGCCAGACATTCGTGCTGAACTCGGGAGGCAAAGCAGGGGAGAGTAGGTCGAACACCTCTTTGCGATCACGTACCCGTTTGGTGAGTTCGCGATCGTAGTATCCGGTGGGCTGACCTTCCTTGCGCATGAGCTGATGCTTCTGCTGTGGCTTCGATGCGAAGAAGCGTTCAGTGGTATCCCAAGTACGCTCAATCACTGCATCGAGGCCGTGTCCCTCGATTAGGAAGAAGCCGTGATCGCGGCACGCAGCGTCAAGTGCGGCGAGGGACGCGGCTGAAGGATTGGAGAGGTCGATTGTCGGTACGCTCATGCTTTTTCTCCTACAATGGACAATGGACTATAACCAAACATCAGTTCTAAAGACATTGCGTTTTTAAGCATCGGACTAACCCGGATAATGACGGTTTGCGGCTGCGCTGGTCTCCCCGTGGCGCAGAATAAACTAGCCTAAGCCAGACTTTCTACGGCGGTACCTTTTGCAGTCACGGCTGCAGCATGCGTATCGACATTGTGGATAGGCACGAAGTGAATTACTGCGACAGCCAGCTCATTACTTTGGCGACCACTGTGTAGAACCACTCTTTTATTGCGAGCCATCTACTCGATGATTCGCGTAGCGCCTTATCTTCGTGGCTGCGCTCAATAATATACGCGTGCACAAAGTCTGCATCGTCTTCAACGAGCACATCATCAAAGCGGGGCATGCCCGCACTTTCCATCGTACCGCCGAGTACCACAGACGAGAAATTTTCATGCCAAAGCGGGTCAAGATGTCGTAGGTCCGGTATTGACCCATCACTGACAACATCCATGCCATGGCATCGTGCACAGTAGCGACTGTATAAATGATGACCACGCTTCAATTGCTCAGCGGTGATATCCAGTCGCGTCGTGGGCTCGGGAAACTGCTTTTCAGGGATGACGGGTAGTGACTCGCTGCCCCCGAGCTTAAAGGTAATCACTCGACCGTTTGTGATAGGGCGGTCATGCTGTATGCCGATCATTAAACTGAAGCCGCCACCTCGGCCAACCATTACGGTGACATAGTCCTCACCGTCTATTTGATAGCTTATAGGCGCTGCCATCACGCCATTTTGCACATCAGCACGCCACAAACGTTCGCCGGTATCAGCGCGATAGGCATAAAAATAGCCCTCGACGCTCCCTTGGAATACCAAGTTTCCCGCGGTGGCTAAAACGCCACCGTTAGGCCCATAAGGATAGTCGGCTCGCCATGCGGCCTGCTGTTTTATCGGATCCCAGGCCATTAAAAAATACCGAGGCATCGTTTTTAAAATTGCTTGTGTAAGCTGCTGATTCAGGTTGGCACCATCGGCCTTGTAGCCTAAATTCCAGTGACGCGGCGTAAACTGAAATGCCTCATCGGCTTCAAATTCGGTACCGAACTCAAGGGTTGGAATATACATTAAGCCGGTATCCCGGCTATACGCCATAGGGTGCCAGTTATGCCCGCCCAGTCCGCTGGGGAAGATCATAGACGTGGTGCCGGGGGGATAGCGCACACCGGGATTTTCGATCGGCTTACCGGTACTCAAGTCATAGCCATTGGCCCAGGTGACTTTTACATAAGGCTCTGCCGATAACAGCTCGCCACTGGCGCGATCATAGATATAAAAGAAACCCGCCTTAGGTGCCTGCATCAGAACCTTACGCGGCAGCCCTTGCCATTCTATTTCTGCCAATACCATTTGCTGGGTTGACGTATAATCCCAAGTGTCGCCCTCGACCTGCTGGTGATGCCACAGATATTCGCCGCTGTCACCATTGACGGCCACGATGGAGGTCAGGAATAAATTCTCTCCACCGCTAGGGCTGCGGAGATCGCGGTTGTGCGGCGCGCCGTTGCCTACACCGATATAGAGAATATTCAGTTCAGGGTCGTAGACAATAGAATCCCAAACGGTGCCGCCGCCACCTACCTTCCACCACTCACCCGTCCAGGTGTTAGCCGCGATTGCCATAGACTCATTTTCAAAGCCATCCGCCGGATTGCCTGGAATAGTATAAAACCGCCAAGCCTGCTGACCGGTTTCGGCATCATAGGCACTGACATAACCACGCACGCCATACTCCGATCCCCCGTTGCCGATAATCACTTTGCCATTAGCAATACGCGGCGCACCGGTAATAGAGTAAGCCTTGTTAGTATCTGTTGTCTGCGTCTCCCAAACCATGAGGCCGTTGGCTGCATCAATAGCAATGAGGCGCCCATCGAGCGTGCCGACATAGACTTTATCTCGCCAGACAGCTACCCCGCGATTAACAGCACCGCAGCAATATTTATACGCTGTCTCGCGGGGCACCATTGGGTCATATTTCCACAGCATCTCACCCGTGCGTGCATCGAGTGCATAAACCACGCTCCACTCAGCGCTGGCGTACATCACCCCATCTACAACCAACGGCGTACCTTGCAAGCCATTGGTAAAAGGCGTTTCAAAAAACCAGCTAATGCCCAATTGGTCGACATTACTGTCATTGATTGCTGTCAGTGGACTGAAGCGTTGCTCACGCCAAGTCTTACCATGACTCATCCAGTTGCCGGGCTCTGAGGCGGCATCCGCTAGGCGTTGATCATCAACAGAGAGGGCATAGCCAGATAATGACATAACCAGCAGCACGGTAATGGCGATTAAACGATACAGAGTGGATATCCAGGCAGCGTCGAAGACGCTCTAGTATAGCGATCAAACGGAGAAAGATGTAGTCGTGTTGTCGACGCAAAGGAAGGTCTTTGTCGACGAACGGCTATCCTAGGGCACCAGCTATACCTATAACGGATGAGCTTTCTTTATTAACCTGAGGCACGCGGCGGTGTGTGGCAGTATTGCCCTGATGTACTATTTGACGTTTTATTGTTGGCGATAATTTGACCAACTGCTAATGATTACAGTAATCTGCTGGCGAGAGTTATTGTTTTCCACACAACGTGAGTCATATTGTGCAAAAGCCAGATACGAGTCTTCAATTCCGCACCGCTTGGCGGGCCTTGGGGCGCCTGCGTATAGATCCCGATAATACCGATGACGTGTTCGTTATTATCCGCGCACTTTCGGGGAACTCAGGAGAGCGCCACTACCGCAAATTTAAAAAGACCGAGACCGGCCAGCGGATTTTGGCTGAACAACGTAACCTGCTCGAAACCCTGATAGACCAAGATTATTTGCGCTCGCTTCCGGAAGAAAGCCTAGGGCATCAGTATCTGTTGTTCACTGAGCGCGAAAAAATTACCGCCGAAGGGTTGGTCGCAGCGAGTGAGTCTGGTGGGCGTATCGATATTGGTGAGAACCGCCAGCGTTTCTTCAACCGGCTGCGTGATTGTCATGATCTGCAGCATGTCACTACCGGTTGGGGGCGCGATTTACTGGGTGAAGGTTCGGTCCTTGCGTTCGGCATTGCTCAGAATTGGCACAACGGCATTGCCCTTATTGTCGCTATGGCTTTCTGCACGGGCGGGCCTGAAATGCGCGGCATGATTCGTCAAGCGTGGCGGCGTGGTAAGCAAAGTGAGAGTCTCGAGTTTGCAGACTGGGAGGGACTGCTCCCGCTGCCGCTTGCCCTGGTCCGCCAAAAGCTTGGTTTGGGCGAGCCGCCCGTGTATGAGCCGATTTGGTCCGTCGGCGCCGCTGCTGCGGGTTAATGGAAGTTTAGGATTGACGCACCTTCCGCCACGGGCGTCGGGTTGGTAGAGCGGTATACGCTAATATTTTTGACACACTATTGACAGCAGTAGGAATAATCCATGTCCCGATTAAGTCGACGCGGCTTTCTTCAGTTTGGCGTGGCCGCAGCGTTGGTTGGTACCGCCGCGTGCAGTGATGACGAACCTGAGACGAGTCCGGATGCGCGTTTTCCTCGGGGTAGTTTCGATGCCGGTGCAACGGCCGAAGTGGTGACTGAAGGGATAAACCTCAATGGTAAGACGGCATTGGTTACTGGCTGTAACTCCGGTCTCGGCTATGAGACGCTGTCGGTGCTGGCGAAGCGCGGTGCACATGTAATTGGCACCGGCCGTACCTTAGAAAAAGCCCAAGAAGCATGCGCGAGCGTGGGCGGTAAGACCACACCAGTTGCGTTGGAATTGGCGGATTTTCAGTCGGCGGTCGACTGTGCTGACGCCGTCAAAGGTATGGGTGTGCAGTTGGATATGGTCATCGCCAATGCCGGCATCAACGCTTTTGGTGAATTGATTTTAGTGGATGGCATAGAACGCACGTTCAGGGTTAATCATCTGGGCCACTTTGTATTTATCAACCAGCTGCTATCGCTGATGAACCCGCAGGGGGGTAGAATCGTGCATGTCGGTAGCCGCTCCGCCTATAAGCAGGCACCGCCTGAAGGCATCGTGTTTGACAGTCTTAATGGCGACGTGGTGCTCGAGTCGGGTCAATACTACGGCCAATCTAAACTGGCAAATGCGCTGTTCTCATTGCAACTTTCAAAGCAATTGGCCGGTTCGGGCGTCACGTCCAACGTAATTCATCCGGGTCTGGTGCAGACCAACATCGCCCGTCATGCGCCCGCAGTTATTCGCAAGGGCTTTGAATGGGCGGGCCCACTTATTGCAAAAACCCCTGCCGAAGGTGCCGCCACGCAGGTGTATGTCGCTGCTAGTCCAGATGTTGCTGGTATTAATGGTGCCTATTTTGAAGACTGCAATCCGGTGACGGTGAATGGGCCGAACCACGTCTTCGATGAGCCAATGGCACAGCAGCTGTGGCAGGTGTCAATGCAGATGACCGACGGTTATGTGTAATTTTATGCTTCCAGCGCAAGTTTGACGGGCAGGGGGCGAGGCAATGTTCACCGTCGACACCAAGCGCTGCAGCCGATGTGCGATGTCCAGTTACAGCTAATGGCTATCGCTAATGCGCTGCGTTATATGGTGACGTATGGCCGAGTCTGAAACATCAATCCAAAAGGATTATAAACTAGACCTTGGTGCCCTCATTCATTCGGGTGCTGGCATCCTCGCTCTCGTGCTGGGCGGGTTAATGTACTTCTACGCTTGGGCATTGTTCTTGTTTGCGGGATTGATGATTGTGTCAGCCATTAGCGCCGTCTGGATCTCGTGGGCACAGAATGCCTGGGTGCTCGGTCATTGGCTGGCTATGCTGCCCGTCATCGGCGTTTTGGTGGGTTATCTGGTTGCTCCTTGGGGCTTCACTTTGGCATACGTGTGCCTGTGGATCGCATTCATCCACTTTATTATTCGCGGCGTCCGGACAATGCGTCGCGAACAAGGAGAATAAGATGAGCATGTGGCAACATACGGGGAAAAAGCGGCCAGATTTTGCTGAGGAACCGGATGCTGGTCAGGAATCAGTGTGGGACTATCCACGCCCCCCCATACTGGTGGTCAGCGATGAACGAGTGGAAGTCAGTCATGCCTGCGTCCCCATCGCGACTAGCCTGTCGGCTCTGCGGGTACTGGAAACGGCAAGCCCACCCACCTACTATCTTCCGGAGAAAGATATCGATTGGCGCCAACTGGTGAAGATCAGCCAGAGTAGCTTCTGCGAGTGGAAGGGCGAGGCTAGCTATTACGCATTGGCCAGCGATCCACAGCAGGTGCCGATTGCGTGGCTCTATGCCAACCCCAGTAACCGCTTCGCGGCTATTCACCGACACGCATCCTTCTATCCCGGGCGAGTGGAGTGCCGGGTAAACAGTGAGGCGGTGAGAGCACAGCCGGGCAAGTTCTACGGGGGCTGGATTACCGATCGCGTTAGGGGCCCGTTTAAAGGCGAACCCGGCACGGGGCATTGGTAGATGCTCAGGCGCGCTCCAGATAGTGCACACTGAATAATTCGTCCGCATCCATCCAACTCTGCGCCACCTTTAATCCTGCTGCTTCCGCCAATGCCATAAACGATTGTGGTGTATATTTATAAGAGCTTTCCGTGTGCAAAGTTTCGCCGAGTGAGAATTCCACGGTGGCGCCGTTACATCGCACCGACTGTTCGCGTTCGCTGACCAAGTGCATTTCTATGCGCCGAGCTTCGCAGTTGTAAAACGCATAGTGGCGAAAGCTATCTTCGTCAAACTCGGCATCCACCATCTCGTTTAATCGGTGTAGCACATTTAGATTGAATGCTGCCGTGACGCCTTGGCTGTCGTTGTACGCCGCGTTCAGACGATCACTGGACTTATGCGTATCGACACCAATGAGCGCACCACCGCTCTCACCTATCATATCGCGCACCCGCGTTAGAAATTCAGTGGCTAGGTCTGGCTCGAGATTGCCGATGGTTGAGCCTGGATAAAACACGACACGTTTTCCTGTCGGTAAAGCGTCGAGAAAAGACCAGCCTTGGTTGAAATCAGCACAAACTGCATAGATGTCGAGCCATGGGTACTCATCACCAAGTTCAAAAGCCGCAGACTGAAGAAACTCCGCAGAGATATCCATCGGCACATAGGCTGATGGCTGTAGGGTGTTAAGCAATATCCGTACCTTCTCACTGGAGCCGCTGCCGGGCTCGATAAACACGCAGCCATGACCGCAGCGTGCGCTGATTTGGTCACGGTTTTCTGTGAGAATAGCGACCTCGGTGCGCGTTGGATAATACTCTGGCAGTCGCGTGATCTGGTCGAATAACTGTGACCCATATTCGTCGTAGAACCACTTGGGGTTGATTGTTTTCTGTGGCTTTTGCAAGCCGGCGAGGATTTCCTCGCGGCTGTGACTCAGATCGGGATGCTCATTCTTGAAGACCACCCTGTTGCTGTCGCGCGACGCTTGCTGGCTCATTGGTTTGCCTCTTTGTCTGGGGTGCGGGCCAGTCGAATGCCGCTGAACTGCCAGCGGTCTTGCGGGTAAAAAAAGTTCCGATAACTGGGTCGAGCTTGACTGCTTTTGGTGACACAGGAGCTGCCACGCAATACCCATTGGTTGCTCATAAATTTACCGTTGTACTCGCCGATGGCTCCCGGGGAGGCATTGTAGCCGGGATAAGGTATGTATGCGCTGCGAGTCCATTGCCAGCATTCGCCGTAGAGTTGGCCTATGTTTTTAGTATCGATAGCCGCTCGCGGATGGTAGTGCCCATCATCCATGCCGCCTAGGAAATCGGGCTGCTCAACAGCCACTTTCTCCCACTCCTGTTCCGTGGGCAGACGCGCACCTGCCCATCGGGCGTAAGCCTCAGCTTCATAGCCGCTGACATGACACACGGGGCGAGCGGCATCACGCGGTTGTAATCCGTACAGCGTAAACTCCCAATTCGCGCCGTCTTTTTTTGTCCAGTGCAGTGGCCCGCTCCAGCCTTCAGCCACTGCGATAGCCCAACCGTCAGCTAGCCACAACTCCGGACGCTGATATCCGCCGTCATCAACAAAGTCTTGAAACTCTCCGTTGCTCACCAGCCGACTAGCAAGCTCGAAGGGTTCGACAAAATAGCGATGCCGTGGCAATTCATTATCAAAACAAAAGCCTGGCCCTGGGTGGCCAATGAAAGTGAGGCCCCCTTCATCACGCAGCCACCGCAGCGGTAGGGCAGTGACGCCAGTGGGGAGCGCATGAGGCAAGTACTGAGGATGAAGTGGGTTCGCACTCAGAGAGTATTTGATGTCGGTGAAAAATAACTCTTGGTGTTGGCGCTCATGCTCAACACCCAGAAGCATCCGCTGATGAATCGTTTTGCGCTGGCTATCACTTGAGGTGGCAGCAAGCGCTAGCACCGCGGCATCAACAAATTCACGGTAAGCCAGTACATTCTCCAGCGAAGGACGAGACAATACACCACGCTGCTCGCGGGGGTGTTGTGAGCCGACGCCATTATAGTAAGAATTAAACAACACCTCATATAGCGGCTCGGGGGACCTATAGTCGCTAGCGAAGGGCTTAAGGATGAAGGTTTCAAAAAACCAGCTAGTATGCGCTAGATGCCACTTGGGCGGACTAGCAAATGCTGCCGCCTGCAAGTTGTAATCTTCTGGCAACAGCGGTGCACAAAGCGTCAATGACTGCTGCCGAGTTTCTATAAAAGCTGCGACTATTGCTTTACCGTTCATTGTCGCCACTGTTTATCTCCAGTACTACCATGTTTCAAAACGTATAAGCTTAAGCATCATCTGTCTCTACACGGCCGCCTATCCAGGTGACGTCGTCCTCTATGCGACTGAACAAATGGCCGCCCTCGGTAGAACATTGCCATGCGCGCAGTTCATCAAACCCCGCCTGTGCCTGCCAGAAACGCGCCAGCACACGCATGGCGGAGCCGGTGGCTGCATCTTCGGCAGTGCCATGCTGCGGCGCAAAATAACGTTGTCTTATATCTAGCGCTGGATTTTCAGCATCGGCACAGGTAGCGATTATTGCTCGACGAGTATGCTCCTCGAGTTCAGGTCCGGGCACGGGAAGATCCCTCAGTTCTGCATTGTCGGGCCACATCAGTATCAGATAACCCGCTTCATCCCCAGCCACAGCAGCCGATTTGGGTTTACTTTCAAAGGCTAACTCAACCCACTCTGGCACTGTGCTTGGCTTGTAATCTATCGCCTCAAAGCCGATCCAACTAATATTGCGTTGTGAGTAAAACTGCACGGTAGTGTCATTCATCGTGATGCGTGAGATGGCCTGCCCGAGTTTTTCCCATATCGTTCCGCAACCTAACAAGCCGTGGCCACACAAGCGGACTGGAGCCCCCCCAGGCGCCCAACAGCGCACCTGTGGCACGCCGTCGTCTGAAAGCCAAGTGCAACATTGGGTAATGTCGCTGGGCTGCGGCGCTGTCTCCGGCTCTGCTTTCATGATGAGCACACGACAAGGGTTGCCCTGAGCCACTGGCATCGACATTGACAGCGGGGTGCCTGCAAATACGCGGACCGAGTAAATATGGGAAACCTGCGTAATCGTCCTTCCTTGTTCTCAAGAGCCTAAATTCAGCGGATACAAATGAGTGTTGACGTGACGTATCATAGAGTCGTAATGCATACGCTGCAATCGTTTGAGTAGCCGACAAATGGCTTGCTCTCACGTCATAGGAATCTGCTCAAAGGCCTTATACTTTGCCGGTTTCACTGTTGATCCTGCAGCCAAGATGCAGCTTGGGCCTCTCCTAGCTCTACTAGATCACCCATTAGCAGCGTCATATCGACCAGATGCAGGCCCCACCCCTGAAAACCGACAAACTCACCATTGAAGTCATCGGCCCTGGGATCAAGCGGATCAGCCTGCACAGTAGCTTCTAGATAGCTGATCCTATTCTCATCCAGCACGCACTGCCCGCTGATGAAATCTGGCATGGCATAAAATGGTGTAGTTAGCAGTGGCGCCGATGCTGAGTCCGCATACGGCCCGTCAGTACGCTTGACGATCAGTGCGTCGATGACGCCGGGAACAGGGGCGACGGGAAAATAGCCTTTAAAACTGGCGCTCCCGCCGGCCAGAGCCGCGGGGTTAGTGCACACAGCGGTAAATCCATTACTGGGCGTACCAAATATCGCAAGGCCGGCTGCGAGTTCCGGGTCAGATTGACGATAGATAGAATAGTTTATAACGCAGCCCGTTTGGTCGGAGGTTCGGCAGACAGACACTTGCTGGAAATCACCACCCACATCCGCTCCATCGGGGTTACGGACCGCGGAACCGATCAAATGCGCCGAGACCAGACGATTTAGCAGATGCTCATCAGTCTCAACGACCTCCGCTATTAGTTTGTTGAGGAGGCTAGCACCTTGGGAGTGCCCAATCAAAATGACCCCGCGGCCATTATTGTCATTCCCCATGTAATGCTTAAAGCTGTCTAGGACGTCGGCATAGGCTACAACTCCACCCTCGCTAAAGGTGCCGCCGACAATCGCGGCAAGCGTCGTCTGCCGGTATACCGGGGCAAAAATACGACAGAAGCGTGAATAACGCGCTGCCTGATTCAGTGTTGTAAAAATTTCTTCCGGGCCTTGTTCAAGGTCAGCGTTGGTGCCTGGGTCGCCGCTGACAGTCGGGTAGACATAAAAGCAGTCCACCTCAGGGTCGGCATCGCGGTTATGCGGTTCGATTTCGCTAGAGCCATCGGCAAATATCAGGGTTGTGTCGAGATTGCTGGCACAGATATTGTCCACATCAGCTAGTGTCGGATGGCATAGCCAGTTGCTGTCCTCCGTATAGACTGCGCTAACGAATCCAGCAAAGGGATTTGGCGGGCCTTGGTCCACCAGTGGGTCATTGTCATTACTATCGCTGCAGGCTGCCGCCAAAGAAACTAGAGCAACGGTTAAGGTAATCAAACTACGATTCATATTTATATCTCACAGTTGTAAAAAGCCTAAAGCCCTTTTGTGGCATCCACAGACTTTGGCAAACAGCCAGTTGGATACCGAAAAACGTTGTCGCATAGAAGTGACAGCGATGCTACCTGCATACGTTGAGTCCGCGAGCGTCGCCAGTCAAATATTTTAGCCCGATAACGGTCTCTTTAATGATGAAAAATTAGCCACTGATAGTGCTAATGGCAGTGATATGCGCAATGACACCGTTCATGTGTGACATGCCTGACGCCGGTTCTATCGAGCTCGGCCCGCTGGGCATCAATCGATTGATATTAGCACCATGGGTTTTGCTGGCGATGCTGAGACCACTGGCCCGTTGATGGCCCCAGCCATGAGGAATAGCGATGGTCCCCGGCATCATGTCGTCATCGACCTTTACCGGAACTTCAATGCTGTTTTCTCCGACACGGGCCGACGCTCTGTCGCCATCGATAAGACCGCATGCCTTAGCGTCCGTTTCGTTAATGTAGAGATAGTTGGTATTGCGCTCACCTTTAACAAAGGCGTCCACATTGTGCGCCCAGCTGTTATGGCTAAATCGCTCTCGCTTTTGAATCAGTTTTAACTGATGGCTATTACTCAACTCTTGTGCAAAGGTGAGTTCCAATGTTTGCTCCGCTCTAGCCACTAGATCCGCGGGTGCCAGCTCTACTTTGCCCGAGGGGGTCATCACCCGCTGACCCAGATAGTCGCCGGGTTGATTGGGCGCCAGCAGCAGTCCGTCGGGGTGTTTGCGCATATTGCCAATGCCGCCCAACTTGGCTGATCGCAACAGTAAGCCCAAAAACAATTTCTCCATTGTTGCCAATTGGCCAATAAGCGGAATTTTTTTGAGCCAGACGCCGGCGTTACTTGCCCACTGTAGCCATCGTGAAGCTGCGAGGTGGACGCCTGCGGCATTGCAAATCTGCCGCAGTATCAGACCTTCATCACGACAGCTGCCCGGTGGCGCAATGACAGCATCGGTATAGGAAAAACTGCGTGTTGGCATTAACCCCATCATAGTAAAAAAGTAGAAAGGGATGTCAGCGCGTTCGAGGGAATGCAGCCCGGGCAAGATATAATCGGCATGCGCTGCGGTTTCGTTACGCACGATGTCAAGACATACAAACAACTCTAGGTCATCGAATGCTTGTGACAGCCGGTCACTGCCGCTGCAAGTTAGTAAAGGGTTGCCTGACATATTAAACATGGCGCGAACCTTACCCGTGCCAGCGGTCAGTATTTCTTCAGCCATAATGCCTGCGGGAATGGTGGAATTAACATAGGGGATGTCATTGATTCGTGATGTTAAGGTTTCTGTGGGCAGATCAATGCGTGGTACAACACCTTTGCCGGCTAATACGCCGCCACGTTTATCCAAATTGCCGCTGATGGCGTTAATCGCTTCCTGTATCCAGTATACCAGCAGTCCAAAGCGACCCTGATTGACGCCGGTGGAAAAGTACATTGCGGCGCCTTCCGCGGCCATATAGTCTTGCACCATGCGCCGCAGCGTGTCAGCGGGTATTCGAGTCACCTGTGCGACCCGATCCACTGTCCACGCCTGAGCAACGCTGGCCAGTGTCTCATACCCGCTCATATAGGTTGCAACGCGTTGGTGATCAACACCGTCACAGCGAATCAGCTCATTGAGGAAGCCGAGGGCAAAAAAGATATCGGTATCAGGCCTGATGGCAACGTGTTCACCGAGGCGTTTGGCTGATTCGGTCTTTCTTGGATTGATCCAATACACTTTGCCGCCACGCTGCTCTATAGCCTGCAATTTTTCCATAGGGTGGGGCGTCGAAATAAAGCTCATTTTTGAAATGGCAGGATTGCTGCCAATGGCTATTAATAATTGTGTGTGCTCGATATCAGGGAACACTTGGTCGTTGGCGGAGCCGAACAGGCGTTCGCCCCCGGCAAATTTATTGGCACAATCTTGAGTGCCGGGCGTAAACAATTTATCAGCACCAAACGCTTTCAGAAAGAGACTCATCGCTGTTGTCGGCCAAAAACTGAAACTGATGGGATTGCCCATGTATGCGGCGATTGCTGCGCCGCCATGTTCACCATGTATGGCCTTTAGCTTGGTTCCAATTTCGCTAAGGGCTTGTGACCAGCTGATAGGCTGGAATTCGCCATCTATTTTTTTCAAGGGTGAAGTGAGTCGATCAGGATTATGAGCGAAATCACCCATCTTCAAACCTTTAATGCAGGCGTAACCCTTGCTTGCGACATGGTCGGGGTTGGGTTCAATGCTAATAATTTGCTCGTTATCAGTATTAACAATGAGGCCGCATTGCGCTTCGCATATTCTGCAAAACGTTTTTTGGGTTTTCATAAGCTCCAACCTTACCGATAGTCGCGCAATGAAAAGTTTAACGGTTTACGAGAACATGACTGCTAAGCCCGTCTAAAATTTGTCGTGGGCGTACAGGGGAGATCAAGCGTGCTTACCAGTCCTGGTGCATGCTGACACACGGCGGAAATTGCGTTAATCATGCGCAACGCGGTGCACTGCACTCCGCCGGTGTTGTAGTCTCCATCACTGCCTTCGAGGAAGGATTCTACCGTCACGCTCGGGCTCCCTTTGATCACGCATCGGTGAACACCTTGCTTGCCTGCTGGTGGCATCGGCCAATGAGGGGCAATATCATCGCGCAGCCGGTTAACATGTTCGGTAACGATCACGGGTCGACCATAGGCCATGCCTTCTAGTCGGAAGCGAACTGCCCCACACGTATTTTTCGGTACATGCATCATTGGGGTATCGAAGGCCTCGTCGGTGAAACAACGCTCGTAGCTCTCTCTTATTTCATCTAACTGGATGCCCACGCGGTCAGCCATCATTTGTACCATGCCGCCCCACCCCGACCTTAGTACACCCTCTAATGCCATAATGGGTGTGGCAGATTCGGGTTCGCCAAAGCCGAATGCGACACCCGTGAATTCAGGATCCTCATAGGTTGAGTAATCAACAAGTTCTTGCACCAGTAGCTGGTCTACATTGTCTGCCATCTGTAATCCCGCCAGTGGCAGTATGTCGCCGCTGTACCCTGGATCTACACCGCTAATAAACATCGTTGATTGACCTTCAAGCGCTGCCTTCGCGAGAGGCTCGCGCAGGCCAGCCTCTGCAAACGAAGGGTAGACCAAGAAAATCATCGAGGTAGACAACAGGTTTATGCCAGCGCTAAGGATGGCAGACATATCCGCAATGGCTTCGTCGGGACGGTTTTCGCCGTTTGCGTTGTACAGAACGCAGTCAGGCTTAAGATTGAGTAATGCGTTTACGTCGTTGGTCGCGATAATGCCGGTTGTTATCGAAAGATCAGCGATTTCCCCCGCATCTTTTCCGACTTTGGCCGGACTGTGCGCATGCAGTCCAACAAGGTCATAGTCAGGATGTTCGATCAGATGTCTTAGACTATGGTAACCAACATTTCCGGTGCCCCACTGTACAACGCGAAAACTCATAACATTAACTCCAGTAGTGGTGAACGTTGTCTAGCCCTGCCGAGCAGCAGTGCGCCAACAGTGTGTTCGCAATGGCGACGCTGCACTGTCCCAAGAACAACACGGAAAGACAAGGAAAAACGAGTATAGAGACTTGGCATGTGCGGGCAGTTTAACAACTTAAGACATACGGCATGGCAAAGACATTTGATCTTCCCAATTAAGCCGGGATCGGGTGCTAGCCCGACCCCGCTCGAGCAGGCTTAGTCGCTTTCCAATACCAGCGTCTCGCCTATTTGCGCGGCTTGAATTTTCTCTTCACAGAAGGGGAAGCGCACCCACTCTTTATTCGCATACAGTCTGGTCTGATCGGCGTAGTGCGGCGAAGTCGGCTGCACGCTTTGGGAGTGCACTAGCATCGTGTCCGCAATCGGACAGTCGCTGCCATCCCATGTCACCGCTTGAATATACGAATTCCCCGAGCCCGGATTGCGATAACCACCCTCGCTGAGGCCGGAACTGATGGCACCGAAAATACCTGCCGGCCCCGAGCCACCGTGAATGGGAATACATTCTTCATTGCGTTCCAAACACTGAAGGTCGCCCCAGACAGCATCCAACGACACATTAGCATCAGAGAGCCGCTGGTAGGCCCGCAGTAGCGAATCGATTACCAGTGTTCGGTTGGCTTCCACTGAAACATCAATACCGCTAGGCGTATTGATCGGGTCTGCTGGATCGTAATCGATCTCCCAAAATTCGTCACCGATAACCACATTCTGAAAGTCGCTGCCGAGTGCCTCGCGAATACCGCCCCAGAACTCGACGAACACGTGAGTACCTACGCTATCAACATTGGCATAGCCGTCCCAGGTCTCCAGCACTTCGCAGGTTTCGGGCAATCCCTCTTGAGGTTCTGAGTATCTAGTGAGAGCGTCGTTGCAGATTTCCAACACATCATCGAGTGTAATTTCCGCAGCGTGAACCCGGTTTGAATACATCAGAGTTTTCATGGTCTCCAAATCAAACAGCGGCGCGTCACTGAAACCGTCGGTGCCCGCGAGTCGATCGGCGATCATCAGGTGGGTTTTGCGGGTACGCATGAATTGCTGATCGCCCTCGTGGCCCATCCAGCCGAAAACGACGGGAAAACCTTCTAACCAATTTTTTAAGTCGCTAAGCCAGTAGCTATTGTTGCTGTTGCCGACCGTGCCTCGCCCGAGAATTTGCGGGTGGGCGTCTAGGCCATAGATATTGGTGCCGGGCGGCGTGTCTGCGTCTTCTCCCCACTCGCATTCAGAGCGGCTGCCATCTAAGCCGGTGAACGCATTCGTTGAGACGGAGGCAACAATGCCCATAATGCCAGTCTGACAGTCATCGAGTTGAGCCTGGGTCACGTGCGGCACGACGCTGGCTTGGCCGTAGTACATGCCCCCGTCACGGTCTACAGCGAACTCGTGAAACACTGGATTACCGAGCGTGGCGAGAGCGTCTCGGTATTCACTCATATTAGATGCTTGGGCTTTGTCAACGAAGGTCGTAAGGGACCGCTCGCCGGTGTCAAGGTTGGCGTCGCGCATGGTGATCAGGGTGCCGGAAACTGTTGGCCAGCCGCCAATGGCGGGGTCAACGCCGACGAGGTCCAGCACGAGGCCATATTGGGTGCTGTAAAAAGTACGGTCCACGGTCACCAAAGAGCCGTCCTCCTGCAACTCCTCGGCCGACACGGTGGTCGCCTCGATATCGCGCCACTGTCCATCGTAGTCATACTGCATCGGGTTGTCGGGGTTCAGTGCCACCTCGTAAAGCGTGAAGCGGGTGGCGAAGTCGACGGTATGCGTCCACGCCACATCGACTGTAAAGCCGATGCCGATCCAGGGCAGACCTTGCAGTGAAGCGCCCGCCACATCGTACTCGCCGGGGATGGTCAGGTGGACCTCGTACCAGCGCCCGGAGCCGTTCCACGGCTGGTGGGGGTTGCCCAGCAGTATGCCGAAGCCCGATTGAGTGTCATCGCCGCCTGCGGCAATCGCGTTGCTGCCCACTTCGGACGGCCGTATGGTTTCGCCCGCTGTCTTTATATTTTGATACAGACTGGTGCTGACTTCCCGCAAGCTGGCCGCAGCGATCTGCTGTGACGGCGGCCCCTGCACCGCGAGGATCGCGCTGCGCACAATGCCTTGATCGGTACTGGCCTGCAACGCAATCTTGCGCAGATACATCATCAGGTCGAACTGATCGAAGGGGTATACCCAGGGTTCGCCCCGGCAGCCATTTTCGCCGGCTGGCAGGTTGTCGACGCCGGTTTCATCCAAGTAACGGTTCATGCCGGCGGCAAAACCCGTCACGAGATCGCGGTCGCGCTCAGGCAGCCCGTCAAAGAAATCCGCCTTGAACGCTTCTTTACTGCCATTGAGATAGCGCCACAGGTGATCGCGCTCTACCTGACTACCTGTTAATTCCGCCCAGCGCCCCCCAGCCTGCGCAATTTCGCGCATCGTGACGCAAAAGTTGTCCTGAGAGTAGGCATAACCATAGCCGTAGCCTAGACTGCCCCAGTCGTCCGCCTTGATATGCGGGATGCCGAATTCGGTGCGGCGGATTTCAGCGCTATAGCCAGCAACCGGGGCCGGCTGGTCAGGACCCTCGCCGATGTAGTTATCGTTGTTGTCGTTGTCGCTGCAGGCGGCTAGCGTGACAATAAGCGTAAGAGCAATCCAAGGGGTATTGAGGCGCAAAGTATTTCTCCAATTCTTCATAAAGGCGTGATTGTTATGCTAAGGCTAATTTCGCTAATTACCTATCCAAAGACGTTGGCGATGGCGTTGTAAATCCATCTGATTTAAGTTTCTAAACCACCATAAGGGTTGGGCAGAAAATCCGATTCAATCACCTTGAGTCTCAGTCCCGATTTTTGTCTTACATAAAATGCCCCAACGCTGGAAACTATTACGCGTTTCAACGCTATCGAGCCGTTGTTTAAATCAAAATGACAAAAACCACGTTGATAAAGACAATGACAGATAACGAACTGATTGGCACCATGAAACTGTAATGTTGACCAATGCGACAGTAAAGATGACATGCAGTGCAATAATGCTAGTAAAAATACGTATGGTGGCAGGGAACCTATTGTGGAATCGTCTGCCTAACGGTTGAGCTGACAGCTATACAAATAAAAAGGTTACATGATGGACTATCGACGTTTTGCTTCATACACCGCGCTAGTAATCCTTGCTGGCTGTAAGATCGAGATCGAGGCGCCCGTTGAGGGCAGTGTGACTGCCACGTCCTCAGCAATAGAATGCGCCGCTGGGCAGATATGCACCATCGACATAGCCGACACCTATTTTGATGAGACCTTTGAGGCGGTGCCGGCCACAGGCTGGCAGTTCATGGGTTGGAAGACGGGTGCCAGCGCATTGTGTGGTGATTCTTTAGAGCCGTGCAATTATTCCACTACAGCGCTTCAGGGCAATGACAATATTGACCCGTTCTTAGAAAGTGAAGACATCGTACTCACTCTGCAACCCGTTTTTGCCGTCGAGCGGCCCACAAATGGGATAGACTTGGCAGGTCAGCAGACGAATAACAATTCTGGCCTCAACATTGACATCGATTTTTATCGCAACTCGGCCTTCGAGTGTGGCCTGTCTGGCAACTACACGTTTATGGTGTTAAATCCGGCTAATGGCAACGCCGATGATGAAGCACCACTTTGGGTATACCTGCACGGTGGCGGCGTTGGTCACTACGACGAGCAGGGTGACTATCACGCGGTGGGCAACCAGACCGAGGACACCCACAACAACGAAGAAACCTTCCAGGACTTGCAGGACACTGTCACGTCCCGCGTCCTCAATAACAGCGGCCAGCCAATAGACAATACCCTCATTCGCCGCATTCAAGACGGCCACCGCATGCTCGTAGTATCAATGTGTGACCATGACCTGTACTCCGGCCTTGGCACGCCCTATCCCAGCAATCCAAATCCGGGAGCAGAAGTGAATGGTATGCAGGCAACCATGTCAGCAATAGACTACGTGGTGGCGAACTACCCGACTACTGAAGTTTGGGCGCACGGGACCAGTGCCGGGTCCACAGGGGTCTACAACCTGGCTATGAGCTATGCCGCAGAGGGCATTCACCTGACCGGCGCGGTGCCCGACTCTATCTTTCCCACGCCCCGTGTTATCCCTCTTACTGCCGCTTACGGCGGTGATCCCAGTTCTCCTTACCAATTGGGCTTCGACCCAGATGCTGCCGCTGAGAAGATCGGCTTTTACGGCGACATGAGCAGGAATGCCCACCCCGAGGCCCGCATCGCCGGCGGCTTTACCGACGTCCCTTTCCTTTTCGTGGGCGGCCGCAATGACGCGTTCTGCAATAACACCTTGCCAGCCATCCCTGAAGCCCTAGCAGAAGGCATTAATCACAACTGCGACTACTATCATGAGGGAATCTCTCAGGTGATCGCTGCTCAACCAGACTCACCCCATCAGCTGGCCTACATTCAGAACCGTGGCCACGTGCCGACACTTGCAGCGGGGCCGGTCAACAACACCGTCGATACCTTTATCAGCGATATTCAAGCGGGCAATACTAGCGCACCGTTCCGCGTAATTCCTGGCGACAAGATGATGCTGATGGGCCACAGTTTCTTCCGCCCCACCGCCGACCAGATGCCTTACCACGCCATCCGCGCCGGCATTGATGGGCACAGCCAGAATGTAGAGTTCTCTGGCGGCGCCAGCGGTGCACCCGGTGCGCTGTGGGACGATGCGGAACATCGTGCCAATATTCAGGCGGTGTTGAACTCAGGGGATGTTGACGTATTCGGTATGACCTGTTGCGACTGGGAGCTAACCCTCAAAGGCGACCCTCTGCTGGACTCGCAGGGAAACCCAGTACTGAGCCCTCGCGGCTGGCAACTCTGGTTCGCCTACGCGCTGGACCAAAACCCCGATACCGAATTCTTCATCGGTATACCCTGGCTTGACTATCCTACCGACTACGCTGACGCCGCAGCGTACGCGGACCTCTGGAACCTCTTCTACAACACCTTGGTGCTGCCTGCAGTGGACGACTTACGTGCGCAGTATCCCGGCGTCACCATTTACAGTATTCCCTATGGCCAAGCGGTAACCGAGTTACGCGCGATGTTTGAAGCGGGTAACGTTCCGGATCTAGCTAACTTGGAAGGTCCCAGCGATGCCTCCCTGTTCACTGACTACAAAGGACACGGCGGCCAGCTGCTGAAGGATCTCGTCGAGTATGTCTGGATGGATGCCATCTATGGTGTCGATCTGGCAACGTACGCCCACGATGATGGTTACCAAACGGACCTTAAGGCGCTCGCCAAGTCCATTATGGATGCGCACGACGCCGACTATAATGGTCCTAACCGATAACCCGCTAGCCGCAGCAGCTAAGAGGCTTTTTTGTGAGAGCTACAAATACAACATGTGTATCAGCGTTCAGCGTGAGACTGGTGGCAACCATTATCGCTATGCTAATGAGTGGACAGGTTCTGGCCGAAGAAGAAAATGTGGTGTGGGATCACACGGATGTGCCGTACGGGGTTGATGATCCTGCCAGACAGTTCCTGAATATCTACCTGGCGGACACCACCGAGCCCGCCCCAGTCTATTTGTTCTCCCATGACAACAGCAAAACGGCCTACGACTTTCTCCAGAATGATGCCGATAACGTGCACGACCAAGGCTACATCCTGGTCAGTTGGGAGTCGATTGTCCAATTGAATAGTAATCCCCAAAGTATCCTAACGGCTTGGTCGGATGCACAGGTAGCCTTTGACTGGGTTAGGGCCAACGCCGCGGCCTACAACATGGACCCCGATCGTATTGTCATTGCCGGCAGATCCCGCGGCTCTATTGCCAGCTGGCCATTGGCCCACAGCGGACACGCCGCTATTCAGGGTATTTACATGTACAACGCGCTGCCCAACTCGATCTGGAGGCAAGAGGAAGTATGGTCACCGGTGAATGAAGTAAACGCTGACAGTCCGCCCATCTATATGGTGTATAACCCGACGCCGGGCGACGGCAACTCCCACGCACCGGAGAACGCCTACAAAATTCGCGAAGCTTATGCTGCTTTAAGCATTGACGACACCTTCACCACCTATGACAGCATGAAAGCCAATGGTTTCTCGAGTATCAACCATTACTTTCCGGAGTTTCTCGACTCGCTTGAGCCGTCTGGTCCTCCGGCAAACATGGTCGACGATTTTGAAGGCGGTAACAGCACCTACCCCTGGACAGAAAACGGCGCGTGGTACACCAGCGGTGGCACCTATAATCAGGACGAAATAATAGGCGCTTACTCAGCGTATGCGGGAAACCCAGCATGGGATGATTATACCTTTGAGGCCGACATGATTACCGTCAACAGCCTAGATCCCGCCAAAGCATGGATGGCCAACTCCCTCGCGTTCAGGGTTTCTGATGAGCAGAATATGTATTTCTTGCGGCTGCACTCCAACGGTGCTTTGCGTTTAAGATCGGTTGATAACAGCGTTAATACCATTATCGCCTCGGTAGCGACCGGTTATTCTCCCTTTGCCTGGCATAGCTATAAAATTGAGGTATCGAACGATTCGATCAAGGCTTCTATCGACGATGAGTTACTCATTGACATCAGCGATAGCGACCACCCTAAAGGGTATATTGGTATCACTACAAACCAGTCTTCGGCGTCTGTGGATAATGTACGTGTTACCCAGCCCCCAGGGTGTTGAGTGAGTGGTCATTATTATAGACACATGGACACCCTGACTTGCGATGTAAGGTCCGCGAAGCGGGCGAAAATAGCAGACTGTAGACGTCCGGTGGTTTGATAAAATACGATTCTAAATTTTTTATCGCAGGAGCATTACGAGGGACGTAGTTAAAACAGGAATTAAACGATATTATAGCGTACAAAAGATAGAGCAGCTGCACCAGACTCGCGTCTTAGGAAGGCGCTTATAACGATCAAACTTTGAGGGTTGTAATCATGAAATATTTCCCAATGCTAATTTTACTTGCCATGGTCACGCTAACGGCATGCAAGGTGGAAATCGAGGTGCCTACCAGCGGTAGCGTGACGACGAATTCGAACAATATCAATTGCGCGGCTGGGCAAACCTGCAGCGTCGATGTGGTTGATATTTTCTTTGACGAAACATTTGTGGCACAGCCTGCGACAGACTTTGTGTTCACTGGCTGGAAGCGGAAGGCTCGCGGTTTCTGCTCTGGCGGTTTAACACCATGCACCATTGAGTCTTCGTACGCTGCAGGCAACGCAGCGCTCACGGACGCCCTAAACAACCCCAACGACATTTGGTACCTGGAGCCCAGTTTTCAAAGCACCGGTTTCAAAACCCTGGTGACCGGCAATAGCTTCGTGAACTCAATCGGCTGGGGAATCCCCGGCCACGCAGCAAGTGCAGGTATCGCCAACCACGAACACAGCCAGGTGATCCAAGGGGGCGCCGGCGGAGCTCCGGAAGCGCTTTGGAATAACCCAACTAAAGGCCCTCAAATTAGAGGCATACTCGATGACGGCGATGTGGACTTGTTTATCATGACGTCATTGCCTGGCACGATGATTGGTTATAGGGTTTGGATGGACTACCTTCTTGAACGAAACCCAGAGACGCGCGTTGGTATTGTCGCACCCTGGATCCCCTCTCCTCAGAATGTAACCAGCGCAGAGTACGAGGCCATTTGGAACAACTATCTCGCTGGCGTGCACGACAGCATAGATACTTTGCGCTCGGAGTATCCAGGCGTTGAGATATTCTCGATTCCTTATGGTGCAGCCGCTGTTGAACTGCGCGCCCTGCTAGACGCCGGTAACCTTCCAGATGTCACGGGGATGAGAAGTGGTAACGGTACGGGTATTTTTAAGAACGATAGGCTCGGCCACGCTGACCCAATTCTGCGAGACCTCTGCCGCTTGGTGTTGGCGCGTGCCCTTTACGATATTGATTTGAACAACTTTGCGCATGACCCCGGATACATCACAGATCTTAAAGCGATCGCACAATCGATAGCAGATGCTCACGACCCAGCGTACGACGCGCCCTATCGCT
>JAQWNG010000013.1 GCA_029246385.1 Halioglobus sp.
TTGGATCCTTAAACTGTTGAGACAGCGTAATCGTTCCGCTATCGTCCGTGCTGATAGTGAAATAAACCCACTCACCACTACCGGTAATGGGATTAGTAATGCGGCCCTCAATACCTTCAGCCGTGTTGTACAACAGGATCTGTTGACCCTGACCGACAGCACCTGGGGCTCTATCCACGGCAAATACGCCTGATGCAACACCAGCAGGCACCGCAGCGCCACTCGCATCAGACACACTTAAGGCATAAGTCGCCCCAACAACACTCGCGAAAGCACCACTAAAATCAGCCGAAGACACACGATCAGACACCGTGTCTGCAGGGTCTGCCTGCTGGCCTACCGTCTCATCCACTAGCAGCGTTGGGAGTTCCGGCGGTGGCGGCGGCGGTGGCGGTGGTGGCTCTGGCGGCGGCGGCGGTGGCGGCTCTGGCGGCGGCGGCGGTGGCGGTGGCGGCGGCGGCGGCGGCGGCGGCGGTGGCTCTGGCGGTGGCGGCGGTGGCGGCGGCTCTGGCGGCGGCGGTGGCGGTGGCGGGTCGATCGTCACACTCACGCTCGTAGAGCTCTCGCCATTACCATTGGCCGATAGGGCGGTATACGTAAATGTGTCTACACCAGAAAAACCCTCCTCAGGCGTATAGGTGACGGTATTATCCGCATTGATCACCACAGTTCCATTGCTACCATCGGTCACTGCAATAAGGTTCGAGCCTACCTGAAATATATCGTTGGCTTGGACGTCAATAATAACGGGCACAGCTTGTTCTGTAGTTCCGATATCGGCAACAGCTTCCACCGGCAGAAAATCAGTATCCGCGAAGCGTGCCGCGGAATCATTAGCGCCGCTTCCGCTTATACCTACAAACTCATCAGTCGATTCAATAATTCGAGCCACTCGCACGAAGGAATGACCGTCTCCCTGCAGGCCACCGACCGTCTCAAGTTCACTGAAACCAGCAGCGGTGGGGTCGAGTATCTCACTCAGGTCTTCCCCCGCCTCCAAGGCAGCCAATACGGCTTCCACAGTCTCATCCTGGACTGCGCTCTCATCGGGACCGGCAGCAGTCTCAGCAACAAGATCCGCCGTAATAGCCATTTCTGAGATCCCGTTTACTAGCAAAGGACTACCGTCTGACAAAGCCAACTCTACCTGACTGCCATCGGGGGTTACGATGGTCTCCCCTTCCAACAGCGTATCACCAACCTTCAAGGTCCTTAGGTCGCCATTGTCGGAGCGCGCCTGCGCATTGCCGCTGATCGATGTCACTACCGCCATTGCTGCATTGTCCATATCAATCACCCTAGTTGTTTCGCTACAAACCGACCATTCATCTGATTTACAACGCGCTTAAAGGCTTGCTCCCACGAATGACGCTCCCCCTGCGGGTCACCATTCGTGTCGGGTTCAACACAATAAGTGGCGGCGGGATCGAGCGTGCAACTCAAGTCTTTGCCCGCTTGCAAGGTAGACAATATAGCCTGAACGGTTTCATCTTCGACTGCGCTCTCATCGTGACCGGCAGCGGTCTCTGCAATGAGATCCCGTGTAATGGCCATTTCTGGAACGTCGGTCACTAGCAACACGCTACCGTCTGAAAACGCCAGTTCGACTCGGCCTCCGCTGGGGGTAATAACTATTTCGCCTTCTAACAGCGTATCGCCCGTCTTCAACACCCTTAGATGACCCTTGACACTGCGGAGCCGGACATTGCCATGGGCGGACGTTACTGTCGCCAGTGCTTCATCGACCATATCGTTTACCTTTTTATTTTCTACAAACCGAACCACAATTCGGTTTTAACATACACACAGCAATATTAGGTCTGCCGTCAGGGGAAGACATTGTACCTTTGGGTAGTTTTTGAACTTTTTTTAAATTGTTTTGAGGCTTGGCCCCTATTACATTGCCCGATCGGGCGAATTTGGCTTACATGGACGTTGACCAAAATCAGTTTAGCGCAGTGTAAATCTCGATGTTATGCATCCTGAGAGCCAATTGCACTCGGTCACGCACCGCCAGCTTCTCAAAACAGGTTGTCAAGTGTGCTTTAACCGTCCGCTCACTAATGTTCAGCACTTCAGCGATTTCACGATTACTAGCACCATATGAGACTCGCTCGGCTACCATTACTTCGCGGGAGGTGAGACTGTTGAGGTCTAGTGTGTCAGGACCAGCGCGCGTCGCCAGCCGGCTCGATACAGAAAGGAAACGCTGCATTAATTTCGTCGGCATCCAAAGGCCATTGTTTTCGACCACCTGAGCAATTTCACGCAACTGTTCGGGGGCCGCCTCAACGTGGCAATATCCGCGGCCGCCTTCCTTAAGTGCAGCGAAGGCCTCAGCTTCGCCTGGCACACTACTCATAATCACAACTGGCGGACCCAGACCTGCTGCAGCGGCAATGACTTGCTGCCGAGATTCTGGTGCAATCACACTAGTGTCTAGCCACAAACTTGGCGTTACTGGACTCTTCATACCATCTAACTCAGCAACGGTTGAGACAGCGCTGGCATCAGGGAAAGCCACTTTCCACCGCTCTCGCAAATAACCAATCGTAGTGATAAATGTACGTGACATCAGCGCTCCGTCATTGCGTACTGCTTAGCGCGCAGTATAGGCTTCATTAAATAGGCTAGCACTGTTTTTTTACCCGTAAGGATATCCACTTCTACGACCATACCCGGAATGATCGGTTTGTCGCTGGCTAGGCTCGATTTGATCGTGCGCACGGTAACCTCATAGAATGCGTTTCCTTCTTCGTCCATCACGGTATCGGCTCCGATGTGTTCGACCACACCTTCAAGACCACCATAGACAATAAAGTCATAGGCAGTGAACTTTACCAGGGCCTCTTGTCCCGGCACCATGAATGCAATGTCTTTAGGGCGAATTCTGACTTCCAAAAACAGTGTGTCGTCGGCAGGTACGATTTCGATAATCTCTTTGCCTGGCAGCACTACGCCTCCAATCGTATAGAAATAAAGCTGCTTTATCGTGCCGTTAACCGGCGAGCGAACCTCAGTTCCCCTGACGCGGTCAGACAGGGCCTCGCCCGTCTCTCGCAGGGAGTTTATGCGAGAAAGAGTGGTCGCCAATTCCTCTCGAACTTCGTTGTTAAACTCCACTTCGACGCTACTCAGCTTGCTTTGTGCTTCAGTGATAGATGACTCTATTCGATGCATTTGCGCATCGGCCTGCTGCCGCTCCCCGCTGAGTTTATTGACGTCTCTCTCCAAGCGCAGAATTTCCACTTCAGAGACTGCACCAGACGATACCATTGGGCGAGTTATAGTCAATTCTCTGTCTGCCAACTCCAATGAACGTGCGGCCTGAGCTTCCCGAGCCGTCAGCTCAACCAACTCTTCACGCCTCTGGACCAGCTGCGCCCGCGCAATGTCGAGGGCCAGAGTCAACTCGGAGCGCCTAGACACCATCAGCGCTGATTCCTCAGCGACGATATTAGGCACCACCTCTGCGAGGACAGGGTCAGGGACGAATTCCGTCTTTTCAACCAGTGCTCGCAAACGCGCGGCCTTGACTGAGAGGGCCTGAAACTCGGCACGATTCTCTCGAAAGCTAGACTGTGACCGCGTCTGATCAAGACGCACAAGCAGCTGCCCTTTCTCGACAAAATCGCCTTCTCGCACCAGGATTTCGGTGACAACACCACCGTCTTGCGACTGGATCACCTGCACTTGGCGAGACGGAATGACTTTTCCCTGACCACGGGTTACCTCATCAATTTTTGCTAAAGCAGACCAGGCGATGAGACCTATCATTGTCGCCGCTACTGCATAAAGAATTGCGCGGGCACGCAGTGGTTGCTGGTCGAAGTAGGCGCGGCGCGCATCTTGCTGCCAATCAAAAGAGTTGGTCAATTCATCTTTTACCCATGGAGAAAAGATCCAATCGATGATCTTTCTCAAGAGCGAGGGCTTCTGTGTCACGTCGTCCACCAATTCCGCCATAGGGTCAGAGGCTGTGGGATGTTCGTCACTCATTTTGATTTACCTATTCGACCCTGCTGCAGTGCCTCTACCACACTCTCACGCGGCCCATCAGCGACCAGTTTTCCATTATCGATCACAATGATTCGGTCAACCATATCCAGCAACGAGTTGCGATGCGTAACGACGAGCCATGTGCGGCCTTTGATAAATTTCACAAGCTGCTTTTGCACGGCGGACTCTGTGGAGTGATCCATGGAACCAGTCGGCTCGTCCATCAACAGCAACGGGGGCTCACCTATTACTCCCCGAGCGAGAGCCACTGATTTTCTCTGACCTCCCGAAAGCGAATCGCCGCGCTCTCCTATCATCATGTCAAAGCCCTGGGGATGCCGGTTCACAAACTCGGCGAGATTAGCAATATCAACCGAGCGCACGATTGCAGCATCAGAAGCCTGCGGCTGGGCTAACGTCAGGTTTTCGCGCAGACTTCCGTAAAATAGCATTACATCCTGCGGCACATAACCAACCTGAGAACGCAAATCCGATGGATCGAGCTGACGCAGATCAATGCCGTCGATGAGGACTGCGCCGGCAGTCGGCTGAAATAATCCCATGGCCAGTTTCAGCAGTGTAGACTTCCCCGAGCCGACACGACCGAGGATGGCGACATGCTCCCCCGGTTTAATCTTGAACGACACATTACTGAGGGACTCAATTTGTGCATCCGGGTAGGAGAATGAAACATTCTTAAACTCAATCTCACCCTTGAACAGGTCGCGGGAAAGGAACTGCGCACCGGACGGTCTCTCCACTGGCTTTGCCATGACTTCTTCAAGACTTTTTAGTGCGATCTGGGCATTGTGATACTGGGTAATCAACCCTGCAAGTTGGCCAAAAGGCGCCATAATACGACCCGCCAGCATAGAACATGCAATCAAACCACCGAGAGAGAGCTCGCCAGCAGTGATAAGGTAAACCCCTGAAATAACCACAAACACTGCGACCAGTTGCTGGCCCCACTGGGTCACGTTTACTGCCGAATTCGATATCAACCGAAGCTTAACGCCAACGTGCGCAAGAAAACTCGTTGCATCCTCCCAGCGTCGTTGCATGCGAGATTCCGCACCTAGGGCCTTAATAGTGTCCAGCCCTACGAGACTCTCTATCAGGGTCGAGTTCCGCAGGGCACCCGCACGGTAGGTCGTCTCGGCTAGTTCCTTCAGTTTACCGCGCACCGACAATGCGTATCCCACCACTACCGCTAATCCGATGATTACGGGTATCAGCACAGGCCAAGCAATCCAACCGATAACCGCTACGAAAATCAAGGCAAAGGGAATATCAATGATAGTGGTGATTGACGCGGAAGTAATAAAATCCCGTACCGTTTCGAACGAACGCAGATTCACTGCGTAAGAGCCGACCGAAGTTGGACGATGTTCCAGTCTAATTCCTAGAACCCGCTCCATAACTAAGGCGGATAACTCAATATCGACTCGACGACTGGCAAGGTCAAGAAAATAGCCACGCATGGTACGCAAGCTGATATCTGCCAACAGCATGAGTATCACCCCTGCAGCCAACATCCATAGAGTTTCCGTTGCATTGTTAGGGACAACGCGGTCATAAACATTCATCACGAACAATGGCATGGCTAGTGCAAACACGTTAATAAAAAACGCAGCCAATAAGACATCTCGATAAATCGGCGCATTCGCTCGAATGGCATCCCAAAACCAATGCCCGCGCACGCTAGTGCCAACGCGTGGCGCTCGGGAATCGAAACGGAAGCGGGGCCGACAGAGAATCACCTCACCAGACGCGTCATCAAGCAACTGTTCGCGAGGTACATTCACCACGGCCTCATTGTGTGCTGAATAAACAACGCGCGCGATTTTGCCACTTTCGTCCCACCCTGTTAGCAAGCAGGCGCGTTCGTCATTAAGAATAACCACTGCAGGTAGCAGGGCGGGTTCGATGTCGGTAATGGGCCGATAAACAATTCTACTGGCCAGCCCTACTCTAGCGGCGGCGCGCTCAAACAACGTGGGCGTCAGCTTCCCATCCTTGACTGGCAGGCCCGCGTACACGGCTGCCTTCGTCGTGCCGACCGAGTGGAACCGACACAAGGTGAGCAGGCACTGCAGTAATGCGTCTTCCGAGTTGGTCATTGTTTGCGTTCCAATCTCCCGATGACAACCTTCAGCCTGTTGACTGACGAGGCTCTAAGCTACTGAATAATATATACAAATCAGTCTATGGTATGTAACACGAGGATACCATAAGTATTTTAGCCCCCTCATCTACCTGTTCTATGCTTGGCCGTTGGACCCATGACCCCTCAGACCACGAAGAGTTGCTAGCAGTTCCGCAAGCAGTGAGAACTTAGATTCCACTGCAGCCGGCACTGTATGGCACAGACAAGTGTACTGAGTCGGACAATAGACGGACTCGCCGTTTGTGCCAACTTGTCAGACACCTAGCGACTCCCCTACACTTCGCTCCTAGCGCAAACGACGATACGGGATAACACACCATGTCCAAAATTATAATGATCAGTTCAGACTGCCATGCTGGCGCACTGCCAGAGGGCTACAAACCGTATATGCCCAAAGAATTTCACGCTGCGGCAGATACTTGGTGGCTGCAGTACGCGCGCGAAATGATGAAGCGTATGGGGACATTTTTTGATCAAGAAGCCGCTGAAGAGTTTAACAGTCGCTCCGGCGATCAGGGCGCCGGTCGCATGGATCCGGAAGCAGCATCTGCAGCGGCGCGCGCCAGTGACACTGAGCTCTGGGACTTTTTATGCGATCCAGACAGCATGATCGCTCCGCGGCGCGGTGAATATGAAGCCGACGTGCGTTTGCGCGAATTAGAAAATGATGGCATCGCCGGAGAGGTGATTTTCCCGCAAATGGCGCCCTTTGGCGCAGGTCTGATGCAATATCGACACGAGGTCACGCAGCAACAAAGCCTTGCAGGTAACCGAGCCTATAATCATTGGCTGGCAGATTTATGCAGCGTCAATCCGGGTCGCCATGCCGGTGTTGCAATTATCAATGTCGATGACATCAGCGTGTCAGTTCAGGAAGTCCGTGCTGCTCACAAAATGGGTCTATTCGGAGGGGTACTCTTGCCCACCAGCACCGGTCCACACCCATTTTACCATGACTACAAGCGTTACGCTCCACTGTGGGGCGTCTGCGAAGAACTGAATATGCCGGTTCATACCCATTCAGGCTGGTCACCCGATTACGGTGATGTCCCCAGTGCCACTATGATGTTCATTAGCGAAGTCGACATGTACGCCCATCGTCCTTTCACCGCGTTGCTGTGGTCCGGTACATTTGAAAAGCACCCTAAATTAAAAATGGTCTTCACGGAAACAGGCTGCGCTTGGATTCTTGAAACGTTACGCGTGCTAAAATTCAAAATCGACAACCCCATATTTGCCCACTTCATGAAGAATTTATCACTGACACCCGAAGAGTACTTTCAGCGTAACTGTTTTATCGGGGCCTCTTTCTTGGCGCCACACGAAATCGGCAGTCGTTACGATATCGGTGTCGACAAGCTAATGTGGGGATCAGACTACCCGCATATGGAAGGCACGTGGCCAGACACCGAGAACAAACTGCGTGAAACGTTTCACGATGTCGAGGAAGGCGAAATTCGAAATATGCTCGGTGAGAATGCTATCGACGTGTTTAATTTTGACCGAGCATTAATGGAAAACACCGCCGCTCGAATCGGGCCTGACATCAGCAGCATCAAGCGACCTGTTCAGCTAAAACAGGCGTAAACCTCACAAGAGAAGGTTCTGAGAAAGTATGGATATCGATTTTACTGGAAAGGTTTACCTCGTCACAGGAGGCGCCTCCGGCATCGGCGCCGCAGTAGTCCGCTATCTCGCGCAACATAACGGGTGCGCAGTTATCGCGGATATTAATGATCAGGCTGGCGAGGCACTTGCTGCGCAATATCCACAGCAACTACGCTACGTCAAAACTGACGTAACGCAATTAGCGCCACTCGGAGCTGCCTGCGAAGTAGCAGAGACAATATTCGGCGGCCTCGACGGCACAGTAAACAGCGCTGGAATCGGCAGCTTAGGCACCGTTGCAGACATGCCGATGGAGGAATGGCATAAGGTCATCGACATCGATTTACACGGGGTATTCCATGCCTGCCGAGCCGCAATTCCGCTACTGCGCAAGCGCGGTGGGGGAACGATCGTAAACATCGCGTCCCTTAGCGGCATTCGCGCAGACTATGGATTTGCAGCTTACAATGCTGCTAAGGCTGGCGTGATCAACCTCACGCGCACACTGGCTTTAGATCACGCGCAAGAAAAAATTCGAGCCACAGCTGTTTGCCCAGGGTACATTGCAACACCACTCACCGCAGCCGCTGGCTCAGTTGATGCGATTCACGCTGACTGGTTAGCGCGAATTCCCCTGCAACGTGCGGGAACAGCTGACGAGGTTGCCCAACTAATAGTGTTTTTATTGTCACCCGCGTCCAACTATATCACCGGCACCGAAATCGTCATCGACGGGGGACTCGGCAGCAGCAACAACCAGCCGAACATACCCGGTATTTTTGCTGCTATGTGAAACCCTTTCTACCAAAGGTAATACTAACCTACCAAGTGTATGCCAGCTCAACGCCATAACTTCTAGGAGCGCTCCAATCCACTGCTCGCGATTCCGTGGAGCCAATGAGCGGGTTTCCGCCTTCCGCGGACTGGTTGTCTGTCAGATTGTTACCATAGGCCGTCACGCGAAAATTTTCACTCGGAGAAAGCCAAGTAAGTCGCGCGTTTAACGCATAGAAATCATACTCCATCCCCTTTCCATTTTCCCACTGGCAACTCGCCCAGTCGAAACAGTTGTTGATGTCTTTTTTGTAGGTGGCATCCAAACGTGGCATAAACGAACCAGAATCCGTCTCCCAAAAATACTGAACAGCAGCATAGTAAGTCTGCTTCGGCAATCTAGGAAGGTCTTCATCACTGCGATCAACATTACACCCGTCCAATGTTGTACCAGGCCCAATCGTAGCAAGCGTGCAATCCGCTGCGGGAAGCTCACCGGGGACAGCTACTGTAGTGTCTTCAAATTTTTCGATATCGCCGTAATTAAGTGCCACATTAAAAGTGATGTCCAGATTTGTCATCGGCAGCCATAAAGCCTCAATTTCAAGACCCGAAATACTAGATTTAGCTGCATTCGTCGTCACTGACGAGATCGTTCCCGTCTCCGGATTTACACCAATACCGGTCAACTGACGGTTATCATACTGCGTATGAAATAAGGCGGTATTGATTCGCAGCGTACTGTCAAAGACATCGGCTTTTAGACCGACCTCATAGTTGGTTGCTTCCTCGGGTTTGTATTCAGGAATCTCACCAGTCACAAAATCCAGACTCTCGGAGAGTCCACCTGAAAGAAATCCAGTAGATATCGTAAAGTAAGCGGTTCCATTCTCCAGAATGTCACTAGGTTCAAATAGGTATTGTATACTGCCCATAGGATTCCAGTCGTCGTTATCAATCTTCTTGTTCTGATCATCACCCAGCACATAGCTGTGATCAGCATTAAAGCTGCTGGGGCCATCGGGAAAATCATACAGTGGTCCGTAAACGTTGATGGCCGTTGCCCCCGAAGATAGATCAGAGGTATCAGGATCATATGTGGCTCTGCGCAGGAGGCGCTCCTCCCATGTATATCGCAGCCCTAGACTCAATCTCCAGGTCTCCGATATATTCCAGTCACCTTGGCTGAAGATCGCGTAAGACTTATTATCGGTGCGTAATTCAGTACCCTGGGCCAGATAAGAGGCAATCGACGGACTCCCAAGCGCCCCAAAGAATGGGCCACCAACGCCCGCTGCATTGCCCTGATCGGTCTTTTCCCTAGAGGCAAAGAACCCAACGATGTAGTCAATCTTTTGATCAAACGCAGATCCACTTAACTGCAACTCCTCGCTGTACCAATCGGTATTCCGATTATCTGTTATTGAGCGGCCAAAGTTAGTGCGCGTTTGGAAGGGAATCCCTATGCCAAAAATATCGTTCGCTTCCCCCGCATTAGTATTACGCCACGCGGCAATATTTTTAACGCTAATATTATCGTTGACTTCCCAGTCAGCGGTTATCGCAACCGACTTCGTTGTTGCTTCATATTTTGGCGGTAGATCATCAGACCAAGGGGTTAAAGCCTGATCCTTATCCAGCACATTAGAATCCTGACAATGCTCCAGAAATGATTTTCCGGTCGACGGGACTATAATAGTGTCGTCCTGCAAGCCGCTGAGCCAACCCGATCCCGGCACTCCCAGCGCCGGCTGGCATTGGAAGCCCTTGGTGGTCTGATCCACCTTGCCATAAACACCGTTAATATCAATTAATAGGCTGTCTGAGGCGATTAAACGCAGCTGCACTTGCCCACCCCACCGATCTATGTTGCCAAGGTTTTCTCCGGTAACGGCATCGTCAAGATAACCGTCGCGTTTGGTACGATAGAGCGACGCCCGCGAGTACAACATATTGTCTATAAGTGGGACATTAACCGTCAGTTGGCCGTTCTGACGGTCGTAATTACCGATATCCACTTCCACATTACCTTCAAAGGCGTCTGTAGGTTTATTTGTCGCGTAAATAATGGCGCCGCCAGTTGCATTTTTGCCAAAGAGCGTACCCTGAGGCCCCCTGACGACCTGCACGCTGCGTATGTCGACGCTATCAATAATGGCACCATCCGCGCGTGATGCATATACACCATCAAGGTAAAGCGCTACGCCGCTATCAAAGTTAGCGCCGTTATTGCGGGCTCCTACACCGCGAATATTTGGCGCTGCGCTGCCGCCGGAACCGCCGGTTGTAAAGGTTAGGTTGGGGACTACCTCGGCTAGTTTGAGAATATCACGCATGCCGGACTGGGCAAGATCTGCCCCGCTCAAAAATGACACTGCAACCGGCGTCTCCTGCAAGCTTTCTGCGCGTTTCCGAGCGGTGACGATGACTTCCTCTAGTACCTGTAATGCCCACACATTGATCGGCAGAACCGGTATAAAAATGGCTGCCGAGAGGAGTGCCACCATGAAATAATTAGGTCGATTATTTTTATTTATTATCTGCATGCTGCGTTATCCTCGCTTGTTAAAAAAATCCTGCATACGTAGAGCATATCAATACACGCGCTGTGCGACGTACGGCATTTTGGCTATTACCTAAAACTCTAGACATCATCCAAAAATACTGCGCAAATGTGGGTTTAGCCTGCAGAGGAACGTTCATTATCTGGCTGGGTCTCTAGCCATTAGCGTCGATGCCTTTATACTGAATACCATCTCATCGTTTTGATTAATGAGTTGTGTATTGTAGGTGGCGACGCCGCGATCAGGCTTACTCCTCGACAGCCTTGCCGCCTCCACCGTAGATAAAGACCGCAGGGTATCGCCACAATAAACAGGCTTGTGCATGCGCATCTCATCAAAACCCAGACCCGCTATTACCTGCTGCACCACGCCGCTCTCCCAGCGCTGGCTAGTAATACAAAAGATGGAAAAGATGTGCGCGGAACAGGCCGTGAGGCCACCAAAAATGGATGTGGCAGCAAACGCCTCATCAACATGCCAAGGCTGCGGATCCCAGATTTGCGCAAACTCGATTATTGCCTGTGCTGTTACGACATATGTCCCCGCCGCGTGTTCCGCACCCACCACGAGATCATCAAAATAAAAAGGCTTTCCCTGTGATTGTGACAACATTTAAAGACTCGTATGGCTAATCACGTACACTAAGTTTGGGACACTGGCTGGCGTCTAAATGACCGACCTCAACCATCCACGCAATGGCGTCCGCAAATGTGTCATTCGCACTGCGTAAGGCGAGTCCACGCGTGGGGAGTTCACCGGTATTAGCAATATTAGGCCACAGTGTCGCATATCGCATCGTTTCAGCTGAAATAGGCGAATCAATGGTCCTAACATGCCTTAAAAGATCCGTCATTCGTCCGACTAGACGAAGCTTCCATCCTTGAGCGGGGATACGTTGCAGTTGGCACCCAGACACAGTCTCAATGATATCAGCCAGCTCGCTCCAAGTGCAGTAAACACCCGGCATCAGGAACCGTCCTGAACCACCGCTTTGAACGAGAGAGCACACGAACGCAGCAAGATCACGCACATCGATGTACTGCATACCGCCGTCGCCGAAAATCCGAAAACCGTTCTCCATTCGATGCTTTAGTGCTTTAAATGAGTCTGAAAAACCAGGGTCATCCGGACCAATAACGCCACCGGGGTAGACGATTGAGATAGGAGCGCCTTGCGCCTGCAACGCCCGCAGATATACTTCTGCTTCGACCTTACTTTGGCCGTACGGCAAGCTAGATTGCGTCAGAGGAGCCGTCGCGGTGACCTTGGCTCCATCTGAGTTAAAGATAGCCGTTATGCTAGAAATACACACGATACGATCAATGCTGCGCTCCAGCGCACTAGCCACGACATGCTTAACCCCATCGACGTTTACGCGGAACAGTCTCTCAGTTGAGCCTGTTTGCATCGGCGTGCCCGCCGCAGCATGCACAACCGAGTCGCAATCTTCTAGCGCTGTTTTTACTGAGGCACTATCTGTTACATCACCGATCACCAATTCAGGGATGCCCTCTCCTAACCGACGATAATAAGCCGACGCTTTTTCAATATCGCGCACCAGCAGGCGCACCGCGTGGCCCGCCGCCATCTGTTGTCGGCAAACATGTGACCCTACAAAGCCCGTCCCGCCTGTTATTAATGTCTTCATCGAAATCAGTCTTCTAGCACGGTAATGACACTATTGGGACAGTATTTAGCCGCCTTCATCACCTTTACACGCAGCTCTTCCGGCGGACTGTCTAGCAGCACTTCGACCTGAGGATAACCATCATCCTGATCGACCACATTGAACACCTCAGGCGCCTCCCCCATACAAACACTATGTCCTTGGCACAACGTCAGATCGATTTTAATTTTCACGGCTACACCCCCAAGCGCTATTAGCGCTTTTTGTAGCGCAACCGACAAGGGCCACTTGGCTTTAACACTATTGCAGAAAAATCGTCTTTGTACGTCTCATCTGGATCAACGAGCTCAAACTCGTACCGCGGCAAAAGTGCCGCAAAGATCGCTTTCAACTGCATCATGGCAAACGCATTACCCGCGCACTTATGTGGACCACCGCCAAAGGGAATAAAGGCAAACAGCGTATTAGGCTCTGGACGGTTTGGATCAAAACATTCTGGGTCAGGGAAATAATCTGTATTGCGGTGCGAGCCGTAAGTAGAAATTGCTACGGTCTTACCGGCCCCGATTAACGTTCCTTTGTAATCGATATCCTCTATTACCCTACGCATCAACAGTATTAGCGGTGGATGTAGGCGAAGCACTTCCTCGATGAAACGCTCCAATCTAGGGATTTCTCGTAGCGATTCAAAAGTGATCTCACTATCATCCTTGAACAGTGCCTGCAGTTCCTGCAACACATCTGCAGAGTATTGTTTTTGGCGAGCTAACTCTGTTAGAGTCCATGTCGCAGTGCCTGAGCTCGTGTGGTGGCCAGCAAACATTGTTGCAATTACAAGTCCAGTGATTTCATTATCCGTGAGATGACTGCCATCGGCGTAAGTACCTGCTATAAAAGTGTCCAATGCATCTCCGTATTCCACTCCGCTGTTGGCACGCCGATCAGCAATAATAAGGCCGATCAGCTCCTGCAGACGCGCACGGGCTTTATCACGCGCCTCGAAGATCGGTTGTTGCATATAAGGATCGACAAAAGCAATGGCCTGCAAACCCTTTTCTAAGTCGTGATATAGCTCCCGGAACTCTTCTGTCATCTGGTCACGAAAATCCTTACCTAACAGGCAATGTGTTGCGGTATGCAGAGTCAATCTCAAGAATTCATCAAGAAAATCTAATTCGCCTTCATCGCCCCAGTCTGCCACCCAGTCCTCGACCTCCTGAGAGATGACCGTCGAATAGTTTTTCATTTTCTGATATCGCAGCGCATCTACCTGAATTTTCAGTTGCGCTTTCATCTTGTCAGGCGGCGCATCGAATATCACGCCCTTACCAAAAACGGGTACAGTTGCTTGATAGGCTGCTGCGCGACTGAGCTTAGGGTCCAATGTTTTAAGAAACGCCTCTTGGGCCTCAGGACCGCTCATCAACACAGTCTGCTGACCACCCATATTGAACTCTGCGAGCTCACCACATTCGGCATTACAGCGCATCAGAAAGTGCGCAAAGTTAACACCGAACTCCTCCATATGGCCAACCTCAGGTTTTTCACCACTTACCTTGGGTGGCAACATCATAGGCGCTGCTATACTTTGGCTCATTCTGTTTGTCCTGTTGATACTTGATCGCTAGACATCACGGGCATCTCCTTCAGTATGCCCTTCTCGACGCACTCTTTGATGAGGTTGGTGATTTGGGTGTAATCATACAGATCTAATTGTTCACACCATTCATAGTTTCCACCGTACTGGAAATAAGACGCCCCTATCACCTTCATCGCGCTGCCATCTTCACGCACGGGCGCCCCCGGCGGAGTCTGCCACCATATCGCCATAGCACTTCCCCGCGTTTCATCAATGACGATTCGCTCATATGGATAGGTCCACCCTTGATAGGGATCCATCGCTAAGCCAACGCAGGTTTCACGAATAGTTTCGCGACCCCTGTACTCATATTTACCATTAGGAGTGTCCCAACCATAAAGGCAATTTTCAGAAAAGAAGTCGGCCAAATGGCGCCAGTTCCCCTCTTTTTCTGACTTGTCATTTACCGCCAACCAGCGGCGCATCATCTCTTCCATTTCTTCGCGGCTATATCCGGACATTTAAGCACTCCTCTAAATCCAGTCAAATACTCGTGTAACGACACTGTTCAAGTCACCATAGCCAAGTTATTATATAGTTGCAACTATAAATCAGAAGGAGCGCTATATGAAATTTTGGCAGTCTCTTGCCTTTGTGGAAATGGATCAAATGATCGAACTGGCGGTGTTCTGCGAGGCGCTTGGGTTTCACGGTGTTTCTTATGGCGACCACCTGATAACAACCAAAGACCAAGTCGACGAATATCTTTATCAGGATAGCGGTAACATTATGTGGAATCCTGACACGCACTGGCCAGACCCCTGGGTTTTAACTGCGGCACTCGCTCAAGCGACGACGCGCTTACATTTCCTGTCCACCATTTACATCTTACCGTTGCGTGAACCGCTGAGCGCAGCAAAAGCGCTCTCTACTGCGGCATTTCTGTCGAATGACAGGGTCACGCTCGGGGCTGGAGTGGGTTGGCAAAAAGCAGAGTTTGAAATGACCGGGCAGGACTTCCATACGCGCGGTAAGCGCGCAGATGAAATGCTGGAGATTATTCCCCAACTGCTTTCAGGCGAAATGACTGAGCATCACGGCAATTACTATGATATTCCGCCGGTCAAAATGTCACCGGGAATAAGGAAACCACTGCCCATCATGATCGGAGGATACGCACCAGCAGCGATGCGCAGAGCCTGTCGATTCGACGGCTGGATGGCGACCTCACACGAGGAAGCTGAGATCTACCCTCTTCTTGGCACACTCAGCACAATCCGTAAAGAACAGGGCGGCGCTGATAAACCGTTTGATGTCTGGACAGGGGTCAAAAATCCTGCCGACGGCACACATGAGCGACTCGCAGCAGCAGGCGTGACTATGGTTAACGGTTGTAATTTCCTGAACGGGGATGGGCGCACCGCTCTGTCAAGTATCGACGACAAAAAAAGGAGACTTGAGAAATTCGCCAACCGCTTCCTCAGCGGTACTTAGATCAGAGTTGCAGTAGCGGTATATGGTCCGTTAGGTGTGTTTGATACAGCACGGTACCCTTGGCTACCTGCACGGATAATGGCTCCTCCTCCACATTACCGACCTGGTCGACATTAATATGCCAGGCTAACCTTGATTTGTCGCTGCGTACAATACTGGCACGCGGATTTACCCCTTTGACCAGCCCCTCCAATCCACTATCCATGTGCTGGGCCAGCAAGGAGTGCCAACCATAGGGCATTTTCTCCTCTGCGGCTGGGCATTCAAGCAATTCAAGAGATGCCCGGTGCTCGTCTAGCCGATCAACTGTAACTGACCAATATTCCCGCGGCTGAAAGGCCGGATGAATTTCCAGCACATCGATAACGTCGTCTATATCTGAGCCAGTACACCCCAGCCACTCACGCAACCGATTGCTCATCACCCAGCAGCTCCCTTGCATCTGAAACTCTCCAACCGCATGGGCCGCAGCCTCGCCATACCGGTCAGCAACTGATCGCATCAGCCCGTCAATCAATAGATGAATTTGCACAGCCAGCTCACTGCATACAACAACCAAAGCCCCCTGGGAAAGTTGCTCTAATTGCAGTTGCTCAAACACCGATCCGGAGTAATCGTCCATACCACCGGGTTCAGCACTCACCGGGCGTTCAATGGCTAAATTTGCGAGCCGCGTGCCACTCATTACTCGCGCAATATCCGGCTCCATCACCGGTATAGCATCAGGGTCAATATCGACTCTCCATTCACAGTGCGGTTCTCGGTCAGTCCTCGCGCGCGGAGGCCGATGAATCGGGACCATCCGCGCACGCGCATTGGTAGCAACTGCGGTCGCATTAAAGGTGGGGTCTTCTATGTCATGACACATCACCTTGACCGCATCTGCGCCACGGGGTTCGGTTTCCAATAAAGCACCGCAACTATCGAGCCAAAATCGACCGCTATCGGCAGCTATTACTTCAAAATGCACATCAAAGTACTGATGTGTAAAACCGCACTCCAACTGCAATCCCTTAAAAATTGTGGCGACGTCGGTACCGCCAGCAAAGCCCATGGCCTTTTGCATGCGTCGCGTATAGACCGGACTCGCACCCATCCAATTAGCTATTGCGACATCTTTATAAGCCTCGTCACCATGATTGATACGCAGGGCTGCATAGCCGGTGCGGCTATTGAACTGTGCACATAACATATACTCGCGACCCAACTGAGCAAGTTGCAGCCGATTAAACTCTGCTAATTTTCTTTTGATCAATGCCTGCTCCCATAAATGCGTAAAGACTATCGACTCACTTATGCTCCAATATATATACATTGTTTTATAGTTGCCACTATTTTATAATTTGCCGGTTTCCCATGCCTTTCAACCTCTCTGGCGTAACAATGACAAGAAAAACAAATCAGACCAAACGGGAAATCACGCGAGAAAAGGTCATAAACGCGGCTATTAACTGCATTTATCGCGACGGCTTCAATGCAGCTCATACCAATCGCATAGCTGAGGAAGCTGGCGTCAGCTGGGGCGTATTGCAGTATCACTTTAGCGACAAGGATGGCTTGTTGCAGGCAGTAATCGATCATATCTTTGATGAATTTGCCGCCACATTAGAATCGACATCACTGCAGGGCGACGATCTGCAACAGAGAGTGAGGCAGCTGATAGATGTCGTTTGGACACTGGTCAGCAAAAAAGAATATCGGGTTAGCATTGCCATACTGCGTAATGCTGGAAAAGACGACGGTTCGGCAATTAATGGACAGAAACAGCTATCACGGTGGGCGGAAAAAACCTCAGACCTGTGGGACGATCTTTTTGGAGACAACCTGCAGGAGCCACGGCAAAGCGGCATTGCTCGCCATCTATTGTTTGCCACACTACGTGGCATGGTTGATGAGATTAATCCCCATGATATTATGACAAAAAAATCGATCAAACTAGAATGCGACGCTCTGAGTGAAGCAATAACTTTTCTACTCAAGAAAAATTAGACGTCACACTAGATCAACATTGAGCCATCTTTTTTTAACACTGCACATGCAACTAAACCGCAGACACTAGACTTTGCTATGCGAGCGAGTTGAGCGCCTCTAAAACCCGCTAAGCGGTCAGGTTGAGGTGTAATTGGTCCAGTCGCCGCACAAATATGCTGGGTATGTGCTTCGCGGGAAATGCACTGTCCAAACTAAATAGGCTGGTTTGCTGCAGCAGCTCTTCAAGAATCACCCGGGTCTCCATTCGTGCTAATCGGGCGCCAATGCAAAAATGAATACCGTGGCCAAAGCCTAGATGCTCATTCGTATTAGGGCGCTCCAGATCCAGCATATCTGGCTCAGAAAATACCGTTGGGTCGCGATTTGCGGCCGCCCACAACAAAAATAGTCGTGCACTGGTGGGTATGGATACACCGCCTAGCTGAGTCTCTTTCAGAACTGCTCGATAGTGCCCCCTAAATGGTGACTCCAACCGAACAACCTCCTCCACATAGCGTTTGATTAGTTTTGGCTGCTCTCGCAGGCGCTGCTGTAATTCACTATCCTGCGCAAGAATACGAACCGCGCTTCCCATCAAACTAGAGGTGGACTCACCGGCCGCGCCCACTAGAACAATTATGATAGAGACGGCGTCCTGTTCAGAGATCAACCCTTCCCTGACTCCGTTCGCCAACTCGTCCATGACATCTTTCGGGCTTTCTGGAAACGGCTGTTGCAAGACGGCGTCGAAGTGCTGCTTCAGATACTCGCTCATCTCTCCGGTAGAAATGCTCAACTCTAACATCCGTTCCATACTAGGCGTCCCTGCAAGAATATCACCGCCACTAAAGGCCCAGTTCAACAGTTGATCGACGTCCTCAACCGGCAAACCCACTAGCCGCGCCATTACCTTTACAGGGATCGCATTAGCTAACGCACCGACACAATCGCCCCGCCCAGCATTGACCAGCTTCCGCACCCCGCTGCGCGTCCACTCGCGTACCTCAGTCTCCAATACCGCCACCTTGCGAGAGTTGAGTTGTGGCAGCACCAATTTTCGGTGCACCGAGTGAAAAGGCTCATCCGCATTCGCAATGGCGTCTACGATGCCACCAAACTGCGTAAAATCGAACAGTTCTGGCTGACCATTTGCACCAGTTATCAGAATACCTGTCAGATTGGCAGAGTAATCTTCTTGATTTTTCAGTACCTGATGGATCAGTTCCCAAGAGGATACGAGATAGACCTCAGTACCCGGTACCTGATAAACCGGCGCCTCGTTAACCAATGCGCGGTAAAACGGGTAAGGGTCCTCAATCACCGCCGGGTCAAGCAATTGATCGTTTATTAAAGGCGTATGAACCATAGTTTTGTTGATAATGCTGTCCTCTCGTGAGTTTGTGCTATGGCAATAGCACTGTAGGGACTGATGCCCCGCTCATCTGCAGGGTGTCTATCAGGCTACATTTGGTTTCCTCTGAGCTCAAGGGAAAATCCGGGCGCGGCCGAAAAGTCGCCGAGTTCATCGCTGAGGTGCGCTCTAATGATGTCGCGCCAGACCCCGTAACCACGCGCACTCAAATGTAGTCCATCGAAAATGTAGTTTTCCATATTAGGCTCAGCGGTATTGTCCATCAACGCGCCTGAGGTATCAATAAAGTGCAGATTCGGGTCGCGTTCAGACCAGTTCTCTATCAATTGATTCGTGGACTGAGCAATCGGCCACACGGACCAGCGCAAGGGGGACGGCGTGATGCCAATGTAAAAAATCGGCAGCGAGGGTTGATCTGAACGCACCCTACTAACAAATTCCTGATAACTGGCAAGCAGCACCTCAGGCGCCTTGCTAGCGCTAGGCTGGATATCGTTGGTACCGGCAAACACGACCACCGCGCGCGGTTGATAAGCGTTTACCAAGCGGTCCGAGTAATGAACAATATCGTTAAGCTTTGCTCCGCCAAAGCCATGTTGGATAACCGGTAGAGGTGACATGTCGTCCGCCAGTGTGCTCCACATTCTGATACTCGAGCTACCGATGAATACCACTGCCTCTCCAGCGCGATACAAACCCTGCGTTTTTGACTCTAACGCGCTGACTGCTTCGCCCCAGACTAATGCATCCTCGCTGTGCACTTTTTGGATTTCTTGATAGAACTGCCAAGCGGGCCAGCACAAGCACAGCACTAGAACACCCAAAAGCGCAGCAATGATCTTTAATCCTCTCTTCACATATCCTCGCGTCGCGGCTGAAACCGCGTACCAACGGTATGTAAACGGTCAGTCCATACCCGCTTGCAAGATTACCAGAAGCGGAGAGTTGAGTCGCACAGTTCAGACCGCTATGATCTTTATAGCAGCTGACTCTAAGGACAGTAACCGTGGCATTTTTTTACAGATCAGGGCGCAGCACAGCAAAATCTCCGCTACACCTTGTTGCCGCACTGACGCTCGCAGGATGCTTCGGAATATCGACATGGTCGCCTTTCTCCAAAGTAATGGCGGCTAACGCTGCCACAGCGGTTATCTGGCTGTCTGTGGATACTAGCCGGCTTAGAATTGCTGTAATGCGCGGTGATACCGAATTGCAGTTGTTCGAAAATATTGCCATCGGCAGCAATGGCCCAAGCAAAAGTAGGCTAATGGGGGACGATACGACACCGTTGGGCGACTTTACCATCACCGAAATCAGACATAGTGAGCGTTTTGAGCTGTTTATGGCCTTCGACTACCCCAATCTCGAACACACTGAGAGGGCTTTTGAGGATAAGCGGATCGACGAACAAGAATATCGACTTCTGCGATATGACCTTGATCGCGGCAATCCGCCCCCTCAGGGCACTAGTCTTGGAGGTTACCTCGGGATTCATGGCATCGGAGATGGCGATCTGCAGATACATGAATCCTTCAACTGGACCGACGGCTGCATCGCCATAACCAATGAGCAATTGATGGATCTGGCCGACTGGGTCACAGTCGGCACCCGGGTAAATGTTCATTAACTGGCAAAAAGTCGGGTAAACAATCCCTTGCGATTATCCTCAGTATCTTTGAAAATAGAGACTTGAGGTGCTGGCCGACTTGTTTTGGTGACATGGCCTTGAAAAGAATCGCGCAATCTCATGCTCAAAGGGGATACGCGGTTTAAAACGGAAACATCCAATACGCCGAAAATGGCTGAACATCTACATCTAGAGGACGATATTATGCGTAATTCGCTGAAAACCACGGCAGCAGCATTCATGCTGGTTGCCCTAACTGGACTTACTGGTTGTGCTACAACTAGGGATCTGGACACATTGAAGCTAGCAGTAGAAAAAGCACAGAGCACTGCTGATGCCGCTGCTGCTGCTGCTGCAAACGCACAGGGTGGAGCTGATGCAGCGCAAGCATGTTGCAATGCTAACACCGAAAAAATGGATCGTATGTTCAAACAGTCCATGAACAAGTAGCACCGAAAGCACCTCGTGGCTGGGGCATTCTCACTCTGTTGTAGTGGCGGAGTGGGCGTGGCCCGGTTACTTCCTTAAGGCTCAACCGCCTATCGTTATGACCTGCGGCAGCCCGTTCTGCTGATCAATCGCTTGGTCTATTATCGCGTTATCCAACTCGGCTGACCGCCGGTACATCGCATCATCCAATGCCGCCATAACAGCTTCCACCATTGCTCCTCTATCATTAGGATACTCCTCAAGTCCGGGATGTACCTCAAGATAGAGTTTGCCACCGTACCAGCCTGCTTTGACTGGCTGATTGATGATATTCACTGGTGTGCCGACTGGCAACTGGGCAAAAAGATGTTCGATATCCTCAGGCAGCATGCGTATGCAGCCGTGAGACACTCTCATTCCTACCCCTAGTGGCTTGTTAGTGCCGTGTATTAAATACGTTGGCATACCCAAGCGCATGGCATAAGCACCTAGAGGATTATTCGGGCCCGCAGGCACCACCCTAGGCAACGGATCACCTTTTTCCGCATGTTCTCGACGAATAGACTCCGTAGGACGCCAAGAAGGATCTTTTGTCTTACTGGTAATTTTCGTCATGCCTAAAGGAGTTGCCCAATCCATCCGCCCGATACTAATGGGGTACGTTTGCACTTGCGCCGGCTGACCGGGCTTCTTCGGAGGAAAATAGTACATACGCATTTCAGGCAGGTTCAATACGACGCCCTTTCTCTGCGCGCGCGGCAGCACGTAGTGCGATGGAACCGTGATCAACGTGCCCTCTCCCGGTATCCATCGATCCACGTCAGGATTGACGCGCTCCATCTGATTCTGGCCGATGTTGGCGCGCCGAGCTATGTCGAGCAACGTATCCTCGTATGTGGACTGCACCGTGCGCATCGAACCGATGACATCAAAATGCTCAGATGGCAGGTCAAAGGTCTCGGCCACCACAATAGTGGAGAAAGAGAATGATAATAAAATAGCGAGACATTTCATGCGGCAACGATAATGCAGTAATGGGGGTAAAAACAAGCCCACTGGGTCGTATGCACCGCAACGCAAAATCAAATACTCTGCTCGGCATACCCACTGGTAGATAATTCAGCGCCTGCTGTATACACTGAGTTTTTTCTAACTTGAGCGTAACAAAATGAAACTTTCTTGGGATTTACTGGACCCTGCGGTGATGGGCGATGAGGCTTCCATGCATGGTCTCCTGCAGCAATTGCGTGAACATGACCCCGTAAGTCGTGTGGAGCACCCCGACTTCGAGTCATTTTGGGCGATCACCAAACATGAAGATATAAAGGCTATCAGCCAAAATAATGCGGCCTTCATCAGCAGCCCGCGAACAGTATTACTACAAGAGGAATTCGAAAAGGCACTGCTCGAGAAGTTCGGGACACGTAATGGTGTGGAAACGCTTATTCATATGGACAACCCTAAGCACAAAAAACTACGCAATGTAACGCGGGATTGGTTCAAACCACGCGCGATTGACAAACTGAGCGCAGACATCGAGACAATTGCGAAACAATACGTCGATAAGATGGAAGCGATGGATGGCAAATGCGATTTTGTCAAGGATATTGCGCTGCTGTACCCGCTGCGGGTAATTATGTCGATCATCGGTGTCGCTCCCGAAGAGGAGGCCATGATGCTGAAACTGACACAAGAATTATTTGGCGGCCAAGATCCCACCCAATCGAGAGGAGACGATGTGGGTGACGGTCTTGCGGTGCTAATGGATTTTTTCAGCTACTTTACTGCCGTTGTTGAGGACCGTAAAAAGCATCCTTGTGGAGACCTGGCGTCCATACTGGCAAATGCTTTGGTTGATGGCGAACCTATGGAGCAACTAGATCAAATCAGCTACTTCATTATCACCGCGACGGCGGGACACGATACAACTTCCGCCACAATTAGCGGCGGCATGAAGGCCTTACTCGAGCACCCTGACCAGTTGGCAAAATTGCGCAAACACCCGGAACTTGCCAAGCAGGCTGCAAAAGAAATGATACGCTGGGTATCTCCCGTGCGTCACATGATGCGCACATCGACTGAAGACATGGTACTGCGTGGGAAAACGATCAAAGCTGGAGACAGCTTGTGCCTGTGGTATCCATCCGCCAATCGAGACAGTGACGCCATTGAAGACCCCGATACGTTTGACATAGAACGTGACAACCAAAATCAGCTGGCCTTTGGCTTCGGTGGGCATATGTGCCTTGGCCAGCACCTAGCAATATTGGAAGTAGAGTTGTTTTTCAAAGAATTGCTGCCGCGACTCAGCCATATTGAGTTTGTTGAGGACCCAGAGTGGGTTCAGGCAATTTTTGTCGGTGGCCTCAAATCGATGCCAGTGAAGTACGCCTTCAACCGTTAACAGGTAAGAAACAGCCCGTTTACTGGGACTCAAAACAGTCGCTGCAGAGCAACCTGCGTTGTTACGGCGCCCCCTTTGTCATACCAATAGGGTCGCTCTGAGTGATTGATAGTCCACTTGTTACTGTGCAGATGCATCGAGGACATAAGAGCCGCACAAATTGGTTTGACTCTCAGAGTCAGGCCTTTTCGCCAAGCTTTTAACCGTCCTCACTCGACGGACCAAAAAAAACGTTATAATGAGATCTAACGTCTACGTCAATTTCCTAAAATAGTGTTTAAATACAACAATTTAAGAAATTTTAGTCGGTGATTTGCGCGGGCAAACTATTGACATTAATTCTTCGGATGGTATTGTCTGCGCCCTGCTTAATTGTAAACAATTACCGCTTATGGCTGGTGCAATACTGTGAAGCTAACGCGACCGGTCGAAACACCTATGAGGGCTTTTTTTTTGCTGGGCAAAATTATCTGGCGGTTTAATATCGCGCTACCAAATGAGTTGAAGGCATGATGAACAAAAGAATCGATGGCAAAACCGGTTTTCCCGCCAAGCATGGTCTCTACGACCCTGCGCTCGAGAAAGACTCCTGCGGCGTCGGCTTCGTCGCTCACGTTAAGGGCACTCCCAGCCATGAAATCCTGACAGACGCATACCACATTAATTCGCGGATGGATCATCGCGGTGGCTGCGGATTCGAGGAAAATACAGGCGACGGCGCTGGCATCATGACAGCTATTCCTCATAAGTTTATGCAAAAAGTTACGGCTGATTGGGATATTACGCTGCCTGACGTTGGTAGTTATGCGGTTGGAAATGTTTTTTTACCGCATGATATTGCACAACGCACCGCCTTAAAGGCAGCCTTAAATGCCGAGCTAGTCAAGGTAGGCCTGACACCGTTGGGTTACCGGCTAGTGCCAGTGCGAACTGATGAGGCCAACATAGGGCCTGCGGCACGTGATGCCATGCCCTGTATCGAGCAGGTCATTGTCGGCGGCGGTTCACCGGGCGACCACACACTCGATCACGGACTCTATTTTGCGCGCAAACGATTCATTCGCGCCGCCAGCATCAGCCACCCGGGGCAACTCGTTTATGTCTGCAGCCTCAACTCAAGAATTCTTGTGTATAAAGGTATGCTGACGCCTGCACAGCTTTTCCCGTTTTACTCAGACCTTGACGATGAAGACTATGAAAGTCACTTTGCCATGGTGCACTCTAGATTTTCAACCAATACCTTTCCATCTTGGGATAGAGCACAACCTAACCGCTTCATGAGCCACAACGGTGAAATTAACACTCTGCGCGGCAATAAAAACTGGATGATGGCGCGTCAGGGCGTTGCCGCCAGTGAGCGTTTTGGTGAGGAAATTAGAGATCTGTTTCCTGTCGTTGAGCCAGAATTTTCCGATTCAGGTTCATTTGATAACGTGCTGGAATTCCTCCTCATGTCAGGACGGACGCTTCAAGAGTCCATTATGATGATGATCCCTGAAGCTTGGCAGTCCGATAACAACATGCCCAAGGAAAAGCGCGATTTTTACGAATACCATTCCGCCCTAATGGAACCCTGGGATGGACCAGCGTCCATCGTTTTCACTGATGGACATTACATTGGCGCAGTACTTGACCGTAACGGGCTCAGGCCGTCTAGGTATTACCTGACACATGATGACAAAGTCATCATGGCGTCTGAGGTTGGTGTTCTGCCGATAGATCCGGAAAACATTAAAGAAAAAGGCAGGTTGCAGCCAGGAAAAATGTTTTTGGTCGATTTTTTTGCAGGACGCCTGATCCCTGATGAAGAATTAAAAATGGAGTTTGCTAAGCAGCGGCCTTACGGTGAGTGGCTGGAACAACAGAAACTAGAGCTATCCGACCTGCCGCCAGATCACGCAGAGCTCCATTACGAACCTGAAACGCTGGTTGCACGCATGCAATCTTTCGGCTACACCACTGAAACCATGCAGTTTATGCTGTTACCCATGGTGTCTGAAGCTAGAGATCCTCTGGGGTCAATGGGCAATGACAGCGCTTTAGCCTGCCTGTCTGACAAATCACGTATGATTTATGATTACTTTAAGCAATTGTTCGCTCAGATTACGAATCCGCCGATAGACTCTATTCGAGAGGAAGTGGTTATGTCTCTCACGTGCTTTATCGGGCCTGAGAGGAATTTACTGGAGACGACGCCGGCGCATGTCCATCGTCTAGAACTTCATCACCCCATTATTTCTAATGATGAACTTACCAATATTAGAAATATCAACCGAGATGGCTGGGCAACTAAAACCATCGACATCACATTTGATAAAGCGAGCGGCTGTAACGGGATGTTGACGGCGATTGACCGAGTTTGCGAGGAAGCAACTCAGGCCATCAAAGACGGCTATTCTTTTATCATTCTTTCAGACCGCAATATCAGTGCAGGCCGCATGGCGCTGAGCGCCCTTGTCGCCTGTGGTGCTGTTCACCATCACCTCGTGGCGAGCCACGACCGCACCCGTATCGGCATCATTGTAGAAACAGGCGAGGCACGAGAAGTGCACCATCACTGTCTGCTTGTGGGTTACGGCGCTGATGCGATTAATCCTTATCTTGCCTTTGAGGCGATCTGGCAATCTTTAGAGGACGGTCTGCTAGACAAAAACATCTTTCCCAACAGTTCGTCAATCGTGAAGGGATATAAGAAAGGTGTCGGCAAAAGCATGTTAAAGGTTATGGCCAAAATGGGCATCTCTACTTTGCAATCCTATAAAGGTGCGCAAATTTTTGAAGCCGTTGGTCTTGCCGATGAAATCATCGACCGATGCTTTATGGGAACGGCTAGTCGAGTGCAGGGCGTAAATTTCGCGGTCCTTTTTGAGGAAATGAAACTGCGGCATGAAATCGGGTTCCCCGCCCGAGATCAGCACCTGATCGCCGTCTTACCGAACCCTGGCGAAATTCACTGGCGGCGCGGCGGTGATACTCACATGTGGGATCCTGAAACCATTTCCAACCTGCAGATTGCGAGCCGAACTAATGATGAGGAGGCCTACTGGAAGTTTGCGGATCATGCAAATGCAGATTCCACACAGCGCTCCACTCTGCGCGGACTGATGGATTTCAAAAAAATCAGCGATCCGTGCACTATCGATGAGGTGGAGCCGGCATCCGAAATTGTTAAGCGATTCTGTACAGGCGCGATGAGCTTCGGCTCTATTTCGGCTGAAAGCCATGAAATGCTGGCGGTCGCTATGAATCGCATCGGGGGGAAATCAAATACAGGAGAAGGAGGTGAGGACGTCGCACGTTTTACACCTATGAGCAACGGTGATTCAAAGCGTTCGGCGATCAAGCAGATCGCTTCCGGCCGTTTTGGTGTCACCATCTGGTACCTCACCAATGCAGACGAACTGCAAATAAAGATTGTTCAAGGCGCCAAACCAGGAGAGGGCGGAGAACTTCCCGGCAAAAAGGTAGACCAAACCATCGCCAGCATCAGGCACTCAACGCCTGGCGTAGGTCTTATAAGCCCGCCACCGCACCACGACATTTACTCTATCGAGGATATCGCACAGCTAATTCATGATTTAAAGAATGCTAATCCAAGCGCAAGAATCAGCGTAAAACTCGGTTCCGAGATCGGAGTTGGAACCATTGCCGCAGGCGTGACTAAGGCAAAAGCAGATCATCTGGTTATTGCGGGGCATGACGGCGGCACCGGCGCGTCTGCTATCACCTCAATTAAGCATGCCGGCCTACCGTGGGAACTTGGTATAGCTGAAACCCACCAGACGCTGGTGAAAAATAATCTGCGGTCGCGTGTCGTCCTGCAAACAGACGGCCAAATAAAAACTGGGCGCGACATTGCTATAGCGGTCCTACTAGGTGCCGAAGAGATAGGGTTTGCAACTGCACCGCTGGTGACACTTGGTTGCATTATGATGCGCAAATGCCACCTTAACACCTGCCCGGTCGGCATTGCCACGCAGGATCCAGAATTACGCAAGAAGTTTTCTGGCAGCCCGGACTCTGTGGTGAACTATTTCTTTATGGTGGCTCAGGAACTTCGCCTGATAATGGCCAGCCTTGGAATTCGAACCGTCAATGAAATGGTCGGCCGCTCAGATCTGCTCGAAATGCGCCATGCGGTTGACCACTGGAAGACCAACGGGCTTGATTTCAGTAGCATTCTTACACCCGCGGAAATTACCTATGAAGGGACGCAGGTCTACCAAACACTAGAACAAGATCATGGACTCGATAAGGCACTTGATAATGTGTTGATTGAACTGGCACAGCCGGCGCTAAAGAGCGGGAAGAAAGTGCATATCGAACACGATATTATCAATATTAACCGCGTTGTCGGCACTATGCTGTCGCACGAAGTCGCCAAAGCGACGAACGGAAAACTACTTCCTGATGACACCATCCACATTAAACTCAACGGTTCGGCAGGACAAAGTCTTGGCGCATGGTTAGCTAAAGGCATTACTTTGGAAGTCGAGGGCGACTGTAACGACTACGTTGGAAAGGGGCAGTCAGGGGGACGGATCATTGTTTACCCACCAAAATCCAGCACTTTTAAAGCCGAGGATAATATCCTTGTTGGCAACGTTATAATGTATGGGGCAACCTCTGGCGAGTCCTATTTTAGCGGCATCGCGGCAGAGCGATTTTGTGTTCGTAACAGTGGCGCCATAGCTGTAGTGGAGGGTATCGGCGATCACGGCTGCGAGTACATGACTGGCGGGCGAGTAGTAGTGTTGGGAAAAACAGGCAGAAACTTTGGCGCCGGCATGAGCGGTGGCATCGCATATGTCTGGGACAAGGACGGAGATTTCGGGCGTATGTGCAACTCAGAGACCTTCGAGCTTGAAGGTATGGAGGCTGATGAAGATATTAAAGAGCTGCGAGCCCTCATAGAAAATCACAAAAAATATACGGGGTCCTCGGTTGCCGAGGACATCCTGAAGAACTGGAAAACTGAACTCACTCGATTTATCAAGGTCATGCCAACCGACTACAAGCGAGTTCTTGAAGAAATATCACGAGAAGCTATAGCAACCGCGGCAGTCGGTTCCTAGGAAGATTATTTATTATGGGAAAAGTAACCGGATTTAAAGATTACAACCGAGAGACCGAGCCTTATCGTGATCCCGCTGTTCGTATTATCGACTTCAAAGAGCTTTACACCGAGCACAACGAGTCACACCTTCAAACTCAAGGTGCGCGCTGTATGGATTGCGGCGTGCCCTTTTGCCAATCAAACAATGGCTGCCCTGTTTATAACCTGATCCCAGAGTGGAATGATCTGGTGTATAACGGACGGTGGCAGGACGCGCTTGACCGCCTGCATACAACAAATAACTTCCCAGAATTCACGGGCCGGGTCTGCCCGGCTCCATGCGAGGGTGCGTGCGTACTCGGAATAACAAGTCCGGCAGTTACCATTAAAAATATTGAATGCGCCATCATTGATCGAGGCTTTGACGAAGGCTGGGTAACGCCGAAAGTGGCCGGTGATAGTACTGGCAAAAGCATTGCTATTATCGGCTCTGGCCCTTGCGGGCTTGCTGCAGCCGAGCAGTTAAATACCGCTGGGCACAAGATCACAGTGTATGAGCGGGCCGACCGACTCGGTGGTCTTTTAATGTATGGTATCCCTAACATGAAACTCGAGAAGGATGTAGTTGAGCGTCGTGTACAGCTTATGCGTGACGCAGGCGTCGAATTCATCGTCAACGCTGATGTTGGAAAAGATATAGATCCCGTCACACTCGTTGCAGACAATGATGCAGTGCTGCTCGCCACTGGCGCGACACTGGCACGTGATCTGCCAATACCGGGGCGCGATGCCAGCGGTGTGCACTTGGCCATGGAATTTCTGACCGCCAATACTAAGAGCCTTCTCGATTCGGGATTGGACGATAATAATTATATTTCAGCGAAAGACAAAAACGTTATCGTGATTGGTGGTGGTGACACCGGCACTGACTGTATAGGCACATCTTTACGCCACGGATGCAAGTCGCTGGTTAACTTCGAGCTATTGCCAAAACCGCCCGCTGAACGCGCAGACAATAACCCTTGGCCACTTTGGCCCCGTATTTATCGTGTCGATTATGGCCATGCCGAGGCAGAGGAAAAGTTTGGTGATGACCCCAGAGTTTACTCCATCATGAGCAAAGAATTCGTTAAAGACGACCAAGGTAATTTGACCGGGATTATCACAGTCAACGTCGATGACCAGCTAAAGGAAATTCCCGGTAGCGAGAAAACCTGGGACGCAGACCTCATTATGCTGTCGATGGGTTTTTTACAGCCAGAGCACTATATCAATGAAGCGCTCAGCATGGATGTTGATGGACGAGGAAATTTCAAAGCAACTAAGAAGGACTATCGCACAAGCGTCCCAAAGGTTTACGCTGCGTCTGACTGCCGACGAGGTCAAGATCTTGTGGTTCGCGCAATCAATGAGGGGCGAGAAGCCGCCCGTGAAATCGATCGAGACCTAATGGGCAGCACCCAACTGCCCTAAGGCAAGCTCCTCGCTCGATAACAAGAGAGGGCGTTTTGCATCGCCTTAAAGTCCTATCGCACTACGCTGGTAAATACGCGGTGAGGCATCAAGCAAATCGTAAGGATAAACCTTGCAGGCTCCAGCAAGATCTGGCGATAGCAGCGCCTAACCTCCATTAGAATTTGCAGCTGTCCGCCAGATTTTTGATGCTGAAGTCTCTCATATATTCTTTGCCATACCGGCAGGTCATGCGCGATGAGCTATGGCCGTGCCCGTTTTTTTTATTTGCGTATAGGGCACAATCCCATTGGCTTTTACGTCTGCGGCTAAATGACGGTTTCAGCCCTTATCGCAGCAGAGTTTTCAAGAGAGTTTTCTTTAGATAATATTTTGCTTTTCCATCCAGCCCGTAGAGATCTTCGATCATAATCGCTCTGTTTTGGATCAAAGAACTCAAAATCTCCGATCGTATTTCAAGACGAATAAACTGATGCTCTCTGCACGTGTCGGCCGAACGACTCAAGTTACCGATGGCGACTCCGCCATGGTCGCAGTTCTGCCTGCTATCAGCGACTGCTACATAATCTGCGATTTCAGTGTTGAAGGCTCTCATTGATTAGCACCCCTGTGAAACTAGTGATACACCGCTTCCGCCAGAACCCTCTCGGGCCGCATGGAGACCGGCGGAGAAGCTTGTGGCGCAGCAATACGCTGCCTGTTTTGCGTATTAAGGCGCATGATATCTAGGTAAATACGCGCCTCAAACTCTGGCGTAATTTTGACCGTCGCTTCATTGCGTAACCGATAGATGGCTGCCCGTCGGATTTCAGTCGCTGCATCAGCACGGCCCAGTCTCTCCAGCACATGTGTCAGTCCCTCTAGAGTCTGCATAAACCACTCCAGTCCCATGGCAGGCGTAACCGCTCGAGTTGTGAGGATAATTTCTGCTGTTTCAAATGCACAACCCATGTGCATCAGCGCCTCGTCCCATTGCTCCCGCTCAGCTAGCAAGCGACCCGTGTCATAGGAGTTGGCGCACCAATGCACCGCCTGATCAGGCCGGCCCTGCAACCACTCCCGATGATTGCCACACAAAAATGTAAGCTTCATAGTTTATTTCTCACTGTATTTACATTTAGAGCAACAGTATCCCAATCGATTCATTAATGCAAATGATTCTCATTAATATTAAAGTAATAGTCATCGCAACGGCCGCACTCGGGCTTCGAGGCCCTTTTTATACCCATACAGCATGAAATAGATCTTGATTAGGAGAAGGGCAACCCCGCGGCCTGCGCCTGCTCTGGCTCAACGAGCAAACCTATGTCGCAAGCTAAATACTGCGAACTCTCTCATCAATGCTAATATCACACTGCTTAAACACAAAATTTTCGCAGCAGAGCGTTCGCTTATTAAGTGCCTGCCTTGCGTATTTTTGAACGCCTTTTATGACTGCACGGGGAAACCATGACCGCGTTATTGCCGCTCTTATCCGTTATCATTGCAATCGTTGCCTACTTTTATTATCTAAAATGGCGGGACCAGTGGGTTCGCAGTCGTCCCTTTCCCGAGGCGTGGCTAACCCTACTGACCGATGGGCTAAATATCTACTCGTGCTTATCCTTGCAGGAACAGGTCAGACTGCGGCAGCTCATTCTAATATTTTTGGCGCGTAAAAAATTTTACGGGTGCGCGGGGCTGGTCGTGACCGACCAGATGCGGATCATCATCGCAGCAGAGGCGTGTCTGCTATTGTTAAATCATGGCTGGGCAGTATATCCAAAACTATCTTCCATCCTAATTTATCCTTCTGCATTTCGGGTAACGCGTCAGGAACTGCAGGCGGATGGGGTTGTAAACTCCGCAGAGCATCGTCTGCTAGGGGAGTCGTGGAGCAGTGGCCGCGTTATTCTATCTTGGGACGACATAGAAAACGGTGCAACAGATTTTACGGATGGTCACAATGTGGTGTTGCATGAGTTTGCGCATCAACTGGACGCCGAGTCCGGGACCACTAATGGAGCACCACCGCTGCGTCATAATACTTATAAGTCATGGTCTAAAGTGTTTACGGAAAATTTCGAAGACCTGAGAGAACGCAGCCGGAGGCGGCAGACTACGGTAATGGATACCTATGGCGCGACGAATCCAGCAGAGTTTTTTGCGGTGGCGACTGAGACTTTTTTTGAAGAGCCTCAGCAGTTGCACGATAGGCGTCCTGACCTATATGAAGAGCTTTGCCAGTACTACCAATTGGATCCAAGAAATTGGCACCTACCGCGCACGAATCAAGGCGCCGGCACACTCACTGACTAAAACTAATGCCGCAGACATCAGGCGCGTGCACTATGTGACGTAGGTTGGCAGGGGCACTCGTCACCGTCGAGGATATAGCCGTTTTACAATGACAAACTATTCGCTACACTCAAGGGTCATCAATTACTAAATCAGGGAGGCACCACATGAAAAATCAAGACCTACCTCGCGTGCTGATACTTATCGCACTGTTAGTCGTGTTTAGTTGTGGCCGAGGCTGGGCAACAGAGCCAGAGGCACTGCAGACTGAAATGAGCCTGTCTGGCGACATGGACGTGGACGTAATAAGGGCAAACATCCGCGATAATATATTTACAGTCGTGCTGGTCTATCGCAATAATGGCGAAGCCAAAGCGAAAATTTATTACAACTTTAATGAAGTCTACTTCATAGACGATACCGAAAAGAAAAAATACCATGTGTTGAAGGACAGTAAAAATCAATGGCTAGGCGCGCCTATGAACAGTGCGGGCGACATCAGCAAGAGAATTGATGCTGGCGGCAAACAGTTGGTATGGTTTAAATTCCCTGCCCCTCCGGAAACTACAAAATCCGTCAACTTAGTAATTCCTGACGTCCTGCCGTTCGAGGAACTGGCCATTACGCGATGAGAGTCTTGCCAAGGCTCGCCGCTTCTAGCGCCGTACTCGCATCGGCAGCTTTTAGCATGGGCGCTAGCGCATGGGAGGTAGAGCAATCTGACGACCCCATTGTTCACGATGCCGCTAGAGCATCACTGCTAACTCTGGGAACAAATCACGGGGCGCGGTTGCTCACTGAGGACATTCGCACTTTACAAGGCCTGAATGCTGCAGTTGATGGTAAAGGCTTAACCCTACTGACAACCGTCGAGAAACTGAATCAAGCCATCAGTGACTTGGATGCCAGGGTAGACGAGACCGAGATCAGTATCGTGCTCTCCAGCGATATCTTGTTCGATTTTGATAAAGCTGACATCAAATCAACAGCGGAGCATGAATTAATGATGCTCGGAATGATCATACGCGAAAAACGTACAGGCAACGTCACTATCATCGGCCACACCGATGCCAAAGGCAGTGAGGCTTATAACATAAGCTTGTCTCAGCGCCGCGCCACTTCGGTCAAAAACTGGCTTGTCCAACATGCCCAGATTGATGCTGAGGTGATCAATACTGAGGGGTTGGGCGAGACTCGCCCTATTGCACCTAATGTTAACGCCGACGGTAGCGACGATGTTGATGGGCGAACAAAGAATCGTCGCGTAGATATCATGATTCAAACGAGAGAACCGTTTGAATAGCGCAGTTTTTTATACGTTATCTAAACACTTTATAAATTTTCACCATGCAATATCTACCCTGATTTCAAGTGCACTGTAGAGCTATTCGGGCTCCAAGACGGACACGCTCTTCTAACGGCCCATATTAAATTGCTATCGCCAGACCTATCTTGCGCATACTCGATTTAGTGTCTATCGCTACTGGTCTATTAAGGCCTCAACCGCTACCGCAGTGTTGACACGCAATACTCGCCACGCGGCAGCTCATCAGCCACTGCGAATTCTCTGCAGCAAGAGGAATACTAGTCAAAAGACAGGTATCAAACTTGGCAGACACGGTGTCGAAAAAGACACAGACGTCGCAAGGATACTTCCTCTATGGTCAACAATGCTCCCCTTGCAATAACTCACCCACTGTCAAGCTACGCTCTTACTACGACGCAGCCCCCTTTCGTTAACAACAATGTTAATATAGTCGACAACGTCTCTTTACCGACATGTCCGCGGGCTTATAGCGCAGCGCCTACGGTCTAATAAGCAGGACTCAAATGTACGAAATACTGCCTATCGCCATTGCAATTACTTTGTTGACCTCTGCGTTTATCTGCATTAGATGGGGCAATGTTAGATGCGTTGGAAAAACGCCAGTGTCGCTAGTCGCCTTCTCAGCGATTCTATTCACCTCCGGGCTGGACGTTGGTTTGATCATGTTTCCTCTCGTGGAATTCCCGATCTACGCCGCCGAAGAGGATTACAGTTTCACCAACCCCCTGGCGATTGAATTCGGTTTCTGGGGTTTTTTGGTTTGGGCGTTCTATTTTTTAACCACCTTCTATTTTTGCATTGTTGAGCCCAGAGTAGGTTTCTTTCAATACCGGCCTATTCAATGCGTTAACAACATTATTATCATCGCCACCTGCGCATTTACAGCCTATTTGTTCCTCAGCTATGCGCCCACTTACATCGATGGAATTTCACCTTTTCAGCAGTATTGCTTGGTGAGCTTAATCATTTTTATGGCGGTTTGTTCTAGCACCCATGTCCGCTATATAAAACTACTTAGCCTGACATCCAGCGTTTTATTCATTCTGCTGACGATAGTAATGCTGTCAGCGTCTGGGGCATCTGTTCCAGCCTATATAGACTCGCTGGCCAACCTCACCGGTTATTTTGAAAATATTCACTACTTCGTTAGTCCTATTAGCGACTACCACGGGTGGTACTTATTCTGGTGGTTTGCATGGAGTATTATGATCGGTCAGTTCGTTGCTCGATTTGTCAGCGGTATGAAAACCTGGCAATTACTAATCGCTTTATTGGTCATACCCTCCGTTGCGATAGCCCTATGGTTTTCGACACTTTACTATTATTTTTCAAACGATATTCCGGTCACTGGACTGCTGCGCTGGGCAATGGTAATCCTCGGGGTCATTTTTGTCATCAACTCACTGGACTCGCTTATTCGTCTCTACACCGACAACTTGGGTTTTGATATAAAGAAGCTGGGACTGGCGCAGTACGTTGGCGGTAATTTTTTACTGCTCGGTTGCCTGGTATTACTATATCAGCTGACACCACTTAAAATTGAGTGGGTAGGCCTAGTAGTGATCGGCTTGTACATTGCTATATATATTCTGCTGTTCAACAACAGAAAGAAAATTCGTAACAGCTTTATGTTCGCTAAGGATAACTCTCAAACTTAAGATGATGGGTTTAAAGAAAAAAAATAGGCTTTACGATTATATTGTTATTGGCGCAGGCTCCGCCGGCGCTATTGTGGCATCACGCCTTAGCGAGAATTCAAATTGCACCGTTCTGCTGGTTGAATGCGGAGGTAGCGATCGCAGCGTTTTTATTCGGATGCCCTCAGCATTGGGAATTCCAATGAACCACAAGAGATATAATTGGGGATTTCAGTCTTTGCCTGAGCCCTACCTAAACAATCGGCGAATGAATTGTCCCCGAGGAAAGGTGCTCGGCGGCACATCATCAATAAACGGGATGGTCTACGTCAGAGGACATGCACAAGATTATGATGAATGGGAGTCACACGGCGCCATCGGCTGGAATTATGAAAGCTGCTTACCGTACTTCAAGAAGTTGGAAAATCATGAATGCGTTGACAGTGAATATAGCGGCCGTAAAGGACCTGTCACTGTCAGTGGCGGCAATAACATGCGCAATCCGTTATACAGAGCCTTTATTGATGCTGGGGTCAATGCGGGCTATCGCGAAACTGAAGATTATAATGGTTATAAACAAGAGGGTTTCGGTCAAAAATTTATGAACGTGGATCGCGGGGTTCGCGCATCTACGAGTCATGCTTACCTTAAAAACGCGAGAAAGCGCAAAAACTTGACACTATTAAAACATGCTTTAGTAAAGAAGATTACGTTTTCAGAAAAAGTAGCGACCGGAATTCAGTGTGAAATTTCGGGTTCCACCCATGGATTTAGTGCGCGGCGCGAAGTAATCCTCTGCGCAGGGGCGATTGGGTCACCGCATTTACTGCAGGTATCAGGAGTTGGCCCCAAAGCCGTATTGCAGAAAGCTGGAATAAAGCTCGTACACTCTTTGCCCGGCGTTGGCGAAAACCTGCAAGACCATTTAGAGTTCAATTTTCAGTATCGTTGTAAGCAGCCTATAAGTCTCAACAGCGAACTGGGATTGTTTAACAAAGCTTTGATCGGACTGCGATGGCTGCTATTTAAAAAAGGGCTTGGCAGGACCAATCACTTTGAATCTTGTGCCTTTATTCGATCCAGAGCAGGAGTTAAGTGGCCCGATATCCAATATCATTTTTTACCAGGTGCAATCACCTATGACGGCGGGGTCGCATTCAAAGGGCACGGATTTCAAGTCCATGTTGGGCACAATAAGCCCACCAGTCGTGGCCATGTGCGAGCAATCTCAGCGGATATAAAGCAGCACCCAAACATACTGTTCAACTATCTGGAGACAGAATATGATAGGCAGGGATTTCGTGACTGCGTGAATTTAACCAGAGAAATCATGAGTCAACCGGCGATGGATGCGTACCGAGGCGAAGTGATTCAGCCGTCGAATGCGGTTAGAAATAATGAGCAAATTGACGCATTCATACGCGAGTCAGTTGACAGTGCCTATCATCCTGCGGGCGCCTGTAAAATCGGCGTTGATGTGATGGCAGTCGTAGATCCAGATCTCAAAGTGAGAGGTCTGAACAACTTACGAATAATCGATTCGTCAGTATTTCCCACAGTTCCCAACGGAAACCTCAACGCACCGACTATGATGCTAGCAGAGCGCGGTGCAGATTTAATCAAAGGTCAAGTAGAGCCTTCGATACGGGCAGCAGTCTATATAGATGAGCAGTGGCAGACTCGCCAAAGAGAGTGTCACGCTGTTGGACAGGTCAGTACTGACACGTAGATTATGCAAAAAAAAAGCTTCGCTAATTGAGAAATCGGTCACCTAGCTTGAATCAGAGGCCCCTCTAAAAAGAACAATAAAAGGACGCGTAAAGCAGACGCTCAAAGCAGGTTGTTTGATTCACCGATAGCAGCTTACTATCATCTACCTGATGAGTTGATCCAAAGGCAATCGAAAAGCGTAACTACGGTATATCCTCATTGCTTGAGAATATCCCTTTATCAGTCGGTAATATAAGTAATCTGTATGCATAACATAGGTATTTTTTGGTTTAACACAGATCTACGCGTACTCGACAACCCAGCACTTATGCAAGCTTCTCAGGAAGTCGATCGCCTCATTTGCATTTATTGCTTACCTCCAAGTTCTCCCGTAGGTAGGGCGCCAAATTCGCTGTCAGACAATCGGTTGCAGTTCCTCCAAGAGAGCCTAGCAGAGCTGGACCACAGCCTAGGTCAGCTTGGGCAGCGCCTCAAGGTTATGTACGAACCTGCGCTGGAGGCCATCGCACAGTTAATCGCGCGCCATAATATTGATGCAGTCTACAGCAGTTCTGCGGCAGATTATTATATCAATGAGTCTTGGCGGTTACTAAAACAGCGCTACTCTATGATCACTTTTAGTCAAACGGGTAGCTGCAGCTTAATTAACCCGGCCCAATTGTCTTTCCCTCTCGATAAGCTACCTGAGAGTTTTTCTAAATTTCGCCGTAAAGTAGAATCGGTTGAGATCAGTAATCCTATTGCCGCACCAAAATCACTGCCACAACCTCCTGCAATGGACAGGGTCAGCGAGTGGCAATCACTGTTTCCAGTCTTCAGCAGGAATCCGATTACTCCATTCAGGGGTGGGGAAAGTCACGGTATCGGGCATTTGCAGAGATACTTTTCCAGAAACCTAGCCAGCAGCTATAAGGAAACTCGAAATGGGTTAGACGGGATGGACTACTCAACAAAGTTCAGCCCGTGGTTAGCCAACGGCAATCTCTCGGCAAGAACGATAATGAGCGCGCTAACAGGATATGAGCGGTCCATAGAGAAAAATGAGTCGACCTACTGGATTTATTTTGAACTCTTGTGGCGTGATTACTTTTATTTCTATGCCCTGAAGCATGGCGTTCGATTATTTTCTTTCACCGGTATAAAGCAGAACAGGCCCAGCACAAGTTTTTATGCAGAACGCTATCAGAAGTGGTGCCAAGGGAATACGCCATACCCTATCGTAAATGCCTGTATGCATCAGCTTAACCGCACCGGCTACTTATCGAATCGAGGGCGCCAACTGGTGGCTAGCTGCTTTGTCCATGAGCTTAATCTTGATTGGCGTTTTGGGGCGTCCTATTTTGAACAGCAGCTAATCGACTATGATGTAGCTTCTAATTGGGGCAACTGGCAATATTTAGCGGGAGTAGGCTCAGATCCGAGAGGCCACCGTCGGTTTGATCTCATCAAGCAGACTAAAATTTACGATCCGAGCCACACTTTTATTCAAAAATGGGCAGGAGGAGATTGCTCCGCAGTTCTCGACTCAGTAGACGCTGCCGATTGGCCAATGTTAGACACATGTGCAGCAGACGACATATGAAAAAATTCCACAGTATTAGGCTTATTCTTGGGGACCAGCTAAATCGCGAGCATTCTTGGTATAGGAGCATAGACGATGGGATTCTCTATGTCATTGCGGAACTCCATCAGGAGGCGACTTATGTCACGCACCACATCCAAAAACTTTGCAGCTTCTTTGCCGCCATGGCTGATTTTGCTCAATCGTTGAAAGCAGATCATCATACTGTGGCATTTTTTAATCTAGATGCAACAGTTAAGTACACAGATCTTACTCATATGATTAGCAGTTTATGTGAGCAGCATGGGGTTGAAAATTTTGACTACCAGGCCCCCGACGAATTTCGTTTAATGAAACAGATGGGGAGCTTAGAGTTAGGTCACGAGGTTCGCATAACCTGTTATGACAGCGAACATTTTTTGCTCCCCAAGGATCAAATCAGTAAATACATCAAGGCCGGCAAACACAACCGTATGGAATCTTTTTATCGAAAAATGCGAAAACGCTTCAATATTTTGATGGCCGAGGATCAACCACTCGGTGACCGTTGGAATTTTGATGGCGACAACAGGAAGAAACTCAAGTCCGCCGATCTTGCCACGGTGCCAGAACCACTACTCTTTAGTAATGACGTCGGCAAAATTCTGCGACGCATTGAAAAGCATAAGATACAATCGTTAGGGTTAGCATCCGAAAACTTAGCTTGGCCTATAAACTCGAATCAGGCCATGCAGCTGCTGCATTTTTTCTGTCAAAACTGCCTGCCCAACTTCGGTCGCTTTCAAGACGCTATGACTCAGCATGGCGAAAGTCGCTGGAGCCTCTATCATTCTCGGCTGTCCTTTGCGCTGAACAGCAAGCTATTGCATCCTATACAGGTGATTGAAACCGCTATTGAGTACTTTAAGCGCTCGGACGGGAGCATAGACTTAGCACAGATTGAGGGCTTCGTGCGCCAAATTCTTGGTTGGCGCGAATATATTCGTGCCGTGTACTGGGCCAATATGCCGGATTATGCTCAGCGTAACGAACTCAACGCTCAGCGCAATCTGCCTGAATATTATTGGACGGGAAAAACTAAAATGGCATGCATGCAGCAGGCCATAGACCAGTCACTGAATTTTGCATATGCGCATCACATTCAGCGACTTATGGTGACTGGGAATTTTGCTATGCTCGTAGGCGTAAAGCCTAATCAAGTTGATAGCTGGTATCTGAGCATTTATATAGATGCTATTGAGTGGGTAGAAATGCCCAATACAAGAGGCATGAGTCAATTTTCTGACGGGGGCCTTATTGCCACCAAACCCTATGCCGCTAGTGGTAGTTATATTAACAAAATGAGTGATTATTGCGGCGACTGTCACTACAGTGTCAAAGAACGTTTTACCAAAGAGGCTTGTCCCTTTAACAGCCTGTATTGGCATTTTTTGCAGCGCCACGGTGACAGATTTTCTCGCAACCCCAGAACTGCGATGGCTTATCGTACTTGGGAAAAGATGGATTCAGAGGTAAAAAGCAAGATCATAGCACGGGCTGAAGACTGCTTGCAGAACATAGAAACTCTATAATACTAACAACCAGGCTCTCTTCCCACGTCCAAGAATTATAGGGCTTTTTGACCGTCAATATTGTTTTTTTATGGGGGCCGGGGTCCAGTAGATACGAACGGTTCTCTTCCCAAACGCTATCGCGGCGGCGCGATCCAGTCCCATAAAGATATCGATGCGTTCGGTGAATCGTTTATTCAGTTTATCGCGCACCAAATAGTATCCAGGAAAGCCTTCGATTCTGACCTTTGCATTATGGACTAGTCCGCGGCTGATTAGATCACGCGACACGGCAATGGAAGGAATATTGACGTCTAGCTTGTCTCCCCACGCGCCAATTTCTGGATCGCCTTGGGTCTGCCCTGGCAATGCATTATAGGCGGTTCCTACCACCTCCATCGTCATCTCATCACGAGCACAAGAAGTACATATCAGACACAAAAAAAGCAACGTTATCCAAGATAATATTTTCATAGCAGACAACCCAAACACTAATGGTAAAAAGAGGCACTGTCACTGGCATATAAACATAACACACGGTCTCTCGACAATGTCGTGCGCCGACAATACAGTCACCGGTATTGATGAATCTGCTTTATCTAATCACTCCTCCCATGAGCAGAAACAATTCATCGTCGGCGCTAAGGTAACCCGGGAAATGTCGACCGATCTTTACCCGCAAGCTGACGGAGTAGGCACTGCCAAGCATCAATCAATCTTTTTAGCCTGATCCAGAGTAATGGAGCTGATCACTCAATAGCCGATGTAATTATCGAAGAGCACACGCCACCCACTGGAGCGCTAGCCCGTTAAATTATCCAGAGACAGAGAGTGCAGACCAGACTTTTCATGTAGTAGAATACTTGCCGAAAGATGTCTTACGCGCCTCATGTTCGAGTCACTAAACCGGATAGTCAACGATGCAGAAAAAGAGTTTAAGGCGCGGTATTCCCCTGCTGGTGTTGGCAGTTTGTATTGCCGTTGCTTTTCTCATGGTTAACAGCAGGTCAGAATTACCGCAGCGCGATAGTGCTGTGGTACCGCCACTCGTTGATGTTCTGACCGTTACTCCAGAGTCACTTGCCGTCACCATACTCTCTCAAGGTACCGTGCGCGCTAAACACGATATCGAACTGGTCAGTGAGGTATCAGGCCGTATTATTGAGGTGGCACCAGAATTTGTCGAGGGAGGTGCGGTGCCGCAAGGGAGGCCGCTACTACGTATTGATCCGATCGATTATGAAGTTGCCGTATCGGTGGCCAAGGCTGGATTAGCCAGTGCGGAGTTATCTTTAGCTGAGGTTCAGGTAGTGGTAATGCGCGCAGCGATTGATGAAGCCAAAGCTCAGGTACAGGCGTCGAAGGATAGACTTCGACAAGCAGAAGTAGATCTACAAAACACAGTCATAGCCGCACCTTTCGATGCCATAATTGACAGCAAGCGGGTTGATCTCGGCCAGTATGTGCAGGCCGGTACCGCTCTGGTGCGCTTGCTAAGCACCGGCAGTGCCGAGATCAGACTGCCGGTCTTGCCATCCGATGTAGGCTTTTTAAACTATGGAAAATCTGCTGATGGCAGCTGGCCAGAGGCTCTACTGACAGCCAAGTTCGGCAATATTGACTCTCAGTGGACGGCGCGACTCGTGCGTCTAGAGCAGCGCGTTGATGAGCAGACTAGAGTGTTCTATCTGATTGCCGAGGTCGATAGTCCCTATGACACGAGTCGACATCCACGGCCATTGTCTGTCGGATTATTTGTTCAGGCTGAAATCAATGGCAAGCCTATCCCCAATGCCGTTGCTGTGCCCAGATCGGCGCTTTACGATGGTAACACTGTATTTGTGGTCAAGCAGGGAAGTTTACAAAAGCAGCAGGTTACCGTACTACGCAGAACTCAAGATACGATTATTGTAGGTCACGGGCTTTCTGCCGGCGATCAGGTCGTCCTTTCGCGTCTCGATATTATGGTGGAAGGCATGCCCGTCAGGGTGACCCAATAGTATGAAAAGGAATCAAGAGAGAGGCCTTATTGCCTGGATGGCCAACAACTCGGTGGCGGCGAATCTCCTTATGCTGGTTGTTATGGTCGGTGGCTTGGCCTCCATAGGTGGCATTACTAAAGAGGTCTTCCCAACTTTTCCCTCTGATACAGTAACAATCACGGTGCCCTACCCCGGGAGCTCTCCGGAAGAAGTAGAAGAAGGCATTGTGCGCAAAATTGAAGAGGCGGTTCAAGATATCGTTGGCATAGATGAGATCCGCTCTGTTTCTGCTGAAGGGTCGGGCGTAGTGACGGTGCTGCTTGACCCGGGGACCCCTATGGGCAAGACACTAGGACAGATTAAAACCAGAGTGGATAGTATTGCCGCATTTCCGCTGGATGCCGAGGCACCCGTCGTGGATGAGGTACTCAGCCGGACTAGAGCAATGCGACTAACACTTTACGGCGCGCTCGAAGAACGGCAATTAAAAGATCTGGCTGAACAGCTTCGCGACGAGGTGTTACTGCTTCCCGGCATAACCCAGGTTACGATTACGGGAGCACGCGACTACGAGATATCCATAGAAGTATCTGACCCTGAACTACACCGCTATGGCCTGTCCTTTGGTGATGTTGCTCGAGCCGTGCAAGAGCGATCGCGCGACCTCCCGGGAGGAAAGCTGCGCACAGAAGCCGGCTCACTTACTCTTCGGTCCGTTGGGCAAGCCTATAGTGGTGACGATTTTGGGGCATTAACATTGCTCACTCGAGATGATGGTACTCGCGTGACGCTGGGTGATGTTGCGACGGTACGTGACACATTTTCAGAGCAACCGATCCTCAGCCGTTTCAACGGCGAAGCTGCGCTTACTTTAGAGATCGACCGAGTAGGTGATCAGGACGTACTGGCAATGACCAAGGACTTACGCATGTTTGTTGAGCGCAAACGGGCACAGTTACCTCCCGGCATAGAGTTGACCGCTTGGTCGGACCAAAGCGTGATCCTGAATGGACGAATCCAGTTGATGCTCAAAAGTGCATTGCAGGGAGCCGTATTAGTTATGTTTACTCTCGCATTATTCTTAAACCTGTCGTTAGCATTTTGGGTGATTCTCGGTGTCCCATTTTCGTTTCTAGGCGCGCTTTTAATTATCAACGTATTGGATCTACCCGTCTCCATTAATGTCATTTCCGTGTTTGGATTTATCCTAGTACTAGGCATGCTTGTGGATGACGGCATCGTGACCGCCGAAAGCGCTTATGCCCAACTGGAGGATGAAGATAAGGGTCTAGACAGTATTGTAAGAGGTGTAAGAAAAGTCACGGTAGCAACTATTTTTGGCGCGATGACGACAATGCTCGCATTCGCGCCGTCCTGGTTCGTGCAGGAAGGTTTTGCCATGATTCTGTCGCATATCGTGCCTGTGGTGATATTGAGCCTTCTGTTTTCGCTACTGGAGACAAAATTGATTCTACCGTCACACTTGCGACATATTCGTATCACTTCAAAAACCACAGGCTCCCCCACCCTGCGCATGAAGTTTTCTGCTGTGCAGCACGCCTGCGCCAGTGCGTTACAACAATTTGCAGATACCCGTTATCGATCCGTACTAGACCTTGCCGTACACTACCGTTACACCACTCTAGCACTATTTATCGGTGGCTTAATCATTTGTTTGGCGCTGGTACCAGCGGGTATTGTAAGGTTCGTGTTCTTCCCCAACATTCCTTCAGACTCGATCACTATCAATCTGAAAATGCCGCAGGGCACGCCCTGGCAGAAAACGCACGATTATACCCTGCGTATCGAGCAGGCCGCAGTAGATATGAATAAGCGTTATAAACAAGAAACCAACTCCGAAGAAAGTGTTATTTTAGAATTAATGTCACTGTCGACCGAGGATACGGAGTCACGGGTAACAGTAGAATTATTACCGAGCACCGAGCGCGCCATTACGTCTGTTGAACTCGCAGGTTGGTTACGGCAAAGTCTTGGTGGACTCAGCGGTATACAGTCACTGACCTTTGATGCCAATGCAGGCCCTTCTGGGTCTGCCGTCAATATCGAGCTGTCAGGGCAGGATCTTGGTATGTTGCGTGAAGCCGCGAGTGAACTGAAGGCAGCATTGCTTGCGTATCGCGGCGTCTATGACATCAGAGACAGTTTTGATGCGGGTGGACCAGAGCTTGATATAAGCGTCACATCGGAGGGCGATGCCCTTGGATTGGGGCAAGTAGAGCTCGCAACACAAGTACGTCAGGCTTTTTTCGGCGCAGAAATACAGCGTCTGCAGCGCGGTCGCGATGAAGTGAGGGTGTATGTGCGCTTTCCTGCGGCAGAGCGCGCCACTCTGGAATCGTTGCGATCCATGTGGATTGATGTGCCTGGTCGAGGCAAGGTTCCGTTTGAGGTGGTCGGTAAAGCCACAGAAAGAATTGGCGTCAGTGTTATTAATCGCTTTAATCGACAACGTGTGGTCAACGTCGAAGCCGATGTCGATAAATCTATCGTAGAGCCTACCCAAGTCAATCAGGCAATTACTACCGACTTATTACCCGATATTTTGCAGCGTTATCCCGGGGTTTCACTACGCTTGAGCGGTGAAGCAGAAGAGCAGGCCAAGACCACAGATACTCTCGGGTTGGGGCTTATCGCGGTGTTACTGATGATTTATGCCGCGCTGGCAATACCACTACGCAGTTATGCTTTGCCTATTATTATCATGTCCGTGATCCCCTTCGGGTTGGTCGGCGCCATACTGGGGCATCTCATTTTAGGCAACAGCGTAAGCATGCTGTCTGCCATTGGAATGATCGGGTTGAGTGGCATCGTTGTCAATGATAGTTTGGTCATGGTAGACCATATTAGTTCCCGCATCAGCGAAGGCAGACAACACTGGCGAGATGCAGTCATTGACGGTGGAGTACGTCGATTTCGTCCCGTCGTACTGACTTCAGTAACAACCTTTATGGGCTTGTTGCCGATTCAGCTTGAGACCTCTTTACAGGCGCAATTCGTCAAGCCAATGGCAATATCTATCGCCTTTGGCGTGTTATTTGCCACTTTTATCACACTATTTCTGGTCCCGGTTTTGTATTTCATAGGAAAAGATATCAGCAAACTACTCGGCACAGCAGAGCTCGAGGTAGACGGCATCCAGAAGGTCACTGTTGAGTAATTTTCAGCATCTTTTACAAACCGAGACAGATGGTATTCTGAATACTGCGGAAGCCTGACGCACCGATAGACGGTGGCTTCGTGCAGCTAGCCAGCTAGCTGCCGCGTCGTATGCCTACCGTACCAATCAATGCCAAGAATATGACTGCCATTTTCCTATAAAGGACACCCATCCGCGCCTAGGCTTTCATATTCTTGAGAGTCGAAGTCGTCTCCGAGGAACAGTGTCCTGTAGGCCATGCAGTACTCCTCTTGATCCACAAAACTGGTGTCCAAAAACAGGCGCTGCTTCAGGTCGTCAATGCTAATGCGCTCTGGTGACATGCGAATGCCGTCGCCCAACGCACTGTCGAGTATCATTAAACGGTCGCTGTCTTCGCCGTCGTTCACCCAGCTAGTCCACTCTCGCTCCTTTCCATCACGCCCGCGGCCGGGCTTTCCGTTGTAGGCGAACTCAGCCCAATAAGACATCATGCTCGCCGACAGCGCATCGCGAGCATCATGTGTACCTGAGGGATACATGACGCTAAAAGGTTTAGGAAAGTTGCCGAACACATAGGGTATTTCAAGTGCATGTGCCGCACCCAGTAAGTCGCGCAAATCGATCAGGCCGAAATCACGCAAGTCCTTGGCATCAAAGCGATAGGCAAACACGTTGTCACCCTGACCCGCACGCATCACTGTAGCCAGACGGTCTACGCCGACAACTTTCCAACGATCGGAACTGTAGCGATTATACTTATCATAACGCTGCAGATCTTTAATCCCAATCGGAATACCCAGAACCATGTTGACCATGTCAGGATTAAAGCTGAAGAACAACTTCATTTCATCGAGGTTGGTACCCAGCATCACTGGCACCGCATTGTAATTTGCGGGATCCGAAAACAACTGCTCAGACCGAATACCGGCGGGTAACACATAGCCATCGCCAATCAAGTCTGGCAATGTGGTGACAGGACCGCCGTCTTCACTGCGATAAACGGCAAAAATTTCAGCCGTAGATTTTGCTCGCAGATACCGGGCTAGCTCTGCCGAGGACGTTGATTCCTGTCTGGCACGAGCGGCCGCAGCATCTTCAGCGGAGCCGTCAAGAATGAACAGCTGATTGACAATCTCCCGCGAACTGTGGCGACCACCCACTTGTTCGTCATCAACGTAGTTCTCAGCTGCCCAAAGAGGCTCGATATCCAGCCCGCCACTCTGGACGATGGCACCGTGGAACAAACCCTCAGCCAGAGGTGACGCCATCAGCGCGAGTACATTCCAGCCCCCGGCAGATTCGCCAAAAATAGTGATCTTGTCAGGATTCCCGCCAAAGTGAGCGATATTGTCTCTGACCCATTTAAGCCCCTGGATCTGATCGAGTGTGCCGTAGTTGCCTGAATTATCCTCAAGCGATGCGTCTTCTGAACGCAGCGCTGGGTGCGATAACCAGCCAAAGTTACCTAAACGATAATTGATACTCACCAACACCACCTGCTGGCGATCGGCTAATAGCGAACCCTCGTAGAGAATAATACTGCCGCTGCCGCGGGTATTGGCGCCGCCATGAATCCAAACCATGACAGGTAGATTGTCGGCATTCGCAGGCGCAAACACGTTGAGAAAAAGGCAATCCTCATTTCCGTCCACGGACTGGTTTTCGCTGGAAGTGGAACGAGGCTGGGTGGCGCACTCATTGCCGGGGCGAAGCGCCTGCAACTGTCCCTCCCAAGGCGTGACTGGGCGCGGTGCCTTCCAGCGCAACTCGCCTACCGGCGCCGCTGCATAGGGAATTCCCTGCCACACCGACACGCCCAGGTCATTTTGGTAACCAATTATTTCACCGCCTTCAATTATTCTTACTGTCTCGAGGGCAGGACTGTAAGTTACCAACTCCTCCGGAGCGAGCCACGCGTATCCTGCAACGACAGCCAATACCACCAGTCCGGCTGCAGCGAGGAGTGCGGTCAACATTATGTTCATTACACGCTATCCTGTTGAAATGACTTCAGCAGCATACCCGATTTCTCAGCGACCATGGAAACCCGTCAATTACCCCTCCCTCAGTGCATGCACCAGCGCGGCAGTAACATCATCTGCCTGTCCATAGGTCATATTATGATTAGCGCCCTCAAGTTTCGTTAATTTCATCTGAGGGACATCTTTTTTCATAGGGTCAGCACCGTCAAAAGGAACCACTGTGTCTGCAGTCCCCCAGATCGCCCATACAGCGATGTCAGTGCCACCGACGATACGATATCGATCCGATAAATCAGCCATCGGAAAATATCGAAGTGTTGAGAGCAAGGAATCTGTGTAACCCGCAAAGGCCGCCTGCTGATCAAATTTTTCCAACATATTTTCCGGCGCCCTGCCGGCATTAATTTCAGCTTTAATACTTTGGCGGGCGTAACGTGCGCCAAAAACAGTCGCCAGCCACTCACCAACCACTGGCATCGTCAGCAATGACGCCCCTGACGAATTGCGCATATATCCTGCTGGGGCGATAAGTACTAGCCGGCTCACTTGTGAAGGATATGAGGCCGCAAAGTCAACTACATTGGCACCACCCATGGAGTAGCCAACCAAAGTCAAAGGCGTCTTGAGGTTTAGGCCTTCAATTAGCCCTGTGAGTTCGCTGTTATACAAGGCAGAATCATAAGGGCCTTCAGGCCTATCGGAGAACCCTCGACCTAAATGATCAAAACTGATGACTTGATACCCCTCTGCCAGCACGGCAGGTATCGCCTGCTGCCAAACAAACTTCGGCGTACTGAACCCATGAACGAGTATTACTACGGGTGCGTCTTTAGGACCCTCGCGGGTATAAGAAAGAACACCGTACTCCGTTTGCAGGTAATTGCCGCCATGTTCATTTCGGGCTGCATAATCGAGATCCTTTACTCCTCCGCGCGTCACCGCGAAGGCGACGGCTGCGAGTACTAATAGTACCAGCACCACTTTGATGCCGAAGTTAATCAGAAGTCTCATGGCCAGTCTCCCTTAAGCTGAATACTCTAGCGTAGCACGGCTGCCTCAATCTCAGAAACTGGCATGCACTTTATTAGGCGCTAGAGCGCTTGCGGGCAAAAAACCGAGCTGCACCGCATCTTTACAACTAATCTAGGCAACCCCAAAAAAATTGCTTGCTATGCCATACGCCAATGCCGGAAAATATCGTGCATACTAAACACTCGCGCAGGTTGTCCGACTACAATATCCAGTAATATCAAAAGTTCAAGACAGTATCTTCAGCCAAACTTTCGACGACTATAGTATAACTGTTGCTAATAAAATAATTTATTGCGATGAGGCCTCATTGGGATAATACTATTGATACGTTGTCAGCTTATACAAAGCCACAGTTATTAAAATTAAAAAACAAAGCCTAGTAATCTGTCCAATACATCGACCGTCAAAAGCTGGGAATTTCCCAGCCCATTCGCGGCGTGTGATGTGTTAGTTATAATCAGGTGGTTATGAAAACTGTCTCTGTTAATGATAAAATGCAAAAAGAATACGTATACCAACGCATTGAGCCCATGGGTCAGAATTTTGACCCTCAATTTACTCCAGAGTTAACGCCTAAAGAAATGCTGCATCTAGGCGTTTTTGGCGGCAAGTATCTGAATGACTGCAAACGCGAATTCCCACATGATTGGTTTGTGAATGCCAAGCTTAGTGATGAAAAAAACGAGCAGCTTAACTATTTCTCCGTCAATGCTTCGCAACCATTGAGTGAGTGGGCAAAGAAAGGATGGATTCACCCTCAGGACCCTAGAGGTTGGTTCCAATTGTATTGCAGATATTTTATAGGTAGACGCACGCATGAAGAGGATCAGCGGCAAATAAAGCGATGGAGTGCATTTAGGCGTCACGCAGGTGCAATAAGAAAGTACTGCGAACCCTATGATTTTCAATGCCGCAAAAAACAACGACAGGCTTTGTTACACTGGGCTTATGATGCGAGGAAGCTATAGACGTCGCACTCTGCGCTTGCTGGAGTCACCACCGTTCGTGGCCCGTGTTACCGGCATCTGCGCCCAAGAGGAAGTATGGACATAATTGGAAAATCCATTGAAATAGCTTTGAAAGCCTATTCTGGAACAAAAGATAAGGGTGGTTAAACGTATATTCTCCATTCGCTTAGGGTCATAGCCAAGATGGAAAAAGAGGAGAAAATGGCTGTTGCGCAACTGCATGATGGGGTCCAAGATTCACATTTCAGTCGCGACGATTTGATGAAGGGAGAAAGTCCTTTGGCCGTTATTGAGGCGGTGGAAGTTCTATAAAAAATGACGATGAAAGTTACGATCAATTTATAGCTCATGTCATTAAAAACGATCTCGCTTCAAAAGTTAAAATCGCAGATATAGAAGAAAATATTACTATATTACGCTTACATTCAGTTGTGGAAGAAGGCCTTCAGCGAGTGGTCAAGTAATACAATAAGTCTTGGAAAAAATTGCAGCCTAGAAGTTAACAACGGCCGTCAGAGCATATCAATAATCGTACACCAAAATTTTTAAAGGGTAGTAATCATGCATGTTTTAGTTGTTTTGACCTCACACGACCAACTTGGAGATACCGGCGCAAAGACTGGCTTTTGGTTGGAAGAACTGGCCAGTCCGTTTTATCATCTCAAAGATGCCGGTGTATCGATAACTCTGGCCTCCCCGCTCGGCGGACAACCACCACTTGACCCTAAAAGTCATGAATCTGATTTTGAAACAGAAGATACACGCCGATTTGACAATGACAGATCAGCTCAAGATCAATTGGCCAACACCGAAAAACTGAATGCGATGAAAGTTGAAGATTTCGATGCCGTATTTTATCCCGGCGGTCATGGCCCATTATGGGACCTACATAATGATAAAGATTCAATTGCACTCATTGAGGCATTTATTTCTCAGGGCAAGCCGGTGGCAACGGTTTGTCATGCACCGGCCGTATTATTACAAGCCAAAGATCTAAACGGTGCACCTTTGGTAAAAGGGAAAAAAGTCACCGGGTTTAGTAACAGCGAGGAAATCGCGGTGGAGCTAACTAATGTAGTGCCTTATTTAATCGAAGATCAGCTTGTCAAGTTAGGCGGCCTTTACCAAAAGACCGAAGATTGGAATTCGCTCGCAGTCGTAGACGGCTTGATCATTACAGGGCAAAACCCTGCCTCATCGCCTGCCGTCGCCGAAGCTTTGCTTGATCTGCTTAACTAAAAATCGACCAAAAAAAAGTGGCAGTTGCAATTGGCTTAGCACCATTCACGTGAGCGTAGCCATCGACCATAGCGAAGTCACCTTTAAAACTGCCGAAACAAGGGTTACCTTGTTTTGCCACAGCTTTGCTCCCGTCTGATAAGAGGTGGTTGACTCGCCCCTACGCAGTATAGTCTTCCACCGCTGTATCAGGCAAAGTAGACGTTCAGAAGGCATCCTCCGACAGGATGGGACCGCTTTTTTCAATTTACCCACTCGACTTGCAAGTGTGGAAAGCGCCTTATGAATGACAAAGGAAAGTTCGATATTAATGCCTTTGAGGCAACCGAATTCACTGGGAAGCTGGGGTGCCAAAACCATGAAACTATTATTTATCTGCACTCATAATCGCTGCCGCAGTATTTTAGCTGAGGCTATTACCAACCACTTTGGTGAAGGCCGAATAATCGCCAAATCAGCAGGCACTAGCCCTGTTGGCGATGTTCATCCGCTGTCACTTAAATATTTGGCCGAGGCGGACATCCCTACCGAGGACCTATCTAGTCAATCCTGGGACGAGCATCAACACTGGCAGGCGGATGTGGTGATTACTGTCTGTGACTCGGCGGCAGGTGAGGCTTGCCCGGTCTGGCTTGATCAATGTCTTAAGGTGCACTGGGGTTTGGCAGATCCGTCAAGACTTGAAGACAGCGAAGACGCTATTGCTGAGGCGCTTACAAAAACCATCGCCATTATGCAATGGCGGATTGAAGCATTGTTGACGAATGATTTAGATAGCATGGGGCATCAAGAACTTGCAGCTACCTTCAATGCATTGGGGATACAATAGTGGGGATTTTCGAACGCTATCTTAGCATTTGGGTTGGTCTGAGTATTATTGCCGGTGTGGTATTGGGTAATCTTTTCCCCCCGGTATTTTCGTTGATTGCGACTTGGGAATATGCCCATGTCAATTTGCTGATCGCCGTGCTGATTTGGCTAATGATTTATCCTATGATGATTCAAGTGGACTTTTCGGCGCTTAAATATGTTGGTAAAAAACCCAAAGCCTTAATCCTGACCTTAATCGTTAACTGGATTGTAAAGCCTTTCACCATGGCGGCTTTAGGCTGGCTATTTTTTCATTTCATTTTTGCGGATTTCGTTAGCCCAGAAACCGCCAATGAATATATTGCCGGCATGATCTTATTGGGCGTAGCTCCCTGTACAGCAATGGTTTTTATTTGGAGCCAACTGACCAAAGGCGATCCTAACTATACGCTGATACAGGTATCGGTTAACGACATTATTATGATTTTTGCTTTTGCACCGATTACGGCTTTTTTATTGGGCATTACTGACATTACTGTGCCATGGGCAACGCTCGTACTGTCGGTGATTTTATATGTCGTGCTGCCGTTACTGGCCGCCTACCTAACTCGATATTTTATGCACGATAACATTTCAGAGTTTGTCGATACTTTAAAGCCTTTATCCGTTATTGGATTGCTGGCTACGGTGTTATTGTTATTTGGTTTTCAGGCAGAAACTATTTTAGAAAAACCACAAAGTATTGTGATGATTGCTATCCCCCTCATTATTCAGAGTTATGGAATTTTCTTCATCGCTTATTTCGCTGCACGTTATATCAAGCTCAACCATAATGTCGCAGCTCCTTCAGCATTGATCGGCACAAGTAACTTTTTTGAATTAGCCGTGGCCGTTGCCATTTCACTGTTTGGACTCCATTCAGGTGCGGCGTTAGCCACCATAGTGGGCGTACTGGTCGAAGTGCCGGTCATGCTATCGCTGGTTAAATTTGCCAATAAGACGCGCCATTGGTTTCCAAAAATTAATGAAAGTTAAGGTTAGTTGTTAAGAATAATATATACAACTTAAACATGTCTTCAATAAATAAAGATCTGCAAGATCAATGATCCAGTGGTAGAAAGAGACCCACCATTGGTGACAAGAAGCATGTAAAGTATCGAGTAAATAAGCAAAGTACTATGGAGAACTAAGCTCCGACCATCGGCAGATGCTTACGACCAAGGTGAGCAGGATGACTTACCGTTCCTATGAGGTCGACATCAACGACCGGTTTCGATAAGGTAATAAAGGTAAGGAGTTTAACTATGACTATGACTGTGGCAGGTTCAAAGGATACAAATGATCAGCAGGGCTCTATCCGGGCGCTGTTTGACGACTGGAATAACGCATTGCAAACGCAAAACCCAGCAGAGGTTGTAACGCTATATGCGGCTGATGCCATTCTTCTTCCCACGGTATCCAACAAAGTGCGCCGGACCCCTGCGGAAATCGAGGATTACTTCATCGATTTTCTTGCTAGGGGGCCAAGTGGCGCCATCAACGAATCCGATGTGCGCACCTTTGGCGATATTGCCATACACTCGGGTATTTATACGTTCAGCTTTAGTGACGCGTCGCGGGTACAGGCACGCTTTACCTTCGTCTATCATTGGAATGGCACGCTCTGGCAAATTATCGAGCACCATTCTTCTAAGATGCCCGAAACATCGGTATAGCCGGATAAATCAACGGGTAAGATCGATCAACACTTTGCACTGGCCAGAGGGGCTGCGGAGTGCCTCAAACGCAGCGGGCACTTGGTCCAGACTAACCACATCAGTAATCATCGCGCTGGCATCCACGCGCCCAGCAACCATCATATCGATCGCAAACTGGAAGTCGTCCTTATCGTACCCCACAGCCCATTGGATGCGCAGTTCTTTCAAGAACGCCGTGAGTGGAACGATCTCATCGGGGTTATCACAAACCCCAATACCCATGATAACGCCTCTAGCCGGAGCACGCTCAATGCAGGCTTGCAATATACCTGGCGCACCAACACACTCGATCTGTACCCCGGGTGCAGCCTGAGTCAGCGCATTAAACTGCGCCCCCACATCACCTGCGGGGTCAACGAACTGTGTGAAGCCAAGGGTGCGAGCCATATCCAGCCGCGTCGGCGACATTTCACTTAACACCACAGAGCGTGCGCCAAAAAAACGGCTCCAAATAGCGCAGGCCAGCCCAATAGGCCCTGCGCCAATAATTAGCACATCTTTTTCAGCGATGCCCTCAGCCATTTTCACTGAGTGCAGCCCTACGGCCAAAGGCTCTATCAAAGCCCCGCGATTGTCGTCGAGTGCGTCGGGCACTTTGAGTACCAGTTCATGTCCCACTTTGACGTACTCGGAATAGGCACCTGTGATATCACCAAGACCAATGGTTTTCTCGCCGATAAATGGCAAAGAGGTAACACGGTCGCCTGGCAGAAATGTACCTGCGGGCACACTAGGACCTACTTCCACCACGTCACCAATAAACTCGTGACCAAAGACGGTATCGACCGGTGCCATAAACGGACCCTCTCGGGATGCGTGGATATCGGTGCCACAAATGCCGCAGCGGCGCACCTTCACGAGCATTTCATTATCGGCAATGGCGGGCGTAGCCACATCCTTAATCATCAGCGGCTGTCCGGGGCCTTGAAATACGGCTGCCTTCATACGTTTCACCTTTCGTCTAACGGCGCACACTGCGTATTGTAGCTTGCGGCGTTGTTGTTGCGTTCAAATTAAGGATCGATGCATTACCCCATAGCGGGCAATGCGGGCGGACTGTGCTGCAGTTTCAAATACGGCACCCACACCATAGCGCTGCCCGTACTGGCATGATTCCTTTTAAGCACGGTCTTTTAGCAAATCACGGATCTCAGTCAACAGCACTTCTTCCTTACTCGGAGCCGGCGGCGCAGATGGCGCTGCCTCTTCTTCTTTCTTCAAAGAATTAATCACTTTAATCACCATAAAAATCGCAAAAGCAATAATAGTAAAGTCGATCACGGTCTGAATAAACGCGCCATAGCTGATGACAACCGCGGGCACATCTCCCACAGCCTCCTTAACCGTGAAAGCCAGATCAGAAAAATCAACTCCGCCTAGGGCAACACCGATTGGCGGCATAATCACCCCACCGACTAACGCCGATACAATTTTTCCAAAGGCAGCACCAATAATGATACCGACGGCCATATCAACCACATTGCCTTTTACGGCGAACTCTTTAAATTCACTCATCATACCCATAATTATTTCCTCATTGTCTCGTTAGTAACGCGTTTAGTGTAGTCACGCAGTGCCGGCGGTGTCTCAATGGCGTGAGTGATAAGTCTACCATCTCCTCATCAACCTCTTCCGCTATTAAACCCCAGTACCTGAACCGAATTTATGCCTTGCACCGTTCCCATTCGCACCGGTTTGCTATAGTCCAATCCAATTTGACCTGACAGAGTGCGACCATCTCAGTGGCCTCGCGCCTTATGTTAACCCCAACGTCATAAATCGCCAAATAACGAGATTACCCAGAGGGCCCGTCAGTGTCCGGTTGAGCAGCTCCCGTGCTGTGAACACAGACAAGAGGAAATGTGACGAGAATTTCGCCGCCAACGCTGAAAGTAGATAACACCCACCTATTTTCGGCGGAAGCAGTGACCGCGCCATATCGAGAGTGCGTGTACCTTAGGCAAACAAAAAGAACTGCGGAATGACCGCAACAATAGAAGCAAATAAATCTAAGAAAAAAAGAAAACAAGTAACCCGCTTGGACCATTGGTTTCAGCTGCGCGACCCTCGGCTGGTTCTGGCCATGTGGTTCGCCATTGTCGCACTGTTGTTGCAGCTGCGATATGATCAACAGTGTTAGAGGCCGTGATTCGTCTCTAGCAGATCAGTTCGGCAAGTAGATGAATTCGTATTCAGGCTGATCCCTCTGGGACAGGTCCCGATCAGCCATAATGCCACGGTAACGACCATTTCGGCGCTCCGGCCGCTCGCCACGCAGTGTGATCGGCTCATCGGACACGCCTGATCGTAAGGTTCAGTTCGAAGTCACCTTGTCGCGAACTCCCAGCTCGATGCGCATTTCAGTGAGAGGCTGGTTCGCGCGGGCGAAAAAGTCGATGTCCTGAAACACATCGCAGAGAAGCGCCCTGCCTCGGCTGATCGCATCGGCGATGCGTTCGGGTCCACTTGGCTGATCTAGATTATGGATATGACCAGGGGCCACCAAGCTTCGTAGCATACCCGTCTCGAAAATGCTCACGGCGCCGATAAAGCCCAAGGTTGCGCCCGGCAGGCTGCTCGCGGCAGCCTGAAAGGCGGTGACTTCCATTTCGCCCATGGGAGTCGTGTCAAAATCACCAAGGACATGAATCCAGTCGTGGCGAGCCAACGCCTCATCGGCAGACCCAATGCTGCCTGGCATCTTGAAATCTCTTGCCTGGTAGAAATCCCACACATGTCGGCCGATACTTTCTGCCGGACAGAATTCCAGCTTCGACCATTTTTCGATGGTCTCCGGCTCTTCTTCCATAGTGAAGGTAAAAGCCTGCTCGCCGTAGCGCGAGAACAACTCCTCGAAGCGCGGATTTTGTCGGTCTAACTCACCAATCCAGTTGCATCGGTAGAAGTCTTGGAGTGCCGAATGGCTTGCATGAGTCGCCAGGTCGCGCGCCAATTCCAAGCTGCTGCTCTCGACACCAAGCGAAGCGGTCCAATCCTCGATGTTCTGCTCAAGCCACATCGGAATCGGCGCGGCCAAAATTTCGGCCATGACCATCAACTCGATCAACTCAATCCTTTGCTCTTGAGACCGAAGTCCGGAGGCGACTGCATCGATTGTCGTGCCCTGAAGTTGCTCAAAATCGACGTCGAGCCCAACCAACCGTTCGAAAAGGACGTGCAGCAGCCTTGGTTGCAGAGGATTCACCCATCCGTCGACACCTTTGCACGCAGTCACAACGGCTTGGGCCAGGAACGGGGCTTCCTTGTGAGTGCTGTGGACGAGAAACATCTACTGGGAGCCTTTGTTTTTCGCTTATGAATAGCAGCCAGGAATTACAAACTGCGTTTGGCGAAGTATAAACACTACTAACGGGGCATTGGCAAGAAATCGACTCACACCCTCCCCGCTTCCTATCTTAAGTTGCCAAGGGGGTAAAAAGGAATACCTTAATGCAATCAGTAGCTCAAGGACTTAACTGCTGGTGGTGGCAATCCGGGCAGCGCACGCTGCTACAAACTTTTAACTCACAATGCGCTCGTCGCGATACTTGCCTTGCGAGCGACTGCTAGCCCCATCCCGGAACGCTACAAAAATCAACAAGGCCCGCTAACGCACTATCGAGGTCCTCATATTCAATATTGGTACCGTCCAGAAGTCGTAATTTAATCCGCCCTGTCTCGGCTTCCCGTGCACCAATAATCACCATATAGGGCACCTTTCTTAGCGCCTGCTGGCGGATTTTGTAACCGATCTTCTCGTTACTGTCATCCACAATGCAACGCAAACCCGCGCCTTCAAACGCCGCACATAACTGCATCACCGTCTCATTCTGCGCCTCGGTAATACTCAATAGACTCACCTGTACGGGCGCCAACCAGGCAGGAAGCTTTCCAGCATAGTGTTCCAGAAGAATACCTATAAATCGCTCCAGAGAACCGAACAATGCCCGATGAAGCATGACGGGGCGCTGGCGCTCGCCGTGCTCATCCACGTAATCTAACGAAAACCGCTCGGGGAGATTCATGTCGACCTGTAGCGTTCCACACTGCCAGTCTCGTCCGATTGCGTCACGCAGCACAAACTCGAGTTTTGGCCCATAAAAAGCGCCTTCACCGGGGTTCACGTCATACTCCAACTGCAGGGCCTGTAAGGAGTCGACGAGCGCCGCTTCCACCGTATCCCACGTCGCATCATCACCCATCCGGTTCTCTGGGCGGGTAGATAGTTTGATGCTTATATCGTCGAAACCAAACTGCCGATATATGCCCAGAACTAATTCAATAATGTTGGTGCACTCGGACTGCAGCTGGCCGGGGGTACAATAAATATGCGCATCATCCTGCGTAAAGTGGCGGACGCGCAGCAAGCCATGTAACGACCCGGAAGGCTCGTATCGGTGCACCTTGCCAAACTCCGACATTCTTATTGGTAATTCGCGGTAGCTCTTCAGACCGACCTTATACATCAGCACACTACCGGGGCAGCTCATCGGCTTTAACGCCAACGTTTTCTCGTCAGGCGTCCGAGTCGTGTACATGTGCTCTTGATAGTTCTGCCAGTGTCCCGATATCTCCCACAGGGCGCGGTCCATCATATCCGGGGTATTGACTTCCACATAGCCAGCATCTTTTTGGCGCCGGCGCATGTAATCGATAAGTGTTTGAAACAACGTCCAGCCATTAGGCTGCCAGAAAACTGCACCAGTCGCTTCCTCATGAAAGTAGAAAAGCTTCAATTCTTTACCGACACGCCGGTGATCCCGCCTTTCAGCCTCGGCCACTCTATTGATATGTGCACGCAGATCTTTCTTATTCGCCCATGCGGTGCCATAGATTCGTTGCAGCTGCTCGTTGCTGGCATCGCCGCGCCAATAGGCGCCTGATATCCTTGTCAACGCCACATGTTCGAGGAATCGTGTATTAGGCACGTGGGGGCCACGACACATATCGATATACTCATCGTGGAGGTACAGTGCCAAGGGCGCATCGCCCGGAATTTCCTCAATCAACTTTAGCTTATAAGCCTCCCCACGCTGTTCGAATATTTCAATAACGTCTTCGCGGGGAAGAACCCGCTTTTCTACATTGTAGTGCGTAGCAATGAGCTGCTGCATACGCGCCTCAATATTCTCAAGGTCCAGCGCAGTAAACGGACGTTCAAAAGCGATATCATAGTAAAAGCCATCATCGATAACAGGGCCGATCACCATTTTCGCACCGGGGAACAATTGCTTTACCGCGTGCCCAACCAGATGCGCACAGGAGTGACGAATAATATCCAGCCCCTCAGAATCACGGTCCGTGATTATCGTTACATCAGCATCTGAGGTAATAATGTCACACGCATCCATCAGCTCACCGTTCACTTTTCCAGCAACAGTGGCCCGTGCCAATCCGGGCCCAATACTACTGGCAACCTCGAGCAATGACGGTGGCGTGACGAAACGTTTCACACTATTGTCAGGTAATGTGATCGTGACTGTTGTATCTAACGCAGGATTCATGACGCTCCAGTACCTGATTGTTGAGTCTGTTTCTGGTCGATGACCACAGCGTTGTGCGCATGCAGGCTTTCCTGATGCTCAACTTTAAGCCAGTAATCGGCGATATTTGGTAGGTGTTCGAGGCAGCGCTTGATACGCCGAGCAGCATCCTCACAGAACATCAGGTTCTCAGCATTGAGCCGGGCAAATTCCTGTTCATCCACACGCTTGACCGCAGTTTGCACCGGGGTACCAATGACCGATTCCAACTGCTCGACGAACGAGGGAAAATCCGGCCATGGATTATTGTCGTCGATCACCAGTTTTACATAAGCGTAGGAGCGCTGAGCGTGGGGGGTGGCCACACTGCCTTGCTCTGACTCAATCCATTGAAGTAAGGATCCTTTGTCCAGCGTTTTTTCGCCAAAATGTGTGTCTATCGCATTGGCCAGCAATTGCCGCGACAGCGAGGCAGAACACGGGCAAGTACTAGAGTATGGAATAGTGAGTTCAATCTCATAGTGTCGTTTGGTATCGCCCGACACCCCGCGGATCACCATCGGGTAGGCTTGGTAACCACTTTCGTCGCTTATTAGCGAAGGTCGCATCAGGAGCAGCTCAAATGCGAGCTCGATCTTTGCACTATTACTCAACCCCGACTGTGAGCTAACTGCTTCATCCAGCATTCGATCAAGCGTCGATTTAGTGCACAACGCCCTGTCCAACTGATTGAGAATGGTATAGAGTCGGGACATGTGGATACCCTTTGACGAAGCATCGCTGAGACTCACATAAATATTCGCTGTCGCCTGCAACATCCGAGTCTCGTCAGCACCGAGCATAATCGGTACATCAATTTTCTCCATACCCACCCATTGCAAAGCAAATGCGTCGTGCTTGACTGTGCTATTGGCTATATCGGGTAACTTATCGGACCTGTACATAGAAATATTGGCCTATCGGTTAAATAGCAATGGCATTGCTGGAGCGGGTGTCTGTGAAATACTGTGGCCGTCATACACCCGGGTTCCATTAACCCAGGTGCTCAGCACTGACGCCTGAAATGTGTGCCCAGCAAAGGGTGACCACGCACATTTATAGAGAATATTGTCATCGGCCACGGTATAGGGACGGTCTGGCGCCATTAGTACCAGATCTGCGTAGTACCCCTCGCGAATAAATCCACGTCTAGCAATTGCATAACGCTTCGCCGGATTATGGGCTGTTTTTTCCACCAGCATGGGCAGGCTCATTCGGCCGTGGTGGACATGGTCCATAAGACTTGGCAACGCGTGCTGCACCAGTGGCAGACCCGCCGGAGCCTGAACATACGCACACTGCTTTTCCGCGAGCGTGTGTGGCGCATGATCCGTCGCTATTATATCTATCTGGCCAGTATGCAGCGCGTGCAGAAGCGCGTCCCTATCGTGCGGACTTTTGATCGCAGGATTACACTTGATAAGGTTACCAAGGCTCGCATAGTCATCCTCCGAAAACCACAAATGATGCACACAGGCCTCAGCAGTAACCTTCTTATTGCCCACCGAACCCGACGAGAAAAGGCTTAATTCCTGTGCAGTGGTGATATGCAGCACATGTAGTTGACTACCATAACGCCTGGCTAGGCCCACGGCTAACTCTGAGGATGCAAAGCAGGCTTCGGCATCTCGAATCTTGGGGTGATCTTCTATCTCTAGCATGTTCTTATGGCGGAGTATCCTTTCCTTGTTCTGAGACATCACTGCACCACTCTCGCAGTGAGTCACGATCAAGGCCGGCGACTCTCGAAAAATTGCCTCTAGGGCAACGGGGTCCTCTACCAGAAGATCGCCCGTTGAGGCGCCCATAAAAATCTTAACGCCACAATGCCGACCTACATCGAGCTGTTTTATCTGATCGAGATTATCCTGTGTGGCACCGAGGTAAAACGAATAGTTCGCTATTGATCTGTTCGCAGCCAACGCGAATTTGTCTTCCAAGGCTGCCAAGGTAGTTGTGGCGGGGGTGACGTTCGGCATTTCCATAAAGCTGGTGATACCGCCAGCGACAGCCGCACGGGATTCACTGTATATCGTGCCTTTATGAGTTAATCCGGGCTCACGAAAATGTACCTGATCATCAATCATACCTGGCATCAGGTAGCAGCCCTGCGCATCCACAATACACTCCTTAGCTCGAGCAGTAATGGAAGGGGCAATCTCAGTGATTCGCGTATCCTCAACGCGCACGTCAGATTCGAATTCCGCGCCCTCATTTACAACAAGGGCGGCTTTGAAAAGAGTCGATGCCATTAGAATGCTCGCCTAGATAGCTCTCCGTGCCGACAAACGCCATGCGCAGGATCTTGCCCTAAGGCTGTAAGGGTACAGACGCACAAATTCCACAGCCGCAGGGTATTCCGACAAACCGCAGGCAGACAGTGATACCAAGCAGTTACGATATGCTTGAGTCCAGAAGCAGGAAATCGCCATAGGCTGCGTGTCATAACGGCAAACATGATACGATATATCGTAACATTAGTAAAAACAGAAAAACACCGAGTGGGTACCAGATGGCTCAACTTTTTGTCAATGAACTCACGGTTTTGGACTTCTCCTATCTCGATCGGACACGGGGCGTCGTGGGCGAATCCTGGATAGTCGATATTGAACTGACCGGAGAGCTAGATGACCAGGGGATGCTGTTCGACTTCGGCGACGTGAAGCGTCAAATCAAACGGTTCATAGACACCGAGGCTGACCACCGATTGTTGGTACCGGTGGAGTCACCGGGCTGCAGGACGCATGTCCGCGATGATAAGGTATCTGTGGCATTCCCGTTGGACTCCGGCGGCGTTATCTCTCATCAATCACCAGCGGAAGCTGTATTTTTGGTGCCCAGCGCCACCATTGATGCGGTACACATTGGCAATGAACTGCAAAGACAACTGCAGCGCAGCTTGCCTAAAAACGTGTCTGAAGCAGCTATAACATTGCGTAACGAGGCGATAGATAGCGCCTACTACCACTACACCCATGGTCTACAAACCCACAGTGGCCAATGCCAGCGCATTGCTCATGGGCACCGCTCACGGATAGAGATAACCATCGATAATATCCGCAGACAACAACACGAAGCCCAGTGGGCAGAGCGGTTGCGGGACTGTTATATTGCGACCGAGGATCATATCGTAAACACATTCGAATTAAACGGCCTGTGTCACACGCGCCTCGCCTACACAGCGCAGCAAGGTGACTTTGTGATAGCGCTGCCAAGCGCTCAGGTATTCGCAATTGCGGATGCCAGTACGGTAGAGAACATTGCTATCCACATAGCAACAACTATTGCCATGGACGAACCAGGCCACGTGGCCGTCAAAGCTTTTGAAGGCGTAGGAAAAGGGTCGCTTGCGACTGCGGGACCCATCGAAAATAACTTGAGAAGATAATGGCAAGTTAACTATTCTGAATTTGGAAATCCGCGTTTCCAGATTCATGCCGCTGCCGTACTCCACTTTCCAAACGCACTGACCCTCAGATCCGGGTAATGCTGTACCCTGACTAGGTGTCGGCCAAGATTGAACAAGTTCGATACAGCAGCGAAGGGACCCGGAAATCGCTGAGCCTGCTTCATCGGCTTGAATCGACGCATTAGTACTAAGAACGCAGTATCATTATTGAATGTCTGCAAAGGAGATCTTCTGGTGAGTACGTACTCTGGCTCTTGCTTGTGTAGCAAAGTTCGTTTCGAAATTGATGCCAGTTTAAATCAGTTCTTTTTATGCCATTGCAGCCGATGTCGGAAGAATACCGGGTCTGCTCATGCAGCCAATTTATTGTCGAAGACCGCGAGCTTTCGTTGGCTAACGGGTCAAGCGAGCGTGAACGTGTATCGTGTTCCCGGCTCACGATTTATAGCCGCCTTTTGCGATACCTGTGGCTCGGCGCTTCCAACTTTTGAAGATGGCCACCTTGTCGTGCCTGCGGGAAGCTTGGATAGCGATATAGAGTGCCAACCGAACGCCCATATTTTCGTAGGCAGCAAGGCAAAGTGGGATCACGACCTGGAACTTGTACCACGGTTTGATCACGTTCCTGCGGAGACTTAAGCTTGGCGGTCATGAACGTACACTCGTTCCTAATACTTAGTTAGCCTACGCGGAAGTTTACACATTAGCTTGTATCACAAAGGGCACCGTCTGAGACATTGCCTCTTTTGCAGGAAGCGAAACCGGTTATTGTAATTTAAAGACTTCCAAGCAGGCACCCAGACCGAACTTTCTAGCCTGGGCAGAGTCCTCACTTTGCAACAACCTCGACGATTGTAGGATTCGTGGGTTGGCCAAGCTCTTCCAGGGCTTCATCATCACCAAGTAAGTACCCCGCGAAGAACCTGACACCGTATGCGGCCGTTATCTGAAGACCTTGTTCAATGTCGATATATGTAAAGGATTCGCCTGGTATCGTCTGCCGCTCGCCCTCGCCACAACCCGCTTGAAACTCGGGAATAATTCCAGCGATATCAGACACAGACCAGTGACCGGCATTTGCAATCTCAACTTTCCAACTGGGGCTCGCGGCGTTGTCGAAGTTTGAGCGCATCAGAGCATTTCCAAGTTCGGTGATGCTATTGTCTTCCTGAGCAACTAAATAGAGTGTTGGGTCTGTAATCCGCGCTACTTCCACACCTGGGATAAAAGGGTTTTCAACCGGCGCAGCGATGACGTATCCCGCTTTGAAGCGGTCATCTTCCTGGAGCACTCTGCCAGTGGTTACAGCGCCATAGCTGTGTCCCGCTATACCGATTTGATTTGCGTCAAAGCGTCCCTGCAGGCTTTCTGGAAGCGCCGCCGAATTTGGGACAAGAAGCTCATCAACCATCGCGATGATGTCGTTAGCGCGTGTTGTAAGAAACTTTTCCGACAAATCGGCGCCTGGATCGAACAGCGTATTCATCGCATGATCCGGGGCTGCGACTGCGATACCATGACTGGCTAAACGTTCAGCTAGAGAAAACGATGAAAAGCGGGTGCACTCGAAACAATGGGAAAATGCGACAAGCGGGAATTGCGTCATTAAACTGGTCGGCGGCAGTTCCTTACCAGATCTGGTTTGTTTGGTAACACAGTTGTTACCGTTTTCCGCAAGTAGTGTTGCGATTTCATTTCGCTCTATATCGTTAGTTGCGAAATCCTCGATGTCCTGACCATCACTTGGCGTATCAGCTGGGTACCAAAGCTCAACATCAAGAACTCTCCCATCAGTATAATTTGTGATGCTGATGGTTCGATTCGCAACAGCGTATGGGCCTTGGGCGTCATAGCTAAAAGTCTCCGCGAGAGGACTTACTTGATCGCTCCCGTCTGAGCATGCCGTCAGCATCGCAATCAGAAGTCCAGCATTTCTGAGATGGGCTAGTATTGTCATATTTGTCTTCCCATCCCTTAGGTCAGTTATAGAATAAACTAATGTGGCATAGACAACTCGTTAGAGAAACTATAAGAATCAACAAAATAGGTACTACCAGATTAAGTCGCGGTAAGTAATAGAAGTAGCGAATGAATATCTACAAACGCCACCAGTTTTTTCCTGATTATAAGTCAGATCAACGGGCTATGGGTAAATATTTTCCTCCAGCATTCCGATGCTTTAAATGAATTGAACCGAGCGATGATCATGAGTGTGATGAAATCGCGCTTGTAGGGATCCACTAACCGATCTTTTTTGGTCGTTTTCAGGCCTGAGTGCACGACGGTCCATATCAGCCTCTTACTCAGTGACGTCCCTGCTTTTACCCGATTCATATCTATTGTGAACGCCCTTCTTCGGACGGCTTTACGGCACAGGCATCTCATCATGGACTCCCTTGGCTGACGAGCGCATATGACTTCACACTTGGTTTTTGGTCATCGAGTAACTTAAGGAGGGGCAACCTAGCGAGACAATCCCTACCGGAAATGGTCAGGGCCGCGGCGCAATGTCAGCAGATGACGCCAACACCTGCCAGGTCCCCTGTCAGTCTGCCGGGGTCTTGCCGGATCTTAGTCTGCATGGCTATGCAACTTGCAACGCGCGTCCTATCAAAAAGTATAATCAAAACCGTTTTTAGGGTGTTATCCGATAACTAAGCAGCAGGCGGTCGCACGTTCGGCTCTTGCCAGATGCGCCGTCTATTCCAGAACGCCATTCCAGCCATCAACCAGACATGGCCCGGCCCCACAGGCATTGATAACGATGCTTTCTGGAGACATGAAGCCAGAGATCTGCTCCATTGCCCTCGGGTCGCGTCTGGGACGCTCGTGCGGGTCGTTGCCTGTTCGCGGCGGCTGGTTGATGACAGGAGGCACATGTGTGCCAGTGTCATCCCACTCGTCGTTTGGGCCAGGGCCACCATCGAAGTACACCAACGCTGATCCGATGTGCGGATAGGTGCTTATAGACAGCTGCTCTACAAATGGCTTGATATCGTGGTGACGGCCCTGAACTACGGCAGGCTGATGCAGCGGGATACCCATAGTACGCGCCATTATTTCAGCGCTGGTATGCGTCACCTGATGATCGCCAAACGCGACGTGAAGCAATACATTTTTCGCCGGTGTATTGGGCAGCGGATCAGATACCAGGTGATTTGCATAGCCATTGTTCTCACCTCTGTCCCACAGCATCTGGAACAAAGATAGCAATAACGTCTGCTCAAGAACATCCGGATAAGCCGGTTCTAGGACTGCTGAATAAAGATCGAAGTCGACACTTCGTCGCAACAAAAGCGAATAATTCATCCCGGGCACGCCCAGAACGCCGTTGTGAATATTTGGGGCAGTCGCAAGCAGCGCACCACCCAATATTCCACCTTCGCTATTGCCGGAGTAGTAAACATGCCTACGGTCATAAACGCTCCTGCCATCAACTTGAAATGCCTCATGAGTAGCGAAACCATCAGCGTGTCGTAATAGCTCCGCCAGATGCATCCAATTTATAAACCCCTGCTGCGAGCGGTCGGGCAAGCTGGAAAAGTTTTTTACGCCTCGCAAGATTGCTATCGCATTTTCGACATCGGATTCCGCCATACCGATAAAGTCCATCGCACAATTCATCAAATTAAATCTATTTGATAGCGCACCTTGATGAGCCCCATTAGTAGACTGATAACGACTGCCCAGTAATCCATGGCCATATAAATAGACCCGAGTTGCGCCGCCAGACTCAGCCGATTGTGATGCCAGATTCAAAGACTGATTACTTATGTTGCAGATAAAAGGCTGCACAGTGGTGTTGTCTCCATTCATGCGGTCAGGCAAAGCGTCACCATCATCTGCGTAGAATAACGATGACCCAGCGCTTGCATCATCACTGTCCATAAAATTAGGGATAGTGATGGTGCCTTCGATTCTCCGCCCCCAATTCTCGTCCGTCATGCTCAGGTCTTCGACACTATCGATGGTGAATTCTGGCGGGGCGCCCGCCAACGCCGCAAAAGCGGTCTCCCGCATATGTAAAATACGCTCACTTAAGTTGCGCGTAGATGCGACCGTAAAGTCCCATGCGAGATACAGGTCATGACGTGCAATATTGGCACTTTGAAGGTCTGAGAACATTGCTTCCATGGCAGGGCGACGAGCCTCAACGGCATCACTGTCTGTAGAGACATTATCGCGATACGCACGGAACAACTCGGTAGGCGAAATTGTTTCTCCGGCAGCATTCTTCATGTTGCGCAGAGCGACGATATAACGCTGTCCTTCCTGCAGGTTTTTCGCCACACGAATGAGTAGGCTAAATTCAGCTTCATTTTGAGCATTAGAGTCAAGTTCGCTCCAGATTAGCTGCCGCTCGCCTGTTGCCGCGTTTATAACAACAATAGGACTATCGTCCTGACGACTGTCAGATAAATCAATTAAGCGGGGCGCACGGGTTGCTGCCATATCTAGATTCGGCACTTGCGTGATCATGACAGTCCCCGGAGAAAAACCGTCATTGCGATTCAATTCAACAGAATCAACAACGATACCAGAGGCATTAGCTAGCATAGCCTCACTCGAAAAGTTAACCAGCAGGCCGTTATCGGTGGTGTCGCTTTTGCGAGTGAAGAAATTACTGGGAAACGGCAGTAAACATTTAGCGGTATCTAACAGGTCGCAAACTTCAGCGTTGCTGTCATCAATCGATATAATCTCGTCTGGCTCCACTGAGACCGCATTACCATCGTTGCTATTGCTGCAGGCGGCCAGCGAAGCAAGCACGGCAACACCTAGCATTATGATTTTCACATGAAAAAATAAGGCCATCTCACATACTCCTGTTTCATAGCTATGCTACAGAGAATAGAATAATGAAGTTTTAATGTCTAATACAGAACAAGCTTAGGAGCAGGAACAGTATTGCGTGCTCGTTCAAGAATGAACCGATATCATTTGCACGAGCAGCGCCGACAAAATTTGTCAGGTCAACCGATTCGCCAGAGCCAGGCAATATCGCCTAAGCCAGTGGAGGTTCTTGTCCTGATCAAAATGCTAAACTGACTCTATTGCGACCCGCATTTTTTGCAGCATATAAAGCGTCATCCGCACTTTTGAAGGTATCCATTGCGGACCGGCCGCTAGCGCTGAGTGCGAGTCCGAGGCTTACGGTAACGGGAACAGTATCGTTCGCGGTGCCGTCTTGAATACTGCGGCACAGTACATCGCTGACGCCTTTCGCGTCAGTACTGGAAATACTTTCCAGTATGATTAAGAACTCTTCACCGCCCCATCGTGCGATAAAGTCGTTGGGGCGCATTTTACCGACTAAGAGGTTTACCACTCGCCTTAAAACCCTGTCTCCTTCATGATGTCCGTGAGTGTCGTTCACTTGTTTAAAATGATCGATGTCGAGCATAATAATGGCATATTTTCGTGGGCCAGCATTTAGCTGCTGAAATCGCGCTTTACAAGCACGCCGATTAGCGAGTCCGGTCAATTGGTCTGTATTACTCTCTACGGTCAGCTGCTGCTCTCGCTGTGCTGACAGCTCAAGCGCGTATCTTTCATTGACCCAGCGCTTGAGTAACCATGCGAATAACGCGTATACACAAAGGATAAGCGGTCCTATACGCCAGTCGTTTAAATATAACGGTGCTAGAGCTTCCCTGCCAGTACCTAAAAAACTAATGGAGGCCATGAGCAAGCCTACAAATATGCCTATGACTGCTGCTTTCGCTGAAAACATGAGTATCGTAATGACGATCAGTATGGGCGTGTAGAGCAACACGACAATAATACCAATCATTGCTTCGTGTGGCGGCGCGATTAACCATGAGTAGCTCCAGCGGGCGATAAGCGTCGCTAGAATCAACAATGCAATAATCCCTCGAGTATTCAAGGAAAGATATGGCCACGTGAGGAGAACTGCACTCAGAAATACCAGCCATCCGAGGGCAAACTGAAAGGAGATAGTTGTTCCAAAACCAACAAAGCCTGATATAACGACTGATGCAGCCAAGAAGCAGGCAGTGGCAATAATGGCCAGAAGCATGCGAGATGCTGAATCTTGATCAACAGTTCGCGCACTCGAAGGGGACTCCAACGGCGAAGCGGGGGGCTTATTGCTCGACCTATTCATGTTCGGTAGCCTCTTCCAAATGCGAGTATCTGGCGGTCTTATTGCATTTTTATCAAAGTTTGCTTGAGATTGCACCCGTCGGGGATTTCTAACGAGTTAGGTTGAGGTTAATGGCTAAGCTGACACAATTCGGTCATTGGCGTCAACAATCGAGCCGTCAGCTTTAACTTTAGACTTAGTTAGTGAGTGCAATGAGTTGCAAAACTCTATTTCTCGATAAATAGTAAGTTGCCTTGGTTTCACCCTTTCGGAAGCTAGAAAACGACATATTCTTCAAGGTAATTCTTGCGGCATAGCGACGGAAGACGAGTTTTCGGCGCCATCCCAATTTGCCTGCACAAATCGTTAAATGTAAAGCTGTTAGCTTCGTGATTTATGGAGAAAAATGCTGGGGAAACACGGCTCGCTAATTCCATATACCTCTTTGCAACTTCTCGATCGTACGCTGTAATGCCGTCGAATTGGACTACCAAAGAAATACGCTTGCTGAATTGACACATAAGGTAGGTCAAGGACCGTAACTCTTGCTCCTAAATTCTGAAGGAAATAGCCCGTTCTGCCACTGCCACGACCGATCTCGAGAATATTTTTACCTGAGCAACCACTCAAAATTCGTCTAACAATGCAAGCGAAATATAATGCATGCCACGCTATAATACTAGCACCGCCTCTCCCCGTATCAATGCCAAATTCTTTATTGAACGGATTCGGGAAACTGAAGTCTTTACCTGCCTCCCTAGCGATAGATGCGATGCATCCTTGAATGTCGGTAAAAGCAAAGTTCTAGAGAATTTGTCAATCCTACGGCCAAGAACCTTCAGAAACAGAGTGCCAGCAAGATCTAGCGAGACAGTCTTCCTTGGGATACTCTTGATAGAATCCAACAGCCCCTGGGTAATTTGATCACCATCCCTAGAGATGCTCCCTTTACCGTCCGTTTGATGATTGCGGGCGAACCTTGTCTGCGATCTCAAGCTGATGAGAGATGAGGAGGCATTGAATTGAACTGATAACCATGTGCATTCACTGCAAAGTATACGCAATTCAAATGGATATCGCCGAGAAAACGGCCCGCGTCTGCCCCGGTCGGTATCGACAGATTAATCCGCCACAATAACGTTCATAAAAGCCTGAGCATCGTCTGGCTCATCCTCAACAGTCAGTATCAGTGACTGTTCCATTTGGGCAGGTAGTGTGTCGGAAGATTATTGTTCAAGCTAAAGGGAATTGCTATCTCACACTTGTAAAATCTAACGCTCGGTCGCTTCCTCCTGGGTAATCTCGATCACTTATGGGCGCCGCCGTGGAACTCTTTCTTCGCTACGGACAGTGGTTTATTCATTCTTCCAGTTGGCAGCACTCAAGGTACGAAGATGGGTTGATTCTTCGCCTAGAGCAAAGGGCACTTCGTATACAAATATAACTCTGCTGCCGGGCAATACCGCTCCAAGCGTCGCACCCCCAAAAAAGAGCTGCTTGAGTGGACTTTAGCTTCCTTCCTGGCCCTGGCTGAAAATTGCTTTGACGAGACGTGAACTTCGGTGCCAGCTCGAAATTTCGGTCCGGAAAACTGCTTAGGATGCTTCCACTTACTGCAACCCACCTCCCCCACCACCCCACCCCGGGTTTGGCATACGTTCGGTCTCAGCTTCCTTACTCTACTGGTTCATGAAAACCTGTTAGACTTCTTCTGCCTACACTACTGCGTGGTGCATAGGGTGCGCGCTCAGCGTAAACGCTGGCAGCGTTAGAGATCATATTGTTTATACGATAAACATCGTGGGTTCGGTCCGATTCCGCTCTTACATCAGCTACACTATGCTATTGGATGGCTATCGACTTCAACTACCAAGGAGCGACGGACGTGGACAAGCACGATACGAGATGGACTCGACGCACAGTACTCAAGGTCGCCGGTGCGCTCGCATCCACACCAGCCTTTGGGTGGATCGCATCCACTGACACCCAGGGTTTCACAGCCCCACCAACACCAATCTCTCTCGGCAAGTCACCGCCCGAACCGAGCGATTGGCAAGCCCTGAAAGAATCTCTGAGCGGTAATTTGCTCGAAGTACAGTCGCCACTTGAGATCTACAAGGCTGACCCGTCCAGCACCGCCGCCAAGACGGTCATGAAGAACATGAAGAATCCGTTCTTCCTGGAAGAACAACCTGGGGCGACACACACTACGGGCTGGGTTGGCGCTTTTGATTCTGCAGTCAGTCCACGTGCCGTTGCCGCGGAAAATGCAGCGGACATCGCGGCAGCTGTTACTTTCGCGCGGAAATATGGCCTGAAACTCGTCGTCAAAGGAACAGGCCATGACTATCTTGGTCGCTCCAGTGCCCCAAACTCTCTATTGGTGTGGACGCACAAAATGCGGGACATCACGGTGCACGATGCATTCGTACCAGCCGGAAGTCGAGACGCAGGCATTCCCGCAGTCACCGTGGCAGCCGGTTCACGATGGCTTGAAGCCTACGATGCTGTGACGAATCATGCGGGACGGTATGTGCAAGGCGGTGGGTGTACGTCAGTAGGCGCATGTGGCGGATTCATACTTGGCAGTGGCTTTGGCGCACTCTCTAAGCGATTTGGGACAGGTGCTGGCAGCATGCTTGAGGCAGAAGTCGTGACTGCGAACGGCGATGTTCTTATCGCCAACGAATACCAAAACCCCGATTTATTCTGGGCACTGCGCGGTGGCGGCGGTGGCACGTTCGGAATCGTGACCAAGCTGACTCTGATGACCCATGAGTTGCCACAAACGCTCGGCGGTTTCATGGGGAAAATCTATGCAAAGAGTGACGCTGCCTATCAGAAGTTGATCGAAGAGTTCATTCGCTTCTATCCTGACCACATCAACAATGAGAACTGGGGCGAGACGGTCAAGTTCACACCAGACAGCACGCTCGAACTCGGACTGATCTTCATCGACCTGCCTGAACAGGAAGCCAGAAAAATCTGGCAACCGTTCATGGAATGGCTCGATGCATATTCAGCTGACTATGAGCGGGACATTGAGATTGTTTCGGTGCCCTTCAAGGACTACTGGAACATGGATTTCTGGTTGGACAACTACCCTGCACTCATTCAACAAGATCCGCGCACGAGCGCTCCAAAAGGCCAGTTCTGGTGGAAGACCAACGACAGCGCTGTCTCGGAATACATGTACGGTTATCAGTCACGTTGGATCCCGCTTACAAACTTTCACAACCCGAAAGCACTCGCCAAGTCATTCTTTGATGCATCACGGCACTGGAGCTTCAAGCTCTATGTGAATAAAGCACTGGCAGGCGCTGCACCGGAAGCCGTCGAGCGAGACCGCCAAACATGCATTAACCCTGCCGTCTTTGATGCCGCCGCATGGGTCCTCATGCAAGCCAGTGACACCGACATCTTCCCCGGTGTACCAGGCTATGAACCCGACCCAGTTAAGGCCGAAGCTCTGGCAGACCGTGTTGCTGCTGGCATGGCGGTTATCCGTGAAGCAACTCCCGGTGCTGGAAACTACGCCAATGAAGCGGACTACCATGAACCAGATTGGCAGGAAGCTTTCTGGGGCATGAACTACCCAAGACTCCTTACGATCAAAAAGCAATACGATCCGACAGACTTCTTCAGCACCCACCATTCAGTTGGCAGCGAATCCTAAAAGGCATCTGATCAAACACCGCCAAGACGGTCAACGCCTCGTTGCGTGGGCCGAGACAACAAAGTATCCACCAGACGTTGCCGAAAATACACTGGCACACCGATTACCGGATGCTGTCGAACGTGCCTACCAGCGCGGCTTGCAGTTCACCACGCGGACTGCGTTAATGGATGATTGGTCAGTCTATTGTGGCACGGCGCCGACTGATGCAGTGGTCAAGCCAACACGTGGTGTGGCTATTCCCTACCCTTTTGGCTTCTCTCGCTAATAAAAAACCCGCACTAGGCGGGCTTCGATGTGCTTGTTAAAGCCCAGCCTTTACGGCGGTTACTTCCCGAATTTTTCCAGTTCAGTCAGCAGTACCAGTGCGGAAATCTGCTCCGAGTAGCCCGAGTGTTGATGGAACTTCAAGGAACTTTGTTTGTCTTAAATCTGACAACCTACCCGCAAGCAACCGCAGGCCCTTAAAGGGCTCCGTATTCCTAGAGGAATAACGCAACCGGATGCCTGAATCACACAGCTAAAAGACAGATAGATCAATGATTATTCAAACAGAGAAACTTAAATTATGAGACGATGCACTTTTGGTTTGGTGGCTATTTTAGGGATAATGGCAGTAAGTCTGCCCTGTTCGGCTGTCGATTTTTCGCCTGTATATACCAATATAAACGTTGACGGAACTTCAAGGAACTTTGGCTACTACGTGCCGGAGTCGTATGATCCATCGAAGCAGACGCCGCTTCTCTTTATGTTTCACGGCTTCGGCGGCAATAACAGCGAAGCAAGCGGTGGCTCTGCGGAAAATGGCTATTACGGGTGGCAGACCTCTGCTCACGAAAATGGATTTATTGTCTTCTTCCCTCTGGGAACAGGTTTTTTACCTTGGGGTTTTGGTGAAAATTCGGATGACCTGGATTTCATTGATGAGATGATTGTCTGGGCGAAGGCTAATTACAATATTCGGGAGACACACATTTTCACAACGGGGCATTCGTACGGTGCAATGTTCAGCTATGCCGCAGCGAGATGGCGTGGTGATGTTATAGCCGCTTTTGGAGAGCATTCCGGTAATCGCAGTACAACGGTGCCTTTCGGGCCGAACCCGACACCCAGGTTGAATGGAATTCTGCTACACGCTGTTGACGACGGCCTTGTAAACTATTCGGGCAGCCAAACCCTCTATGATGAACTCGTGGCGAACGGACACAACGTATATGACGATGGCATCGGCACCGATGGCATCATAGAGGTTAATGGCTGGGGGCCGGACAATCACCGCTATCGCAAGGTTCATAATCAAACGCAGTGGGACTTTTTCATGGCGAGTGCGCCGCCCATAATAGATGACGACATCGATGACGATGGAGTCTCTGACGGAGAGGATAACTGTCCTTATGATGTTAACACCGATCAGCTCGATACCAATGGCGATCTAGAAGGAGATGCTTGCGACATAGATGATGACGGCGACGGTTGGGCCGATGTTGATGACAATTGTTCGTTGGTTGCCAATCCTCAACAGAAGGATGCTGATGACGACAGCGTCGGCGACGTGTGTGACAACTGTGTGATCACGCCCAACACTGATCAGCTCGATGCTGATGAAGATGGTGTTGGCGATCTCTGTGGTGCTCTCGGTTGCTAGGCGGGCTTGAGGA
>JAQWNG010000028.1 GCA_029246385.1 Halioglobus sp.
GCTCTTATAGTGGGCGGGTTTTATCCGTTATGTTGAGTGTGTTTATGACGTATAGCCAAAACCGTTGAAAGCGGTTGCGTTGAGCAATCAAACCTCGCAGTCCGCTACGATGCCAATGAACCCACCCGTCCCAACCAGTCCACTAGGGCTACTGGGCATGATGGCAGGACTGCTGTCGCTGGTGGGTATGAGTAAACTTCGTAAAGCCTGAGCCTTCTCAAGCCCGCCTAGTGCGGTTTTTTTGTTGTCGAGAGAGGCCAGTAGAGCAGGGGATAGCCACAACAGTAAACACTAGGCCCAGCTGGATTAAGCTTCAGAAGATAGGGCCATTTCATCCGCTGAGTACCCGCAATAAAGTGGCGGGTAAATGGTAGGTATGCTTGAAGTGATCGCCATGTAGCTTGTTTTTACTGAGAAGATGGCGGTGGGCTAAGGATTCGAACCTTAGGAGGGGATAAACCCTCAACGGTTTTCAAGACCGCCGCTTTCGACCACTCAGCCAGCCCACCGGAAACTTTTTTCTGCACGACTCTGCGCCTTCATAAGGCGCGAGCAAGATTATACATTGATGAAAAGGGGACACAAGGGGCCTGAGCACCCGTGCCCCTTGTCATATCGCAATCGTTTAGGACTGAGCCACTTTCGTCCTTGGATCTTCGGGGCGTGGTCCACGAGGGTCATTGCTAGAGCGCGGAACAACACGATCGCTTGGCTTCGCAGGTGGGCTAATAGTGTCACTGAAAAGCGTCAGATGAGATGTGGTAATTTCTAGCTCTTCCACCGGCCGCGCATCGAGCCTTGGGTCGTTGCATGCTCTGCCATCGGCGCTGATGCCATCTGTGGAGGTTACGCTGGAAGTCGCTGCGGGCTCAACTGCAGTGTCTGGTATTGCGGCCGGCGCCGCAGCCGCTGTTGAAACCTCAACGGCACTCGCTACTTCGGCATCGATTGGCACGTTTTCCCAGCCATCATCCGAACTCGCAGTACCTGAGATTGCGAGTGATGGAGTTGCACCGGTGCTGTCTGCGCTAGTCGGTACAGGGCTTGATGATCGAGACTGTTCTGATGCGGTTGCATCCGCAGCTTGAGTAACTTCAGTTTCTTTAGGTAAGGTCGGTTCTGGCTCAGAACGATCGGGAGAAACGGCAGTAGTGTTATCTGCGTCTGTAATTTCGACGGCAGTCGTCGTTTCTAGCGCTGGTTTGGGCCCTCGATTACGACGACGACGCTGTGGCTCTGTGCGCTTTGCGCTGCTGGGGCGCTTGCGAGGTTTATCCTGCTCAGACGACGAGCCTATTGAACTCTCTGCATCCGTGGCGGCAGTGGTAGTCAATTTTTCGGCTGGGTTATCGCGATTGGCGCGACGGCTGCCTTCATTGCGACCTTGAGCGTGATCACTATTACGGCCACGTTTTTGTTGACCCCGCTTGTCATCGCCCCCAACGGATGCCGTGCCGCGATCCCGCGCTTGCTGTCCGCCTTGGGCATTGCGCCTGCGGTTTCGATTCCGATTGTTTGAACTCCTCTGTTCGCCAGATGTCGTCTTTTGACGCTGACCGTCAGGACGCCCATTCTGAGGTGATTTTTTGCCGACAATGGGCTCTTCGGTATTACTGCGACCGACAATCGCAGACCATAAACGTGCGATGACACCCTGAGCCGGTTTGTCAGAGCTGCCGCCTCTCGATCGGTTTTGAGTGGTTTTACTTGATGCTGCCTTGCCAACGGATTTGCTTTCAGCTTGTGGTGCTGGAACGCGCTGCGGGACGCCCTGCACAGCGGCCTGCTGTTGTTTCGGAATCGCAGGCGGTCGGGTGTCGCTAATTGTGGCAGTATCCGGAACTGCGATATCGATTTTATAACTGACTTCGTGTCCAGAGCCCATCTCGTCGGTACGTAGACGAGTTACTTCAAAATGTGGGGTCTCCAAATTCGGATTAGGAATAACCAAGACGCGTGACTTCGTGTCTTGCTCGATTTCCGTTAACGCCGATCGCTTCTCATTCAAGAGATAGGCCGCGACGTCTAGGGGCACAACGGCGCGGACTTCTGCACTACGGTCTTTGATAGCTTCCTCTTCAAGTAAACGCAGAATCGATAGTGCCAATGACTTAGTGTCCCGAATACTACCCTGGCCGTTGCAGCGCGGGCAGACGATAGCGCTGGTCTCGCCTAAGGACGGCCGCAGGCGCTGACGAGACATCTCGAGCAGGCCAAAGCGGGATATTCTGCCGACCTGAACCCGGGCTCGATCGATTTCAAGGGCGTCGCGCACGCGATTTTCGACCGCACGTTGGTTGCGCGGTGCCAGCATGTCGATAAAGTCGATCACGACCAGCCCACCCATGTCGCGCAGACGCAATTGTCTTGCGACTTCATCTGCAGCTTCGAGGTTTGTGTTCAGGGCTGTTTCTTCGATATCAGATCCACGGGTTGCGCGGGCGGAATTGATGTCGATTGAGATTAGCGCTTCGGTCGGATCTATAACGATCGAACCGCCAGAGGGTAATCGTACCTCACGCTGAAAAGCCGTTTCGATCTGACTCTCGATCTGAAAACGGTTAAACATCGGAATATTGTCTTCGTATAGCTGAATGCGAGACAAGTACTTGGGCATGACTTGACCAACAAAGTCAGTGGCCTGTTTGTGAGCCTCAGGAGAGTCAATCAATACCTGGCCAACGTCATCGCGCAGGTAGTCGCGCACGGCTCGAATGATTACATTACTTTCCTGAAACAAGAGGTCTTTGGCCTTGGCTGTTTTTGCTGCCTTAGAGATGGACTCCCAAAGTTGTAGAAGATAATTGAGGTCCCACTGAAGCTCCTCTGCCGCACGACCAACTCCCGCAGTTCGGATTATCACGCCCATTCCATTGGGAATTTCGAGAGTGTTGAGTGCAGCCTTCAACTCAGTGCGCTCCTCACCTTCAATGCGACGAGAGATGCCGCCGGCCCGCGGGTTGTTGGGCATGAGTACCATGTATCGACCCGCTAAGCTGGCAAACGTGGTGAGAGCCGCACCCTTGTTGCCGCGCTCTTCCTTGTCGACCTGAACGACGACTTCTGTCCCTTCTTTTACAATGTCCTTAATTTTCAGTCGCCCGTCGCCGCCGGGATTTCGGAAGAAGTACTCCCTTGCGATTTCTTTGAGCGGCAGAAAGCCGTGACGCTCTGCGCCAAAGTCCACGAACGCGGCCTCTAAGCTAGGTTCGACACGAGTGATTTTGCCCTTGAAAATACTGGCTTTTTTTTGCACGCGGGTGCGATTTTCAATGTCGAGATCGTAGAGGCGTTGCCCGTCGACCATTGCGACGCGCAGCTCTTCAGGTTGAGTTGCATTAATTAATATTTTCTTCATACCGCCGTTACCTTCTGTAGAGCAGGTCTGGCGGGACAGGAGATCAGATACAAAGCCGGCACAACGCCGATTAACAGTAGCGATAGACCAAAAACCATGCGGTTTTTCGCCGTTTACCGGATGCAACCCTAAGCTCGTTGCTGATTCCACCCAGATATCTTGTTAACACCAACCACGTTGTTTTGTGGTCGTTTCAGCGTTTGGCCGCAAAGTTTTGTGGTGCTGCACTCGCCTTTTTGCTAGTGTCGCAGCTCCTACATGGCCCACAGTGACGCTGATCGTTCTTTAGTAACTGAATCTGTGTCCCGGCAGTACGCACTGCTCGGTTCATAACATTGCCGGCTTGGCTTAATCGCCTGCGAAGCTTGTATCGCTCTCGCACTTTGTCATAAAGCCGACATCCATTTGGTTTGTGTGGTTCGTCTAGCGGCGCCATGCGTCTCACGCGCAGGCTCAATCAATCGCTAGAGGGTCATGCCAGCACCGGCGTTGGCTTCAAGCCAAAAGCGAGGGCGACCACAGCGGACATGGTAGCAGTATATGGACAAAAATGACATGACTTGTATTACATATGTCTGAGCACCCGAGCAGTTTCCCCGCTGGGCATACGCGCCATATGACTGTAGATGAGAATTCGGCAGGGCAACGCTTGGATAATTTTCTGATGCGAGAGTTGAAGGGTGTCCCTCGCACCCGCTTATATCGGGCTCTGCGCAAGGGCGAAGTGCGGGTGAATAAAGGTAGGGTGCGCGCGGATTATCGACTTGTCATTGGTGATTCTGTGCGATTGCCGCCACTTCACCAGCCTTCAGTCCCCGCCCTACCGGGTATCCCTTTCAAGCAGGTTGAACTGCTATCGAGACAGATTGTCTATGAAGATGATGACCTATTGGCGATAGATAAGCCGTCTGGGCTTGCGGTACATGGCGGAAGTGGCCTCAACTTTGGGCTAATAGAGTGTTTACGCAAAATGCGTCCTGAGGCTCGTTATCTGGAGTTGGTGCACAGACTGGACCGTGATACGTCTGGTTTAATTCTTATTGCCAAGCGGGCCGCTGTCTTGAGGGAGTTACATCGACAATTACGTGAAAAGCATATTGATAAGCGTTATTTCGCTCTCGTCGCGGGTAAATGGCCGAGAGCGATGCGTGTTGTGGATGCTCCGCTGGAGAAGAATTTCTTACAATCGGGCGAGCGCATGGTGCGGGTTAATGCAGGAGGAAAGAGGGCGGTGACGGAGTTTAGTGTGGTGGAACGGTTAGCGGGCGCTACGCTGCTAGAGGCGCGCCCCATTACCGGGCGTACGCACCAGATTCGGGTTCACGCTCAGCATGCCGGCTTTCCTGTGCTCGGTGATGACAAGTACCGCGATGACCGCAGTGAGAGCTTTGCCCGCAGAGCCGGTTTAAAGCGCCTTTTTTTGCATGCAGCTTCTTTGCGCTTTTCACTGCCTGATACGGCTGAGTTGAATCTACAGGCTCCTTTGGATGACTATTTAAAAAAAATATTAGAAATATCTCGTAAATAATTGTTTTAATTTGTATATTTTTTTAGATTTACTCTGATATTATAAGATATCCACGCCGAATTCGCCTAATAGTTCGGTCAATTGAATCAACGGCAATCCCTCCAAACTTGTCGGGTCATCACCGATTAAGCGCTCAAATAGGGCGATGCCAAGACCTTCAACCTTAAAGCTTCCTGCGCAATCATAGGGCTGCTCGCGGTGGAGGTAGTTTGCGATTTGGCTGTTGCTGAGGGTCCGAAACCGCACGCAAAATCGCTCTACATGCAGTCGCTCTTGGGCGCGGTTTGGGGCTAGTAACGCAATTGCAGTATGAAACACGACCTCCTGACCAGAACTGCTGCGCAGTTGAGCTGAGGCGGTGTCGAAGTTCTCTGGCTTACCCATGATGTGGCCGTCTACTGAAGCGACCTGATCGCTGCCAATAACTAGCGCGTCGGTATGCAGCATGGCGACAGATTCGGCTTTGGCTTGCGCTAAGCGCATTGCCAGAGCAGCGGGTGCCTCGCCAGCCCATGGAGTTTCGTCGGTTTTAGGAGCCACGCATTGAAAAGGTAGGTGCAGGCGTTTAAGTAAACGACGCCGGTATGGTGATGTTGATGCGAGAATGATATTCATAGGTCATGCCAGATTAAGGTTGAGTGCAGAGAACTGTCTGTATTCTAAAGATATTTTTGACAAAGGGGCAATGCACACCTATCATGCGCGCCTATGTTGCCTGAGCCTCTTCTAACCATGCTAGATGTTCGCAAAGCCGCGGTCCGAGGCTTAGTGATGGCCGGCGAATTAAAGCCGCTGGACTTGGCGCGGTTTAGGCCACTTTTAGCAGGTGACGAAGGAAGGGTTGCAGTCAAGATGACCTTTTCACGAGATGAGGAAGGAAGGTATCTAGTCGATGTGGCCGTGGAAGCCGACTTTTTGGCAGTGTGTCAGCGCTGTCTTGAAACCATGCCAGAGCGTCTGTCCAGTGAAAGCAAGCTGGCTGTTGTCTGGACCGATGAAGAGGCTGCGAGTCTTCCAAGGTATTTAGATCCATTAATTCTGCAAGAGGATACCTGTAGTCTTTTGGAACTGGTAGAGGAAGAGTTGATACTGGCGATGAAACCGTTCAGCTATCACGACACAGGGACCTGTAAGAGGAAGACGGTGTCTTTTTTTGACCCTCTAGTAAAAGAGGCTGTTGTAGAAGAGAAACCGAATCCGTTTGATGTGCTGGAGCAGTTGAAGCCCAGCAATAAGCACTAGGAGTTTTAGTCATGGCTGTTCAGAAAAGTAAAAAGACGCGGTCGCGGCGCGGAATGAGGCGCTCGCATGATGCGCTGTCCGGACCGACGTTGTCCGTAGATCAAACGTCAGGAGAGACCCACCGTCGTCATCACGTTACGGCTGATGGGTTCTATCGTGGCAAAAAGGTGATCGACAGCGGTTCCGACGACTAATACCTGTGGCTTGATCGGGCTTAGCGCGGCACGGCGCCGCGCACATTGGTGCTACCCGCGAGCTAAATCTGCGAGGGATGGACTCCTCGCTTGCGTGTTTGGACCATATTGGGCACTTCAAACAATGCAACACCATCCTTATGATCTACCAGCCACATGTTCCGCTAGTTCCTTTTTGCCGCTGCAGGCACCGCAGTGGCGGCAAAGTGTTGTTAAAACGGCGGTATTTTTACGTGCAACGCATAGCAGCGTACTTGGCTGTGGAAGTCTCGATGGCGTTGTCCCGCGGTGCGAAATGAGGCGGTAGCATTTATGCGTGAGAATACGGTTGCGTTCGTTTTTCCGGGTCAGGGTTCCCAGCGGGTGGGAATGCTGGCTTCGGCGTACGATAAGTTCGCTGTAGTCAGGGTTACCTTTGAGGAAGCTTCTGACGCACTTGACTATGATTTGTGGTCTTTGGTGATGAGCGGCCCACAAGAAGCATTAAACCTGACGGAAACGACGCAGCCAATGTTGCTGACGTGCAGTGTTGCACTTTGGCGAGCATGGGGTGAGATGTCAGATGTGCTTCCTCGTATTATGGCTGGCCATAGTCTCGGAGAGTTCTCAGCATTGGTCTGTGCTGGCGCGCTGGGGTTCGCTGATGCAGTTCAATTGGTGCGCAAGCGAGGAGAATTTATGCAAACCGCTGTGCCTGCAGACCAAGGGGCGATGGCCGCGATTATCGGCATTGATGATTCTGAGGTTATTCGGATATGTAAGCAGGTTGAGCAGGAGCAGAACGATGTTGTCTCTGCGGTAAACTTTAATTCACCAGGGCAGGTTGTTATTGCCGGAAGTGCTCCAGCCGTAAATAGCGCTATAAATGCGTTGAAGGAAGCGGGCGCAAAAAGAGCGTTGCCTCTCCCGGTCAGTGCGCCATTTCATACCCAATTGATGAAGCCCGCGGGGGAACATCTAGCTGAGGCGATTGCGGGAATCATGATTACATCGCCTGATATACCCGTAGTACACAATGTGAACGCAAGCGTGGAGGCTGACCCGGAAAAAATACGCGCATTATTGGTCGAGCAGATCTATAGCCCGGTGCATTGGACCGCGTGTATGCGCAGTGTTATTGAGACAGGGGCGCAGAATATTGTTGAATGCGGCCCAGGCAAGGTGCTGAGCGGACTAAGTCGGCGGATTGAAAAAACCTTGAAGTGCTATGCTTTAGAAGAACCCGAAGCATTATTGGAAATCGCAGCCGAACTAAAATAGGGCACAGGAGGCTCAGTATGGCGGAAGGCAAAAAGGTGGCTCTTGTTACTGGCGCTAGTCGTGGAATTGGAGAAGCAATCGCAAAGTCGCTGTCTGCCGACGGCTTCATCGTCGTAGGAACCGCTACCAGTGATATTGGCGCGGAAGCTATTTCCTCTTACCTTGCACAAGAAAATAATCCCGGTCGCGGCCTCACATTGAATGTTTCCGAACAAGATAGTGTAGCGATGGCAATTAAGGCTATTGCGGAGCAATTTGGGTCTCCTTTAGTGGTAGTCAATAACGCCGGCATTACACGGGACAATATTTTAATGCGTATGAAGGAAGCAGAATGGCAAGATGTTATGGAGACTAACCTCAGCGGCCTCTATCGCGTTAGCAAGGCCTGCCTTCGGGGTATGACGAAGGCACGCTGGGGCCGTATTGTTAATATTACATCGGTAGTGGGTTCTATGGGTAACATAGGCCAAAGTAATTATGCGGCGACAAAAGCGGGTGCAGAAGGCTTTTCTCGTGCGCTAGCGCGTGAATTAGGCTCCCGTGCCGTCACTGTTAACTGTGTTGCGCCGGGCTTTATCGATACCGATATGACGCGGGATCTACCCGAAGCGCAGCGTGATTTGTTACTGCAGCAAATACCCCTTGGGCGACTTGGTAGTGCGGCAGAAATTGCTGCCCTGGTGAGCTTTTTATGCAGTGATATGGCGAGCTACATTACGGGTGAAACAGTCCACATTAACGGTGGTATGTATATGGGATAAATAACTGATATCTATAGGTTAAATATAGGATTGCCCGTCGTGTTAAAAAAAATTTATTACTCGTTGGGAAAACAGAGTAAACTGTCCCCCCGGGCCGTGCAGTTGGGTATGTTTAGAACTAAATACATTAGGAGTGATAGATAAAATGAGTAGCATTGAAGAGCGCGTGAAGAAGATCGTAGCGGAGCAACTTGGCGTCAAAGAAGAAGAGGTGCAAACAGAAGCATCTTTTGTCGAGGATCTCGGTGCAGACTCTCTGGATACCGTTGAATTAGTCATGGCGCTGGAAGAAGAATTTGAAACTGAAATCCCAGATGAAGAAGCGGAAAAAATTACTACCGTGGCTTTGGCGATCGCATACATCAACGCCAATCTTGCCTGATCTGTCGCAGCCGTGACTACGCGAGAAACCGTTTCTAGTTAGATAGAGCGATTTTTCTTTTTTTGCACCTCCCAGAAAGTGCGCGCTAGAGGAGTTATATCGTTGATTGGCAGAAGGGTTGTCGTAACTGGAATGGGGATGGTGAGTCCCGTCGGTCATACGGTGGATGAAACTTGGGACAACATCTTGGAAGGTAGGAGTGGTGCGGCACTAATTGATAGTTTCGACACTTCCGCTTACAGCACCAGGTTTAGTGCCAGCGTTAAAAATTTCGACATTTCCCCTTACCTAGCTGAAAAAGAGGCGCGAAAGCAGGATGTGTTCGTGCAGTACGGTATGGTGGCAGGGATGCAGGCCATGCAAGACAGTGGACTTGAGGTGAGTGAAGAAAGTGCGCCGCGCATCGGCTGCTCTATTGGCTCAGGAATCGGCGGTATCGGTCAGATAGAGAAGAATACTGAAATTATTCGCACCTCAGGACCGCGTCGCGTCTCACCCTTTTTTGTTCCAGGCTCTATCATCAATATGATATCTGGCAATCTTTCAGTGAAATATAATCTTCAGGGACCTAATCTTGCGGTAGTGACGGCCTGCACTTCCGGCACACATAATATTGGTTTGGGTGCTAGGTTGATTGCATTGGGTGATGCGGATGCAATGTTGGTTGGCGGTGCCGAAATGGCGACTACCCCCGTTGGTTTAGGTGGCTTTGCGGCAGCTAGAGCCCTGTCTACACGCAATGATGATCCTGTTCGAGCTTCCCGACCATGGGATAAAGACCGCGATGGCTTCGTCTTGGGCGATGGTGCCGGAGTACTTGTGCTTGAAGAATATGAATCTGCGAAGGCCAGAGGCGCGAAAATCTATGCAGAACTCCGGGGCTTTGGTATGAGTGGTGATGCTTACCATATGACGCTGCCCCCTGAAAATGGTAGAGGTGCTGCGGCATCCATGTCCAATGCGATCAAAGATGCGGGCATTGCGCTTGATAAAATTAGCTATATCAACGCCCATGGAACCTCTACCCATGCTGGTGACCTCGCTGAAAGTCGCGCAGTGGAGTCGGTGTTCGGCAGTGCAGCTGCGCAAATCGCGGTTAGTTCAACCAAGTCTATGATAGGTCACTTATTAGGTGCGGCTGGCGCCGTGGAAGCCATTTTTTCCATTCTGGCTTTGCGTGACCAAGTAGCACCCCCGACCATAAATCTTGACCAGGCTGACGAGGGTTGCACTTTGAATTACGTCCCCAATACCGCACAGGAACGTGTCATCCATAGTACGCTGTCAAACTCTTTCGGATTTGGTGGAACCAATGGATCATTGCTGTTCTGCAAAGCTGATTGACTGGCCTGCCCGTGCCCCAGCGGTCTGAGATCTGGCTTGACGGCACACCAACAGTCACGCTGCCATTACCCGATCGGGGATTCGACTTTGGTGACGGCGTGTTTGAAACTATGCTGATACATCAAGGAGCGCCGCTCTTTGCAGATCTGCATTTAGAAAGACTGTCGCTGGGGTTAAAAGCGCTCGCTATTCCTGATTGTATTGCAGCTGCGCGGCAACAGCTGGATAGCGTCACCGGCGCTATCCATGGGCGTTGGTCCGTACTGCGTTTAAGTGTAAGCCGCGGTAGTAGCCAGCGAGGCTACGCACCCCCTGAAGATGCGGTGCCGCGGATTCTGATCAGTGTCAGTCAACTCGATCGTGATTGTGGACAAATCTCGACTGCGGCGAAGTTGTGTTTCGCGAATATTCGCCTTGCTATGCAACCGTATCTGGCCCGGATTAAACACCTTAATCGACTGGAGCAAGTTTTAGCAGCTGCGCAAGTTAAAGCGGAAGGGGTCGACGAGGCCATCCTGCTGGATCAGAATGGGCATCTGGCCTCGGTGGTCGCAGGTAATTTGTTTTTGGTTCATGAAGGTCAGTTACTGACCCCGAAGCTTGACAACTGCGGGATCTTGGGCACTCGGCGGAGGCTCATTATCGAGAGGTGGGCTCCCGCTCTCGGGTTGGCGGTTCGCGAGTCCACTTTGACATTGCGTGATCTGCAGGCAGCGGACGAAATTTTTTATAGCAATAGTCTGCAAGGTGTTCGGCCTGTTTCGAGAATTGGCCAGCAGAAATGGGATGCTCATGGAGTATGTGAGGCAATATTTCAGCGCTATCAGGAAGAGCTGAGGTGATTCAAAAGCTGCTTGTATCGGCGCTGATGCTAGTGATTCTGGGTGGCCTAGCTTTTAGTGAATTGCGACAGCAGTGGGATGCTCCACTGCTCATTCCTGAAGCAGGCTTTGTACTCACAATTGAACAGGGCGACTCGCTGCGGTCGGTTGCTAACAACCTAAACAACATGGGCATTTTAGCACATCCGAGTTTATTGATATTCTATGGCAGATGGACCGGGATAGATCAGGCAATAAAGCGTGGGGAATATCGACTACTTCCAGGATTAACCGCAGAGGCCATGCTAAAGCAATTCAGTGACGGCGATGTAATTCATTATCAAGTGACTTTCCCTGAGGGTATCACCCTCGCGAAAGCGTTGGGTATTCTCGCGCAGCAGGCGGCATTAGAAACAGTTTTAACCGGGCCTTCGGACCCGCAGCTGATGACGTTAATCAAGCCCTATTTAAAACCGGAGGGACTCTTTTTTCCTGACACTTATCGGTATTTACGCGGCGATACCGATCTTAGCATTTTAGAGCGTGCACACGCGGCCTTGATCGATGTGTTACAAAAAGAATGGGGTGAGAGAGCATCGGGATTGCCCTATGAAACACCCTATGACGCATTAATTATGGCGTCGATTATCGAGCGAGAAACAGGTCTTGCGTCGGAAAGAGAGCAGATTTCAGGTGTCTTTGTGCGGCGACTAGAGCAAGGAATGCTTCTGCAGACAGATCCTACCGTTATTTATGGAATGGGTACCGAGTTTGATGGGAATTTGCGGCGTCGTCATCTCAAAGACAGTAGCAATGCGTACAACACATATCGCCATTCTGGTTTGCCCCCAACCCCAATTGCCCTATCTGGTCGAGCGGCAATTTATGCAGCACTGCATCCGGCCGAAACTAACGCTCTGTACTTTGTCGCTAGAGGCGATGGTGGACATGTTTTCAGCAGAACTTTAGCAGAACATAACCGCGCCGTCGGTAAGTTTCAATTACAGCGACGGGAAAATTACACTTCATCACCAGAGGGGCCACAGTGACGTGAGCATCAGAGGCCTTTTTATTACTATGGAGGGCGGAGAGGGTGTCGGTAAATCTACTAACCTGACGTTTCTCGAAAATTTTTTACACGACAAAGGTGTCGACGTTGTCTGTACCAGAGAGCCTGGTGGTACACGGATTGGCGAGGATATTCGAAATTTGTTGTTACAGATTCGCCAAGAGAAAGTGAGTGCGATGGCAGAATTATTGTTGATTTTTGCGGCGCGTGCGCAGCATATTCGGGAGTTTATTGAGCCGGCTCTAGCGACGGGGCAGGTCGTTTTATGCGATCGTTTCACAGATGCAACGTATGCTTATCAATGTGGCGGAAGAGGCGTCGCATGGGACACGGTGAAGCAGCTTGAGGAGTTAGTTCAAGATAAATTGCGGCCTGATGTGACGCTTTTGCTTGATGCGCCAACGGCTGTTGGCATGTCAAGGGCGCGCGGAAGAGGCGAACTGGATCGATTTGAGCAGGAGGATCTGGATTTTTTTGAACGTGTTCGCATTAGCTACCTAAAACAGGCTAATGACGATAGCGGTCGCTACCGGATCATTGACGCGAGCGTGTCGCTGGATAGCGTACAGCAGCAACTGCTTGCAGTGGGTAACGAGGTTTTCTCTTATTGGCGTGAGAGGTCTGTTGAGTCGTGATTGATCCTCTGAATGACCTTCCCGCTGTAACGTCACCCTTGCCATGGCATGCTCATCAGTGGGGCAAGTTGAACGATCAGCTGCAAGATGGACAGTTGCCGCATGCCCTTTTACTGGACGGAGTGCAGTATTCAGGAAAGTCACATTTGGCCCTGTCTTTGGCGAGATTGCTGCTGTGCGCCCAGCCAGAAGGGGGCCTCAATTGCGGAAGATGTCATGCCTGTGAGCTCAGTGCCAGAGGCAATCACGGGGATTTCAGATGGGTGCAACCTGAGGCGAAAAGCCGGGTTATTAAGATCGATCAGATTCGTGACGTTGTGCGGTTCTCAAATATGACAGCAAGTTTTGGATTGCGTAAAGTGATGGTTCTCGTGCCGGCCGACAGTATGAATGTGAGTGCGTTCAATGCGTTACTCAAAACTCTCGAAGAGCCAGCAATTGGCACTTATATAATACTTGTCTGCCACCGCATGAATAATGTTCCAGCCACCATCCGCTCGCGCTGCCAGATACTGCGGCTGCGGGCACCCAGTGTAATTGACGCTTGCCAGTGGTTGGATAAGGCTACCGGCAGCCGACAGGAGAGCGAAAAGCTCCTGGCAATGGCAGAGGGACGCCCGCTTCTCGCGCAGCAATTGTTTGAGGGCGGAGGGGTTGAGGAATTCGCTGCACGGAACTTTGGCTTGCAGGCACTATTGGCTGGAAGAATCACAGTGCCTCAGGCAGTTGCGTTGTGGGCGGATGCGGATACTGCCGCTTTTCTAGATGAAATCGCAGTCGACTTGCAACGATTGTTGAGATCGCTTTCAAGTGAGCAGCTAAAATCAAAACCGGCACGCATAGCCTTTGGCCTATCCGATGAGTTGGCACAGTTGAAAGGCGCAGTAAGTGCTGGCGCCAACCCTAACAAACAGTTATTGCTCGATGCATTGTTATCAAAATTTAGCCGGGAGTTGGGGGCAGTGCTGCTGGATGGTAATATTGTCGGGCAGAGAGGAGAGGACGTCTTATGAGCGACCAAGAGCAACATAGCCGCAACGGAATATTGTCGCTTACGATAAAGGACAAGGCTGTATTGTACTCTGCCTACATGCCTTTTTTGGACAATGGTGGGTTGTTTGTTCCCACGAATGAGGCCTATTCCTTAGGCGACGAAGTGTTTGTGCTTTTGACACTGATGGATGAATCAGAAAAGATTCCTATTTCGGGAAAGGTAGTGTGGTTGACACCTCAGGGTGCGCAGGGTAATCGCACAGCAGGTATTGGGGTGCAATTTAGTGACCAAGATGCCACTGCAAATGCCAAGATTGAAAACCACCTCGCGGGTGTACTCTCTTCTGATCGACCCACTCACACAATGTAGATTAATAACGGGGCTACTGCGCCATAGCCGCCAAAAACCAGTTGCCATTTAATGATAAAAAAATGGGCCCCAAAAGGGACCCACGAAGACCATTAAGAGTGAAACACAAAGCAACTGTTTCAAAACGAGAGTAGCCATTTACTCTCATGACAACTCGGTTGAACTCATGCTAAGGCAGCCACTGTTGTAGTATGGCTAAAAGTTGGTAGTTTTCCACATTAAATTGGCTTTTTTTAGTATTATTAGCTATTTAAGATTTATTTTTAATAATTTTTTATTATATAGGTCCGCGAAATGGTCACTATAAAAGGGACTTTAGTTGGTGTGATTGAAGGGTTTTATGGGCGCTCTTGGTCAATTGATACCCGATTGGCTTATGCGGATTACCTCAGCGAGGCGGGCCTTAACGCTTGCATATACTGCCCCAAGGAAGACCCTTATTTGCGCCGGCAGTGGCAGCATGACTGGCCTCAGACTAAATGGCTTGAACTACAACAACTCTCGAAAACCTACGCAGAGCGCGGTATCAAGTGGGGTGTTGGGCTTTCCCCCGTTGAGCTTTATCGCGATTATGGTGCTCCGCAGCGTGCACAGCTAAAAGCCAAGCTGGAGCGTCTGGGTGAATTAGAAGCCCCTCTGTTGGCCATTCTCTTTGACGACATGCCGGGGAACTTGGATGCCTTAGCGAGCCGTCAGGCTGAGATCGTATTCGATGTTTGTCGTTGGGCTCCGAGCGCAAAGGTGTTGGTATGTCCCACTTACTATTCCTTTGACCCGGTGCTAGAGCAGCATTTCGGCCCCATGCCCGGAGATTATTGGCGCCAGTTGGGTGAGGATATGCCGTTGCACGCAGAAATATTTTGGACGGGAAATCAAGTCTGCTCAAAATCGATAGAGACGAGTGATCTTCAGCCGATCGTTGAGCAATTGGGTCGTGCAGTTCTGCTTTGGGACAATTATCCAGTGAACGATGGTGCTGTGCGCAGTAATTTTTTATACACAAGCAAGTTGGCGGCTCGGTCTGCTGACTTGGGCGAATATATCAGCGGGCATTTGTGTAATCCCATGAATCAAGGCCTGTTGTCACTGCCAGCCTTGAGCGGGCTGGCTGGCTTGTATGGTAGCGGCCACTTTAACGATGACGTTCTATGTCGATTATTAGGGCCACTGACTTGGGAAAGGTTGTCGCGGGACGGGCAAGTATTCGAGCAGCAGGGGTTGTCTGGTATGGGGCAACAACAGTGCCAACAACTTGCCCTGGAATATGCTGCCCTGCCTGGAGCGGCTGCGTTGGAAGTAGCACAGTGGTTGCGGGGCGAGTATAGCTTCGATCCCGCGTGTCTGACTGATTGAGCGACAGAACGGGCGGTTCATTGCAGATCACCCTTTTTATATGCCCATACCCAGCGAAAACACCGCGCTGGCGTCATGCTGGTGGTTGAACCAAGGGCCGCTTTGTGGCAGACTCATCGCCTTTAAAGATACCCTCCCAATCAATTAAATGACGTTTAGAAAAGTTTCCCAAAATCAGTACTTTAAAAAATGTTTACAGGGTGATTTCTAGCTAGTTGGAAGGATTTTTTTAGCGGAAGTGGCGAAATTGGTATACGCGCTGGATTTAGGTTCCAGTGCCGCAAGGCGTGAGAGTTCGAGTCTCTCCTTCCGCACCAAATTATTGGCTGAACTCCCTGCAGTGGTTTTAATGTGGCGAGGGGCCCGAATGCGTGGGCACTGCAGGCCCCGATAACCAGTGCTTGATAAGGAACAATTATGCAGGTATCCATTGAAACCACTTCGAATTTAGAGCGGCGCTTGACTGTAGGCGTGCCTGCAGAGCGTGTGGAAGTGGAAGTCGATAGTCGGCTCCAGAAAGCGGCGCAAAAGGCAAAGCTTCCTGGCTTTCGCCCGGGGAAGGTGCCGCTGAAAGTCATGCGCCAACGCTACGGCGCCGGTGTGCGCCAGGAAGTGCTAGGCGAGGTTGTCAGTCAGTCATTCCAAGAAGCCGTTGTGCAAGAGAAGCTTCGTCCTGCAGGGCAGCCCAGCATCGAGCCAAAGAACTTAGAGCCAGGCAAGGATCTCCAATACGTTGCCGTCTTTGAGGTATTTCCCGATGTGGAATTAGTCGACATGAAAGACTTTCCAGTGGCTAAGCCGGTGGCAGAGGTCAAGGAAGAAGACATCACGGCTATCATCGAGGTCTTCCGTAAACAGCAGGGTACGTGGGATGAGGTCAAACGCGCAGCTGTAATGACGGATAAGGTCAATTTAAATTATACCGGCTTGAAGGATGGCGAGGAGTTCGATGGCGGTAGTGCCGAAGATAGTGATCTGGAATTGGGATCCGGTCGTATGATCAAGGGTTTTGAAGATGGTATTGTCGGCATGAACGTCGAGGAGGCGAAAACGCTCTCACTGAGTTTTCCAGACGACTACCACAACGAAGACCTCAAGGGTGCTGCAGTTGAATTCAATGTTACGCTCAACAAAGTTATGGAACTGACTCCTGCAAAAATTGATGAAGAGTTATTCGTTAAGTATGGGGTGAATGAAGGGGGTGAAGAACGCTTTCGCGAAGACGTTGGTGCGAATATGGCACGCGAATTGAGGAACGCAGTAGAGGCCAACATCAAACAACAGGTGATGAACGCGTTACTTGAAGCGCATCAGGGGCTAGAAGTGCCGAAGGCGCTTGTCGGGCAGGAAATCTCAGCCATGCGGCAGCAAATGTTCCAACAATTCGGCGGGGCAGGAAATATGGACTTGGATTTAGAATCTTTGCTACCGGACACGATGTTTTTAGAAAATGCCGAGCGTCGGGTGAAGTTAGGGTTGGTGCTTGCTGAGTACATCTCAAGTTATGAACTGAGAGCCGATGACGAGCGTATATCTAAAGCTATCGAGGAGATAGCGTCGACGTATGAGTCTCCGCAAGAGGTCATGGATTACTACCAGTCAAACCCCCAGCAGCGCTCGTCGGTAGAATCGAAAATATTGGAAGATCAGGTGGTTGAAAAATTGCTGGCGGGTGCAAATGTTACTGAGAATGAAAGCAGTTACCAAGATATTATTGGTGCTGACAAGGCGGAAGCCTGATACACGCTTTAGGGGCTCGGCAGGAGGCTGCCGTTGCTCAGGTAAAGAGATATTTGAAATTAGGGGCAGGGCAGATGCCAAATAGAGTTAACAGTGAAAGTACCAATGAGGTTCGCAACTTAGGACTAATCCCTATGGTCGTAGAGCAGACCGCGCGTGGGGAGCGGTCTTATGACATTTACTCAAGGCTATTAAAAGAGCGAGTTATTTTCGTTGTTGGCGCAGTAGAAGATCACATGGCTAACTTGATTGTTGCGCAGCTATTATTTCTGGAGTCGGAGAACCCTGACAAGGATATCCATTTATATATCAACTCTCCCGGAGGTTCAGTCACCGCTGGCTTGTCTATTTACGACACAATGCAATTCATAAAGCCAGATGTCAGTACGATGTGTATTGGGCAAGCCGCTTCTATGGGTGCGTTCTTGCTTTCTGGAGGAGCTAAGGGTAAGCGGTTTTGCTTGCCGAATGCTCGCACCATGATACACCAGCCCAGCGGGGGCGCTCAGGGGCAAGCTACGGATATAGACATCCAAGCTCGAGAAATTCTGATTATTCGTCAGCGACTCAACCAACTTATGGCAGAGCATACGGGCCAGACTATTGAAAATATCGAGCGCGACACTGAGCGCGATCGCTTCATGAACGCGCAGCAAAGCAAGGAATATGGACTAGTAGACTAAGTTGTTGAAAGCCGCTCCAGCACTGCAGCTGTGGAGGTAGACGAGGGTAAATAGCAGTATTTAGTTCTCTTTGGGACTTGCAAATATCGACAAAAAACACCATCGTGAATTGTGAGGATGGCTTTATCAACATGTTAAGGAAAGTGGGCGGTTAGATGAGTGATAACACCACAAAATCAGGTGATGATGGCGGCAAGCTACTGTACTGCTCGTTTTGCGGTAAAAGTCAGCATGAAGTCCGAAAGCTAATTGCTGGACCTTCAGTGTTCATCTGCGATGAATGCGTGGACCTGTGTAATGACATTATCCGCGAGGAAGTACAGGAAAGCACTTCAGAGGAGAAGAAGGACCACTTACCTGTTCCCCACGAAATTAATGCAACACTTGATGAATACGTAATCGGACAGAACAGAGCGAAGAAAGTTCTCGCAGTTGCTGTCTACAACCATTATAAGCGGCTGCGACATACGGCCAGCCGAGGCGACGTTGAGCTTGGTAAAAGTAATATACTGTTGGTTGGACCCACGGGTAGTGGTAAAACTTTGCTGGCAGAGACTTTGGCGCGTCTGCTTGATGTTCCGTTCACAATAGCAGATGCAACCACGCTGACAGAGGCTGGATACGTCGGAGAAGATGTTGAAAATATCATTCAGAAGCTCTTGCAGAAATGCGAGTACGACGTAGAGAAGGCACAGGTCGGAATTGTTTACATTGACGAAATCGACAAGATTTCACGGAAGTCGGATAACCCCTCCATAACGCGCGATGTGTCTGGCGAGGGTGTGCAGCAGGCGCTGCTTAAATTGATCGAAGGCACCATTGCGTCCGTCCCACCTCAGGGCGGTCGTAAGCATCCGCAGCAGGAATTCCTCCAGGTCGACACGTCCAATATTTTGTTTATCTGTGGTGGCGCCTTCTCTGGGTTGGAGAAGGTAATACGTAATCGCTCGGAAAAGGGCGGTATTGGGTTCGGGGCCGAGGTCAAGAGCAAAGCCGAAAAACGCAATGTGGGTGAATTACTGTCGCAATTGGAGCCTGATGACTTAGTGCAGTATGGTTTGATTCCCGAATTCGTTGGTCGTCTGCCCGTTATTGCCACCTTAGAAGAGTTGGACGTAGAGGCCTTAGTACAGATACTGACGGAGCCGAAGAATTCGCTCACCAAGCAGTACAGTAAGATTTTTGAAATGGAGGGCGTTGAGGTCGACTTTCGTGAAGACGGTCTTCGCGCGATCGCTGAGAAAGGTATGGAACGTAAGACCGGCGCGCGCGGTTTACGTTCTATTTTAGAAGGCATCCTATTGGACTCCATGTATAACATCCCCTCTCTTGATGATGTAATAAAAGTCGTCATTGATGAGTCAGTGATCCGCGGCGACTCCGAACCCCTGCTGGTCTATCAAAACAATGAACTTGCAGCTGTGGCAGCCTCCACAGACGATTAGGTGCTCATTAGGGTATTTGTGGGCGTTGCAAAGTCACGCACGCGGTCAATTTACAGCGCCGTATAGGTTGATTTTTAGGGTAAACACCCCCACATACACTTTGTACAGCATATATTTTTGCTAAACCCAGAGGTGTGTATGGATTCTTCTACTATTATCGAGCTTCCTCTTTTACCACTGCGAGACGTGGTTGTTTTTCCGCATATGGTGCTGCCGCTGTTCGTGGGTAGGGAGAGGTCAATCAGCGCCTTGGAACACGCAATGGCCAATGATAAGCAGGTCATGCTGGTAGCTCAGCGCGATGCAGCAGATGACAACCCAACTGCCGATAGCCTTTATCAGGTCGGAACCGTCTCGAATATACTTCAATTACTTAAGCTTCCGGATGGCACCATTAAGGTCCTCGTGGAGGGCAGCTATCGCGCGATGGTGGATAACGTCGATGATGAAGGGGCGTTTGCTGTTGCCGGCGTAAGGGAAATTATTAGTGAGGATGTTCTCGAAAGCGAGGTTGAGTCTCTATTACAATCTACCACTAGCGAGTTCGAAAAATATGTTAATTTTAGTAAAAAAGTGCCCTCTGAGGTGCTGACCTCGCTTACCGGTATTGATGAGCCAAGTCGTTTGGCTGACACCATAGCGGCACATATGGGAGTTATGCTCGAAGAAAAGCAGCACATTTTGGAGATTTCGGGCGTTTCGGCCAGGATAGAGCATTTGATTGGATTAATGGACGCTGAAATTGATCTGTTTCAGGTTGAAAAACGTGTTCGAGGGCGCGTCAAAAAGCAGATGGAAAAAAGTCAGCGCGAGTATTATCTCAATGAGCAGATGAAGGCCATTCAAAAAGAACTGGGCGATATGGACGAGGCACCCAATGAGCTAGACGCGCTAGAAGCCCGAATTAGTGAAGCTAAAATGCCGTCTGAGGCGAAAGACAAGGTGGAAGCAGAGCTAGGCAAGCTAAAAATGATGTCGCCAATGTCTGCAGAGGCATCTGTGGTGCGCAGTTATATCGACTGGATGGTGAGCGTGCCTTGGTCCAAGCGCAGCAAGGTTAAGCATGATCTGAAGCGGGCATCGGCCATTCTGAATGAAGATCATTATGGTCTAGAAGAGGTTAAGGATCGTATTTTAGAATACTTGGCTGTTCAAAAACGCGTGCGTAAAGTTAAGGGGCCAGTGCTTTGCTTGGTGGGACCGCCAGGTGTGGGTAAGACTTCTCTGGGAGAATCTATAGCGCGCGCGACGAATCGGAAATTCGTGCGCATGGCGCTGGGAGGCGTTCGCGATGAAGCGGAAATACGAGGCCACCGCCGCACTTATATAGGCTCAATGCCGGGCAAGTTGCTACAAAAAATGTCGAAGGCCGGGGTCAAAAATCCCCTATTTTTACTTGATGAAATAGACAAAATGGGAATGGATAATCGTGGTGATCCTGCCTCGGCAATGTTAGAGGTGCTCGATCCGGAGCAAAATCACGCATTTAACGACCACTACTTAGAAGTCGACTACGATTTATCCGACGTTATGTTTGTCTGCACATCCAATACCATGAATATCCCTGCGCCACTCCTCGACCGAATGGAGGTCATAAGAATACCGGGCTACACCGAGGACGAGAAGTTTAATATTGCTACGCGATATCTCATTCCAAAACAGATCAAACTTAACGGCTTGAAAAAGAATGAGCTGGTGATCTCGGAGGACCTCATTGTCGATATCATCCGCTATTATACGAGGGAAGCGGGGGTGCGTTCATTGGAGCGAGAGATTGCTAAGGTCTGCCGTAAAATGGTCAAGGCATTTGCACTGGGTGAGGCAGGTGCAGGTATTACTGTTACGGCAGAAATGTTGCCTGATTTGCTCGGTGTACGTAAATGCAACTACGGCATCGCGGAAGGGGCCAGTAAGATTGGCCAAGTAACGGGCTTAGCTTGGACCTCAGTAGGCGGCGAGTTACTTACCATTGAAGCGGTGGCTATTAAAGGCAAAGGGCGCCATGTGCAGACTGGTTCGTTGGGCGATGTGATGCAGGAATCTATTCAGGCAGCTACTACTGTGGTCCGCAGTCGCTCTCAAATGCTTGGAATCCCAGCAAATTACCACGAAAGTCAGGATGTTCATATTCATGTCCCCGAAGGTGCCACCCCTAAAGATGGGCCTAGTGCGGGTGTGGCCATGTGCACTGCCCTAGTGTCCGTGCTAACGAGTATCCCGGTCAGATCGGATGTGGCAATGACGGGTGAAATTACTCTGCGAGGGGAAGTGTTACCCATTGGTGGTTTAAAAGAAAAGCTCTTGGCTGCTCGACGCGGGGGTATCAAAACGGTAATCATTCCCAAGGAAAATGAGCGAGATTTGAAGGAAGTGCCGGATAACATTAAAGAAGACTTAGAGATCCGACCCGTAAAATGGATCGATGAAGTGCTAGCGCTGGCATTAGAGACGATGCCTGACCCGCTAACGGACGAAGAGTTTTTGGCAAAGTCGGTCAGCGCATCGCCGAATAGCGATAATGACGACAATAATCGTATTAATACTCACTAACGGCCTCAAAGACAATTGACCAGCATTCCCGCTCTGGTATACAGTCTGATCAGGGGCGCGCGGTATTTTTTGTTATATTAGAGCTACCGATCGTCGCGTCCATAATGGGGAACTAATAAGGACAGCTTCACTAAAGGCTGCACTTCATGTCACTTAAAGGTAATAAGTAGGCTTTAACACTCAAGGGGAAAATCGTGAATAAAACTGAACTGATTGATGCAATTGCAGCGGCAGCTGATCTGCCAAAAGCTTCCGCTGGCCGTGCACTGGATGCAGTGTTAGACAGCATTACTAACGAGTTAAAAAATGAGGAGCAAGTGGCTCTAGTGGGGTTTGGTACTTTCATTGTAAAGCACCGTAACGCTCGCAGTGGCCGTAACCCTCAAACCGGTGCCACGATTCAAATTGCCGCATCTAAAGTGGCGAGCTTCAAGGCCGGTAAAGCATTGAAGGATGCGGTAAACGGAAAATAAGTCGCGATTACCGTCGTAGGTCTTTTGGTTACTTGCGATAGTATTTAGTGTCGCCGAATTGGCGGCATAGGTTTTAACGAAAGGCGCACGCTCACGTGCGCCTTTTTGTTTATTTTTTGTGGGTATTATTCATGCTTCAGGACATACGTCAGCACACACAGGGTACGGCCGCCAAGATTATCATCGGAATCATTGTTATCTCGTTTGCTTTTTTTGGCATTCAATCTATTTTGGTGAGTGGGGGCGATAATGAAATTGCCGATGTTAATGGCGAGCTGATATATCCCCAGCAATTACAGCAAGCTTTGGATACGCAAAAACGACGTCTTATCTCCATGATGGGTGACCAGTTCGATCCAGCGATGCTTGATGACGAGCGTCTTGCTCCGCAGGCGCTTGAATCGCTGATAAGTCGCGCATTGCTGATGCAAGCAGCGCTAGCTTTGAAGCTCGTCATATCAGAAAACGACATCGGTGCCACCGTTGCAAATATGGAGCAATTTCAGATCGACGGGAAATTCTCGCCCGTCCGCTATAAAAATGTACTTTCCAGTGCCGGCTATACCCCCAGCTACTTTAAGCAGAGCTTAACTGAAGACATGCTTCTCTCGCAGCTCAGCAGTGGAATGGCAGGTAGTGAATTTATTACCCCTGCAGAGCTAGCGCTGAATTCCCAGATCATGTTGGCCCAGCGTGATCTGCGTTTTTTTACCATACCGCTAGAGAAATTTAGATCGAGGTCGCCGCTGACTGAAGCAGAAATTGACACGTATTATGCCGATCATCAAGAAGAGTTTCGTACTCAAGAGTCTTTAGATATTGAGTATTTAGAGCTAACGCTCGACAACTATCGTCAACCGGTAAGCGAGGCTGAGATTCTGGCAGCTTATGAACAGGCTAAGCAAGAGCTTCAGTTTCAAACCCAAAATCGTGTTTCTCATATCCTTTTTGAGTCTGGCGGCGATAGTGACCTACAACGACGTATTTCAGCGGCACAGGATAAGCTAGCTGCTGGTATTGACTTTTCGGATGTGGCAAAGGACATGTCTGATGACATCGGGTCCGCAGATAGGGGCGGCGACCTAGGATATACCAGCGGTGATGCCTTTCCCGAAGAGATGGAAGTTGTCATCGCACAGCTGCAGCCCGGAGTTGTTTCGGCGCCTTTAAAAACGGCCGCAGGCACGCATTTGATTCTAGTCACAGAACGTAAGGATGCAGATGTTCCTAGTTTCGAAGACATGCGCCCAGCGCTGGAGAACACTATTCAGGAAGACGATGCAAGAGAAATGTTGTTGCTTACAGTAGAATCTTTAAAGGACTTGTCATTCAATGCCGAAAATCTGCGTAATCCTGCAAAAGAGCTCGACCTGGTAGTCAAACAAGCTGAGGGTGTCACGCGTTCAGCAGCTGAGGGCTTGTTCTCCAATCCCTCTGTGGTGGCTGCGGCCTTTTCTGAGGATGTATTGTTAGCAGGAAATAATAGCGAAGTAATTGAACTGCCCGGAAATATTTTTGTTGTTTTAAGCGTTCGCAAGCATAACAAGCCAGAGATAGAGGCACTGTCGGTAGTGCGCGAGAAAGTGGTGGCGGCTCTGATAGAAGAAAATGCTCGGGTAGGCGTTTTATCTGAGACTGAGCGTGCGCTGCAGGCCCTACAAGACGGCCTAACTGCAGAACATTTTACTAGCGTTAACGGCTATCAATTAAACGTGGAGCTGGGAGTTCAGCGACGCAATACCGTGTTGCCGCCTGAAGTTCTAGGCCGGACTTTTCAGTTGCCTTCACCGACTCCGGACGCTACATCCATCGATTTTATATCGATGCCTAACGGTGATGCAGTCGTGATTGAGTTATTAAGCGTAGCCGCTGGTGAGTTAAAGTCCTTGCCGGATCAGGAGCAGGCGCAGTTTCAACAGGTGCTCGCTACTGAAGCAGGGCGTTTGATCAATTACGAATACCAGCGTGGGTTACGCGAGCGCGCTAAAATCTCCATACTATAGATAGTCCATTTGAGGAACACATGTCAAATAAGATACTGACCCTAAACCAGATGTCGCTGAAGGGGCTGGAGCGGCTCCCTCGAGATTGCTATGAGGTCGCAACTGAGTTCACGCACCCAGACGCAATACTATTGCGCAGCTACAAACTTCAAGAGCAAGATATTGCAAAATCTGTTGTGGCTATAGCGCGTGCGGGCGCGGGTGTAAATAATATTCCAGTCGCTGCGTGTACGGCTCGTGGTATACCAGTTTTTAACTCTCCTGGAGCCAATGCTAACGCCGTAAAAGAATTAGTGGCTACAGCCCTGTTGCTTGGCTCTAGAGGTGTTGTTGATGGCATTGAATATGTTCGCACACTGCATGCTGTGCAGGATGAAGCCGAGCTGAACAAAACGCTTGAGGATCATAAAAAGACATTCAAAGGAAGTGAGTTGGTTGGCAAGACACTGGGGGTCGTAGGCCTTGGTGCTATAGGATCTTTAGTCGCAGAGATGGGGTTAACTTTGGGCATGAAGGTTGTTGGCTTTGATCCAGCCCTGTCTGTGGAGGCTGCGTGGAGATTATCGAGTCAGGTCAAAAAAGCCGATTCCCTATCTGCTTTATTCGCGCGATGCGACTACATTAGTTTACATTTGCCTGTTCTCGATTCAACTCGAGGGTTGGTCAATGCGGAACTACTAGGTGTGATGCAATCTGGAGCCTGCCTGCTTAACTTTGCACGGCAAGAGATCGTAGACCACACTGCACTGATAGAATCACTGGAAAACGGCTCACTGCGTAAATATATTGCTGACTTTCCTACTCCAGCACTCATTACCCGCGCCGATGTAGTTCTAATGCCACATATCGGGGCAAGTACAGATGAGGCCGAAGAAAACTGCGCCATTATGGCGGCTGAGCAGTTGCGCGACTTCCTTGAAAACGGCAACGTCCGCAACTCGGTCAATTTTCCTACTTTGCAGTTGGAGCGGGTGAGCGGTTGTCGTTTATCCCTAACCAATGAGAATATCCCTAAGGTTCTTGGAAATGTTCTCTCCATCCTGGCGGACGAAAACATCAATGTGATCGACATGCTCAATAAAAGTCGCGATGAACTTGCGTATAATTTGATCGATATTGAGGCGCGACCTGAGCCCCAAGTGTTAGATAAGATGCGCGCATTGGATGGAGTTATTAACGTTCGTCTGGTTGGAGACGATTCTAGCCTTGGCGGTAGTTAGACATCACAGGTCAAAACATGAAAACTCCACTTGAAGTTTTGGAGACCGAAGCTAAATCCGGGAGAAATTATGAGTCGCCGCCACTGCAATTGTGGCACCCACTGTTAAACGGTGATATCGCGATACGCATTGATCCGCGGGGTGATTGGTATCATGACGGTTCAAAAATCGAGCGTCAGTCGCTGGTTAATCTGTTTGCAAGCATTCTCAGGCGCGAAGAGGATGACGAATATTACCTTGTGACCCCTAGCGAGAAGTGGCGTATTGAGGTTGAACTGCACCCTCTGCTAATTATAGATTTCGATATTCAGAGGGTTGACCATGTCCAGTATCTCAAGGCCACGCTAAACACGGGGAAAGAAGTCATTGTGAGCGAAGAGTTCCCACTTTTCCTTGATTCTGCCGTCGGTGATGTAGCTGCTATAGAGCTTTCTCACGGCCTCACTGCACTGTGCTCGCGCTCTGCGTGGTACCGGCTTGTGGGCATGGCAAGCACCGTCAATGGAATTGAGGTGATCGCGTCTGGCGTCTATAGCTTCAGGCTCGAGGTCGAGTAAAGCTCAGTATTTATGCCGTAGCAGGCTGCTACATATTCGGATAATTAGGCCCACCAAAGCCCTCTGGTGTTACCCAGACAATATTTTGAGATGGGTCCTTAATATCGCAGGTCTTGCAGTGTACACAGTTTTGGGCGTTGATTTGGAAGCGCTGGCCTACGGCGTCCTCGACGACCTCATAGACTCCGGCTGGGCAATAGCGCTGCGCCGGCTCATCATACAGAGGCAAGTTCTTTGCAATAGGCACATCGGGATCGATAAGCGTGAGATGGCACGGCTGGTCCTCTTCATGATTCGTATTGGACAAGAAGACTGAGGACAAACGATCGAAGCTAATGATATTATCCGGCTTTGGGTAAGCTATTTTCTTACACTCTGCAGCAGGCTTCATTGCGGCATAATCTGGTCTAGCATCATTAAGGGTAAAGGGGAGCTTTCCACCAAAAATATTTTGGTCAATCCATACCATCGCCGCCCCGGCAAGAATGCCAAACTTGTGCATGAATCCAGAAAAATTGCGGGTCGTGTATAGCTCTTCATGGAGCCAAGAAGAAGTCATTTTTTGCGCGTAGGATGTCAGATCTGCGGGCGCTGAGTCTCCCTGATTGAGCGCCTCAAACACTGCTTCTGCAGCGAGCATCCCACTCTTCATTGCGGTGTGGTTGCCTTTGATTTTAACACTGTTCAAGGTGCCCGCATCGCACCCTATGAGCAGCCCTCCGGGGAAGTGCATTTTTGGTAATGAATTGAGCCCACCCTTGGTGATCGCGCGAGCACCGTAGACTAATCGAGTACCCCCTTCTAAATATTTGATTGTCTCGGAGTGATGTTTCCAGCGCTGGAATTCCTCATAGGGACTCATGTTAGGATTGCCGTAGTTCAAGTCAGCGATTAGGCCTATATACAGCTGGTTGTTTTCAGCGTGGTACATGAATGCACCGCCGCTAGAATTACTTTCACTCAGAGGCCAGCCAAGGCCATGTATAACGAGTCCTTCTTCATGCTTCTCAGGAGGAATTTCCCATATTTCCTTAATACCGATACCATAGTGTTGAGGATCCTTGCCGTCATCCAGCGAGAATATTTTAATCAGTTCCTTGCCGAGATGTCCGCGACACCCTTCAGCAAATAAGGTGTATTTTGCGTGGAGTTCCATGCCTAGCATGAAACTGTCTTTATGTTCCCCCGCGGCACTTACGCCCATGTCTCCTGTTGCAATACCCTTCACCCGTCCGTCCTCATGATAAAGGATCTCAGCTGCGGCGAACCCAGGATAGATTTCTACTCCCAGCCCTTCAGCCTGCTCAGCGAGCCAGCGACACACGTTGCCCATGGAAACAATGTAATTGCCCTCATTATGGGTTGGCTTGGGAATCATAAAGTTTGGCAGCTTGATGGCGCTTTTTTGATTGAGATAAAAGAAAAACCTATCACCTTTCACCTTTGTTTTCACCGGCGCGTCCAATTCATCCCAATTTGGGAAGAGTTCGTTAAGTGCACGGGGTTCAAGTACTGCACCTGACAGTATATGGGCCCCAACCTCGGAGCCTTTTTCCACGACGCATACGGTTATTTCCTGATCTTTTTCCTTTGCCAGCTGCATGATTCGACAGGCTGCGGACAGGCCTGACGGGCCAGCGCCTACGATTACAACATCGAATTCCATAGATTCACGTTCCACTGCGCTGTCCTCTCATTGTCATTCGGGGGCCGTGGCTTGGCCTGTTTACAAAAAACACTCTAATTATATAATTTTTAACGATTAGAAACTATAAACATGGTGAATAGACAAAATATAGCGTGAGGGCGCTAGCGGACTCATTGCTAGCTTTTATGGGCCTTGACCCCGCGCATATTTATGGGCACCATATCTCGCCGAGTTACTTGGGGCTTAGTGTTAGATAGCGTTAAAGCCACTTCAAATCAACCAAAAAATCTATGGAGAATCCATGAAGGTTCTTGTTGCCGTTAAGCGCGTCGTTGATTACAACGTCAAAGTCCGCGCCAAAGCCGATGGTACTGATGTTGATCTTAATAACGTCAAGATGTCCATTAACCCATTTTGTGAAATTGCTGTCGAGGAAGCGGTGCGCTTGAAGGAGGCCGGTGTCGCCACCGAGGTTATCGCCGTTTCCGTCGGCGAGAAAAGTTGCCAAGAGCAAATCCGTACCGCATTGGCCCTTGGTGCTGATCGAGGCATACAGGTCGAAACTGATGGCAAGGTAGAGCCGTTAGTTATCGCCAAATTATTGAAGGCTGTTGTAGATAAAGAACAGCCTCAGCTTGTAATTTTGGGCAAGCAGTCCATTGATGGCGATAATAATCAGACAGGCCAAATGCTGGGGGCGTTAGCTAATATGGGGCAGGGGACTTTTGCCTCAGAAATTGCCGTCGAGGGAGACAAGGTGAACGTTATCCGCGAAATTGATGGTGGTTTACAGACTGTCAGTCTTAGCTTGCCCGCGATAGTGACCACCGATCTGCGTCTTAACGAGCCTCGGTACGCGTCGTTACCTAACATTATGAAGGCAAAAAAGAAGCAGTTGGACGTCTATACACCTGATGATTTGGGTGTTGCGGTGACGTCTCATATCACTCAGATAAAAGTGGAAGCGCCAGCTGAACGTAAGGCCGGCATCACGGTGAAGGATGTGGAAGAGTTGGTAGATAAATTGAAGAACGAGGCGAAGATAATATCATGAGTATTTTGGTAATTGCAGAACACGACAACAATGATCTGAAAGTCTCCACCCTTAATGCTGTGGCTGCTGCTCAGATCATGGGCAGTGAGATTGATATTCTGGTGGCGGGAGCTAATTGTGGTGCGGTTGCCACAGCGGCTGCGGCCGTTCCAGGGATTGGCAAAGTGTTGGTAGCGGATAACGCGGCCTATGAGCACCAACTCGCTGAAAACGTTAGCCTGTTGATCGCCGAGGTTGCGGCCGGCTACGATAATATACTGGCGCCTGCTACGGCAAACTGTAAGAACTTTTTACCACGCGTAGCGGCTCTGCTCGACGTCGCACAGATCTCTGATATTATTTCGGTAGAATCTGCTGACACCTTTCAGCGTCCCATCTATGCCGGTAACGTCATAGCCACCGTGCAGAGTGCTGATGCCAAGAAGGTAATTACAGTACGCACTACTGCGTTCGACGGCGTACCTGCGGAAGGCGGTTCTGCAGTGATAGAAGCGCTAGATGCGGTACATAACGCAGGGACATCGTCCTTTGTCGGAGAAGAGGTAGTGGTGTCTGAACGGCCTGAGTTAACGGCCGCCTCGATCGTCATTTCCGGTGGTAGAGGAATGCAGAACGGGGAAAACTTCAAGCTACTTGATGGCATTGCCGACAAGCTTGGCGCAGCGATTGGTGCTTCGCGAGCGGCGGTGGACGCGGGCTTTGTGCCCAATGATATGCAGGTCGGCCAAACCGGAAAAATTGTGGCCCCTGACTTGTATGTCGCGGTTGGCATTTCAGGCGCAATTCAACATCTGGCTGGAATGAAGGACTCCAAGGTGATTGTGGCCATTAACAAAGACGAGGATGCGCCTATTTTTCAGGTAGCAGATTACGGGCTTGTAGCCGATCTGTTTGACGCCTTGCCTGAATTGGAAGCACAACTCTAGGGCGAGAACGTCGTCTCTGTCAAAACCGGCCCCAGCGGCCGGTTTTTTTTGCTCAAATTAATCTCGCCGGAGATGATCTGAGATTGCAATAGGGGTGGGATAGTTCAGTACGACGATATAAGACGATACTAGAAGCGTAATGATGGTAGAGGCCTGAATTAACAGCGAGGCCTGCTCGGTTATAAGTGCTCCACCTATTGCCACGTAAGCGATGAGCAAAGAGAATTCGCTTGCCTGGCCCAGCCGGAACCCTAGATCCCAACCCATGCTACGCTTTTCACTGACGCCCTTCAGCAAGTAGCGATACACGGCCGGTTTTAGGCACAGTACCATCGCGGAAAGTAACAGGGCAGGGACGAGCACCTGATGCAGCAGCGCAAGATTAAAACGAGCCCCCACTGAAAAAAAGAATAGAATTAAGAAAAAGTCACGCAATGGTTTCAAGTTGATTGCGATGTACTGCGAGATCGGACTCGTTGCAATCGTGACGCCTGCGATAAAGGCGCCGATTTCAGCCGAAAGCCCCAGAGCGCTAGCAGTCTCGGCCATTCCAAGGCACCAGCCTATCGCTAAAAGAAAAATATATTCGTGAAAGCTATCGAAGCGGGTAATCAGGGGCAGCAGCACAAAACGCACGATTAACAGAGCAACACCAGCCAGCAGGGGCAGACTGAGCAGAGAAACGGTCAGCGCGGTGCCCATGCTGTCACCTGAATTGGCGCTCAGTAGCACCATGAGCACAATAATAGCCAGAAGATCTTGCAACAATAAGAGGCCAATCATCAGCTCGCCTGTGTGTCGATGGTGGAGAATAGTCGTGGGTAACAGCTTGATGCCAATGATAGTGGACGAAAACATCATTGCCGCACCAATGACAAGGCTGTCGATGATTGAGTATCCGAAGAAGTGTGCTACTGCAAACCCACTGAGCAGAAAGATACATGAACTGAGCACGGCAACCAGTACGGACTTTCGCAGTGTCACCCATAATGCCTGTGGTTGCATATCTAGACCGAGCAAGAATAGAAGAAAAATAATACCCACATGCCCGATGTCTGTAAGCAGGTCAAGGTCAGTAACTAAGGATAAACCATAGGGGCCGATGCAGGCCCCCAAGGCGATATACGCGATAATGAGGGGTTGCCGGGTGTAGAGCGCCAAAGAAGCAAATATGGCCGCTCCGGTGAATATCAGGAAGAACGAAAAGGTGATGCTACTGAAGTCCATTTATCTTGCGTCCGCCTTAGCTCTGATTTTAGTGTAAACAAACCCGCGGCAGATAGAAATATAGGCGCTATCTATGACCGTCGGCGAAAAAGTGGCAGCGGTTCATCGATCGCAGCCTGATAGTGCTCAGTAAAATCCCTAAGGCTTGTCAGGGCCTGCTCCAGATAGGCATCATCGGCCATCTGAAAAGAATCGAAGCCGCAGCGCTGTAGGTAAGTCAGTTGATCGCGGATAAAGTGACCACTGGCGCGTAGTTCACCCTGATAACCATGTTCGCGGACATCACGCGCGTAAGAAAATCCTCGGCCGTCGGTAAAGACAGGGAAATTTATCACCAACAGTTCGATCTTTTCAAGGGCAGCATATAAGGACGCGGGCTCTTGGCCCGGTTCCAATTGCACTGCACTGCCGGTTTTGTCAGCAAGATTTTGCCATTGTTCCAAGCTGCAAATCTGGTCATGAGCTGGGGCCAAGCAGTTTGAATCTATCTGCTTCCATGCGTCATCTATGATACTGCCGTGCTTAATCAGCCTGCGCATAGGCTCGCTCCTTAAAAGGGTGAATCCCCACTCGGCGATAGGTATCGAGAAAGTTTTCGTCCTCTTGGCGCAATGTCACATAGGTAAAAAGGATCCGGTCGATGACCTCTGGTACGTCTTTTTGTTTAAATGACGGCCCTAGAATCTTGCCGACAGATGCATCTTTTGCCTGACTGCCACCCAAACAAATTTGATAAAATTCCTGCCCTTTTTTGTCCACTCCCAAAATGCCAATCTGGCCAACATGGTGGTGACCACAAGCGTTCATGCAGCCACTGATATTCAGCTCCAGTGGCCCGAGATCATAAACATAATCCAGGTTATCAAAGCGAGTCTGGATGGCCTCTGCAATGGGCAGAGACTTAGCGTTTGCCAGCGAGCAGTAATCGCCGCCGGGACAACAAATAATGTCAGTGAGGTAGCCGATATTTGGCGTCGCTAGCCCTGCTGCTTGCAGTCTCTGCCAAAGTGTATAAAGGGCGGAAGCTTGAACGTCTCCCAGCACCATATTTTGTTGATGTGTACTTCGTATCTCGCCGAAGGAGTAATAATCTGATAGCTCCGCAAGCAGCTCGAGTTGTTCCGCAGTGATGTCTCCCGGGGCAAAACCTGTCGCCTTTAGTGATAGCGTGACTATGCGATAACCCGGTACACGGTGCTCCTGCGTGTTTCGCGTGACCCAGTTCGCGAAGATCGGGTCGCGCGCGCAGTCATGTTCGAGGTCAGACATCGCTTTCGCCCTGTCTAGTGTCAGATAGCTAGGGTCACGAAAGAATGAGCGAGCCCTTGTTATTTCTTTTTCTGTTAGAGTGGATGGCCCATCTTTTAACGCAGACCATTGTTTCTCGACCATTTCCCGAAAGGCGTCGATGCCCATGGCTTTGACCAAAATTTTAATACGCGCCTTGTACTTGTTATCGCGACGTCCGTGTTGGTTATAGACTCGCAGAATAGCTTCTAAGTAAGTCAGTAAATGTTGTTTGTCCAACCATTCACAAATCACAGAACCAATTGCTGGCGTGCGCCCCAGACCGCCACCGACAAGAATTTTAAGGCCGATTTCGCCGCTTTCATTGGCTACCAACTCGATTCCAATATCGTGATAGTGGATGGCGGCGCGGTCCTGAGTAGAGCCGCACACTGCGATTTTGAATTTTCGTGGCAGAAAGGCAAATTCAGGATGCAAAGTCGACCACTGTCGAATAATTTCACAGTAGGGTCGCGGATCCTCCAATTCATCAGAGGCGACTCCTGCGAACTGATCTGTCGTGGTGTTACGAATACAGTTGCCACTGGTTTGGATAGCATGCATCTGCACTGTCGCAAGCTCGGCAAGGATATCGGGAACCTCCTCAAGCAAAGGCCAGTTCAACTGCACATTTTGCCGTGTGCTAATGTGTACATAGCCTTTATCGTAGGTTCTGGAAATAGAGGCCAATTTTCGTAACTGGCTGCTGTTCATGAGGCCGTAGGGTACGGCGATCCGCAGCATTGGTGCTAAGCGCTGCAAGTACAGCCCGTTTTGTAGGCGTAACGGTAAAAACTCTCCATCGCTAATCTCGCCCGCCATAAATCGTGCGGTCTGATCTCGAAACTGAGCTACGCGCTCATCAATGATCGTCTGGTCATGTTGGTCATAAACGTACATTTACGGTTCCTGAACCTGTTAGAGAATGCTATTGGATGGCACCACAAGGTGCGCTACTTTATCAGAAAAAAGGCACCAAAAAATAGTCATAATGTTCGCCAGATTAGATTCAATAGTAACAAGCTTATGTGGACAGAATCAGTGCGCTAAGTACTTGGGATTACTGTAATTCATGATATAATTGGGCATGAATACTACTATTTTGCCGGAGTAATCAATGTCCGATCAATTAAATTCAGAGCGCGACGAGGATGGTGTCGCCGACGCAGTTGCAGCGACTATAGTCGTTGCCATCGCGGTCTTTGCTATGTATTTGTGGCTGTCGGGTATGCCCTCCTGACTGACTGCAGGCGGGGCTTGCGCTTTATTTAGGTAACCACCATCTGCACAACAGTGAGTACCGCACCGATAAATATAAGGGTAAATACGGCGCCGGCAGCGGCAAACACGGCGATATTACCCTGTTTGAAGTCACGCTCTCTATTCTTGCTACTTTGCACTCCTAGGCCTGCAGCAAGTACACTCCCCACAATTTGAATTGGATTAAGCTTTTTCTCATCATGCTGGGCATCGGAAGGTTTATGCCCGTTATCAGCCATATAATACCTCCTATTAATAGTTTAGATTTGGACGCAGCCAGCGCTCTATAACGTCGATAGGTTCATTTTTACGCAGGGCAAGGTCTTCCACTTGATCCTTGCCAATTTTCCCCACGGCAAAGTAGCGAGACTCTGGGTGAGAAAAGTAGAAGCCGCTGACCGACGATGCAGGCGTCATCGCAAAGTTTTCGGACAGGCTGACATCACACACGTTTGTGGCATCCAATAGATCAAATAGTGTGGCTTTTTCAGTGTGGTCTGGACATGCTGGATAGCCTGGTGCTGGGCGAATGCCCTTGTAGCTTTCGCTGATCAATTCCTGAGGGCTCAGTGACTCGTCGCAATCGTAACCCCATAGTTCGCGGCGCACCAGGCGGTGCAAGTATTCAGTAAAAGACTCAGCCAGACGATCAGCCAGTGACTTCAAGAGGATGCTGTTGTAATCATCATGTTGTGCCTCAAATTCAGCGGCTAGTTCATCCACACCGTGACCAGCAGTAACACAAAAGCCACCTATATAATCTTCAGCTTCACTGTTGGCTGGCGCGATGAAGTCAGCAAGAGATGCATTTGGCTTGCCGCCTTGTTTTTCTGTTTGTTGCCTCAGGTGGTGAAGAGTCGCAATGACATTGTCGCGCGAGTCATCTGCGTAGACAGCAAGTTCGTCAGGACCGGTTCTGGCGCAAGGCCAAAATCCAACAACGGCTTTCGCAGTCAATAAGTCCTCGTCTATGATGCGCTTCAACATGACTTGCGCATCCCGATACAACTCCCGTGCCTGCTCACCGACAACTTTGTCGTCTAGTATTTTGGGAAACTTCCCTGCCAGTTCCCAAGTAATAAAAAATGGCGTCCAGTCGATCGTATCCACGAGTTCTGCCAGTGGGAACTTGTCATATACTCGCGTGCCAATAAATGTGGGGCGTGGTGGGTGGTAGGTCTTCCAGTCTAGCAGCAGTCCGTTCGCTACTGCTGCCGGATAACCGATTTCCCGCTCGCGTGGCTTACGGTTAGCCACTCGCTCACGCACGACGATATACTCATCGTTAAGATTACTAACAAAATTTGCCTTGCTCGTGCCAAGCAGTTGGGTTGCAACGGCGACACTGCGCGAGGCATCGGGGACGTACACAATCACATCCAGATCGTACTGAGGGTCAATTTTAACCGCCGTATGCGCCTTAGACGTTGTCGCACCGCCAATCATAAGAGGGACATTAATCCCCAAACGTTGCATCTCGCTGGCTACGTGGACCATTTCGTCCAATGAGGGTGTGATTAATCCGCTGAGCCCTATGATGTCGACGTTTTCATCCTTGGCGATCTGAAGAATTTTTTCACACGGTACCATGACACCGAGATCAATGACCTCGAAATTGTTGCACTGCAACACAATACCGACGATATTTTTGCCAATATCGTGTACGTCGCCCTTAACGGTCGCCATCAGTATTTTTCCGTTGGTTGCATTGCCGCCTTCTTTTTCTAATTCAATATAAGGTTGTAAGTGTGCCACTGCCTGTTTCATTACGCGGGCGCTTTTCACCACTTGAGGTAGAAACATTTTGCCGTCGCCAAATAAATCCCCAACTATATTCATGCCATCCATCAGTGGACCTTCGATCACTTGAATAGGACGGTCAAATTTCTGCCGGGCCTCCTCTGCATCTTCAACGATCCAAGTCGTAATTCCTTTTACCAGTGCATGCGCTAAACGTTGTTCCACGCTCTGCTCACGCCAGCTCAGATCTTCAACCCGGGCCTCGCCGCCGCCTGCTGAGCGATAGCGCTCAGCAACGTCCAGCAAACGCTCTGTACCATCATCTCGTCGGTTGAGAATGACGTCTTCTACGGCCTCACGTAAATCTTTGGGTAAGTCATCATAAACTGCCAGTTGGCCGGCATTGACAATGCCCATATCCATGCCGGCCTTGATGGCGTGGTACAAGAATACCGAGTGGATCGCCTCACGCACAGCATCATTGCCGCGGAAGGAGAAGGAGACATTGGAGACGCCGCCGGACACTAGAGCTCCTGGGAGCTCGGCCTTGATATAGCGCGTGGCTTCTATGAATTCGACTGCGTAGTTATTGTGTTCTTCTATACCTGTAGCGACTGCAAATACATTGGGATCAAAAATAATATCGTTGGGATTGAAATTGAGCTCTCCTATCAACAGATCATAGCAGCGCTTGCAGATATCTTTACGTCGCTGCAGGTTGTCGGCTTGACCATTTTCATCGAAAGCCATTACCACAACGGCGGCACCATATTGCTGGCACAACTTAGCTTGAGTTAGGAATTCTTCTTCTCCGGCTTTAAGACTGATTGAGTTGACAACTGCCTTGCCTTGTATGCACTTTAGCCCAGCTTCAATAACATTCCATTTCGATGAGTCCACCATAATAGGCACTCGAGAAATATCTGGCTCAGAAGCGACCAAATTAAGGAAGGTCACCATGGCGGCTTCCGAGTCCAGCATCCCTTCATCCATATTGATGTCGATGATTTGTGCGCCATCTTCTACTTGTGCCCGCGCTATGGCGAGTGCTTCGTCATAATACCCATCAACTATTAAGCGTTTGAATTTCGCAGAGCCCGTTACATTGCAGCGTTCTCCTATATTGACGAAAAGGGTGTCTGCCTTGATCGTAAAAGATTCCAAGCCGCTCAATCGGCAGGCTGGCTCAGGCTTGGGGATTACGCGCGGCTTCGCCCCCTCGCAAGCGTGGGCGATCGCGCGGATATGGGCGGGGGTAGTACCGCAGCATCCTCCGGCGAGATTGAGAAAACCACGCTCTGCGAACTCTCGATAATCTTTCTCCATAATCTCCGGAGTCTCGTCGAATTCCCCGAAAGCATTTGGCAGTCCAGCATTAAGATGCGCACTGAAATAGCAGTCTGAGACATTTGATAAGTCTTCTATGAACGGGCGCACTTCCTGATAACGTCGACCACAGTTACTACCGATGATTAAAGGCCGAGAGTGTGCGACTGCATTCCAAAATGCCTCTGGATTTTGTCCTGACAATATCCGGCCGCTAATGTCAGGGAAGGTCACTGAAATCATTAACGGTAATTCCTCCCCCTGTTCTTTGAAGACTTCCTTGACCGCAAATATCGCGGCCTTGGCATTAAGCGTGTCAAAAATAGTCTCAATCAAAATGAGATCAACGCCGCCGGCAACAAGCGCGCGAGTTGAATTGGCATAGTCGATGCGCAGGTCATCAAAACTGATGCTGCGAGCGCCGGGATCGTTGACGTCGGGCGAGATAGAGGCTGTCTTTGGGGTGGGCCCAAGCACACCAGCGACAAAGCGAGGCCTGTCGGGTGTTTTTGCAGTAATCTCGTCGGCCACTTTTCGTGCAATTTTGGCAGATTCGAGATTTTGCTCTGAGGCGAGATGAGCAAGGTCATAGTCCCCTTGTGCGACGGCCGTGCTCCCAAATGTATTGGTTTCTATGATGTCGGTTCCGGCCTCAAGATACTGCCGGTGTATTTTGGCGATAATATCGGGCCTGGTCAGGCTAAGCAGCTCGTTATTGCCTTTAACATCTGACTCGTGGTCGGCAAAGCGCTGTCCACGATAGTCGGCTTCGACGAGGTTTTCTGCCTGTATCATCGTGCCCATCGCGCCGTCGATGATCATAATCCGCTGCTTTAGGATTTCTTCCAGTAACCCGGGGGCGGGTTTTTGAATCGCCATTGCACTGCCTTTTCTATTTCGTGTTAGCGGCTGCCATTTGTCCGCAAAAACAGCCGAGTATAATAACAGATTATTGGCGCTTTTTACGATCAATATCAGCTAGGTATGACACTTTCAGTACAACTTTGCTATGATAGGGGAGTATGTAGCTCGGAAACGATTACCTCATGATTACTATCACTGAATCGGCACAGGATTATTTGGCAGAATTGCTGTCGAAGCAAGATGGAGCCCTCGGCGTTAGGGTGTTTATCAATCAACCTGGAACGCCACGAGCGGAAACTTGCATCGCATACTGTCGGGAAGATGACCTAGAGGAGAGCGATGAGGTTGTAGAGTTGGCGAAATTTAAGGTCTGGTATGAGGGGCGAAGCATCCCTTTCCTCGAAGATGCCCTCGTCGATTACTCTAAGGATCGCATGGGTGGGCAACTTACCATAAAGGCACCCAACGCAAAGTTACCGAGGGTTAATGACGATAGTCCATTAGAAGATAGGGTAAATTACGTCTTATATAATGAAGTCAATCCGGCGCTGGCGTCTCACGGAGGAGAGGTAAGTTTGGTAGAGATTACTGACACGATGGTCGCAGTGTTGCAGTTTGGTGGAGGTTGTCAGGGTTGCAGTGCGGTAGACCAAACGCTTAAAGGTGGCGTGGAAAAAACTCTTCTAGAGCAAATTCCGCAGCTTACGGGCGTGCGAGACACTACCGATCATAGTGATACGTCACAGGCCTATTACTAAGCATCCCTCTGCGCACGGCCGTTATGCAGTGCGCTCATACAATAGAGTTCTATCAGCGTGCGATCAAAGTAGCTTTTATGGTTTCACGCATAGCCCGCAAGCTCGCTTCCGTGGTTGCCCAATCGATGCAGCCATCGGTGACGGAGATACCATATTTTAAGTCGCCAAGGTTTGCTGGGATGTTCTGATTTCCGGCTTGCAAATTGCTCTCCACCATCAGTCCTATAATCGATGTGTTGCCTTTTAGAATCTGATTGGCCACGTTTTCTATCACCAGCGGCTGCAGTTCAGGCTGCTTACTGGAGTTGGCGTGACTGCAGTCAACCATGATATTCCTAGTGACCCCAGCTTTGTCTAATGCTTCTTCGCACCGTGTAATATTACTGGCGTTATAGTTTGGCCCGCCCGTTCCGCCGCGCAGGACAATATGGCCATAAGGATTGCCTCGTGTGGTAAATACTGAAACCTGCCCCTGCCCATTAATGCCCAAAAAGCGATGGGGTTTAGCCGCGGAATTGAGTGCATTGGTGGCGACGGCTAATCCGCCATCAGTGCCGTTTTTGAATCCGACCGCACTGGATAGACCGCTGGCCATTTCGCGATGAGTTTGTGATTCGGTGGTGCGCGCACCGATCGCTGTCCAACTGATTAAGTCCTGCAGATATTGTGGGGAAATCGGATCCAATGCTTCAGTTGATGTTGGGAGGCCGATCTCCAATATGTCTAAGAGCAACTTGCGAGCGATCTGTAAGCCCTCTTCAATCCTAAAAGAGTCATCGAGGTGGGGATCATTAATCAAGCCCTTCCAGCCCACGGTGGTCCGAGGTTTTTCAAAATAGACACGCATTACAAGATAGAGGGTGTCCGAAAGTTCCTCGGCGAGTATCTTCAGGCGACGCGCATATTCCAGGGCAGCGCTAGGATCATGGATGGAGCAAGGGCCTACTACGACAAAAACGCGCGGATCTCGTCGGTCCAAGATGTCTTGGATCACTCTGCGACTGCCCGTGAGCGTTTTGCGGGTCGCTTCTGACATTGGCAGGGCCGACTTTAACAGCTCGGGCGTAATCAGTATCTCCTGCGAGTCGACGTTGATATTGTGAATATCGATGTTGCTCATCGTTGGTTACCTGATAAAGTGATTCCAGCTACTAGTAAGCCACAATGGTCTGGATCGCAGAAACTACCTCGAACCGACCTCGGGCGCGGAATTCTATAGTAGTCCCAGAGCTTTGTGTAGACATCATCGGGAGTTAAACCATGCCGCAGGAGATTAATTTGGCCCGAGGCCTCTACGATATTAACCCGCTTGAAGCGTTTATTAGTGAAGGCTGTGTGCTGCTAACGCCGAATTATCGGTTGGCTAGACGCATCAAAGCCGAGTGGGATGATCGGCGTATCGTCGCAGGGGATCGTGTATGGGAGCCTATTCAGGTGCAGCCTTTAGAGAGTTGGCTGCTAGGGCAGTGGGAGTTAGCGGTTAACCTGAATTTTTTGCAGCCCATGATGCCCCTTGAGCCGAATCAGATCTTAGAGCTTTGGCAACAGATAATTCGTGAGCACGCAGAGGAGTGCTCAGACTATCAACTGCTGCGCCCTGACGTTGCGGCACAGATTGCCAACCATGCCCGTGATATTTTGTTGCGCTGGCAGGTTGGTATGAATGACTGGAGTCTGCGTCAGTCCTTTCAGTTAGACCAAGATTGCGCGACCTTCCTGCGGTGGCTAACGCTATTTGAACGACGTTTGAGCGCGCACAGGCAATGCACGCCGGCTGATTGTCTGGTGCAATTACTGAGCATTGAAGGGCAACTGCCAAGCGCGCGAGTCGTGCTGCTAGAATTTGAGGAAATTGCTCCACTGGAGTACTCGGTGCTGAGCTCACTCTCAGCGAGCGTCAGAAGGTTCAGTTCCGCTTCACGTCGCAGTGAATGTCTTGCGCACTCTTTTAGCGATAAGCGCGCCGAGTTAGGGGCAGTTGCAACCTGGGCTGCTAACCTCCACCGCGCTAACCCCAAGGCGACCATCAGCATTGTGCTAGGCGATATGGGTGGTGACAGGATTCCGCTTGAGTACCTGCTGCGGCGCGAATTTGATTGCCTAGGCAGCAAGTATACAAGTTTACCGGTCAATTTTTCTACCGGTATTGCGCTTGGGCAGGCGCCTTTAGCGCGCGACGCCCTGGCAACGCTTGCACTAGGCTTGAAGCAGACCGCGGTGGCTACCGTTGTTGATGTGTTGCGGTCTCGATTTCTCGTTCTACCTGATGCGCAAAGTGCCCTGGCACAGTGTTTTGTGACCTCGCTTTACAAAGAGGGCAGCGAGAGAGTACTGATTGCTGACCTGCGCTATGCGGCAGCCAATGTGCATTTGGGTGACGAGAAAGGGCTGATATTGGCGCGCTACTTGCGTGCCTTGTTTGAAATGAGAGAGCTGCGCTCTGCCGCAATACCTTCGCAGTGGGTTGCACATTTCAACGAAGTACTAACCCTTTTTGGCTGGCCCGGTAACCAAGGACTAGATTCTTTGGAGTACCAACAGCTGGAATTATGGCAGCGCACGCTTGAAGAGTTTAAGGCCTTTGATGCGGTCTGCGAAACGATGTATTACGGCGAGGCTTTGAAATTACTGCGTGATTGTTGTAACCGGCAGATATCGCAACCGCAAACTGAAGACAGTCCGATTCAGGTACTCGGGCCTCTGGAGTCAGCCGGACTCGCTTTTGACCATTTGTGGCTGACCGGAATGCAAGCGGCGAGTTGGCCGGCTGCTCCGCGGCCTAATCCGTTCATTCCAATGTTTTTGCAGACGCAACTGGGAATGCCTCACGCCACGCCAGAGCGTGAATGGGCCTTTAACGAGGCGCTGCTGGAGGGCTATGTAAGAGCCTGCCAGACAGTTCACGCCAGCTATTGTCGTCAAATTGATGGCGTGCCGGAGATGGCTAGTGCATTGCTAAGCAACTTTGCGGTCGAACCGATTGTGGAGCCATCATTCGTTTCAGAAAACTGGGTGAGCGCCCACAGTGCTGGCATATTGGAAACATACCGTGATCAGGAAGCGCCCTTCGTCGGTCTAGAGGCTCACGCCGCAATCAAAGGCGGCAGTAGCGTGCTCGAGGATCAGTCACAGTGTCCATTTCGAGCTTTTGCGCGACATCGATTGCAGGTTGAATCACTGGGTGCTTTTACCACCGCTTTGTCAGCTAGTCAGCGTGGCTCATTGCTGCATGATGCGCTTTATGCGCTTTGGGAACAAATTGACGGTTACGAAGCATTGCAGATGTTGGATCTGGCATCAGAAAAGCAGGTCATCGTAAGAGCAGTACAATCTGCGGTAGACGCAGCTCCTAAAACGCAGCGACGTCGGCTAGGTCAAGCTTACTGGCAGCTGGAGTCGCAACGCTTGGCGTCACTACTGCATGAATGGCTTGAGGTTGAGCGTCAGCGCAGTCCCTTTGCGGTAGTGCAGCGAGAGCAGGGCATTACACTGGAATTGGCGCAGCTTAAAATGCATTTGCGCGTAGATCGCGTTGATCAACTGCCTGATGGTTCGCGGGTGATCATTGATTATAAATCGGGTAAATGTAAGACTCAGGATTGGTTAGGCGATAGACCCGCCAAGCCGCAGCTTTTACTCTACACCTTAGCGGAGCCCGTCAGGGCAGCAGCACTGGCATTTGCCCAGGTGTGCCCCCGCGATTGTCGATACGTTGGTCTTGGCGAAGTAGACGCGGCGAACGGCATTAGCACTGATGTTCCGCGCGCAGTAAAAGCTCAGATGGATGCACAGGATTGGACCTCTCTGAATGCGCGCTGGCGAGAAAATCTTGTGGGGCTTGCTAAGGCATTCATAGCCGGCGCAGCGCAGGTCGATCCCCTGAACTCATCCAGCTGCACCTGGTGTGGGTTGCAGTCTTTATGCAGAGTAGATGCACAGCAAAAAGTAGTGGAGTCAAATTAAATGGGCGGTAGCGTTGATGCGGCTGCCCGTTCGGCGGCAATTGATCCCACTCGCAGTTATTGTGTCAGTGCTCCTGCTGGGTCGGGTAAAACCGAATTATTAATTCAGCGTTACCTGAGTTTGCTGCCGAGAGTTCGTCGACCTGAACAAGTGCTAGCAATAACTTTTACCCGTAAGGCGGCAGCAGAAATGCGTGCGAGGGTAATAATCGCGCTTGAGAGCGCTCGAGACAGAACCCCCTGCAATAGTCCACATCAGCAGGTGACACGGTTACTCGCTGAGCAGGCATTAGGGGTTAATGACCAATGTGGCTGGCATCTGCTGCAGAATACCTCGCGCTTTAATATTAAAACTATTGATAGTTTTTGTGCAGGGCTTACTCTGCAAATGCCTGTGCTTAGCCACTTTGGTGGTCAGGCCGAGGTGGTGGGTGATGCCGAACAGTTTTATTGCGAAGCAGTAGTAGAGCTCTACAAGTTATTAGATGAAGACCACCCTCTGTCCGCTGATCTGGCGGCGCTTCTCCTGCACTTTGACAATAATTGGGACCGTTTACAGCAATTATTAGTTTCGATGCTGAGCCGCCGAGAGCAGTGGGATGAGCAAATTAGAGTGCATGATTCGCCCCAAGATTCTGCCGCTTATCTGCAACAGGCAGTCGAAACATTGGTACATGACGAGCTCGCTAAGGTGGCATCACTATTGGCGCCTTACGAGGCTGGTTTGCTCGAGCTTTTGCAGTTTTCTGCGACTAACTTAGCAGAATCGCTACCTTTACAGTTTCCAGGAACTGCAGCGACTGATGTGTTCGGTTGGCGCGTTCTCAAAAAGCTGCTTATGACACAAGACTCAAGCTGGCGCAAAAGTATCACCAAGCGAGAGGGCTTTCCTGCAGGCAAAGGTGAATTTGAGCGACGCAAGAAAGAACTAAAAGCCATATTGATTGAGTTGCAGCAGATCGATGGTTTAGAGCATAGTTTAGCGTCTATTGAAACCCTGCCAGTGATCCAACGGGACAGTGCTTCCTGGCAACTAGTGTTACAGCTGTCGCGATTACTCCCGATGCTTGCAGCACAGCTGTTACTTGTCTTCCGCAAACATGGCGTCACGGATTACAGCCAGGTGACACAATCTGCTTTACTGGCGTTGGGGGAGGATGACGCACCTACCGATTTGGCGCTGCGTCTAGATTATCAGATTGAGCATATATTGGTTGACGAGTTTCAAGATACGGCCATAAATCAGTACGAACTTTTACGCAAGCTTACGCGTGGATGGGGTGAGTACAACGCCGATAATCCGGGAGCAAACCGGACCTTGATGATTGTTGGCGACGGCATGCAATCCATTTACGGGTTTCGTGGCGCCAATGTCGGACTCTTTCTCAAGGCTCGGCGGGAGGGATTTAACGGCATGGCTCTGCAGCCCCTATTATTGACCTGCAACTTTCGCTCAGACAAGGGGCTGGTAGAGTGGGTTAACCAGACCTTCAGTCAGGCCTTTCCTGCGAGCAACGAGGTCCACAAGGCACAGGTCACCTATACCTCGGCTATCGCTGCGCGTGGACAAGGGCGTCAGCGGCCTGTCGATATACAGGCCTTTAGCGGAGAGGATGCTCGCGCGCACGAGGTTGAGTATATTTGCAGGCGAATCGCAGAGTGTGTTGAAAACGGACGCGATACAATCGCTGTACTGGGTCGAACCCGCAGCCATCTGCAGCCAATCATCAGGCGCCTCCGACAAGCAGGCATCAGTTATAATGCACCGGATTTAGACAGCTTGGCGAGTTCTCCTGTGGTTGCGGACATGTTGACCCTCTGTCGCGCGCTAGCCAGTGATGTCGATAGATTGGCCTGGTTAGCGCTATTGCGCGCACCATGGTGCGGACTGCAATTAGTCGACCTATTGTCTGTTGCAAACTGCGGTGACGCGGCACCTTACGACTCAGTCTGGTCTTGCCTACACAGTACGGAACTGGAGCTAGCCATCAGTGATGATGCTAAGCTTCGATTGCGGCACATACTACCGGCGCTGACTGAAGCCAGAGCAAAGCGTGATCGGCTTGGACTGCGCGTATGGGTCGAGCAGGCCTGGGTCGAGCTTGGCGGACCCGCATGTGCTGCGGAAGTTGAAGGTTTGGAGGATGCAGAAAATTTCCTGCAGTTGCTTGAGTCAGCGGAGCGAGAGGGCGTTGGTCTGGACCTCGAATGGCTAGTCATGCGTCTAAAGAAACGGTATATGTATGCGGGAAACGCTGACAGTAACGTCAACCTGATGACGCTGCACAAAGCCAAGGGATTGGAGTTTGACCGTGTTATTATTCCACAGTTAGATCGGGTTCCGCGTAGCGATGGCCGCGAAATACTACTCTGGGATGAGCACAGTAACGCGCAGGGTAACCGTTCCTTCCTGCTCGCGGCTGACGATCACAGTGCGGATGGCGCCGCAACGCTTTACAACTATCTTCGTGCACAGCGGCAGAAAAAAAATTTATTGGAAGCGACGCGCCTATTGTATGTTGGCACGACGCGCGCAGTGACTCATTTGCTACTGACATGGAGTTTCAAGTACGAGGAAAAAACTGGACTGCCCCGTGAACCCTCAAAGCAAACCTTGTTGAGCCCTATCTGGGATTCCGTTCAACACGAAATGACAGTTAATAATTCTTCGGCGTCGTTAAGCGTGTCTAGTTCAAGAACGAGTGATCGCTTATTGACGCGACTGCGACGCAATACCGGCGACGCAAAAAAAAGTTCCTCCTATTCGACAGCAGTTTTAGGGAACGCCGATAGTCCGGCGCGCTATGATAATCATATAGAGCGCAGTATTGGCACGGTGGTGCACCTTGGGCTCGAGCAATTGTCAGCGCGCACACCGTTACCGACAGAGATTAGCGATCAGGATCGACGACGCTGGCGTATGTCACTACAGCGACAAGGATTATCGGGTACTGTGCTCGAGGATGCGCTGCAACAGGTTATGCATTCTCTAACTCAATCACTTACGATCGCTAGCAGCGGGCGCTGGGTATTGTCCGATGAGCATATTGATACCCGTAGCGAATGGCCGCTTACAGTGGTTGATGTGCATGGTCATATCCGTGACATTGTTATCGATCGTAGTTTTGTTGACGGGGTAACGGGAGAGCGTTGGATTATCGATTACAAAAGCAGTCGTCCTGCCCCGGGGGAGCCTTTGGATGTTTTTGCAGCGAGAGAGGGGGTAACTTATCTAGATCAGCTGCTATGTTACAGGGACGCGGTGAGAGGATTGAAAAGCGAGCCACTACGGTGTGCTTTATTCTTTACTACTTTGGGGTATTTATATGCTATGCCTGAATTAGATTTGCCCGCCGCCAAGACTTAACGACGGCGAGCAAAGTTAGGCTATTCTTCTGTTGGTGCTGTTTCTGCCGATGCCGCATCTGCAGCCGTCGCTTGATGCTTCAATGTCAGCGCCATAGCTTCCGCGAATACGATTACAGCGGTCTGGCCCAGTGTGACGCCTTCCATTTTTTCCGGCTCCACATGACCAATAAGGTGCAACATGCCACGAGAATCTAGGACTGTAACGGTACCCATTTGACGGTTCATGCCTTCAATAGTGACAACCGCACGGATGACTCGCATGTCGGCAATACCTGGATGACTAGCATCATCTGAAATCGCTTCTTCATCAAGGACAACCCATGGTGCAGCGATCTCTTCTGCGGTGGGTGTGCGCAGCTCAGATTCTATGGCCGCCATATAAGTGACAACGACACTGTCTCCGACTTTCACGTCCTCGAGAGCTATAGCTTTATCTTGTGATTGCAACGTAAAAGTATTTCCACCGGGGCCACGCAACGTCACCTGACGCGTCTTGAGATCAATGGCAGTGATCTCGGCTTCGGCTTCCATCGCCATTGCACGGCCACCCATTTGAACGTTGGCCTGATCTTCTGCCTTAGGCTTTTCATGGTCTGCTGCTTGTGCCAGCATTGGCAAAGCAAGCGCGACCAGTGTAATCAGACCTGTTCGAGTGCTTCTGCAGAGTGTCTTGAATGTAGGGCTCATAAATATATTCCTTTTAAGATTTTGGGATCGCGTTGATGCCAATATACGGCAACAGGAGCGACAATATACGCGCAAGGCCACGCGGAATGTAACTTCTGTGTGGGACTTTAGATCCGCGCCTTTTGCGCGAGCACAATATTGAACTTTGTGTTGCTGGCGAATTTCTCTACGCGCTCAAAAGTATGGCGCAGCGTCGGCACATAATCAAGATGTCTGTTGGCGACCAAATAAAGTTGACCTCCGGGCTGAAGATGTTGACTGCACTGGCTGAGCATGTGCCTGCCGGCAAAATCGTCCACCGTGTGCTGCAGATGAAAGGGTGGATTACACAATATCAGTTGTGCTTGTGTCTCGCGATACGCAACAAGGCCGTCACCCTGATGGAAGCTTATATCGTTTGTCTGTTGCGGAAAGAGTCGTCCTGCGTTGAGACGGGCAGAGTGCAGGGCCATTGCCGACTCATCACAAAAAGTAATTCTCGCAGCGATACCTCGCTTTAATGCGACGAGGCCTAAAACGCCATTACCACATGCAAGGTCAATGAGTGTCTCAGTCTGTAACGAACTGGGAAGTTTTTCCAACAGAAAGCGCGTACCCATGTCCAGCTTCTCTCGACTGAAGACATTGGCCAAGCTGCACACTTCTGCATTGAGTGCTTCACAGTGATATGTCGCTGTGCCACGATATTTTTTTGCACACCGCTGATCCCGTATGGCGCTAAAAATGCGCGCTTTATGCTGCCCACGGTGGCGCTGTGTAGGCCCAATATAACGCTCTAGAATTTCTGCCGTGTGAGGTGATAAGTGCTTGTCCATGCCTGCCGCCAATACGGTTGTTTGCTGCGGTAGCAATCGCGCGAGCTGTGACAGTTGATATTCAAAAAGTGGCCGCTGTTTTGGAATCCGCAGCACCACCAGTTGGGGGGTAAGTGGGGGCTCCGCGGTGCTCCAGACAATGGGAGTCTGTATCCGTTTATTCATGCGTTCATTTTGTCGTAGAGCGAGAACCGTCAGAGCAGAATCCGTCCACAACGCTTGAGGCTCTAGTGCAATGCAGAGCGCACCGTAAGTGTCATTAACGACCAGTATTCGCGAACCAGGAGTGCGCCGTCGGTGAGTTTCTGCCAGCAGCAAGGTGTCAGCGCTACACCATGCGATTAGTCGTTCGTTGGGGCGGGGAGGGTAACAGTTCAGTTGAAACGCGCCGTAGGGCGTTTCGTAGTGCGCTGTGGCCGTCATAACAAGCATACCCTAGCGTTTACGTCAGCCATCAGCGGCGTAAAGAGTAAGTTGCTGGCCAGGCAGTATGTATGCTTCTGGGTCCAACGCATTCCAGGTCACAATGTCACTGACCGAAATGTTGAATTTGTCTGCGATACGGTGGAGCGAGTCTCCTTTGCGGACCCGGTAATCTTGCGCAACGGCCGCTTCACTGTATCTGCTCACACCAATAGGAACATTGAGGGTGTCACCAGCTCGAATTTTTGTGCCTTCAATGCTATTAAGTTGCTGTAGCACTACTACAAGCGTATTAAATTGCGCGGCGATATAGCCCAGGCTGTCTCCAGGTTGTATTTGATAGGTCTCCCATCGCATGAGCGCCTCGGGGCCCGCTTGAGCTATACCTGTTTCAAACTGATCCAGCGTGCCAATTGGCAACAATAACTCTGATGTTCCTTGTGCGGAAATAGCCCCACGCAGTCGACCCGGGTTAAGCGCGCGAAGCGCATTCACATCCACACCTGCCAACTGCGCTGCCTTGACCAACTGCATGGGCTGTTTAATTTCGACAACTTCGAAGGCCGGTGCGTTATCGACCGTTGGAATTGTGACATTAAATTCTTCAGGATTGGCCACTATCTGCACGACGGCAAGCAACTTCGGCACGTAATTACGAGTCTCCAAGGGCAGGTCTAACGACCAGTAATCTGTGTCTAAACCCTTTGCTTCATTATTACGTTGCGCTCGGCTTACGGTTGAAGCGCCGCAATTATAGGCGGCGAGTGCCAGTAGCCAATCGTTATCGAACCTCTCGTGCAATGTTTCGAGATAGTCTAGCGCGCCGGTCGTCGAATCGCGCAAAGCGTGGCGACCGTCGTACCACGCATCCTGCGTCAAACCTAGGTGCGTGCCCGTTCTGGGCATAATTTGCCACAGGCCTCCTGCACCAGAGTGAGAGACCGCAAAGGGGTTAAGGTTGCTCTCAATCATTGGCAGCAGCGTGATTTCCATCGGCATGTCACGACTGTCTACCTCCTCTACAATATGGTGGAGATAGTAATTAGCCCGCTCTTGCGCTGCCGGCACATAGTTGTGCTGTTGTAAAAATCTCGCCCTGGCCTTGTCGACCCGCGTATGGTCGATCTCCTGCCAATTGAGCTCACGGCGGATCCGCTCCCACACATCATCGGGCGGCGTATTAGTGACCAGCGTAGATACTGGAGTACTGGATAAAGGCGCGGGAGATACGCTAGAGTCGGCGTGAGTACGGTTCCCCGGGGCGGACTGACAGGCCGCCAAAAACGTTAAAGAAACTACTGTAGATATAGCTGTTAACTTATTGAAATTTATAATTTTAAAAATCATTTATGAGCGCAAAATAAAGTGATTGTAGACTTGAAAAGTGAGTGATCAACATCTTATATTGATATCTAGAAGCTGTCCTTCCATGCTCTTATGGCTGTAAACGTCTCAAGCGTGTCGTGCCCCTCAGATTTACCCTGCGCCTGCAACGAAGCATGAAGTTGCCCGTCGTGACATCGCAGGAAGGGGTTAGTGGCAAGCTCCAGTGCAATGTCCGAGGGCACGGTCGGCTCCCCGCGCTCGCGGGTGGCCTGGGCAACAGTAATCCGATCTGACAGGGGTTCATTGTGTGGCTCTACTGCTTGCGCAAACGCGAGATTTGCAAGTGTATATTCGTGGGCACAGTAGACCCGCGTTGCGGGCGGTAATGCCGCCAGCGACTCTAGCGACCGCAACATCATTCGTGGATTGCCCTCAAACAGCCGTCCGCAGCCGCCGGCAAACAGGGTATCACCTGAGAAAACGACTGGAGTCGCGCCGTTGTGAAAATAGGCAATATGGTCCAGTGTATGACCGGGCACCTCAATAACAGTAAACGCCATCCCCAGGACATCAACAGTGTCATTTGCCGCTAATCGGTCGGTAATCCTAACGATATCAGGATTAACCGGCCCATAGACGACTGGGTTAAATCGGTCACACAGTGTCTGCAAACCGCCAACATGATCGAAATGATGATGCGTGATAAGAATACCTGTGAGCTCTAACCGTAAGGAGCGCAAAGCATGCATTACTGGCTCAGCTTCGCCTGGATCCACGACAAAGGCTCGTCGCGTCGCGTCATCGTAGAGTAACCATATATAATTATCGGTGAAAGCAGTAATGGGTTTGATATTCAACATGGGATAGCATTCCAAAGCGGTGAAAATACAGTAGACTTAACGTACTTATTCATGGTCCTGCCGCCCGAGCAGCCCATAGCGCAATATGCGGAGAAGCAGTACGGCAATGCAGACGCAGTGTAACGATATTTACGAGCAACTGGAAACTTGGTATTCCAGAGACAATGGGCAGTACCTTATGAGTGCTGCACGCGTTGCCACGCAAGACCTGCTCGATACTTCTTTCGGCTATCACATATTGCAATTGGGCGTCACCGGTGGGCGCCCCCTGTGCCAGCTTAGCCCCATCAATCACCAAGTATATTGTGCAGACAGCGCGAGGGACGGCATTGGGTTAGTAGCAGATCCCCTTGAGCTACCGCTTGAAAGTGACAGCATTGACACTATTATCGCGCATCATTGCTTGGAGTTTACTGACAATCCACATCAGGTACTGCGTGAAATACAGCGAGTATTGACTCCGCAGGGTCAGTTGCTGATCGTTGGTTTTAACCCCGTTAGTCTGCTCGGATGCAGCACGCGCATGCGAGGAATATTGCGTGACCCGCTTTGGTCAAAGCATCGCCCACTAAGTGAGCGTCGTCTTCGGGATTGGTTAAACCTACTGGGCTGCGAAGTCCTTGGTGTTTTCCGATTGCACGCTCTGCCACCTTTTGGCGGCGGGCGCTTCCGGCAATTGATCGCCAGCTGCGACGCATGGCTAGCTCGACATAGTCTAGTATTAGGTGGCGTATATATTGTGCACGCCACCAAACAGGTTGCGGGCGCGCATCGCCCTCGTTGGTCGCTGCGGTCGCGTAGTGACAGACTGGTCAGTTTAGTGCCGAAGTCGACGCCTGCGCCGCAGACGCGCTCCCCACGAAGGAAGTTATCTAAAGTTAAGGGGGATCTGACCGCTTGAAAAAAGTTGAAATTTTTACTGATGGGGCCTGCCGTGGCAATCCTGGCCCCGGTGGCTGGGGTGCACTATTACGCTGTGGCGATGTTGAACGCGAACTGCATGGTGGCGCGCGGGACACCACCAATAATCGCATGGAACTACAAGCAGCAATAGAGGCATTGAAAGCACTTTCACAGCGCTGCAGCGTCGATCTCACTACGGATTCGGTTTATGTGAAAGATGGTATCACTCGTTGGCTGCAAGGTTGGAAAGAAAAAGGTTGGAAGACGGCTGCGCGAAAACCAGTCAAAAATGTGGACCTGTGGCAGGCCTTGGACGAAGAGAACCAGCGTCATGACGTTCGGTGGCATTGGGTAAAAGGGCACAGTGGCCATGCTGAGAATGAAAGAGCAGATCTGCTGGCCAATCTCGGTATTGATGAGTTGCAGCAGTAAATGCCTGTTTTATAAAAAGGGATGAAGTGACGTGAGACAAATTGTACTCGATACCGAAACCACTGGATTGGAAGTTGCCCAAGGTCACAGAATCATCGAAATTGGCTGTGTAGAGTTAGTGAATCGTAAGCTGACGGGTAACCACTATCATCAATACATCAATCCTCACCGTGCGATCGATCAGGGTGCGATTGAGGTGCATGGGATTACTAGCGAATTCCTAGCTGACAAGCCGGCGTTTGAAGCCATATCAAGCGCCTTCACTGAGTTTGTGCGGGGGTCGGAACTCATTATTCACAATGCACCATTCGACCTTGGGTTTCTAGACAGTGAATTGCAACGTGTATCAAAAAATACCGGTCGCGTGGTAGACATGTGCACCGTCATCGATACGCTGGTGATGGCGCGGTCCAAGCATCCGGGACAGCGCAACAGTCTTGACGCCCTCTGCCAGCGCTACGAGGTAGATAACTCACAAAGGGATTTGCACGGGGCCTTACTTGATGCTGAAATTCTCGCGGATGTCTATTTGGCCATTACCGGCGGCCAAACAGCGCTGCAGCTTTCCGGGTCAGGCAATGATCAGAATGGCCAGTCCCGCATGGAGCCCATTGTACGCTTGTCCGACAATCGCCAGTCACTGCCGGTTATTCAAGCAAGTGAGATTGAACGCACGGCTCACGAGGCGCAACTGGACGCCATTGCCTCGGTTAGCGGTGGAAAGGTATTGTGGAGAGATAGTGCCGCGGAAGCGGCGGTAAAAGGGTGATGTTCCAAACGCAGCCGCAGTCAGACAAAAAAGGCTACGCAGGCCAGTCCAACGCCGCCTAGAACCAAAGTGTATGGAATGGCCATAATTACCATACGTCCGTAAGACAATCTTATTAACGGTGCTAAGCCAGAAGTGAGGAGAAACAGGAATGCGGCCTGGCCATTAGGCGTTGCGACACTGGGCAGATTAGTGCCTGTATTAATGGCGATGGCCAATTGATCAAATTCTGGCCTTGTAATCGCACCTGAATCTAATGCAGCCTTTACCTCGTTGATATACACGGTAGCAACGAACACATTGTCGCTAATCATAGATAAAACACCGTTCGCCAAGAAAAACATCGACGGCCTTACATCCGCCTGCATACGCAGAACCGACTCAATAACAGGCGAGAACAGGTGCTGGTCATGAATCATCGCGACGATTGCGAAGAACACCACTAGCAGGGAAGTGAAGGGTAGAGCCTCTTCGAACGCCTTTCCGAGTTGGTGTTCCTCTATTACTCCGTTAAAGGCAGTGAGGAGTACGATAACCATCAGGCCGACAAGTCCCACCGCAGCCCAATGAAATGCCAACGCGAGTGCTAAAATAAGAGCAACTAGCGCCTGTACCAGTAAGCGGCCATTGCTGCGTGCGTTTCGCTGTTCCTCTTGCTTTTTTTGGTATTCTTCAAGCTCGAAGCGGACATTGTCAGGCATGCTGGCCCCATAACCAAATTTTCGGGTGACCTCCAATAGGGCACAAGTGGCGAGACCCGCTACCAACACCGGCATGCTGACCGGCGCCATGATCAGGGCAAACTCAATGAAGCTCCAGCCTGCCACTTTTGCAATGAGTAGGTTTTGTGGTTCTCCCACCATTGTAGATACGCCACCAAGAGCCGTACCCACGACGCCATGCATCAGCAAGCTGCGTAAAAATGCTCGGAACTGGTCTAATTCTTCTCTGTGTTTATCCTCAACTGCGTCGTCTACTGAGTGGTCATGTTCACCCGTTTGGTGCTTTTGGCCAGAGGCTACTTTATGGTAAACGGCATAAAATCCTACGCCCACACTTATTAACACAGCCGTTACGGTTAAGGCATCGAGGAATGCGGATAGCACTGCGGCAACCAGCGAAAACAGCAGCGAAAGACGAACCTTAGAGCGCACATTTAGCAATATTCTAGTAAAAACAAACAGCAGCAACTCTTTCATGAAATAGATTCCGGCTACCATAAACATCAGTAGCAAAATTACTTCAAAGTTATTGATCGTTTCCTGATAGACCATTTCCGGGGAGGTCATGCCAAGTAACACGGCCTGTATTGCAAGCAGTCCACCCGGCTGCAGTGGATAGCAGCGCAGGGCAAGCGCTAGTGTGAAGATGAATTCACCGATCAAAAACCAGCCAGTGACAAAAGGCCCCAAAAAATATAAGGCGATCGGATTGATCGCCAGAAAGGCTACCAGCGTTCTTTTGTACCAATCGGGAGCGTTGCCCAGAAAGTTTTTCCAAAGTGCATGGGGAAGATTGTCATTCATGATAGGCGTAACGCTAATTGATGGATTCGAAGGGCGACAGTCTACGTTATTCGGAAAAACATTTCTAAACTTTGACGGTTTATATTCACTCGGTGATATGTGAACGTCGGAGGCGCCATCCATCTCAGACCTTGCTCCCAGAGGCAGACAGACATACTATTGTGGGCCATTTGGCAATTTCCTCTGGAGATTCGATGTTTCGATCCGACAATACGATACCGCAGTCCTGCGATGATGAATTGCATATCGTGTTTCAGGAGGGTCAATTACTGAGTGATATGCGTTCGCGCACGGGATGCCTAATTGCACTGAACCAGCTTAAATCGGCGGGTTGGACAGAGTTAAGCCGCCAATTTTTGGGATATTGGGAAGACAAGCCTTGCTATGCCGTAGAGATAGGTGCCTTGGATAAACCTGATCCTATGCTCTATCAGAAGGGCAGTCTTTATCACATCCTCGGCAGAGTTGATGAACAGCTGTTTGCACTCGCGGGGCGTGCTTCACAGTTGTTAGATTGGGAGCGAGATCATCGCCATTGCGGGCGCTGCGGCAATCAGATGACGCTAGACGTGAAAGAAAGAGCGATGCGCTGCAAACCTTGCCGGGTAATCGATTATCCTCGTATCGCACCCTGTATTATTGTCCTTGTGGTGCGCGGAGAAGAGTTATTGCTGGCGCGTAACGCTAACTTTCCTCAGCCGATGTACAGTACGCTGGCCGGGTTTATTGAGGCAGGCGAAACAGCCGAGCAGACGCTTGTGCGTGAAGTGCGTGAAGAGGTTGGCGTGGAAGTATGTAATCTGCGCTATTTCCAGTCGCAGTCTTGGCCATTTCCGAATCAATTAATGCTCGGGTTTTTTGCTGATTACGCCGGAGGGGAAATCGCTTGCGATCTTACGGAAATCGCAGATGCCGACTGGTTTCATTACAGTCAACTACCTATGATTCCCCCAGTAGCCTCAATTTCCGGGCAGTTGATTCAGCACTACATTAAAACGTTAAACTAAAAATCCTGGAGTACATCTGTGGAATTTATTTATGAATATGGGCTGTTTCTTGCACAGGCCGTCACTCTAGTCGCGGCAGTTCTAATATTGGTTGCAGGTGTCTTATCTCTCGGGGTAAGGCAGCGTGGCGACAATCAAAGTGGCCATATAGAGCTGCTCAATTTAAATGAGAAATATCGCCATGTCAGTGAAACTTTTCGCGAGGTCATTGATGAGCCGGAAGCCGTCAAGTCGCGTAAAAAGTCAGCAAAAAAAGATAACAAAGCAAAGGCTAAGCTGGCCAAGAAGAAGCATAAAAAAAGAGCCGATGTTCTACCTGAGGAGCGCCGCAAACGGCTGTACGTAATGAGTTTTGACGGTGATGTCAAGGCAAGTGCAACTGAGAACTTGCGCGAAGAAATTTCTGCGGTTCTTCCTCAAATTGAGAAGGGTGATGAAGTCTTGGTTAAGGTCGAGAGCCCCGGCGGGATGGTCCACAGTTACGGGCTTGCCTCAAGCCAGCTGCAGCGCATCAAGAATGCTGGCGTGCCACTCGTGATTGCAGTGGATAAAGTGGCTGCAAGTGGTGGATATATGATGGCCTGCGTAGCCGACAGGATTATGGCCGCCCCTTTTGCTGTGCTGGGCTCGATTGGTGTGGTGGCTCAGCTGCCTAATTTCCACCGTCTGCTGCAAAAGAATAACGTCGATTTCGAATTGCTTACTGCCGGCGAACACAAACGTACCCTTACCATGTTTGGTGAAAATACTGATAAGGGGCGTGAAAAATTCTTAGAAGAACTGGAGGAAACCCACATATTGTTCAAGAACTTTGTCAGCGCCAACCGCCCTGCACTAGATATCGGTAAAGTGGCAACTGGGGAGATATGGTATGGCCTAAACGCGCTGGAAGAGGGCTTAATCGACGAGTTACAAACCAGCGACGCGTTTGTGCAGGGTAGGCTTGCGGAATGGGACGTGTTTGAAGTTACTTTCGCACACAAAAAAAACTGGCAAGAGAGGCTTGGCCTCGCCGCCGAGGCCGCGTTAGAAAAAAGTTTTCTGAAAATCTGGCAGCGTGGCCAGGGCGGCAATATCTACTAGGCACGCCCTTTTAAATTTATTGATCCATGGCGCGGCAGGTTTCCATCCATGATTTAACCGACTCTAAACGGAAGCGATTTTTAGCCAAAGCAAAGTAAAAAGTGCGCCGCATGTCGCGACGAGGCAGAGTAAGCGGTACTAAGTCGCCATTGGCAAAATTATTTTTTAGTACAATCTGCGACAAGCACCCAATTCCCAGGCCTGATTCGACAGCATTTTTGATGGCCTCGTTGTGTCTGAACTCCAAATAGATATTAATATCGGGTATGAGTCCGGCAAGCGCTCGGTCAAATGTATGCCGCGCGCCCGAGTCAGGTTCCCGCAGAATCCAGGATGCCTGCTTGATATCCTTGTTGGTCAACGTTTTTTTGCGAGCTAACGGGTGATCCGCGGCACAAAATACAATGAGTTCGTCTTCTCGCCAAGGAATCAGCTCGAGTTCGCGGTGGTGCACTTCACCTTCGATCATTCCAACATCCACATCAAAATTAAGCACCCGGGCGACTACGTCCGGCGTATTAGCGATATCTAATTGCACGTCTGCCTCAGGATATTTAGCCAAATAGCCTGCTAGATACCGAGTCGCGAGGTGGTTTCCAATCGTGAAGCTGGCGCCTACTTTAATATGGCCTACATCGGTATGATCTAATAATTTTTCTTCAAAACTCCGACAATGAGCGATCAGATTTTCTGCTTCCTTGCGCAAGGTATGCCCGATCGCATTCAGTGCCAGCTTATTGCTAACCCGATCGAACAGGCTAACCTCATACAGATGTTCAAGGTTTAGCAGTGCTTCACTTGCAGCCGACTGCGACATATGAAGGCTCTGGGCCGCTTTTGAGATATTTTGGTGTTTTGCCACCGCGAGAAATATCTGCAGCTGTCTGATTGTAAATTTCATGGCGCACCCTGAAAAGTCGATAGAGCGTTGGCATCGGATACGGGTAAAACCGATAGTACTATCCATAATATCCTGTTTTACATGGAGATAATATGCCCGTAGACTTTATCCTCTTTAATGTGCGGACCTATCGGTATTAGGCGGCTTAACAACAGCAGTTCAGGGAGATCTTCAAGATGGCAGAACAAAAAGCGACGAATGTTCATTGGCACGAGGGCGATATCACACGCGAGCACCGAGCCGAGCTGCTTGGCCACAAAGGGGCAACGTTATGGTTCACAGGACTGTCCGGCAGTGGCAAAAGCACCGTGGCAGTTGAACTCGAAGGCACGTTGACCGAGATGGGCGTATTAACGTATCGACTAGACGGAGATAACGTCCGTATGGGCATTAACAAGAATTTAGGATTCTCTGCCGAGGATCGCACAGAAAATATTCGTCGTATAGGAGAGGTTGCGAAGCTATTCGTAGACAGTGGCGTCCTCGCTTTGAGTAGTTTTATAAGTCCATACAAGGCAGATCGTGACCAGGTGCGTGCCCTGCATGAGGATGCGGGCATGGATTTTATAGAAATCTATGTTGATTGTTCTCTGGAGGCGGCTGAAAGTCGCGATCCAAAGGGGCTGTATAAAAAAGCTCGAGCGGGCGAAATTAAGAACTTTACCGGAATTGATGACCCTTACGAAGAGCCCTTCAGGCCTGAAATTCATCTGCACTCTGACCAGCAAAGTCTCGAAGAAGAAGTGCAGGAAATACTCAGGGTACTCGGTGAGCGCGGCATCATTAGTCAACAATCAGGAGAATAATATGATCAAGCCACATGGCTCTGATGAGCTCAACCCTCTCTTTGTCGCTGACGCTGATGAGCGCAGCGGACTGCAAGCGGAAGCCGAAACACTACCCTCTATTTTGCTTAATTCTGCTGCGGCAGCCAACGCCGTTATGCTCGGCGGCGGCTACTTCAATCCGCTGACAGGGTATATGGATCTTGCTGACTCGCTGAGCGTCGCTGAAAAGATGTCTACAGTTGACGGACTGTTTTTCCCTGTACCTATTGTTAACTTGACTGCAGAAACGGGTGTTAAAGTTGGCAGCCGTCTAGCCCTGCGCGACCCTAACGTAGAAGGAAACCCCGTCCTCGCCGTTATGGACGTGACGGCCGTGGAAGATGTAAGCGATGAGCAGATGGCCTTTATGTCGCAGAAAATTTTTCGTACCGAGGATGCCAAGCATCCAGGCGTAGCGACTTTTAACGGTCTGGGACAGACCTTGCTATCTGGGCCTGTCCAAGTGTTGAACTTCTCTTACTTTAAGACAGACTTTCCTGACACTTTCCGCACTGCGGTAGAGATTCGAAATGAGATCATGACGCACGGTTGGAAGAGCGTCGTTGCCTTCCAGACGCGCAACCCTATGCATCGCGCCCACGAGGAACTGTGTAGAATGGCGATGGAGCAGTTGGAAGCCGATGGGGTATTGATCCATATGTTACTTGGGCAGCTAAAGCCAGGCGATATTCCCGCTGACGTCCGCGACGCTTCAATTCGGAAGATGGTAGAAGTGTATTTTCCGCCGAACACAGTAATGGTAACCGGTTACGGTTTCGATATGCTCTATGCAGGTCCGCGCGAGGCAGTATTGCACGCGGTCTTCCGTCAAAACTGTGGCTGCACTCACCTGATTGTCGGACGCGATCACGCCGGTGTTGGTGACTATTATGGCGGTTTTGATGCGCAGGCAATATTTGAAGAGGAAGTTCCCGCGGGTGCATTGGAGCTGAAAATATTTAGCGCTGATCATACGGCTTATAGTAAAAAGCTCGACAAGGTCGTGATGATGCGGGACGTTCCAGATCATACCAAGGATGACTTTGTATTGCTGTCCGGCACAGCGGTGCGCGAGATGCTCGGTAAAGGCATAGCGCCACCGCCTGAGTTTTCTCGACCAGAAGTAGCGAAAATACTTTCGGACTACTATCAGTCTTTGGACAACTAGACCGGGGCAGACGTCGGGTGGCGATATTGTGCCGCCCGCTCAATGGGTGATGATATGAACTACGATCTGTTTAACGGCGATGCTGATGGCATCTGCGCCCTTCTTCAGCTGCGCAAGGCTGAGCCTCGTGATGCAGTCTTAATCACAGGTGTGAAGCGCGATATCAATCTAATGAGCAAGGTAAGCGCCGAGCCCGGCGATAACATTACAGTGCTCGATGTGTCGATGGACAAAAATAAGGATGCGCTGCAGACGTCACTCACTGCGGGCGCTGCGGTGTTTTACGTTGATCACCATTTCTCTGGGGAGATTCCTAAACATGAAAACCTGATCGCAATAATCAATGAGGCGCCAGACGTCTGTACCGCGGCGTTAGTTAACGGGTACCTTGCGGGTCGTCACCTTGACTGGGCCGTGACGGGGGCGTTTGGGGATAATCTCAAAGAGACCGCGCACTCTTTGGCCAACGGTTTAGATATGTCCGCGCAAGATCTCGTGTCTTTGGAAGCGCTTGGGACCTATATCAACTACAACGGCTACGGCCCGGCCATCGCTGACTTGCACTTCGATCCCAAAGATTTATATTTGAGATTATATGCGGCAGATGGCCCCTTAGACTTTGTACATCACTCGGCTGATTTTAAAAAGCTCAGCACCGGTTACGGTGAGGATATGGCGCAGGCAGAAGCGCTCCAGCCGCTGCACAATAATACGACATCGGCTGTCTTTGTTCTGCCAAATGATGCTTGGGCACGTCGTGTAAGCGGCGTCTATAGCAACGATCTCGCGACCGAAAATCCGGATCGTGCTCACGCCGTCCTCACGCTCAAAGACAATGGAAATTACCTTGTCAGCGTGCGTGCGCCGATGAGTAATAAAAGCGGTGCTGCGGAGCTTTGTATGCAGTTTCCAACGGGCGGTGGTAGGGCGGGCGCAGCAGGGATCAACGATCTTCCAGCGTCTACCTTGCAGGATTTTATTGATACGTTTGAACAAGCCTATTGTGCTTAGCGCAAAGCTAGTGTGCCGCTCAAGCATAACAACGGTTACGGCCCTGTAGCACAAGGCGAGACGAGACTCTGATATGCTACTGTCTATTAAAATGACTCCTTGAAAGGCAAGGCGCTGCTATGTTTTTGGGCATCGACGTCGGAACTCAAAGTGTAAAGGCGCTTCTCTACGATTCCGACCGGCGTTGCGTAGCCGATATTCGCAGTGCTCCGTTACGATTGATCAGCGCATCTGATGGCACCAGAGAACAACGTGCCGCGTGGTGGCTTACCGCACTCGACCAGTGCCTCGCTGAACTGAAGACGGCAGATAAAGCGAATATTCAAGCGGTGGCTGTTTCCGGTCAGCAGCATGGCTTTGTGCCAGTGTCCAGTAATGGTGAAGTTCTAGCTCCAGTGAAGTTGTGGTGCGATACAAGCACCGCCGCCGAGTGTGAGCAAATAACGCGTCGTTTTGGTGGGCAGGAGCGCTGTATCAATGAGCTCGGTAATGCGATCCTTCCAGGCTACACAGCACCCAAAATTCTTTGGCTGAAGAATCATATGCCCGACGCCTACGCAAAACTTTCAACTATTCTGCTGCCGCATGATTACATTAATTTTTATCTAACGGGGAAGCGTGCTATGGAGTGTGGCGACGCCTCGGGGACGGGCATGCTCGATATTCGTCAGCGCAAGTGGCACGAGGGGATGCTCGCAGCAGTAGATCCCGACAGAGATCTGCGTGCTGTTTTGCCGAATTTGGTGGCCGCCGACGCTAGCATAGGGCATTTAGGTGCACAGGTCGCCGCCACGCTAGGGCTTCCAGCCGGGATACCTGTTGCCAGCGGTGGCGGTGATAACATGATGTCGGCGATTGGCACCGGCAATGTTAGCCCGGGGCGCTTGACAGTGAGCCTGGGGACATCGGGAACATTGTTTACCAGTACAGATAAACCCATTATTGATGCACAAGGTGTTGTAGCAGGATTTTGCTCTTCAACAGGTGGCTGGCTGCCACTATTCTGTACTATGAATTGCACGGTATCTACGGAATTGACTCGGAAACTTTTTACAATGGATGTTACAGAGTTGGAGCAGCGGGTTGCGTCCACTTCGGTTGGATCGCGTGGTGTGATGACGGTGCCATTTTTTAATGGTGAACGTACACCGAATCTGCCGAATGCTAAAGGCTGTATTTTCGGTCTAGATGAGTCTAATTATACACCAGAGAATATGCTGCGCTCTGCTATGGAGTCGTCTATTTATGGGCTGAGGTCGGGGTTAGATGCGCTTCGCCAATTGGGATGTCACATCGATACTCTGCGTTTGACCGGCGGCGGAGCCGGTAGTGACGTGTGGCGTCAGATGGTGGCTGATATATTTGATTTGCCCGTCTCAGTTCAGACCTCCGATGAGGGTGCAGCGTTGGGCGCAGCGTTACAGGCGCTGTGGATGTTTCAGCGCCTGCAGGGGCAAAATATACCACTACAGGCGTTACTTGATGAGCACTTGACGCTTGATCCGATGCGAGCTTGCGTGCCGAACAAGGATTCTGTGCGGGAATATAAACTGTTCTATGTTGAATATCTGCGACAGATTGAGACAATAAAGACGTTGTACGTCTAACCGATTTTGAGGATTTCCACTATGCGGCAGCATTATTTTGTCGGTGGCCATGAATATTTTCCGGGTATCGGAAACATCCCTTATGAGGGGCGCGAATCGGATAATCCACTGGCCTTCAAATTCTATCAACATGACAAACGATTGGGGGGTAAAACCTTGCAGCAGCATCTGCGTTTTGCTGTTTGCTACTGGCACACTTTTTGTGCCAAAGGCAGTGATTCATTTGGAACCGACAGCCAAACCTTCCCTTGGGATATTTCAAAGGATCCGATGATTGCAGCGGCATCCCGTATGGATGCCGCTTTTGAATTCTTTACTAAGCTCGGGGTGCCCTACTATTGTTTCCATGACAGAGATATGGCGCCAGAGGGAGTATCCGTCGGCGAGTCAGAGCGAAATTTGGCAGCGATGGCAATGTTGGCTAAAGAACGTCAGGATGAGACTGGAATTAAATTACTGTGGGGTACTGCTAACGTTTTTGGGCATCCGCGCTATATGAATGGCGCTGCAACCAATCCGGATTTTTCAGTCGTTACGCATGCAGCGGCTCAAGTGAAAGCGGCATTGGATGCCACGGTCATGCTCGGCGGTGAGAACTATGTTTTTTGGGGCGGTCGTGAAGGCTATGCGACGCTGTTAAATACTGATACTCGTCGCGAATTAGATCATATGGCGCGTTTTTTAGAATTGGCACGTGACTATGGCCGCAGTATAGGATTTAAGGGTAACTTCCTGATTGAACCAAAGCCCATGGAGCCCAGCAAGCATCAGTATGATTTTGATGCACAAACAGTCATTGGTTTTTTGCGCCACTACGGTTTGGCAGAAGATTTTAAGCTAAACATTGAAGCCAATCACGCAACATTGGCCGGGCACAGTTTTGCCCATGAGCTACAGATGTGCACTGATGCGGGACTACTTGGCAGCATTGATGCTAATCGCGGTGACCCACAAAATGGTTGGGATACCGATCAGTTTCCGACCGATCTGTATGATGCCGTGCATGCAATGCTAGTGGTACTGGCTGACGGCGGCCTGAGTTCCGGCGGCTTTAATTTCGACGCAAGAGTGCGCCGCGAATCAGTCGATCTGGAGGATATTTTTATCGCGCATATCGGTGGTATGGATACCTTTGCAAGAGCGTTAGATGTCGCCTATCAGATTCGAGAGCGTTCAGATCTAACCGCGAAGAAACTGCGGCGCTATAACAGTTTTGACTCGGGAGACGGCGCACGTTTTGAACAGGGCAGTATGAGTCTCGTTGCGCTGCGTGATTTAGCGGCTAAGCAGGGGGAGCCATTATCTGTTAGTGGTAAACAGGAATGGTATGAGAACGTGATCAACCAGTATTTGTAAATCACAAGCCGGTGTTGGAGGGGGCAATGACTAGAATCAGGATGGGGATGATCGGTGGAGGGGAAGGTGCCTTTATCGGCGCAGTACATCGCATGGCAGCGGCTATTGATGGCGATATAGAATTGGTCTGCGGAGCCTTCAGTTCAGACGCCGAACGTGGACGCCGCTCGGGCGCCGCTGTATATCTGCCAGAGGATCGTGTCTACGCTGATTATAAGACGATGATCGCTGCCGAGTCTATGCTTCCGGTAGCGCAAAGAATGCAGTTCGTCGCTATCGTCACGCCAAATGATCTACATTTTCCTGTCGCAGAGGCTGCCCTGCAAGGCGGTTTTCACGTGCTGTGCGATAAGCCCGCCACGTTTAATTTGCAAGAGGCCTTAAAACTGCGTGACATTCTGACAGACACAGGCCTGCTCTACGGGTTATCACATACCTACACTGGTTATCCGTTGGTAAAGGAGGCACGTGCGCGCGTTGCTGCTGGTGAGTTAGGCCGCGTGCGCAAGATTGTGGTTGAGTATCCGCAGGGCTGGCTAGCAGATCGTGAAGAAGATAAAGATAACAAGCAGGCCGCTTGGCGCCTCGATCCTGCCCGCGCTGGGGTCAGCAGCTGTATGGGCGATATCGGCGTTCACGCTGCTAATTTGGCAGAATATGTCAGCGGCGTGCAAATTTCTGAAATTTGCTCTGATCTGTCTGCATTTGTGCCTGGCCGGAAGTTAGACGATGATGGCGCGGTTCTATTGCGATTTGAGAATGGCGCACGGGGCGTGTTACACGCCAGCCAGATCAGTGTTGGTGAAGAAAATGCGCTCAGCATTCGTGTCTATGGTGAGAAAGGGGGGCTGGAATGGACGCAGCAGCAACCCAATACGCTCTGGCTTAAATGGCCCGACCGACCGACTGAGATGTTGCGAACAGGGGGGAGTTATTTGGGTGATCTTGCGACCGCCAATGCTCGCACTCCGATGGGGCACCCAGAGGGGTATTTGGAGGCTTTTGCAAATATCTACAGCGCGTTTGTTGGGCAGATTCGCGCACGGGAAGCGAGTCAGGAGCCAGATGCCCGTTCGGTCGACTGTCCCGGCATTGAACAGGCAATTCGTGGCATGACTTTTATCGAACTGGCTGTGGCGGCAAGCGCCAGTAATATCAAATGGCATATATTTGAACAGTATTAAAACTAAGAGGTCAGTAAAATGGCGATAATGAAAGGGCCGGCAATTTTCCTGGCGCAGTTCACGGGTGCGGAGGCGCCATTCGACAATCTAGAGAATATCAGTCGTTGGGCGGGAGAGCTCGGTTATAAAGGCATACAGGTTCCCACCTGGGAAGCGAGTCTAATTGATCTGCAAGCGGCAGCTCACAGCAAAGACTACTGCGATGAGTTAAAAGGCGTCTGCGCGCATAACGGCGTTGAGATTACTGAACTTTCCACGCATCTTCAGGGCCAGTTAGTGGCTGTGCATCCTGCATATGATGAACAGTTTGATGGCTTCGCACCCGCAGAAGTGCATGGCAACCCAAAGGCGCGACAAGAGTGGGCTGTTAGTCAGCTGCTGCTCGCCGCTCAGGCAAGCAAAAATTTAGGACTCAGTGCCCATGCCACTTTCTCGGGAGCACTTCTGTGGCACACCCTCTATCCTTGGCCACAGCGTCCACAAGGATTGGTGGAGACTGGGTTCAGGGAACTGGCACATAGATGGTTACCGATTCTTAACGCTTTCGATGAAGCCGGCGTCGACGTGTGTTATGAGATTCATCCGGGGGAAGACCTGCACGATGGTGTCACGTTTGAGCGCTTCTTGGATGCCACTGGAACGCACAGCCGCTGTAATATCCTGTATGACCCCAGCCACTTCATGCTTCAGCAACTTGACTACATACAATTTATTGACTTTTACCATGACCGTATCAAAATGTTCCATGTCAAGGATGCTGAGTTCAATTCCAGCGGACGCAGCGGAGTGTATGGCGGCTATCAGAATTGGATCGATCGAGCGGGACGGTTCCGCTCACTAGGCGATGGACAGGTCGACTTCAGGGGCATTTTTAGTCAGTTTGCTCGCTATGGCTTCGAGGGTTGGGCGGTACTGGAGTGGGAGTGCTGCCTAAAACACCCAGAAGATGGCGCGCGAGAGGGGGTTGATTTTATTAACAGGCATATCATTCGCACCACCGACAGAGCATTTGATGACTTTGCTGCGGGCAGTACAGACGAAGCAGGCAACCGACGTATTCTAGGGCTCGATTAAACTTTGTTACGCAGGACAGGAATAAAGGAAGAGCAAAATGAGTGATCTACTGTTGCACAGAAAGCGCCTTTATCACTTAGGCAATTTGTCGATTTTTATGATTGGCCTGGGCTTTGCCGTCAGGGCTAATATTGCCTCCAATTTACAGGAAGATATCTACGATAAAATTGATCTCGTCAATTCCGCAGCCATGGTTGGCGAGGCTCTCAGTGCAACGTTTATGGGGTTTGCACTAACTCTGCTCTTTGGTAGTGCGTTGGTTGACCTGATTGGAATGAAACGAATGTTGCTGCTCTCCGCATTGGGATACATCGCCGGGGCATTGGGTTTAGTGTTTGCAACGACAATGACGATCGACAGTTCTGTTGAAACAGTGATCTGGGTGAGTCTCCTGTTAACGGGTTTGGGCTGGGGCGCGGTTGAGGCTGCCTCTAACCCAATGGTCGCTGCTTTGTATCCTGAGGAAAAAACCCATCGCCTGAATATTCTGCATGCATGGTGGCCGGCTGGCATTGTTATCGGCGGATTAATGGGCTACACGATAACGCGTGTCGGCCTGCCGTGGGAGCTCAATATGTTCGTTTTGTTAGTGCCGGCGCTGGCCCTGGCATGGATGGTGTCACGGGCGACTTTTCCTGTTACCGAGCGCGTCGCTGCCGGGGTTAGTTACGGTCAAATGTTTTCTGAACTACTAAAACGGCCACTATTTTGGGTATTCTGGATTTGCATGTTTTTTACTGCAACGGCAGAGCTGGCTCCGGGCCAGTGGGTCAACATCGCGCTTTCTCATATCGTTGGCATGCAGGGCATCTTATTGCTGGTTTATGTCAGTGCACTGATGTTTGTAATGCGGCATTTTGCAGGCCCCATCGTGGCGCATATTACACCGATTGGTCTGATGTTTTTAAGCTGTCTGGCTGCTGGTACCGGCTTGTATTTACTGAGTCTGGCTGATACGCCGATGTTAGCGTTTGGTGCAGCGACCGTATGGGGTATTGGCGTGTGCTATCTGTGGCCCACTATGTTGGCGATTACGTCTGAACGATTTCCTCGCGGTGGCGCTATGGCATTAGGCTTGATGGGCTTTGCGGGCGGCATGGCGATCAAGTTCGTACTGCCACAGATGGGTGCCATCTTTGATACCGCGAAAGCATACGCTGCGGGCGGTGCTGACCAGTTAGCGACGTTGTCTCCAGAGGCGATGCAGGAGGTGCTTCGGTATGCATCGGTGGAATCCTTTCAATCTGTAGCCCTAGTTCCATTGTTGCTTTTGCCGGTGTTTGGGTTGATCTGGTTGTTTGATCGTCGAAAAGGTGGCCACCAGGTTGAATCGATTTAAAGGTCTGGTGCCCCAAAGGGAAACTACAGGAAGTTGATTGATGGATGTAAAAATTGGCATGAATATGCTCTTATGGGGAATCCAGATAACGCCGAAGCATATTCCCATTTTTGGGCACCTTGCTGCGGCAGGCTATGACGGCATCGAAATTCCGGTCGTTGGGCAGTCAAGCGCCGAGATCAAAACGATGGCTGCAGCCTGCGATGACCTCGGCCTAGAACGCACCGCAGTCGCTTTTGTTGGGGCCGAAGCCAATCCAATCTCTACCAATACAACCATTCGAGCAGCTGCAGTGGACAATCTTAAAAAAGCGATTGATGACACCGCCCTTATCGGTGCGAATATACTCGTGGGCGGGATATATCAAGCACACAAGTATTTTACCGGAGGTGCTCCCACAGAGCAGGAATGGCAATGGTCTGCAGAGTATCTCCGTGACTGTGGCGAGTATGCGCAGCAATCCGGTGTGCGGCTTGGACTGGAGTTTCTGAACCGGTTTGAGGTCTATCTGATTAACACGTCTGCCGATTGCAGGCGTATGGTCGAGCAGGTAGGCCTAGACAACGTTGGCGTTCACTATGATACACATCACGCTAACATCGAGGACCCACATCCCAGTGAGGCATTACGGTTTATTCAGGGAACAATAAATCACGTGCACCTTAGCGAGAGTCACCGTGGGACGTTAGGCACTGGCCAAGTAGACTGGGATACTAATTTCGCTGCCCTGCATGAGATTGATTATAACGGGTGGCTGGTTATCGAAGCGTTTGGCTGTTCCGATCCAGAGCTAGCGACCGCCGCTAATATTTGGCGCAACGCGTTTGCGTCAGAACAGGAGGTCTATACACATGGTATAGATTTCATTCGAGCGCACCTGTAAGAATCCTGCGGGAAGGTGTAAAATGGACACTACGGTATAGGAATATTTCCATGCAGATATCATCGCGCCGCTGGATCATCGCAATCGCGATAGCTCTTTATTTTTATTTTCTGCTGCCAGGCACAGCACAGATTTTTTATGAGCTTTATCATCTGACGCAGATAGGACCCATCTACTGGGGCTACAGTGGCTTCAAAGCGGCTGGATATTATCTTAGCGTCTATGAGCACCGCTTTTTAGTCTGTTGTCTGGTGGCAGCCACGTTTATTGTTGTTCCCACGCTTATAAGGAAGTTCCGTGGAGCCTAAGAGGTCAGTATGAATCGAAGAGAGTTCTTGCAGTGCGCAGCCGTTCTAATAACGGGAGTTAGTGCGTCCCAATTGGGCTTTACCCTGAGCGAGGAGCAGACCGTCTATCTCGCGACTGCACCTGACTATAACACCACTGCAGTCAATTTCTTTACGCCTGTTCAGCGCGAAATTGTAACAGCGATGTGTGAAGCTATTATTCCTCGCACTGAGACGCCGGGGGCAATAGATGCGGGCGTACCGCAGTTCCTCGAGCTGATGGTGGCTGACTGGATGAACGCTGAGGAACGTGAAATTTTTATCGGCGGTTTACAAGACATCGAAGACCGTATTCCACTGGAGTATGGCAAGCCTTTCAGTCAATTGGACCCGCAGGAGCAACTGCAGATACTTGAAGCTCTCGAGGATGCCGCTTCGGATTCATCATGGTATGACCTAGGCAACATACAGCAGGTCTACATGAGTGATGCGCCGTTTATTTGCCATATGAAAGAACTCACTATATGGGGCTTTTTTACGTCGGAGGAGGGTGGCTCTCAAGTACTGCGATATAATCCTATGCCGATGTATTTCGACGGCGATATTCCTCTATCCTCTGAAGAGAGTAGTTGGTCCAATTCATTGTAGAAATAGTTGCGAATACCCATGATTGAAACTAAGCAGTATGACTATGACGCCATCGTTGTCGGTTCTGGTATTTCTGGAAGTTGGGCGGCAAAGGAGTTAACGGAGAGAGGCCTAAAGGTGCTAGTGCTAGAGCGCGGCAAGCCATTGCAGGCGGGTAGCGGGTACCTTGGTGAACACGCACCTAATTGGAAGCTACCCTATCAAGGCAAGCCGCCACGTCAACTCTATGAAGAGGATTACCCGGTTCAAAGTAAAGTGTGGCATTCCTTTAATGAAGCAAGCCGACAGTTCTGGAATAACGATAGAGAAAATCCCTATGCAATGGACGAGGGTAAACCGTTTCTTTGGGCGAGGGCAGACGTTGTGGGCGGCCGCTCCTTGATTTGGGGCCGCCAAACGTACCGCTTCAGCGAGCAGGATTTCAAAGCAAATGCTACTGATGGCTACGGCATCCCCTGGCCCGTGGATTATAAGGACATTGAGCCCTGGTATAGCTATGTCGAAAAATTTGTAGGTATCAATGGAAAAAAGGAGGGCCTCCCACAACTTCCAGACAGTGAATTTCAAAAGCCTATGCCGTGGTTTGAGTTAGAGAAAACAATTCAGGCACGTTTAAAGGCTAAGGCACCCGACGTGACGCTTACTAACGGTCGGGTCGCTGTCTTGACAGAAGACCTTCCCGGTAGGAAAGCCTGCCATTACTGTGGCCCCTGTTACAGAGGGTGTTCAACGGGCAGTTATTTCAGTTCACAAAGTTCAACATTACCGGCCGCGGAGGCGACCGGCAATATGACACTCAAAGCCAACGCCGTCGTTGAACGGCTAGAGTATGACACGGAGTCTGGTAAAATCTCTCAAGTGCATGTGATCGATGCGATAACAAAAAAGCGAGAGACCTATTCGGCGAAGATTTTCTTCCTCTGTGCCTCCACCGTTGGTAGCACACAGATACTTCTCAACTCGGTAAGTGAAGAATTTCCGAATGGGTTAGCCAACAGCAGCGGAACATTAGGCCACTATATGATGGACCATACGCTAGGTCTCAGCGGTGTTGGCGTGTTCCTCGATAACATGGATAGTTATTACCACGGCAACCGGCCCACTGGCTTATACATTCCCAGATTCAGAAATCTTCACGGGCAGGATGACGATGCAGATTTTTTACGTGGCTACGGCTATCAAACCGCTACAATACGCATGGATTGGATGACTGGAATCAACACTAAGGGCTTTGGTGCATCGCTAAAAGAATCATTGCGTAAGCCTGGCCCTTGGGTCTTTGCGCTTGCAGGCTTTACCGAGTGCCTGCCTCGCGAATCAAACCGTATGTATCTTAGCAAGGATAAGGTAGATCGATACGGCATTCCGCAAGTAGTGTTTGATTTTGAGTGGAGCGACAATGAAGTCAATCTGCGACGAGACGCCCAAAAGAACGCAGATCGCTTACTCAAAGCTGCAGGGGCTGTTATCAACTTATCCGGTGAGGATGGAATGTCACTGCCGGGTGAGGGTATCCATGAGATGGGCACCGCGCGAATGGGCGATGACCCTAAGCAGTCCGTGCTGAACGCCTATAATCAGGCACACGATGTTGCCAACCTGTTTGTCACTGACGGTTCATTTATGACTTCTTCATCCTGTGTAAACCCCTCGCTGACGTATATGGCATTCACCGCACGGGCTTGCGACTATGCCGCAGAGCAAATTGAGCAGGGACTTTTATAGTGTCTGATTTATAGCCGAGTGCAATCTGCGCGAAGGGCCCCTTTGCCGAGCCGTTTAACATCATTGGCGGTTTAACGACATAGACCCAGTGTGACCAAAGTATGCTTCTCAGGTAGATAACTGCCGCTGTGCTTGCCTCAATTCTATGCCTTTGTTATCACTGGCGCTAACCTACAGTGGAATCAACTTCAGGAAGGAACTATATGTCGATATCAGATGCGGAAGACAGAGTGACAGATGGAACGGTATGGGATCAGTTTTGTGATGAATTAAAAGATGCGGGAAAAATCATCCGCAGCGCTAAGGCGCCACAGGATTCTTTCAATCAGGCGGAAGGTTACCGCTACCTATCGCGACTGTTGCGGGGCGGGCTAGAAAGTTTTCTAGAGTTTCGCGACCCGCTGTTTCCAGAACTGCGCTGTGGTGCGCATGAGACGATTAAACTCGGTGCCGATAATCCCGACAACCGTTATGAAAGTGCAACCGTTAGCCCTGCCCACGAATACCGAATAACAGGCCTCCGAGGGTCGGTTGATTATCTAGGCATCAGTACAATTATCAATAAATATGCCTCTGGCGGCACGATGGAGGTCACTGGCCATATCGATGCGCGCCAGATGGAATTGGGCCCTAACGGCGAGTTAGAGATTATCGTTAGTCGCACAGAGCAACCTGGAAACTGGTTACCGATGGGGGAGGCCACCAACTCTATAACCGTGCGTCAGACATTCCAAGATAGGGTGAATGAAGTGCCAGCCGCAATGAAGATCGAACGTATTGGCGCGAAGGACGATCGTCCCAAACCACTGACGGCGGAAAAGCTCGAGCGAGGGTTACTCGGCGCGGCTATGTTTGTAAAAGGTTCCGCGACTCTTTTCGAAAGCTGGTCGGAGAGCTTTCTGCCAACTTTGAACGAGTTGCCTGCTGCAGATCAGGACTACTGTCAGTCTATCGGGGGTGACCCCAATATTTTCTACTTTCATAGTGCATGGCAGTTAGAGGACGACGAGGTCTATATTATCGAGGCGCCCGAAATTCCTGAATGCCAGACGTGGAACTTTCAGTTAGATAACTGGTGGATGGAATCACTCGATTATCGGCATCATACGATCCACATCAACAAGCATACCGCTCACTATGAAAGCGATGGAAGTGTGCGCATCGTGGTTTCACATACTGATCCTGGCGTGCCTAACTGGGTCGAAACTGCAGGGCATAATATGGGCACTATGTGCTGGCGCTGGATTGGCGCACAACAGCACCCCTTGTTAAAAACCCGAGTGGCAAAACTTGCGGAGCTAAAATGACAGATCAGGTCGCCAGTTTTATTGCAGATGAGTTAATCGCTGAGGCGAAAAATCAGACTGGGTTCGAGGATTTTGGCGACCCCCCTTATCGCGAGGGGTTAGAGGTACTACTAGAGACTTATGACCTCAACGTGAAAGACCCTGAAGGTCGTCAGCGTTGTCGCGATAGAATCGTAATGCTACTGGCAACACGGCTAAAAAGTGAGAATGCATTTAATACGATTCCAGAAATTGGAGAGCAGACGATAACGGCGCCGATTTTTGTTACAGGTTTGCCACGCTCTGGCACATCAGCGCTATTGAACTTGTTGGTCGCTGCCCCCGATAATCGAGGCTTGCTGCAGTGGGAGGCGCAATTTCCGGAGCCCTGGCCAGACAGCGTGCCCGGGCAGGAAGATCCCCGCTATTCCTATTTGGTAAAGGCCTTAGAACAAACTCGAAATTCGGACTTCGCCAAAATGCACTATATCGACGCCGACACTCCGGAGGAGTGCGTGCTTTTGCATGCCTATACCTTAGGGGGTGTGCAACTCGGGTTCGAAATCATGTTAGAGCCGTATCGCAGTTGGGTACTGGCGCAAAACCTGGAACCCCTTTATGCCTACCAAAAACGTCAGATGCAAATGCTTAACTGGCGCAACCCCGGCGCGCAATGGATGTTGAAAGCGCCGGCACATATGCTAGGTATTGATGCCATTATAAAGGTGTTTCCGGATGCGCGATTCATCTGGTGCCATCGGGACCCTGTCGCTGTTGTCCCATCGATTAACAGCATGAACAAGTTAATAATGGCTATGTATGCCGGCGATTTTAGCCACCTTGATGCAGGTGAGCTGGGTTTAGCCGTGATGGAATGGTATGCGAGTTCGCTGGAAAAGGGGCTAGGGCAGCGTGATGCGTTGCCTAGCGATCTATTTGTGGATTGTTCGCAGCGTAATTTTGTCGATAAGCCGATGGCCGTTGTCGAATCTGTCTATGATGCATTCGACTTATCTTTGAGCGATCAATCTCGCGCGGCAATGCAGGCACATGTCGACGCCAATCCCAAAGGTAAACATGGTAAGCACGAGTACAACCTAGCCGAGTACGGTTTGACGCGTGAATTGATTGAGGAACGTTTTGCATTTTACACCGGTGCTGGACGCTGGCCGATTTCTGACTAGTATTGAAGGTCAAAGGGTTCGCCTGTTTGGCTAACTACAGCGTGTTATTTCTTAGCCCTAATGTGCGGCACGAGAAGCCGGGTCAGTGTCGCAAGTAAACGCCAGACTTTGGTTATACCTATTGCAGGTGCGGGTGGGCAATGAGGGCAGTCTATCCCATGGCAGCGTAGGCGTATTTGCAACAATATGCAGCGGATAAAGTGCTGAGTGTATTTAACATAATATAATTAGTATTGTGCTTCTTGCGTGTATTTCGTGAGGTCAGCAGGGTGAACCCTTAGCCTTATTTATCACTGCAATGGCTAGATTTACTATTAAGACAGGGCGCAATCACAACCACTTCGGTCCTGATCAGTCGAACCCACAATCGATGGCGGCCGTGGTAAGACGTCCACGATAAACTGGCATATCCAAATACTGAGCTGCAGCCTACGGTTTAGCTTTAGCCACAATCATGAGGCTGTTGCGGCCACCGTTAGGTACGCACCAAGCACAACTAACAGTCGTTCGCGTGGCTGAGAAAATATCCTGGATGCTCGGCCCATTTGCCCGGATGGAGAACTCGCACCCGGAAACAAAGCCTACCGAAACTGAAACTATCGGTGTAGCAACGCGTGACGACTCAAGAATAGCGCAAAATACACTCTGGTGCCGAACAGTATTGCACTGTCAGAGACTTAGGCCCTAGACACGTCGAAGTGAAACCGAGTCCCAGCACTGTGAGTATGCCCCGTATCAGGCGCCGATTTCGCGCTGCTAAGCGTCAGCTCGAGGGTATTGAGCGAAGCTAGAAGGCCGTGACAACAGCACTAAATGCCAAGGAGGCTTATCTAAGAAAGTGGAAGATTTAGGCACAGCCAGGGTTATTATTTATGCGTATAATATATATTATGTTAAATCATGAAACAGTACACGTACTTACACACAGGCACCGGCCACCACAGAACCCTTGCCTCTAGAACCGATAGAAGTTACAAAGCGTCACGGTTTACCAATAGCCGCCTCCTCGTGCTGGAGACCATCGATAATTGTGGACAAAGGAATATTGCATGAAACTAGGCCTTGGACTGATTCAAACAGCGTTTAGCGCTAATCCAACGATTGATGTTGATGCAGTGCGCCTAGCTGAGGAGCTTGGTTTTCATTCCGTGTGGGCTGCAGAAGCTTATGGCTGTGACGCTGTAACCAGCGCGACCTGGTTGGCGGCGCATACCTCGAAAATAAAAGTGGGCACAGCAATTATGCAAATTCCTGCGCGATCGCCCGCTTCGGCTGCGATGACGGCGATCGGGCTCGATGCACTCTCTCAGGGGCGCTTCATTCTCGGTCTTGGCAGTTCGGGGCCACAGGTCGCTGAAGGCTGGCATGGCGTCGCCTACGACCGTCCTCTTGAGCGTACACGCGAGTACGTCGCTATCATTCGCAAAATACTACAACGAAAAGAACCGCTGCAGCATGACGGCTATCATTATCAGCTGCCTCTAACTGGTCCCAAGGCTGCCGGTGTGGGTAAACCCCTTAAGAGCGTCGCCCATCCTAATGCCGAGCAACCGATAGTTCTTGCCTCTATTAGCCCTGGCGGATTGCGCCTAGCGGCCGAAGTTGCTGATGGCGTGTTATTGTCTTTCATCGATCCCACCGCAACGCAAGACATTGTGGATCGTCACCTCGCTGATGGCTTTGCCAAGGATGGGGCACGCTGCACGCGTGACGATTTTACTGTTAGTACTTTTGTCAGTGTTATCGTGCACGACGATGTCTCTGAGGTGCAGGAAATGATGAAGCCCACCCTCGCTAGACAGCTAGGCGGCATGGGCTCTAAAGGAAAGAACTTTTATGCAGAATTTGCTAAGCGAATGGGCTATGTCGATGAAGTAGACCAGATTCAAGCACTGTATCTGGCGGGAAAAAAAGACAAGGCGGCTTCAGCGGTTCCCGCCGATCTCATTGACTTGACTAATCTGATTGGCCCGCCAGCACGCATTCGAGAGCGCCTTAGCATGTGGAGGGAGGCTGGGCGGCGCGGCTCACTCGATATGATGCTAATCACTTCTTCACAACCTGAAGCGTTGAATTTGATGGCTGAAGAGTTACTTTAGTGTTTCAGGGCTGATAACCAAGCGCTACAGACTATGCCACATAACGCCCCGCCAGCTCCTGCATAATTTCCCGAAATTCTGCTACTGTCCCAGCAATGATCTCTTTGACACTCTCCACCGATTCAATGCGTCCGGCGACCTCGCCCGACAAGGGAATAGCCGCCTCCATATCTCCGCCGAAATATAATTCGGGTAGATTGGCCATATGTTCCATTACATTAAATTGCCCAAGCAGCGCCAAAGCCGTGGTTCGCTCGGTACGCAATGCTCTCAGTGCGGGTCGCGCCTGCTGGTTCAAGAAAACGGTATCTGTTGCCTTGGCCTGAATCACCGCCTGCTTCCAGTTGTCGTGTACCGGTGATTCTAAGCAAGACAACATACGCGTGCCCATCTGAACGCCCTCAGCGCCCATAGCGAATGCACCCGCCATCGATATTCCATCGCAGATCCCGCCTGCAGCAATGATAGGCACGTCGGTATGCGCACGGATCATGGGTAACAACACCATCGTCGAAACAGGGCTGGGATTTTTGAAACCACCGCCCTCCCCACCCTCGACGATCAGTCCGTCAACGCCGGCATCAAGTGCCTTTATCGCCATCTCCAATGTTGGAATAACATGAAACACTTTGATGCCGGCAGACTGAAAGGCCTCTGTGCAAACATTAGGACTACCAGACGATGTGGTGACAAATTTGATGCCTTGATCGATAACGAAATCGACAATATTGCTGTCTTTCACATAGGACAGCGCTACGTTCATGCCAAAGGGTTTATCGGTTAGATCGCGCATCTTTGCGACCTCCCCCTTAATATTATCTAACTCACCTGAAGATGTTTCGATAATGCCCATGCCGCCGGCATTACTCACAGCAGAAGCCAACTGCGCGCGCGCTATCCAGCCCATGGGCGCTTGTATGATCGGATAATCAGTCCCAGTCATTGCGGTTATGCGGTTATGCATTGCGGCTTTAGTCATAGTGGCCTTACTCTTTCAATAGCTGGTTTTTTAAGCCACGTTGGCAGGCAAACGTGACGCTGGTAATATATTGACACATTTAGTGACAAGATGTAATTGCCACCCGCTTCAATGTTATATAAAGATAGAAAATATTGTATGCACAACCCTCGCGAAGCTTTTAGCGAGGAGGTGCGCAAGTAGCGGAGATGCCAGTATCTGACGACTATGCATATGAGATAAACTGGCGCAAGTGTTTGCCGCAGCGTATCACAGGATATTTTTTTCTGGGTCGAAGAGTATAAGAGTATTATGTCAATTGGCCTTTAGACAGCAACACCGCTGGGTATAAGTATAGAACGTTTAGCCATCACACAAGGAGCTCTATAGATGCAGATCAAGGACACTATAATTGTTGTTACCGGCGCCGGCAGCGGTATCGGTAAGGCCCTGGTGAAGAGGTTTATGACTGAAGGCGCTACCACCGTTGTTGCTGTCGATATCAATACTGAAACGGCCCAACAAACTGCAGCAGAACTGGGCTGTGTCGCCATGTCTGCAGACGTCACCAAAGAAGACGATGTTAGACGCGTTATCGAGGATACCGAAAATACCATAGGCCCGATCGATCTGTTTTGCAGTAATGCAGGTGTCGCTGCAGGTGCAAGCGAGCAATCAGCGAACGTCGAGTGGGAACTCAGTTGGAATGTGAATGTCATGTCTCATGTTTATGCTGCACGCCACCTCCTACCGCGCATGCTCGAACGGGGCCACGGCTATTTTCTCAATACAGCGTCTGCCGCCGGATTGCTCAATCAGATCGGTGGAGCCGCGTATGGTGTCACTAAGCATGCCGCTGTGGGCTTTTCCGAGTGGTTGGCACTGACGTATGCGCATCAAGGGATCAAGGTCTCCTTATTATGTCCGCAAGCAGTGCGCACTTCGATGACTGCTGATGCCGATGATCAGGGCACCAAGGCTGCCAGCGGAGATGGAATGATGGAACCGGCACAACTCGCGGACATCGTGCTTGAACATCTGCAGCGAGAAGATTTCCTCATCCTCACGCATGAAGAGGTGAAAACTTACATGCAACGTAAAACGGCGGACTACAACCGCTGGATAAGCGGAATGAATCGTTTATTTCAAAAGCTGACTGGCACAGCCGAGCGCGCCTGAGTGCTCCCCCTGCTCGCTAGGAGCACTTTTATCGAACTTCGGCGCCTAGGCAGCGGCGCTACCTGCGGGAGTGTTTACGAGTGCCGAAAATAGCTGCTGGTGATAATCTGCATCGCCAAAAAGATTGTTGATAATCATCAAACGCTTCACGAAAAAGCCTATCGACAATTCGTCTGTCATACCCATGCCGCCATGTAATTGTATGGCTTCACCGCCAATCATTCTCCCTGCACGGCCGGCCATCACTTTCAGAGCTAGCAAACTACGCTGTGCATCAGCATCACCGTCCTGTGCGGCACATACTGCGCGCAGCATCAGAGATTTTACGTTTTCACAAGCGCCAAACATGTCAACCAAACGGTGCTGCAATGCCTGGAATGAGCCAATAGCGACACCAAATTGCTCGCGAGTTTTACAGTATTCAAGTGTCTTTTCATTGAGCGCTTCCATAGCGCCCAGCGCATTTGCACAAATAGCCAAGCGAGCATCGTCAATGACGGGGGCCATCAAAGCATAACCATCGCCGAGTGTTCCGATGACGGCTTCGACTTGAACATTCTTAAGGGAGAAAGTGGCGGCTTCCTGCCCGTCAGTCATGCGATAGACCGTTCGCTGCACGCCGCTGCTGGACGCGTCGATTAAAAATAAGCTAAGACCGTGCTCGTCAGATTGCTGCCCTGCAGTGCGAGCCAATACAATTAGTTTCTCTGCTGCACCACCATTGAGAACAACCGTCTTTTCACCGTTTAGTATCCACTGCTCGCCATCCTTATCGGCACGGGTAACGACGTCAGTCATCTGGTAGCGGCTCTGACGCTCGAGATAAGCAAATGCACCCTGTAACTCCCCACCAATAATCTGTGGGATATAGTCCGATTTAACCTGCTCACCGCCGCCTGCCTGCAGCAACGCACCAAACAGGATCACAGTGGCCAAGTAGGGCTCGGCTACAAGCCCTCGACCGAACTCCTGCATGATAACCATAATATCAACCGGCCCACCGCCAAAGCCGCCGTATTTCTCGGCAAACGGAATCGACAACCAGCCCAGCTCCGCGAACTGATGCCAGTGCTCTGCGCTGAAGCCATGCTCCATTCCAACAACATCATTGCGCTGATCAAACATATAATTTTCTGCTACGAATCGCGCAATACTGTCGCGAATTAGGATCTGTTCTTCACTTAAATTAAAATTCATTGATTACCCCTTACAGGCCAAGCACATATTTAGCCGTGATATTTTTTTGTATTTCATTAGAGCCACCATAAATAGAGGAAGCGCGCCCTCTAAAATACAGCTTCTGCGCCGTGTCAGCAAAATCATGACCCAGCCCCGCAGGCGTTAGCTCGCCCTGCAATGTGCCACTGTAATAGGCGGCAACATCCATGCGCAGCTCTTGAATAGCCTGCTGCAGTTCAGTGCCCTGTATCTTTAACAACGAAGATTCCGGGCCTGGAGGATTACCTTCAGAGATTGCCGCCAATGCACGTAGTTCGGTAAACTCTAGTGCCATAAGCTCAATTTCAATGTCTGTCAGACGCTTGGCAAAAATAGCATCATCGAGCAATGACTTGCCGCCGTTGATCTCGCTGCGCGCTTCTTCACGAACGACTGTAAGAGCTCGTTTTGAGCTTGCGACTTCTGCGATGTTAAGGCGTTCATGAACAAGCAGCGACTTAGCATACGTCCAGCCCTTGCCTTCTTCGCCGATCCGGTTCTCAATCGGAACGTGGACATTGTCAAAAAAAACTTCATTTAAATGGTGAAACCCGTCAATCGTGTTAATAGGTCTTACCGTGACTCCGGGGCTCTCCATATCGATTAATAAAAATGTGATGCCCTCCTGTTTCCGCCCTGAGCCATCAGTGCGCACAAGGCAAAAGATCCAGTTTGCGTATTGCGCATAACTGGTCCAAATTTTACTGCCATTAAGTATATATTCTTCGCCGTCAAGTTCCGCCCGCATTTTCAGCGACGCGAGATCGGACCCTGCACCGGGCTCCGAATAGCCCTGACACCACCAGTCTTCACTATTGAGGATACGAGGAAGGAATTTTTTCTTTTGTTCGTCATTACCGTAAGCAATAATTACAGACGCGACCATTGTCACACCGAACGGGAGCACCTCAGGTGCTCCGGCAGCCGCACGCTCTGAGTTATAAATAAACGATTGCGTTACGTTCCAGTCAGTACCACCGTGCTCTACAGGCCAGTGGGGCGCAGCCCACCCCTTGTGAAAAAGCCGCGTCTGCCACTCCTCGACGCCCTCTTTCATCGTCGCAATATTACCGTAAGTCGCGGCGAGATCTTTGTCCCAAGCCTCACTGAGAAATTGTCGGACTTCCGCCTGAAACACTAGATCGTCTTCGTTTAAACGTGTATCCATTATTTACCTCCTGAACCAAAAATTTAACTCCGCATCATTACAGCGGAGGCGTTACTGCTGCGGCATTAGATCCGATGAGCTTTACAAAACGTGGAATAAGTTCATCAGGCAAGTCATGCCCCATGCCTTCTATCAGCTCCAGTTTTGCGCCCGGAACAAGTCGCGCGGTATCAATTCCGCCAGAAACAGGCACTAGGGGGTCGGCTTTGCCGTGGATCACTAGCGTCGGCGCCACAATACTGGTTAGCGCCTTAACGCGGTCTCCGCCCGCCATTATAGCGACCATCTGGCGCGAATGTCCTGCCGGATAATAAGATCTCTGGTAGCTGCGACTGATCTTCTCACTGAGCGCCTCATCGGTAGGCGGATATGCGGGACTGCCAATCAGCCGCCACGTGCGCATAGCATACTCGTGCATACTTTCAGCATCTGCTTTTGCCGGTCGCCGGAGCATATGTAGTGCGATTTTACGATCTGGTCCCGGTAAGGATTTACGACCGCTAGTCGACATAATCGATGTGAGAGACAAAACCTTGGAAGGAAAGTATCCCGCCACCAGTTGCGCAATCATGCCGCCCATTGACGCTCCCACGAGATGCGCAGCCTTTATATTCAACGCATCAAGTAATGAGACGGCGTCGTGTGCCATGTCCTCCAGAGTGTATGGCACTGCCAAGGGTAACTTAAGCCGAGCGAACAACATAACTTTTAGCACTGCTGGCGTAGGCAACGTATCCATCTTTTGTGACAAACCAATATCCCGGTTATCGAAACGAATAACGCGATAACCTTGCGCAGCAAGACCAGCACAGAAATGCTCTGGCCACCCGATCATCTGTGTACCCAGGCCCATTATCAGCAAAATCGCGGGATCGGCGGAATCACCAAACTCCTCGTAGGCGAGCTCAATGCCGTTGGCGTTAATATATTTCTCGGTCATAGATCTTCCCTACGCACCTTACCGACTTGCAGGTGAGGTGATACAGTGTTTCAATCGTGTGCCTTAATCGAAAAGATAGCTGCTCTGCTTGAGTGAGGCAAAAGTTTTTGGCATTGTATATGCCAAAAGATGCTTTGCCAACATTTGATGGACTTTATTAACACCCTACCCTGCTATGAATACACTCAATCAAGACCGAACTATTCCCTATATTATTTCAACTATAGAAGAAAGTACGCGCGTTCTGCGCGAGCGGTTCAATGAATGGGGTTACCTTTACATCAAACGCTACATTCCGCAGCAGAACTGTGAGAGTCTTTTAACCGCCGTGTTACATGAATGTGCTCCATACATTTGCCGCCATTTGACTCATGCCCCCCACCTTGAGGGCGAGCCATTTTTTGAGACAGACCCTGTTTGGGATGAAATCTATCCAAAAATTCAGTCGCTTGAAGCATTTCATGCCTTCTTCCATCAGCAACACGTCCTAAATCTGATGGAAATCATTACCGAAGCTCCGCCTTTTGTTTATCCAATGAAGATGGCGCGTATCTCTACACCACGAAAGATCGGCTTCGAAACGCCACCTCATCAGGATGCACATTCGCACCATGCTGGACCGACAATGGCAGGCTTCTGGGTACCTTTGCACGACGTTAGGGAAGCGATGGGACGAGTCAAGGTGCTGCCTAAATCACATAAGCTTGGTGTGCGCCCCGTCTTTAAAACCAAAGGAGTTGGTGGAGTTCAGTGCGAGATTTACGACAGTGAAAAAACCTGGCATGCTTCTGATGTCGAAGCTGGCGATGTACTAATCTTTCATTCCTGTACTGTCCATAAGGCTGAGCCTAATATGACGTCGGACACTGTACGTATTAGTGTCGACACCCGCTTCTGCGACCATGGTGCACCTGTATTTTCAACTAATTTAGAGCCACATCACGGTTGGAGAATAGAGGGCTTGGACTGGCCATCAATATACGGGCAGTGGCAAAACAGGCAATACCAATACTATTGGCGTGACTATCCCGCCCTGTTTTAGCCACAGGTTTTCGCTTAAAATTGGAAAGCATAATCTATGCCAAAGGTTGAACAGTGGAGCCATAGGAAATTACCGGCGCGCGCGCAGGTGGCGCTGGATAATTCTGGAAAATAACCATAGCCTATCTTGCCCCCACAATGCCGATAACTCTTTCCCTGTTTCATCGAGCAAGCGAAAGCTCGGTACGCCCCAGAGACCAGACGCGTAGAGGTCCGTGCGATTATTTTCAAGCAATTCTTCCCAACCTGATTGCCCTACTCGTTTCTTAGCTTCACTCCAGTCAAGTCCAGCCATTTCTACCATTTTTCTAAGCCCGGCATCGTTGTTCAGATTTACGGATTGAGCGAAGGCGCAACTTAGGAAGGCGCTAATTAGCGCCACCCCCTTACCCTGCTCACAGGCCCATGGGTAGAGCGAGTATCCGCGACGGGCCGGATTGCCAATAGGGTCATAGAATTTACCAAACGGCACGTCCTGTGCCTGTGCCTCCCTAGCGGCGTCAGCGAATATATACATGCCTTTCTGGCGAGTAGCAGAGACGCCACGCATCACCATTGGGAGTACTGGACGAACCACTAGGGTCACACCTGTATCGCGCGCAAGTTTCACTACCCGATCAAAAATGACTGCCGTATAGGGGCTGCGCAGTGATGCGTACATCTCTAGCGTTAGGCTGGCACCACCTCGCAGATGCCCAGTTTCTATTGGTGGTCGCGGCATCAACAACGAAGCGTCGCTTTGTTGCGCCAGTCCGAGCTCGCAGAGTCGTTGCTCAAGATGATATAGCCTGTCGACACCCCAGTACCACTCTCCGCCGTAGTAAAACATGGCGCCTGAATAGTGTTTCAACTCGTTTTGGCGTCTGCTACCTGCACTAATGCATATCAGGGCATCCTCGCCTGAGACACAGCCAAACTCCTCAGCAAGCTCTCGCAGTGTCACCTCGTCATCAGCCCACAACGCACGCCCCACTTTTTCCGCGCACTCAACGAATCCAGTAGTGTCCTGAGCCGCAAGTATACTCGATGCAAGTTCTACTAAATTACGTGGGAGCGGCTGGTCATGTCGTGGAAATTCCAACCCATACTCCGGTGCCACCTGACAAGCGTCATACCGAGACAGATTGAGCAATAGCTCTGGCTCAGGTAAATTTTTATCCTGTGGCCCTGCCACGAGATGGCAAACGATTTCTACCCCATAACGTTTGGACAGAGGCTGCAACATCTGTGCCGCCAAATGGCTGTATCCATCATCCACCTGATGAAAGTACTCTACAACGTGCGGCAGGCCTAGTTTGATGCGCTGCTGCTCGGCCCGCGCACGTCCTTTGAGCAGTCGCTCTGGTTGACACAGCCGAGTCATAACGCGTGACGTCAACCAGCGCACCATGTTGCTGGGATCCATGGTTGCGGCTCCACCCTGCTCTTCAAATCTATCAGTCATAAAGGGACTCGCAACAATTTTTTTGTAGGGTGTCGTATCTCATACAGTCTGGGCTTTAATTCTGTAACCGCCAGCGACGCTAGCGCTGTTGTGAGCGTCAGTTTCGCCGCTGAACGGCTTAACGCCTATAAAAGTAAGGCATTTTTAGGCCGCTGAAATCATTCCTGTAAGACGATCAGCAATAATCTGGTTAGCATCCACCATGATATTGTCGACCAACTGCTGGCAGGTAGGGATATCCTTTATCAAGCCTCCACACATACCCACGGTTACCATTCCCGCGTCTATATCGCCGGTGGTCCAGGCAATATCCTGATTCTTGCCCGAAACCAGCGCATGCACCTGACCGAAATCGCCGCCGGCTTTCTCAATCTCCGCAACCTTTTGAGCGACACTGTTGGTATAGACTCTAGCAGTGTTACGAAAGCTCCGGAAGATCAAGGACGTCTGCGTTTCGTCCATCTCAACAATACGTTGCTTGATATCATTATGTATGGGTGCTTCCTGCGTGACCATAAAACGCGTGCCCATATTGATACCCTCTGCGCCCAACGCTAGTGCCGCGGCAAGACCACGACCATCTGCGAAACCACCGGATGCCACTACCGGAATTTTGAGACGCTGCACGGCAGCAGGGATGAGAACTAGACAAGTAACATCTTCTTCTCCCGGATGTCCCGCGCACTCAAAGCCATCGATACTCACTGCTGCCACACCGACTCGCTCTGCCTTGAGGGCATGGCGCACGGCGACGCATTTGTGAATGACTTTAATATCGTGGGCGTTGAATGCCTCCATGAAAGGCTCTGGACTACGACCAGCCGTTTCAACAATCTTTACGCCACTTTGACAGATCACGTCGACATAATCATCGTAGTTAACTTCAGTGGCTACCACACCCACGGTCAGGTTAACCGCAAATGGTTTGTCGGTCAGAGATTGGCATTTTTCAATTTCTTGCTTGAGCAACTCAGGGGTTGGCAGTGTCAGTGCAGTCATTACGCCCAATGCGCCTGCATTCGAGGCGGCCGCCGCCAATTCAGCTGTGCCTACGCGCATCATGCCCCCGCAAATGATAGGTGTTTCAATACCAAGCAATTCAGTGAGTCTGGTTTTCATACTTTTTCTCCTTAGGCAATATGCTTAAAATTTTGAGATTATGGTTTCCGCGAACTCCGTAAGACCCGCTACCGGATCTTTACCCAGTCCAAAGATCGGCAAAATGACTCTTGACGCACCTGCATCTTCAAAGGCTTTGAGAGCATCGATACCACCTTGCATATTCCACATGCATGATATTTCTATGGTGTCCGGGTCTCTCCCCTCATCTGCACACGCCGCGGCCAGTGGCATCATCTTAGTGGCTAAAGCCTCAGGGTTATCCACGGGAAGGAACCAGCCATCACCGTGACGCGCAACCCGCTCATAAATTTTACCTTTCGTGCCGCCCATTATGATAGGCACTCCAGATTTCCTGTGAGGAACAGGATAACTTTTAAAGCCCGACCAATTTATAAACTCACTCTGATGCTCCACCACCTCACCCGACCACACTTTTCTCATAGCGACAATATAATCATCAAAGCGGGCACCACGACGTTCAAAGGGAACACCCATGGCATCAAATTCTTCTTTTAACCAGCCAATGCCTGCGCCCAGCATAAACCGCCCGCCTGACACAAAATCCAAACTGGCAGCCTGTTTTGCCAGATACATAGGGTTAGCCTGCGAGACAATATTCACTCCGGTGCCAAGCAGCAACGTTTCAGTATTTACCGCAATCGCTGTCAAGGCAATCAGAGGGTCAACGAAATTGGTTTCTGGCCTGGCACCCATTTTGCCGTCCGCACTGTAGGGGTACTTAGATGCGTAGTCTTCGGGAACAATAACGTGCTCAAAAGTCCAGACCGATTCAATGCCAACGGACTCGGCTAGCTGCGAGTAAGTGACTATTTGATCTATATTTTTTCCACCGACGTTTACTGGTATTAATCCAAATTTCATTGTTTTTAGTCCTTCGTCAATACTCGACATTTGGCATTCGACAATTTCTGATTGTCCTGCCGTGCGTTCTTGCTGGTGATGAATTGTAATGTCACAGGCTGAGCGAACGCGATACCGACGTGTCCGCTTGAAACCCAGCATCACGATCAAGACAGTAACACCGCCGCCCCCCACACTGTAGCGATCATTGTAGGCCGCTGAGGATGAATCGCTTTCTGCTAACAAACTAGTAAATTGATTCTGAGCCAGCAAGCGCTTGCACCAACTAGACCTATGCAAGAAACTAGGCTCGCGAGGTTGCGGGAATTTGCTCATTACCTATTGACATGTAGTGTGTCACTATCGCCAGGCGAAATCAAATTAAGCCGATAATCTGCGCAGCCTGGGCACGGCATGTAGGGCTATATATGCCACTGCCTATAAACTATACTAACCCATGAAGATATATAGCGGTCGCCAGCGAAACTCTTAAACAGTGACTTCGGACCGATTAGAGCTGAACTTTATGCACATTACAGAATCCATATACATATGATTACAACCGGAGCGCCCGGCGCTCATATCAGGTAGGACTATTTTGAATTTATCAGACCGTACCAAAATCGCCGTTTGCTTGGCATCACTTGCTTTACTGATAAGCATATGCTCCCCCGCTTGGAGCATTATTGAGTACACGGAACCGCAGCGAGATACCATAGTAGAAATGGTTGATAAGCTGCAGGAGCGACATTACGCCAAGCTACGCTATGGCGATGACCTCTCATCACAACATTTAGACAATTACGTTAACAGTTTAGACAGCGGGAAAATGTTTTTTACCTCAGTTGATTTAGAGGATTTTGAGCAGTATAGATCTGTCATGGATGATCAGTTGCGTGAAGGCAAGCTTGACGCCGGCTTCACGGTCTTCAACCGTTATCACCAGCGAGTGCAGGAGCGGTTGAACAACGTGTCCGCTACCTTGCCTGAAACGGTCGCGGCCATGGATTTCACTGTTGATGAAAGCTTTCCGCTTGACATGGACGATCGCCAGTGGGCTAAAGATCAGACCGAGCTAAACGAACGGTGGCGCAAACAGTTGAAAAATCAGGTTCTTAGCCTAAAAATTGCTGGCAAGGACGAAGACGAAATAGTTCCTACATTGCAAAAGCGTTACAAAAGGCAGCTGCAGAACGTAACGCAATACAATAGCCAGGATGTCTTTCAGATTTACGCAAATGCGTTAACCGAATTGTACGATCCACACACAAATTATTTATCTCCTCGGAGCACTGAGAATTTTAATATCAATATGAGTCTGTCACTGGAGGGTATTGGTGCTGTGCTGCAAATGGAGGACGAGTACACCAAAGTGTCAAGCCTGGTTGCGAAGGGCCCTGCCGATAAGGAAGGGGCTTTAAGGCCTTCAGATCGAATTGTCGCCGTTGGGCAGGGTGTGGATGGGACTTTAGAAGATATCATTGGCTGGCGCTTAGACGAAGTAGTGCAGCTGATTCGAGGCCCCAAGGGTACGACAGTCCGTTTGGAGGTGATCCCAGCTAAGTCTAAGTCTACTGACGAGCGTAAGGTTATCACTATCGTGCGCAACAAAGTGAAGCTAGAGGAGCAATCAGCTCAGAAAAAGGTGTTGGAAATTCCTGCCGGGGATGAAATCATAAAAATTGGCGTGATAGATATCCCCGCTTTCTATATCGATTTCGACGCGATGCGGCGCGGCGAAGATAACTACAAGAGCACTACGCGCGATGTAAAAAGGTTACTACAGGACTTGGAAACTGCCGGAGTCGACGGAATCATAGTTGATCTACGTAACAACGGTGGAGGTTCGCTGCAAGAGGCCAATGAGCTCACGGGTCTATTTATTGAGTACGGCCCCACTGTACAAATCCGCCACTCGTCTCGTCGCGTTTGGCGTGACGGAAAACGGGCGAAAAGCACCTACTACGATGGTCCGCTGGTCGTTCTCGTTAATCGGCTAAGCGCGTCGGCTTCGGAAATCTTTGCGGGTGCTATGCAAGATTATGAACGCGCTATTATTGTCGGTGATGCATCTTTTGGTAAGGGTACGGTTCAAACGCTTGTCCCGCTCACTGAAGGACAGCTAAAAATCACCGAGAGTAAATTTTATCGTATTTCTGGTGAAAGCACCCAGCATCGCGGAGTGATTCCCGATGTTGAATTCCCTTCTATATATGATAGTGCAGAGATCGGTGAAAGCGCGCTGGATCATGCCCTTCGCTGGGATCGGATAAGCCCTGTGCGACATATGAACTACGATGATTTTTCTTCTGTGCTACCTTATATTCAAACTCAATTTTTAGCTCGTAGTGCGCAGAATCCAGATTTCATCTTTCTTGAGGAGCAGATAGGCTTGGCGCAGGCAACGCGCGATATTACTGCGCTGCCGCTGAATGAAAAGTTTCGTATTGCGCTGCGTGACACGCAGAAGAAGAAGGCGCTTGAAATCGAGAATAAACGGCGTAAGGCAAAAGGAGAAGAGTTACTGACTTCACTGAAGGATGACGAGGACAAAGCTGAGGATAGCTACAGTGGTAGCCCCGAGGGTGACTCGTTGGCGGAAAGTGAGGGTGAAAAAGACGAAGAAGAAGAAGATATAACCGATGACGTGCTCCTGATGGAAGCCGGTTATATACTGGCCGACGCTTTATTGCTAAAAAAACGCCGCTTTGCGCTGCATCATAAGGAAGAAACGGTATATTAAGGAGCCTGACCAAACCAAGATAGATTCTTGTGTAGTCGCACCACGTTACCGATGATAATCAATGTAGGCGCCCTGAGTTTAGTGTCCGTTACAATACGGCACATCGTTGCAAGCGTTCCCACAAGCACGCGCTGGTCTCGTAGCGTTCCCCTCTCTACTAATGCAATAGGTGTGTCACCACATCTGCCGTGCGCTTGTAACTGCGCGCAGATGGTAGGCAAGCTCGCCGACCCCATATAGAAGACCAAGGTTTCCATTGGCGATTGAAATTGATTCCAATCGTATTCCACTGAATCCCCCTTTAGATGCCCCGCAATGAATCTTACAGACTGTGCATAGTCTCGATGGGTTAGAGGTATACCAGCATAGCATGCGGCTCCGTTCGCCGCGGTAATCCCGGGCACGACCTGAAACGGAATCCCGAGTTTAGCTAACAGTTCAATTTCTTCTCCACCTCGTCCGAATATAAAGGGGTCACCGCCCTTAAGGCGCACGACGCGCTTACCCTGCTGCGCCAGTTCCACGAGTAATTGATTGATTTCAGTCTGCGGCAGTCTATGGTCGGATCGGCGTTTTCCGACATAAATGCGCTCTGCATCGCGCCGTGTCATATCCACAATCGCCGGAGATACCAGTCGATCATATAACACAACATCGGCACTTTGCAGTAACCGAGCCGCCTTAAAAGTCAATAGATCGGGATCGCCGGGGCCCGCGCCAATAAGATAGACCTCACCCACATGCAGCTGGCTGGTATCGATCAGCCGCGCACGCAGTTGCTGCTCTGCTCGGTCCTCCCTGTCGGCGAAAACCTGCTCTGCTATCGCACCTTCCAAGGCCTGTTCCCAGAACACGCGCCGAGGCGTATCTAGGGGTATATGGGCTTTCACCAGCTGGCGAAAACGCCCGGCAAAATTTGCTAGCTGTCCGTACGCTGCAGGCACTAAGGCCTCTATTTTGCGACGCAGAATTCTTGCAAGTACTGGACTGCGACCGCTGCTGCTGATTGCAATGAGTAGTGGATCACGATCAACGATTGAAGGGAATATAAAAGTGCATAACTCTGGTGAATCAACCACATTCACAAGAATAGATGCCGCAATGGCGTCACGGTAAACTTGCTTGTTCGTTACGGTATCGGCTGTTGCGGCCACCACTAACGTCTTGCCGTGCAGATCAGCCTCTCTGTAGCGGCCCTGGCGCCACACCCCTAGGTGCTCGGTCAGCATTCGCTCCAACTCATTGCTTAGTGTCGGTGACACCACTGTCAGGTTTGCGCCAGCTCGCAACAACAATCGAGCCTTGCGCGTGGCAACGATGCCACCTCCCACTAGTACCACCGGGGCGTCAACGAGCCTCAGACAGATGGGAAGAAAGTTCAACCTGTTACGCCCCGAGTTCGTGAATATCGCCCATGTAAGGCCGTAATATGGTCGGAATGCAGATAGTACCGTCTGCACTTTGATAGTTTTCCATTATCGCGACTAGGGTGCGCCCCACGGCGAGACCAGAGCCATTTACGGTATGCATTAGCTCTGGTTTACCTGTTGCCGGGTTACGCCAGCGCGCCTGCATTCTGCGCGCCTGATAGTCTCCGCAGCTGCTGCAAGAAGAGATTTCACGGTACGTTTTCTGCGCTGGCAACCAAACTTCTAGATCGTACGTCTTTGTGGCCGAGAAGCCTAAATCACCAGTGCACAGTAAAACCTTGCGGTAGGGTAAATCTAACAGCTGCAGAACCTTCTCTGCATGGCTGGTTAGCTGCTCCAAAGCCTCATCAGATTCGAACGCGCGTGTCAGTCGTACCAGTTCTACTTTTTCAAACTGGTGTTGGCGAATCATACCGCGCGTATCGCGGCCATAACTGCCGGCTTCACTCCTGAAGCACGGCGTATGGCAAACGAAACGCATGCCTCCGTCGCCCAACTCGGCGTCTTCAAAAATCCGATCGCGCGCGATATTGGTCACAGGTACTTCAGCGGTTGGGCTCAGATATAAACCCTGTTCCCCACTGAGCTTGAACAAGTCTTCTTCGAATTTGGGTAGTTGCCCAGTCCCCACTAAGGATTCGCGGTTGACGATATACGGTACATAGACTTCTTCATACCCGTGCTTTTGTGTGTGTAGGTCTAGCATGAACTGCACCAACGCGCGATGCAGCCTAGCAAGGCCCCCATACATTACGGTAAAGCGCGTGCCGGTAATTTTTCCAGCCATTTCGCCGTCCAGCTGTTTCAGCCTCTCTCCTAATGCCACATGATCTCGCACTTCGAATTCGAAGGCTTGCGGATCCCCCCAGCGCAGTACTTCGGCATTATCTGCTTCATTTGCGCCGGTAGGTACATCCCGAGCAGGAATATTGGGCATGCCCAGTAGCAACGCTTCCAACTCGCCCTGCGCTTGTTTGGCTTGTCCTGTCAGTGTGTCAATCTGAGTGGAAATTTTCTTCAGTGTCTCCCCCACTTCAGCTTTGGCATCGTCTACGTCCATGCCCCCGCCAACCAGTACTCCTATTTTCTTTGAAGCGCCTTTGCGCTCTGCCAACAGACTTTGACTGTCTATATCAGCCTGTCTGCGGCGGGCGTCGAGTGCCGTAAAATGCTCTACATTGAAAACGAAGCCGCGAGTGGCGAGGGCTTCTGATATTCTATTGGGGTCTTGCCTCACCACCTTGATATCCAACATCGTACTGATCCCCTAACAAAGTTTTGAAAATAGTCGTTATTGCGTTACAGCAGAATTCGGGTCAATTGTATTGCAAGAGCCGCCATTATCACGCAAATGATGGTGCTGCCAAACATATACGCTAATGCCTGAACGGAGTCTCCGGCTTCAAATAGGCTGACTGTTTCTAAAGAGAAGGTCGAGAACGTAGTGAATGCCCCAAGGAAGCCCACAATCGATAAACCGCGCCAGTCGGAGTGGACAAGCTGACGTTCCACCAGTATTACGTAGGCGACGCCAATAGCGAAAGAGCCTACAGCGTTTACCAGCAGTGTCCCTACGGGTACTTTTCCTTCCCACATGGCATGTAGCCAGCTCGCTAGCAGATGACGCGACACTGCACCGGAGGCTCCACCAATAGCGATAAACAAAAGATACTTCATAATAACAAGGCTAGCTCATTTATAGCGTCGAATGGTACTGGTTTTATCGCGCTCTCGCAGGTATTCGAGCTTTTCCTGAATTTTTCGCTCCAGGCCTTGCCCCACTGGAAAATAGTACTGCCGCTCCCGCAGCGCCTCGGGAAAATAATTCTCTCCGGCCGCATAAGCCTCCGGTTCGTCATGAACGTAACGGTATCCTGCGCCATGATCCATCGTTTGCATCAACGCGGTAGGTGCATTGCGCAAATGCAGGGGCACTTCTTCAGATATTCCCTGTGCCACCTCTGAGCGGGCCGCCTTGTAGGCCATGTAGACGGCATTACTTTTTGCGGCACACGCCAGATAAATAATGGCCTGCGCGATCGCCAACTCTCCTTCGGGGCTACCCAGGCGCTCCTGTACCTGCCATGCTTCAAGGGCTAGAGTCAGTGCCCGTGGATCAGCATTCCCTATATCTTCACTGGCCACTCGTACCATGCGCCTGGCCACGTACAGAGGATCACACCCGCCGTCAAGCATGCGGCACAGCCAGTACAAAGCAGCATCTGGGGCGCTGCCTCTTATGGCTTTATGCAGCGCACTTGCTTGGTCAAAAAACAGGTCGCCGCCATTGTCAAATCGCCGCGGCGACGCTTGTAAAACCTCTTTGAGGGTGTTTGCGGTAATCCTGCCTTCCTCTGACAGGTCTGCCGACAATTCCAACAGGTTTAGTGCCCGCCGTGCATCGCCGTCGGCCTGAGCCGCAATTAACGCTAGGCAGCCTTCGTCTGCACCGACTCCGTTGCCCAATGCCACGACTCCGCGACCCAGAACCGACACGATTTCGTCTTGCTCTAGTGAGCGTAGTTTGTAGACACGTGCACGCGACAGCAGCGCGTTATTCAGTTCAAAGGACGGATTCTCTGTAGTGGCGCCAATAAAAATAAAAGTGCCATCCTCTACATACGGCAAAAATGCATCTTGTTGTGATTTGTTAAACCGGTGAACCTCGTCCACAAACAGTACGGTATCTTGTTCGATACGTTTGTACTTGCGCGCTTGCTCAATGGCTTCTCGGATATCCTTGACCCCGCTGAGTACGGCAGATAACTGAATAAAATGTGCTTGCGTGTGCCCCGCTGCGATTTTGGCCAGCGTTGTTTTACCAACACCGGGCGGGCCCCAAAAAATCATGGAGTGCAATTGATGGTTGTCAATGGCCTGCCGCAAAGGTTTTCCGGGGCCAAGAATATGCACCTGCCCAGCATAGTCCGCAAGGCATTGCGGACGAAGGCGCGCAGCAAGTGGTTGATATCCTATTTCTGGTGTGCAGGCCTCCTCAGCGGAGCCGGTGCTAACAGATGTGAACAGATCATTGGTCATAGTAGAACAAATCAGCGTCCGGCGATGGCGTAAAAGTGAAGTCCGAGCTGCTTAGATCGACGTCTACGTCTACGTCACTAAATTTTATTTCCACGAACTGATCGAGATTATCTTGGATTTCCATACCGCCGAGCGACGCCTGATCGATATGCAAAGTGAGCTGCTTAAATCCAACGCCGTCGGATAGCGGGGTGAGCACAAATGCATCCTCACCTTCTCGCGCGATAGAAAATTTTTCTTGTAGTTTTTCTGCATCACCACCGAGTATTTTTAGCGGAGCTATTTGCGCGTCGCCTGCCACGGGGCGACGTGTTACCGTCTCGAGATCGCGATCGTAATGCCAGATAAACTCTGAATCGACAATAATCAACTGCTCGTCAGGGCTGAGCACTTCCCATGAAAAATAACTGGGCCGAAGAACACGAAATTCACCAATGGATTCTGCCAGTAGCACTCTATCCTGTCCAAATTGGCGTTGCGAAAAACGTCCCTGTACATGTTTAAATTGCTCCAATACCACTAGCAACGCATCGGCATCAGCATTGGATTGGGCAATTGAGAGTAGAGGCACCATGCACAGCCATGCTGCAAGTACATATTTAGTCATAGATTATCCGACTGTCTCGTTTTACAGCTAGGCGTCTGGCGGAGGCGGTGCAAGCACTTCGCGCTGCCCATTAGTGCCCATATCGCTAACGATACCGGCAGCTTCCATTGCCTCAATCAGTCGCGCGGCGCGATTATAGCCCACGCGTAGCTTGCGCTGCACAGATGATATTGAAGCGCGACGACTCTGTGTAACGTAAAACACCGCTTCGTCGTATAGCGCATCGCCCTCATCGTCTTGACCGGATGCCTCAGACTGAAGTTCACCGGGGGTCACCGGAGTACTGCTGCCCTCGTCGAGCAAGCCCTCAATATACAGCGGGTCACCACGACGCTTCCAGTCGGCAACAACGCGATGTACCTCCTCGTCGCTACAAAATGCACCATGCACGCGCGTTGGTACACCGCTGCCGGGTGGCAAATACAGCATATCGCCGTGGCCTAGAAGTTGTTCCGCTCCACCCTGATCAAGGATAGTGCGTGAGTCAATTTTCGAGGAGACCTGGAACGCAATTCGAGTCGGCACGTTGGCCTTAATCAGGCCGGTAATGACATCCACCGAAGGACGCTGCGTTGCAAGTATGAGATGAATACCCGCGGCTCGTGCTTTTTGTGCGATTCGGGCGATGAGTTGCTCCACGGTCTTTCCGACGATCATAATCATGTCCGCAAATTCGTCGATTACGACCACGATGCTTGGCAGTTTTTCCAAATTGGGCGGGCTTTGCTGTTCATCGGTTTCGGCAAAAATTGGATCTGGCTTCCAAAGTGGGTCGGTCAACGCGGTCCCCGCCTTAAGCGCATCGTCGACCTTGCGATTGTAACCGGCAAGATTGCGCACACCCATAGAAGCCATTAATTTATAGCGTCGCTCCATTTCCGCGACACACCAGCGCAGCCCGTTCGCAGCATCTTTCATGTCAGTGATCACCGGTGTTAGCAAGTGCGGAATGCCGTCATACACAGACAGCTCTAACATTTTAGGATCGACCATTATTAGGCGGACGTCTGCTGGACCAGACTTAAACAATAGACTGAGCAACATAGAGTTTACGCCAACTGATTTCCCTGAGCCTGTAGTACCCGCGACTAACAGGTGTGGCATTTTTGCCAAATCGGCCACTACTGGCTGACCGGAAATATCATGTCCTAAAGCCAACGTCAGAGGTGACTTTGACTCCTCAAAAACATTTGATGAAAGTACTTCCCTGAAGTTGACGATTTCTCGATCCTCATTGGGAATTTCGATACCGACGACTGATTTTCCGGGTATAACTTCTACCACCCGCACACTAATGACAGACAAAGAGCGCGCCAGATCCTTGGCCAAGTTAGAGATACGCGATACTTTGATACCGGGTGCTGGCTGAATTTCAAACCTTGTAACAACCGGTCCAGGATAGACGGCGACTACTTCAGCAGAAATACCAAAATCGAGCAGCTTTAACTCGAGTAATTTCGAGAGGCCTTCCAGAGCCTCCTTAGAAAATCCTCTGGAGTGATCCTTTATCATCTCATCGAGCAACTCAAGGTGCGGTAAGTCACCGGTCACAGGAGCTTCGAACAATGTTTGTTGCTTTTCCCGTTCCAGTCGATCGCTTTTTTCTATAGGGCCTTTTAACGGTTTGATTTTTGGCGGCTGACGCTTCTTTCCTTTTTCAACAAATTCTGTGATGACAACCTTGCGTGCTTCGACAGCCTTTTCACGTTTGCGGGTTGCCTGGAATTCCTCAATGCCTTTGCTGAGGTACTGCTGAGCAGTGTTAAATGCAAGGATACTCCAGGCTCCTATTTTTTCTGCCGTCGTGAGCCAGCTGATATCGGTAAATATAGTCATTCCAAACAGAAAAATAGCAACCAGCATCATGCGACCCCCGGTCGCACTAAAAGCCCCCGTGAAGCCACCACTAATGGCCTGACCCAGAATTCCGCCCGTTCCCTGCGGCAAGATTGAAAAACCTGTATCATTCATTGCGGCAAGGGCGGTACCGGAGATCATCACCAGTACCAACCCGAGCACCCGAATTCCGAATGTGGTCCAGTCAAAAGGCTCTTCGTTGGCTCGCTGCACTAGGAGTATAACCGCTCGATAGGCTAGCATCAGGGGAAATAAATAGGCGGCATAACCCACTAGAGAGAAAAACACATCGGCTAACCATGCTCCAGTAGGACCGCCTAGATTACTAATGCCAGCGCCATTGCCGGTCGCCGACCAGCCCGGGTCGCTGGCATTGTAACTAAGCAGTGCCATCAGCAAATAAAGGCAGACGGCTGCCACACCGATAAACGCACCTTCACGCAAACGTGAACCGAGGAAACTGTTTGTGTTAGTACTATCGGTCACGGTTTTGATCTTCCTCGCCAGCCGCGCGCAGTCGGCAATTGTCTCCACAACACAGTGCTATTAGGCTAATAGCTAGGAGTAATTATAGACTAATTTACTATTCATTTCATAGGGTTATGATAATTATTTAAGGTCTTGTCTGATCTTTGTAGCCAAGCAACCTTTAAAGTACCATAGTCAGCCCCAATACAGAACGAATTGGCAGGCAGCGGGCGCGACATTTTAGACGCGTCTTAGCAGCTATAAAGTCAGGTTCGGCCCATCTACCCTCGATGAGCCAGCAAACTGATGTAAACAAGACAACAATGAGCAGGAATCTACATCATGAGTAATATTCAGCATCATCGCCTCATCATCTTGGGCAGCGGCCCCGCTGGTTATACAGCAGCAGTCTACGCCGCCCGCGCCAACCTTAAACCGGTGGTGATCACTGGCATTCAGCAAGGAGGACAACTCACCACCACTACAGAAGTTGAAAATTGGCCGGGCGGGGCTGCAGACCTGCAGGGCCCGCAGTTAATGCAGCAAATGCAAGAGCATGTGGAACGCTTTGACGCCTCGGTTCTATTTGACCATATTGAAAAAGTAGATCTCAACGCACGCCCTTTTTTGCTCCATGGATCTTCAGACTATAGCTGTGATGCCCTTATCATTGCTACAGGCGCCTCCGCTCAATATCTCGGCCTTCCCAGCGAAGAGACGTATGCCGGCAAGGGCGTGAGCGCCTGCGCTACCTGCGACGGATTTTTCTACCGTCACCAAAAAGTCGCTGTCATCGGTGGCGGCAATACCGCCGTCGAGGAGGCACTATACTTGGCAAACATCGCATCCGAGGTCACGGTTGTGCATCGGCGTGATACGCTGCGCTCTGAAAAGGTTCTTCAGGATCGCTTATTTGCCAGAGAAAAAGAAGGCAAAGTGAAGATTATGTGGAATCATACGCTGCAGGAAATAGTGGGCGATGCGAATGGTGTCACTGGCATGCGAGTCCAGGATGTAACGAATAATATGGTCAGCGCTATCGATCTGGCAGGCGTTTTTATCGCCATCGGACACAAGCCCAACACTGAGATTTTCGCTGGACAGGTGGATATGAAGGATGGTTACATCACAGTCCACAGCGGCACTGCGGGCAGTGCTACCGCAACCAGCGTACCGGGCGTCTTTGCCGCGGGTGACGTCGCAGATCATGTATATCGCCAAGCCGTTACGTCTGCAGGGTTCGGTTGTATGGCTGCGCTGGACGTAGAGAAATATCTCGACGCACTATGAGTTATTAAGGCATGCGCCCTCTTCCACGTCTGCACAGCGGCTGCGATTTCCCCCCGTCCTGTGAAGCGCTGCAGGACCCTAACGGTCTTTTGGCGGTAGGCGGAGATCTCTCCGCGCAGCGACTAATAGCAGCCTATCGCCGCGGCATCTTTCCTTGGTATGAAGCGCCGCAACCACTACTGTGGTGGACGCCTGATCCGCGTTCGGTACTGTTTCCAGACGAGTTACATGTGTCTAGCTCCTTGCGCAAAACGTTGAGAAAGAATGCCTTCGAGCTTGCCGTCGACCAACAATTCACCCCGGTGGTGCGTGCTTGCGCAGCCTCGCGTGGCGACGGAATTGGGACGTGGATTGATACGGAAATGATGGCCGCTTATAGTCGATTACAGCAGCAGGGATTAGCGCACTCGATCGAAGTCATGGATACGGCTGGGAAACTCGTCGGCGGCCTTTACGGTGTCTCACTGGGGCGAGTATTTTTTGGAGAGTCTATGTTCAGCGCAGTAGCTAATGCCTCTAAGGTGGCTTTTGTTGCTCTTGTGAGTTTGTTGCGTCGCGCGGATTTCCACATGATTGACTGCCAAATAGAGAGCGAACATTTAAACTCCCTAGGTGCACGCAGCATCAAGCGTGCAGATTTTGAGCAGCGCCTTAGACTGAACATAGACCTTGAACCCGGCACCGATATATGGCGGCTACCCGCTACCAGCGGCGGCCTGCTGTGACATCATCTCTGCGCGAACTCAAAGTCTACACGACATACCCCCACCGTTGCAGCTATTTGGAAGATCAGCAAGCAACCACCCTCTTCGTCGATCCTCGTCAGTCTGTCGACAAAGCGTTATACAGCAAGCTATCCCTGCTTGGGTTTCGCCGCAGCGGCGATCATATTTATCGACCACAATGTGCCCATTGCGATGCTTGCATTCCCGCCAGAATACCGGTCTGCGGATTTACGCGAAGTCGAGGACAAAGACGCATCTGGCAACGTAATCAGGATCTGCAGATGGTCGCCACGGACAACATCAATGATGACGAAGCGTTTGACCTCTACCGAAAATATATCAGTCTACGGCATTCGGATGGAGACATGTATCCACCGGAGCGCGAGCAGTTCGAAGCTTTTCTAAGTAACGTATGGGACTGTACGCGTTATTTCCGCTTTTACGACAAGTCCGAGCTGGTCGCAGTGGCCGTTGTCGACGCGTTAGACGATGGCTTGTCTGCCATCTACACATTCTTTGACCCTGAGGCAAAAAAGCGCAGCCTCGGGGTGTATGCCATCCTGTGGCAGGTTCAGCATGCCCGTGAATTAGATCTGGAGAATCTCTATTTGGGTTATTGGATCCAGAACTGCCAGAAAATGTCCTATAAATCTGACTATCGCCCGCTACAGGTGTACATCAAAAATCGCTGGACGACATTAGTGTGAATTTCGTGCAGTCGACAAGGTTGCTGCCGAGAGAACAAAACCTGTGGCAGATTAGGCTAGCACTAATGCTTAGATTAAGGCACACTGCTGCCTCGTTTTAAGCGAGGATTCCCGCCAGATGGCAAAAGAAGAGCAAATTGAAATGGAAGGTGAGGTTATAGACACTCTGCCTAACACAACTTTCAGAGTCCAATTAGACAACGGCCATGTAGTCACGGCACATATTTCGGGGAAAATGCGCAAAAACTATATTCGCATTCTCACTGGCGACAAAGTGCGCGTCGAATTGACTCCCTACGATTTGTCTAAAGGCCGTATAACTTATCGAGAACGGTAAATCACCACGTCAGCTTTTCTGAAGCTCAACCTCCTCCTCTTCCACCGTTACCTTCAGCGCGTTACTCGCCTTATCGAGAGACACTCGTGCAGTGCCGCCGGTCTGTGATAATGCTCCAAAGAGAATCAATTCAGCCAGCGGCTTCTTGATATGCTCCTGAATAACGCGCTCCATCGGGCGCGCTCCCATATGTATGTCATAGCCTTCTTCTACAAGCCACAAGCGAGCGTTTTTGTCGACCTCTAGAGTGACTCGCTTTTCATCCAACTGGCACTGTAACTCTGTTAGAAATTTATCGACGACAGTCAGAATAACGTGCTCACCTAAAGGCTGGAACTGCACAATGCTGTCTAGACGATTACGAAACTCCGGGGTGAACATACGGTTAACAGCCTCCATACCATCCGAACTATGATCTTGTGTGGTAAAACCTATTGTGCGCCGACTAATACTCTCGGCGCCTGCGTTGGTGGTCATGACCAAAATTACATGGCGAAAATCAGCTTTCCGCCCGTTATTGTCTGTCAGCGTGCCGTGATCCATCACTTGCAACAGAAGATTGAATACATCCGGGTGTGCTTTCTCTATTTCATCAAGTAGTACTACGGCATGCGGGCTTTTAGTAACAGCATCAGTCAGCAGCCCGCCCTGATCAAAACCCACGTAACCGGGAGGTGCTCCGATCAACCGTGACACAGTATGCCGCTCCATATATTCCGACATATCGAAACGGATGAGCTCAAGACCTAATAAACCGGCTAATTGCCGGGTGATTTCTGTCTTGCCGACACCAGTGGGGCCAGCTAACAGGAAGGATCCAATGGGTTTTTCGCCTCCTCTGAGCCCCGCGCGTGCCAACTTAATAGAAGTCGCGAGGTTGCTTATCGCATCGTCCTGACCAAAAACGACCAACTGCAGATTTTTCTCAAGCTTTTGCAAGGTCTCTTTATCGTTGGCGCTTACTGCCTTGGGTGGAATGCGCGCAATTTTTGCAACGACTGCTTCAATGTCAGCTACGCCAATCACCTTCTTGCGCTTGGATGCTGGCACCAGTTGCTGATAGGCGCCTGCTTCGTCTAACACATCAATCGCTTTGTCAGGTAATAGTCGATCACTTATATAGCGAGCAGACAAATCTGTTGCAACGCGCAAGGATCTGTCCGTGTATCGCAGCCCGTGGTGCTCCTCAAATCGTGATTTCAGCCCCTTTAAAATCTTGTAGGCATCATCGGTGCTAGGTTCCATAACATCGATCTTTTGAAAGCGACGGCTAAGCGCCTTGTCTTTGTCAAAGATTCCGCGATATTCTTGGAAAGTCGTAGACCCAATACAGCGTAACTTTCCAGACGTAAGTAAGGGTTTTAACAAGTTACTGGCATCCATGACCCCACCAGAGGCCGCCCCAGCACCAACAATGGTGTGCACTTCATCGATAAACAAAATAGCGTTATCGCGTTTCTGTAACTCAGACAGCAGCCCTTTAAAACGCTTCTCGAAATCCCCCCGGTACTTAGTGCCTGCTAACAGAGCGCCCAGATCAAGCGAATACACCACACTGTCTTTCAGGATGTCGGGCACATCACCATCAACTATCTTCTTGGCCAAACCCTCTACAATAGCAGTCTTACCTACTCCAGATTCTCCGACTAGTAGTGGATTATTTTTACGCCTACGAGCCAAAATTTGCGCCAGCCGCTCAACTTCATTGAGACGTCCAATCAGTGGGTCAATATGCCCCGCTTCCGCTTCGAGATTCAGATTGGTTGAATAGCTGTCGAGGGGGGTTGCACTCCCTTCCTCACCTTGACCTTCATCACTGCCAACTTGGCCCGACTCTGAAGAATCGCCATCGTTGGAAACTCTGGAAATACCGTGGGTCATGTAATTCACCACGTCCAGTCGCGCAACACTTTCCGCCTTGAGAAAAAAAACAGCCTGACTTTCTTGCTCGCTGAAAATTGCCACGAGGACGTTAGCACCGGTCACTTCGCTTTTGCCAGATGACTGAACATGAAATACTGCTCGCTGCAGCACGCGCTGAAAACCCAGGGTTGGCTGAGTGTCGCGCTCATCTTCATTCTGCGGAATAAGGGGTGTTGTAGCGTCAACGAACTCCACCAGATCGCCACGTAGATTGCCTATATCAGCGCCACATGCCTTTAGCACTTGCACTGCGTCATTATTGTCTAGCAGCGCAAGCAACAGGTGCTCAACGGTCATAAACTCATGGCGTTTAGCTCTGGCGCCCCTAAAGGCATCATTTAAAGTGTTTTCTAAGTCTTTACTCAGCATAGTTGACGCTCCCGGGGCTTATCCCTCTAAGGCCTCGATTTCACAAAGCAGCGGGTGTTCTTGCTCCCGCCCATATTGATTCACTTGCGCAGCTTTAGTTTCTGCGATGTCACGAGTGAAAATACCGCATACTCCTTTACCTTGCGTATGGACCGTAAGCATAACATGGGTGGCTTGCTCTCGATTCATACGAAAGAACATTTCTAGCACCTCTACGACAAATTCCATTGGCGTATAATCATCGTTGATCAAGACCACTTTGAACAACGCAGGCTCTTTGAGCTCAGGCTTTGATTCGTCGAGAACGAGTCCTCCGGCAGAATCCTCTTTGTCCTTGGTCATACGTGATTGACGGGGCTGATGGATCACATTCACTAACATACGCTGGTTACTGCCTATTACGCTATTACTATTGATGACACCTATTATACGATTTTTCAAGAGGGTGAAAAGCTGAGGTTTGCCGCAGCCGCCAAACAATAACGGCATAATGCTTCAACCATTGGTGATTTTGAGGAAATCAAGGAAGCTTTGTTGGACTTTTCCCTTGGATAGCAGTTTGTGTGGGGGCCGATGGTTAGCTGCAATCTCACCGATTGCAGCTGTACATATCATCAATAGGCTTGGATAATAAAAAAAGGCCCGTGTCACCACGAGCCTCTGATTATCTCAGCGGGAAGCTACATCGAAGCGACAATCGCCTGACCAAACTCAGAGCAGCTCAGTAAGGTTGCTCCTTCCATTTGACGTTCAAAATCATATGTTACCGTCGCTTTTTGAATGGCGCCGTTCATGCCCTCAATGATCAGATCCGCCGCTTGATTCCAACCCATATGGCGCAGCATCATCTCTGCAGAAAGAATCAGTGAACCGGGATTAACCTTGTCCTGCCCAGCGTACTTAGGCGCAGTCCCGTGGGTGGCTTCAAAAAGAGCGATATTGTCTGATAAGTTCGCTCCTGGTGCGATACCGATGCCACCTACTTGTGCCGCTAATGCGTCAGACAGGTAGTCGCCATTTAGATTCAGAGTGGCGACGACACTGTAATCCTTAGGGCGAGTCAGTATCTGCTGCAGCATAGCATCCGCAATCACATCCTTGATAACAATTTCACTGCCATCTTTGGGGTTTTTAATAGAAACCCAAGGACCGCCATCTATCAATTCACCATCAAACTCCTGCTGAGCTAATTCGTAGCCCCAATCACGGAAGGCACCCTCAGTAAACTTCATGATGTTGCCCTTATGAACCAATGTTACAGAAGGCAGATTCTGGTCGATCGCATACTGGATGGCTTTGCGCACTAGTCGCTGGGTTCCCTCTCGAGAAACCGGTTTGATACCAATGCCAACATTAGTAGGAAAGCGAATTTTAGTCGCGCCCATTTCGTTGATCAGAAAATCAACGACCTTCTGTGCCTCAGGCGTTCCTGCCTGATATTCAACGCCTGCGTAGATGTCTTCGGAGTTCTCACGGAAAATCACCATATTGCAGTCGCCGGGATTCTTAACCGGCGAGGGCACGCCTTCAAACCAACGCACGGGTCGCAAGCAGGTATATAGATCTAACTCCTGACGTAATGCGACATTTAATGAGCGAAAACCACCACCGACAGGCGTCGTCAGCGGCCCCTTGATGCCTACTGCATATTCTTTGATGGCCTGCAGAGTTTCCTCGGGAAACCAATCACCATCGTAAAGCTCAGCCGCCTTTTCACCAGTATAAATTTCCATCCATGAAATTTTCTTCTTGCCGCCGTAGGCTTTTTCTATAGCGGCATTGACGACCGCTATCATAACGGGACTAATATCAACGCCTATTCCATCCCCCTCGATGAAGGGAATAATAGGATTATCCGGGACGTTCAGGCTGAAATCTTCATTAACCGTGATTTTGTCACCTTGCGAAGGAACCTGAATATGCTTGTAGCCCATAAATTACTCCGTTGCTGCGGGTCCATAGAACCCAGAGGGTGGTATAGTGTGTGTCTAATAAAACGCGTGACACTATACCACGATTGAATTCTCACTGCTGCCGTGGTGACTCGTATTTTTTAAACTACTGAGCGGCTTTTTATATGCCCAACATCATCCTATTCAATAAGCCGTTTAACGTGCTAAGCCAGTTTACGGATAACGATGGGCGCCCTACCCTTGCTGATTACATAACGGCCCCGGGGTATCGCGTAGCAGGCCGGCTCGATTTCGATTCTGAGGGCTTATTAGTACTGACGGATAACGGTCGTCTGCAGCAAGAAATTGCGAGTCCAGCGCACAAGCGCTGGAAAAATTATCTGGTGCAGGTAGAAGGTGATCCTGACGACAAGGCTGTCGAGCACCTAGTAAAAGGCGTACTATTGAAGGATGGACTGACTCTTCCTGCCAAGGCCAAAACGATCGCGCCGCCAGTCCTCTGGGAGAGGGTTCCGCCCATCCGCAAGCGCAAGACCGTCACCGATTCGTGGTTGGAGATCTCAATCCGTGAAGGTCGTAACCGACAAATCAGACGTATGACCGCTAATGTCGGATTTCCGACCTTGCGTCTGGTGCGATTCGCAGTGGGAGAGTGGACCATTGAAGGCCTCGCTCCAGGTCAATTGCGTGCCATCTCAATGCGGACGCCAGTGCCGCGCGAAACGTCCAGCCGGCCTTCAAAAAAGTTTTAGGTGCAGCAACGGTCACAGCGTCATCTTGCGCCGCTGCCGCAGCGAGGCACTGTGCGCTTTAGCGTCATGGTTAGCGATGAACACAACTTGGTTCCCTTTTACTGACACCGCTTGTTTTGTTATTCTGAAAATTAATTGAAAACCGGATCACCTATTGTCCGAAGGTCACTCGCACCATGACTAGACACTTATCAGCGCGCCTGTATCGTGTGATGGGCATCGTCTCTCTCGTCATGGCGGGCGAAGCAATTTTCTCCTTGCCTTTTCATGTAGTGCGTTTTTTTCGCCCCACGATGTTAGAGGTATTCCAAGTCAGCAACTTGCAGATTGGCCAGGTTCAGGCCACCTATGGCATCGTGGCAATGCTTTCTTATTTTTTAGGTGGACCATTGGCCGACCGCTTCGAGGCTCGAAACCTGCTTATCGTCGCCTTGTTTGCCACCGGCATAGGCGGCTTATATTTTGCTCAAATCCCGGATCTGCAAGGGCTGTATTATCTATATGCCTTTTGGGGCTGCTCAACGATATTGCTATTTTGGGGCGCTCTTATTAAAGCAACACGCGACTGGGGTGGACTGAAAGAGCAAGGTAAAGCCTTTGGTTTTCTCGAGGCTGGGCGAGGTCTTTTTGCCGCCATTCTGGTCTCGTTGGCTATAGCAATTTTATCTTTTGCACTGCCCACCGACTTAGACCAATTAGTGTCGGGGGAACGGCGTCAGGCTATGCAGCAAATCATTTACTTGTATGTTGCTACGACGCTACTTGCTGGCGTTTTTGTCGCGCTCTTTATTCCGATCCAAAATCACGTCAAAAGATCAAAGGCACCTGCCTTTATTTTACGAAGCGGACTAAGAAGAGTGCTGAGTAATCCGCTTATCTGGCCGCAGATGCTTATCGTGATGAGCGCCTATGTTGCCTATAAAGGGGTTGACTATTACGTACTTTATTCGACACAGGGTTACGGTCTGACTGAAATTGAAGGCGCCAACATTGGTGGGCTTAGCAGTTGGATTCGTCCGATTGCGGCAGTATTAGCTGGATTATTAGCCGACCGCTATAGACCCTCTAAAGTCGTTATCGCCGCGTTCGGCCTACTAATCATTGGTTATTTTTTGTTTGCGTTTTTGACACCTGCAGCCGGGCTGTACTGGGTACTGGTGATCAACGTCGTTATTACTAGTGTTGCTGTATACGCCTTGCATGCGATTTACTTCGCGCTGGTGGCAGAGTCAAAAATACCCATAGCAGTCACCGGTACTGCAGTTGGCGTCATCTCCGTCATCGGCTTTACTCCAGATATATTTATGGCACCGGGCATGGGCTGGTTGCTAGATAACAATACCGGTATTACAGGACACCAAAAAGTGTTTTCGGCATTGTGCGCTTTTGCCATACTAGGCTTTGTATCAAGCGGATTTTTCATCCGACGATTCAGGCGAGGGATGGCGGCAGGTTCACAAACATGACTTGTTACCAATATCTCCATTGGTTAGACATCGCGCCACACCATTGGTTTTTTCAACGCCTTTGGGCTTGCCGCACACTCTGAGATGTTGTCGCTCATTTTGGTCACAGTTGCCAACTGGCGTGAAATAAGGTCGCTTGGCATGTAACGCGATATAATTACCCGCATTCGTGCTGGCAACATCAGCTGTAACCATAGAACAGAATAGGAATTGTGATAATTAAAAAGTTTATAGGGGCCCCAGTTAGACCAGCATCGGACAATAACGAGTGGCCGCCACACCTCACCGTCGCGTGCGTCATCCAAAAAGAAGGTAAATACCTTATGGTGGAAGAACGCGACAAAACCAGCGGAGTGATGGTGTTCAATCAACCGGCAGGTCATGTCGAGCCGGGTGAATCTCTGACACAGGCTGCTCTTCGGGAGACGCTCGAAGAAACCGGCTGGAACATTGAATTGATAGGCGTGCTGGATATTGCACTCTACTGCGCACCGACTAATGGCGTAACGTATTATCGCACCACATTTTTAGCTAAAGCTGTTTATCGGGTTAAGGACGCCGTCCTGGACCCAGATATTCACGCGGTACACTGGCTCGACTATGACGCAATTCTCGCTCGATCTGCTAGACTACGCAGTCCTTTGGCGCAAAAAGTGATCGACAAACAACGCCAAGGCATTTGTTATTCTCTCGACCTGATTAGTCATCCATGAAAAGTGTGAACAGCGCCAGCAAAGTTATCGTCGGTATGTCCGGCGGTGTCGACTCCTCGGTCGCTGCTCTTCTATTGCTGGAGCAGGGCTACCGGGTGGAAGGTCTGTTCATGAAAAATTGGGAAGAAGATGACGGTACTGAGTACTGCACGGCCAAAGAAGATTTTGCCGATGCGCAGGCGGTCGCGGATAAATTGGGTATCGTTCTCCATGGCGCTAATTTCGCTGCAGAATACTGGGACAATGTATTCGAGTATTTTTTAGCGGAGTATAGAGTTGGTCGTACGCCCAACCCTGATGTCTTGTGTAACCGCGAAATTAAGTTCAAAGCATTTCTCGAATATGCAATGCAGCTTGACGGTGATTATATTGCAACCGGGCACTATACACGTCGCGGCAACTCAGACGGCAAAGCAACATTGCTCAAAGGAGTTGATGAAAACAAAGACCAGAGTTACTTCCTGCATTCAGTTGGACACTCCGAATTAGAAAAAACGCTGTTTCCGATCGGAGAGATCAAGAAGCCGGAAGTGAGACGCCTAGCCCTAAAATACGGCCTTGCCACTGCAGAAAAGAAAGATTCAACCGGTATTTGCTTTATTGGCGAGCGTCGTTTTAAAGACTTCCTTCAGCAATATTTGCCTGCGCAGCCCGGAGAAATTCATGATCTTGAAGGCACGACGCTGGGTACCCATCAAGGCTTGATGTATCACACAATTGGACAGCGTCAGGGCTTAGGTATTGGTGGGCTTGCGCGGCGGAAGGAAAGCCCCTGGTATGTCGTAGACAAAGATTTAGCACGCAACGTGTTACTGGTCGCACAGGGCAACGAGCACCCTGCTCTGTTTAAGTCTAGTCTATTTCTCACCGAGGTCTATTGGGTGTCAGAAGAGTCGCCGCCAATGCCCTTATCATGTACAGCTAAAGTGCGTTACCGACAGCCAGATCAGGCTTGCAAGCTATCTGACTCAGGTCAGTGCAGCTATCGCGTAGATTTTGATAAACCTCAGCGGGCGATAACTCCCGGGCAGTCCGTGGTGTTTTATAAGAATGACCTTTGCCTGGGCGGCGGTGTCATTGAAGCCACGGTGACTTAGATGAGAGACATCCCACTGTCCAATCTCGAGCAACAAACAATTGCCCTGGCTGGCGTAGCTCAGGCCGCGCGACTGGTTGACCAGATTTCTAAAACGGGCAGCTATCCTTTAGAGTTTCTTGACTCCTCAATTCACAGTCTATTTGTATTTTCGCCAGATAGCGCAGCCGACCTCTTTAGTGGCATCTCAGGAGTGAAATTGGGGCTGCAGAATTTGAGCAGCCTTCTGGCCGACACCAAGGCGCCGGAAAGTCACGATCTAGTTCGATATTTTTTTAGCTTACTTCACCTAGAACGAAAATTTTCCGCCAACACAGAGATGGTATCTGTGGTTCGCTCGCGCCTTAATCATACAAGTTTTCGGGCGGAGCATTTCTCAAACAACGTCAGCGAGCTTTGTCACAGCATTTCGGGTATCTACGAAGATACGCTCAGTAACCATAAATTTCGAATCAAAGTCGTAGGCAGTGTTCAGCACCTACAGGACGCCCAAAATGCTCAGATAATTCGTGCTGTGCTGTTGGCAGGAATTCGCTCGGCTTTTCTTTGGCGCCAACTGGGTGGACATCGCTGGGGGTTGCTGTTGTATCGCAAAAGGTTTTTGCGCAGTGCCCAGCACCTGTCCCATGGACTGGGTGTGGTGTAAGATTGCTGTCTCATCATTGGAGAATCGAATGAACCTATCAGCACTTACTGCAGTCTCGCCTATTGACGGACGTTATAGCGAAAAAACGTCTGATCTACGTGAAGTCTTTAGCGAATATGGGCTTATCAAGCGGCGAGTTCTGGTTGAAATACGGTGGCTGCAGTGTCTGGCTGGACACGAAAGCCTCGCAGAGGTACCCGCTCTGTCTAGCGCAGCAAATCAACATCTGGAGCAACTCCTTCAGACGTTTTGCGAAGCAGACGCTGCTCGCATCAAAGATATTGAGGCGACGACTAATCATGACGTCAAGGCCGTTGAATATTTTATTAAGGAGAAATTCCTTGGCAATACTGAGCTACAGTCAATTGCCGAATTTGTCCATTTTGGATGCACCTCTGAAGATATCAATAATTTGTCTCATGCCCTGATGCTGCAAGACGGCATTATGCAGGTACTGATGCCGAATATGCTAGAGGTCACCGCTGCGCTCAGTGCTGTTGCTCACCGCGCGTCAGCTGTTCCTATGCTTGCACGCACACACGGCCAGGCGGCAAGCCCAACCACGATGGGCAAAGAATTTGCCAATGTGGTTGCGCGCCTTCGTCGACAACTGAGCCAACTCAACAACGCACAGTATCTCGGCAAGATCAATGGTGCCGTAGGCAATTACAACGCGCATTTGAGCGCTTATCCACAGGTAGACTGGCAGCGGAATGCCAAGCATTTTGTGGAGAACCTAGGGCTTACGTTCAATCCTTATACGACCCAAATTGAGCCGCACGACTACATGGCAGAGTTGTTTGACAATATCGCACGCTTCAACACTATTCTTATCGATTTTAATCGCGATATCTGGGGCTATATTTCGATGGGGTACTTCACACAGAGAACAATTGCCGGTGAGGTAGGTTCGTCTACGATGCCGCACAAGGTCAATCCGATTGATTTTGAAAATTCCGAGGGCAATCTAGGTCTCGGCAACGCCCTATTTAGCCATTTGACGGCTAAACTGCCCATTAGCCGCTGGCAAAGAGACCTTACGGATAGTACTGTCCTCCGCAATATGGGGGTCGGGCTAGGTTACAGCTTAATTGCCTATCAGGCCTGCACAAAAGGGGTTGGCAAACTACAACTCAACGAAGACCGTATGGCTAAGGATCTCAATGATAGTTGGGAGGTTCTTGCTGAGCCAGTACAGACTGTTATGCGTCGTTACGGCATCGAAGAGCCCTACGAAAAATTAAAGCAGCTCACGCGCGGACAAGACATGAGCAAAGAGGTGATCCAAGCGTTCGTAAAGGCATTGGATGTACCAGAGGAAGCTCGAAAAACATTGCTATCGTTAACGCCAGCAGACTATGTTGGCAATGCTGTTGCTCAAGCACAGGACATTGAGTCGATAGAGTGATTTCGTGCAACTGGAAGCTCAACCTCAATAAAAGTGAATTTCTGGCAGAGTACTGGCAGAGCAAGGCTTTACTAATTCGCGGTGCCATTAGCGAATTTGAACCCCCGGTAAGTAGTCATGAGTTAGCCGGGATGGCGCTGGAAGAGCAAGTGGAATCACGCATCGTCGAATATCGTGATAACGTCTGGCAGGTTCATTATGGCCCCTTTCATAGCCGCGCCTTTGACCGCGACCAGCCTTGGACGCTATTGGTGCAGGCAGTTGATCACTATCTTCCCGCCGTCGCCGAGCTCCGCAAACTAATCGATTTTATTCCCGAGTGGCGGATAGATGACATCATGGTCAGCTATGCAGTAGAAGGGGGTAGCGTAGGACCGCACTTCGACAACTACGATGTGTTCCTGTTACAGGGAAGCGGTGAGAGGCTGTGGCAATTAGGTAAATTTTGCGACGATACTACTGCCCTATTGCAGCATGACGAATTACGCATTTTAGACACTTTTGATGCGACTGAAGAACACTTATTGCACTGCGGCGATATTCTATATGTGCCTGCCGGCATGGCTCATTGGGGCATAGCTCAAACTGAATGCACGACATTCTCTATCGGATTTCGCGCCCCGCGTGTCTCTGACATGGTGTCGCGCTGGGCGGACCATCTGTTAGAGACACTGAAATCGGACGCCTTTTATCGTGATATCAAGCGCGCGCCAGTGACGCGTCCAGGCGAAATACAACAGGCTGACTTGGATCGAGCTGCGGCTCAGCTGCGAGCTGCTATAGATACGACCGATGGAAGAAACGTTTGGTTTGGCGAACTGGTGACTGAGCCCCATTACGCTCTCTTGCAGGATGAGGTTGATGCGGCCCATACGCTTGCCGCTCTGAAGGGTGACCCCAAGACAGCTGAACTCGCGCCAACGGCGAAGCTTGCATGGCAGCATGACGCAAAATGCATTCTGGTCTTTGTCAACGGGGAGTCCCAAAAATTCGATTCATCGGTTCTGCCAAGCCTTCTCATTTTGTGCGACAACCGGCACTTGACCGTGACACAGATGAAAACTGCGCTCGGTGATAACGCCACGGTGGCGCTGCTGGGCTATCTTGCAGAGAGAGGCGTAATTTGTATCGCATAACAGTCGTGCTGCGCTCCGTCTCAGTTATCGAGTTCCCGCTTGTGTTTTTACTCAGCCCGGGCTGCCTATGTAGTGGGGGCACAGCGCACTGCTGAAAAGTTATTCGCTTGATTGGGCGATCGTTGCAGCCAGTGCGATTTGCCGCTTCGCTTCTTCAACATGCAAGTTTTCGACTAAACGGCCGTTAACTACGACCACGCCCTTACCCTGCGCCAGAGCTTCGTCGAAGGCCTCTATAATGCGAGTCGCGGCAATAATATCGGCATCACTGGGGGCAAACACCGTATTGGCGGCGGCAATCTGATTGGGATGAATAAGGCTTTTTCCATCGAAACCCAAATCTCGGCCCTGCTCACACGAAGCGTATAAAAGTTCATCATTTTCAAGGTCGAGTTGAACGCCATCGATGACTGTTAAGCCGTAGGCTCGGGCTGCGTAGACACAGAGGTTCAGAGCAGCAATGAAACCCAGCCTGTCCGGCGTATGACGCACACGCGTATCCTTTGAAAGGTCTGATGTTCCCAGTACCATGCCACGCAGGCGAGGGTGTGCGCCAGCAACCTCTGCTATATTCAAGATACACAAAGGTGTTTCGGCCATGATCCACATGTCTACCGTTTCAGGGCACCCTGCACTGTCAAAAGCCGCAATTGCATCAATAACATCCTTCGCACAATCAATCTTCGGAATCAAGACAGCATCAGGTGCCGTGGGAAACTTGCAGATCGCCCTAATATCCTCAGCGCCCCACTCTGTCGATAGCGCGTTTATGCGCACGATCAATTCTCGATGACCATATCCACCCGTCTCTAGAGCTGCAGCAATCTGTTCCCGTGCCAGTGACTTAGACTCCGGCGCAACAGAATCCTCCATATCAAGAATCAGACCATCCGCAGAAAGAGAACGTGCCTTATCGAGAGCACGCGGATTAGAGCCAGGCATGTACAGCAGCGAACGACGAGGTCTAGTGTTCATTGAATGAGTCCTATGCAAAGCGTTGATGACCAATAGCCGCTAAGGATACAGGCGCGTATAGCGTGTGAGCAAGTATCACTGACGATTCGGACAAATTGCGATGCAGTGAAGTGTCATAGAGTCCATCAAGCGCTCAAATATGATTTGATGCTTGTTTAACAGGGGGCAAAGCTCTAAAATCGTTCCGTCGAAAGATACACCTGCGATTCGCTTTCGCGAGCGCAGACTAATTCCATAAAATAGCTTTTATTATCACTCAGTAGGATGAACTATGTCTGACGTTTTTTCTGGTCTTGAGCAATCGCTGCAGCAGGCTAACACTGCTCTTGCCACGACTATACAGCTGATCGACAAGGCGCTGTCGGCATTAAAATCTCGAACCACGGACGGAGAGCGTGTGTCTCCGACGAAATTAGACGAGCACCAGCTCGCCTCATATGAGCTGTCGGTGAGTTGGTCAGAATGCACTGCTGCTCGATTCCTGACTGCGCATGCTCTGCAACTTGCTGCGCATTCAGTGTCGGAGAATACATTGACGATACAGCTCTCCAACTTGTTCTGTGCAGAGTCTATAACCAACACAGTAAATCGTTTGCGAGCGCGCCCGAAAGACTACGGCATAACGCATGCAGACATTGTCACCGATGCGTTGACAGAAGAGTTCCTGTCAACACAACTTGCAGCGCAGAACGTTACCGCAATTGGTCAGGCCGTATTAGAACGAGATGGTGATCTAGGACCGGATTTACTATCCGAACATCACACCATCATGCGCGATACATTTCGTCGTTTTTCTGACGATGTCGTTGCGCCGCTCGCCGAGTCAATTCACCGCGAGGATCTCATCATTCCAGCCGCTATTTTGGAGCCACTAAAAGAAATGGGGATGTTTGGGCTGTCTATCCCAGCTAAATATGGCGGCCTTCAGGAAGACGATAAAGAAGATACTCTCGGCATGATTGTCGTCACCGAGGAGCTATCACGGGGCTCAATCGGTGCTGCTGGCAGCCTTATTACGCGACCGGAAATCCTTGCGCGCGCGATACTTAAAGGCGGCACCGAAGAACAGAAGCAATATTGGTTGCCGCAATTGGCCTTTGGAGATCCGCTGTGCGCAGTCGCTGTCACAGAACCAAACTACGGATCCGACGTTGCAGGTGTTCGCCTCAAGGCTACCAAGGCCGAAGGTGGTTGGGTGCTGAATGGCGCCAAGACCTGGTGCACTTTCGGAGGTAAGGCGGGGCTATTACTAGTGCTTGCACGTACAAACCCTGACATGACTTTAGGACATCGTGGGCTGTCAATGTTTTTGGTAGAGAAACCGTCTAGTGATGGTCACCACTTTGAGGTATCGCCTGACACGGGCGGGACACTGACCGGACGCGCCATTGCGACTATCGGGTACCGCGGCATGCATTCGTTCGAACTTTTTTTCGATAATTTCTTTGTTCCCGAGACAAATATGCTAGGAGGCGCTGGCGGAGAGGGAAAAGGGTTCTACTATGCAATGGCAGGTTTTTCTGGAGGCCGCATACAAACAGCGGCGCGCGCTATAGGCGTTATGCGTGCTGCGTTCGAAAAATCTCTTTCCTATGCGAAAGATCGCATTGTTTTTGGAAAATCGATTGCACAATATCAATTGACGCAGGTTAAGCTGGCGCGCATGGCGTCACTGATCCTTGCATGTCGCCAGATCACCTACGAGGTTGCGCACTTGATGGACGGCGGTACCGGTGACATGGAAGCTAGCGCAGCCAAGTTGTTTGCCGGCAGAGCTGCCGAATGGCTGACACGAGAAGCCTTACAGATTCACGGCGGTATGGGCTATGCTGAGGAGACGCCGGTCAGTCGTTATTTTGCTGACGCTCGCGTCTTGTCTATATTCGAAGGCGCAGAGGAAACACTGGCTCTCAAAGTGATAGGGCGGTCACTGGTAGAAAACGCAGACTGAGGGGTTCGAGGATGAGTGTTTCTTTTACGCTGACACCTCAGACGGAGATATCCGCTGATGTAGCGATTGACTTGGCAAAAACACGTCAGCCACAGTATGGCCGCTACCTTGACGAATTGGAGCCCGGTCAGGTGTTTGAACACCCGCGTGGCTTCACTTTTACACGGACTAATATGTTGGAATTTGCCCGCACCTTTATGCAGGCCAATCCGCTGTACCTCAACCGGCAGTATGCTCGCGATATAGGGTTTCCAGACCTGCTTGCCAGCCCACAGATGGTATTTAATGTCACTCTATCCCTAGGCGTGCAAAATGATTCAGAAAAAGCCATCGCCAACCTAGGCTACTATCAGGTTCAATTCCTAAGGCCGGTGTACGCGGGTGATACCCTGCGCGCATTTACTAAAGTATTGGAGCGGAAAGACCGTGGACCGGATAAGCCGGGCATCACACTGATTCGCACCGTTGGGGTGAATCAAGATGATGCTGTTGTACTCAAGTATGACCGTAAGATTATGGTTGGGTGGCGTGGGAATCGGCTGCCCACGACACCTGCGCCAGAGATCAGCGTTGAATTCCCCTGTGATCAAGCTGCGTTGGTTGATCTGCCATTAACCGGTGCTAGAGTTGCACCCGGACTCACTGGGCCCAACACTTATTTTGAAGACTTCGCGCCCGGCGATATCATCGTTCATGCCAATGGACGCACTATCACAGAAGAACATATGGCATTGACCTATGCTGTTGGTAACAGTCATCCGCTGCATTTTGATCGCGTTTTCTCCGGCGCGTTATCTGGAAAGATGAGCGGAGAACCTATCGTTTATGGGGGGCTTGTATTTGCATGGCTAGAGGGATTAGCCAGTCGAGACGTTAGTGAACACGCAGTATGGGAATTGGGCTTTACCGAAGGCTATCACACACAGCCTACTTTCGCAGGTGATACCGTCGCGGCCCTGTCCCGCATTCTTGCCGTAGAGGATGTCCCCGAATTGGAAGCGCATGGCCTGGTCACGCTTCAGTTGATTGGTGTGAAAAATATTTCCGCTGCACAGGCACTAAAAAAATACGGGGCAGAGCTGTTTTCTAAGGAAGATACAAAGCGCGCTCTCGGCAAAGAAAAGATTACTGATAAAATTTTTGAAATCGAGCGCCGACTACTAATTACGCGCCGCTCTAGCTGAGGACCGCTGCCGTGAGCCAGGACACTGCAAAAAGAGACCGACCATGGTTAATGCGCACCTACTCGGGGCATTCGTCGGCGCAGGCTTCCAATCAGCTTTATCGCACGAACCTCAGTCGCGGACAGACTGGACTGTCGGTGGCCTTTGATTTGCCAACTCAAACGGGTTACGACTCTGACCATCCATTGGCAAGAGGGGAAGTCGGAAAAGTGGGCGTGCCCATTAATCATATCGGTGATATGGAAGCCCTATTTGATCAAATACCCCTAGATCAAATGAATACCTCAATGACAATCAATGCAACCGCGCCGTGGCTGCTCGCTCTGTATGTTGCAGTTGCCGAGCGTCAAGGGGTTGATCCTTCTACGTTACAGGGTACCACTCAAAATGATGTCCTCAAAGAATACCTGTCTCGCGGCACTTACATTTACCCACCCGCCCCCTCTGTACGTCTCACGACTGACCTAATCGCCTACACCGTAGCCAATATTCCGAAGTGGAATCCAACTAACGTCTGCAGCTATCACTTGCAGGAGGCAGGAGCAACGCCCACGCAAGAGTTGGCTTATGCGTTATCTACGGCAATCGCTATTCTGGATGCAGTAAAGGCTTCAGGACAAGTCTCCCAGGATTGCTTCCATGATGTCTTTGGCCGCATTTCTTTCTTCGTTAATGCTGGCATTCGTTTTGTTGAAGAAACCTGTAAATTGCGAGCGTTCGGCCGCATGTGGGACGAGTTAGCGCAACAGCGTTATGGGATCGAGAATCCAAAACAGCGCCGCTTTCGCTATGGTGTTCAGGTGAACTCGCTGGGTCTGACAGAATCCCAACCGGAGAATAATGTTCAGCGTATTGTTCTGGAAATGCTTGCGGTGACGCTGTCCAAGAGTTCACGGGCAAGAGCCATACAATTGCCAGCCTGGAACGAGGCCTTAGGGCTACCTCGCCCTTGGGACCAACAGTGGGCCCTGCGAATGCAACAGGTGCTCGCGCTGGAAACCGACCTACTCGAATACGGGGATTTATTCGAGGGCTCTCATGTAGTCGAACGTAAAGTGCAGGAGTTAATTTCGGGTGCTCGAGAAGAGATGTCGCGGGTGGAGTCGCAAGGCGGCCTCGTGGCCTGTATTGAGACAGGATATGTAAAGAGCGAGTTAGTCCGGAGTCACACCCTTCGCATGCGCAATATAGAAAGTGGTGAGCTACAAATCATAGGCGTGAACTGCTTTCAAGAGACCGCTGAATCACCGCTCACGGCTGGCGAGGAATCTGGCATTATGAAAGTGGATAAGAAAGCTGAAGAGGAGCAGATCGCTTCGCTGCGATCTTTCCGCTTGAATCGTGAGCACAGTAGAGTAGAACAAGCATTGGAACTGTTGCGCACAGCAGCAACTAATGGCAACAATATCATGCCGCCGTCAATAGAGTGCGCGCGTGCTGGTGTAACTACGGGAGAATGGAGTGAAGTATTGCGGGAGGTCTTCGGTGAATATCGTGCACCCACGGGTATTGATATTACACCGTTAAGTGAGAGTGAATCTGAGGCTCTTGTTATAGTGCGCGAGCGCGTGCGCAATACTGGCAAGGAGTTAGGGCGCCCGCTCAGATTATTAATTGGCAAACCCGGGCTTGATGGGCACAGTAATGGCGCCGAGCAGATCGCGGTCAAGGCGCGTGATGCGGGATTTGAAATTGTCTATGAGGGCATTCGTCTCACACCGGCGCAAATCGCCCGTGCCGCGCAGGAAGAAGGTGTACATTTGATTGGGCTTTCTATTTTATCCGGAAGCCATATGGAGTTAATCGACGATATTTTTATCGAGCTCAAGAACATTGGTGCAGCAGATATTCCTGTCGTCATCGGTGGTATCATTCCCGAAGAAGACGCAGAACATTTATTGCAGAACGGTCTAAAAGCAGTCTTCACGCCGAAGGACATGGATATGAATAGTATAATGGATGCCATGGTGACCATTATTCGTCAGGCTCATGGCCTAGAGACCTCGACCTAATTGCCCGCATGCAACAAGCTAACTTTAAAACCTCTGTGGATCTCGCTGCTGCTGTTAGCGAGGGAGATAGAGCAGCATTGGCCGCAGCCTTAAACTTGTTGGATGACCAGCGGGCATCTGTTCGCAGTAAAGCCGCAGAGCTGCTCGCCCAGCTGCAGCTCACCCAAGAGTTTCCGGATAAACACCTTGTTGGCATTACAGGTCCACCGGGGGCGGGGAAATCGACACTGTGTGCTGCCTTAATTTCAGTGTGGCGAAAGCGAGGCTTACGCGTGGGGGTACTAGCAGTTGATCCCTCTAGTCCAATTAGTGGTGGCGCATTCCTTGGCGACAGACTGCGAATGCAAACAAGCTATGAAGATGATGGCGTATTTGTTCGGTCATTATCTAGCCGAGGCCAGTTCGGTGGTCTAAGTGCTGAGGTCTGGCCTATGAGCGTTGTCATGCTGGCAGGCTTCGATATTGTTCTGATTGAGACAGTAGGCGTTGGTCAGCGGGAAGCGGATATCGCCCGTCTGTGCGATACCACTTGCTACGTTGCGCAGCCTGGTTCTGGGGACAGTGTACAATTTTTGAAAGCCGGCATTCTAGAAGTGCCGCACATTCTGGTCGTTAATAAAGAAGATATGGGGGATGTCGCTCGTCGCACGTTGGCAGAGTTGAGAGCCGCACTTAACCGAGAGCATCCTGATGGCGACTGGGAAGTGCCGGTGTTACCCACGAGTGCAACCAAAAATGCAGGAGTTGAAACACTAGCAGACGTTATTCATCAACACCACAATACGCTCAAGGCACAACAAAAGTTGGTGCCGCGGCGCCGTCGCTATCAGACCTATTGGATACATAAGCGCTTGCAGGAAGAGTTCGGTAGCTTTGGCATCGAACAACTCGGCGGAGAACAGCTGCTACTGACCCAGCTCGAAGAAAACGAAGTGGACCTATTACAGCACTATGAGTCACTTCGAGTTCACTTAAATAAAAGTTAATTCGGTACTTAATATTAAATAACCCTATTGGAGTTAACCATGCGTAGTCCCCGTGATTTTTTTCGTCCTCTGGCGCTCGGTGCGCCGCCTCCAATGCGAGACCTACCTGTTCGGCCCTCGCGCATGATTCATTTTTTTGATCCCAGCAATCCCCGAATGGTGGAAAAGGCCCCAAGCATTGCAAAAAAAGTTGATATTCTCCTAGGCAATCTTGAGGACGCTATCGCCACCGAAAATAAAGAATCTGCCCGTGATGGCTTTATCAGCATAGCGCGTGACAATAACTTTGGGGATACTCAGCTGTGGACGCGTATTAATAGCCTCGATAGCCCTTGGTTCCTCGACGATATCACCCGCATCGTGACCGAGGTGGGTGACAAAGTCGACGTTATCATGCTGCCAAAAATCCAGGGAGCTTGGGATATCCACTTCGCCGATCAATTGCTTGCACAGCTCGAAGCGAGGGCTGGACTGCAAAAACCTATCCAACTTCACTGTTTGCTAGAAACCGCCCTCGGTGTAGCGAACGTTGAAGAAATCGCCAATGCCAGCCCACGAATTCAGGGTATGAGCCTAGGACCTGCCGACCTAGCTGCGTCGCGGCGCATGAAAACAACTCGAATAGGCGGGGGTCACCCCGGCTATCTCGTGCGTGATGATCCCGATCCGGAAAATGCACAAGCGGCTCGCCTTACTCATCAGCAAGATCTATGGCATTATACTCTGGGCCGCATGGTGGATGCTTGCGTCAGCGTGGGGGCCCTTCCTTTTTACGGTCCTTTCGGTGCGATCGACGACCCACTGGCCTGTGAGGACCAATTCCGCAACGCCTTTCTAATGGGGTGCGTTGGAGCTTGGTCTCTGCACCCCAGCCAGATAGAAATCGCAAGGAATGTATTCAGCCCACCTGCTAATGAGGTGGCCTGGGCCAAACGCGTACTGGAAGCATTACCCGATGGCAGTGGCGCAGTGATGGTAGACGGCAAGATGCAAGACGACGCTTCCTGGAAGCAGTGCAAAGTGATGGTCGATCTAGCACGTTTGATTGCAGACAAGGATCCGGATCTGAAGAAGTCGTACGGCTTCTAACTACTTGAAGCGATATGCACAAAAAGCGTGCGGACTACGCTACACATGTCGTTTTATTAGCGAGAAAAGCAGGCTTATTGTATCGGGTATTAGTTACCGCTAGAACTGCTCCGTTAGTTGCCGTACAGCAGCAAACGCTGTGATTTCTTGGCGCTGCACTGCCTCTTCAAGCGCCGGGAGCAGCGCCTTTACCTTTGCGCTGCGAGACAGCTTCAGTAACAACATTTCATTAAGTAGCTGATGCATCCAGTCTAAGTTTTGTTGAATCCGCTTGCTGGAAAACGCCTCAAGCTCCAAAGACTTGAAATAGTACTCCAGAATCATGTCCCACACGGTATCGATGTTGACTCGTGTCAATGCGGAGCATGTGAGCGCTCTGGGCGTCCAGAAACTGTTATGATGTAGCAGACTCATCGCGCTTTCGTATTGACGCTGCGTTATGGTTGCCAAAGTTTCACTGGGGCCGTCTGCTTTATTGATCACAAGCGCGTCTGCCAGCTCCATAATGCCTTTCTTGATCCCTTGCAACTCATCACCGCCACCGGGTAGCATTAGCACCATAAAGAAGTCTACCATTGCTGACACCTGATACTCTGACTGCCCTACGCCAACGGTCTCGACTAGAACAACATCGTAGCCAGCCGCTTCACACAACAGCATAGTTTCCCGCGTTTTTTGTGCAACGCCGCCCAGTGTACCGGACGCAGGTGTGGGCCGAATGAAGGCTTCCTTCTTCCTCGATAAGTCTTCCATGCGAGTCTTGTCTCCGAGGATAGATCCTCCCGCAATAGGTGAACTTGGATCAACTGCGAGCACGGCAACGCGCTTCCCCTGCCTTATCAAATACAGACCAAAGGCTTCAATAAAAGTGGATTTTCCCACGCCAGGGACACCGCTAATCCCGATACGAATACTCTTGCCACTGTGTGGCAGCACTTGTTCCAGAATGGCTTGAGCCTGCTCCCGATGCGAGTCTAGCGAGCTCTCTACCAAGGTTATCGCCTTAGCCAAACCACGGCGGTCACCGCGCAGGAGGTCTTGTAGATTAAATTTCGTCATCAGTTCTATGGCTACATTCTTGTTGTCGTGTCAGTGCCCTGTTGCCGCCAGTATAGCGGCAATTAGTCTTATTCCCTTCATATTTATCACAGCGCAACGCGAAAAATTCTTGGCTATCCAGCGGCGCTTAACTGGATATCAAATAAACGTGGGGCCTCAGATCAACCTCCCTCACCGTTTTTTAGGTTGATCGCACAAGCGAGCAGTATAACCTTACAAATCTCTGGCTCAGATGAACCTAATGATATGTCCGTCTGCGCTCCCAGTCGTTACTTAATTTGGATAAGTGAACAATCATAAATCATGCTTGATACTAGCAGTAGCGCGTCTTTGCGCTTAAGCGAAGCTGGAGTGAAGGTGAGGAATTCAGCCAGGGCAAGGCTACGGGACGGCTGCGGGACGAGATTTTTCATAATCTTTCGTCTATCACCTCAGAAAATCCAGACTTGCCCGACGATAGTATGGATATGGTTTTCTTGCTGGCTGTTCTTGAGCATGCCCGAAGGCCTCAGACTTCCTCGATGCGTTTAGTGCCGCAGGCTTTGAAATAAGAAGTGCCGATTTCATCGACGCTCCGGTGCCCTTAGACATTGAAAGGGACTGCGACACAGCGAAGATAATTATTGAGTCTGAAGCCTCAGTCTCGTGACTGTAAGATTGTTGCACCTGGGTCACTGAGGAACACCGGCTATGTTTGTGTCGTCATTTTCTGAAAGATCACTGCATGACCTGTCCGTGCTATCTATGACGCTATTGCTGCGTAAACCGCAGTAATTTTAGCGCTGGACTCTGCCCACGTTAGCGAATATTCGCGGCTACGAGCAGCTTCAACCTTGCGCATTCTTTACGGCCTCAAGAACCTCGCGGGCACACTGGGGTATCGGAGTTCCCGGCCCAAAAATACACTTTACACCGGAATTGTAAAGAAAGTCATAATCCTGTTTGGGAATAACGCCACCGGCAATAACCACAATCTCACTAGCGCCCTGCTTTCTAAGTTCCTCTACCAACAATGGCACCAGCGTCTTATGACCTGCCGCAAGAGAAGAGGCGCCAACAACGTGTACGTCGTTTTCAATCGCCTGACGTGCCACTTCCTCGGGTGTTGAGAACATCGGCGACAAATCGATGTCGAATCCAACATCTGCAAAGGCTGTTGCAACGACCTTCGCACCGCGATCGTGGCCATCTTGACCCATTTTACATACCAACATACGCGGTCGACGGCCGTAGTGCTCAACGAAAGCATCGATATCTTTGCTGATACCTTGCCAATTTTCATCTTGCTTAAACGCTGCACCATAGACTCCTGACACGGTCTGAGAGTTTGCCTTAAAGCGACCGAATTCACGTTCCATAGCGAAAGAGATCTCTCCTACCGTGGCTCGCCTTCGAGTGGCCTCGATAGCTAGCGCCAAAAGATTGCCTTGTCCACTGACCGCGCATTGATAAATCTCCTCTAGTATAGCCTCAACCGCACTATCATCACGACTGTTGCGAATTATGTCCAATCGAGCCAGTTGAGAATCACGGACGGCGTCGTTGTCAATGTCGAGGATCTCAATGTCGTCTTGTTCATCAAGTTTATACTTGTTGACTCCAACGATAACATCTTCACCGCGGTCAATGCGCGCCTGCTTTTTGGCGGCAGCTTCTTCAATGCGCATTTTGGGCATACCTGTTTCAATGGCCTTGGCCATACCGCCTGCAGCCTCAACTTCCTCGATCAGTTCCCATGCCTTGTCCGCAATATCTTGCGTCAGGCTTTCCATCATGTAGGAGCCACCCCAAGGGTCGATCACATTGGTTATGCCGGTTTCTTCCTGAATAATCAGCTGCGTGTTTCGGGCAATGCGAGAGGAGAAATCAGTAGGTAAAGCGATCGCCTCATCCAGCGCGTTCGTGTGCAATGATTGTGTTCCACCGAACACAGCCGCCATCGCCTCAATCGTCGTGCGCACGACATTGTTATAAGGATCTTGTTCCGTAAGAGACCAACCCGACGTTTGGCTATGAGTGCGCAGCATAGAACTTTTAGGATTCTCAGGGTTGAACTCAGAAACAATTCGCGTCCAGAGTAGGCGTGCTGCACGCATTTTAGCAATCTCCATATAGAAATTCATGCCGATGCCCCAGAAAAAAGAAAGCCGCGGCGCGAATTGATCGATGCCGAGTCCTGCTGCGATCGCTGTGCGGATGTACTCTTTACCGTCTGCAAGTGTGTAAGCGAGTTCTAATGCAGCGTTCGCGCCCGCCTCTTGGATATGGTACCCAGAGATAGAAATAGTGTTAAAACGCGGCATATTGGTCGAGCAGAAAGCAATGATATCGCCGATGATTTTCATGCTGGGCACCGGCGGATAAATATATGTATTACGCACCATAAACTCTTTAAGAATATCGTTTTGTATAGTGCCTGCCAACTCCGCCTGCTCTACACCCTGCTCCTCTGCAGCTACGATATAACCCGCGAGAATTGGCAGTACAGCACCATTCATAGTCATAGACACCGAGACATTGTTCAATGGAATGCCGTCGAACAGAACTTTCATATCTTCAACAGAGTCGATGGCCACACCGGCCTTACCAACATCCCCTGCAACACGGGGATGATCGGAGTCATAGCCTCTATGCGTAGCGAGGTCAAAGGCAACCGAAATACCTTGGCCGCCAGCGGCTAATGCTTTGCGATAGAAGGCGTTGGACGCCTCAGCGGTCGAGAAGCCTGCATATTGCCGAATGGTCCATGGCCTGCCGGCATACATCGTCGCCTGCGGGCCGCGCAAATACGGTGACATGCCCGGCATCGTATCGATATACTCAAGTGCCTCCATGTCAGCTGCTGTGTAAAGCGGCTTAACAGCGATATCTTCTGCCGTGTGCCAAGTCAGGTCTTCAGGAGTCTTACCTTTTGATTGCTTGGTCGCAAGCACATTCCAATTTTCAGGTGTGGAGTCAGCTTTATTGTAAATGTCTTCACTCATATGCTACGCCTCAATGCCCCTCGGCCGGTTGACTAATTTCGATCAGTACTCCGTCACAGCTCTTGGGATGTAGAAAAATAACCCTGGCGCCATGCGCTCCAGGCGTCGGCGCATCCCCGAGAAACTGATAGCCCTTCTCGCGCAGTCTCGCCACGTCTGTATCGATATCGTCAGAGCGAAAACACAGATGGTGCAAACCACCGCCCTTTTTCTCCAAATACGTCTTTACCGGACCCTCGTCATTAAGGGGGTGCACCAACTCGATACTTGTGGGAGGCAAAGGCAAAAAAGCGGCGGTCGTTTTCGCTTCCAACACGTCTTCTTGGCCGCCCAGTGGGAGGCCAAAATCGCTAACAAAACGTTGTATGGCTTTTTCCAGATCAGGTACGGCAATGGCGATATGATCTAAGGCTGTAATCATCTGTGATTCTCCTTTAAAGGTGTTGCAGGAAATTATTGGTCACGGCCATACGCTTTTCCGCGACATCCTCGGCAGATACTTGGACGGCAATTTCGTCGGGAATAATCTTAAAAATGGGCTGTCCCTTGCTAATTATACTGCCATCAGTTTCAACGAGCACTTTTGCAATAGTGCCAGAAAATGGCGCATAGACCTTATTAAACATCTTCATGACTTCGACAATAAACAAGGGGTCTCCAGCACTGAAGTGATCGCCCTCGCTGATATATACGTCATGTGCCGGCGTTTCACGCGAGTAAAACATTCCACCACTTTCTGAAAGGATTTCATCTGAACTAGCCACTGGCGGCGGGACTAGTACTTTTGCCATTCTCGTCTGCAGTGTTTCCTCGGCGAGCCGCTCCGGAATATGGATACTAAGGTCAAGGTTGACCGTAAGATCATAAAAACGCGTTGCCTCTGCGATACTAGGCAGCAAGGCAATAATATCGGTGCCAGCCTGAAATCCCTCATGGGAGCCTCGCACGCTGTGCCAGAGGTCAGCTTCTAGGCCATTGGGCGGCTCATTACTGTCGAGAATTGAGCATAGTTCCAACCAATCTTCAGAGCCGATACGTGCGGCGAGTTCAGCATAAAATGCCAGCGCGTTCTGCAAAATTATATTGTCATGATCCCATATCATTACCGCGGCGGGAGGGCTGTCCCCACAGACATAGTCCATATTAAGAAAATGATAAGTTTCGCTGAGCAATTCGAGAGGGTTTTCGTTCCAACAGATTCTGCCCTCAATCACCGAATAACAATCCCGGTTGATGCTGAGCCAGCCACTGAGCATGTGAGGCTCTTGAAGCAGCTCCTTCAACGGTCGCAGCAGCAATGACTCTTTGCGCTGCAGCGCCTCCGCAGCAGCAGTGCGAGCGTCCCCTTCAACGCCCTCTAGGGCTGCGCGGCAAATATGCCTGTACGCATAATCTATATCTAGATCATTAGCGCGCTCTTTAAGCTCGCCGACCGCAGTCAAATAAGGCACGATGAAGCGCGTCGTTGGTCGGGCGTTTATATTCTGACCGATAAACCAATTCACTAAGCCGTAATGAAATTCAAGATTAGTAGCCAGGTCCCTACCCCGCATCCGAGTCTGACGAATTGTTTCTGCCATTCTTTCGTATGTCTCAAGTCGGGTGTCCCCCACCGTCAGCAACAGGGCGATATTTGAATCATAAGCACCTGCAAGCGTGTACTTCATGAACACATCCGTATCTGGATTATGCAAGCTAATGCCCTGATCATCACGAATCTCACCCTCAATGGCGTCGCTCCAGGATTCAATGACGCCGCCAGCGTGAGGCTGCAAAGACTGATTAGTTGCATTGAGCCTTGCCTCAACACTGTCATTCATTCTTGTGATGCGCTCAGGCCTAGGCAGCTTTTTCGCGTGGGCCGCGATTAAAACCATAGCTTCGACTAGCGACTCGACAACAAAATAGTCCTCTGCATCATCCGGATTGCTGAATTTGAGCGAATAACACAATTCCGTCACGCGATGCTCAACTTGAATTCGAGTATTCATTTCCATAAAAAAATGTCTGTCGCGGTCTACTATGCATTCAAAGGTTGACACAGAGTCAAGCCCGACAGCCTCTCCGAACACTTCCGCCTCTTTCTCCATTGCTGTCAACGTTGCTAGGTCCTGCTTCAATACTTGCGTCTCTTGCGCATGACCGCTGACCTGTGACTGTTCAATGGCCCGTTTTAATGACTCAACGGTAACCGAGACTTCGAGTAGTTTCTGCTCATGCATCTGTAATGAGCAATCACGACCACCCATGGACATACACCACTGGCCATTACCGATCACCTGTATTTCTTGGTGGCGTGTGGTCTCAATGTTTAACTCAACTAACACATTTTTGTTGTCACCAACCCCGGTAGTCTTAACCTCATTAAGAATCTCTCTGACCAACTCTGCGGTGCGAGCGGATTCACCGACACCGAGAATGCGCTGCCCCTTACCGCCGCCACCACCGATTGCCTTCAATCGCACACGGTTGCTTGGATAATCGGCCGTCATTTTCACAACAGCCTCTGTAAGGGTTGCGCACAGCTCATCGACCGTATAGAGGTCAATGCCGCTTTTATACGAGGCGCCAAGCACAAGATCGGCCTTATCCTCCAAGCTGACTGAAGTATCGGACAGGATGGCGGCGTCGACCGCGAGCTTGTGTTCCGCGACAAGAGTTTGCAAGGCATTCACGTCGGCATGTTTTTTGAGAAGCGTCAAAGCAGTGCCATTATCGATGCCCGGCGTAACGGACACTCCGCATTTCAGCGCAGTTCGTTTGGCCTCATCTTTAAGCCCAGCGTCGTGCACCGTCCGCGAGCAGGGACCGATGAACGTCAGCCCCGCGGCTTCCATGGCTGCCACCATTGCTTCGTCTTCGGCCATAAAGCCATAACCTGCAAAGATAGCGTTGTAGTTATTGTCGCGAGCAATATTGATGATCTGCTTAATGCGCTGCTCTCTTTCCTCTTTGTCGACACCACTATAATCAGGCACGCGATGAATTCGGTCCGGATGAGTCAGCGAGCGCAACTCAGGCGCAATAGCATTCCGATAGACAATAGAGTCCTTCTCTGACAACAATATGCCGAAATGTGTTATGCCCATTTCAGCAAAAACATCCATCGCTTCTTTGCGAATAGGGCCGCGGCAAATAATAAGAGGTTGGAGATCAGTGCAGCTAAATTGTTTCGCCCATGCAGAGGGCATATCCCCCAACCTGCGATCACGGTGGATTAGCGGGTTACTTAGGTAAAATTCGTTAGACACGCCGATTTCCTTCTAAAGTAGTATTGCCGTGAACCGGCTTAGTGAAATTCGCGCTGCACATCCTGCAGCGGCTGCGCCTGATAGCGACGTAGATAAAACGCCATGTTCTCGGCCAATACTTGCCGCAAATCTGATGGCATCACAATTTGGGAGATCGACCCGAGGCTCAAAGCCTCGTTCGGATTCATCAACTCTCTGGTATAACGTTCCGCTAACTGCGCTTCTTCAGATTTGACCCAGTCATCGACCAACTGCTGCGCCGCTTGCTTGGCCTGCTCTTCAGACAGGCCGGCTTTGATTTGAGCTTGGGTTTCCTTATCTATTTTACCTGAGATTGACCCACGCATTTTTCGCAGTTCATCTTTATAGACATACTCCACACCTGCCGGACCCATCACCGCCACGCGCGTAGTTGGCAGGGCTATGACAAAATCAGCACCTACAGGGAAACTATTAAATGCGGCATAGGCGCCGCCAAAGGCATTGCGCACCAGTACCAAAAATCGCGGTGTGCGCAAGTCGACAATGGCATCAAGAAGAGCCCGACCGGCTTGGATTATGCCGCCACTTTCCTGATCTTTGCCGGGCAAAAAGCCAGTGGTGTCTTCAAGAAAAATAACCGGAATATTGTAAAGATTGCAAAAACGAATAAAACGCGCATTCTTGTACGCTGCGTCAATATCGATTTGTCCAGATGAAACTGCAGAGTTGTTCGCGACAAAACCGATGACATTCCCGCCCATGCGTCCCAATGCAGTAACAGTGTTTCGTGCCCGGTCTGGCTGAACCTCAAGGAAGTCTCCGTGATCACACAGTTGTTGAATTAAAATTGTAATATCGATGGGCGTGTTAAAGCCAGTGGGAGAGTTGAAGGCTTTCTTCAACAAAATCTCAATATCCCAGGTCTTACGATCGATCGGATCGGAGCTCGCCTGATGCGGCGCAAGCTCACCGTTGAAGCTAGGCAAGTAGTTCAACAAGGATCGTACTTTGCGCAGAGCTGCGACTTCGTCTTTGACCACAAAATCTGTAACGCCGGTTTTGCTGTGAACACCTGGGCCTCCCAATTCATCCGGCGTAACATCTTCACCCAACACCGATTTGACAACTCCAGGCCCCGTCAGACCGAAGAAGGTTTCGTTAGGTTGAATCAGAAAGCTTCCCTGACGTGGAAGGTATGAGCCACCGCCAGCGTTGAATCCAAACATGCACATGATACTGGGCACGATACCGCTGATGCGCCTTAGCGCAGCAAACGCCTCTGCATATCCATCGAGTCCGCCCACACCGGCCGGAATAAATGCGCCCGCACTGTCATTGATTCCAACAACAGGAATTCGCTGTTTTGCTGCCAGCTGGAATAAGCGCGCTAGTTTAGCGCCGTTGGTCGCGTCCATTGACCCTGCCCGGACAGTAAAATCATGGCCATAAAGCGCAACATCGCGGCCATTAACTTTGATGATAGCGGTCACCAGTGACGCACCATCGAGATTGGGTCCCCAGTTTTGGTAAAGCACGATTGGCGGCTCGTCACTGAGATAGCGAATGCGCTCCCAGATCGTCATGCGATTCTTCTGGTGCTGGCGTTGTATATTCTTGACACCCGCGATCTGGCGCGGGCGCTGCTGCAGCTCCCAACCGGACTGAAGCGCGTCTTCGTAAGGTCCCGGTTCGGATGCCAACTGGCCAGGAACGCCGAAATTTTTCTCCTCACGCTTCGCAAATGGATTGTCCAGAGAGGCGGTCGGAGCGTTGCTATTTTTAGTTGTCATATTTCTCGATCCAAAGATTTCTCTTCAAAGAACTATAAAAGGTCAGTATCACTCACCCAAAGAGTGCATGCTGGTTGCAAGTCGTGGCGGTCGGATTTAGGATGCAAATCTGCTAAAATCAGGGATGTAACAGTAGTTTGCCGGCCAGAAAAAGTCAATTCAGCTAGCGCCTACATTTCTTGTCTTTTCAGCGCAAATGCGCGTTGTTTCGCTGCAGATCAAGACTTTGAACTAATGTCCGATTGCTGCGCAGACCGCAGAGTTTCAATGACCATACAGCGTAAGTTTAGCGCGCAGGAAATATTATGATTCAGGCTGGCAGATAGAGATGAGTAAGTCGGTCCATCTCGAGGAAATTCGCTATTTTCAAGACAGCTGCGAGCTGTTTGAGCGCATTATCGATTTACCACACGCCGCATTTCTAGACAGCAGTTTCCCTCACGCCAGCTCGGGTCGTTATGATATTCTCACGGCACAGCCCCGCAATACAGGGATTCCCTACCTACCACCCCACGCGACTCAACAACAATGCCAAACGTTTTTTACCGAAATGGATCTATTCCAAAAAGACCATTACTGCGGAATTCAACCCGTGTCGTCAGACATTCCTTTCTGCGGTGGCATTCTGGGCTATCTTGGGTATGAATTCGGAAAAGCGTTGCACGATATTGAACCCGAAGTGCGCGTAAGCTCATTTCCCGCTGCCCAGTTGTGCGCTTATGACTGGTGTATCGTCCAAGATCACCTGCTGCATCGCGCTGCACTCGTAACCCAGCCCAGAGTGAGTATAGCAGAGCACAGTGATATTCAGGCGCGATTGCGTCAACCGCCGACTCGTTCCAGTGCGGACTTCGTTTTAAGAAAGGCTTTTTCTTCCAATTTCAACGCGACCCAATATCGAGAGGCCTTCGATGCAATACAGGCGTATATTCAGGCTGGAGATTGTTATCAGGTGAATTTGGCCCAGTGTTTCAGCACCCACTTTAGCGGCGACCCTTGGCAGGCGTATTGTGAACTGCGCACTGTTGCTGCCACACCTTTTTCGGCGTTCCTGACTCTAGAAAACGATGCCGCTTTGATGTGCCTCTCTCCGGAAAGGTTTCTGTCTCTTCACGGCCACCGTGTTGAGACATCCCCCGTTAAGGGTACTCGACCTCGGCATGTCAACAAGCAATCCGATAAGCTAGCGCGCAAGGAATTACTTGGCTCGGAAAAAGATCGGGCTGAAAATCTTATGATTGTAGATCTACTCCGCAATGATCTCGGACGTAGCTGTTTGCCAGGCAGCATTCATGTCGATCGACTTTTCGACGTGCAAAGTTTCTCTACAGTACACCATATGGTTAGCACTATTACTGGCGAATTACAGCCTGGTCGCAATGCATGGAGCCTGCTTAGTGAGAGTTTTCCTGGTGGCTCTATAACCGGCGCGCCAAAACGCAGAGCCATGGAGATCATTGCCGAACTCGAAACGCAGGAACGCTCAGTCTACTGCGGGTCGGTACTCTACGTTAGTGCAGATGGCCGCATGGACAGTAATATTGCCATCCGCAGCCTGTTGTGTAATCAGGGTGAAATACGCTGTTGGGGTGGCGGCGGCATTGTGGCCGATTCTAACTGGCAACAGGAATATCAAGAAACCTATGACAAGGTTGGGGCCTTTTTAAACACCCTTGAAAAAACTCTGTCAGATCGTTAATGGGCGATCACTCGCCTCAACAAAAGCGGCTTTCAGCTCGCCCAGCGTCGCTACTGATTTAAATTGTGGAAATTCGTCGACGACGTTTTGCGGCGCATGAATCAGAAAACCCACGTCAGCCTCAGCCAGCATAGTGGTATCGTTGTAGGAATCACCCGCGGCGAGCACACGATAGTTCAGACTATGCAACGCCTTTACTGACGCTCGCTTCGGATCTTCTTGGCGCAATTTATAATCCACTACCCGGCCCGAATCATCTGTAATCAGCCGATGGCAAAGCAGAGTTGGCCAATGTAGCTGCCGCATTAGGGGTTGCGAAAACTCATAAAAGGTATCAGATAGAATAATCACCTGGAAACGCTCGCGCAGCCAGTCAACGAAATCGATTGCGCCGGGTAAGGGCTCCAATGTGGCAATCACATCCTGAATATCGTCGATCGTTAAACCGTGCTGATCAAGCAGGGCGAGACGCTGCTTCATCAACACATTATAATCCGGAATATCCCTTGTAGTGGCACGCAGTTCTTCAATACCCGTGCGCTCGGAAAATGCTATCCATATTTCGGGCACCAATACACCTTCGAGGTCAAGACAGGCAAGCTCCAAATGTTTGTCTCCTATGAGGTTGTGATGCAACATCGAGCTGATAGTCTAAACACTGAGGGGCAGTCGGCACAAGCCCTCTAGCCTAATATTTAGTCGATCACTCGTCAGTAAACAGGCAGTTCAAGATCTAAGAAAAGCTCTGCCAGCTCTGACTTGGTATGGCACCCAAAAGCCTCTCCAACCAAATCGCGCGACAGATGTGGCGCAAAGTCCTGAATAAACGTGTACATATAACCACGCAAAAACGTGTCTCGTCGACAACCAATTTGCGCAATACTGCTGGCGAAAAGATGACTGGCGTCGAGCGCAACCAAGTCGGAATCTATAGACGCGTCGTAAGCCATCCCTGCAATAATACCAATGCCAAGTCCAAGACGAACGTAAGTTTTTATCACATCAGCATCTGTCGCAGTGAATACAACCTTTGGCACCAGTCCCTGAGCGACGAAAGCATCGTCAAGCTTGGAACGTCCGGTAAAACCGAAGACATAGGTCACGATGGGGTGCGTGGCAACATCTGCGAGAGTTAGCCGAGATGGTTGCGTCAAAGGATGACCTTTAGGAACAAGAATACAGCGGTTCCACCGATAGCAGGGCATCATAATGAGATTGGAAAAATGGTCTAACGCTTCTGTGGCAATGGCAAAATCTGTCGTTCCGTCGGACGCCATTTCGGATATTTGTATAGGCGTCCCCTGGTGCATATGCAAAGAGACGTCTGGATACTGTTGAATAAAGCGCTTAATGACGGATGGCAGCGCATAGCGAGCTTGAGTATGAGTAGTAGCGATAGAGAGACTACCCTTTTTTTCTTCAGAAAATTCTTCCGCTACCTGGCGAATACTTTTAACCTTGAACAGTACCTCTTCAGCCGCCTTAAGTATAGCCTCTCCGGCCGGTGTAACATGCGTAAGGTGCTTGCCGCTTCGAGCAAAGATCTCAACACCTAACTCGTCTTCCAGCAGGCGGATCTGCTTACTCATGCCAGGTTGCGATGTGTATAAATGTTGTGCCGTCGCCGTAACATTAAGATCGTGGTGAGCCACTTCCCAAATATAACGCAATTGCTGCAGCTTCATGCCAACCTCCAGGTAAAAAAAGACAATTTGATCACGCCTTCCATGTCTTATGCACAATAGTCACTCGCATCCTAGTTTATCAAACTTAAACTGATGAAGGCTTTCAATATGAGTGTCAGGGGTTCGCTACGCCGTGTGGTACATGTCCTGTAGCCACATGCGGACTTGCAGAATCGCAATGTGTCTGCTGATCATCAAAGAAGACGTCTGCCTGATACGCCCTCAAGAAGTCAGTCTTGTTGAGGCCGCCAAGGAAAATCGATTCATCGATCCGTATATTCCACGCTCGCAGAGTACGGATCACACGCTCGTGGGCAGGCGCCGACCGGGCCGTCACGAGGGCTGTTCTAATCGGAGCCTCGGTGGGTGGAAATGACTGCTGTAAGCGGTGTAAGGCGGCTAGAAAGGATTTAAACGGTCCGCCTCTAAGAGGTTCTTTTGCTGCAGCCTTCTCGCTCGCGGTAAAGGCTTCGAGACCATCACGCTTGTAGACCTGCTCCGCCTCATCCGAAAAGAGTACCGCGTCCCCGTCAAAGGCGAACCGCAGCTGTTCGCTATCAGTGCCCCGGCCTCTACGCGATACTAACGTGGCCGCGGCCACTCCGCACTCCAAGGCGTGACGAACATCTTGCGCTTCATTGGACAGAAATAATGTGCAGCCGAACGCGTTAATGTATCTCCAAGGACTCTCTCCACCGCAAAAGGCTGCCCGGCTGATATCCAGCTCATAATGCTGGATAGAGTTGAACACACGCAGACCGGTATCAGCACTATTGCGCGAGAGCAGCACGACTTCCACTTGAGCATCCTCGTCGAGACTGCGATTGAGTCGCAACAGTTTATTCACCAGGGGAAATGCCTCTCCCGGCTCTAGGGGTTGTTCTTCTCGGGCAACCTGATAGTTTGAGTAGGCCTGTAAGCCTTCTTTCTCAAACACCTCATGGCTGTCATCTAGATTGAATAGTGCTCGGGATGAGATCGCGATCACGAGTTTGTCGGTTAGTTGCGTGGACATGACCTATAGCATACTCAACTGTTCTGCTGCCTGCCAGTGGTTCCGCATCTCAAGCGCACCATTCTAACCCAACGTCTACTACTCTTTTCTCTAGGACGAATCAGACTCTTTTTTGCCTGCCGGCTCAAAGTAATCCTTGGTCAACTTGAACACCAATGGCGCGAGTAAAATAAGTGCTATGAGGTTAGGAAGCGCCATAAACGCATTGAGCGTATCGGCGATCAACCAGACCAACTCCAGTTCAATCAGTGTCCCTGCGGGAATCGCAAGCACCCACGCTATCCGAAAGGGCATAATGGCTTTCGTTCCAAACAGGAAAACCACACAGCGCTCACCATAGAACGACCAGCCAATCATGGTAGTAAAAGCAAAAATGCACAGCCCTAAAGCCACAATATAATGACCACCAGGCAAGGCATTGGAGAAAGCCATAGCCGTAAGGTTTGCGCCGCTAATGCCAGTGGGCCATACATCCATAATAACGATGACAAGTCCGGTCATCGTGCAAATCAACAGTGTATCGATGAAAGTTCCTAGCATGGCGATCATGCCCTGCTCTACAGGCTGATTAGTGCGTGCTGCCGCGTGCGCAATCGGTGCACTTCCCAGTCCGGCTTCATTGGAAAAAATTCCCCGCGCAACGCCGGAGCGAAGAGCAGCCCAAACTGTCGCTCCGGCAAAACCACCTGTCGCTGCAGTGGGCGTCAAGGCGCTACTGATAACGGTGTTGAGTGCATTCGGTACTTCAGATAGGTTAAGCACAATGACCGTCAGCGCCATCAACACATAAGCAACAGCCATAAACGGCACCAGCCAACTGACGACCACAGCTATGCGGCGAATACCGCCGAGCACAACCGCCGCAACCAGCACCATCAGAACAAGCCCTGTCACCATGGGAGGCACAGAGAAAGACTCAAGTAATACCTCGGATACAGAATTTGATTGCACCGTATTGGCAATACCAAAGCCGGCAAGGCTACCAAATATCGCAAAGGCGACGCCCAACCAGTGCCAGCGCTTATGCAAACCATTTTTGATGTAATACATAGGGCCACCGCTGAAGTGACCCTGCTCATCGGTCTCACGAAAATTTACCGCGCACAGGGCCTCTCCGTATTTGATCGCCATCCCCAGCAGTGCCGTGATCCACATCCAGAAAAGTGCGCCTGGCCCTCCCAAAGCAATAGCAGTTGCCACCCCTGCGATATTTCCTGTGCCTACGGTGGCAGAAAGCGAAGTCATCAAGGCACCGAATGGAGAAATGTCACCGGCGCCAACACCACGCCGGCCACGCAATAGTAAACGTATACCCGTTGGCAGCTTTAGCAGCGGCAGGAAGCGCAGCCCCAGAGTAAGGTACAGACCGGTTCCTAACAGCAGGGCTAACATTAACGGCCCCCACGCCCAGGTATTAATTAAGCTCATGATATCCATAGTGACGGCCTGTTTTGAACTTCTTTAGTGCGTAATGCCAGTATCGAAACCACTGCGCTGAGGGAACACGCCAAAGATTCCCCCAGTGTGAATAAATACAATATCGCGACTGCCCGCGAACCGCCCGTTGCCGATTTCAGCCAGCATGCCGGCGAATGCTTTACCGGTGTAAACCGGATCAAGCATGAGACCCTCTAGTCGACCTAACTCGGCAATGAGCTCAAAAATTTCAGGATCTGCAATAGCATAGCCAGGCCCCACGTAGCCATCCAGAACTCGCGGTTCTATCGTGACATCTGGGGCCTCTGGATATCGCCGTCGCCAATCGGCGGTATCGCTAGCAACCTTGTCGTAAAAATATGTTTCATCATCACACACATTGATGCCCCATATCGTAGCCGGCAACTCAAGCAGCGCCGCCCCAAGGGTCAAGCCTGTCTGCGTCCCACCGGACCCGGTCGCGGTAACAACATGTGCACGTTCAATACCGTATGCCGCAAAGTCCTGCACGAGTTCCTCACATGCAGCGATATAACCCCATGCGCCTATGCCGTCACTGCCGCCTGTTGGTATCACTAATGCCTTTCGCCCTTGAACGGCGTAGTGCTCCTGCCACTGCCGGAACAAGTCGTCGAGGTGGCTCACGTAACGTTTTAATGGATAGCAACTCACCGTCGCACCCGCCAGATGATCGAGTAGAAAGTTTCCCTCTGGATCCAAAGGCTCTTCGCCGCGTAACAGCAGGTGAACTGCAAGCCCCAACTGAGCGCCGGCGAACGCTGTAGCCCGACAATGGTTGCTCTGTAATCCACCACAGGTCAACAAGGTGTCATAGCCATTATCCATAGCGAAGGCCGTAATAAATTCAAGCTTGCGTACCTTGTTACCGCTAAGGGTGCTGCCCGTCAAATCATCACGCTTAACCCAGATTCGATGACCGCACCCCCATTTTGCAGAGGCGCGTTCAAGGTATTGGAGGGGGGTTGGCGACTGAGCCAGATCTATTTTTCGAGGGTAGACCAGAGGCATCTTAGCCGATAGTCTTTAATGTGCCTTTAGGCAGGACAGCATGGAGATGAACACGCTGAAACTTCATCTCGACGTTATTGGCAACGTTGAGCGTCATATAACTGTCATCAAGCGCCATCACCTTACCCAGAATTCCCGAAGTCGTGACAACCTCATCACCCTTATTCAGCTCTGACACCATTTTTGCGTGTTCTTTCTGACGCTTACGCTGTGGACGGATAGCAATGAAGTAAAAAAGGGCAAAAAGACCCACCAAAAACAATATCTGGAACATGTCTCCGCCGGCCGCACCAACTCCGGCATCCTGCGCATGAGCACTACTGATAAACAAACTCATCAATCATTTCTCCCGCATGTGGCTAACAACGTAGCCTCAAAATTATTCTGTAAGTTACAGGTTTTCCGCCCGTCCCGCAACGAATCAAGGCTTGGGTTAAACGTATCCACGGCCCTACATGACCTACTACTTAAACCAAAATGTCAAAGTCATATTCCATGATTTGCGGGGCATGATCAGAAAAACGCTGATCCCGATAAATTGCGGCCGACCGGACCTTGTCGACAAGCTTAGGGGTTATCACTTGGTAGTCCAGTCGCCATCCGACGTTATTTGCTCTGGCCTGCCCTCGGTTCGACCACCAAGTATATTGCTCAGGCTCTGTATTGATTACGCGAAAAGAATCAACATAGCCCACCTCATCATAAAGTACATCGAGCCAGGCCCGCTCTTCGGGCAGGAAGCCGGAGTTCTTGCGGTTACCGCGCCAATTTTTAATATCGATGGCCTGATGGCAGATATTCCAATCGGCGCAGATAATCAGCTCACGACGTTTGCGCCGTAGTGCTTTCAGGTGCTCCATAAATAGATCCATGAAGCGCAACTTTTTTTGCAGTACCTCCTCACTGCTTGATCCAGAGGGCATATATAAAGAGATAACACTCAAACCTTTAAAGTCTGCCTGAATATATCGTCCCTCAGAATCTGCTGGATCCCAGCCGAGCCGGGTAATGACCTTTCGTGGCTTAATCTTACAGAATAATGCAGTACCACTATAACCCTTCTTGATAGCGTCATTATAGAAGGAGTGGTAGCCGGCCGGCGAGAAAACCGAGTCACTCAGTTGGTGCACTTGGGCTTTGGTTTCCTGAATACAAACCACATCCGGCTGCTCTATCTGCAACCAATCGAAAAAACCCTTTTTTGCCGCCGAGCGGATGCCGTTTGTATTACAGGTGATTATTTTTGCCATCGTCCTATTCCATCAGTGCTGCGACATCGCAGTGTACCGGAAGGATCTTAAAAGGATCAATTTCGTGTCAAAATGTAGGCTGCGAGGGTGACAGAGCTGGCCAGACATTCCTAGATGACGCCGCAAGCCATTGGAAAAATACTGCGAGATCTGGAGCATCTAGATTACGTTAGACGCAGTGTTGATGACACCGATAAGCGAGCTAGAAAGGTTCAATTGAGAGAGCGCGGCAAGCTGCTAGCGCAGAGCAGCCTAGACGTCGTTAGTCAAACATGTGCTTACTACGCAAACAAAGTCGAGACACAATCGCTGGACAACCTGAAATAGAACCACGCGCTATGGTGCAGCAACTGCATCTTAATAACCTGCCTAGGTCTTAACCCGGCGCCTAGCACTGATTATTAAAAAAGTGAATTAAATCATTGGATTAACAAACTTTTCTAACATAATATTTAGATGCTCATAAAGTCAGGCAGATTAAATGCCCAGCTTTTTTCTTCGGTACGGCTAGCGATACGCCAGCCCTTATCGGTGCGACGATAGGCGTCGACATACCAAAGTCCAAGGAAAAAAGTTTGGGTACCCGACTCCCTTAAGCGCATTTCCATCGGGTTAAAGCACATTACGCGCCCGGTAGCCTCGTCACCGTGAAGTTGCACCTGAATATTCGCATTGAGGTGCTGCGTATTGGGAAACAGCTCGTTGGTAACCGATGCCTTGAGAAACATAATGGTCTCCTCAAGGTCTCCCACGCTGCCACCCATAGCGCTATAGTCGATATGGGCATCCGCCGTAAAAACCTCTTCGCGCAGCGCATCAAAGTGCTTGCTGTCGATCAGATGCGCATAGTGAAAGACCAAATCCTGAATTTCGAAGCGATCTGACAGCTCTTGTTGCGATAACATGCGGTTTACTCCTGTAAAAAATCCAGCGGTAGTGAGATGAACTCCTGATACATTCTGTCTCTATGCGCTTCCAAACGTGGTGTCAGGCAGTCGCGCGTGGCCTCATCGACTGCCGTATATGCGGTGCGCATGTAGTCAGGCATTGGGTTGTCATTTGGCCCCAGCGGCTTTAGCATGCCGGCAAAGTTGGCCCAGTAAAAATCTGCGGCCGTGACCGTATGCCCCACCATGAAATCACTACCTATGTCTTGCTGTCGCAACATTCTGTCATCTAATTCAGCACTAATCGCCTGCAAACGGTCGATTGCAGATGCATAAGTCTGTTTAGACCAGCCGTATTTTAGCCCTAGGCGAACGGCGATGTCTGGAGGTTCATCCAACAACAGCATCGGGGCCAATATTTGTAGACGTCGCTGCCAGCCGAAACCATCGGCACCTGCGATCAACGCAGAGACACCAAGAACATCGATCCTAGCACTGCAATCCTCGGGCACCAGCCGGCGCTCGCGCGACAACCTCTCTGCAAGCATTAACAGATCGAACCAATGACAGACAGGCGGAAAATCTTCATACACGGCAACTGGCGCTGATGTTTGTCCCGTCCACTTTTGTAAGGCATCGTTGTCACCTCCGCCCTGCTGGAGTATTGGCGTGTACGCTATGCGCTTGAACGCGAAAATAGCCTTCGCTGCTTCGCCCCAAGGTCCCGGCACGCCTGCCGTCAAGACCAAACGCAGCCCGGGCGCATGAATGGCTTCCTCTACGCTGAAGTACCTCATTTGACCCGCTTATTCATCGAGTTTAAAGATCTTGATTGCATTTTCCCGCAGAAATTTGGGCCATACCTCGTCGCGAAACGGCACGTCTGGCATTTCACTAAAAATCCTGTCTAAGGATAAGCCCATGGGAAAATAACCCGCATACAGCACCTGATCAGAACCTCGCTTATTAGCGAAATCGATAATATCAGGCGGATAATGCTTGGGCGCAAATGCGCTGGTCATATAATATAGGTTGGGATATTTAAGCATCATTTTCCATGCGACGTCGGTCCAAGGCTCACATCCATGTCGTGTGACCACTCTCAGTTCAGGGAAGAACCACAATACCTCATCAAGCAATTCAACTTTCTGCGGGCCAAACGGCACCCGCGGTCCGGGAACCCCCATACAGGGGCAGAAAGGAATATCGAGTTCCACAAGCTTGGCATAAATGGGATACCACTTCTTATCGTTAACCGGCACTGGTGGGCAGATCATAGCCGGCGCAGCGGTAACTGCCTTGATATCGAATTCCTCGTACAGCGCCACAATCTTGCGCACCTCGTCCATACCCTTGTTGGGGTTCGCTTCATAAGATGCAAAGAATCGGTCTGGATGTTCGCGCAGGGCTTGCTCCTGTAATTCGCTGAAGCCCAGTCCAATCATGGCACGCTCTATGCCATGCTTGTCCATCTGTACTAACGTGTAGGCGATAGCATCTCCTTTAACACTGGTATCGGGTATATCTTTAAACATATATTGGGCAGGCATGCTGAACAGTTCATGACTTTCCCTGTCCATCAGCAAGGGCTTAATCCAGTCATAAAATGTACTGCTATCATCACCGGGTATGGCGAGCATTAGATCGATGACTCCAATATCGTTTGGCATTGGCATGACGCTTAGCTCCTTTCTGACGTGGTCGAGCACGCAAACATTAGTCCCATCATGTCTATAAGATTAATGCTATAACTATATGATTATAATTAATATTTATACCTGCATAGGTGCTGCATCATCAGCATCATGGCGCTGTTTTCGAAGTCGCATTGGCAATGTTGAGTCTACTGAGGCATAGCGATAACAGCCATCCTCGTCCACTGTCCGCTCGATCTGTCCCCGATGATGCAGATAATTGAGGTGCGCAATACATTCCCCCAATGCCAAGCCGAGATTATGATCATCCAGTTTACGTTTGAACATCACCGGCAGCAGTTCCATCGCGCTGGCCTGCTTGCACAAACATGCCTCTTCCAATGCCAACAAATGCTCCTCATGATGTTCGATCAAATACCGCAACCGCTCATGCAGGCCATAAAAAGGTGTGTTGTGTGCTGGTAGCACCAGCGTGTCTCCTGGCAATACCTCAAGAAAATGCTCTAGCGATTTGAGCCACTCCTTGAGCGGATTGCCTTCTGGCTCGGAGCCCGAGACACTGATATTAGATGTAATTCTAGGAATTACCTGATCGCCTGAAATCAGAATATTGAGCCCACTGTTATACAAGCACGCATGTTCCGGCGAGTGCCCTCGGCCTATTATCACCTGCCAGCGATTGCCATTAATGGTCAAGAATCCACCGTCAACCATGCGCCGATAAGAGGTAGGCATAGGCGTGATGTAGGGTCCAAAACCGCCAAAATACTTGCGTGATTTTAGAATCTGATCCTGAGTATAGCCGGAGCGGGTGAGATGGCGCTCTGTTGCCCAGTTGAAATGCTCATTCGTGGTTCTAGAAAAAGATAAGCCGGTAAAATATTCAGCCTCAGTCATATAGAAGGGAACCTGCCATCTCTCGCACAGCCAACCGGCCATACCGGTGTGGTCAGGATGGTAGTGTGTTGACACCACCGCCTTAACGGGCTTGCCATTTAGATGCCGCTCAAATACCTGCTCCCACAATGCTTGAGTTGGCCCGATTGCAATACCGGTATCGATCAACCACCAGCCATCCGTATCTTCAAGCAAATATAGATTAATGTGGTCCAGCGCCATGGGCAATGGCATACGCAGCCAAAGCACACCCGGTACAATTTCGCGAAGCTCGCCCGCTTCGGGCGCGTCATCAAATAAATAATTCAACATAAGGAATGGGCTACAGCCCTAACTCCGCGGTCAGCGCAAGAACATCATCATGGTGGGATTTCGTTTTGACCTTACTCATCACATGCTTTAGGCGCCCATCCTTGCCTATGATAAAGGTGGTGCGCAGTACACCCATGAATTCGCGTCCCATGAATTTCTTTAGATCCCATGCACCGTATTTCTCTGTAACTGCGTGATCCTCGTCAGAAAGCAACGTAAAATTGAGATCCTGCTTTAGGATAAATCGACCAAGCTTGGCAACGGGATCAGGACTTACGCCTAGCACCACAGTATCAATTTTGCACAGCGCATTTTTGCTATCGCGAATACCACACGCCTGAACTGTGCATCCCGGCGTCATCGCTTTCGGATAGAAGTACAGCACCACGTTCTTTTTCCCCTTGAATTCCTTCAGGCTGACTTTGTTGCCGTCTTGATCCGGTAGGGTAAATGCAGGGGCCACCCCGCCCACTTTTGGAAATGCCATCAGCTACTACTCCTTGAAGTCACTATAATGCAAAACATGCGGCGCGTATCGGTCGCGACAATGATCGCTGTGTATTTCAACCACGCTTTGCGCGATGATCTATAGCCGAGACGCGCACCGGAAACTGTCCGGATGATACATCAGAAAAGTATTCTTTAAGGGTCTCTGAAACAACCTGAAACGCAATATTACCCCAAGGAATATCTGATTCAGCATACAGCTGCGTCTCCAAGCTTTCAGGACCCGCGCTGTGCTCCCCATCCTCCAGCTCGCATCGATAGAACATATAAACTTGGCTTATATAAGGCACGTCGAATATGCGATAAAGATCGACATTGGTAACGCGCGCTCTTGCCTCTTCCCAAGTCTCTCGGGTTGCACCTTGCAAAGTTGTCTCGCCGTTCTCCATAAAACCTGCAGGCAGCGTCCAGAAGCCTTTGCGCGGCTCAATCGCGCGCTTACACAACAAAACCCTGCCCCTATAAACAGGTAAACAGCCAACAATAATATGAGGATTGCTGTAGTGGATAAACTCGCAGCTGCTGCAGACAAATCGCTCGCGGTCGTCTCCAGCAGGGACCTTAAGGATTACCGCGTTTCCGCAGCGGGTACAGAATTTCATAAGGGGCTGACTCATTTGATGCACGCGGCACAGTATAAAGCCTTAATCGGGCAAAGAAATAGCCTTACTAGCGCAATTCTCCATAGCGGCCCTGATGAAATAGCAGAGGATCACCCGTCGGTCGCTCGTGAACATCTTTTACCAAGCCCACTATAATGACATGATCGCCTCCGTCATGTGTTGCATGAAGCTCGCATTCGAAGGTCACAAGTGCGTGGCGAATCAACGGCGCACCATATTTCCCCAGCCGGTAATGCGAGGGATTCAGTTCATGCTCGCCTTTTCTAGCATACTGATTCGAGTGACCCTGCTGCTCGCTGCTCAGCACGTTGATAGCAAAAAAACGCGGTGTGGCAAAAACGTCATAGACATCAGAGTTGTTCTGTAATGACCACAAGACCAGCGGAGGGTCTAGAGACACCGAGGAAAATGAATTTGCCGTCATGCCTAGAGCCTTTTGAGTGTCTGCGACGGCAGTGACAAGCGTCACGCCCGTAGCAAAGCGTCCCAGAGCGTTTCTCAAATCTCGTACGTCTAAACTCATCGCTTGTAATCTCTAACTCGTCTTGGTCACCTAAAACAGCGTCCTTATTTGATCCCAGCGCACACTTTGGCACATCCCCTATTCAGGCTATGGAAAGTTTTCATCCTACCATCTAGCAGCTCTGGACTCGTCGTCTTGCCTGACGGAAACCCAGATTTCGCCGAACGGGCCTAACTCTTTCTTCCAAAATGGCGCCCGCGTTTTCAGGTAATCCATGATAAATTCGCAGGCACTGAAAGCCGCTTCCCGGTGTGCCGAGGCGACTCCAACCCAGACGATCTGGTCTCCCGGGGACAACCGCCCTACCCTATGCACCGCCGATGCGGCGAGCAATGGCCAGCGATCAGCCGCCTGGTCAATGATTGCCTTTATGCTCCCCTCGGTCATACCGGGGTAATGCTCTAGTTCCAGCGTAGACACCCGTCTATCGTCATTGGCACGACGCACATAGCCGGTGAAAGTGGCAATGGCACCCTCCTCAGACAGGCCCGATAGCAGCCCGCGCTGCAGACCCGCCACGTCAAAATCTGCCTCGTGCACAGTGACACTGCTATTTTCCAACATAGCCATATCAGCCACCCGTCACTGGGGGAAAAAATGCAATTTCATCGCCGTCGTTCAACTCACAATTATCAGTAACCACCTGCTGGTTGACCGCGCGAATCATGTTTTCCTGCGTCAGAACGTTACGCCAAGACTCACCATACTCGACACAGAGCTGCTCCTGCAGTGCATATAGGTCCAATCGGCTACCTGGCCACTGTAACTCCAACCCAGAGCATGACAGCTCCTCCCTTATCCGTGCAAAAAACAGTATTTTTAGCATTAGGGTTCCCCCTCTGCGTCGCGACTCCATAGGCCTGATTCACCGCCCGCTTTTTTCACTAAGGTAACGCCATGAATTTCCATCCCTCGATCCACCGCTTTGCACATGTCATAAATCGTAAGCGCAGCGATCGATGCAGCCGTTAATGCTTCCATCTCTACTCCAGTTTTTCCTGACACTTTACAGCAGGCCTCGATCATGACCTGAGCCAACTCGGGCTTCAGTTCAAAGCTCACCTCTATTGACGTCAGCATCAAAGGATGACAAAGCGGAATAAGATCTGCACACTTTTTTGCCGCCTGAATGCCTGCGATACGAGCGACGGCCAGCACATCACCTTTTTTATGTGCGCCCTGCTGCAACAGAGTAAACGTTTGCGGCTGCATCGATACCACTGCTGCAGCGGTGGCGACGCGCTCGGTAATGGCCTTGTCCCCAACATCTACCATATGGGCAGCGCCGTGATCATCGAGATGGGTGAGTCGACTCATTAATTACTCCGCAGGCAAAGACTTTGAGACCGGCAGAGTCTATCCAATGCTGCCGCTGATTGAAAATATAATTGATCGGTGAAGTCAACGAAATTGGCCCCACAGCACTTCCTCTTATCATGACTGATGGCGTAAAGTGAGCCTCCGCAATAGGAGATTACTATGTCGAAACTTTCTCTCGGCCTGCAACTAGGCTATTGGGGCGCGCTGGCGCCAGGAAATGCTCATGTTGAGCTCGCGCAGGAGGCCGAGCGTCTGGGCTTTGATTCTGTGTGGACGGCAGAGTCATGGGGCAGTGATTGCTTTACGCCACTGGCGTGGATAGGTGCTAATACAAAAACCATTCGACTGGGCACCTCGGTTGCTCAACTGTCGGCCCGCACGCCGACGGCCTGCGCGATGGCGACGCTGTCAATAGATCATCTATCAGGTGGGCGCATGACGCTCGGACTGGGCGTCTCGGGTCCGCAGGTGGTGGAGGGCTGGTATGGACAGCCTTACAGCAAGCCAGTGACTCGAACGCGTGAGTATGTGGACATCATTCGCAAGGTGCTGTCTCGTGAGGCTCCTGTTACCAATGACGGCGAATTCTATCCACTGCCCTATAACGGAGTAGGTGCCTGGGGCATGGGCAAACCACTAAAATCAATTACGCACCCATTACGGGCAGACGTTCCCATTTTTATTGGCGCCGAGGGGCCTAAAAATGTGACGCAAACAGCCGAGATTGCCGATGGCTGGCTGCCACTGTACTACTCACCGTATCGCCAAGAGGTTTATGCGGATCAACTAACCGCTGCCAAGCCAGGCTTTGAAATCGCACCCACCGTGTTGGTCAACATCAATGACGATATGGAGCAGGCGCTCTATCCAGTCAAAGCGATGCTGGGCTTCTATATTGGCGGCATGGGATCGGCCAAACGCAACTTCCACAAGGAATTGATGGCACGTATGGGCTACCCTGAGGAAGCGGATCAGATTCAGAAGCTATTTTTTGAGGGCAAAAGGGATGAGGCCATTGCAGCAGTACCAAGTGAGTTTGCCGATGAAATATCGCTGTCTGGGCCTAAGGATCGCATCAAAGAAAAACTCAAAGATTGGGAAAACTCGCCTGTCACTTCGCTGCTGATTAATGGCGATAGTCATCTGCTCAGAACGATGGCAGAGCTTGCAACCTAGGGGGGCTAGGTCGAACCCGGTCTGTCATAACTTGCCAGATCGGTAGAACGACGCTGCCTGCATTCGCTATGGTGCTGCAAGACTTGGATATCTAGTCTAAACCGCAATGATATAGGCCTCGATATCACACTGAGCAGCGCAGGATTCTTAGAGACTCTAGAAACCTATTAAAATTCACTGAGGATGTTAATTCAGGCTGATCTGTGGCACAGTCTGGCGCGGCTAATCTACGTTGTAAAAATCTGACGAGTATCAGATCATAATCGTCATTTCAGCGCCGGATAGAGTTTATAAACGCCCATGTAGCCAGGCTAAATAAGGATACAGACAGCTCAATGGTGACCTTCTCTAATCGGCTCCTTTATAGCTCAGGCGCCATCACCTATGCCTTGAAAGATGCCGCATTCGCTGCTTTTGTATTGCTCTATTACAAACAGGTTTTGGGACTCAGCGGCACACTTACCGGACTGGCTATTGCTCTGTCAGTTGTGTGGGACGCCATTTCAGACCCGATGGTCGGCGCATGGTCCGACAATTTACGCACTCGCTGGGGGCGCCGGCATCCTCTCATGATCGCGGCTGTATTGCCCATCGCACTCGGTTTTATCGCGCTATTTCAACCGCCAGCAGGCGTTCTAACAAGTCAGAGTTGTTTATTCCTGTGGCTTTTGGGTAGCGTTATCGTGCTGCGTACGGCCCTAACATTTTTCATGATTCCCTATTTGGCCCTTGGCGCGGAAATGGCCACGGACTATCATGAGCGCACGCGTATTGCCAGTGCTCGAACTAATCTGGGCTGGTTTGCGGGCGTAGTGGTAGCTGCCGCGGCGATGTTTTTCATTTTTAACGACAAACAAGACATGGACGGCCGCTTCATCGCTGAGAACTATCACCTCTATGGCTGGTTCAGTGCACTTGGCGTGATTATCTTTAGTTACATTTGTATCCAAAGTACCTGGCACTACATCCCAATGCTAATCAAGCGCACCTCAGCTAAAAGTGACAATCTAGTGCGCAATATCTTAGCAACGTTTAATAACCCGAACTTTCGTTATCTCGTCTTTCTAGAAACAGCCGTCGGCGGACTGGGAGGCGTTCTCAGTGCGCTGCTTATGGTCAGCTTCACCTATTTTTGGGAACTCGATACGCTACAAATATCTGTACTGTTTGCAGGACCGCCAATCCTAGCCGTCATTCTCGTGGCTGGCAGTTCACGCTTAATGGGCAAGCGGCTGGAAAAACAGCAGCTGTTGCAGTTGAGCTGCATAATAGGAGCACTCAACCTGACTTGGCTTACACCGCTAAAACTATTGGGATGGCTGCCGCAGGAAGCGGGAATCGTGTTCGGACTGGTGTTTGTCAACTATGCCATATTTGTCACCATGACTATTATGCGAACGATCGCCACTCAGGCTTTACTAGCCGACATAGCCGATGAACATGAGCTGGCAACGGGGCAGCGGCAGGAGGGGGTGATGTTTGCGGCAGCATTCTTCGCGGCTAAATTTTGCGCCGGTTTTGGCTACTTGGTAGCAGGCCCCTTCCTAGATATTATAGGGCTTGAAGCCGGTGCATTGCCTGGCGAAACGCCCGAAAGCGTTGCGCTAGGGCTCGGCATTGTAATGGGGCCCGGATTGGCACTGATACTGATAGTACCGATTTGGATGTCGTTGAAACTCGATGCCAGTTTGGCTGGGCAACTCGCGGTACAAAGAGCATTGAAGGAACGCGCGAAGACAACGTAAATAAAAACGAAGCCCAGCAATTCAGCACTCTATTTGCGTTATGATTCAACAATATATGATGTCCATACATAATTAGTTTGCTGTCTAACGCAACACATTTTAGAGTATCGTCCTGTTATGATTAGATTTTTTCTCTCCATCAACGCTTCTGCCTTGGTAATGGTCATGCTTATAGCGTGCACGCCACAAAGCCAGATCGACTCATCCAGATCTGCGGGGATGGCAACGTCTAGTGTAGCGGCAATAGACGGTGAGCGCCTTGTAAAGGCTGATAACGCACCCGGTGAGTGGATGACTCATGGGCGTACCTACAGCGAACAACGCTACAGCCCTTTGACACAGATTAATGTCGACAACGTCGCTGAGCTTGGCTTAGCTTGGTCTTACGACCTCAAAACAAAACGCGGTATCGAAGCGACCTCTCTTATGGTGGACGGGGTTATCTATACAACGTCTGCCTGGAGCGTTGTGCATGCTATAGATGCTCGCAATGGAAAGAAACTGTGGACGTTTGACCCGAAAGTGGCCAAGGAAAAATCTAAACATGCCTGCTGTGATGTGGTTAATCGGGGTGTTGCGATCTGGCAGGGACAAGTCTTTTTCGGTGCACTGGACGGTCGTCTATTTGCACTCGATGCTGCCACCGGAGGCGTTAATTGGCAGGTACCCACGTTTGATCCCGCGTTGCCTTATACCATCACCGGCGCGCCCCGCGTGATTAAAGACAAAGTTATGATCGGCAACGGAGGCGCCGAATTTGGTGTGCGAGGCTATATCAGCGCCTACAACGTCGCAGATGGATCCATGGCATGGCGCTTCTACACGGTGCCCGGCAATCCGGCGCTCGGATTTGAAAACGATGCGATGGCACTGGCCGGCGCAACATGGAATGGTGAATGGTGGAAGCTTGGAGGGGGCGGTGGCACCGTCTGGGACTCAATGGCTTATGACCCTGATCTAGACTTACTGTATTTCGGCGTCGGCAATGGCACTCCGTGGAACCAAGAAATCCGCTCTCCAGGGGGCGGTGATAACCTGTTTCTGTCATCTATCGTAGCTGTTCGCCCAGACACGGGAGAGTACGTATGGCACTATCAGACCACACCCGGTGAGACCTGGGATTATACCGCCACACAGCATATTATTCTCGCAGATATATCGCTACGCGGCAGTGTTAGAAAGACGCTGATGCAGGCTCCGAAAAACGGTTTTTTTTACCTGCTGGATCGTGAAACCGGTGAATTATTGTCAGCCGAGAACTACATTAATATAACCTGGGCAACGCACGTCGACATGCGAACAGGTCGGCCAGTAGAAATTCCTGAAGCCCGGTATATAGATGTGCCGTTCATGCTTTACCCATCTTACCTTGGCGGACACAACTGGCACCCAATGTCATACAGCCCGGCGACCGGCCTAGTTTACATCCCGGTTCTGGATATACCTGCAGTGTATGGCCAACCTGAAAACTTCGAATATAACCCAGGTGTTGGTAACACAGGGACAGACTCAGTGATCGGTGGCCTGCCCGACGATCAGGCCGAACGAGATGCTATTGGCGCATTGGTGCAAGGCCGCTTACTAGCATGGGACCCAATAGAGCAAAAAGAAGCATGGCGCGCAGAGCACAAGGGGTCATGGAATGGCGGTGTATTGTCCACGGCAGGTAACCTCGTATTTCAAGGCACCGCAGACGGCAACCTAGTCGCCTATCGCGCTGATACCGGCGAGCAGCTATGGGAGTTTTCAACCCAGACTGGCGTGGTGGCGCCACCAATGACCTACGAGATAGAGGGAGTGCAATATATTTCGGTTAATGTAGGTTGGGGCGGCGCCTTTGCATTAGTGTTTGGTGAATACGTACAGGCTGAAAGTTTACCCAATGTTAGTCGCGTGCTGACATTTAAATTGGGAGGTAAAGCCACCCTTCCCGCCGTTACTTGGAAGCCGACGGTAGTGTTTAATCCGCCGCCGCTAATGACGGATGAAGCCACACTGCAATTAGGGCATCAGACTTACCAAGATGTTTGTATGGGTTGTCATGGGCTAAATGCCGTATCAGGGCTGTTACTTCCTGATTTAAGAGGCTCGGTTTACCTTTGGGACAAGCAAGACTGGGAGAGCGTGGTGCGAGGCGGGATGCTGAAGCAGCTTGGCATGCCATCTTTCAAAGACAATATTAGTACGACACAGAGCGAAGCTATAAGAGCCTATGTGGTTCAACAAGCTCGACGAGGACAGGCCTTACAGGCGCCGACGCCCACTACCGCTATGACAAAATATACGACGATAAGCGTCTCTCCAGAGGTAACGAGATGAGCCCCTCCCAACCTGTGCAACAATTACGGGGGCCTATCGATTTACCATTTCAATCTGCCTTGCGCGATGGGCATGCGGGCCCCTAGAGGATTCATTCGTGCCTGACAGCAGTAATCCGATTAGCAGGCTCCTGAAACGAGTCTCAAGAATTGAAAACCATGAGATCAATGCGACCCTAAGCTCGTTTCTTTTTGTGGTCATATTGATGTCCGCATATTACATCCTTCGACCTGTTCGAGATGCGATGGCCAGTGACTGGACTGATGCAGAAGTCAGCTGGTTGTGGACGCTAAACTTTTTTATCAGCACTGCTGTTGTTGCGCTATATGGTGTTGCCGTATCACGGTTTCGCTTTCAACTACTCGTCCCAACGGTGTACGGTTTTTTTGCGTTGACGTTTGTCGTTTTCTACGTGTTCGCGTCAAGCTCAGTCGATCGAAACTTAATCGATAAGTCTTTCTATGTCTGGGTCAGCGTATTTAGTTTGCTGCATATTTCCGTATTCTGGAGCTTTATGTCAGATTTGTTCAACAAGGAACAAGCAGGAAGACTTTTTGGCATTATTGCGGCTGGCGCCAGCATCGGAGGCCTGATCGGCCCTGCTATACCTTCTTTTTTCTCCGAGTCTTTAGGTACGGATAACTTGATGTTGATTGCCAGTGGCATGCTATTGCTGCCAATACCGATTATTTTCTATTTACAGTCACTGAAGTCTTTGCAGCTACATAATGAAGACTTAATTTTAGAGGAGGCGCCATCGAGGATTGGTGGCAACCCGTTTGCAGGCTTCAAATTATTTTTCTCAAATCCCTATCTGCTGGCTATCGCTTTATTTATCTTCCTCTACACCGGCATAAGCTCATTTATTTACTTTGAGCTCAAGAATCTACTGGCCGATTTCAGTCGTTCAGAGCGAGCCGCGGTGTGGGCACAAATGGACCTCGCGGTTAATACGTTGTCTATCGCTACAGGCCTATTCGCTACCGGACGTATTATGAGTAAGTTTGGCATGCCAGTGACGATAGCAATGGTTCCAGTTCTTATTTGTATTGGCTTGATAGTAATAGCGATATCACCCGTGATCGCGGTAGTTGTTGGCTTACAGATATTGCGGCGTGCTGGCAACTATGCTGTTACTCGTCCTGCTCGTGAAATGCTTTTCACTCGGGTTGATCGAGAAACACGCTTCAAAGCAAAGCCGGTAATTGACATTGTCGCTTATCGCGGAGGCGATACCGTCATGGCTTGGTTATTTACTGGACTAACTCAGGGACTTGGGTTGGGCTTAGCATCAGTAGCGGTTGTTGGAGCGGGCATAGCGGCACTCTGGACACTGGTAGCGCTATATCTAGGACGATGGTTTGAAAGAGATGTAAGATCTCCACCCTAAACGGCGGTCCGCGCGCCTTGTGAATTCATAAATATTACCTACGGAGAAGCAGTATGAAAAATATCTCAATCGTTTCAGTCTTAGCCCTCATGCTAGGCATAACGCCTTGCATCGCAGAGGAATATAGCAGCAACGGAGCATCTCCGAAAGGCGATTCCTCACTTAAGTATGTTGAATTCAGCGAAATGGGAAATCCCGCAAAGGTGCTGCAGGTGAAAGCGGACACCGCGCGCGCATTAGAAAATGGGGAGGTAAGAGTAAAAGTACTGGCGGCACCCATTCATCCCTCAAACCTACTGCAAATTTCTGGGCTCTATGCTACTGCACCAGAGTTACCGTCCATTCCAGGCAGCGAAGGCGTTGGGCAGGTCATAGAGACGTCGGCAGGAGTAACGCGTTTGGTTGTTGGTCAGCAGGTGCTTTTAGTTGGTGGTGGTACTTGGCGTGATCAAATTATCGCACCGGCTGTGAGTTTTATCCCCTTGCCAGATCTTGGGACACTAAGTTCTGGAATGATTGAGCAACTTTCTATGACCGCAGTTAATCCGCTTTCTGCACTCCTGATGCTGACGTCTTTTGTCGATCTTAAAAAGGGTGAGTGGCTTGTGCACAGCGCCGCAAATTCGGCTGTCGGGGGATACATTATTCAGCTCGCAAAACAACGCGGAATAAGGACGGTCAATGTTGTGCGTCGTGAGGGTTTAGCAGAAGACTTGATGTTAAAAGGCGGCGATGTCGTGTTGATCGATGGTCCAGACCTTGCCGCACAAATCGCCAGCGCCACCGACAACGCACCGATAGCGCTGGGGATCGATGCCGTGGGCGGTAAGACGTTTACTCGCCTAGCACAAAGTCTTAACAATGGAAGCACTATGGTGTCATATGGCGTAATGTCTGGAAAACCGGTGACGTTGAATCCAGCGATGTTGATTTTTAATGACATTCGAGTACGTGGATTTTGGTTATCTAAGTGGTTTGAGACAGCTACAATGGCAGAGCAGCAGGCTGCCCTTGGACAAATTATTCCTTTGATCCTTAGCGGTGCACTCTCAGCGAACGTTGACTCACGATTTACCGTTAGCGAAATAAAACAAGCGGTCGAGCGCGCAGCCCAATCCGGGAGGAATGGAAAAGTCCTTATTGTGCCTAATCCGCTATAGAGTTTTTTTCAGACGGTCGCGCCGAACTGCCCGTCTCTCAAGTTGCAGATTGAAGGACGGGGTATTGGGTGTTATGAATCGGTTTACTCTTCGAAGAAGAACACCCGGCGTGACACGTTAGAAGTGATAACTTAGTGTCACACCATACTCGCGGCCAGGCCAATAGACGCCTTCAAATGCGGGCGGCAATTCGGGATCACCATTAGCCTTGACGCCAGGATCAATGTTGAAATCCTCGTTGCTAAGGTTTTTACCCCAGAATCGAATATCCAAGCCGATAACCGTCTCTGTAAATCCCAGACTGAGGCTGTACAGGTTTTTGTCGGACGCAAACTTATCAGTGATGACTGTAAAATTAGCGTCTGACTGCCATGTCCAGTTAAGCCGTGAATAAATCTCCCAGTCGCCTTTTAGTGGCCGCTGATAACCTAGCTGTGTGTTGGTGTTCCACTGGGGTAGGCTATTTAGCGGCTCGCCACCGCTTTTTGGACAGTACAGTTGATCTGGACTCTGCTCTTCACCGCCCTCGCAGAAACGCCCTGGCCAATCTTCGATGGTTGCATCAAAATACGCTCCGTTGAAGACAATGTCCCAATGCTCGCCGAGCAGATAGGTCACTTCGAACTCAATCCCCTTGGTCACCACTTTGTCGGCATTAACCACCGCGCCCTCAAACAGTCCTGCTACAGGACCCAGTGCTGCTACATCATTGGGTTGTGTCAGTTGATGATCTTCAAATTCTTGGTAAAAAATATCCACACTGAAGCGCAGCGTGTCATCGAGTACCGTCCCTTTCAAACCAATCTCATAGGCTGTGGATATCTCCTCTTGAATAGGGACGACATCCCTTGCGATTGCTGCTTCGAATGGAAAAATATCTTCCAGAGACAGCATCGCAGTGGTAAGAGTATTAAATCCGCCCTGCTTATAGGCGTTGTCTATTGCCACATAAGCATTTAAGTTTTCCTGAAGATAGTATTGCAGCTTTATACTCCAAGATACGTGATCAAAATTCACTGCATCATCGATGGCACCAGAATACTCCAAAAAGCCCACACTCGAGTCCAATGTGAATTCATTGTAGTCATAGCGTGCACCCAAAGATAAGTCCCATTTTGGCGCAAGATGAATAGTACCATTGACATAAGCGGCATAACTTTCAGTGGTGCCTGTAGCATCCTGCAGTACGTCTATGCCGGTGAGGGTCACTACGGTATCGCTTTTCGATTTTGAGTCCAGATAATATAACCCCGCCAGATAATCCAGATTTTCTCCTTCGCTGGAATAGCGTAGTTCAAAGGTAGTGAGGTCCGTATCTAGACCTATCTGGAAAATACCTAACCCGCCAGGATAAGGTTCGCGGTTGTCATCAGACTGCGTATTGAAACTCTGATAGTAGGCGATGCCGTCGATCTGAGCGTCTTCGTCACCCCATCGCAAATGCACGTTTGTGTCTTTAATATCGCCCGTATCTTCACTGCGGAAATCGCCGTAGTTCCTGCGATCTTTAAAGTTGTTGTAGATGGCAGGAGTAATGTTACTGCCACCGGTTCCAGGCACTAATCCATCAAAGTTAAATTGCTCTTGATACTGGGTAATATTCTGGTAGTTTACGGTCCAATTGAGGTCTATAGCATCATTGACCTGCCACAACATACGGCTACGCCAAGCCTGCACATCCTGCCCGCCAGCCGCGTCCTCCGGCGAACTTGGGTTTTCCATTGCGATATAGCCGTCTGAATTATTATAGACGCCAGCAATGCGCAAGGCTAAGGTGTCCGGGATTAGTGGAATATTCAGAGCAGCGCGCGTATCTATCCTGCCCTCACCGTTACTATCCCATTGGGAGTAGCTCGCTTCAACATAGCCGTTATAACCGTCAAAGTTCGGCGCCCTAGTCGTGATATTGTAAGCGCCGCCGGGGGCATTCTGACCATAAAGAGTACCCTGAGGGCCGCGCAACAATTCTAGACGCTCAACATCCACCATAGTGGTAAATACGGCGCCAACCTGGGATTGCGCCACTTGGTCTACAAAAACAGTCACACTTTGGGGCTGCCCCAAAGCAAAATATCCGGGCCCGACGCCGCGCAAGCGAATTGCTGCGGCTTGCAACCCACTGGTCAATGTTATGCCGGGGGTCAACTGTGCGGTCTCTACAAAATCGAACAGGTTGAGCGCGCTGATCTCGTCACCGCTGACAACCACAATTGATATCGGCACATCTTGCACATTTTCATTCCTCTTTTCAGCGCTAACGATCACCTCTTCAAGCATGCGATTATCGTCAGCACGGGCATGGGATCCCAAGGGGACTGCGGCCAAGGCGATGAAAAAAATAAACTTTGAAGCTAATCTGAATATCATTATTATTTCCTATGCTAAAATATGCCTGATTTGGCATTAAAACAACATATGGTACCGGTTTACGCCGCCTTCACCTTTAAATAGTCTCATTCAGATATACGACGACCGCAGGACGTTATAGCACGTAGAAGCAACCGTTCACAGAGTGAAGCATGGGGTGCGCTAGAGATCAGTCTTCTTTCACATCACCTCTCGAGTTTTTGAGTTAACAGCCACCGTCACTGACCGAACGAATACTTATCTAGAGGTTTGCACCCCATCCATTAGTAGCGGGCAGTCCTATGGCCGCTATTGAGTTGAGTCTGCCAGACACCAAACGTTACTGTCTATAGCATAGAGATGGCAAAAATTAGTCCACAAGCGGTCAGCGTCTGCGAATAAAATCCGGCTTCTCAAAATCATTTCATTAGCCTTCATCTCGTGTATCCTATAGTTTGAACCAGCGTTTATCGTTTATCTTTGGGAGCGAATTAATGAATTTGCAGAATTTGATTCAAGTTGGACTTGCCACATTGCTTTGCCTGCTGATGGCTACTGTTCATGCGGAGACCGACAAACCCAATATACTGGTTATCTGGGGTGATGATATTGGCATCACAAATATCAGCGCCTATAGCGATGGACTGATGGGTTATCAAACCCCCAATATAGATAGCTTGGCGAAAGACGGAATGATGTTTACTGATTATTATGGCGAGCAAAGCTGTACTGCAGGGCGGTCTGCTTTCATCACCGGCCAACATCCCGTGCGGACCGGATTAACCAAGGTCGGCATGCCTGGCGTTCCAACGGGCCTCAGCCCTGAAGACCCTACCCTAGCCGAGATGCTAAAGCCCCTGGGTTATGCCACGGCACATTTTGGAAAAAATCACTTAGGTGACCGGGATGAGTTTTTACCAACTAATCATGGCTTCGATGAATTCTTTGGCAACCTATACCACTTAAATGCGGAAGAGTTGCCAGAGCATGCGGATTATCCCCAAGATTCTTGGTTTCAACAAGGTTTCAACCCGCGGGGCGTCATACACAGCTACGCCGACGGGCGCATTGAAGATTCTGGCCCGCTGACCCGCAAGCGTATGGAAAGTATTGATGAAGAGTTTGAAGCAGCCGCGATAAAATTCATCGATCAATCGGTGGCAGCAGACAAGCCATTCTTTGTATGGCTTAACACCACAGGCATGCACTTTTGGACACATCCAGCCGATAAACACATCGGCAAATCAGGTCAAGGTCCCTATAACGATGTGATGGTTGCACACGACGAACTCGTAGGTCGAATGCTTAACCAGATCAAATCGCTAGGGATAGAGGATAACACTATTGTGGTCTACAGTACTGACAACGGCCCTCACTACAATACATGGCCAGATGCCGCGATCACGCCTTTTCGTAGCGAAAAGAACACCAACTGGGAGGGCGGCTATCGTGTTCCGGCATTGGTTAAGTGGCCAGCGAAAATCAAAGGTGGCCAGGTGTCAAATAATATCATGTCGCATCTTGATTGGCTGCCAACCCTGATGGCGGCAGCGGGAGAGCCTGATGTTATAAAAGAGCTAAAAAAGGGGCGCTCATTCGACGGTAAAAACTATAAAATTCACTTAGACGGCTATAACTTTTTGCCTTACTTGACTGGAAAAACGCCAACCAGCCCACGCGAAGAATTTTTCTATTTTAGTGATGACGGTCTTTTAGTGGGCACGCGAGTAAAAGACTGGAAGGTTGTATACGCCGAGCAGCGAGCTAAACAATTCCAAGTATGGCGAGAGCCTTTTGTGCGCTTGCGTATCCCGAAGTTATTTAACTTGCGTCGGGATCCTTTTGAAAGGGCGGATACGGATTCGAACACCTACAACACTTGGTGGGAGAATAACTCAGCCTGGATAGTCTATGGCTCTGCAAAAGCCTTAAGTTTTGCACAAACCTTTCGCCAGTATCCGTCTCGTCAGCCCCCAAATAGTTTTACCGTTGACGGCGTAGTAGGTGAACTGACCAAGTTTCAGGGCACTCAAACCGATTAACCGCCGTTCGATGCCAGTAACCCACCATGAGGCGTTATGGCCACACCACGGAGCATTATAAAGGCTATAAACCAGCCATATCGCTTGACTTCAGGCGATATTCAGGCGTTTCGTAAAAATGGCTATATTCATCTAAAGGGGGTGTTGTCCGATGATGTTTTAGGCTATTACGAACCTATTATCTCTAGAGTCACCCAGAGAAACGACCCTGCCGCAGGTATATCGCTTGAAGACAAGGATCTTTACGGCAAGGCGTTTATTCAGCTGGGAAACTTGTGGCGGCATGATGCACAAGTGAAGGAATTAGTATTCTGCAAGCGTTTAGCGCGCTTAGCGTCTGAACTCATCGGAACATCGACTATTCGACTTTACCATGATCAGTCACTTTACAAGGAGCCTTCGGGCGGTATTACGCCTTGGCACGTAGACCAGCAATACTGGCCAATGGATTCTGCAAAAAGTGTGACGGCTTGGATCCCTTTGCAGTGCACGCCCATGGCAATGGGGCCGCTGTGCTTTGGTCGTAGTAGCCACCTAAAGCACATCGCGCGCGATGTGGAAATTTCTAACGAATCTGAACGCATTATCACGCAGACAATTAAAAAAGAAAAAATTGTCGAGATTCAAGAGCCCTATGCACTGGGGGATGTGAGTTTCCACTATGGATGGACGCTCCATCGAGCCGGCGGCAACACCACCGGACAGACTAGAAAAGCCCAAACGGTTATCTACATGGACGGGGAGATGCGCCTCAAAGCAAGACGCAATAAAAATCAAGAGAATGACCGCCTGAGCTGGTGTGGCGACACCGCTGACGGAGCGGTGATTGATGGCGTACTTACACCGATACTGTATAGAAACGATCACCGCGACTCACCCCTCAAGCGGCGGTAATCCTTAACCTCACTCTGGGACATGCAGGTCTTTATAGCGATCGAAATGCACTGCAGAGCAGACTTGTTCAGCTAGATCAGGGCACCCTCCAATGCCCAGCCGGGAGACAGGTCGCCAACAACCTCACGGACGTTAATTGAATAAGCATCCGTGTGGGTGATCCAACTATCACTGGCGGCCGTAACTCAATTGTCATGGTGTGATATGACGAATGAAGCACTTTAAACTTAGAGGGTACAGCAATGAATATTTATGCAAAATTTTTAACCTCAATGGCGCTAGCTAGCGTCCTTGCAGGTGTAAACGTCGTCAATGCCGCTCATCACGAGGGAGATGTGGCTGCGCCGGCCCCTACCATTGTAGAAGTGGCTGCCGGTAATGACGATTTTACAACGCTGGTAGCAGCGGTTCAGGCAGCTGACTTAGCAGATACGCTGTCGAGTGAGGGGCCTTTTACCGTATTTGCCCCCACGAACGAAGCATTTGCAAATTTGCCTGATGGCACTGTAGAGATGCTGCTGTTGCCGGAAAATAAGGACCAATTGGTTGCCATTCTAACTTACCATGTAGTGGCTGGCGATGTCTCAGCCGCCGAGGTAGTAGAACTGACGGAAGTTACCACGGTACAGGGCGACACGGCCGCGATTGTTGTAGAAGATACTGGCGTTACCATTGACGGCGCTAACGTTGTCCTCACCGATATTGACGCTTCTAACGGCGTTATTCATGTCATCGATACAGTAATGATGCCCCCCTCCGATTAATATCTTCGCTGAACAGGCTTCACCTCAAGTAAGAGGGAGCCTGTTCAATTTTACTCTTCTGCACCATTTCCAGTGTAGGTAAGGAGTAATTCCGCAGCCGATATAGAAACGAGGATTCACATAAAAAATTCAATATCCATGGAAAGTTCATACACATTCTGTTCTTCTCAGGCAAATGTATTAACCCTGAATCAAGCAAAATCAGGAGGCAGCACTTTCTTCAATAATTGCCGCTACAAGGACAGGAACCATGGCATGACATCACTCACGCGAGTAAGAACCATGAGGTACCACCGATACGGGCACAAGTCTGAGAGGCGAGCACTCTTGTTTAATCACTTCTTCTAGAAGTTCTGACTTGCATAACCCTATCGATCAGTACTTACCATAATGGTAGGCGATGGTGGTATGAAATCCTTGACGCCTCGAAATCTTTTGCAGTTTCTCAATGTTCTACTATCGCGCATGGTGGCACAATATTCTTCAAATGCAGGCTCTACCCTTCACCCATGTAGCGCTGCAACATTTTTTTAATCGCATCTCGGGTGGCGTTAGAATTTGGATTTGCGTCCTCCAGATTGTCAGCCATTTCGAACATTGCTGCATAGAGTGGGACACCTTCGTGTGTCTTTTGCAGGGAAAATGCACTCTCATCTCGCAGGTAGTTAGCCCAAACGTCACGCGTCATAGCCCAAAAAGCTGCCGTTCGCTTCCAGTACTCGTCGCCCGCGTGCCAATCATATCCTTGGATACGCTCATAACGCGCGACGCCGTTTTCCCTTGCTAAAACTTGGCTGACCATACCGTCATCATCTAGGACGGCTTTTAAATTGAACTCCTCCTGAACCCATCCGCTGGGTGTTATCGTATGTCTATTGGTGCCAATGAGGACATCGTAGTCATCGCGCACACTAAATTCTCTGCGTGGCAGAGGACGCCATGTCTCATCGCTAGTCCAACTGGAAAAATTAGCACGGTGTTGCCAACGGCCTGCAGCCATGTAACGAGGAGAGTCGTCCACTTGGTACACGGACTGAACCCAACGACCTCTAGACTCTGACCGCGACTGCTTGTCTAGCCGCCACGTGGAATTACCCCGAAAGGTATGCATCCTACGCTGCTCATAACGCCAGTCTTGTCGCCAGTGCTTAATCACTACGGGTTCCGCAGACGCGTAATCGCTAGAGTCGAACCTAATAACCATAATGTGCTGTAGACTTATGAAATCAGGCTCGTCTGCTACGACGTGAACATATTCCGTACCCCAACTTTGATAAGGCGCCGTTGGGACGAACTCCTCAGTAAACCCTACTGTTTCAATGAAGTCGAAGCTTGCTCGATAGGGCCCTGCCATTGCCAGAATAGCGAGGCGGTCGCGCTCTTTATCTGTAAGATTGGGAGCCCTCAGGCGAGCCCACTGCTCGCCTGAGGATTTCGCTAACTCTATCGGCGCTCCACGGCTGCTTCCACCTCGCGGTGCCATGTCACCATTGTCTGCATATGGCCAAGCAAATGTGAATTGCCGTGAATCATTTGAGCCAAGCTCATCCGACATAACCACATTGCACCCAAACAGTGTTGCGAGCACTAGTGGTATTGACACCGTTGACCATTTTTTTATCGTCATTGTCGACTTCCTCAGTAATGTGTTGTCGCAGACCGCAATTTAGGACGAATGTAAATCCACTGACAGTGACAATTACGGACAAGCTGTCGAATTGGACTATCATTTCTGCTGAAGGCTTGGGTCTCGATGTAGTGCCGCAGCTCTTCACGGAGGTATAGTTAACAGGTTGGACAGAAGGCGCCGATAATGATGTAAGCCAGCCCTCAAAAACCCAACACCTAGCAATCTTATGAAATCGAGCGAGAGACTCTTCGCTGAAATCTGTTTGAGTATCAATTTTGTTTCGGGGGTAGGTTCAGGGGTAGATTATTAAATCAGTCGTAAATCATTGATCTATATAGCTTCATGGCGGTGAGGGAGGGATTCGAACCCTCGATACGTTGCCGTATACACGCTTTCCAGGCGTGCGCCTTCGACCGCTCGGCCACCTCACCATAAAGGCGCGCAGCATACCATAATACTGGAAGCTTGCCAGTCTCGGGCACAGCTAAATCCCAACGTTGACCGAGGTCACTTCTACTGCCGATTGAGTCGAGGCAGTGCCTGAGCATTACCGTCTGTAGTGCGAAACGGGCTTATGTCAAGACCGCCACGACGAGTATAGAACGCTTGCATATGCAGGAACTCGACCTCAGAGCGCATAGAAATAGCGCAAAACATACGCTCTAGGCACTGTTCGTGAAACTCCCGATGCTCACGGTAGGCGACAATATACCGCAGTAGAGACCTATGTATGATCGCCGACCCACGATAGTGTAACCACACGGTGGCCCAATCTGGCTGACCAGTAACGGGACACAGTGAACGCAGTAAGTGACTGTACAAGACCTCCTCTACGATCTCACCGCGATGCACCTCCAACTGCATCGCATCCGGCTCGCCGCGCCCCGAATCAAATGTACATGCATCAAGACACTCGCCTTGCAGTAAGGTCCCGGTCAGGGCGGAGTCGTCCACTGCATACAAAGTTAAACTGATATCCGCCCCTGCCACTGCACTGACGTCTGTGGTGATTGTGCGCAGTGCATCTTCAGTACAACTAAATTGACTGTTGTTAAGTGAATTCAGATACAGCTTGAAGGATTTTGACTCAACAATATTGGGGGAACTCGCTGGCACACTGAAGCGCCCTACCCGCACCACAGGCTTGCCGCTAATATCGAGCCAGGACAGCTCATACGCGTGCCACAGGTCGACGCCCTGAAATGGTAGAACGTGACCCAGTCCCAAGTTTTGACGCGCCGAATGTCGCGGTATCGGATAGAGTATCGATGGGGAGTACTCCTGAATAATCGGCGTATGTTGCCCCAATAAAAGTCCTTGGTCTCCACCCGACGTCACCGTTTTATTGCCTCAAGCGCTTGCCAGAATTAAGCAAATGCATACTGTAGGTAAATGCCAGAGTCGTAAATATAACGATCATAACGAAAGCCAGCGGAAGATTGACGTCGGATACGCCGAGTACGCCGTAGCGAAACGCGTTAACCACATATACGAGAGGATTAAGTTTCGAAACATTGGCCCAAAATTCAGGCAACAAATCCATCGAGTAGAATACGCCACCGAGATAGATCAATGGCGTCAGCACGAACGTTGGAATAATGGAGATATCGTCGAAGCTATTAGCATACACAGCGTTGATAAAGCCTGCGAGTGCAAACAGCGTAGAGGTCATCAATACAACAACCACTACAATGAAGTAACTGTGTATGGTGAGGTCGGTAAAGAACAGCGAGACCAGTGTAACCACCATGGCCACTAACAAACCGCGCGACACCCCCCCAACCACATAGCCCATCAAAATCACGACATTAGAAACCGGCGAGACCAGCAACTCCTCAACACTGCCACTAAATTTCGAGCCAAAAAAAGACGATACCACATTGGAGTAAGAGTTGGTGACAATAGCCATCATAATGAGCCCCGGCACAACGAACTCCATGTAGCTGAAACCGCCCATTTCGCCGATGCGAGAGCCAATAAGAGTGCCAAAAATAACAAAATAAAGCGACATAGTAATCGCTGATGGCAACAATGTTTGCGTCCATATGCGCAGATAGCGTTTTATTTCTTTTCTGATAATCGTCATGAACGCTACATATTGTTCGCGCAGATTCATACGGCACCCTCGACAAGATTTACAAACATTTCCTCAAGGCGATTTGCACGATTACGCATACTACTGATGTGAATGTCTGCGACATCCAAGGCTGTGAAAACTGCGTTAAGATTTTGCCCCTTTTGTACTTCCACTTCCAGCGTGTGATCGTCAATACGACGTATCAAAAAACCATCAATTGCAACGGCAGCCGGCAGCTCCTCCAAACAATCAAGTATAAATACCTCCCGATCCAATTGACGCAAAAGCTCCTTCATAGAGGTATTCTCTACGATCTTACCATGATTGATGATCGCAATATGCCGACACAATGCCTCTGCCTCTTCGAGGTAGTGCGTGGTAAGAATGATCGTGGTTCCTTGTGCATTGATTCGCCTGAGAAAATCCCACATGGAGCGGCGCATTTCAATATCGACACCAGCGCTTGGCTCATCGAGAATCAGCAATTGCGGCTCATGGACCAGAGAGCGGGCAATCATCAAACGACGCTTCATTCCGCCTGACAACATCCGCGCGGGTATGTCTCTCTGCTCCCATAATCCGAGCTCCCGCAGATACTTCTCTGCCCGCTCTCTCGCCAAACCAGGCGCCAGACCGTAATAACCGGCCTGATTGATAACTATGTCTAACCCCTTTTCAAACTGGTTGAAATTAAATTCTTGCGGAACGATGCCGATATAGCGCTTGGCCGCAGGAAAATCCTCATCGATATCAACACCAAATATTGAAATCTTACCCGCGGACTTGGCAACCAGCGAACAAATAATACCAATCGTTGTCGATTTCCCCGCTCCATTGGGGCCTAACAAAGCGAAAAAATCGCCCGGTTCCACCCTAAGACTAATGCCTTTTAGTGCCTCAAAATCATTGTCGTAAACCTTACTAAGGTTTTCTATCTCAAGTGCTGGTATCATTCGTTGCTAGGCTACTGCGTGGCTGACGTGAGCGCGCAATTGTACCTGCATTTCTTCCCACACACGATAGCATTTATGAATGATGAGCAATATCTTCAACACTGCCGATTGCTACTAAGAGAATTCGCTGAAACGTTGACGACTAATACCAAACAGTTACCGCAGGAACATCCATTGCGGGAGCTTGCGGCCGGATTTCAGTCACTACAGTCGCACCCTAGTGACTTCTATGATCAAGGTCCGGACTTGATTGCGCGTCTGTTCGACACCTACCCCGAGCTTGCCCCGACCTTTCCACGACAGTTACTGTGGTTTTTCGGCGCCAATTGCCTGCACTATATGGCCGATGAGGAGCTCTCAGAATTCCAGCTGCTAGAGGATATGCGCACCGCCCCTGAGCCCTAGCGGAGCCCCTTTGGCAGGCTTGCATGAACCGTCAAGCGCCCGCAGTTGCGATGAACAATTCGGCTTAAATCTAGCTTGGAGGACTTGACGCAACCCGCCTCTCTTCCTACAATGCGCGCCTCTTGATAGAGACCGTTGCGTCCCCTTCGTCTAGTGGCCTAGGACACTGCCCTTTCACGGCGGTAACAGGGGTTCGAACCCCCTAGGGGACGCCATTCATCAAGCGCCATCAGCGGGAATAGCTCAGTTGGTAGAGCGCAACCTTGCCAAGGTTGAGGTCGCCGGTTCGAACCCGGTTTCCCGCTCCAACTCTAGCCCCCTGCTTCCTGCAGCTTGATCGATACGCTATTAATGCAATAGCGCAGGCCAGTCGGTGCCGGGCCGTCCTCGAATACATGGCCTAAGTGTGCGCCACAAGCCTTGCACGTCACTTCAGTACGCATCATTCCGAGGCTGAGATCCTGCACCTCTTCAATCATTTTGGCATCGGCAGCCTTAAAGAAGCTGGGCCAGCCGCAACCAGCATCAAACTTGCTATCTGACAAAAACAGTGTTTCCCCGCAACATCGACAGTGATACTCACCGTCTTTGGTGCAATTCCAATACTCTCCGGTGAATGGTCGCTCTGTGCCTTTTTCCCGGCAAACATGGAACTCTTCTGGTGTGAGCTTTTCTCGCCAATGTTCGTCATCGTGCATAGCTTGTTTCTCAGCAGTCTAGTTAACTTCTATAGCCTACACCAGAGTGCTTCAACAGACTATGGCCGACAAGCGCAAAAAGCTCGGCGGATTATGCGTCGCCGAGGTTGACAGCAATGCAATTCAAAGCGCGTATGACCTCTAACTGCTGAGCTGTCGGTATTGACTGCCTCACCAACGATCCAGCCAACTCTCGACGCGAACGATACGTTTTGCGCAGTTGGTCGAATTGCTGGGCGCGTTTCTCGATTATTGGCTCGCCTAAAATAGCCTGACGCAAAAGCGCGTCATCCAAGGAAATATCATATCTGGATTTTAAGAGATAGCGGATCTGCTGCGCCCTAGAAAAACCCTCCGGCAGCAACAATACAGGAGCAGTTCCTGCGGGACTACTGAGCGCTGCCGATTGCACATGCCGCCATTCCTTCACTGCGTCGCTAAGCATGCGCGTTGCTAACAGCTTCCCATCTAGGCTGTAGCCCGCAATATGTGCCGTTCCCAGTGTAACGCGCTCAAGCAATGCGGCATTTATAGCCGGTTCACCCTCCCAAACATCGACTACAGTAGAAAAACCTTCCCCAGTGCGTAAGTGTGCGAGTAAGGCCATATTATCTATTATGGGGCCACGACTGGCATTGACGAGCAAACTGTCAGGACCAAGCCGCGACAATTCAGCTATGCCAAGTAGATGACGACTTGGCCAGGGCTCATCTGTCGTTAGCTCCGGATGCAGGGTCACCACATCGCAGTCAAGAACCTGTTCTAGCGTAGCGGCCTGCTTGATCGTATGCTGCTGCAACCGAGGGTCAAACACGCAATAACGAATGCCTAGTGCGTCCAGGCGCTCGGCGATCGCCTTACCGATATGCCCATACCCAACAACACCGACAACGCCGCCTGCCAGTAATTTTTCTAGAGTATCAGCAACGCTAGCGACTGCTGCCAATACGTACTCAACGACAGAATTGGCGTTCGACCCAGCAGCGTAGGCAAAGCCAATTCCACTCTGGCAAAGATACTCTTGGTCAATGTGATCTAAACCACTAGTCGCTGTGCCTACAAATTTTACTGCCGTGCCAGAGAGCAGTGTCGCATCTACGCGCGTCACCGAGCGTACTAACAGAATATCGACGTGCTGCAACTGTGCGCGACCGATAGCGCGCCCGGGTAGTCTTGCAACGTGTGTATCCCCAGAAAAGAAATACTCTACCGCAGGGATATTCTCGTCAGCGAGTATCTGCAGCGTCACGTCGTGAGACACTCTGAGGTCGAGTTCAGAAACTCCACGATGGACCAGCACCTAACCGCAGTGCAACTACGGCGCCAACTCCACCTATCAGTTTTCACGCGAGATCTACCGTCGAAAAATGGAGCTGCCTCGGCGAGAGGATGGTGTCAAATTCGCGGCATAAACTGTCGAAGAACATATCGGCCCGCTCCGGCAGGCCGTCCGTTTGCCAACATAAGGCCTGATCTAGCACGCTGGCTTGAAACACCGTAGTGTCTGCCATCGCATTCACGGCCCCACTAAGATTGTCTGCGCTTACCCAAAAGCGGTATCCACAAGCCTGGGAAAAGAACCACTCCAGCGCCTGCGGCTTACACTCAGCAAGTTCAAATGCGTGTTGCTCCCCGACGCTACGCCCATCAGGCACATACCAATAGCCAAAATCTAACTGCTGCCGGCGCTCAGCACCGGCGATGCACCAATGTGCAACTTCATGCAATGCAGAAGCAAAATGATCGCCACGATAATACAACACATGATGATCCCTCAAAGTCTTAGCGGGTTGGTAGAGTGGTTCATCAGCGCCGCCAATAAGGCGCGTGCGGAAAGCATCGGCAAAGCACCTGTCAAAAACACGTTCAAGTCGCATACAGTAGAAGGTGTCTGAAGCGTTAACGGCAGGCGTACCGTCCGATGCATTCATTAATCTGACGCCAACTTACGTATCAAATACACATAGTTACCATCGTCCGCCGTCTGTTCTATCAATTCATGTCCCAAAAATGTGCAAAAACGAGGAATATCACGCTCCGTCGAAGGGTCTGTTGCCTGTATCTGTAACGTTTCGCCTACGGCTATATCACGTATTCGATTGTGCAACAGCATTACCGGCTCAGGACAAAGCAAACCAGAGGCGTCAAGAAAATGGTCAGGTGATTTCAGCATCCGCGAATAATATCAGCTGTTGAGCAGCAATTCAGCCTGCGTCCGCTCGACTAGGTCCCACTGCTCACTGTCTGCGTCGTAAAGAATGTGCAGTTCACCAGTGCCGAGCTGACACTGCAATCGATCGACTTTCTCCTCGGTGGTACGCTCTCGCTCCCCGTAGTCCGTCCCATCGCGCGTAGCATAATCCTCTAGCAGAGCTTGAAGAACTTCGGCCTCTAGCCGCTGAAACGGCACCAATACAAATTGCGCCATATTTCTCGAATCCTCGTTCAGTCGCGGACTGATCCGCGCAAAGAAGCGTAGCGGCAAGGGTACCGTGTGAGAAAGCGACCTCGAACAAATCGCCACACAGCCGTTAATCTAAATCATTCCGCTGCAGTAACTTGCGCAGACCAATCAATGCGGCAACCAACGACGCAGCAAGCATAATGATTCCGCCTGCCACCCAAAGCGTACCGATGAACAATTCCGCCATATGATCGAGTGGGATGTCGAACTGATCGATGGCGGACCATACTAGAACACCGAGTGCGATTAGGCCCAATCCTGTGGAGCGATAAAAACGTCGACTGGCCCTGCTCACACAGCTACTCCTCCCTTAGGGTTCGCTGGCATCGGGGGCCGATGCCAAAAGCACTGGTGTCGCAGACTGTACATCCATATTCTGCGCTCGATGACGTAGCACATGGTCCATAAGTACAATCGCTAGCATAGCTTCAGCGATAGGCGTAGCCCGAATTCCAACACAGGGGTCATGCCTACCATGTGTCGCAACCTGTATTGCTTTGCCGTTGATATCAACACTGTCTCCCGGCTGGCGAATACTGGATGTCGGCTTCAGCGCGAGGCTGACTACAATGTCCTGACCACTGCTGATACCGCCTAAAATGCCACCAGCGTTATTGCCAACAAATCCTGCTGGCGTCAACAAATCCCGATGCTCGCTGCCGCATTGTTCTACCGCGGAGAAGCCCGCTCCAATTTCTACGCCTTTGACCGCATTAATGCTCATCATTGCGCCGGCGATATCCGCGTCAAGGCGATCGAAAATTGGCTCCCCCAATCCAGGCATAATGCCACTAGCGACTACATTGATGCGAGCACCAATAGAGTCACCGCGTTTGATAAGAGCAGCCATAAAGGCTTCCATCTCTGACAACTTTTCCGCATCTGGACAAAAGAAAGGGTTAGACTCAACAACATCCCAATCCAAGCGCTGGGCCGCAATTGGGCCCAGCTGCGACAGGTATCCGCGAACCTGAATACCGTAGCGGGTCAAAAGATATTTCTTGGCGACGGCTCCGGCCGCTACCCGCATCGCTGTCTCGCGCGCGGAAGAGCGGCCTCCTCCACGATAATCGCGAAAGCCGTATTTTTGGTTATACGTATAGTCTGCATGCGCCGGACGAAACGCATCCTTGATGGCCGAATAGTCCTTAGAACGCTGATCGGTGTTATCAATCGTTAACCCAATAGCCGTCCCTGTTGTGACACCCTCAAATACGCCAGATAAAATACGCACTTCATCAGCTTCACGTCGCTGCGTCGTAAACCGGGAAGTGCCGGGCTTACGCCTATTGAGGTCATGCTGCATATCGGCAGGCTCCAGCGGGAGACCCGGCGGGCAACCGTCAATGATGCAGCCCAAGGCCGGCCCATGGCTTTCACCAAAGCTGGTCACAGTGAATAGTTTACCGATTGAATTGCCTGACATAGTGCTCTCTTGCTTACCCTTGCTGAATATTCAAGTTCGACTATTATAGGCCTAATTAGCAATCAATTGTGCTGTAATCTTGCAACTCCTTTGCAGTCAGAGCAAACACCCCATCCCCCCCGCGCTCAAATTCTATCCACGTGAACGGCAACTTGGGGTAAGCCTTCTCAAGCGCTGGCCAACTGTTGCCCACCTCTATGATGAGAAGGCCGCTGTTGGCAAGGAATGGATGAACGGAGGACAGTATCCTGCGCGTCAAGTCTAAGCCATCAGGGCCTGAACGCAGCGCATCTACCGGTTCATGATGAAATTCCGCAGGCATCGCAGCGAGATCGGCAGCATCAACATACGGTGGATTACTCAAAATAAGGTCATATCGATTACCCACTAAAGATTCCAATAGATCAGACTGCATAACAGTCACTCTTTCCTTAAGCCCAAGATAATCTGCATTTTCACATGCTAATTCCAAGGCGCTGGAATCCACGTCTACCAAATCAACCCGCGCATTGGGAAATTGATAAGCGGCGGCCAGTCCAATGCAACCGCCGCCGCAGCAAAGATCAAGGATACGCATTGGGGCTGGGCCGTTGTACCAAGGTTTAAAGCCATTGAGGATGAGTTCAGCAATAGGAGAACGGGGAATAATCGCGCGCCGATCACAACAAAACTCTAACCCAGCAAACCAAGCACGTCCCAGTAGATACGGCAGAGGCTCGCGTTCCGTAATGCGCCGATGCAGTAATACTTCTAATCGATCTACCGTCTCGATTCCGACCGGCTGCGGCAAGACATCCTCGCCAGAGTTCAAGGGCAGGCCTGCAACAGACAGGACCATTAGCACAGATTCATCCCAAGCATTGTCTGTGCCGTGTCCAAAAAACGCATCACTGTCTTCCAGCGCTTCGCGACACAACTGCAACAGCTGCCCAACAGTTTGCGGTTGATTAAAAAAATATTGGGTGCTATCCATAGCCCCAGTGTACCCGATTGTGATGAATAATTTATAGCCAAAGCCACTCTCAGATCTGTTCGCTTTGCCGTCATCGAGTTGCTAGTGTGCCTACAGATATTGCCAATGACGCGTTCTTCCCGCCCGATTTCCCTGAGATGATTCTGGTCCGAGCACATTGAGCTTTACTCATTGTGCGGACACGATCTGTTGCCATTCATTGGCAAGTGCCATATCGGCTATATACCCATTAGAAATGTCTTTGAATTATCTAAAGGTAGTACGCATCGTCGATGTTTTCGCTCGACGGCCTCAAATACAGGTATCACTGACCGCGCTGTTGTGACTGTGACACTAATTATCGATACGTAGTAGATCAACGCGCAAGTACTGCCGGTCTGCGGTGCGAGCGGCGCTATAGCCCACCAGTCGGTAAGCATTTTCTGCCTGAAAAGCATAAACTCGGTACTGCTGCAGGTCTTCTCTGCCATAAAGAACGCGCTCACCAAATACGCGATTGGCCCACTGCACGCCCTTACCACAGGCGCGGCCTCTGCATTCGAACAGCATAACAGCACTCTCTTTTTTCGCCAGAGGGCCCAACAGCTCATCCATCACCGCAGCAGAGGTAAAGCCGTCGAGAATTTGCCAAGTATAACTTAGCAATGTTCCGGTAAGCCGCTCGCTATCTTTAAAGCGCCACTCTCCTCGAACTTTTCGCAAGGCGCCAAGCCCCACCTCGTGGTCTACCACCTGCTGTTCTGAAAACGCGACCTGCTCAGAGTGAGGATACTCACTAAGTTGCTCTAATAGGAGCTCAAATGTCGGCTCAGCAGCACTTGCTGCGCCGGCTGAAAACAGCATGAGACCGGTTACTATACCAATAAGAATACTGCTGATGTTCCTCACAATAGTGCGGGCTCCATGTTATTCGTCTCTAACAAAAACTGCTTCATATGCTTTGCCACCTCGCTAGCGCCAGACTCCATGTGAAAATGGTGTCCGCCTTTAATCGTGCGCACGACAAGATTGCCGATGTTCTGTTGTACAGCCTCAATATACTCTGCGGTCTGATGCGCGGTGTCCCCAGCTCGCATCAACAGAGTCGGCATAATCAGTGCTTTTAATACTGCACTGATCTGCGCCTCAGTCAACTTAACGGCTGATGCGCCATACAACCTTGGGTCCGTTGTCCAAGTCATACCACTCGAACAGGTGCACAAATTGCGCTCTACTAATTGCTTAGCTGCTCTCTCAGACAAACCCTTGCGTATCCGAGACGCCACTGCCTCTTCTGAATCGGCAAACACTCTATTGGCCCGAACGAGCAATCTCGGCTTGTCCTCTAATGCCTTACGCATCTGCCGAGGAAAGGCCTTCTCCTCAACCGGTTGCGGGGTCACCGCGTCCAGCAGCACTAGATGATGCACACGCTCAGGATAAGCGCTGGCAAGCAATGTGGCGATAATAGCGCCACGAGAATGCCCCACAAGATCAAATGTCTGCCACCCCAGCACATCGAGTATACCGAGAACTTCGGGCAGATCATCCCATATCTGATAGTTAGCGTCTTGTGATCGACGAGCGCTTTGACCATGGCCGGTGAGGTCTAGAGCGACAACGTAAAAATCGTTCAGCAGCGGCGCCAGCTGGGAAAAACTAGCCGCATTATCCAACCAGCCATGAAGCGCGAGCAACGGCTTACCATTGGGTTCGCCCCACGACAGGCCTGCCAACTTAAGCCCATTGACCTGCCATTCTAATGGCACTGGAGGGCGAAGACTTGAACTCCTAGACATTAAGCGTCCGTCTTGTAATTCGGCGGGGCTGCCCAAAATAAAAGCGTTGCACAGCCTGATGCCGCCATTTCCAGCGACATCGTCACCAGACCGCCGGGCGTCAGAAATGGCACGCGTCCGGCTGTGCCAAGATAATGATCCACCAGTGCCGACACCAATGGCTGATGAGACACCAGCAGTATATGCTTCTGCGTGTCGTGAAGACAAAGAACTGCATCCACAGCGGCTGCATCGCTGCCCGGATGCAGGGCCGGCTCAGCAGTAACCGGACATGCCGAAAAGATGGCGCCTATTGCCTCCGCCGTCTGCAACGCTCTAACCCATTGACTATGCAGTATGCGCTGCGGCTGCGGTATGCCTCTAGTGCTGCAAGCCGCTGACAACTGACTGCAGCCGGCGCTAATATCATCTCGGCCCCTTACGGTAAGCTGACGCAGGCGGTCGTCTGTGCCACGCTCAGCCTCACCGTGCCGCCATATAGTCAGCATCATCGCGATGCAAACCTCAACTCGGGACTGCCGTACACAATCAGGCCTAACGCATACTCATCAAAAGCTGATTCATCCTGGACACATAATCTGCCGGATCGTCTAGCTGACCACCCTCAACGAGCGTGGCCTGATCGAAGATAATATTTGCCAGGCTCTCAAAACGGTCTTCATCAGGCTCCTGATCGAGCATTTCTGCCAACGGATGCGCGGGATTAATTTCCAGTATCGGCTTACTCTCCGGCATTTCTTGGCCAGCGGCTTCCATAATGCGCCGCATCTGCGACCCCATATCAAAATCTCCTACGACGAGACAGGCTGCGGAATCGGTAAGACGAGCCGTTGCCCGCACCTCACTGACCTTAGTTTCGAGCACTTTAGACACGCGCTCTACCAACGCCTCTGATTCTTTACTGAGCGCTTCTTGAGCTTCTTTTTCCTCTTCTGAGTCTCCCGCGAGTTCTAACGCACCGCGAGCGACATCCTGGAATTGCTTTCCATCAAACTCACGCAGATGGTTCATCAACCAGTCATCAACACGGTCCGACAACAGCAATACCTCTATGCCTTTTTTACGAAACACTTCTAAATGTGGGCTTTTCTTAGCCGTATTGAAGCTCTCTGCCACGACATAGTAGATTTTTTCCTGTTTCTCCTGCAAACGCCCGACGTAATCCTCAAGAGACTGGTCCTGTTCCTCTAGATCTGTATGCGTTGTGCTAAAGCGCAAAAGCTTAGCGATCTTCACCTGATTAGTCGTATCCTCCGCAGGCCCCTCCTTCAATACGGTACCGAATTGCTTCCAGAATGTGGCGTAATCATTGCCTTTCTTCGCCTTTGCCATTTTGCCCAGCATGTCCAAAACACGCTTGGTCAATGCATTACGCATACTTTCAACGGCTGGATCTTGTTGCAGTATTTCGCGCGAGACGTTAAGGGATAAATCATTCGAGTCTACGACGCCTTTAATAAAACGAAGATATAGCGGTAAAAACTGTTCAGCGTCATCCATAATGAAGGTGCGCTGCACGTATAATTTAAGTCCACGCGACATTTCGCGATTCCACAGATCAAAAGGGGCCTTTGCCGGAATATAGAGTAGGCTAGTGTATTCAAGCTTGCCCTCAACCTTATTGTGGCTCCAAGTTAGTGGGTCTTCATAATCGTGCGAGACATGTTTGTAAAACGCTTTGTACTCGTCACTCTTTACCTCAGTGCGTCCACGCATCCAAAGCGCGCTCGCCTCATTGACTGCCTCGAGTTCAATATCGGTATCTACGGTATCGTCACCTTCAGCCGACGGTGCAGGTGGCTTCAGCATCATCACCGGCACTGAGATGTGGTCTGAATATTTCTTGATCACGCTGCGTACGCGAAAATCGTCAGCGAATTCTTCGCAACCCTTTTTTAGAAATAGAGTGATGCTGGTGCCGCGTGTTTGCCTAGCACTCGACTCGATAGAAAATTCCGCCTCGCCACACGATTCCCATAACACTCCGGCATCAGCCTCTTCACCAGCCTTGCGGGTATGCACCTTAACTCGGTCGGCAACAATAAAGCCGGAATAGAAGCCGACGCCAAACTGTCCAATTAACTGGGAATCTTTGCGTTCATCGCCGGTGAGACTCTCTAAAAATGATGCAGTACCCGACTTCGCAATGGTGCCTAGGTTTTCAATCACCTCGTCCCGATTCATGCCAATGCCGTTGTCGCTAATGGTGATAGTGTTGGCCTTTTTATCGAGATCTATCTGTATTGCATACTCTCCCTGCCCTTCCAGCAACGCATCATCGGCGAGCGCAGCGAAACGCAGCTTATCAATAGCATCGCTAGCATTCGATATTAGCTCACGCATGAAGATTTCCTTGTTGCTATACAAGGAGTGGATCATCAGATGGAGCAATTGCTTCGCTTCAGTTTGGAAGCCAAGCGTCTCTTTTTTCACATCAGCAGTCATGGGAGCCTCGTTTTTAAAGTATTGATTTCACGATATATTTATACTGTGATTCGGATATGGGGGTAGATCACGTTCATTTCAAGTGAGGCACTGCAATCAATTGCATACTACGACATTCTGCTAGACTCGGTAGGGCCGTCTTTGGATTCGCAGCGTGCAGCGCGCGCAGACACGAGGCGTGTTTGGCTATGACCTAACTTCCTAGAGCGTCTAATTTGAAACAACAACAGGACTGGCCTAACGACCAGCCCTGCACTACTTCGTCCGTCCGATCCTGACTTACCAGCCGGTAATCTCAGCTAAGGCAGTACCGATTTCTGCCAAACTACGTACGGTTTTAACACCAGCATCCTCAAGGGCTGCAAACTTCTCGTCAGCCGTGCCCTTGCCGCCCGAAATTATAGCGCCCGCATGCCCCATACGCTTGCCAGTAGGCGCGGTGACACCAGCAATGTAGGACACGACGGGTTTCGTCACATGCGCCTTGATGTAAGCTGCCGCCTCTTCTTCCGCCGAACCTCCAATTTCACCAATCATCACAATCGCTTCAGTTGCGGGGTCATTTTGAAACATTTCGAGAATATCAATAAAGTTTGACCCTGGAATCGGGTCACCACCAATACCGACGCACGTAGACTGCCCGAACCCTGCGTCCGTTGTCTGCTTGACTGCCTCATACGTCAGAGTACCCGAGCGAGACACAATACCAACCTTTCCGGGCAGGTGAATATGACCAGGCATAATACCGATTTTACATTCACCGGGTGTAATCACGCCGGGACAGTTAGGTCCGATCAAGCGTACGCCCAATTCATCGCACTTTACTTTGGCTTCAAGCATATCTAGCGTTGCAATGCCCTCGGTGATACACACGATAAGCTTGATTCCACCGTTGGCGGCCTCAAGGATCGAGTCTTTGCAGAAAGGGGCTGGTACGTAGATCACCGATGCCTCGGCTCCCGTTACGGCAACCGCCTCTGCCACAGTGTTAAAAACCGGCAGTCCCAAGTGTTCTTGTCCCCCTTTGCCGGGGGTCACACCTCCGACCATCTTGCTACCGTAAGCGATCGCCTGTTCAGAGTGAAACGTTCCCTGTGAACCGGTGAAACCCTGACAAATGACTTTGGTGTTTTTATCGATAAGAATGCTCATTGCGCTGCACCTCCGGCCGCTTTAACTGCCTGCTGAGCAGCGTCTGTGAGGCTTGTCGCAGCGATGATATTTAATCCACTGTCGGCCAGAACTTGTTGCCCTAATTCCGCATTATTGCCCTCCAACCGCACCACAACCGGCACCTGTACGCCAATTTCTTCAACGGCACCGATGACACCCTCAGCAATTAGATCGCAGCGTACAATGCCGCCAAAAATATTAATAAGCACGGCTTTGACCTTGTCGTCAGAGAGGATGATTTTGAACGCTTCTGATACCCGTTCCTTGGTGGCACCGCCGCCGACGTCTAAAAAATTTGCCGGGAATCCGCCATGCAAGGCAACGATATCCATCGTTCCCATAGCAAGGCCGGCGCCGTTGACCATACACCCGATATTCCCATCGAGAGCTACGTAATTCAATTCCCATTTAGCGGCATGTACTTCGCGCTCGTCTTCCTGCGTAGTATCGTGCATCTCATGCAACGCAGGTTGCCGGTAAAGCGCATTACTGTCGACGCCGATCTTGGCGTCTAGACAGTGAAGGTTACCCCCGTCGGTTATCACCAAAGGGTTAATTTCAATCAGCGCCAAGTCTTTCTCGACAAACAACTGCGCCAAACCCATAAAGATTTTCACGAACTGCTTGATCTGTTCACCGGACAGCCCCAAATTAAAAGCCAGCTCACGACCCTGATAAGGCTGAGGGCCAGTCAGCGGATCAATCGTGGTGCGCAATATCTTTTCAGGGGATTGTTCCGCAACTTTCTCAATTTCAACACCACCTTCGGTGGATGCCATAAAGACAATACGACGCGAAGAGCGATCAACTACGGCACCAAGATACAATTCATCGGCAATATCAGTACAGGTTTCTACCAGGATTTTGCTCACTGGCTGCCCCGCTTCATCGGTCTGGTATGTGACCAGTCTTTTGCCCAACCACTGCTTGGCAAAGCCTTCGATCTCAGCTTTAGTTTTAACCAGTTTAACTCCCCCAGCCTTGCCACGCCCCCCAGCATGTACCTGCGCCTTGACAACCCACATGTCGCCGCCGATTTTATCCGCTGCCGCCATTGCTTCTTCTGGGGTGTCTACCGCATATCCCTTGGATACTGGTAGCCCGTACTCAGCAAACAACTGCTTACCCTGATACTCGTGAAGATTCATGTTCTATCCTGTTGTCAATTTTTAACTGCTACAAGTTAAGGCTGCTCGGCACCTATGCCGCTACCAAACGAACCCGCTAAACATCCATGCGCGCCTGCCACTTTCTACGTTGTGCGCACTCGGACGAATTTTTCTAACGCTTTTTCCGATTTGCAACATGGATGGCTTGTCCATCCACCGCTAATGCTGCCTCATGCACCGCCTCTGACAGTGTGGGGTGACCGAAGACAGTGAGCGCAAGGTCCTCTGCACTGGATCCAAACTCCATCGCTATGACCACCTGCTGCACAAGATCCGCTGCGGATGGTCCTATTATGTGACATCCTAGTATTCGGTCTGTCTCAGCATCAGCAATCATCTTTACAATGCCATCAGAATCGTTGGCCGCTAACGCCCGTCCACTCGCCGCGAACGGAAATACGCCTGTCTTGTATTCGATGCCATCCGCTTTTAATTCCTGCTCAGTTTGCCCGACAGCTGCAATTTCAGGGTGCGTATAGATGACCGAAGGAACACAGTCATAGTTCATTTGCGCCTGTTTACCAGCAATACGTTCAACCACCATTACTCCCTCTTCCGAAGCCTTGTGTGCCAACATAAGGCCACGAACGACGTCTCCGACGGCATACACATGCGGCGCCTCAGTTTCGCAATTATCATTCACATAGATGAAACCACGCTCGTCTAACGTGACACCACTGTCAGATGAGAATAAGTCTTCGGAGCGGGGCCTGCGCCCTACCGCAACAATAAGTTTGTCAAAGAGCTCTGTGTGCTCGGTTCCTGCACTAGTATACGTAACTTCTACTTTATTGTTTTTGACTTCTGTGCGGATGACTCTGGCGCCGAGGCGGATATCGAGTCCCTGCTTCTTAAAAATTTTTGCTGCCTCCTTGGCAACCTGTATATCCATCATCGGCAGAAAGTCATCCAATGCCTCTAACATCACAACCTCGGATCCAAGGCGGCGCCAAACGCTGCCGAGCTCTAGCCCGATGACTCCTGCGCCAATTACTCCCAAACGGACGGGGACTTCGGTCAGCACAAGCGCTCCAGTGGAGTCGATAATGTATTCATTGTCTATCGGCGCGGGGGCAATGCTCACCGGCACTGAACCAGCGGCAATAATGACATTACTTGCATCCAGAATCTGAACGCTGCCCTTGTTGTCAGTCACTTCAACTTTCGCCCCGACGAGTACTTTTCCCGTGCCGGAGATAGCTGTGACACCGTTATGTTTAAAAAGCCCTGCTATACCACCGGTCAGCTGAGAGACTATTTGATCCTTGCGAGCCAGCATCGCCGGTATATCTATCTCAGATTTTTTCACTGAGATTCCATGTGCCGTTAAATTATCACGAACTTCAGCAAACTTTTGACTGCTGTCGAGCAGCGCTTTGGATGGGATGCAGCCGACGTTTAAGCACGTGCCGCCCAACTGCATACTATCGCTGTCGTCTAGCCATTGCTCCACGCAGGCAACATTCAAACCGAGCTGCGCTGCCTTGATGGCCGCCACATAGCCCGCCGGCCCTGATCCAATTATTACAACATCATATTTTTCAGCCATCATCGCCCCCACTAAAGATGTCTCTACAACAGAAAGGTTGCTCTATCATCGTGTGCAAAATCACCTACTTTCATATTCTCTATAATTGCAGCAGAATCCGCGCGGGATCTTCAATCAGATCCTTGATCGCCACCAAAAACTGTACGGCGGTTTTGCCGTCAATGAGACGATGATCATAAGTCAACGCCAAATACATCATAGGCAGAACCACGACCTGACCGTCGACAGCCATCGGGCGCTCTTGAATTTTGTGCATGCCCAGAATACCGGTTTGCGGAGGGTTTAGGATAGGTGTGGACAACAAAGAACCGAATACTCCGCCGTTGGTAACCGTAAACGTGCCGCCGGTCATATCCTCAATAGTCAACTTGTTATCTTTGGCTCGCAGGCCCATGTCTCGGATCGCAGCTTCAATATCCGCGAGGCTCATAAAGTCCGCATCACGCATCACCGGCACGACAAGCCCGCCCTCAGTAGAAACCGCCACGCCAATATCCTGGTAGCCGTGGTATACGATATCGTTGCCATCAACAGACGCGTTGACGGCTGGAAATCGCTTTAGGGCTTCGCAGGCTGCTTTGACAAAAAAGCCCATAAAACCGAGGCGCGTGCCATTATGCGTTTTCTCAAATTGCTCTTTGTACTTTTTACGTAGCGCCATCACCGGCGCCATATTTACCTCGTTAAATGTGCTAAGCATTGCCGTTTCGTGCGTGGCGTTGAGTAACCGCTCGGCTATTCTCGCGCGCATGCGGGTCATTGGCACCCGTCTCTCTATACGCTCGCCCGAAGGACTATCAGAGAGCGAATCCTTGTCGGCAGTCGCTACAGGCACCGAAGCAGGTAACGAGTCTTGCACCTTCATATACTTTAGGATGTCTTCCTTGGTAATGCGTCCATTTTTTCCGGTACCCGATATGGCGCCGACATCGAGCTTATGCTCTTCAACCAACAACCTCGCAGCGGGTCCAAGCAGGTCCGCCGAGACTCCTTCTGATGAACTGCTAATTGTCGCAACGGCGGACACTTGAGCGGGAGGAGAGGAAAGCGCCGTTGCCTGTTTTTCATCAAGTGTGGCAAGGAGCTGTTCGCTTTCGATTGTCTGGCCTACCACAGTATGGATTTCTCTGATGACACCATTCACCGGAGCAACCACTTCCAATACGACTTTATCTGTCTCTATCTCGACTATCAGTTCATCTCGTGACACTGTGTCGCCTTCCGACTTGTGCCAGGCCGCCACTTCGCCATCAGCGATAGATTCCGGAAAGGCTGGCGCCTTTATTTCAATAGTCATTTCATTTCCTTTAAAAAAAAACGCATGCTGTCAATAGCCCCAAGGCATTTCTCCCAGAGCCTCGTCAATAAACTTCTCCAGCTGTGCGACATGCAGTGCCATGTAGCCAGCAGCGGCAGCAGCGGATGAGTCGCGTCCAACATAGCGCAGATAGACATCCACTTTATGGCGCTGTATGACTCTACGCATATGGTGCTGGCTGGCATACCAAGAACCCTGATTCATTGGCTCCTCCTGACACCAAACTGCATCCACAATATTGGGATACGAGTCCGTCAGTATCTGCAATAACTCCTCTTCTGGAAAAGGATACAGCTGCTCAAGACGCAAAATTGCAATATGGTTTAGTTCGCGCTCGCGCCTAACCGCGAGCAGATCATAAAATACTTTACCGCTACATATGATAATACGTTGAACTTTCGACTTATCCAGGTCATCGATCTCGTCCATCACATTATAGAATTTACCCCCGGCCAAGTCTTCTATAGTGGAAATCGCCTCTTTATGCCGCAGCAGGCTTTTGGGTGACATAACCACCAGTGGCTTGCGGAGCGGACGAATGGCCTGTCGCCTCAGCATATGAAAAACCTGCGCCGGCGTAGTTGGGGCGCAGACCTGTATATTGTGCTCTGCACATAACTGCATAAAACGTTCTAGCCTCGCAGACGAGTGCTCCGGACCCTGCCCTTCGTATCCATGAGGCAGCAGCATTGTCAAACCGCACAAGCGAGACCACTTGTACTCACCGCTAGTAATGAATTGATCGATAACCACCTGCGCACCATTAGCGAAGTCACCAAACTGGGCTTCCCAGATAACTAACCCCTGAGGTGATGTGGTGGCGTAGCCGTATTCAAAAGCAAGCGCAGCCTCCTCGGACAGCAGCGAATCATAAATACTGAATTTTGCCTGGTCTTCGCTAATATGCTGCAAAGGAATATAGGTACTGCCGTCGCTTTGATTGTGCAACACCGCATGGCGATGAGAGAAGGTGCCGCGCCCTACATCCTGCCCTGTCAATCTGATAGGACGCCCTTCTTGCAACAATGATGCGTAGGCAAGGTTTTCTGCAAAGCCCCAGTTAATTGACAGCGCTCCGGCAGCCATTTTACGACGGTCCTCCAATATTTTAGAGACCTGACGTTGCAGCGGAAAGCCATCCGGGGACAGATTGGTAGTGTGAGCCAGCGACTGCAAAGCTTGGATATCGATACTCGTGTCGCACTTCAACCTCCAGTCGTGACCCAGGTAAGGGGACCAATCGACAAACAAAGACGGATTCGGCTCAGATACCAAGCTGCTAACCAGCGGAGCATCACGATCTAAAGCCTCCCTGTAACGCTCCACTAAAGCCTCGACTTCGGTCTCTGTGATCAGTCCTTCGCTGACGAGCTTCTCAGAATACAGGTGTTGCGTCGTTTTGTGCTGACTGATCACTTTGTACATCAGCGGCTGCGTTACCGAGGGTTCGTCTGCTTCATTGTGACCACGGCGGCGATAACAAATAAGGTCAATAACAACGTCCTTGTTAAACTCAGTACGATAATCAACGGCTAATTGAGTGACAAATAGCACCGCTTCTGGATCATCTGCATTGACGTGGAATATCGGCGCCTGAACCATTTTGGCGACGTCGGTGCAGTACTCTGTTGAACGGGCATCCTCTCGCTCGTGAGTGGTGAATCCAACCTGATTGTTCAGCACAACATGAATCGTACCGCCGGTTTTGTAACCTCGAGTCTGTGACATCTGGAATGTCTCCATCACCACACCCTGCCCAGCAAAAGCGGCATCACCATGCAAGACGATAGGCACCACAACATCTCCGACATTATCAAGGCGCCGCTCCTGGCGCGCGCGCACGGAGCCCTCTACAACCGGAGATACGATTTCCAGATGAGACGGATTAAACGACAGTGCGAGGTGAACCTCTCCCCCCTCTGTCATTACGTTGGATGAGAACCCCTGATGGTACTTTACGTCTCCAGAGCTTTCATACTGTGCCCTGCCCTCGAACTCGGCAAACAACTCAGACGGGTTTTTCCCAAAGATGTTAATCAGCACGTTAAGCCTTCCACGGTGCGCCATCCCGATAACAATCTCTTTTGCCCGGTAAGAGCCGCAGCGTTGCACCATTTCTGACAACATAGGAATCAGACTCTCAGCGCCCTCTAGTCCGAAGCGCTTAGTACCGGGATACTTCGATGCCAAGGACTTTTCTAGCCCCTCTGCATTGATCAGGAGATTCAGCAATTGCAAGCGCACTTGTTCACCATAATCTGGCGCTGAACGAACTGACTCCATTCTCTGCATAACCCAGTGCCGCTCAGTGGTATCGACTATATGCATGAACTCGGCACCAATCGTGTGGCAGTAGGTCTGCTCAAGTGCCTCGTAGATTTCACCCAACGTGGCATCAGCTTTGCCGATATGCAGACTGCCCGCCTGAAAAACGGTATCAAAGTCAGCAGACGACAAATGGTGGAAACCTAGCTCGAGGTCAGCAACCTGTTCACGCTGCGCAAGCCCAAGAGGATCAAGTTTTGCTTTTTGGTGCCCGCGTTGACGATAGGCAGAAATTAATTGCACCACACAAACCTGCTTTCGCTCATAGTCTGTGGCCTTAGAATCGTACTGCACGGTAGCTTCGGTGCGCACGCGCATTTTACTGATCTGAGCGAAACGCTCGCGAATCACGGAATGAGGAACGTCCTCAATTTGCGTAACATCTGAGGGCACCACAGGGAGTTTATCGAAGTAGTCTCTCCATTGCTCGGGCACCCCGTTAGGGTCCTTTAGGTAAGACTCGTACAAATCCTCCACATACGTGGCGTTACCGCCTGAGATATGAGAGCTCTGCCGCAAAACTTCTATCGAACTATTTTGCATCTGGACCCCTCCCGGGGCTCGGTCGACTGGTACTACTGACCCACACACCGATGGGTTTCGAAAAACGCATGCTTTGGCCTTACAATTGGGCCTGTGGCTGGTTTCACCGGCGAGATGCCGTGCTCCTGTAGCTATAAAAACTAATTAAATCAATGCCTTAAACGACAATACTAATACTATGTCGCGCGCGACAATAGCATGTTTCGTATGTGACCAATCGCCCGAGTAGGGTTGAGCCCCTTCGGACAAACGTTGACGCAACTCTGAATGCCGTGACAGCGGAACACGCTGAAAGGATCGTCCAATCTGCCTAGACGTTCGTCTGTAGCGGTGTCACGAGTGTCCGCTAAAAAGCGGTAAGCCTGCAGCAATCCAGCAGGGCCAATAAAACGATCAGGGTTCCACCAGAATGACGGGCAAGCGGTAGAACAACAGGCGCAGAGAATACACTCGTAAAGGCCATCCAGCTTTTCACGTTCTTCAGGCGTCTGCAGGCGTTCGATAGCCGGGGCGGGCGTATTGTTCTGCAAGTATGGCTGCACCTTTTCATACTGCGCGTAAAACAAGCTCATATCGACCACCAGGTCCCGAATTACCGGTAACCCCGGTAGAGGGCGCAACACCAGCTTGTTTTTCCTGACGGCTTTCGATAATGGTGTCACGCAGGCCAATCCATTGGTGCCATTCATGTTGACACCATCGGAGCCGCATACGCCCTCCCGACAGGAGCGCCTATAGACCACGGTGTCATCCTCGGCCTTGATCAACTCCATCACGTCCAGGACCATCATATCCTTGCCACCCGTGTCGACTTGCACATCCTGCATGTAGGGTTCGACGTCGGTCTCTGGATTATAACGATAAATACTAACCTGTAACATTACTGTCGCCTCCTAGTAGCTGCGCACTGTCGGTTGAAATGTCGGCACCGTTTTCGGCTCAAAATTTACTCTCCGCTTGCCGACGCTTTTATCGGCAGGATAATACATCGAATGGCACAGCCAGTTTTCGTCATCGCGCGCATCAAAGTCCTCCCTAGCATGTGCTCCGCGACTTTCTTTGCGCCCTTCAGCAGTAATCGCAGTGGCTTCTGCCACTTCCAAAAGGTTTTGCAGTTCCAGAACTTCGATTCTGGCTGTATTAAACACCAGGCTCTTGTCCGACAATCCGAGGTTTTCAATCCGCGAACGCAGGTCAGCTAATTTGACAATACCTTCCTGCATCAAAGGTCCGTTGCGGAATACACCGAAGTAATTTTGCATCGTATTTTGCAACTCTTTACGCAGATCCCCCACTTTCTCCGCGGGCTCGGAGTTATTGAGCTTGTTCAGCCTGAACATAGCTTGTTCTATATCATTCTCCGACGCATCGCGCAGTTCAATGCCTTCGCGCAGGGCTTTCTCAATAAACAAACCTGAGGCCCTCCCAAACACGACCAGATCGAGCAAAGAATTCCCGCCAAGGCGGTTAGCCCCGTGCACAGAGACACAGGCGGCCTCCCCACAGGCATACAAACCGGGAATAATGGCGTCCTCACCATTTTTATTAACGCTCATTGCTTGTCCATTCACGTTCGTCGGTATACCTCCCATCATGTAGTGACAGGTCGGCACAACAGGCACTGGCTCCTTTGTGGGGTCTACATGTGCAAATGTTCTAGACAGTTCACAAATACCAGGCAAGCGACTTTCTAGGACTTCTTCACCCAAATGATCCAGCTTTAGATACACGTGGTCGCCATTGGGGCCACAGCCACGCCCTTCTAATATTTCTTTCACCATCGATCGCGCCACCACGTCGCGTCCGGCCAGGTCCTTAGAGTTAGGCGCATAACGCTCCATAAAACGCTCGCCATCTTTATTAATAAGATAGCCACCTTCTCCGCGACAACCTTCAGTTACCAGCGTACCGGCTCCCGCAATGCCGGTTGGATGGAACTGCCACATTTCAATATCCTGCACCGGAAAACCGGCGCGCAAAGCCATACCAATACCATCGCCCGTGTTGATGTGAGCATTTGTAGTAGACGCATAAATACGGCCGGCCCCCCCAGTGGCGAGCACGGTAGCCTTCGATTTCACATAGACGGTTTCACCAGTTTCTATACAAATAGCGATGACGCCGACCACGGCACCGTCTTGATTTTTTACTAGGTCGACGGCATACCACTCATTCAGAAACACCGTCTCATTCTTGATGTTACCTTGGTAAAGAGTGTGCAGTAGTGCGTGGCCGGTGCGATCTGCCGCCGCGCATGTCCGCGCGGCTTGACCACCCTTCCCATAGTCCTTTGACTGCCCGCCAAACGGACGCTGGTAGATGCGCCCTTCTTCAGTGCGAGAAAACGGCAGCCCCATATGCTCTAATTCATAGATCGCCTCAGGACCGACGCTGCACATATACTCTATTGCCTCCTGGTCACCAATATAGTCAGCACCTTTGACTGTATCGTACATATGCCACCGCCAATCATCATCAGGGTCTGCTGAGGCAATAGCGCAGGTGATACCACCTTGCGCTGACACAGTGTGTGAACGCGTTGGAAAAACCTTCGAGATCACTGCCGTTTTGAATCCAGATTGGGCCATTTGAAAAGACGCGCGCATACCCGAGCCCCCACCACCAACGATTAGGCCATCAAATGAAATAGTGCGAAGAGCCGCCATTTTTATAAACCCCACAGGATCTGGATGCCCCAGACAAGATATGTAAATATAACGAGCGCGCTTATGGCCTCGGCGAGCAGACGAACTATGCCACCAGCAGAGCCCAGCATACGTTCTGTCAGATAATCAGTGAATACTGTCCAGAGGCCAACCCACGCATGGGCACACAAAGAAACTAATGCCAGCAAACTGAATACCCGCATCCACGTTTGGGAAAATAACGCTTTCCAAGACGCATAGTCGACGCCGGCAACCAGCGTCCAACCTAAAAAGAGAAAATAGGCTAGCAAAATAAGGGCACTCGCCCGTTGTACGAACCAATCGTAAAGTCCAGAGCGGCCCAAGCTTGTTACAGATGTTACCATATCCAAATCCCCGCAAACACGATTAGTACTGCCGCAAGGGCCCAAACAACACGGACTCCCAATATACCCGCCGCCATTGTCTCTCCAAAACCCATATCCATTACAAGATGTTTTATCCCTGCCAGCGCATGATAGATTAGGGCGGACACCACCGCCCAAATCACCAGCTTAAGCAGGGGGTGTGCTAGCGTTTCCTCCAGCGCATTAAAGCCTGCCGGGTCGGCTAGACTGCCATCCAGCGCCCACAGCATCAATGCGATACCGGCGAACAAGAATACCCCGGTGGCGCGATGCGTTATCGAGGCCCAAGCGGTTACAGGGAGTCGCATGGATCCTATGTCTAAATTTACAGGGCGTTTATCTTTCACAAATCAGTTACCGTTTATGTGTTGCCCTTTGGGCAATTGATCGGATTGACGGGAGCCAGAAACATTGGCTTGCCGCGCCTGCAGAGATACATTCAGCGCGCGCAGGATTATAGGCATTTAGCGCCATAAACACAAACCCACTGTGTTACAGGGCAACAAAACCAAATCTGCTGCGAACCCTATCACTATAGGTGAACTTTGTTTCATAAGACTCCATTCAACTTTCGGCTTTTCCCGACAATTGATACCCGTTCAATTGACAAAAACTTCCGAGACTTTATAGTAGTGAACCGCATCAATAGACGACCTGAGACTCCCTATGACCGACAAAAAGGCCACGCTTAAAATCGACGGAATCGAAGAGGCTATTGAGCTTCCCATCTACGTCGGCACCTTGGGGCCTGACGTCGCTGATGTTGGCGGGCTCACTGCCAAAGGCCTGTTTACTTACGACCCCGGATTCGTCTCCACTGCTTCTTGTGAATCCAAAATTACGTTTATCGATGGCGCCAAAGGAATTCTTCTCCACAGAGGCTACCCAATCGGTCAGCTAGCAGAGAACTCCGACTACCTAGAGACTTGCTACCTTCTACTGTACGGTGAACTCCCTACTGCGGATCAAAAAGCCCGATTCTTAACAACTGTAAGTCGACACACTATGGTCAACGAGCAGATATGCACTTTTTTTAACGGGTTTCGCCGAGATGCACACCCAATGGCAGTTATGTGTGGCGTAGTAGGGGCGCTTTCGGCTTTTTATCACGATTCTCTAGAAATATCTGACGAACACCATCGAGAAATTGCTGCTTTTCGCCTGATTGCTAAGATGCCAACTTTGGCGGCAATGAGTTACAAATATTCTACAGGCCAGCCTTTTATGTATCCGGACAACAGTTTAAGTTATGCAGAAAATTTTCTTCATATGATGTTTGGGAATCCCTGCGAACCAAGCAATATAAGTCCAGTGCTTGCTAGGGCAATGGATCGTATTTTTCTGCTGCATGCCGATCATGAGCAGAATGCGTCTACTTCAACCGTCCGTCTCGCGGGATCATCTGGCGCTAATCCTTTTGCATGCATCGCCGCAGGCATCGCTGCGCTTTGGGGACCCTCGCACGGTGGAGCTAATGAGGCCGTGCTGGAAATGCTCAAGGAAATTGGTGATGTATCCAGGATTGAAGAGTTTGTCGCTCGTGCCAAAGATAAAAATGACCCATTCCGACTTATGGGTTTCGGTCACCGAGTGTATAAGAACTTCGATCCGCGCGCGAAGGTAATGAAGGAGGCTGCTGACGAAGTGCTGGCAGAACTCGGCATTGAGAATGATCCGCTACTGGAGATTGCCAAACGTCTTGAGGATATTGCCCTGTCAGATACTTACTTCATCGAGAAGAAGCTATACCCCAATGTGGATTTTTACTCTGGCATCATTCTCAAGGCGATCGGCATACCCGCAAGCATGTTCACCGTAATATTCGCAGTGGGTCGCACTGTCGGGTGGATAGCCCACTGGAACGAGATGATCAGCGGCACCTACCGAATTGGGCGCCCCCGGCAGCTCTATACAGGCTATACTGAGCGCGACTTTGTTCCAACGAGTGAACGCTAGAGAGCATCTGAAACAGGAAGAGCCCTACCCAGGCTTTTTGATTGTCACCAGTGGATCATAGTCGCTAATTACTGGAATTTTTAACAATGTCCAACATCGTTATCAGCGGAACCGGCCTCTTTACTCCGGCAGAGTCCATCAGCAACGAAGAGTTAGTGTCCTCATTCAATGCTTACGCAGACAACTTCAACGCTGATCATGCAGAGCAAATCGCGGCAGGTACAGTGCTGGCCATGCAACAATCGTCAGCGGAATTTGTTGAAAAAGCATCGGGGATCAAGTCCCGCTATGTGATGAATAAAAGCGGAATTGTAGACCCTAAACGGATGGTACCGCGCCTTCCTGAGCGCCCCAATGAGGCGCAGTCGATCCAGTGTGAAATGGGTGTCGCCGCAGCCCAAGAAGCGATGCGTCAGGCTGGCAAAACGGCCGCTGATATCGATTCTGTTATTGTTGCCGCATCAAATATGCAGCGTCCTTACCCAGCCATCGCCGTTGAAATTCAGGACGCGCTGAGCATCAAAGGATACGGTTTTGATATGAACGTGGCATGCTCGTCTGCTACCTTCGGCATCCAGCAAGCTCGAGACGCAGTCAGCGCTGGCAGTGCGCGCTGCGTATTAATAATCAATCCGGAAATTTGTAGCGGTCATCTAAATTTTCTCGACCGCGACTCACATTTCATTTTTGGCGATGTATGCACTGCCATCATCGTCGAGAGCACGACTACCGCAACCAGTCATGAGCAATACGTTATCGTAGACAGTAAATTGCAAACGATTTTCTCAAACAATATCCGCAATAATTTTGGTTTCCTCAATCGGGGCGATGAATCGGGAACCGGCGCGACTGACAAGTTATTTGTTCAGGAAGGACGCAAAGTCTTCAAAGAGGTCTGCCCCGCAGTAGCAGCACAAATATCAGATCAGCTGGAATTACTTGACATTTCACCCAATAAAATCAAACGACTGTGGCTGCATCAGGCAAACCTCAGCATGAACCAATTGATCTCTAAACGCGTTCTCGGTCGAGACGCTAGCGCCGATGAGGCTCCGATTATTCTCGATGAATATGCCAACACCAGTTCAGCGGGCTCGATAATTGCCTTTCATAAGCATCGCAGTGATCTAACTAGCGGTGACATGGGAGTGCTCTGCTCTTTTGGCGCTGGCTATAGCATCGGCAGCCTCATACTGAAAAAAGTATAAGCGGCGTTTAGTTTTTATTATTGGACAACCAGTGCTGGTCAACTGCTGCGTTAACGCAACCATCATTGAATAGGGCGCAAGCGCATCAACCGTTACCCATCACAGTTCTCAACGCTATCAACAGGGCTTCATTGTTTTCATCTGTACCTATAGTAATGCGAAGATGGTTGTCGATTCGTGGCTTATCAAAATACCGTACGAGTATGCCTTGATCCCGCAGGCCAGAAAATAATTCGCGAGCACTATACTGCCGGTGAGATGCCAGAATAAAATTGGCGACTGACGGCAATATATCAAATCCTAGTTCGGTCATCCCAGAACACAGTATGTTACGGGTGTTAATTACCCGCTCGCAAGTATTACGAAAATAATTCTCATCGCCTATCGAAGCCAAAGCGGCCCGTTGCGCAACAATGTCCAGTGGATATGAGTTAAATGAATTCTTGACGCGCCCAAGCGCTTCAATCAATGTTTCACTGCCCATGGCAAACCCGACCCGTAGGCCGGCTAATGCTCGAGATTTAGATAGCGTCTGCACTACCAAAAGATTGTCATATTCATCAATTAGTTTTGCTGCAGAATCGCCGCCAAAATCGATGTAAGCCTCATCTATAACTACTACCGATTCAGCACTCCTTTGCAGCAAAGCGCGAATAGAATCGAGACCCATCAGCATACCGGTGGGGGCATTCGGATTAGGAATAATGATACCGCCATTTTTCGCCGGGTAAGAAGCAGGGTCGATACTGAAATCCGCCTCTAATGGGATCGCATTAGAAGCAATGTCAAACAGCGCAGACCAAACCGGATAGAAGCTATAACTGACGTCTGGAAAATACAGCGGCAGCCTGTGCTTAAATAATGCCATGAATGCCAATGCAATAACTTCGTCCGACCCATTGCCCACAAAGACCTGTTCAGTCTGCAGACCGAATCGAGTGGCGATGGCTTCCCTAAGAACAAAGGATTCAGGATCAGGGTACAGACGCAGCGCATCTGCACTGACCGCACTAATGGCCTCCAATACGCGAGGCGATGGCGGATAAGGACTTTCATTGGTGTTGAGTTTCACCAACTTATCTGACAGGGGTTGCTCGCCGGGAACATAGGGCGTCAGCGTACTAACCACATCACTCCAGTAACGACTCATGATATGCCCTGACCTTTCACCGGATCGTGATTGACGATCCGTTTATGCGACAAGCCCGAAACAGTACCGAGCTTCATTAAAAATGGCGTCCCCTAGGGGGTTCGAACCCCTGTTACCGCCGTGAAAGGGCAGTGTCCTGGACCACTAGACGAAGGGGACGCGAAGAATTGCTACGTTCCTTAAAACGCGACGCTATTGTACCCAAGCGCACCTGCGATGCAAG